>NZ_MSYM01000001.1 GCF_001938565.1 Rhodoferax antarcticus ANT.BR
CAAGAAGTCGCCAAATCATCAAAGCCCAAGGTTCGCCAGAGTTCAGACAAGGCCCAGATGTCACCAGCATGGCGACTGTCAGTAAAGCGCAGGTCATCAAGTGCAGACGCAGCAGGGGCAATACCTCGGGCGCGTTGCAAGGAGGCAATCAGGGTGTCAACGTCGCCGCCGGACTCCAGACGACCCAGGGTGCAGACGGTGCGCTGGCGGGGTTTGCCTTCATCATTGCGAAAGGACTCCACCAACTGGGCGTAGCGGCGACCGCCAGACTGGGTGACTTTGATGAACATGGCGCTGAGTGTAGCGCAAGTCAGAAAAAACGAAAACTACCCACCAAATGAAACGTGCCACTACATGCACTTTTTGCTTTCAACCAGAAAATCAACGTAAGTGGTTGAATTCATTGGTAAGCCAGGGCGGGAAAACCAGGAATTCGGAAAAACAGTGTCGAACTTGAGAAGCTATGCGATGGGATTGCATCCAAGCATCACCGAACGTGATGATGCTGAAAATCAGTGCCAGTATTTCGGTGACGGCAGAAATTCAAACTTAATAGCTACCTGCCCTTATTCCTAAAGGGCTAGAGGCCTATTTTCCTTAAAAACCTCAATCGCTTGCACCCAAACCCGGACGCGCCGGCGACACATGCTGCGCCTGCACACCTAGCGCTGCCAGCCCGTCTGGCACGGGCAAGCCCCGCACCAACGCTGCCGCCAGTTCACCCATGGCAGGCGCGGTCTGGATGCCGTAGCCGCCTTGGCCCGCCAGCCAGAAAAAGCCCGGCGCATCTGTTGCAAAACCCACCACCGGGGTTTTGTCTGCCACAAACGAGCGCAGCCCGGCCCATTGGCGCTTGATTTTGCGGATCTGCAGCTTGGTCACGGTTTCGAGCCGATCCACGGCAATCGCCACGTCAAGTTCTTCCGGCTGCACGTCCTGCGCGTCGACCGGGTCTTCGTTGGCAGGGGACACCAGCAGCACGCCGGCATCGGGCTTGAAATAGAAACTCTCCTGCGCGTCAATCACCATCGGCCACAGCGCAATATCAAAACCGGGGGCATCACAGGTGAAAGCGGTGCGCCGCTTGGGCTGCAGCCCGACCGGGGCCACACCTGCCAGCTTGGCAATCTCGTCGCACCAGGCACCAGACGCATTGACCAACACCGGCGCCCAAAAGCTGCCCGCCGGGGTGTCGACACGCCAGCCGCCCGCTTCACGGGTGACAGACTGCGCCTGGGCATCACACACCAGTTTGGCCCCGGCGGCTTTGGCACCACGTAAAAAACCCTGGTGAATACCGTGCACATCCATGTCCATCGCGTCGGGCTCAAAGATGCCGCATGCCGCAAACTCGGGGAGCAGCACCGGCACCCGCTGCAGGATCTGCTCTTGGGACCACCACTGCACATTCGGCACCAGCGCCTGCATGGTGTGCAACAAGTCTTGCAAGGCACCATGATCCTGCAGTGTTCCCACAATCAGCGAGCCGCGCGGTGTGACCAGCGGATACGGCGAAAAACCCTCAGGCGGATGAAAGTAAAACGCCTTGGCGGCGGTGGTGATGGCGCGTACCGTGGCATTGCCATAGGTTTCCGAATACAGCGCTGCCGAGCGCCCGGTGGCGTGGTAGCCGGGCTGTGATTCCCATTCCAGCAGTGTCACTTGGCTGTGCGGTGCCAAAAAATAAGCCGCCGAGGCCCCCGCCATACCGGCGCCAACGATCAACACATCTGTTTTTTGCATTTATTGACTTTCATACACAGAGCGCCCAAAGCGCCCAAAATTAATTTCATGCGGCCATGGTCACTTTTCAAAACAAACAAACCGGTGCGCCCGTAACATGCAGAGCCTTCTAAGGAGCCATTGTTTATGCCAGTGATCACCAACATTGAAGACCTGCGTATTTTGGCCAGAAAGCGTGTGCCACGCATGTTTTACGACTATGCCGATTCCGGCAGCTGGACTGAAAGCACCTATCGTGCCAACTCGGCTGATTTTCAGGCGATCAAGCTGCGCCAGCGCGTGGCCATCAACATGGAAAACCGCAGCACCGCCAGCACCATGATCGGCCAAAAAGTCGCCATGCCGGTGGCGATTGCGCCTACCGGCCTGACCGGCATGCAGTGCGCTGACGGTGAAATCAAGGCCGCCAACGCCGCGAAGAAGTTTGGCGTTCCATTCACGCTGTCGACCATGAGTATCTGCTCGATCGAAGACGTGGCGAACGAAACTGGCGGGCACCCGTTCTGGTTTCAGCTCTATGTGATGCGTGACCGCGACTACATTGAGCGCCTGATTGACCGCGCCAAAGCCGCACACTGCTCAGCGCTGATGATCACGCTGGACCTGCAAATCCTCGGCCAGCGCCACAAAGACCTCAAAAACGGCCTGTCAGCGCCGCCCAAGCTGACCGTGCCCAACATCATCAATATGATGACCAAGGTGCGCTGGGGCTTGGGCATGCTCGGCACCAAACGCCACGGTTTTGGCAACATCGTCGGCCACGTCAAGGGCGTGGAAAACATGGGCAGTTTGAGCGAGTGGACCGCCAAGCAGTTTGACCCGGCCCTGAGCTGGAACGACGTGGAGTGGATCAAAAAGCGTTGGGGCGGCAAGCTCATCATCAAAGGCATCCAGGACGCAGAAGACGCACGCCTGGCGGTCAACTCCGGCGCTGACGCGATGATTGTCAGCAACCACGGCGGCCGCCAGCTCGACGGCGCGCCCAGCTCCATCAGCGCCCTGCCCGCCATCGTCGATGCTGTAGGTAAAGACATTGAGGTGCACATGGACGGCGGCATTCGCAGCGGCCAAGACGTGCTCAAAGCACGCGCCCTGGGCGCCCGAGGCACCTACATTGGCCGCGCTTTTTTGTACGGTCTGGGTGCCATGGGCGAAGAAGGCGTGACCAAAGCGCTGGAAATCATCCACAAAGAACTCGACCTGACCATGGCGTTTTGTGGGCACACCAACATTGAAAACGTGGACAAAGGCATTCTGCTGCCCGGCACGTTCCCGGTGTGAGAGCAAAAGCAGCGAAGCGTCCTTTTGCTGACTTCTTCGCCCCCCGCCGTTGAGTCAGGGCTGAGCAGCGCAGCAGACTGCGGAAAAGGGTCGGCGATTGTCTGAGCGAAGCGAGTTTGAGCCGAACCCCGCAGTCTGCGAGCAGCGCAAGGCACCGCGCAGCGGCCCTGACGTCGGCTCGCCTTTTCTTTGGCTACTTTCTTTTGGCGAAGCAAAAGAAAGTAGCTCGCCCGCCGGGGCGAAACCCGGCCCACAAAAGCCAGAAAAATCAGGAAGACTGCAACTGATGCGTCACCAGTTTGAAATCTGGGTCTTCCGCAAACGACTTGATCTTGAACCCCAAACCGCGCATCAGTTTGAGCATGTTGGCATTGTTGGCCAGCACCAGCCCTTCAATCTCGGCCAAGCCCTTTTCACGCGCAAAGTCCATGATCGAGAGCATCAACCTGGAACCCAGACCCTGGCCCTTGAAGTCATCGGCCACCACCAGTGAAAACTCGCAGCTGCTGCGGTCCGGGTTGGTGATGTAGCGCGACACACCGACGATGCGGGTGGTTTGCTGCGACTGGCCGTTCGCGTCCAGGCTTGTGGATGCGTGCACCGCCACCAGCGCCATCTCGCGGTCGTAGTCGATCAGGGTGAAGCGTGACAGCATGTTGGCGGGCAGCTCCTGCATGCTCGACACAAACCTGAAATAGCGGCTCTCGGGCGAGAGGCCGCGCACGAAGGTCTGCAACATCAGAGAGTCGTTGGGGTGGATCGGGCGCACCACGTACTCGCCGCCACCGGCCATTGGGCACACCTGCTCGTGATGCGACGGATACGGCAGGATGGACAGGTGGTTGTAATGCCGCACCGAGGGTGCAGCGTTGTCAATGACGATGCGAGCATCCACCGCCAGCGCGCCATTCTCGTCGACGATGATGGGGTTGATGTCCATCTCGCGCAGTTGGGGCAACTCGCAGGCCATTTCAGACACGCGCAGCAGAATTTGCTCTAGCGCACTCACATTGGCGGCCCGGGCGCCACGCCACGAACCCAAGGTTTCGGCCACGCGCGAGCGCTCAATGAGCCGACGCGCCAGAAACTGGTTCAGCGGTGGTAGCTCCATAGCGCGGTCGTCGATCAGCTCAATCATGGTGCCGCCAGCGCCAAAAGCGATCACCGGACCAAAGGGTTCGTCGGTCACCAGCCCAACGCAGACCTCGCGGCCACGTTGCTTGTTGGACATGTTTTGCACCGTGACGCCGTTGATCTTGGCATCAGGCTTCAGCCGCGTAACGGTTTGAATCATCTCCAAAAAGACGTCGCGCACACCCACCGCATTCATCACGTTCAGGGCCACGCCCTGCACGTCTGACTTGTGGCTGATGTCGGGCGAATCAATCTTCAACGCCACCGGGAAGCCCAGTTGCGTGGCAATCATCATCGCCTCATTGGGGGTACGGGCCAAAATGGTTTTAGTCACCGGAATATGGAAGGCCGCCAGCAGCGCCTTGGATTCCATCTCGGTCAACACCTTGCGGCGCTCGGCCAACACGCTCTCGATTAGCAGGCGCGCCCCTTCCACATCGGGGCTAGCAAGGTCGCTCAAGGGCGGCGGTGTTTGCTGCAGCAGTTGCTGGTTTTGGTAAAAGGACGCGATGTTGCCGAAGGCTCCCACCGCAGACTCGGGCGTGCGAAAGGTCGGGATGTTGGCGTCGTTCAGAATCTGGCGTGCATCGCCCACTGTGGCATCACCCATCCAACAGGTCAGCAGGGGCTTGCTGAGCTGGCGGCTGAAGCCGGCAATCGCGGCGGCAATGGCGTCACCGTCGATATCCACCTTGGGTGAGTAAATGACCAAAATGCCATCAATCTGCGAAGCATGGCAGGCCGCTTCAATGGCAGCACGGTAATGCTCTGGCCCGGCGTCTTCCGACACGTCAATCAGGTCGCTGAAAGTGGCCATGGGCGGCATCATCGGCTTGAGCGCCGCGGCTTCTTCGGGTTTCAGGCGGCCAAGTTGCAAACGGATTTCGCTCACCCAGTCGGCGGCCAGCACACCGGGTCCACCGCCGTTGGTGACGACGGCCAGACGCTTGCCCACCGGTTTGTAGCGCGAAGCCAAACATTTTGCCGCAGAGAACAACTGAACAAACGAGCGCACCCGCACTGCACCAGCGCGGCGCAAAGCGGCATCAAACACTTCGTCGGTGCCCACAATGGTGCCCGAGTGGGTCAGCGCGGCGCGGTTGCCCGCCTGTTTGCGCCCTGCCTTGAGCACCACCACCGGCTTGGCGCTGGCCGCAGCGCGCAGCGCGCTCATGAAGCGCCGGGCGTTGGTGATGCCTTCCATGTAAACCACGATGCTGTGGGTTTTGGCGTCGGACGCCAAAAAGTCCAGCACCTGCGCCATATCCACCGCTGTATTCGGGCCGAGTGACACCACGGCGGAGAAACCCACCGCGTTTTTGCGCGCCCAGTCCAGAATCGACGAGGTCAGCGCGCCAGACTGCGACACCAGTGCCAGCGGCCCCGGCGCCGACAGGGGTCCGGCCACGCTGGCGTTCAGCATCAAATGCGGCCGCTGGAAACCCAGGCAGTTGGGGCCCAAGAGATAAATATCGTCACGCGAGGCCTGCTTGTGCAGCTCTGCTGCCATCGCCGCGTCAATACCGCTGGAGATCACCAATGCCGAGCGGCATTTGATGCGACCGGCCAGCTCCAGAGCGGCAGGCACCTCGCTGGGCGGCAAGGCGATGATGGCCAGATCGGCCTGGGTATTGGCCAAGTCTGCCAGGGTGCCACTGGCATGGGTGTCCAGAAAAACCAGTTTGCCGCTGTATTGCTGGGCCGTGATGGCCCGGTGCAGCGCGCGCGCCTGCGGCGTTTGCGACTCAGGCTCGTCGGCTTTACCTGCAAACACGGCAATGGAGTCAGGAGAAAACAACGACGTCAGGAAATGTTTATCCATGGAAATACCTATTGACGATTTATAAATCTTATTAAGCTTAACCGTTAAGGCATTTAAAAACACTGATTTAGCGCACTAGAGTTGTTTGTAGCCACGCTGGCGAGTGCGCCAGACGGGTGCTGCAGCGCGGTATCCTCACCGGTGATGAGCTTGCACACCCCTTTGACACCACCGAAATGTCTGCCCCGGCGCGTGGCGCACCTGGACATGGATGCGTTTTTCGCCTCGGTGGAGCTGCTGCGCTACCCCCAGCTCAAGGGACTGCCGGTGGTGATTGGGGGTGGAAAACGCTCAGAGGACAACGCCTTGCTGCAAGCCCATGCCGATATACCCTTGAAGCGCATTCCAATCGCCGATTTTCCCCGGCTGGCGGACTACACCGGGCGTGGCGTGATCACCACAGCCACCTACGCGGCGCGCCAATCGGGCGTGGGATCGGCCATGGGGCTGATGAAGGCCGCCAAGCTCTGCCCCGAGGCGATCCTGCTGCCGGTGGACTTTGCCGAGATCCGGCGCTACTCACGCGCGTTCAAAGACATCATTTTGGATATAGCGCCGGTCATGGAGGACCGGGGTGTAGACGAGGTTTTCATCGACTTTACCGAGGTACCCGGCGGCCAGCGCGAGGGCGGCCGGGTGCTGGCCCGGCTGATCCAGAAAACGATTCTCCTAGAAACCGGCCTGACCTGTTCGGTGGGTGTGGCGCCCAACAAGCTGCTGGCCAAAATGGCCAGCGAATTCAACAAGCCCAACGGCATCGCCATCGTGTTCGACGCAGATTTGCAAAGCAAAATCTGGCCGCTGGCGTGTCGCAAGATCAACGGCATTGGCCCCAAGGCCGACGAAAAGCTGCAGCGCCTGGGCATCAAAATCATTGGTGAGCTGGCGCAAAAAGAGCTGGACTGGCTGATTGACCACTTTGGCCAGAAAACTGGCGCCTGGCTGTTTGATGCCGCCCACGGCCAGGACCAGCGCCCCGTCGTCACCGAGAGCGAGCCGGTCTCGATCAGCCGCGAAACCACCTTTGAGCGCGACTTGCATCCCGTCAAGGACAAGGCCGAGCTTGGCGCCATCTTCACCCGGCTCGCCGAGCAGGTGGCGGATGATTTACGCCGCAAGGGTTATGTGGGCAAAACCATCGGCATCAAACTGCGCTTTGACGACTTCAAAAGTGTCACCCGCGACCAGACGCAAGACAGCTACGTGAGCGATGCAAAAACTATTCGCCAGGTGGCTGGCCAGTGCCTCAAGCGCGTGCCGCTGACCCAACGCCTGCGTCTGCTGGGGGTGCGGGTGGCCTCGCTGCAACGCTTGAGTGAACACGAAAATAACGCATCAAAAGTGCCTCTAGAGCATATAAATAAAGCGCCAGAAGCTACATCTTGCATAGCGTCAGAGCCCGGTCTGTTTGATTGACACAGCGCCCACTACCTGCCTGCCCCATGGCGCAGGCCACTCGCATAAGATCAATGCCTTTGCACCTTTGACTCACCCAATGACCACAGCGCCCCAGCCGACAGAACCAACACGCCGCCCGGCAGTCGAAGGCGACGCGCACCTGCTTGAGCTGCTGGCCAGCCAGCAGGCGGCGCTGCGTGAAAGTGAGTCGCGCTACCGCACCCTGGTGGAATGGGCGCCGCAGGCAGTGGCAGTGCACCGCAACGGCAAACTGCTTTACGTCAACCCGGCGGCGGTGGCTTTGCTGCACGGGCGCACGGCCAGCGAGATTGTGGGCAAGCACATCGGTGACTTTTTGCACCTGGATGACCGACAAGTGGCGCTGGAGCGCGCCCTGATGGCCATGGAGCAGGGCAGCAGCTTGCAACTGCGTGAAGAAAAATTGATGCGCTTGGACGGCACTATCGCCTTGGTCGAGATCCAGAGCATGTCGATCCAGTACGACGGCGAGCCAGCCGTGTATGTGGTGGCGCATGACTTGTCCCAGCGACAGGAAGACGAAAAACTCATCCATCAACTGGCGTTTTACGATGCCCTGACCAACCTGCCCAATCGCCGCCTGCTGACGGACCGGCTCCAGCAGGCGCTGCTGAATTCGGGGCGCAAGCAGTGCTTTGGCGCGCTGATCCTGCTCGACCTGGACCATTTCAAAGGCATCAACGATTTGATGGGGCATGAGGTGGGCGACGCGCTGCTGATGCAAGTGGCCGAGCGGCTGCTGCTGTGTGTGCGCAAAAACGACAGCGTCGCGCGCGTCGGTGGTGATGAGTTCATGGTGCTGCTGGAAACCTTTGCGGTGACGACACTGGAGGCCGCCCGTTACGCCGAAATTGTGGCTAAAAAAATGGCGCAGCGCCTGAGCGAGCCCTACACCTTGTTTGGCACCCACTACGCCAGCACCCCGAGCATTGGCATTTCGGTGTTTCAGGAAGGTGCGTCCAGCCATAGCGATGTCATCAAAAAAGCCGATGCAGCCATGTACCAGGCGAAAGCAGCGGGCCGCAACACCATCCGGTTTTTTGACCCCAGCATGCAGGCGCAAGCGCTGGCACGCGCAGCGTTTGAGCAGGACATGCGCCTGGGCCTGGAGCAGCAAGAGTTTGTGTTGCACTACCAGGTGCAGGTCAACAAGCAAGGCCAGATCATTGGCGTGGAAGCGCTGGCGCGCTGGGTCAGCGCCAAGCACGGCCAGGTGCCGCCGTCCAGATTCATCCCGCTGGCCGAAGAAAACGGCCTGATCCTGCCGCTGGGCCAGTTTGTACTGGAGTCAGCTTGCCAGCAGCTGGCGCGCTGGGCAAGCCAGCCTGACACCAAGCACTGGACGGTGGCGGTGAATGTGAGTGCGCGCCAGTTTGCGCACGAGCAGTTCGTCGCCCATGTGGCCGTTGTGCTGAAAACCACCGGTGCCGACCCGCGACGCCTCAAGCTGGAGCTCACCGAGAGCATGCTGGTGAAAAACATGGCCTCCATCGTGGCCAAAATGAACGCGATCAAGGCGCTGGGGGTGAGCTTTTCGCTGGATGACTTTGGCACCGGTTACTCGTCCCTGTCATACCTGAAGCAATTGCCACTGGCACAACTCAAAATCGACCAGTCTTTTGTGCGAAATTTGCTGACCGACCCCAACGACGCGGTGATTGCCCGCACCGTGGTGGCACTGGGCCACAGCTTGGGCATGACGGTGATTGCCGAAGGCGTAGAAACCGCCGAGCAGTGCCAACTGCTCACCGCGATGGACTGCGACGCCTTTCAGGGCTACTACTTTGGCCGCCCCGTACCCGCCGCAGACTTGCTGAAACTTTCAGCGCATATCGGCCCCTAGCCCTTTTAGATAAAGGGCTGGCAGCTCTGTTTTAAAGAGTACTCAGCGATTGGGGATTTGTTTGGTCTACGCCACGTTGGAGGCGTTAGCCCTGTAAGATTTTGCTCACCCGGTCGACCTATCGGGTCCATCACCAAGGACACGACCATGATGAAAAAACGAACCCTTTTGAAAAGTCTGGCTGGCTGGCTCGGCGTCGCAGCGCTGGCAGAGCGAGCCTCAGCGGCCGCGGCATTTGCTGTGACCAAGTCGGAGGCGCAGTGGCGCAAGCTGATTTCCGCTAGCGCCTACGACGTGCTGTTTGACCACGGCACCGAGCGCGCAGGCAGCAGCGCACTCAACGCAGAAAAGCGCCCCGGCACCTTTGTCTGCGCCGCCTGCAACCAGCCGCTGTTTGACGCCGCCCACAAGTACGAAAGCGGCACCGGCTGGCCCAGTTTCTGGCAGCCTTTGGCCGGCGCCTTGGGCACCAGCACCGACTTCAAAATGATTTACCCGCGCACCGAGTACCACTGCGTGCGCTGCGGTGGCCACCAAGGTCATGTGTTCAAAGACGGCCCCCAGCCAACTGGGCTTCGTTACTGCAACAACGGCGTGGCGCTGGCATTTGTTCCCAAAGGCACGGCGCTGCCCACGCTACGAACTTGAGCATCAAAATGCCGTTTATCCCTTATCTACAAAGCGCAGGAAGCTATCAATTTAGTTAGCACTAACCGGTCGTCAAAAGCTGAAAGACGGCTGTGATGAGGTCATTCCAGGCTGGTGGTCACTGCCGCCCGGTGCGCACATTGGCCGGTAGCGCTTGCGGGAAACTGGTGCGAAACGGGTTGATGTCCAGCCCGCCACGGCGCGTGTAGCGCGCATAAACACTGAGCTTGTGTGTCTGGCAACGCGTCTGGATGTCCATGAACATGCGCTCTACACAGTCCTCGTGAAACCCGTTGTGGTTGCGAAAGCTGACGATGTAGCGCAGCAGACCGGCTTGGTCAATCTGCGGGCCAAAGTAATTGATCTGCACACTGGCCCAATCCGGCTGCCCGGTGACCGGACAGTTGCTTTTGAGCAGGTTGCTGGTCAGCACCTCGCTCACCGGGGCTTCATCGGTCTGGGAACTGAGCAATTGCGCTGCGGGGGTGTAGGCGTCGCAGTCCAGATCCAGCCGGTCCAGACTCAGGCCATCAAGTTCATACAGCGGCTCACGGTCAAACTGTTCGGCGGCAATCAGCTTCACGCCGACGCTGCTTTGCACCACCGCACCGCGCCAGGCGGCCTCGTTCAAATCAGTGCGCAAGTGCGTCAACACCTCGGCCGCATCGGCAAAACGGCTGTTGCTGAAACTGCCCAGGTAGAGTTTGAGCGATTTGCTCTCAATCATGTTGGCCGACTCGCACGGCACGGTGATGTGTGCCAGCGCCACCTGCGGCTTGCCGCGTGCATTGAGCCAGCTCAGCTCGAACGCCGTCCACAGATCGGCACCGAGAAACGGCAAGCGAGCGCTCAAGCCCAAGGCGTCTCGCTGCGGAGCGCGGGCTATTGGGTACAGCAGAGTGGCGTCGTACTGGTCAGCGTAGGGGGTGGTTTGGCCCAGCGGGGAAGAACGAATGATGCTCATATTTACTTTGTTTTTTGTAGCGGTCAGCGCTTGTTCTATAAGGGCTAGAGCACGATTTTATATATAAGATCGGTCTCAGCCGCCACGGCGAAACACCAGCCTGTCAGGCTCCGAGGCACCAGCGTCAAAGGTGTAGCCATCCAGGTCAAACGCCTTGAGCTGCTCTGGGCGGGTGAGTGCGTGGGTGGCGGCAAAACGCGCCATCAGCCCACGTGCGCGCTTGGCGTAAAAGCTCACAATCTTGTATTTGCCAGCCTTGAATTCCTCAAACACACACGCCACCACGCGTGCCTTCAGAGCCGTGCGGTCCACCGCCTTGAAATACTCGACCGAGGCCAGATTAACGATGACCGGTGCCACGTCCTTCTTCAGGCGGGTATTGAGGTGCTCGGCAATCTGCGTGCCCCAAAACTCATACAGGTTTTTGCCATGCGGATTGGCCAGCTGGGTGCCCATCTCCAGCCGGTAGGGCTGCATGTAGTCCAGCGGGCGCAGCACGCCGTAGAGACCGCTCAGGATGCACACATGGTTTTGCGCCCAAGCCAGCGCCTCGGGGCGCAGCGTTTTGGCGTCCAGCCCTGCGTACACGTCACCGTTGAAAGCCAGCACCGCCTGTTTGGCGTTTTTGGCGGTGGATTTGGGCGACCAGGCCTGGTAGCGCGCCACATTCAGACCGCTTAAGGTGTCGCTGAGGTGCATCAGCCGGGCAATGTCTTGCGGGGATTTTTGCCGAAGAATCTCAATAAGTTCGGCTGATTGCGGCACAAACTGCGGTTGCGTATGCGGCACGTCACCCACCGGGGTGTCGTAGTCAAGTGATTTGGCAGGTGAGAGTAAAAACAGCATGACACCTCCGTCTGGTAAGGCTGTGATAAGGTTGAGATCCGGTCGCTATCGCGTCGGCATAGAGTCGATAGCGGACGGCAAATGGCTTGCTGCGGCATTATCGTGACAGCGGTGATAAAGAAAGGCTATCAATAGCTTATAAATAATGCATCATGAAAACGATAGGAGCCCGCTATGATTTGGCCTATCGGCGGTTTGCGAAGATCGCCGACATGTTCATTGACCCGCTGATTCATTTTTCACCCTTTCATTCACTCAGGAGTTCTACATGTCCTTGATCAATACCCAAGTCCAGCCTTTTAAAGCCACTGCTTACCAAGCCGGCAAGTTTTTTGATGTCACCGAACAAAGCCTCATGGGCAAGTGGTCGGTGCTGGTGTTTTACCCAGCCGACTTCACCTTTGTGTGCCCAACCGAACTTGAAGATCTGGCTGATGCCTATCCTGAGTTCTCCAAACTCGGTGTGGAAATCTATGGCGTGTCCACCGACACCCACTTCTCGCACAAGGCCTGGGCTGACACATCGCCAGCCATCAAGAAGGTGCAATACCCGCTGATCGGTGACCCCACCGGCCGCCTCACCCGTAACTTTGAAGTGATGATTGAGGAAGCTGGCTTGGCACTGCGCGGCACGTTTGTGATCAACCCCGAAGGTGAGATCAAACTTTGCGAAATCCATGACAACGGCATTGGCCGCGACGCCCATGAACTGCTGCGCAAGGTTAAGGCCGCCCAGTACACCTACAGCCACCCGGGTGAAGTGTGTCCCGCCAAGTGGAAAGAAGGCGACGCCACCCTGAAGCCGTCTCTGGACCTGGTCGGCAAGATCTAAGTCAAGCCACCGCTGCAATGGCGCACGCGGGTGCGCCACTGGCCGGACCAAACCAAGGCAGCACAGGCCCTTGGGTGTCCGGCTTTTTTTATACAAGAAATTGGCTTCCAGCCCTTACCCTTAGGGCGTGAGTAGCTATCTAACTTATAGTACAGGGAATTCACTATGCTCGACCAAGACCTGCAAACCCAACTCGCTGCCTACCTGCAGCGCGTTATCCTTCCGTTTGAAATCATCGCCAGCCTGAGCGACTCAGACAGCTCCAACCAGCTCAAACAGCTGCTGCAACAAGTCGACGGCATGTCTGACAAGATCAGTCTGCGTCTGGACGGCGACAACGATCGCAAGCCCTCTTTTTCGCTGCACCGCACTGGCACTGCCACCAGCCTGCGTTTTGCCGCTATTGCGCTGGGCCATGAGTTCACCTCACTGGTGCTGGCCCTGTTGTGGACCGGCGGCCACCCGCCCAAGGTCGAACCCGAGGTGATTGAACAAATTAAGTCGCTGGATGGCGACTTCAATTTCGAGGTCTACATGTCGCTGTCATGCCATAGCTGCCCCGACGTGGTACAGGGCTTGAGCCTGATGGCGATCAACAACCCGAAGATTAAGGTCACGGTGATTGACGGCGCGCTGTTTCAGGATGAAGTTACCCAGCGCCAAGTCATGGCGGTGCCGTCGGTTTTTTTGAATGGCGAACTGTTTAATTCCGGGCGCATCAGCGTCGAAGAAATTCTGGCCAAGCTCGACACTGGTTCTGCGGCACGTGATGCGGCCAAGCTCAACGCGCAAGCACCCTATGACGTATTGATCGTCGGCGGTGGCCCCGCTGGCGCCGCCGCCGCTGTGTACGCCGCCCGCAAAGGCATTCGCACAGGCATCGCCGCCGAGCGCTTTGGCGGACAGGTGAATGACACCATGGGCATCGAGAACTTCATCTCGGTGACCGAGACCACGGGTCCAAAATTTGCCGCCGCAATGCAAGCGCATGTAAAGGCCTACAACGTCAACATCATGAACTCGCAACGCGCTGACAAACTCATCCCAGCTGCGCAGGCAGGCGGTTTGATCGAAGTGCAGCTGGCCAACGGCGGCTCGCTGAAGAGCAAAACCGTGATTCTGAGCACCGGCGCGCGCTGGCGCAATGTCAATGTACCCGGCGAGCAGGAGTACAAAAACAAAGGCGTGGCGTATTGTCCGCACTGCGACGGTCCGCTGTACAAGGGCAGGCGCGTGGGTGTGATCGGTGGCGGCAACTCCGGCGTGGAAGCAGCCATTGACCTAGCGGGTATCGTGGAGCATGTGACGCTGATCGAGTTTGACACCCAACTGCGCGCCGACGCGGTGCTGGTCACCAAGCTGCAAAGCCTGCCCAACACCACCGTCATCGTCAACGCCCAGACCACTGAGATCACCGGCGACGGCCAGAAGATGAACGGCCTGACTTTCAAGGACCGCGCCAGTAGCGAAGAACACCACCTGGAGATGGCCGGTGTCTTTGTGCAGATTGGCCTGGTGCCCAACACCGAGTGGCTCAAGGGCACGCTGGAACTCTCCAAACACGGCGAAATCGTAGTGGATGCCAAGGGCGCTACGTCCCTGCCGGGCGTGTTCGCTGCGGGTGACGCCACCACCGTGCCGTTCAAACAGATCATCATCGCCGCAGGCGACGGTGCCAAGGGCGCGTTAAGCGCGTTTGACTACCTGATGCGCCTGCCGGTGGCGGCCTAGCAGCCAACACCGCGCAGAGCCAGCGTCGTCCGCGCGCTGGCGCAATCTAGTGAGGTCATCACTGTGATTGGCATGTGCTTGGCAACTAACCTGTTTAAGATAACTCTCCCGCAAGGGACATCGGTTCATCGAAACAAGTTATATAAAGAGGACACACATGATCTACGCAGCCCCCGGCACTGCTGACGCCAAGCACGCCTTCAAAACCCAGTACGAAAACTTCATCGGCGGCAAGTTTGTCGCGCCCGTCAAGGGCCAGTACTTTGACGTGGTCACCCCGACCACCGGCAAGGTGTATACCAAGGTGGCCCGCTCAGGCGCCGAAGACATTGAACTGGCCCTGGACGCCGCGCATGCCGCAGCCGTTGCCTGGGGCAAGACGGATGCCGCCTCACGCTCCAACATCCTGCTGAAAATTGCCGACCGCCTGGAAGCCAACCTGGAGTTGCTGGCCTATGTCGAAACCGTTGACAACGGCAAACCGATCCGCGAAACGCTCAACGCCGACATTCCGCTGGCGGTCGACCACTTTCGCTACTTTGCCGGCTGCTTGCGGGCGCAAGAAGGCGGCATCAGCGAGATTGACGAGAACACCATGGCGTACCACATCCATGAGCCTCTGGGCGTTGTGGGCCAAATCATTCCGTGGAACTTCCCGATCCTGATGGCCGCCTGGAAACTCGCGCCTGCCATTGGTGCAGGCAACTGCGTGGTGTTGAAGCCCGCCGAATCGACCCCGGTCAGCATGCTGGTGGTGGCCGAGCTGATAGCCGACGTCCTGCCCCCAGGTGTGCTCAACATCGTCAACGGCTATGGCCGCGAAGCCGGCATGCCACTGGCGCAGAGCAAGCGCATTGCCAAGATTGCCTTCACCGGCTCCACCACCACCGGCCGCGTCATCGCCCAGGCTGCAGCCAATAACCTGATTCCAGCCACGCTGGAACTTGGTGGCAAATCGCCCAACGTGTTCTTTGCCGACATCATGGACAAGGACGATGCGTTTCTGGACAAGGCCGTGGAAGGCTTGGTGCTGTTTGCCTTCAACCAAGGCGAGGTTTGCACCTGCCCAAGCCGCGCGCTGATTCAGGAAAGCATTTACGACGCCTTCATGGAGCGCGTCTTGAAGCGTGTGGCAGCCATTGTGCAAGGCAACCCGCTGGACACCGCCACCATGATGGGCGCCCAGGCCAGCAAAGAGCAGATGACCAAGATCTTGTCTTACCTTGATCTGGGCAGGCAGGAAGGCGCAGAGGTGCTGATTGGCGGCGCACAAGCGCAGTTGACCGGTGATGAGGCTGGAGGCTTTTATGTGCAGCCCACGCTGTTCAAAGGCCACAACAAGATGCGCATCTTCCAGGAAGAAATCTTTGGCCCGGTGCTGGCCGTAACCACCTTCAAGGACGAAGCCGAAGCGCTGGCAATTGCCAACGACACGCTGTACGGCCTGGGCGCCGGTGTCTGGAGCCGCAACGGCAACGTCGCCTACCGCATGGGCCGCGCCATCAAGGCTGGCCGCGTCTGGACCAACTGCTACCACGCCTACCCCGCCCACGCCACGTTTGGCGGCTATAAAGAGTCCGGCATTGGCCGCGAAACCCACAGGATTGCGCTGGACAACTACCAGCAGACCAAGAACCTGCTGGTGAGCTACAACGAGAACAAGCTGGGTTTCTTCTAACCTGGGAAACCAGTTGGTTTAATCCCGCGGCGCGCGTTAGGTGTCTGATTACGCGAATGTCCCCCGGCTTGGGGTGCACCCCAAGCCTGCTCCTTGATTTGGCAAAACCCCAAGTCCACGCTTCGTCAGTGACCCAACGCACGCCGCTTAACGCTACCGTGTTCTTTTTATCGATCAGGGGCAACAGCTCAGCACCTGTGCCAAACACCTTGGGAGTACCTCATGGTTAACAAAGTCATCGCCACAGAGACCGCACTTGAACTCGTCGCCTTCCTGAAAACCAAACACGGCCCGGCGCTGATGTTCCACCAGTCCGGCGGCTGCTGCGATAACAGCGCGGCCAACTGCTACCTGCCCGGCGAAATCACCATGGGCGCGGGCGACGTGTACTTGGGCGACATCGGCGGCTGCCCGTTTTACATTGGCAAAGCCCAATACGTGTACTGGCAACACACACAACTGATCATCGACGTGATTGAGGGCTTTGGCGGCACGTTTTCGCTCGAAGGCCCCGAGGGCAAGGCTTTTCACACCCGGTCGCGGGTGTTCACAGACGCAGAGCTGGCTGAATTGGGCATCGACAAGCCTGCCACCTCCAGCCTGCCGAGTTAGTTGGCGGCGCATCCAGCACGTATACGCGTGCAAATGTCGCTCTGACAGAGGCGGCTGCAGGCCAAACTGGCGGGCTCGGTAAAATCGGGCCAGTCCTCTTTTTTACCATCGAGCGGCGCTCAATATTCCGTTTCAAAACCATTTGTGTCAAGGCGCGAAGCCGCAGGCAGTGCTAAGGCACGACAAGGCGAAGCAACAACGACACGGATGATTTTGAAATGGAGTGCGATGCCGCTCGTCATTGATTGATCCATTCCCATGACCGACGCCCTCCAGCAACCTGGCTTGAATAGCCTGTCCAAATCTTTTGAGCCCGCCGCCCTGGAAGCCCACTGGGGGCCGGAGTGGGAAAAGCGCGGGTATGGCGTGGCGGGCGCGCGTGGCGCCGGCCAGCCTGACGCTCAGGCGGCTGCCCGGGGCGACAACTTCTGCATCCAGCTGCCACCGCCCAACGTGACCGGCACGCTGCACATGGGCCACGCGTTCAACCAGACCATCATGGACAGCCTGACCCGCTACCACCGCATGAAGGGATTCAACACCGCCTGGATTCCGGGCACCGACCACGCTGGCATTGCCACGCAAATCGTCGTAGAGCGCCAGTTGCAGGCCGCAGGCATCAGCCGCCACGACATGGGCCCCACGCCTGCCGAGGCACGCAAAAATTTCGTCTCTAAAGTCTGGGAATGGAAAGAAAAAAGCGGCAACACCATCACCACCCAAATGCGCCGCATGGGTGACAGCGTGGACTGGAGCCGCGAGTACTTCACGATGGACGACAAGCTCTCCAAGACGGTGACCGAAACCTTTGTGCGCCTGTATGAACAAGGCCTGATTTACCGTGGCAAGCGCTTGGTCAATTGGGACCCGGTGCTGATGAGTGCGGTGAGCGATCTGGAAGTGGAGTCAGAAGAAGAAGACGGCAGCCTGTGGCACATCCTTTACCCGTTTGCGGATGGCCCGCAACTGGTCAACGGCGAACTGGCCCCCGGCTTGGTAGTAGCCACTACCCGCCCCGAGACCCTGCTGGGCGACGTGGCCGCTATGGTGCACCCCGAAGACGAGCGCTACGCGCACCTGATCGGCAAGCAGGTCACCCTGCCCTTGTCGGGCGATACGCCTGCGGCTTGGCGCAACATTCCGATCATTGCCGACGACTATGTCGACAAAGCCTTTGGCACCGGCGTGGTCAAAGTCACCCCAGCGCACGACCAGAACGACTATGCAGTCGGCCAGCGCCACAAGCTGCCGATGATCTGCGTGCTAACGCTGGATGCCAAAATCAATAGCAATGCACCCAGTGCTTACGAGGGCCTGGACCGGTTTGTGGCAAGAAAAAAGATCGTCAAAGACCTGCAGGCTTCAGAGTTGATGGTCGAGATCAAGAAGCACAAGCTGATGGTGCCCCGCTGTGCCCGCACCGGGCAGGTGATCGAGCCGATGCTCACCGACCAATGGTTTGTGGCCATGACCAAGACCAGCGACTCCGACCCCACAGGCAAGTCCATCACCCAGAAAGCCATCGACGCCGTGCAGTCTGGCGACGTCAAGTTTGTGCCAGAGAACTGGGTCAACACCTACAACCAATGGATGAACAACATCCAAGACTGGTGCATCAGCCGCCAACTCTGGTGGGGCCATCAGATTCCTGCTTGGTATGCCGAAGACGGTACGGTTTTTGTCGCTCGAAATGAAGATGATGCGAGGGCTCAAGCGCAGAAAGCCGGTTACACCGGGCCACTGACGCGTGATGAAGACGTGCTCGACACCTGGTACTCCAGCGCGCTGGTACCGTTTTCCACCATGGGCTGGCCCGAAACCAGCACGCAAACCCATGCAGCAGATCAGGCAGGTGTCCGTGCCGAACTGGGTGCTGTCTCTGGCGCAGCGCATCTGAGCCCGGTCGGCACCGGCGCTGACTTGAGCGCAACCAATGCTCAAGCAGGCGCTGACATCAGTACCACAGGCCTCGACGACATCAACCTCTACCTCCCCAGCAGCGTGTTGGTCACTGGCTATGACATCATCTTTTTCTGGGTCGCGCGGATGATCATGATGACGACCCACTTCACTGGCCAGGTGCCCTTTAAGCACGTCTACATCCACGGCCTGGTGCGCGATGCCCAGGGCCACAAGATGAGCAAGAGTGAAGGTAATGTGCTCGACCCGGTCGACCTGATCGATGGCATTGGCCTGCCAGAACTATTGGACAAGCGCGCAGAAGGTTTGCGCAAACCCGAAACCGCGCCGCAGGTGCGCAAAAACACCGAAAAAGAATTCCCCAACGGCATCCCCGCCTTTGGTGCCGATGCGCTGCGTTTTACCTTTGCCTCGCTGGCCTCGCTGGGGCGCAGCATCAACTTCGATGCCAAACGCTGCGAGGGCTACCGCAACTTTTGCAACAAACTCTGGAACGCCAGCCGCTTTGTGCTGATGAACTGCGAGGGTCAGGACTGCGGTTTGAACGCGCACACGGCAGCAGAATGTGCGCCGCAGCCCTCAACCCAACCCTCTCCCGCAGGCAGAGGGAGTGAAGCGACCACTTACCTGAACTTCAGCCAGGCTGACCGCTGGATCGTCTCGCTGCTGCAAAAAGCTGAGGCAGATGTGGCCCAAGGCTTTGCCGACTACCGCCTGGACAACGTGGCCAGCACGATTTACGACTTTGTCTGGAACGAGTTCTGCGACTGGTACCTGGAAATTGCCAAGGTGCAAATCCAGCAAGGTGCCGCCGCGCAAAACCGCGAGCAAGGGGAAGCCGCCCAACGCGCGACGCGCCGCACGCTGATACGCACGCTGGAAACCATTTTGCGTCTGGCGCACCCAGTCATCCCGTTTGTGACCGAAGAGCTGTGGCAAGTGGTCGCGCCACTGGCGGGGCGTGCCGGTGCATCGGTGGCGATCGCCGCCTACCCCCTCAGCCAGCCCGAGCGCATTGACGAGGCCGCCATGGCCCATGTGGCCAAGTTAAAAACCCTGGTGGACGCCTGCCGCAACCTGCGCGGCGAGATGAACGTGTCACCAGCCACCCGACTGCCGCTGTTTGTATTGGCCAGCTCCAGTGCAAAAGCCACTTTCATGACCCAAGCCGCCCCAGTTTTGCAAGCGCTGGCCAAGCTCAACGAAGTGCGGGTGTTTGACGACGAGGCTGCGTGGGCCGCTGCCGCTCAGGCGGCGCCCGTGGCCGTGGTGGGCGAGGCGCGCATCTGCCTCTTCATGGAAATCGACGTGGCAGCTGAAAAGGCCCGCCTGGGCAAGGAACTGACGCGCCTGGAAGGTGAAGTCGGCAAGGCCAGCAGCAAGCTCGCCAACGAGTCCTTTGTAGCGCGTGCACCTGCCGCCGTGATCGATCAGGAGCGCAAGCGTTTGGCAGATTTCGAGGCAACCATTGCCAAGCTCAAAGTGCAACTGGCCCGGCTGGGCTGACCCCCTCGGCGCGTTGATGGCGCCGTCCTCTTCTGTTCTCAACTCATTCGTGTCTAAGCGCAAAGCCGAAGGCAGTGCTCTCGCACGACAAGGCGAGGCAACACCGACACGGATGATTAAGTCATGGCATTAGCGGCGGCGTAGCATGTGGATGTAGATGCTGCCTGCCTCGGTCTGCTGATCCAGCAACTCATTGCCAGTCTGGCGGGCAAAGGCCTTGAAGTCGCGCAGCGAACCGGCGTCGGTGGCAATGACTTTTAGCGTTTGACCGCTTTCCATGCTGCTCAAGGCCCTTTTGGCATGAAGAATAGGCAGCGGGCAATTCAGGCCGCTGGTGTCGATTTCTTTGTCAATGTGCATGGTTGATTCTTTCAAGTGGGGCCGATATCACGCCGGAAAAACGCCGGTGGACAGGTAGCGGTCACCCCGATCACAAACGATAAAGACAATTGTCGCGTCACGCACGGCCTTAGCAAGCTCTTGAGCCACCCAGCAGGCGCCTGCGGCAGAGATGCCGGCAAAAATACCTTCCTCACATGCCAGCCTGCGGCACATCGCCTCGGCATCTTCCTGGCTCACATACACCAACTCATCCACGTGGGTCGGGTCGTAAATCTTCGGCAGATACGCCTGCGGCCACTTGCGAATACCGGGAATGCGCGAACCCTCATGCGGTTGCACCCCAATGATCTGGATCGCCGGATTCTTCTTCTTGAGGTACTGCGACACCCCAGTGATGGTGCCGGTAGTGCCCATAGCGCTGACAAAGTGGGTGATCTTGCCTTTGGTACCGGCCCAGATTTCGGGGCCGGTAGTCTCGACGTGGACACGCGTGTTGTCCTGGTTGGAAAACTGGTCCAGCACATGGCCTTTGCCTTCGCGCGCCATCTGATCGGCCAGATCACGGGAATACTCCATGCCGCCGCTTTTGGGCGTCAGGATCAACTCGGCACCAAACGCCTTCATGGTTTGCGCGCGCTCTATCGACAGGTCTTCGGGCATGATCAAAATCATGCGGTAGCCCTTGACCGCCGCCACCATGGCCAGCGCAATGCCGGTGTTGCCCGAGGTGGCCTCAATCAGCGTGTCACCCGGCCTGATCTCGCCGCGCTCCTGCGCACGCGCAATCATCGAGACCGCGGCCCGGTCCTTCACCGAGCCCGCGGGGTTATTGCCCTCGAGTTTGCCCAGCAGCACATTGCGATGCGCCACACCGGGCTGCGTGCCAATGCGCTGCAAACGCACCAGCGGCGTCTTGCCAATCAAATCTTCAATCGTGGGGTATTTCATAGTTCGCACTGTGCCATAATTTGCGCTCTCTCCCGTTGCCCGGGTGGTGAAATTGGTAGACGCAGGGGACTCAAAATCCCCCTCCGAAAGGAGTGCCGGTTCGATTCCGGCCCCGGGCACCAGCATAAACATTGAAAAGCTCACTATCAAAACGGTAGTGGGCTTTTTTCTTATCTGAGCTTTACAGACTATTTACAGACTGTGGAGCACTGTTTTGCACCTTGCCGCCAAAGCCTTCAGATGGTCACGATTGCGGCCGTCAAGGTTAAATCGTAGGGTGGCGCAGCCACCCTACGCGTTGAAGCCGCTTGTTTGCCAACAGGTAGGGTCCCAGACACCATCAGCGCGACCCTGCCCCCTAGCGCGGTTCTGAGGGAGCCCCTTGGGGGCGGACGGGCAGACCGCGCTGCCGATGCCGCGTAGCAGGCAAGGCCCAGGGGTGGGCGGGGCACACACCAGAGACATGGTCGCAGGCCACCAAACAGAACGATGCGCGCAGCGCCATGCTGATGCCCAGGTGCCAGCACACCACCAGGGCGGCTGACGGCGGCGCGTAGGGCACGCAGTGACCGGGGAGCGCCGACGGCGGGCGACCGCTCTCCAGTGGAAGAATTTGACATAACGCTTGCTGCCTACACCCGCAGGGCGCGCCAGCGGTGAGTGCCACCAAACGGAGCTTTAGCGCAGTGACTGGCGCACACTGGAGGCAGTGCGGCGTTATGTCATTTTCTGGAACGGGGGTGTACCCCAGGCGGTGGAACTTGCGTGCCAGCCACGATGCGCAGCGAGCCGAGGCCAACACCCAGCGCCACAGCGCTCTGACTGACACTTGCGAAGCACATGCTTTGACTCTGGTGTAACTCTGCAATGGCTGTACCCAGCCTTTGCAGCTGACTGGCGCCACCGGCTCCACTAACTGGCGTAAGTGACGATGTGCCTCTGTGACAAAGCGAAGCAACTCACGGGGGCACATGGTCACGCTACTGGCTATGGGGTGCCAGCACGATGCGCAAGCGAGCCGTAGCCAACGGACTTGGCAGGGTGGTACTCCACCTTGCCAACTGATTGATGCCACGGTGCAACGATCTGGCGTTAGCGGTGATGCTGGTCATGCCGCTCTGTACGCGAAGCGCCTTCTGCGGGCGGCGTGGCCGGCATGACCGCGCTGCTGGCCGAAGCCACGCGAAGCCTCGTGCTGCCTTGCAGGAGCGGTACTCCGCTGCTGCAACTGACTGAGGCCACGGTGCCACGCACGCTGAAAGCCATGATGTTGGCTGGCAGGCCCCTGGAGCGCAGCGACGTGTTTGTGGGCCTGACAGACGACATGATGGCGCTGGTGGAGCTGGCAGTACTGTCTCCGTGCCGCTGGTGCTGCGATGCCCCTAAAACAGTCCTCTGGCAGGCTCCGGGCTGCTGGCGGTCAACTGATCGGCCGGAAAGTGCTTCAAAAAGTGTCGCGCCTGAACCGAGTCCGCTTTCAACCAGTCGTCATAACGGTCATCCGGCATGATCACCACCATGCGCTTCTCATCCGTGGGCTTGTGCATCAGGCGCATCAGCGGGTGCGTATCGGCGTTGATCGTCAGCATCGTGTAGCTGAACAGCAGTTCGCCATTGGGTAGCTTCCACGACGACCACAGTCCGGCGATACCCATCGGTGCGCCATCAGCACGGGCGATGCGCGTCGGTATCGCCTTGCCGCTGCGCCAGTCGGGCTCGAAGATCGCATCGGCCGGAATGATGCAGTGTTGCGGCTTCAGCCAGGCTTCGCGAAAGCTGTGTTTGCTGACCACAGTCTCGCTTCGGGCGTTGTAGTTGTAGCGCGTTGCCCGGATGTCGGCTGACCATGGTGGTATCAAGCCAAACAGGCCGGGCAGCGCTTCTCGCTCTGGCACGGCTGTATCGCCCACGTCAGCCTGGGGGTAGCTGCGCATGAACGTCCCTCCATACCCCGGCCACATGTCGTGCTTACCCAGATCGGCAGGCGGCTCCACGCCGAAGTGTCGGCGGTAGCGTTCACGCTCCTTGATGCCTTGATAGTGACTGCACATGGGCAGCATCGTATCAATCAACGTCACGCTGGCCTCGCTTGGGGGCATGGGCTGTGCACGTTGGTGTGTGTGTGTGTGCATGGCGCTGTGCCTGGCAGCGGTGGCGCTCCCTGGTCGCCTGGCGCGCGTGGTTGATCAAGTCATTTTTATTTGATCGTGACCGCTGGCCTCTACGCGTGACGTTAGGGTCCCCTCCCGGGCCAGAAGCAATTCAATAAGGGTCATACCCGGTCTTTGTCAGATACCCCTATATTGGTGCCACGCAGCCGTGTCTAAATGGTTTCACCGAAAAAGCCTGAGGTGCCCACAGACGAAAAAACAATCGCCTCTGCAAAAGATAATCCGGATGCGGTGGGCCTTTTATCTGGACGATTCATAAATTTTTCTAGACCAAAAAAATTCTAAAAATTCGCCCACTTACCGATTGACCACCTTACACCGGCTGTACCATAGACGATCGAATGGGAGGAGCTGAGCAATGGCTGATCAAACAGCAAAGCAGGGCAGCAATGCCACCAACACACTCAAACGCGGCGCTGAATCCGCGGCCAACGGCATCTATCAAGTCACCAGCTTTGTCGCCCGCAACGATGGCCGCGTCGCTGACGGTGCTCAAGCCTTCACCCGCGTGGTCGGCTCCGGCCTGGACAAGGCCGGCGATGGCCTGTCGGTTGCCGGAAAACGTGCCAGCATGGCCTTGCACGGCAACGCCAGCCGCGCCGGTGACGCAGTGCGCAATGCCATCGTGGGCACCGGCCCGGTGAACGGTTGGCGCAGGGCTGCGGGCGGCCTGGGTTGGATTGCTGCCAAGGCGCTGACCCATACCGCCGGACTGGCGGCTGATACGGTCAACGTCGTGGGCAAGGCCAGCACACTCGCTGGGCGAATCACCGAAAGGTCGGCTCCAGCCTTGGGTGGTGCGGTCGGCGGCGTGGTTCGTGGCGCTGCAGAAATGGCCTCGAATGCGGTGGATGCAGCGGCCCTGTCTGGCACCCGTATCGAGGCCATGCGGGTGCAATTACGCGAACTGGGGCAGGTGGAGCTAAAGCGCTCGGAAAGCCGCCTGGCGGCTGTTAAATCAGCTCAGAAGCGCAGGCGCAAGGACGAGTTACTGGACCTGTTGGTGGTGGGAGGGGTGACCCTGGCACAGGTGCTGCGCGACCCGGGCAGCGTGCCCGCTGAAGTTCAACAAGCCTTTGTCCTGGCCTACCCAGGGTTGGCCCAAAACGAGTCGTTTTCGGATGCGGTCGAACGCATGTCGAGCGACGGGCTGGTGGGCCTGGTGTCCGGGGTCAAGGGCAAGCTGTTCGAGTTGGAACTGGTGGACCACCTCAACAGTGGCGGCCTGCCTGACGGGTTCACTGCAAGCATGGCTTCTTCTGCTACTCAGCCAGGATGGGACATTCAAATTAGAGACGCCCAAGGTGAAATAAGCGAGTTGCTGCAGGCTAAAGCTACCGAGTCGGCGCAGTACGTCCAGGAAGCATTGAATCGCTACCCCGACATCGACGTGACCACCACCACCGAGGTACATGCCCAGCTGCTGGCGATGGGGCTGGCGCAGGATGTGCATAACAGCGGTATCAGTGAAACGGTGTTGCAGGCCAAGGTGGAAGCCGCTTCACAGGCGGGCGGGGCTTTTGATGCGAGTAACCTGGTGCCATCATCGTTGGGGCTGGCTGTCATTGCCCTGTCGGTGTTTATGAACAAAGGCGACACGACGCTGCGGGAAAAAGGTGCGGCCTTCGGCTCGCGTTCAGCCAAGGCGGGTGGCTCTAGCGCTGTCGGCAAGCTGGCGATGGTGGCGACACAGACCTGGTGGTTGGGGCTGATTGCCGGTGTCGGGTCGAGCTGGCTGGCCAGTCATGGGCAGGGCAAGCGGGAGCAGTATGAGGCGCTGCGGGGGGCTTTGGCGGTTATGAAGACTCGGGAGAAGTTGGTCTACAACGATAAGTCGCTTATTGCCGCATCCCTGCGTCTTCAAAAATAATGATGCATTGCAGCGATCTGAAGTTGTTTTTTGCAGACACCGATTTAAGTGGTTAACGCTTTCGAAAGGTTCGGAGAACTAATGTGTGAAGATGACGTGCTAGCCATGCTGCATGAAGCGTGCAGAAAATCGTCAATTGAGGATGTGCGTCTTGCGTTAAGCCAAGGTGTCAATGTCAATGCGTGTATCACTGGCAGCGCTGGTACGGTCCTAGACTACGCGGTCTATGTGGGGGACGTAGATATTTGCAGGCTTCTCATTGAACATGGTGCCGATGTCAACAGTGGAACACCGCTTATAACGGCTGCGCATCAAGGTCACGAATCAGTATGCGAATTGTTGATCGCAAAAGGTGCAGACCCCAACCGATATGCACACGATGGATGTCTGGCATTGACACAGGCTGCGTGGAGGGGTTACGCAAAAATTTGCGCCTTACTCATCAGTGGCGGAGCTGATACCAATCAAATAGATAAATTTGTAGGCTCGTTTCCACTTTTGAATGCAACTTACGAGCAAAGTGATGACGGCGAAGGCTCCTTTGAAACCTGCACCGTCTTATTGAATGCTGGGGCAAATATCGATCAGGCTGATAGCTCAGGGTTAACAACGTTAATGGATGTTGCCAAGAGGGGCAATATAGAAACGTGCTGCCTACTTCTTACCCGTGGCGCAGGAATTGATTTACTGAATTCTGCGGGTGAGACAGCGATTGACTTGGCCATGTCTGCGAGGCATCCCGAAACCGCAATGCTACTTAGTGTGTGTAAACAGGGTGATCAAAAAGGGCGGATAAGGGAACTGGCGATTCTAGACTGCGCCAAATTGATAACCTCCCTTCCAGAGCGATTCGACGATTATTTCCAAAAAGCAAGTGCCGCGCGATTGCCTGTCGAATCCCGTGATCGTCAAGCCGCCAACGGATTGACGCTTGAAAACACTGAAACTGGAGATCAGAGCAGAGCGGATAGTGCTTTCGAGCACGGCGATGACAAGGACCTCGAAGAGTTTGATCGCTGCATTGCGAATAGTCCACACCAACGATGGGACGGAATCGTGCGCCCTAGTTCCACGCGTTTTCGTCACTGGTTCTCGGACTTCACTGAAGCCCAGCAGTTGGCACGGTGGTTGGCAGTTAGCTCGGGCCAAGAAATCCCTCTCTGCCTTCATCAGGGCGAATGGCGTTTTAGCGAAAAGGCACTAGAAATCCTCGACGCAATGGACGAGTTTGCTGCACATTGTTCAGACGATTCAGACGCACATCAGCAACATTGGTAGGTTAATCGCGGGTGAGGCGGTCGCATCCAGAACAAGTCAATTTTGTTCAAAAGTGGAATTGAGATAGTTGGACTTACCACGCCCCCAACTCGCCGCCAACGCCTAAGCCTGAAGCAACACCACCGCCGCATCCTGCAAATCAGGTGGGTATTTGTATTTGCGCAGAACCCCATTGAACTTCGTGTGCGCCATGGCTACAACGCACTCGGACCTGAACCAGACGCGCCCCGCACCCGCAGTGCCTCATACAAATCCGAGTGATTCAGCAAGACATCCAATATCCCGCGCAGCACGATCGGTGAATTTAACGCCTGGGTGCTCATGCTGGTGTGCGCGTCATACGAATCCATCACCGCATTCTTGAGCTCCTGGGTCAGGTCAGGCGAGCTGGCAAACTGCTCTTTGGTGTTGTTGGCGGCTTGCTGCTTCAAGGTGGTTGACTCCATCACCTTGCCAAAGATGGTGCCGTTCACATAGCTCAGTTGGTCCTGCTCGGTGGTGTCGCTGCCGAACAGGTCGTTCAGCTTTTCGATGAGCTCGGCCATGTAGACCTTTTGCTGCTCTTGCACCATGCCGCTACCCGCTTCGGTAATGGGTGCCAGCTTGGGGGTGTCACCTGTACCCAGTGGCAAGGTGCGCTCGCCTTTGTCGGTCAGGTGGTGGCGGATCAGCACCAGTTTGGACAGGTCAATGCCCTCACGCTCGCGGCCAAACTCCAGCAGTGGCAGCAAGCGCTTGTAGAAAATGGCCCGCTTCTCGATGGCGGTGTTGCCGTAGTCGAAGATTTGCGACAAAAAGGTGTACAGCCGAAGAAAAGCCCCCATGTCGCCCTTGAACAGCACCAGCGCATCCAATTCGTCCTGCGCGGCTTTGAGGTCAGCAGATGGATCGCCACGGCCTGCGGCCTCGCGATGACGGGACGTGGCGGCCTCGCGATGACGGCTCAGAGCCGCCTTGTAGCGCCGCATGATGCGGTCTTGCACCGGCTCCAGGGCGGCGACCAGCTCACTCTGCTTGGCGTTCGGGTTCATTTCAACCGCCACCACCCGGTCCACCTCAAAGTCGTCATAGTGGCCCGCCGCGTCCAGCTTGGCGCGCAGGTTGAACACCAGATTCGGGTCGGTCGTGCTTGAGAGTTCGGCCGTGGCGTGGTAGGTCTTGAATGAGGCCAGCACTTCTTCGGGGTCGTTGACAA
This sequence comes from Rhodoferax antarcticus ANT.BR, assembly GCF_001938565.1. GTDB lineage: Bacteria > Pseudomonadota > Gammaproteobacteria > Burkholderiales > Burkholderiaceae_C > Rhodoferax > Rhodoferax antarcticus. Next base: position 27,802 of record NZ_MSYM01000001.1, read on the forward strand.
AGTCCAGGACATACGTCGTGTCTTTGCCTGGGTAAGCGCGGTTCAGGCGGCTCAGGGTCTGCACCGCCTGGATGCCTGCGAGGCGTTTGTCGACGTACATGCCACACAGGAGCGGTTGGTCAAACCCGGTCTGAAACTTGTTGGCCACCAGCAGAATTTGATACTCATCGCCCTTGAATGCTTCACGGATGTCGCGGCCCTTGAGCTTGGGGTTCAGTGCGGGGCTGTTTTCGGTGAAGCCATCCGGGCCGGATTCCGGGTCGTTGACCTCGCCAGAAAATGCCACCAGCGTGCCAATGGTGTAGCCGTTGGTCTTGATGTATTTCTCAATGGCTGTCTGCCAGCGCACCGCCTCGACCCGGCTGCCGACTACGACCATGGCCTTGGCTTTGCCGTGCAGCAGCGGCGACACAAATTCGCGAAAGTGCTCCACCACCACCTGCACCTTTTGCGCAATGTTGTACGGGTGCAGCCGCACCCAGCCCATGATGCGCTTCATTGCAGCATTGCGCTCCACCTCGACCTCGGTCACCTCCTGGACACCCTCCGCGCCATGGTGTGCCAGCTTGAACGCCAGGCTGTAGGGCGTGTAGTTTTGCAACACGTCCAAAATGAACTTTTCTTCAATGGCTTGGCGCATCGAATAGACGTGAAACGGTCGGGGCAGGTTGCCCGGCCCGGCTGGCTGCGTCGGGTCTGGCCGGGTGCCAAACAGCTCCAGGGTCTTGTTCTTGGGCGTGGCGGTGAAGGCCACGAAGGTGATGCCGCCGTCTTCGGCGCGGGTGGCCATCTGGGCCGCCAGCACATCGTCCATGCTGACTTCGCCGCCGTCGTTCAGGTCCTTCAGCTCATCGGCACTCAGAACGGCCTTGAGCTTGGCGGCGGCCTCGCCGGTTTGCGAGCTGTGCGCTTCGTCGGCAATCACAGCAAAGCGTTTGCCCTGGGTGGCGGCCAGCTCGCGCACGGCCTCCAGCGCGAACGGGAAGGTCTGGATGGTGCAGACCACTATCTTTTTAGTGCCTGACAACGCTTCGGCCAATGCGGCGCTCTTGCTGCCCTCCGTGTTCTTGATGGTCGCCACCACGCCGGTTGTGCGCTGAAAGTCGAACAACGCCTCTTGCAACTGCGAGTCAATCACGTTGCGGTCACTCACCACCAGCACGGTGTCAAACACCTTGCGGTTATCGGCGTCGTGCAGTTCGGCCAGAAAGTGCGCCGTCCAGGCAATGGAGTTGGTTTTGCCCGAGCCTGCCGAGTGCTGAATCAAGTACTTGTTTCCGGAGCCGTCCAGTAGCACGGCGGTTTGCAGCTTGCGCGTCACGTCCAGCTGGTGGTAGCGCGGAAAGATGATGCGCTCGATCTGCTTTTTCTCGTCGCGCGGGGCGATCAGGTAGCGGCCCAAAATCTCCAGCCAGCTTTCACGCGCCCACACCTGCTGCCACAGGTAGGCGGTGCGGTGGCCGCCAGCGGCATTCACCGGGTTACCGGCAGCGCCATCGTCACCCAGGTTGAACGGCAGAAACACGGTGGCGGGGCCATCCAGCCGGGTGACCATCGCCACTTCTTTGTTGCTCACCGCAAAATGCACCAGCGCCCCGTGCGGAAAACTCAGCAGCGGCTCGGCGGGCTGGCCCTTGAGGCGCGGGTTACGATCAAAGCGGTATTGGTCAATGGCATCACCAATGCTCTGGGTGAAGTCGGTTTTGAGCTCCACCGTGGCCACCGGCAGGCCGTTGAGAAACAGCACCAGGTCGATGCTGTTCTCACTGTGCAGTGAGTAGCGCACCTGGCGCACCACGCGCAGGCGGTTGGCGGCATAGCGGGCCAATATGTCTGGGTTGATAGCCAGGGCAGGTTTGAACTCGGCCAGCTTCAACGGGGTTTTGAGGCCCAGCAACTCAATGCCGTGGCGCAATACATCCAATGTACCGCGCTGGTCGATCTGGTCGCGCAGCCGGGCCAGCAGGGTCTCAGCCGCCTTGGCGCCGTGGTTCTTGGCAATCGTCTCCCAGGCTTTGGGCTGCGTGGCCTGCACCCAGGCCAGCACGTCGGCGGGGAACAGGGCGCGTGGGCGGTCATAGCCTGCGGCGTCGCCATCCGCATAGAGCCAACCGGTTTGGCTTAGGTGCTGGCATATCTCGATCTCGAAGCTGATTTCTTTGTGCAGGCTCATGCTTGTGTTCTCCCTTGGGTGCTGCCGTCAGGCCAGTCTTTCTTTTTTATATAAGTAATAGGGCCGTAGCCCTTGTCTATCATGCGTTAGTAGCTACGCAAATAATAGCAACTGAGTTCACGAAAACGCCAGCATCAAGTGCCCCAAAGGTTCGGCAGCTGGCCGCACCTTGATCTCAATGTCATAACCCAGGCGGTTCAGGCAGTCCATCAGCTTGCGTTCGGACAGGTTTGAGAAGTCGCCCCGCAACATGGCGGACACCTTGGGCTGGGGGATTCCCATGCGCTCGGCTGCGGCTTTCTGGGTGAGTTTGAGCTGCTGAATCGCCCGGGTGATCTCGATGACCAAGCCGGACTTGATCTTGAGTTTGTCGGCATCGGGCAGACCCGGGTCGGCAAACACATTGCCCGAACCCATTTCCACCTCAATGCCGTTGATGGTGCGCTTCATTACTGCGCCGGTGCCGCAGGTGCTGCCGACGCTAGAGTGAGCTGAAAGCCCAGCGCCCGTATCACCTTGAACAGCGTGTCTGAGTTGGGTGCTCGCTCGCCGGAGAGGCTTTTGTACAGGCTTTCGCGCGACAAACCGGTGTCGCGTGCCAACTGGGTCATGCCACGTGCGCGGGCAATGTCCCCCAAGGCAGCGCCCAGTTCTACCGGGTCACCGTCTTCCAGCACTTGGCGCAGGTATTCGGTCACCTCCTCGGCGTTGGTGAGGTAGTTGGCCATGTCGAATGGCCGTGTTTTGATGGTGCTCATAAATTGATCTCTTTGGCCAGAACTTTGGCTGCGGCAATGTCCCGCCCCTGGCTGGACTTGTCGCCGCCGCCCAACATGACAATCAGCACGTCGCCGCGCTGCACGTAGTACAAACGCCAACCGGGGCCGAAAAACTCGCGCATTTCCCAAACGCCATCACCCACAGCTTTGACATCACCCAGATTGCCCCGCATCGCCTTACCCAGCCGACGCCGCAAACGAATGCGAGTTGGCATATCGCGCAAACTGTCCACCCAGCTTTGAAAGGTATCGGTTTCAATGACGGTGTACATGGGGTGATTGTAGTCAAAAGGTTACACAAATCAAGCACTCGGGCGACTGGACTCAAACGGCCACCACGCCCCTGCGGCTACCAATACAGAGGTAAATCGGCCTCCGGACCGCGTGGAACCTGCGCGAACAGCTGCCATTTTGATAGTGCCTGGACTCAAGCCGCCACTGCGCCCCGCACGTCAATCTGGCCGGTGACGGCGGCGGAGATCAGCGCGGTGCGTCGTTCTTGCAGTAGGGCGATGGCGCGTTGGGCTTCGGTGGTAAGGGTGTCGAGCTTGTTGGTTTCCGCAGCCAAAAATACGCAAATTGCTCTTTGCTCAACAACTGATGGCACGCACAGGAAGAAGCCCAGCAATGCTGACTGCGGCAAATTGTTCGCCAGTCCATTGCCACCACTCAATGCCTGCTCAATCTGACTTCTCAATGGACGCGAGTTTAGTGCTGCAACGAAGAAAATCGAATCCATCAGATGTTCAAAACACAACCGAAATATCTTGTCTGAAAGCATCAGCTTTGGCCTTGTCGAAGTTACCAAAGCAGTTGAGCCAACCAATTCAGGTGAGCCGCTTGCACGCGACATCAGCACGTCACCCACGCAAACCTCGTACTCTCGCGCTGCGCCAAGTTCTGCTGGAAGAGCTTTGTTCTCTTGCTGATCGTATATCCCGCGATTGACGCAACCCGCTTTCAATACGCCCCATTCATCGTCGTCCGCAGGGCGTGAATGACATTCTGGACTCCAGCCCTGTTCAATAGCTGAAATTACGCGGCGGATGGCGCAAACCGCCCAGTGCTCAGGCACATCCCCCAGCCATTCGATGCCGGACGGCTTCATGGGCGCGTCGGGGTTCAGGCCCCGGGTGACGGCGTGGGAGATGACGGCCTGGCGCTTTTCTTTCAGCAGCGCCATCAGCCGCCGCTGCTCGGCCACCAGTTCGTCAATCTTGGCGGTTTCGCGGTCGAGGAAGGCGGCGATTTGGGTTTGCTCTTCAACGGGTGGAACCGGGATCACGATTTGACCAACCATCGTGCCGTTTAGGTTGGCTAATCCGGTGGTTGAATTGGAAAGTAAATCGAATTGAAGTCGTGCCAAGTCATTGTTCAATACGTACCAAGCCAACGCTGGCAGGAACGAAGTCTTGGTGCGGATGCGCTGCATAAAGTTTGAGTAACAGCAGCGCATGGCTTCGATCTCCTTCGAGACCAGAGTCGTCTTGCCGATGTGAAGTGAGCTACCGCTGGACTTTGTCAACAGGAGATCGCCTTCAATTAGCAAAGCCGACTTGACGTCCGACTCAGTAAGTTTTCTGGGTGCAGGATCATCCATTCGCCAACGTCCATCTACGGTTTGTTCCGTGGAGCGAAGGACAAATGTGTCGTTTATGCCATCAGGATCATCGCCCCAGACGCCGCCATCATTGCGATCAACCTGTGTCTTGAACGGCGCTACGCCCCAATGCCCCGGCACCTCTCCCAGCCACTCCACGCCGCTGTCCTTGTAATTCGGGTAACGCGGCAAGCTCATGCGGTCAGCCCGCCGATCATGGTCAGGATGCGGTCGGTCACGCCTTTCAGCTCGGCATCGATCTCGGCCAGCGGGCGCGGTGGCTTGAAGACGTAAAAGTGGCGATTGAAGGGAATCTCGTAGCCCACCTTGGTTTTGTCATGGTCGATCCAGGCATCGGGCGCGTGGGGCAGCACTTCGCGTTTGAAGTAGGCCTCCACGTCTTCACCGAGTGGCACGTTTTCGGTGTCGCGCAGGCTGGAGTCTGGCATGGGCTTGCCTTTGCCTTTGCCCTTGAGGCCCAGCACCACCTTACCCCCGGCATCGCGCTCAGGGCGCTCGACCGTGATGGTGCGGTAGCCAAAAGCTTCATTCTTGAAAATGCGGCTGATGGGCACGCCGCCTTGGGTGGACTCTTCAAAGTTGCCAAACAGGCGCGTGATGTCGTCGATGTGGGTCGGGCTGAGTTCTTTGCGCTTTGACCCCAGGCTCTTGCGCATCTTCTGCCAGAAGCTGCTGGCATCAATCAGTTGCAGCTTGCCTTTGCGGGTTGCGGGCTTGCGGTTGCTGACGATCCACACATAGGTGCTGATGCCGGTGTTGTAGAACATGTCGGTCGGCAGGCCGATGATGGCTTCGACCAAATCGTTTTCCAGCACGTAGCGGCGAATCTCGCTCTCGCCACTGCCAGCGCCGCCGGTGAACAGGGGCGAGCCGTTGAGCACGATGCCAAAGCGGCTGCCGCCATCTCTTGAGGGGCGCATCTTGCTGATGAGGTGCAGCAGAAACAGCAGCGAGCCGTCGCTCACGCGCGGCAGGCCGGGGCCAAAGCGGCCGTCAAAACCCTGGGTTTCAAACTCCTTGCGGATCAGCGCCTCAATCTTCTTCCACTCCACGCCAAACGGCGGATTGGACAGGCTGTAGTCAAACACTTTGCCGTTCAGACCATCGTTTGAGAGGGTGTTGCCAAAAATGATGTTGGCAATGTCCTGGCCCTTGATCAACATGTCGGCCTTGCAGATGGCATAGGACTCGGGGTTGAGCTCCTGGCCATACATCACCAGCCGGGCATCGGGGTTCAGGCTGGCTAGGTGTTCGCCTGCCACGCTCAGCATGCCGCCGGTGCCCGCTGTGGGGTCGTACAGGCTGCGCACCACGCCAGGCTTGGTGAGGGCGGCATCGTCTTCAATGAACAGCAGGTTGACCATCAGGCGGATGACCTCACGCGGGGTGAAGTGTTCACCAGCGGTCTCGTTGGACAGCTCGGCAAACTTGCGGATCAGCTCCTCAAACACCGCGCCCATCTCATTGTTGCTGACCACATCGGGGTGCAGGTCGATGTTGGCGAACTTTTCTGTGACCATGTACAGCAGGCCGGATTTGGCCAGCTTGTCGATTTGGACGTGAAACTCGAAACTCTCGAAGATGTCGCGCACGGCGGGCGAAAAGGCTTGCAGGTAGGCCCGCAGGTTTTCGCCAATATGGTCCTGGTCGCCCATGAGCTTTTTGAGGTCCAGCGGCGAAGTGTTGTAGAACAACTGACCGGCTTTGCGCAGCAGAAACGGCTCGGGGTTCAGGCCCGCCGCTTCGCGGGTGGTTTTCTCGGCCAACACGGCGGCCTTGGTGGATTCCAGCACGCAGTCCAGGCGGCGCAGCACGGTGAACGGGAGGATGACTTTGCCGTATTCGGATTGCTTGTAATCGCCGCGCAGGAGGTCGGCGACCGACCAGATGAAACTTGAGAGGTTGGAGGTTGCCATGCCTGCTAGTTTAGGGGGTGAAACAGGGTGAGGGCAGCAGTCCAAAAACGGGTGCGTAAACGGACGAAACTGCTTAAAATATAGGCATGTCAGACCAAGCCATCCCGTCCATGTTGTCAGCCCGGCAGGAGGCCTTTGCGACTGCCTACGCAAGGCACCACAACGCCAGCCAGGCGGCCCGCGAGGCTGGGTATGCCCAGGGGTGCGCCAGCGTCACCGGGACGCGCCTGATAGCTAATGCTAGCGTTTTGGAGCGTGTCCGGGAGCTGGAGGCGGTGACGGCGGCGGATATGGGGATGAGCCGGAAGCAGTTGCTGGCCGAACTGGTTGAGGCAGCCGAGTTGGCCAAGTCGCTCAAGCAGCCCATGGGTATCGTCGCAGCCTACCGTGAAATCGCCAAAATTTGCGGCTTTTACCTGCCTGAGCGGGTGCGGGTCGAGGTGGATTTGGCAGGGCGGGGCAAACTGGCGCGGATGGAAAGAATGACGGATGGGGAGTTGCTGGCGGTCATTGCCAGCGGTGGTGGCGCATTCCAGGGCGCGTCGGCATAAGAAAAAGGTGGAGGGCAGTGGAGGGTAAATTCATAACTTCTTCCATGTGTCGTGAAAATAGAAAAAGGTATGTTTGGAGCCTCCACCACCCTCCACTGCTTGGCGGTTAGATTAAGCGCATTTGAGCCCCACATAAAAATTGCCATCCTTGCGCGACTCACGTTTGAAAAGAGTTGCCAGGTCACGCCCAAAGTTTCCGTTTGCCATGGGCCGGTAGCCATTTTGTTCGGCCCAATACTTGTAGCTTCGGTAAGCATCGCTGGCTTTGGTTTCAAGGTGCTGGCCCACGGTGCAGCAGTCCTTCTGCCATGCCCCCAGCACATCCATCTCCTCGCGGTAGGCTCTGACCGCATCACTGATGATCGTTGGTTCTGACAAACGAGTTTTCTGCCAGTCAATACAGCCCTTGATGGCCCAGTTGAGGATGCCTGGCAACTCAGTGCGAAGTTTGGCCTGCAGGTTTGGGTCTTGCTGCGCCTTCGTAAAGACCGTCTCAAACGGAATCAGCCGGACGCGTCGCCAAATACCGTTGTCACGGCCCCGGATCACAGGCTTGTGGTTGCCAGCGATGAAGAGCTTGAACTTGGGCATGAACTCGAAAAATTCCTGGTAGTGAAATTTCGCGGTTACCAGTTCGCCGCCGGTCATTTGCTTGATCAAAGACTCTGCCAACAGCGAGCCATCTTCGACTTCGTTAGCGATGACGGCGCGCACGTTTTGCAGGCGGGCAATGTCGTTCGAGCCACCAGACTTTTTGACCATCAAAGTTTCAGACGGTGTCTGGCTGGCCAACTCACTGCCCAGCAGTTCCTTCAAGCAATTCAGAAACACGCTCTTGCCATTGGCACCAATGCCATACAGAAAGAACAGACACTGCTCAGCGGTCGAGCCTGTCAAGGCATAGCCGACGACGCGCTGCAGGTAGCGGATCAGTGGTTTGTCGCTCCCGGTCACCTGGTCGATGAATACCAGAAACTGCGGGCAAGTGGCAGTGGCATCAAAGACCACCGGGCTGTGCCGCGTGATGAGTTGATCACGCTGCACTGGCACCAGCTTGCCGGTGCGCAGGTTCACCACGCCGTTGCCCACACCGAGCAGCATGTCGTGGCTGTCGAGTTGATCGACGCGCACGACCAGCTCAGGCAGACTGCGGGCAAGTTTCAGAGCAGCCTCCAGGTTGGCCGCTTTCAGGCTGACGGTGGCATGCTTGAAAACCAGCTTTTGCAGGCTGTCGTCACTGACCACTGCGGCCTCTTTGAAGATGTCGCGTGCGACCTGTTTGGCAAGTTCCATGACCTTGCCGATGCCGTCACGACACCAGCGCAAGCCGTCCCACAGGTGCCAACCTAAACCCGGCACGTAGATGGCCTCACAGAGGTGACGGGCACCAAAGCGAACGGCGTTACCGGCATCGTTGAGCGACTGGGTGACGTCATCGGGACTAGAGGCCGGGTACCGCATGATGCTGGCGGCAATGGTGCTTACCTCACTTTCATCTAGCGGCGGATCGCAGTGGGCAATATTTTCAGCTTGCAGCGCGGCATGAATCGCCTCGGCGCTCATGCCACGGCGGCGCATGGAACCGGCCAGGCTGGTTAGCGTGTTGTTGCGGCCGGACTCGGGTATGCGGCCGTCATTGCTGGCGGCGACATTCGGTGCATCCGGCTTGCGTGCCCGCTTACCAGTCTTTGAGCCACCGGGCAGTTGCACGCTGTCCAGCCCCAAGGCGTTGACGATGCTGAGCACCGGTCGGGGTGTGGCAGTTGGCTGCGGTGGTGTGGTCGGTGCGACCAGCTTGAGTTTGGCTTTCATTTTGTGCCTTTCGGAAAAATCATGCGGGTCATAAAGGGCTCGGCCTTTTGGTGCCAGAAGCCGGGCAGGCGCATGACGCGAGGGAGGTCGCACACGTTGGGGTCACCCTTAAACTTGGCTGCGATCTGCTTCTGACGCAGCTTGAAGTCTGCTAACGGGCAGTCGTTTGTCAGCCAGTGGGTGTGCCACCGTCCTGGGCTGCTTTCAACGACGATGTCAGGGTAATGCGCGTCCAGAACAGGCTGTAGCGGAGAGCCGTCCAGGTCAGCCCAAAGGGCGCGAACACTGATGACGTTGGCAGTGACACGACAGGTTTTTTCGCCCTCATGGATGATGCCGTCACCCTGGTTGATCATGACGAAGGCACCGGCACCTTGTTGCTGGAGCTTTTCAAGCGCTGCGGCGTGCTGGGTCAGGGTTCCATGAAGTACGCGGGCCAAGCTCAGGGCTTTACGATCCTTGTCGTCGTCGAAGGTCTGGAAAGTGAAGATGCCGCGCGGGTCAAGCAGGTTGAGAAACGCGTGGGCTGCCAATGGGTTTGGGGAGAGGTGGCGGGCCATGATTAAACCCCCACCAGGTTGCGGATGGATGCCACATTCCAGGCCAATCGCCCATTAATGCGTATGGGTCGAATGGGGCCGTCTTCTCGGCATGCCCAGATGCGCATGGTCTGCGGACGACGGGATAACCAATGCGCTGCCGTGGCCGTGTTGACGGTGGGGCGCTGTTCGGTCAGGAGGTTGGGGAACTGTTGAATTGTCTGGATAGACATGAGTTGCTTTCTTTAGCCGTGTCGGCTTGTTGAAAGACTCAATTTCAAGTTCAAGGGAGTGAACGGGAAGGGAAATACATACGCACCAACAGGTTGTCATTGGGGGCTCGGGAATGTGTGCGGGAAAAAACGGGAATTACCGGGAAATGCTTACCTTTGTCCCAAGCCACCTCGTAAAGCTCCAGCCTGCTTCAGATCGCGTTCAGATTGCGCTGCTTCTATTAGGTCATCTCGAATTGTTTTTTGAGAGCATCGTTTGTGGTCGGCGTTTCGTTCGAAATTTTCCAACTTACCAATACCGGTAAAGTGCCATTTGCCATCGCGATATTTGTACGTACCACCAAGTTCAATCAGCTTGGCAAGGCGACGCTCGGGGTCTGGTACTGCAGGTGATATGGCAGCTGGCGGTGCTTGGGTTGGCAGATCGACGGTGTTTTGCGTCGTGTCAAGTTCACCCGCGAGCCCGCTGTACCCGTGTGCGCGAAGCCAGGGTACCAAACTGACGACGGATACTTGTGTGTCCCGATCGGGCGCATTCAACTGTTTGATGTACCCGATCAAATCACCGCTAAGAAGGCTCGACTGCAGGACGCTTTCATCATCTGTCAAATCAACACAATCACCATGTTCGTCTGCGACCTCATGCACGGCACGGGGGTCAACGCCATACATCAACGCTGCTACTTCCGACAAAGCCAATGTTGAGCGCTTTCGCCAGTAATCAAAGTCCGGTTTTGTCGCGCACATAACGTCAGACAGCTACAGCCTGGCCCGCAGCCACACGCCTGCGCCGCGGTGTTGGTAAGTTGGCCGGTGCTTTCGGATTGGACACTTTCACCATCGGGCTCATGCCAGCAGTGGCCGCCATGTCAATCAATGTGTCAAGTGAAAACAGATTGATCTTGCCGCGCATCAGGTCAGACACACGCGGCTGCGTTACACCAAACAGAGCGGCGGCTTCAACCTGGGTCATGCCACGCTCTTGAATGACGGTGCTCAATTCCATCATCAGCGCCGAGCGCGCTTTCATGCTGGCGGCCTCTTGTGGCGTGTCTTCGATGGCGTCCCAGACACTGGCGAATCTTTGTTTGTCGGTCATTGGTTCATCTCCTTGATCAGGTCTGCAAATCGTTGGCGGGCCAACTCTATGTCACGCTTGGCGGCCTTTGGGGGTCTTCTTCTGGAAACAGTGCAGCAAATAAATGGCACTTTCAAACTTGGCCACGTACACCACCCGAAACGCCCCACTCTCGTCCCGAACTCGCAGTTCGACGACACCGGCACCAATCGTTTTCATGGGCTTGAAGTCGTCCGGGGGCAAACCGTTCTGCACCTTGTCCAACTGGAACCCCGCATCTCGTTTGATACTCTGCGGGAAGTCGCGTAGGTCAACCAGTGCGGTGCCTCTGAATTCAATCCGTTTCATGGTTGAAGTATATATATTTTTGTATGTCTTCGTTGATGGCAACCTGCCCAGTGTCACGCGGCTTTAAGTTGCACTACGTTGCCACTGGTGACCGGCACACCCTCCAGCAGGCTGAACAAAGTCTCCAACGCGTGCCGCTTTTCATCCATGTAGTCGTGGCCGTCATAGTGCCTGGCCTGCACCCCGGCAATGCCGTGACTCTGCAAGCGGCCTCGGTGGTCGGTGCTGATGCGTGCGGATGCCAGGATGGTTTCAACGCCTGAGCGGATGCGCTTGGCCTGAAAGTCAACGATGCCAGCACTTGCAGCGACTGCCCAACGGCTAAAGGCTGCTGAACTCAGGTGGGTTTTCCCACCATTCAATGAAATGGCGTGTGCGCCTTGTGGGTTGCACCCTTGCAGTGCGGTAGCGGCAGGCACGATCAGGGGCACGGTGTGCGGTCTGGGTGCCTTGCCGGGCCTACCCTTGCCATCCAGTAAGGTGATCGAATCCGCACCGACATTGGCAGTCAGCAGGCTGCACAGTTGCTCGATACGTTGGCCACCGGTCAGCAGGTGCAGGCGAAGTGCCGCACCAATGAAGCCGGGCATGGGTTTGATGGTCTGCCAATACTGGCGCATTTCAGCGGCGCTCAGCGGGTGCTTGTCGGCACGGTTGGCCGTTTCGTCCGGCATCGTGTCACTTGCCGGGTTTGACCGGACATTGAACGCCTTGAACGACAGTGGAATGCTAGGTTTGCTACGAGAGGCTATCGCTACTTGGTAAGCGGCCCGGATGTAGGAGCGCAGTTTGTTGGCGGTGCGGTCTTTGCCCTGCTCGATCACCCGGCGCATCATGTCCGCGATTTGTTCACCCGTGACCTCATTGGCTGGCAGTGCCGCAAGCTTGGGCCAGGCTTCGACGACGTGAACCTTGAATATGGTTCGTGCCGCTTTGTGCGATATGCGCTCCAACGATTTCAGGTAATCGCAATACGCTGTAAGCAAGTTGGTGAGGGTGAATTTTTCTGCCTCAAGCTGGGCAACACGGGCAGACTCTATCTCTGCCTGTTGCTGGCGCTCCAGGATTCGCGGGTCGGTGCCTTGTTCGGTCAGGCCACGCAGGTCATGTGCTTTTGCCCGGGCGTCACCAATGGTCACGGTGGGCCACTCCCCCAGCGCACGGGTGAACAGCTTTCCCTTCACCCGGGTTTCAAACTGCCAGTGCTTGCCCCCGGCTTTTGTGATGCGCAGCCGCAAGCCTTTTTTGTCGGTGTCCTTCAGCAGCACGAAAGGCACGCCATCAGGGCATTTGGCCCGCTCAAGTAACCCGGCGGTCAAGTCGTGCGTCAGCGTGTAGTCAATCGCGGCTGTTTTGCTTTGGCGTGCCATGTTGTGAACCTTCCACTTTTACAGACTTTTTACAGACTTGGTTTTTATTTACAGACTTTTTACAGACTTGATTGAGCGATTTTGGCGAACACCAATCAACGCCTGCACTGTGTGAATTTCTATCTAACTTGTTGATTTGTATTGATTATATAGGCGTTAATCAACACTGGCAAATACTTTAGTTAGGGGACTCAAAATCCCCCTCCGAAAGGAGTGCCGGTTCGATTCCGGCCCCGGGCACCAGCCAATTACATAAAAACCTCACTATCGAATCGGTAGTGGGGTTTTTTCTTGCACGAACGATGTAACGGTGGATGTAAGACGACTTTTTAAATTGCAGACCATCCTTAAAGAAGCTCGGCGCGCAGTTGCGCAGCGCTCTTGGGCGAGAGCCAGCCGGGTGCGACGTCAAACACTGTCTTAGCCCCGTGCTGACCCAGCTTAGCCATGCGATGCACTGCACGGGCGTAGGCCACCAGCTCGCTGGCGGTGAACTCGGGGTTGCTGCCCAGCGTCAGGCCGTGTTCAATGACTTGCGTGTTTCCGGCTGTGGTGTTGCCGCTGCAAATCACAAAACCGCCGTGCGGCATGGCGTTGTGCTCGCTGGCCAGAACTTCGGCGCTGATGAAGTTGACGGTGGTGTCGTACTGGTCAAAGTAATGCGGCATGGTGACGATGGCTTGGCGCACGGCTTCTGCGTCCGCGTCGACGCTGAGCACCTCAAAGCATTCGCGCGTGTGCTTTTTCCGGGTGGACAGCTCGGGGCGCGCGCCGCTGCGTACTTTTCCACCGCAACCGGCACTGTCAGCGTGTATTGCACACCGCCAGCCACACCCGGAATGCGGCGAATCGCGTCCGAGTGACCTTGGCTCAAGCCTTTGCCCCAGAGGGTGTAGGTGGCGCCATCGGGAAGCAGGGCTTCGCCCATGGCACGATTGATGGAGAACATGCCTGGGTCCCAGCCAGCGGAAATCAACGCGGTTTTTTGGTTCGCCAACGCAGGCGCATCGACCGCAGCAAAGTGTTCAGGGATGCGGGCGTGGGTGTCAAAGCTGGCCACCGTGTTAAACAGCGCGGCCAGCTCGGGGCCTTGTTTGGGCGGGTGCGCGGCGGGTAAAAACTCCCACCAGCGCCATGTCTGGATTGCGGGCAATGCTGGCTTCAACGCCACGGCCCAGATTGCCGTAGTCCGCGACACCGATCCGAATGCTGTCACTCATGGTGTGTGCGTTCTGTCAATAGAGATAAAAAACACGCTGCCTACCACCTATCACGGCATATCACCGCAGCCCATGCGCGTGGTTGGCTGAAAAGCCGAACAGTAATGCAACACGCCAGGGCGCAAGTCAGGACGCTCACAAGGGAATTTTTTTGCTGCCGCAGCGGCAGATTCACGCACGCGCCGGCGCTCGCGCAGCCTGCGGCGCAGGCCATCCAGCACCAGCACGCCTGCCGCCGCGGCTATCAGCGCATAGGTCGGCCACCGCCCCGGCGCTAGGCCCTCGCCCAGCAGCAGAGCGACTCATAATTGTTTTAGCAAGTTGAGAGGGCCATTCGTCGTTTCGTGTGGAACTTGACCTGAAAAATACAATGTAGTAGTCGAGCCCGGTGGGGCTTGGGCGCGGAGGAAGTTGCTTCTACGCACTGTTTGAAGCCCTGGCGCTGTCGCTGTGTCAGGAACTGCCGGTGCGCCAAGCCGCAGCATTGCTGCGCTGCTCGGACAAACAGCTGTGGCGGCGTATTGAACACTATGTAGGGGCGCCCGCAAGCTCGACGACATGTCTGAGGTGAAGATTGTCGGCATTGATGAGACCAGCCTGCGCAAAGGTCAGAACGACATCACTGTGGTGCATGACCTTCAAGCAAAACGTCTGCTCTTTGCCTGCGAGGGACGCGACCACCAAACAGTGGTGGACTTCTGCGCAGAGCTCAAGGCCTATGGCGGCGACCCAGAGCAAATCCAACACGTCTGCCAAGACATGAGTGCAGCCTTTGCCAAAGGCGTGGCACGGGGTTTCAGAACGGCTGCCAATTTCATCGTGATCGCGTATTTGCGCATGTCCAAGCTCAAGCATTTGCCAAGCTGTCCGCTGCAGCCCGCCACACCAAAATACAACGTGCTTATCCACCGCTGCTTGTGATGTCAAGTTCCACACTAAACGGCATAGAGCCGTTGAGAGGCGTCATAGGCTGGTGGCTACACGCTGGCTTCACAGTACAAAACCCGGTAATGGTGGCTGCACAGTGGCTACACGGGACACAAAGAGAAAAACCCCACTATTTAAACAATAGCAGGGTTTCCTTTGCTGGTGTGGTGGGCCGTCACAGACTTGAACTGTGGACCAAAGGATTATGAGTCCTCTGCTCTAACCAACTGAGCTAACGGCCCAACCGAACCGCTGATTGTAAGGGGCTACTTGTGGTGACTCAGCGCGTTGCTGACCAGCTTGGAGGTGATGTCCACAATCTGGATCATCCGGTCATAAGGCATGCGTGTGGGGCCGACCACGCCCAGCGTTCCCACCACCTGGCCGTCCACCTCATACGGCGCGCTGACGATCGACAAATCTTCAAACGGCACCACCTGGCTTTCGCCGCCGATAAAAATCCGCACGCCTTCAGCACGGCCAGTCACGTCCAGCAGGCGCATGAGTTGGGCTTTTTGCTCAAACAGATCAAAGGCGCGGCGCAAATGCCCCATGTCGTGCGCAAAATCGCTCACCGACAGTAGGTTTCTTTCGCCCGAAATGACCACCTCACCAGCCGTTTCAGCCAGCACGTCTGAATTGGCAGCCACCGCTGCGTTCATCAGGCTGGCGATTTCGGCGCGCAGGGTTTCTACCTCTTTCTTCAGGCGCTCACGCACCTGCTCGATGTCCAGCCCAATGTAGTTGGCGTTCAGGTAGTTGGCCGCTTCCACCAACTGCGGCTGGGCAAAATCCACCTCGGTAAAGATCACCCGGTTTTGCACGTCGCCCTCCGGCGAGACGATGATCACCAGAACGCGCCGGTCTGACAGACGCAAAAATTCGATGTGCCTAAACACGCTGGTGCGCCGGGGGGCCACCACCACACCCACAAACTGTGACAGGCTCGACAGCAGGTTGGCCGCGTTGGAGAGCACCTTTTGCGGCTGATCAGGCGCCAGCCTGTGCTGGCCCAAATGGCCCCGTTGCACGGTCAGCATGGTGTCGACAAACAGCCGGTATCCCCGCGCCGTGGGAATACGCCCGGCGGAGGTGTGCGGGCTGACGATCAGGCCCAGCTCTTCCAGGTCAGACATCACGTTTCGGATCGTGGCAGGCGAGAGTTCCAGCCCGGATGCCTTGGACAAAGTACGTGACCCCACCGGCTGTCCATCAGCGATGTATCGCTCAACCAGCGCTTTCAACAATAACTTGGCACGGTCATCCAGCATGATTTCATTTTAGTGATGTAATTTAAGAATGGATTCCAAATTTCAGCTCGTCGCCCTGATCGGCAAATACCAAACCTCCGGCAGTTCGACCGTGATCGCCGGTTCGCGCGCAGCGCTGGAGGCGGTCGCCAACTTTCTGCACGACCAGGGCTGCGATGTGGTGCTGGAGGCAGATACCGCCCGCAACATGGGCATGGCAGGTTACCCAACGCTTACCGTGGCGCAAATTGGCGAGCAATGCGATCTGGGGCTGGTGGTGGGG
The DNA here is from genome assembly GCF_001938565.1 of Rhodoferax antarcticus ANT.BR. Lineage (GTDB taxonomy): Bacteria > Pseudomonadota > Gammaproteobacteria > Burkholderiales > Burkholderiaceae_C > Rhodoferax > Rhodoferax antarcticus. The sequence continues at coordinate 43,902 of NZ_MSYM01000001.1, forward strand.
GGCGATGGCACCATGCTCGGCATTGGCAGGCAGTTGGCAGCCTACGGCGTACCGCTGGTTGGCATCAACCAGGGGCGCCTGGGTTTCATCACCGATATTCCTTACGACAACTTTGCCAGTTGTTTGAGCAAGATGCTGCAGGGGGAATACGTGGAAGACCACCGCAGCCTGATGAACGGCCGGGTCATGCGCGCCGGGCACTGTGTTTACACCGCTATGGCTCTCAATGATGTGGTGGTGAACCGTGGCGCGACCTCAGGCATGGTGGAACTGCGGGTAGAGGTGGACGGGCATTTTGTGGCTAACCAGCGGGCAGATGGGCTGATCATTGCCTCACCCACCGGGTCTACTGCTTACGCGCTGTCGTCCGGCGGGCCTTTGCTGCACCCCTCAATTCCGGGCTGGGTGATGGTGCCAATTGCTCCACATACTTTGTCAAATCGGCCCATAGTCCTTGCCAACACTGCGCACATAGCTATCGAAATAGTAGCTGGTCGGGATGCCAGCGCCAGCTTTGACCAGCAGTCCCTGGCATCTCTCATGCTTGGGGATCGCATCGAGGTCACCCGCTCGAACCACCATGTGCGGTTTTTGCATCCCAAGGGCTGGTCTTACTTTGACACCCTGCGGGAAAAGCTGCACTGGAACGAAGGAGTAGCGTCAACGTGAGCCTCAAACGCATTGTCCTGCGTGACTTTGTCATCGTCAGCGAGCTCGACCTGGAGCTCTCTAGCGGTTTCACCGTGTTGACGGGTGAAACCGGCGCCGGTAAATCCATCCTGATTGATGCGGTACAACTGGTCACCGGCGGCCGCGCCGATGTGAACCTGATCCGCGAAGGCGCTGCCCGCACCGATGTCAGCGCCGAGTTTGAGGCCACCCCAGCCGTGCTCGCCTGGCTGGAAGACGCTGGCTTTGAGCCCGGCGACAGCTTGCTGCTGCGCCGCACCATTGACACCCAGGGCAAAAGTCGCGCCTGGATCAACGGCAGCCCGGCCACCGCCACGCAGTTGCGCGCCTTGGGTGAGCAATTGCTTGACATTCACGGCCAACACGCCTGGCAAAGCCTGACCCGCCCTGACGCGGTCCGCGGTTTGCTGGACGCCTACGCCAAGGTCACCACCGACGCCGTGGCAACCCGCTGGCAGCAGTGGCGCGCCGCGCAAGACAAGCTGGCCCAGGCACAAGCCTCGCAAGCGTCTTTGCACAACGAGCGCGAACGCCTGACCTGGCAGATTAGCGAGTTGGAAAAGCTCAGCCCAGCGCCCGACGAATGGCCCAGCCTGAACGCCGAGCACGCACGCCTATCCAATGCCCAGGCCTTGCTGGAAGCAGCGCAATCAGCCCTGCAGGTACTGGACGAAAGTGAGATGAGCGCCCGCAGCCAAGTGGGAAGCGCACTTGATTCACTACAAAAACAAGAGCATATAGAGCCCGTATTTAAAGGGCTAGACGAGGTTTTGGCATCTAGTCTGGCGCAGCTGGAAGATGCGGTGCACACCTTGCGCGCCTACCTGCGCAAGACCGAGCCGGACCCTGACCGCCTCAGCGTGCTGGACCAGCGCCTGGGCTTGTGGGTATCCATGGCGCGGCGCTACAAGCGCGCCGCCGAAGACCTGCCAGAGCTGCTGACCAGTTGGAAAGCTCAACTACAAACGCTGGACGCTGCTGCCGACTTGCAAGTGCTGGAAGCAGCGGTGGCCGCCACCCATCAAGCCTATCTGCAAGAGGCCAGCCAACTCACCCGCGCAAGGCAGGCTGCAGCGCCCAAGCTGGCCCAAACCATCACCCAAGCCATGCAAGGCCTGGGCATGCAGGGCGGACAGTTTGAGGTGCAGGTTCTGGCGTGTGCCCAACCCCTGCAAACCGGGCTGGAAGAGATCAACTTTCTGGTGGCTGGCCATACCGGCAGCACACCGCGCCCGGTGAACAAAGTGGCCTCAGGCGGTGAACTGTCGCGCCTGGCGCTGGCCATTGCGGTCACCACCAGCCAGCTGGGCACGGCGCAAACGCTGATTTTTGACGAGGTGGACGCCGGGGTGGGTGGCGCCGTGGCCGAAACCGTGGGGCGGCTGATGTGCCAACTCGGCTCCGACCGCCAAGTGATGGCGGTTACCCACCTGCCGCAGGTCGCCGCCTGTGCTGATCAGCATTGGGTGGTGAGCAAGCAGCTTGCTGGCAACGCAACGCTCAGCTCGGTTGCGGCTGTGCGCGGTGAAGAACGGGTGTCCGAACTGGCGCGGATGCTGGGCGGCGAGCGCATTCTGGCCAGCACCCTGACCCACGCCCGCGACATGCTGAGTAGCCAAGGAGCTTGAGATGAATACGCCAAAACTGAATGTGAAAATTGTTCTGATCACCGGCATGTCCGGCTCGGGCAAGTCGGTAGCGCTACACGCCCTGGAAGACCTGGGTTTCTACTGCGTCGACAACCTGCCGCCTGAACTGCTGATGCCTTTGGTACAACTGGAGCGCACGCATCAGGCCAAACACCTGGCGATTGCCATCGATGTGCGCAGTGCCAATTCGCTGCCGCTGGTGCCCGAACAACTACAACAGCTCAAGGCGCAGGGTTTTCAGGTGGACTCGATCTTTCTGGATGCAACCACCGACACACTGATCCGGCGTTTTTCTGAGACGCGCAGGCGTCACCCGCTATCGCAGCGGCTACAACAAAACGTCTTGCAAGAGCAGCGCCACGCGCTGGCAGACGCCATTGAGCTGGAGCGGGATCTGCTCAGCGATTTGCGCATGCAGGCGCATGTGATCGACACCAGCGTGATCCGCCCCACCCAGCTGCAGAGCTACGTCAAAGCGTTTATCGAGGCACCGGGGGACCAACTGACGCTGGTGTTTGAGTCTTTTGCGTTCAAGCGCGGCATTCCCACCGATGCAGATTACGTGTTTGACGTGCGCATGTTGCCCAACCCGCATTACGAACCAGAGTTGCGCAATTTGACCGGCAAAGACGCGCCAGTGATCAACTTTTTAAAGCGTGAGCCTGAGGCGCAACGCATGCTGGCCCAGATTCAGGGTTTTCTGGACAGTTGGATGGAGTCTCTGGCGCTCAATCACCGCAGCTATGTCACCGTGGCCATTGGCTGCACCGGTGGGCAACACCGCTCGGTGTACCTCGTCGAGCAGCTGGCGGCCTTGTTTGCGGCGCGCTGGAACACCCTCAAGCGCCACCGCGAAATGGACGCGCGCTAGCCATTGGCGGCGCTGAGCATCTTTCTGATGGGCGCTGGCAGCCCAAGCTTGTGCCATTGGTTTGCGCTGACCCAAGCGCCAGCCATCTGAGGTAGCGACCCGGCTGGCATCACCAACTGCACCGGGTGCAAGTAAAGGTCTTTGTGCGTCAGCACATGCTTGATCACCGGTTGGTCTTGCGCCTGCGGGTGTAACGCCAGGGGCAGGCAATTCATGAGGGCGTCCCGCTCGTCAAACAAGGGCAGGCAATACAAGCCGGCCCAAACGCCCGGCGCGGGTCGCTGGCTGAGCCAAACCGCCCCGTCATGTGTCTGTGCCCAGAGCAGCCAGAGCGTTTGCGCGCTGCGCTTGAGCTTGCGGGTTTTCACCGGAAAAGCCTCAGGGGTGCCCAAAGCCTGTGCGCGACAAGCCCCAAGCAGCGGACACGCGCCGCACGCGGGTTTTCTGGCAGTACACACTGTGGCGCCCAGGTCCATCACCGCCTGGGTGTAGCGCGGCATGGTCTCAGCCAGGTCGGTCTGGGGCAGCAGGCGCGTAGCTTCTTGCCATAGCGCACGCTCGTTGCTGGCCATCGCCAGGTCAGTGTCAAACCCCAGGTAGCGGGTCAACACGCGCTTCACATTGCCGTCCAGAATCGCCACCCGCTCGCCAAAGCAGATCGACGCAATGGCCGCCGCCGTTGAAGGGCCAATGCCTGGCAGGGTTTGCAATTGCTCAGCCGTGCGGGGAAAAGTGCCACCATGCACGGCCATCACCTGCTGGGCACAGTGGTGCAGGTTGCGGGCACGGCTGTAGTAGCCCAAGCCGCTCCACAGGGCCAGCACATCGTCCAGCGGCGCCTGCGCCAACGCGCTGACCTCGGGAAAACGCAACAGGAAGCGCGCAAAATAGTCGCGCACCCTCACCACCTGGGTTTGCTGCAGCATGATCTCAGACAACCAGACGCGGTAGGGGTCCCGGCTTTGCTGCCAAGGCAAATCATGACGACCGTGTGCGCGCTGCCAGCGCACCAGCGTGGGCGCAAAGCCGTCTGCGCTGGGCTTAAGCGGCATGCATGGCCAGCCCAAAACGCGACGGGGTGGTCATCTGCAACAGCGAGTCGGTCAGCTCCACCAGCTTGTGCTCGGCCTGATCAAGCTCGGCGCTGCGGGTGTTGATCTCATTGATGCGTTCGTCCAGGCCGGTTGACGCCTGGGCAATGCGGTCAATGGCTTCCAGCCGACGCACAAAATTCTTGCGCCGCTCGCGCAATTGCGAATCGAGTTGAGACGCAGCAGATTTGCTCCACGCCTCGATGTCGCTCAAGGCGGTTTCATTCACGTTTCTCAGGCGGGTACTCAGCGCACGCACCAGCCGGTCGGCAAACTCGGGCTGCGCCAGCCGGAATGCGTTACCAATGCCCAGGTACTGCACATGGCTGCGCTCAATCAGGTCCAGGTCGCTCAGGTAGGGCTCAATCTGCGGCTCATCTGGCACCTGCAGAGAAAATCCGTACTCGGTGTTGAGCTGCAAAAAGGTCGCCACCAGCATGGCGTGAATCTCTAGGCCCCTGGCATGAACATCGCGCAAATTGGCACGCAAGCGCTCAAAGGTTTCACCGTAAGACCGCTTGATGCCAAGCTTGAAACCTTTTTGTTTGAGCGCAGCCGTGAGTTGCGCCATCTCGTCTTTGAGTGCCTGCGGGCCGAGCAGGTTAAAGATCTCACGCATCAGCTTCATGTGCACCGAGCGCACCGCGTGAATCTTGACACCGGCCGCATCAAACTCGGCCTGCTCATGCGCTACCCGCATCCGCATGTTTTTAATCACCGGCTTGTTCTTGCCCTGCAGGCCTTTGAGCTCCAGCAGTTGCTCGGTCAGGTCACGCCGGCGAACTTGCACAAAACGTCCCGTCTCGCCGCGCAGCGCAGAAATACCGCGGGCTACCGCCGCACCCAAGATTCTCTGGCGCCGCCCCATGATGTCGTGGCTCAGGGCGTCTTCAAGATTCTCCAGACAACTGCGCTTCAACAAAACTACATCATTTTTAACCTTGGCGACCAGCCCTTTTTGCGCTGAAACAGCCACCACCTGCTCTGGAGCAATGCCCAAAATTTCTGCCGAGCTGCGCTTTTGCCGCTCTATCTGCGCCTGCACTTCTTGCGGGCTGTCCATCGCATCCCACAGCGTGTCGATTTTGTTCAGAACCACCAGGCGAGTCGATACATCTTGCTCATCTTCCACCAGATGCTCACGCCAGATGGACAAATCAGACTGGGTGACACCGGTATCAGCCCCCAAAATAAACACCACCGCTTGGGCTTGCGGAATCAGGCTCACGGTGAGCTCAGGCTCGGCGCCAATCGCGTTTAAACCGGGGGTGTCCAGAATAACCAGGCCCTGCTTCAGCAGCGGATGAGCGATATTGATCAGCGCGTGCCGCCATTTGGGCACTTCGAGCAGGCCATTGGCATCCGGGACAGGATTGCTTTCTACAGATTGGTTGTGCCAAAAGCCCAACGCGCGCGCCTCTTCCTGCGTGACCCGCCGGGTTTCGGCCACCTTGGCAAACGCCTCGGACAACTGTTTGGGATTGGTCACGTCCAACTCGGTACGCTCCCATTTTTCAGGCACCTGCCGCCACTCCATCAGCGACTGCGGTTGCAGGCGGGTTTCTATGGGCAGCAGACGCAGACATGGCGGCACTTCGGGATCAAACCCCATCTCGGTCGGGCACATGGTGGTGCGCCCGGCACTGGCGGGCATGATGCGCCGACCGTAACCGGCGAAAAAGATGGCATTGATCAGCTCTGACTTGCCGCGCGAAAATTCGGCCACAAAAGCCACCATCACCTTGTCCACCCTGACCTGGGCCTCCAAGCGACGCAAGCGGTCTTCTACCGAGGCATCCAGCAAATCCTGGTCCTGCAACCATTGAGACAGCAGTTTGAGGCGCAGGGCAAACTCACGCCGCCAGGCACTGTGCTGGTCAAATTTTTCGTTGAATGAAGTTCCCAATCTGCCTCCAGAATATGCGTCGCCGGTCAATATAGCACCCTTGCAAGCGCTCTTTGGCGCTGCACATTTCAGGCTTTTTGACAAACCGGGCAGTAAAACGTAGAGCGTTGCCCCTGCCGGATCATTTTGATGGCAGAGCCACAGTGTCGACACGGCAAGCCAGCGCGCCCATACACCATTGCCTCCAGCTGGAAATAGCCGGTTTGCCCATCAGCGTTGGAAAAGTCTCGCAGGCTGCTGCCACCTTGCTCCACTGCCCGCGCCAGCACATCGCGTATGGCGGCTTGCAGCCGCACTACCCGCGGCCGACTAAGTTTGTTGGCGCGCGAGGTGGGGCGGATGCCCGCCATAAACAGCGCCTCAGAAGCATAAATATTGCCCACCCCCACCACCAGCGTACCGCCCATCAACACTTGCTTGATGGCCGTTTGCCTGGCTTTGAGCCCAGCAGCAAAGGCCGGCAGACCAAAAGCATCCGACAAGGGCTCCACTCCCAGATGCCCCAGCAATTTCAGGGCTGCGGGCGACACTAGGCTATCGGCATACACCACCGCACCAAAACGCCGTGGATCATGCAAGCGCAGCGTGCCCTGCGAGGTCACCAGTTCAAAATGGTCATGCACCCCAGGCGCTGGCAAGTCACGCGCAAAGCGCAGGCTTCCCGACATTCCCAGGTGCAGCAGTAGCCAACCCTGACTTAACTCAATCAGCAAATACTTGCCGCGCCTGCCCACCGTGCGCACTGTTCGCCCCGCCAGCGCCTCAGGCGGGTATCCCAGCGGCCAGCGCAGTGGTTTACCCAGGTACACGGTGTCAATGCGAGCGCTTTCGATGGCAGCTACAAAACTGCGCCGGGTGACTTCGACTTCGGGTAATTCAGGCATGGAACAAAACTTGTTGGGGCATGGATTATTATGAATAGATGCGCTTCAAAACAGTTTTATTGCCGGTGTTGCTGTCCTGCTCGTTCGTGCTCCATGCCCAGAACGCCAGCCCTGTGGAGACGGCTCCCAAACGCTCGGCGCTTGATGCCCCGCTTTTCTACGAAATCCTCCTCGGTGAACTCAATGCACGCGCGCAGGAACCGGGCACAGCTTTCTCACTGATGCTAGACGCCGCGCGAAAAACCAAAGATCCTGCCGTTTTCCGGCGCGCGGTGCAAATCGCGCTGCAGGCGCGCTCAGGCGAGTCAGCGCTGCAAGCGGCCAAAGCCTGGAGTCAGGCACTGCCAAATTCCCGCGAGGCCAGTCATTTCACTCTGCAGATCCTGCTGGGGATGAACCGTGTTGCGGACACTCTGGAGCCACTCAAGCGTGGCATTCAACTCACCACGGCCAAAGAGCGACGCGATTTCATCTGGTCTTTGCCGCCCAACTTTGAGAGGGTTAGCAGCCGTCAGTTGGCGGCTGTGATTTTTCAGAAAGCTATGAACGACTGGGCCAAAGACCCCAGCGTGGGCGCGACCGCTTGGGCAGCCAGCGGACGCGTCTGGCTGGCAGCTGCAGACAAAACCAGGGCGCTGGAGGCGGCAACCAAAGGCGCGGCCGCAGACAGCCGTTCTGAACACCCCGCGCTGCTGGCGCTGACGTTGATGAATACCGACACCCCCCAGGCAGAAGCCTTGGTCAAAAAACACCTGCCCCATGCCCGGCCAGAATTCCGTATGGCCTATATCAAAGCCTTGCTCAGAAGCCAGCGTGAAGACGACGCCAAACGCGAGCTGCAGGCAATTCGCACGGAAACGCCGAATTACGCCGATGCCTGGCTGATCGACGGCGCTCTGTCCATGCAAGCGGGCCAGCTGGAGCAGGCTGATACGCAGTTCAAACATTACCTGACGCTGGTGGATGCCGCGACCGCCGAGCAGCAAGTAGAAGCCCGGCGCGGACGCTCGCAGGCGTTTTTCTCGCTGTCGCAAATGGCGTTCAAACGAAAAGACTTTAAAGCTGCGCAAGATTGGCTGCAGCGCGTCGACAACCCGGACGATTTGGTGCAAGCGCAAGTCCGCAGGGCGTCACTGATGGCCCAGCAAGGCCAGGTCGATGAGGCTCTGGAACTGGTTCAGGCCTTGCCCGCAAAATCGGATGCCGATGTCAACCTGAAGCGCACAGCCGAAATACAGCTGCTACGAGATGCCAAGCTGTATGAGCGCGCCCGTGACCGGCTCTTGCAAATGACCGAGCAATTCCCCGACGAACTTGACTTGGTCTATGAGCTGGCTATGGCGCAAGAAAAACTGGGCCACCTGAGCGAGATGGAGCGCTTGCTTCGCACACTCATCGCGGCCAAGCCGGATGACCCACACGCTTACAACGCCCTGGGCTATTCGCTGGCCGACCACAACCTGCGCCTGCCTGAGGCGATTGCACTGATCACGAAAGCGCTGGAACTCGCCCCCAACGACCCGTTTATCACGGACAGTTTGGCCTGGGCCCAGTTTCGCAGTGGCAACATTGAAGAAGCCTTGCGGCTGCTCACCGGTGCCTTTAAAGACCGGCCCGACGCTGAAATTGCCGCGCATCTGGGTGAGGTTTTGTGGGCCGCCAATCAGCAGCCAGAGGCTGTGCTGATCTTTCGAGAAGGCCTCAAGATCAACCCCGACAACGAGACGCTGACCCAAACGATCAAGCGATTAGGTGTTCCCCTGTGACAAGCCGCCGCGCCTTGGCGACGTTGGGCATTGCTTTCGCTACTTATTTGATAGCTGGTTGCGCAAGTACAGAAAGGGCTAGAGGCCTAAAAGGCACTGAAACCTCATTCTGGGCTGGGCGCTTGTCAGTCCGCGTACAGGCAGACCCGAATCAACCGCAGGCGCAAGACCAGTCCTTCAGCGCAGCGTTTGAACTGCAAGGCAATCCGGACCAGGGTGAACTGCGGCTCTACACCCCTTTAGGCAGCACGGCCGCTGGCATTCAATGGACGCCCATCAACGCAGTCCTTCAAGCCCATGGCGAAACCCGCCAATTCAGAGATCTAGCGCAACTGATCACGCTGGTGCTTGGCACCGATGTGCCGGTGACCGCTCTGTTTGCCTGGCTGGCTGGGCAAAACCAAGAAGTCGACGGCTGGCAAGTCGATCTTTCTGCCAGAAATCAGGGGAAAATAGCGGCGCGCCGCACGGCACCCGCGCTTCCCGCTGAGTTGCAGGTAGTGCTTGACAACTGAGCTTAACGGGCGTCCAGCCTCCTGCATCACCATGAAGTCCATCTACGATATTTGCGCCCCGGCCAAACTCAACCTCTTTTTGCATATTGTTGGCCGCAGGCCCGATGGCTACCACTTGCTGGAGTCGGTGTTCATGCTCATCGACTGGAGCGACACCCTGCACTTCGAGCTGCGCACGCACGGCCAGATCAGCCGCGAAGACCTGACCACGCCACTGCCGCCACACGACCTTATCTTGCGCGCAGCGCAGGCGTTGCAGCAAGCCACGGGCACGCGTCATGGCGCCCATATCGCCATCGACAAGCAAGTTCCCGCTCAAGCCGGCATGGGTGGCGGGTCATCTGATGCGGCGAGCACTTTGCTCGTGCTGAACCGCTTGTGGGGGCTGAAGCTGAGCCTGAGCAGCCTGATGACGATTGGCCTAAAGCTCGGTGCCGACGTACCGTTTTTTCTGGGTGGCCACAACGCCTGGGTCACGGGTATTGGTGAAACCATGCAGCCGGTTGATATTCCCCCAGCGCGATTTCTGGTGCTTAAACCGGCTGCGGGGCTGGAAACCCAGCGAATTTTTTCACACCCCGATTTAAAAAGAGATACCGAACCCGCTATACTCACAGGCTTCGCTGCAGACGCCTTCGGCTATGGCCGAAACGACTTGCAGGGCGTTGCTCAGCAGTTGTGTCCAGAGATCAGTCAGGCTTTGTTCTGGCTCAAAGACTCAGGGCTCAAGGGTCGGATGACAGGCTCTGGAAGTGCGGTGTTTGCGCAAATTTTGCATGACGTTGAGGCCTGTGTACCTGACCAGTTTCAAGGCAAGTCATGCAAGAACCTGCCAGTTCATCCCCTGCAAGGGTGGGCTGTTTAGACTAAGTTTATTGGTGTGCCATGTCTGCATGGCACACCTGTGTAGGGGAGTCGCCAAGTCGGTTAAGGCACTGGATTTTGATTCCAGCATGCGAAGGTTCGAATCCTTCCTCCCCTGCCAAATTTTTTGCATGTTGTTTGCCAACATGCGGCAACCGTAGCGACACCATTTGGAACACCATGCAAGCCGATCAACCTCCCGAGTTCATGGTTTTCACCGGCAATGCCAATCCTTCCCTAGCGGCAGACATTGCCCTACACCTCAAGACCCGGTTAGGCGCTGCCGAGGTCGGGCGTTTCTCAGACGGTGAAGTCACCGTTGAAATCAAACAGAACGTGCGGGCCCGTGATGTGTTTGTGGTGCAGAGCACCTGTCAGCCCACCAACGAAAACCTGATGGAACTGCTGATCATGGTGGACGCGCTCAAGCGCGCCTCTGCCGAGCGAATCAGCGCCGTCATTCCCTATTTTGGCTACGCCCGGCAAGATCGCCGCCCGCGCTCCAGCCGCGTGCCGATTTCTGCCAAGGTGGTGGCCAACATGCTGCAAGCTGTTGGTGTAGCACGCGTGCTGACCATGGATTTGCATGCTGACCAGATCCAGGGGTTTTTTGATATTCCTGTCGACAACATTTACGCCTCGCCAGTGCTGCTGGGTGATCTGCGCCAGAAAAATTACGACGACCTGATTGTGGTCTCGCCTGACGTCGGTGGTGTGGTGCGCGCACGGGCGCTGGCCAAGCAACTCGACTGTGACCTGGCCATCATCGACAAGCGCCGTCCGCGCGCCAATGTTAGTGAAGTCATGCATGTGATCGGTGAAATCGAAGGCCGCAACTGCGTCATCATGGACGACATGATTGACACCGCTGGCACGCTGGTCAAAGCGGCTGAGGTCTTGAAGCAACGCGGCGCCAAAAAGGTGTATGCCTATTGCACCCACCCAATCTTCTCCGGTCCGGCCATTGACCGTATCAGCAATGGTGAGGCGCTAGACGAGGTGGTGGTCACCAACACCATTCCGCTGAACCCCAACGCCATCGCCTGCCCGAAGATCAGGCAGGTCAATGTGGCGCCACTGATTGCGGAAACCATCCACCGCATTGCGGCAGGCAAGTCGGTCATGAGTTTGTTTTCTGATCAGGACAACCTGTTCTGATGAGAATCTGAAGCGGCTCGCATCCATTTCCGGATAACGGGCTTTTTTTAATCAGGGTCGCACTGGTCGCGGTCGGCCCCATCAGGAGTTAGTTTATGAAAATCGTCGCTTTTGAGCGCGCCATGCAAGGTACGGGTGCGAGCCGCCGTCTGCGCATCACCGGTCGCACACCCGCCATCGTTTACGGCGGTGTTACGCCGCCCCAGATGGTCGAAGTTGACCACAACGCTTTGTGGCATGCCCTGAAAAAAGAAGCTTTCCACTCCAGCATTCTGGACATGGACATCGCCGGTACCGAACAAAAAGTTTTGTTGCGTGACGTGCAGGTGCACCCTTTCAAACAACTCGTTTTGCACGTTGATTTCCAGCGTGTAGACGCCACCACCAAGCTGCACATGAAGGTGCCACTGCACTTTGTCGGTGACGACGAGTCGGTCGCCATCAAGTCCGAAGGTTGCATTGCCAACCACGTCCTCAGTGAAATCGACGTGTTGTGCCTGCCCGCCGACCTGCCTGAATTCATCAAGGTGGACTTGAGCGGCTTGCGCAAGGGCAGTTCGCTGCACCTGCAAGACATCGCTTTGCCAAAGGGCGTCAAGGCCAGCACCCGCGGTAGTAACAAAAATCCGGTGGTAGTGTCTGTTGTGGTGGTTGCCGCTGCTGAAGTGATTGTTGAGGCAACTCCCGCTGCTGCTGCTGCTGCCAAGCCAGCAGGCAAAGCCGACGCCAAGCCAGCCGCCAAACCCGCTGCGAAGAAATAAGTCCACACGGACTGCCCAAGAGCCCACTTCGGTGGGCTTTTTAACGCCTGCAATTGCATAATCCGCACCATGATTCGACTACTTGTTGGCCTGGGAAACCCCGGCCCAGACTACGACCAGACCCGCCACAATGCTGGTTTCTGGTGGCTTGATGCGGTTGCCAAGGCTTTGAACGCGCCGCTTGTCATGGACAAAAGCTACCACGGCCTAACCGCCCGAACAGTCGTCAATGGGCAAACGGTTTGGCTGCTCAAGCCCCAGACCTTTATGAACCTGAGTGGCAAATCTGTCGCAGCACTGGCCAATTTTTTCAAAATCAGTCCGCAAGAGATGCTCGTAGCGCATGACGAGTTGGACATTGCTCCCGGCGAAGCCAAGCTCAAGCTCGGCGGCAGCCACGCCGGTCATAACGGACTGCGCGACATCCATGCGCAGTTCGGTACCGATCAATACTGGCGACTGCGCCTGGGTATCGGCCACCCGGGCAACAAGGCCGAAGTCGTGAACTGGGTACTCAAAAAACCCTCGCCAGACCACCGCATCGCCATCGAACAAAGCATTGACCGGGCTTTAACCGCACTGGCGAAGCTTTTGGTGGGCGACATGGAACAGGCCACCCGGCTGATCCACACCAGCAAGCCGCCACGACCCAAACTACCCAGACCGACACGCCCGACGCCGACCAGCGGCACACTGGAGGCGGCAGAGCCGACTCGAACGGCTGCTGCACCCAACGTATTATGACCCAACAACGCTGGTTGGTTGCTTTAGTATTGATAGCTATTGGCGCATATAGCCATTGGGCTAGAGCCGAAAAAGTCTATAAATGTGGCACCACCTACAGCCAGACGCCGTGCCAGGGCAGCACCACGCTAAACGTGGACGACACCCGCGATCCGGCAGAAAAGAAACGCATGGACGCCCAAACCAAGCGTGACGCCGAACTCGGCCAAGACATGCAGCAAAGCCGCCTGACCAACGAAGCGGCGCTGGCCGCCGAGCGCGCCCATATAGCTGACAGCGCAGCAAAACTCAAGCAAGCCCGCCAAACCGCAAAAGAACCCGCAGCCGAGCCAGTGCTGGTTTACGCCCGAAAGCCGCGCTTAAACAGGCCACACAAACCCGACGGCTTCACCGCGGTGGCACCCGGCACGGTACAAAAAATCAGCAAGCCCCACAAGAAACGGACAGACGGCGCGCGTTAATTGAAAAAACGCCGTTGAAAAAACCCAAGCAGTCAACGGCGGTGCTTAGCTTGATACCCCAGGGGTGGCGGGTGCTTTCGCTTGCGCCTGCAGCCGCTGAAACTTCTTAAACAGTGTCTCGCGGTCTTCCACATGTGCCGGGTCGACTGGAATGCAGTTCACCGGGCACACCTGTACACACTGGGGCTCGTCAAAGTGACCGACGCACTCGGTGCATTTGTCCGGGTTGATCTGGTAGATTTCCGCCCCCAAGAAAATCGCCTGGTTCGGACACTCAGGCTCGCACACATCGCAGTTGATGCATTCGTTGGTGATCAATAAAGCCATGAGCCGGGTTCTGAGAGTCGTTTGAGCAAAAAAAGACGCTGGGCATCAGGCCTGCACTTCAACTTCCGAGGTCGGATCTTCAAAGCTCTTCACGATCATGACTGGCACACCTGCGGCATGCAGCAACTCGTTGGACACCGAGCCCAGCAACGCACTGCGCAGGGTGCTGGTGCCGCTGGCACCCATCACCACCATGTCACAGCCATAGTTTTCCAGAATGTCGACCAGCGTGTGTGCGGGGTCGCCGGTCGCTACTTCGCTCTCAAAGGCGACGCCTGCTTCCCCCAGCAGAGCCTGGGCGGGCTTCAGGGTGTTGGCGCCGGCAGCGGCGCTCACCTGCTCGATCAGCTGTGGATCCTGGGTCAACATCAGCTCGTACAGACTGGCGGGCTCCTGCACATTGGCCAGCACCACCGAGGTGTCAAGCCCGTCAGCGGCCAAGCGAATTGCCATCAAAACAGCCTCCAGTGCAGCGGCCGAGCCATCAAAGGGCAAAAGAATCTTCATGGTTTTCTCCAAATAAACAGGTCAGGCAGCGGCACCGCCCAGTTTGTCGAGCAGCCGCTGGTTGACACCCGGCGAGACAAATTGGTCCACCTCACCACCCAGGGTGGCGATCTCGCGCACCAGTGTGCTGGAGATGAACTGGAATTTGTCGCTAGGTGCCAGAAAAATGGTTTCCACCTTGGGCATCAGGGTGCGGTTCATGCCGGCCAGTTGGAATTCGTAATCAAAGTCGGTCACAGCGCGCAAGCCGCGCACCATGCCTTTGGCGCCACTGGCGATAACAAAGTCGCGCAGCAGGCCGTGAAACTCGGCCACCTCTACACCGGGAATATCTGCCAGCGCCACCCGCGCCATGTCAACCCGTTGCTCCACCGAAAACAGCGACTTTTTATGGTGCCCAGCCGCTACGGCAACAATCACGCGGTCAAACAACTGAGCTGCCCGACGCACGATGTCTTCGTGACCGAGTGTGATCGGATCGAACGTTCCGGGATAAACCGCTGTCAATTGATGGGGCATGGGGCAGACCTCTCAAGCCGTGGAAAGAAATGATTATCGTGCTGCCACGCCGCTGCCAAGGTGCTCACACTGTGGCAGCATGGGCGCGCTGTAGCAAATGCGCGTGCACCGCTCCTGCCTTCAGGTAGCGGTAAACCTGCAGTCCGCAGGTTTGCAGGCGTTCATCGGTCCAGCGGCTAGGGGCTTCCAGGTAGACAAAGCCATCGGCTGTCACCGCTTGCCCGGCAGCTTGTACGGCCGCTTCAAACACATCTGAGTCAAATGGCGGGTCCAAAAAAATCACCTCCAGGCTGGCGGGTGAAGCCTGGCGCAGCGTCGACAGACCATCACCGCGCAACACCTGCACACCGGTCAGCTTCAATTGATCGACGATGCGCTTGAGTTGGGCTACCAAGGCCGCATCGTTTTCCACCAGCAAGACGGCCGCAGCGCCACGTGATGCGGACTCGATCCCCAGCGCGCCGGTGCCCGCAAAGGCGTCCAGGCAGCGCCAGTCGGTCAAATCCTGTCCCAGCCAGTTGAACAAGGTTTCGCGCACCCGGTCGGGTGTGGGGCGCAGGCCGGGCTTGTCGGTCACCGGCAATTTGGTGCGCTTGAGCAGGCCACCGATGATGCGCACCTCGTGGGTTTGCACAGCGCGTGGGCGCACAGGTTTGCGGTAAGGCTTGGGGGGGTCTTTTTTCATCAGCGGCATGTTATCGCGTGTTTCCCACGCAAAAGGCCCGTCGGCGAATCGCTCAGCGGCTGGCGGGCGGACCACCTAGCACCACGGTGACCATCCTGTCTGGCTGCAGTTTGCGCCCAAACGCACTTTTGATGTCCGCCAGCGTGACTTTTTCCACCTGCTGGGTCCATACGTCGAGGTAATTGAGCGGTAAGTTGTTCCAGGCGATGTTGGCCACATTGCCGAGCAGCTTGCGGTTGCTGTCGATCAGCAGCGGGAAACCCCCCACCAGGTTGTCTTTGGCAGCCTGCAGCTCGGCCTGGGTTGGCCCGTTGGCGACAAACTTGGCCAGCACCTCGCGCGTCACCCGCACTGCCTCATCGGCCTGATCAGGCCGGGTTTGCAGGCCGACGGTGAAGGCCCCCGCATGCTTTCCAGGCGAAAACCCGCTGTAAACGCTGTAGCTCAGACCGCGCTTTTCACGCACCTCATGGGTCAGCCGCGAGACAAAGCCACCGCCGCCCAGGATGTAGTTGCCCACGGTCAAGGCAAAAAAGTCAGGGTCATCGCGTTTGAAACCCGGCTGGCCGATCAGCACATGCGCCTGCGCTGAGTCAAAGGCGATTCGTTGCTCAACCGCGCTGCCCAGCGGCTGCACCTCGGCCAGATCAGGCAGCGGCGCGCAGCCCACCACCGACGTTGGCCGTTCCTCGGCTAGGCGGCTGAGCAGTTGCTGCACCAAGGTGTCGGCCTGCGCGCGGTTGATCGCGCCCACCAGGGTGACCTTGGCGCGGCAAGGTGCAATCACCCGACCATACAGCGCCGCCATGTCGGCGACCTCAATGTTGTTCAAGCTGCTCTCGGTCATCTCATAACCATAGGGGTGCTGGCCGTAAACCGCCTGGGCAAAGGCGCGGCCAGCCAAAGTACCGGGGCGCGTGTTGGCCTCTTTCAACGCCGATTGCAGGCTGCCACGCTCGCGCTGCCAGACGTCAGCGGGAAAGGCCGGTTGCGCCAGTTGCCGGGCGGCCAAATCCACCGATCGGCCCAGCAAATCTGGGTAAGAAAGCGCGCGCAACATGAAACTCATGCGGTCGTCACCCGCATGCGCCACGAAGCTGGCACCCAGGTCAGCCCAGGCTTCGCCCAAGGCGTTTTCATCCAGCGCAGGCTCACCTGCGCCAACGCCCGCACGCACGCCTTTGCTGACCATGCTGGCGGTTGCGCTGGCGAGGCCCGCTTTATCTGCCGGGTCACGGCGGCTACCGGCGTCGAAGTCAATTTGCACGTCGAGCATCGGAATCGCCGGGCTGGGCACCAGGTAGATTTGCGCGCCGCTGGGCTGAGTCCAGTGTTCAATGGGAATGCCCGCCCACGCGAAATTTGTAAGAAATAGGCCTGTAGCCCCCGTCAGTATTGCGCGAGTAGCTAGTTTTTTTATAGTATTCATGGGTCTTAGTAGCGGGTGCATCAATGCCTGAAGCCTGCGGGTGGGGTGCGGGCCTTGCGGGTGGTGTCAAGCGGCTGAGGCAGCAGATGCGCCACGGTAAGTTGGTCGTCGCCAAAATATTGGCGCGCCACCTGCTGCACCTGTTCCGCGGTGACCGCACGCAGACGTTGCACCAAGACATCGCCTGCATCCGTGGGCAGGCCTTGGGCCCATTGGTCGCCCAGCTCGCGCGCCTGATTGAAAAGAGAATCCAGCTTGTAGACCTCGCTGGCGACCCACTGGGTTTTGACACGCGCCAGCTCAGACTCGGTGATGCCCTCTGTGGCAATGCGCTGCACCTGCGCACGCAGCGCCAGCTCCACCTGCTCAGGGGTTTTACCCGCGGTTGGCACACCGGTCAGGATGAAGAGTTGCGGGCCACGGCCCCACAAGCCGTTGTAGGCGCCAGCGCTGTCTGCCACCCGCTGTGGGCCTTGCGTCAGGCTGCGTTCCAGACGGGCGCCCTGGTAGCCGTCCAGCACCGCTGCCAGTACCGTCAGGGCCAGCGCGTCGCTGTCGGTGGTGGCGTCTGCACGCCATTGCAGCGACGGCACCTTGTAGGCCAGCACCACGTTGGCTTGCTCAGCAGGCGCCTTGAAATCCAGCCGCTTGATACCCGCCTGAGCAGGCTCGACGCGGGGTTTGCGCTGCGGCACGGCGCGCGTGGGCAGGCTGCCGTAATACTTGTCGGCCAGTGCGCGCACCCGGGCCACGTCCACATCGCCCGCCACCACCACTGCCGCATTGGCGGGCACGTACCAGCGCTTGTAGAAGGCGCGGGCGTCGTCAGGTGTCAGAGCTTGCAGGTCACTCATCCAGCCAACAATCGGGCGGCGGTACGGAGAAGCTACAAAGACAGTAGCATTCAGCGCTTCATACATAAGGGCTTGCGGGTTATCTTCTGTGCGAAGGCGACGCTCCTCCTTGACCACTTCGAGCTCTTTCTTAAACTCCGCGTCGGGCCACTGGCTGTGCGCAAATCGGTCTGACTCCAGGCGCATCATGTCTTCCAGGCGCGCCACTGGCACCATCTGGTAGTAGCCGGTGTAGTCAAGGCTGGTGAAAGCGTTGTCGCGCCCACCCAAAGCCGCCACGCGGCGCGAGAACTCACCGGCGGGCACCTTGGGTGTGCCTTTGAACATCATGTGTTCCAGCACGTGCGCCACGCCTGAGGTGCCGTCCACCTCGTCCATCGAACCTACCCGCACCCACAGCATATGTACTGCCGTGGGGGAGCGCCGATCCGGCTTGACGATCAGCGTCATGCCGTTGGCCAGGGTGAATTGCTGGGCGCGCGTGGCCTCAACAGGGCTGGCGCTGGCCGCCGGGGCGATGGGCACGGGGGCGACTTGCGCAACGGCCGGATGGGTGAAAAACATCGCTATCAACGCTGGCAAAAGGCAACGAGTGGCAACACAAAAAGGCGTGACAAAGGGGGGTTGGCGTTTCATAGAATGCTGTGATACCACGAAACCCCAAAATGTTCAGCTTCTTCAAAAAAAAATCCCCCGCACCGCCCGCCGTCACGCCGCCAGCACCTGAAGCCCCGCCAAGCGTTTCAGCACCCGTTTTACCAGCCGCGCCAGCAGAGCCCGCCGCGTTGATCGTGCCCAGCAACCTGGTAATGGCCCCCACTGCGACTGCGCCCGCTGCACCACCGGTGCGCAGTTCCTGGATGGCCAAGCTCAAGACCGGGCTGCGCAAAACCGGGACCAGTATTGCCACGGTGTTCACCGGCACGCAAATTGACGACGCACTCTATGAAGACCTGGAAAGCGCCCTGCTGATGGCCGACACCGGTGTCAAAGCCACTGAACACTTGCTGGAAGACCTTAAGCGCCGGGTCAAGGACAGTAAAACGACTGACCCGACCGCCGTCAAGGGGCTGCTGGTGCAGTCGCTGGCCGCGCTGCTGGCACCGTTGCAAAAACCCTTGCGCATCGGCCAGTACACACCCACGGTGATCATGGTCACAGGGGTCAACGGCGCAGGCAAAACCACCTCGATTGGCAAACTCACCCGGCATTTGGCCAGCGAAGGCGCCACCGTGCTGCTGGCGGCAGCCGACACCTTCCGGGCGGCGGCCAAGGAGCAATTGGGGGTGTGGGCTGACCGCAACACCGTGGACATCATCAGCCAGGAAGGTGGCGACCCGGCCGCGGTGGCGTTTGATGCGGTAAGTGCGGGCAAAGCGCGTGGCCGCGATGTGGTGCTGGTGGATACCGCTGGGCGGCTTCCAACCCAGTTGCACCTGATGGAGGAACTGAAAAAAATCAAGCGGGTGATTCAAAAAACCGGCCCGCTGCAAGACCTGGGAAACACCACCAGCCAAAGCGCCAACAGCGTGCCACCGCATGAAATTTTGCTGGTGATTGACGGCAACACCGGCCAGAATGCGCTCAGCCAGGTGAAGGCTTTTGACGACATTTTGGGGCTGACTGGCCTGATCGTGACCAAACTCGACGGCACCGCCAAGGGCGGCGTGCTGGCAGCCATTGCGCGTGAGCGGCCGCTTCCGGTGTACTTCATTGGGGTGGGTGAAAAGCTGGAAGACCTGGAGACCTTCAACGCGCAGGAGTTCGCGCAGGCCTTGCTTTCTTGACAAATACGTCGCGTATATGCCGATTACTGTCTTGCCGGGCAAGACCCGCCATTTGAAAATACGCTGCAGGTAGTACATTCTCAACCTTATGGCCATCACCGAAACAATGCCGCTCAGCATGCCTGCCAGCACCTTGCCGGGTCTGGGGCGCACGCTGGTCATGGCGGGCAAGCTTGATCTGAAGTTTGCCGAAGACATTTTCCGCAAGGCGCAAGCCAAGCGGTCGAGCTTCATTGCCGAGCTCACCGGCTCGGGCGCGGTTTCGGCCACCGACTTGGCGCAGACACTGTCGCTGGCGTTTGCGGTGCCGATCATCGACCTGGACGCGATCAACCCGCAACTGTTACCGCATGGTTTGCTGGACAACAAAATTTGTCAGGACTTTCGACTGGTGGTGCTGGGCAAGCGGCAAAACCGGCTAATCGTGGCCACCGCCGACCCGTCTGACCAGCAAGCTGCTGAAAAAATCAAATTTTCCACCCGTCAAAGTGTCGACTGGGTGGTGGCTGAGTACGACAAGCTGCTCAAGCTGGTGTCCAGCAACACGCTGAGTGCCTCGGAAACCATCGACAACATCATTGGTGAGAATTTCGAATTTGACGACCTGGTGACCGAGCAGGTCAACGACAGTGCGGTTGCCGCATCTTCTGAAGTAGACGATGCGCCAGTGGTCAAGTTTTTGCACAAGATGATGCTCGACGCGTTTTCCATGCGCGCCTCGGACTTGCACTTTGAGCCCTATGAGCACAACTACCGGGTGCGCTTTCGCATTGACGGCGAGCTGCGCGAGATTGCCTCGCCGCCGATTGCCATCAAGGACAAGCTGGCCTCGCGCATCAAGGTGATCTCAAAGATGGACATCTCCGAGAAACGTGTGCCGCAAGACGGCAAGATGAAGCTCAAGATCGGGCCAGACCGCGTCATCGACTTCCGGATCAGCACCTTGCCAACTCTGTTTGGCGAAAAAGTCGTGATCCGGATTCTGGACCCCAGCACCGCCAAGATGGGCATTGAAGCGCTGGGCTACGAGCCAGAAGAAAAAGAGCGGCTGATGCAGGCCATCAGCCGCCCCTACGGCATGATTCTGGTGACCGGCCCGACTGGCTCGGGCAAAACCGTGTCGCTGTACACCTGCCTGAACCTGCTGAATAAGCCTGGTGTCAACATTGCCACAGTGGAAGACCCGTCTGAAATCAACCTGCCGGGCGTGAACCAGGTGAATGTCAACGAGAAGGCCGGGCTGACCTTTGCGGCAGCGCTCAAGTCGTTTCTGCGGCAAGACCCCGACATCATCATGGTCGGCGAAATTCGCGACCTGGAAACAGCCGATATTGCCATCAAGGCGGCGCAAACCGGTCACCTGGTGCTATCAACATTGCACACCAACGATGCGCCCTCCACGCTCACGCGGATGCGCAATATGGGTATTGCGCCGTTCAACATTGCGTCGAGCGTGTTGCTGATTTCTGCCCAGCGTCTGGCGCGCAGGCTGTGCCCCACCTGCAAAAAAGCCATTGAGATCCCGGACAAGGCTCTGCTGGAGGCGGGTTTCAAGCCGGAAGACCTCGACGGCAGCTGGAAGCCTTACCACCCGGTGGGCTGCAACGCCTGCAACAATGGCTACAAAGGCCGGGTTGGCCTGTACCAGGTGATGCCAATCAGCGAGGACATCCAGCGCATCATCCTGCGCGACGGCAGTACGCTGGAGATTGCTGAGCAGGCCAAGCGTGAGGGTGTCAAGACCATGCGCGAATCCGGCCTATACAAGGTGAAACAAGGGCTGACATCCCTGGAAGAGGTTTTGGCAGTCACCAATGAATAAACCAACACATACGGCGCACCATGGCAACTGAGAAAGCAAAACGGAAGGCAGTCGTCAAGGAATTTGTCTTCGAGTGGGAAGGCAAAGACCGCAATGGCAAGCAGGTGCGTGGGGAAACGCGTGCCGGTGGCGAAAATCAGGTGACCGCTGCGCTGCGCCGCCAAGGCGTGCTGCCCACCAAGATCAAGAAGCGCCGCATGAGCGCGGGCAAGCGCATCAGGCCCAAAGATATTGCCATTTTCACGCGCCAACTCGCCACCATGATGAAGGCCGGCGTGCCATTGCTGCAAGCGTTTGACATTGTGGGCCGCGGCAACCCTAACCCCAGCGTGACCCGTCTGCTCAACGACATTCGCAACGATGTGGAAACCGGCACCTCACTCAGCACGGCGTTTCGCAAATACCCGCTGCACTTTGATGCCCTGTACTGCAACCTGGTCGAAGCCGGTGAAGCCGCCGGTATTCTGGACCAGTTGCTGGACCGCCTGGCGGTGTACATGGAAAAAACCGAGGCAATGAAGTCGAAGATCAAGTCCGCCCTGATGTACCCGATTGCGGTGTTAATCGTGGCTTTTGTGGTCACGGCGGTGATCATGATCTTTGTGGTGCCCTCGTTCAAGGAAGTGTTCAGCAGCTTTGGTGCCGACCTGCCCGCCCCGACGCTGGTGGTGATTGCCATGAGCGAGTTTTTTGTGGCCTATTGGTGGCTGATTTTTGGCGGCCTGGGAGGCGGCTTTTACTTTTTCATGCAGGCCTGGCAGCGCAACAAAAAGGTGCAGATCTTCATGGACAAGCTGATGCTGAAAATGCCAGTTTTTGGTGTGTTGGTGGAAAAATCTAGCATCGCCCGCTGGACGCGCACGCTCTCCACCATGTTTGCGGCTGGGGTGCCGCTGGTGGAGGCGCTGGACTCGGTGGGCGGCGCGGCGGGTAATTGGGTGTATGAGAACGCCACCATCAAAATCCAGCAGGAAGTCTCCACCGGCACCGCGCTCACAACCGCCATGACTAACGTCAACCTGTTCCCGTCGATGGTGCTGCAGATGTGCGCCATTGGCGAAGAATCCGGCTCCATTGACCACATGCTGGGCAAAGCGGCGGACTTTTACGAGTCTGAGGTGGATGACATGGTGGCCGGCATCTCCAGCCTAATGGAGCCCATCATCATTGTGATTCTGGGTACCGTCATTGGCGGCATCGTCGTGGCCATGTACCTGCCCATCTTCAAGCTCGGTCAGGTGGTTTGACGTCGGCCTTGCGGGTTTGATGGTTACCTTTTTGGGGTTCAGGGTCCGACCTACCCCAAGCCGTCTAGCGGCGGCTAATCAGCAAACCAATGACAAGGCCTGTACCGGCAGCAATGCCAATCGACTTCCAGGGGTTCTCGTGGACAAATGTATCTGTCGCATGACCGGCTTCTTTGACCCTGGCCACGGCAGCCTGCTGCAAATGTGCCAACTCGGTCTTGGCTTGATGCATGCGGTCCATCAGGCGTCCACGCAATTCGGAAGCGGCCTCGCCGACCTCGTCTGCGGTCATTCGCAGGAGGGCCTCAGCGTCACCAATGACGACCTGCAAGTCGCTCATCAGTTTCTCTTTTTGGGTTGCAGTGAGATTGCTCATAAAAAAACTCCTTGAAAAAAATGTTGGTTAACCACAGCGCTAAGTCTAGACCTAGCCAAACAGCACGGCATGCATCGTAAGATGGATGTTGGTCGGTCGCAGCCAAGCTTTTTGAATAACAGCAACTTTTAAGGAAATTGATAGAAATGCACCCGATGGTGACTGGTTTTTTTGCAATCCACAGGATGGCTGTCCGAAAAAGTGGCATAGATCAACAGGAGAGACGGCCATGCTGAGTCAGTCCCCATACGTGTCAACAGCTTTCGATGCCGGTCTTTGGGGCTTGCTAGGGCTGCTGATCGGCAGCTTTCTCAACGTGGTGATCTACCGCCTGCCGGTCATGCTCGACGCGCAGTGGAAAGCCGAGTGCGCTGATCTGGCTGGCAAAGAGCTGCCCGAGACGGCGCCCTTTAACCTGATGGTGCCGCGCTCGCGCTGCCAGAAGTGCGGCCACCAGCTGTCCTGGCTGGAGAACATTCCGGTACTCAGCTACCTGGTGCTGCGCGGCAAATGCAAACACTGTGGCACACCCATCAGCCTGCGCTACCCGGCGGTCGAGCTGGTCACCGGTGCACTGTTTTTCTTTTGCGCCTGGCGCTTTGGCCTCACGCCAGCGGGCATGGTCTGGAGCGGATTTGCCGCGGCACTGATCACCCTGTGCATGATCGACTGGGATACCACGCTGCTGCCCGACAACATCACCCTGCCCTTTGTCTGGGCGGGTTTGATCGCTGCTGCGCTGGCCTGGACACCGGTCAGCCTGGCCGACTCGGTCTGGGGCGCTGTGGGCGGCTACATGTCGCTGTGGCTGGTTTACTGGGGCTTCAAACTGGCCACTGGCAAGGATGGCATGGGCTTTGGCGACTTCAAGCTGTTTGCCGCTTTAGGCGCCTGGTTTGGCTGGCAGGCGCTGGTGCCGATGATTTTGATGGCCTCGGTGATTGGCGCCATCGTCGGCATCGCCATGAAGTTTTCCAGCGGCCTGCGCGAAGGCGGCTACATCCCGTTTGGGCCGTTTCTGGCCGGTGCTGGCTTGACGGCCATGATCTTTGGACCGCAAACCATTTTGAGCGCGGTAGGCCTCTAACCCATGGCGGGCGTACTGCGCTTGGGGCTGACCGGCGGCATTGGCAGTGGCAAGAGCACGGTCGCCGCTTTTTTGGCGGACCTGGGCGCGGCAGTGATGGACGCAGATGCCATTGCGCGCTCTGTGACCGCGCCTGGCGGCCCGGCGATTCCCCTGATTCGCGACACGTTTGGTGACGAGATGATCACCGTGGAAGGCGCGCTCAACCGCGACCGGATGCGCAGCCTGGCTTTTGCAGATGCCAGCGCCAGAAAACGCCTGGAAGCCATCATTCACCCGCTGGTTGGGCAGGAAACCTGGCGCCAGGCCGATGCGGCCACCGCAGCCGGGCACCGTTGTTTGGTATTTGATGTGCC
This sequence comes from Rhodoferax antarcticus ANT.BR, assembly GCF_001938565.1. Lineage (GTDB taxonomy): Bacteria > Pseudomonadota > Gammaproteobacteria > Burkholderiales > Burkholderiaceae_C > Rhodoferax > Rhodoferax antarcticus. Next base: position 68,258 of record NZ_MSYM01000001.1, read on the forward strand.
ATTGCTGGTCGAGTCAGCCCACTGGCGCGCCCGGGTGGATGCGGTGCTGGTGGTGGATTGCACGGTGCCAACCCAAATTCAGCGGGTGATGGCGCGCAGCCAACTCGACGCTTCTGCGGTGCAAGCCATCATCGCCGCCCAATCGCCTCGCCTGCGTCGGCTACAGGCTGCAGACGCGGTGGTCTTCAATGACAGCATGTCTTTGCAGGTTTTACGCGCGGAAGTCGACAAGTTAGCGGCGCGCTTCGGGCTATCATTGACCGCTAACCCAGACCGTCTGCACCAAGCGTGATCCTTTACGAACATCCCCTTCATGAGCGCGTCCGCACCTACCTGCGGCTGGAGCACCTTTTTTTGCGGCTGCAGCAACTGGTGACACGCACAGACGCGCTGGATCACCACTTTGCGCTGGTGACCTTGTTTGAAATCATGGACGTGGCCGGGCGCGCTGACCTGAAATCTGACCTGCTGAAAGACTTGGACCGGCAAAAAAACGTGCTCGATGCTTACCGTGGCAACCCAGCCATTGCCGAGGCGGTGCTGGACCGGGTGGTGGGCCAGATCGATCAGGTTTTCACGGCCCTGAACACCCAGCAAGGCAAGGCCGGGCAACCGCTGACTGAAAACGACTGGCTGATGAGCATCCGCAGCCGCATCAGCATTCCTGGCGGCACTTGCGAGTTCGATTTGCCCTCGTATTACGCCTGGCAGCATAAATCCAGCATCGTCCGACAAACGGATTTACACCAGTGGATCAGCCCCCTCACCCCGCTGGCTGATGCAGTGCACATGATGCTCAAGCTGCTGCGCGACTCGGGCTCACCGCAAAAAGTCATCGCCAATGGCGGCCAGTTTCAACAGACGCTGCCGCAAGGACGCACCTTTTTGCTGATGCGCGTGGCACTGGATGCTGCACAGGGGCTCATACCCGAAATCAGCGGCAATCGGCTGATGGTGTCGGTGCGGCTGATGCGCCAAGGCGACGACCAGCGCCCCCATCTGGTGAATGAGGACGTGTCGTTCGAGCTGGCGCTGTGCGCATGACCCAACCTGCATGACCCAACCTGCATCACCCCCCGTCATTCCTGAAAAATGGGTCATCTGCCCGCGCTGTGGTGGCCAAAGCCTTTACGCCACCAGCAATGCGTTTCGGCCGTTTTGCAGCGAGCGCTGCAAGAAGATCGACTTTGGCGCCTGGGCCAGCGAGCAGTTTGCCATGCCTCTGCCGATTGAGCCCGACCCTGGTTCACCCGACGTTACCTTGCAATAGGTTGTGAATCAAATAGGCCTCTAGCCCTTATAAAATAAGCGCCAGTAGCTATTTATTTTGTAGCATTTGGCTCGCCTTAAAAAGCATCCCACAGCAGCTTGAGACCGGTCAGCAACATGCCGGTGTACAAAAACCGATAGAACCACAGCTGGCTGATGCGCCGCGCCAGCCACACCCCGGCCCACACACCAAACGGTGCAATCGGCAACAGCACCAGCGAGGTGGCCATGTTGCGCCAGTCCAGCAAGCCCAGCCAGGCATACGGAATCCATTTGGACAGGTTGATCACAAAGAAGAAAAACGCCATGGTGGCGGTAAACCGCACCGGCGACAAGCGCATCGGGATCACATAGGCATTGACCGGCGGCCCGCCAGCATGGGCGATGAAACTGGTAAACCCCGAGGTAGCGGTGAGCACTGCCCCCAGCCATTTGGGCGGCGGCGGGCTGTCTGGCTTGGGTGGAAAGGCCACGCGCTGCGCCAGAAACAGCAGCGTGAACGCGCCAACCATCCCGGCCACCACATGCACACTGAGCACCTTGAACAGCAGCGTGCCCACACCAATCCCCAACAGGCCCCAGGGCAGCAGGAAGCGCAGCAGCTTCATGTCGAAGTCTTTACGAAACGCCGCCATGCCCAGAACGTCCATCAGCAGCAGCACCGGCATCAAAATGGCGGCCGCCTGCGGCACACTCACTGCCATCGCCATCATCGGCACCGCCAGCGAGCCAAAACCGGCACCAAAGCCGCTTTTGCTGATGCCCATCAGCAGCACCGCAGGAATGGTGACCATGTAGAAATAGGGTTCGGTGATCAGGGGGAAAGCATCTGGCAGCAACATAGGGCGACAATTAAACCACCATGTTCAACCCATCCCAAGCCGACGTTCGCCGCTTTTTTTGCTCTGTTTACGCCAAAGCCCAAGCAGAACAAGCGCTGGACGCTATGGAGACAATAGCGTCACTGTGGATGAACGAGCATCCCGAATTTCACTACGAGCTGGCCGACCTGGACGCCGCCCTGGCCAGCATGGACCGCCTTGAAGACGGCAAGAGCAACGCCTTTTTGCACCTGTCCATGCACCTGTCGATCACCGAGCAATGCAGCATTGACCAGCCGCGCGGCATCCGCCAGGCGGTGGAACTGCTCACCTACCGGCGAGATTCATTGCACGAGGCGCACCATGAGGTGATGGACTGCCTGGGCCAGATGATGTGGCAGAGCCAGCGCGCTGGCCGCCCGCCTGATGGCCCGACCTACATCGCCTGCGTGCAACGCCGCGCCACCCAGGACTAAGTCGCCCCTGCCGTACCATCACACGCTGGCCAACCTGAACCCGCATTGCCACTGAGCCCGTATAGACCCTGCCCCAACCAGACCACCACCATGAAATTCCAAGGCACCCAAAACTACGTTGCCACCGCTGACCTGATGCTGTCGGTGAATGCCTCTATTGCCCTGCAGCGCCCGCTGCTGGTCAAAGGCGAGCCCGGCACTGGCAAAACCATGCTGGCCGAAGAAGTGGCCAGTGCGCTCAACCTGCCGCTGCTGCAATGGCACATCAAAAGCACCACCAAGGCGCAGCAAGGTCTGTACGAATATGACGCGGTGAGCCGCCTGCGTGACTCGCAGTTGTCCGACGTGGATGGCGGCGAGCGCGTCAAAAACATCCACAACTACATCGTCAAAGGCGTGCTGTGGCAGGCCTTTACCGCCGACCAGCCGGTGGCGCTGCTGATTGACGAGATTGACAAGGCCGACATCGAATTCCCCAACGACTTGCTGCGCGAGCTTGACCGCATGGAGTTCTATTGCTACGAAACGCGCGAGCTCGTCAAGGCGCGCCACCGCCCGCTGGTGTTCATCACCTCCAACAACGAGAAAGAGCTGCCAGACGCATTTTTGCGCCGCTGCTTCTTCCACTACATCAAGTTCCCCGATGCGCCCACGCTCAAGCAAATTGTGGATGTGCACTTTCCGGGCCTCAAAGCCGAGCTGCTGCAAGCCGCGATGAAAACCTTTTTCGACATCCGCAACCTGCCCGGCTTGAAGAAAAAACCCTCCACCAGCGAGTTGCTGGACTGGCTTAAGTTGCTGCTGGCGCAAGACATTCCGGCGTCCGTCCTGCAGACTGAGAACGACAAGGTAGCGGTGCCGCCAATGGTGGGCGCGCTGCTGAAAAACGAGCAGGACGTCTCGCTTTTTGAAAAACTGGTGTTTATGCAGAGCCGAAATCGGTAAGGTGCTTTGCTTTTTCCGGCTTGCGACAAAGGTTTGACTTCCTGGACTCAGGCATGAACGAGGTCTCGCTGCGCGGAAGCCAGTGGGGGCATCCCCCTCATACTGGAGTACCAGAAATCGGGGGCTACCCCCACTGGCTACCGCGCGACATGCTTGGACGGGTCTGCATTTTTAAGATTCTTTTGGGGAAATGAATGGTTTTTGTTGAACCGGTCACGCTCAGCGCACCCGGGGTCACACTGCTGCCGCTGTCGCTCGAACACGAAACGGGTTTGCGCGTTGCCGCCGCTGACGGCGAGTTGTGGAACATCCGCGTCACCTCGGTGCCCGAGCCGGAAAACACCCGGAAATACATCGAAGACGCGCTGGCCATGCGCGAAGCGGGCAACCGCTTTGCCTTTGCCGTGCTTGAGGAGGCCACTGGCAAAGTGCTGGGCACGAGCAGCTACCACGACATTTTGCCCGCTGTGAAACGCGTCGAAATTGGCTATACCTGGTATGCCAAAAGCGCGCAGCGCTCTCATGTCAATAGCACCTGCAAACTGCTGCTGATGACCCACGCCTTCGAGACGCTGGACTGCCACGTGGTGGGTTGGCGCACCGACAACTTCAACCACGCCTCGCAAGCGGCCATAGAGCGGCTGGGCGCCAAAAAAGACGGCGTGATCCGCGGCCACGCCCTGCGCCGCGACGGCACTATTCGCGACACGGTGATGTATAGCCTGCGCTCGGGTGAATGGCCCGAGGTGAAGGCGCAACTGCTGTATTCGCTGGATAAACCGCGCTGATGGCGGTCATCTACGCCTTTGGCGCGGGGGCGATACGCCATCAAATTTCATAGCTTCTACCGCAGGTTGTTAAAGGGCTAGAGCCATATTCCTTATAAATTACCATGTCGAACCGGGCTACCACGGGTTCTGTCTGCCGGGTAGCCTCAATGTTGCGCCGCCGCAAAAAATTAAGGGACCGACCCGCCCCATTCATTTGTTAGAGGACCCAACCGTTGAAGCTTCACATCCTTTCTGACCTGCATTTAAGCGTCGCTGGCTTTGAGGTGCCACAAACGGATGCAGACATCATCATTCTTGCGGGAGACATCGCCCGCCACAGAAGCCATCACCTGGGCAAGCGCCCTCACCAAGCCCGTTCTTTACGTGCCAGGCAATCACGAGTTATGCGGTAGCAGCATTGCCTCGACGGCTCAGGAAATGAAGGAGTTGTGCAGCGGCAGTGGTATTCAGGTGCTCGACACCACCGCGGTCGTGATCGGCGGCGTGCGTTTTCTTGGGACCACGTTGTGGACCGATTTCCAGCTATTTGGCGATGGCGAGAAGCGCAATGAGGCTGTCAGCCAAGCTTTGAGCTTCATTCGTGATTTCAGCAGAATTCAAATGGACGACGCGTCCGTAACCGTGTTCACGCCGGACCTGTCTGCCGTGGCGTTCATGCGTCACGCGAACTGGCTTGAAGAACAGTTTGCAGAGCCTTTTGCGGGCAAAACCGTTGCCATCACCCATCACGCTCCCTCGCCGCAAAGCATTCATCCGCGATTTGCGGGCTCGCCGTTTAACGCGTGCATCGTCTCCGATGCCGAACGGCTCATCGACGGGAAACATGCCGCGTTGTGGATACACGGCCATACCCACGACAGTTTTGACTATGTGGTGAACGGCACGCGCGTTGTCTGCAACCCGCGCGGCTACGCCAAGAACGGCGTGAACGAGAACCCGCAATTTGATCCGGCCCTGGTCATCGAAGTCGTGTAAGCCGCGCGCTCGCCTGCCTGCCTGCCCTCAGGCTTGTGTAAGCGCGGTTACGCTGGATGCTGGCGACGGCCGGCCTCCCAAGTGAATGAGTTCACTGATTGCGATGGCCATTTCTGCTTTGGCGATCAAGTTACGTGATGGAAGGCATCGCAATGCCTAGGGTTTTTTAGCGTAGTCACGTTTAGTGATGCTTGGATGCGATCCCATCGCGTGGCTTTGCTTGATCATTTTTTGTTCGAACCCGAGATGGGTCACAGTCCCGCTTTAAATGACGTTTGTACCAGTAGGCGCAAACCTTGGGAATTCAGATCGCCACATCAGGGAATGCACACCCCTTTTCAAGCGAATTTCTCTCAGTTTTGCGCACTCGCCCAAGAAGACCTGCCGTCATGGTCGGACACTGCTTGCTGCGACGCAAGCGAGTACGCGCCGGTGATCAAACGAAACGCGTACCCGACTAGGTTCGACGCCCTTTCTCACAGTCAGCCCCGCGCGTAAAGTATCCCTTCGCTCAGGTTGTGTTAGCAGCCCTCCGTCTTCACGACGCAGGCTGGCCACGATGGGTGTGTGCGCCTTCTCGCCCCGTTTTATCACCACGGCGGTTTCGCCATTTGCAAGCTCCACGAAAGTACCAGGCGGATACAGTCCAACGACTTTCAATAGCGTCGCGCCAATGCCGTCAGGATGCCCACTCGCACCAAGACACGCATCTCGGGCAGCCATTGCGGGTGTAACCGACTCACGGGATACTCGCCGACTGAGTTTGGCCGTGTAGATGTCCACCCGGCGCAGCAGTTCGGCCAGACGTGGCCCAGTTTTCGCGTCACCGCCATCCTCCGGGTCCAAGACCAGATGATGGTGTTGCACAACATAGAGCCAGACAGGCTCCGCGACGCCTGCCTTGGTCAGCAAGTCAACGCTTGCCGCTGAATGGACATTTATCAATTCACGTTGCCGATCTGACAAGGAGAAACTTTGTTTGGCCAACGAATCCTGCAAGGTCGTTATGCTGACGTTCATGCTTAGCGCGGCCAATGCCAACGCCTGCTTTTCTTCTGCCGGCCAGTCCATCCAGTCGGCCGCCAACTCCGCCATCACTAAGCAGATCATTGAATGTTGGGCGCTGTAGTGGCCAACACCGCTCCCATTGGATTGAATGAGGACGTAAAGCGCCAAATCAACGTTGCGCCGGGCAAGCTCCCGCACATCGCGCGTTAATTCGGTGAAACTCGCAACCCACGATCCGTCGATGTTGGTTTCACTCAACAACCGCGTGGCCTTGGCGATCAACAGTTCCCAGGTGTCCAGGCCTTGCTGGACAAGCAGTGGCTGGCGCTGCGAGTCTCCCTTCGAGACTGCAACCTGGGGTGCTGCTTCATGGTGATCGACATGGCTCTGTGCTTCAGGATCTGACGGATCGTTTGGTTCTTGCTCTCTCATAGGTAGTCATTTGTATGAATTTCAGCACGCAGACGCTTAAAAATAGCGCCATTGCTAGGCGGTTTTCCGATTTCAGTTGCTAATTGGAATGGGCGTCGGTCGAGGATTATGTGGTCTCATTAGCCATGTCGCAGCGGTATCCAAATTTTGAACAAAGATACGCCATGACCAAGTCTGGACTTTCCCGAAAACCATCTGCTATGGCGATGTCTGTTCGGTTGGTCGAACGAACGCTATGGGTCGAAGAAGGCTCGAACATGGCCTGAGCACAAACTGCGTCCCTGATCGGACAAAACACGTAAGCGATGATGCAACAATGCTGTGTTTGTGCTGTCAACAAGACATAAGAAAGAGGCCGCTATGGAAGCATTTCGTTGGGATCACTGGTATGTGACGGGTTTGCCTGCGGTTGATGAACAGCATCACTATCTGGTTGACATCATCAACCAATTTGGTCAGTCGCTGATGCAAGCCCAGGGCGCAAACCCCGAAGAAATCGAGCGACTTTTTCAGGAACTTGCACGTTACACCCAATACCATTTCAGCGAAGAAGAAGCGCTGATGGTGCAATCTGACATGGATGCCCGCCACCTGGCGCACCACACCCGGGAGCACGCCCAATTTTTGCAGGACGTAGTCCAGATGCGGGGAGAACTACTCGTCAGTGATCGCAGGTCAGCAACAGCGTTACTAAGTTACCTGACCAACTGGCTGGCTTACCACATCCTGGGCACCGACCAGATGATGGCCCGGCTCATGAAAGCCCGTGCAGAAGGCATATCTGCTGACGAAGCTTACGAATCGTCCCAACAAAACAAGGATCCCGCAACTGCCATTTTGCTGCAAGCCATGAGTCATTTAGTCGAGCAGATCTCCGACCGCAATCGCGCCCTGCTTGAGATGAATCAGACCCTGGAGGCCCGCGTTGCCGAGCGCACGCAGGCCCTGTTGCAAATGAACCAGCGACTCGAGACCATCGCGATGACCGATGTGTTGACCGGTCTGCCCAACCGACGCCATGCCATGCAGGTTTTGGAGACCGAGTGGCAGTTGGCCAAGACATCCGGCGATACCATGGCGTGCATGATGATCGACGCTGATGGGTTCAAAAAAGTCAACGACACCTACGGTCATGATGCTGGCGATGAGGTGCTACGCCAGTTGGCACGCTGCTTGACCCAGGCAGTCCGTAACGATGACGTGGTGTGCCGCCTGGGCGGCGATGAGTTTCTGATCATCTGCACGGACACGCCGCTTCAAGGCGCGCTACAAACCGCCGAAAAGGTGCGCCGTGAAGTCGCTGAGTTGCAGGTACCCGCGGGAGATGGTTTCTGGCACGCCAGTATCAGCGTTGGCGTGGCAGCCAGTCTGCCCGCGTTCGAGAACGTTGAGCGATTGCTCAAAACCGCCGATGACGGCGTGTATGCCGCCAAGGCCAATGGCCGCAACTGCGTTGCAAGTGTTCAGGCGTGAAGGCGGGCTTCTTGCAAGGTAACTTCTGCGAGCCCTATGACGGAAATGAACGCATTTTTTCTGCCAAGCAAGCGCTTTCACAAAGATGCACAGCGATGTCTACAAAAACTGGTACCCGCTGCTGAGCTAAACCCCGCCCACAGGGTGGGACACCATCACCGATCGTGAAAATCAGTCCGCCAAATTGGCTGACCACACTCACCCAAGCGGCTGTTGGGCTAAGGCTATAGTGCACTTATGACCACACCTTCGAAACGCCCTCCTAAGCCAGCGGCAAAGGCCGTAGCAAAGTCGGCCGCAAAGTCTGCGACAAAACCGGCCGCCGCTGTCCCATCAAAGGTTCAAGCTAAGGGAAGCGCTAAGGCACTGCCGCACTTGCGTTTCTACCACTCTGAGGCTCTGCGCACGAAGACGCTCGCTGTACTCACCGCCCTAGAGGAGGCTGATGACCCCACCGAGCACCGTGAAGCCTTGGCCAAATTGGTGGCCGAACTGAATGATGCCGGTATGGACTACTGTTTTATCAGGCCACTCAAACTGGCAAAACCGGGCTTTCTTATCGAGCAGTCCGCCAGCCTGGGTATGGTCGGCGCCCTGCAAGTCATTGGGTCGGTCGTGCGCAACATCATCGGGCGCATGGACGGGCCTCGGCTTCTGTCGATCTCGGCATCGATTCGGCAACTCACCCTTTAGGCTTTGCTTGGGTCAGCGGCGCGTTGCTTCATAAAACACGGCGCATCTCGATCAAGTGCCACCTAAACACCATCCGCAACCAGTTCCCCAATTCCAACCACAGCATTTCATGAGTCCCAGAACCCGACGTGTACTCCAAGCCCTCTTGTATGAAGCCTTCGCCATTGCCTTCGTCGGCCCTGTGCTGAGTTTTGCCTTCGACAAGCCACCGAGTTCAACCCTGGCGCTTGCCGTCGTTCTGTCCACCATTGCGCTGACCTGGAACTATGTTTTCAACACCTTCTTTGAGCGCTGGGAGTCGCGCCAATCCGTCAAAGGGCGGTCATTTGCCAGGCGTCTGGCGCATGGCATCGGCTTTGAAGGCGGCCTGACGGTGTTATTGATCCCGGTGATGTCGCTTTGGTTGGAGATATCGCCCCTGAAAGCATTTGTGGCAAATCTGGGACTGCTGGCGTTTTTCTTCGTCTACGCGATTGCTTTCACCTGGGCTTTTGATCGGCTGTTCGGGCTGCCTGCATCCGCGGCGAAGCGGCATGGAGTCTGAGCGTTAACCGTCGCACATCGGCGACTCGGCCCCACGCGCGTGCCGGGCATCGCAACACCATTATTGCCAGATCAACGTTGCCGTATACACTGCGTATATCGTGACTTCAGGAGCCACCTCATGACCACCACCGCCGCCGTTTTTATGTCTGGCAACAGCCAGGCGGTGCGCTTGCCCAAGGCGTTTCAGCTCAGGTCCAAGCGCGTCACCATCGAGCGCCGGGGCAATGAAATCGTGCTGCGCGAAGCGCCGGAAACGATGAAGGAGTTCCTGGACAATCTGCCCATCATTGCGGATGCCCCCTTCGACTTGGGTGATGAAGGCCCAGTGGAACCTGTCCAAGCGTGGTGAAAACAGTGTCGCCTTTGCCTCCAAACTACCTGATCAACACCAACATTTGGAGTCATCTGCAACGCCGCACAACCCAGGCCCTGATCATCAGGTTTGCCGCACTCAACCACGGCCAGGCATTTATGTCCCCCGTGGTTTTGGGCGAACTGGAGACTGGATTCCAAAAGGGTGACCAGGCGCCATACCGCCGGTTGGCGCTGGATCAAATTTATGCCTCCTGCCAGATGCTGACAGTGAACCGGCAGGTAGCGGTCGAGTACGCCCGACTTCGTTCTTTGTTGGAACAAGGCGGCACGCCCATCGGCCCCAACGACACCTGGATCGCCGCCGAAGCGCTACACCACAAACTGGTGCTGGTGACCGACAACGTGCGTGAGTTCTCCCGCGTGCCCGGCCTCAAGGTCGAAAACTGGCTGTAAATTTGCTGAGCACCTGACCATGCTGATTGATTTTTTCTACACCCTGCGCGCGGCCAAGTTGCCGGTTTCGGTCAAGGAGTTTTTGATGCTGCTGCAAGCGCTCAAGCTCGGCGTGGTCGGCCCCAAAACGCCTGTATCTGACAACGAGTCAGCCGCCAGTGGCTATGCCATTGACGACTTCTACTTTCTCGCCCGCGCCACCCTGGTGAAAGACGAAAAGCACTACGACAAGTTTGACCGCGCCTTTGCCGCCTATTTCAAGGGCGTGGAGATGGTCAGCGACTTCACCCAAAAGATTGCGCTGGACTGGCTGAAAAAAACCCTCGAACTTGATCTGACCCCCGAGCAAAAAGCGGCAATAAAAAAAGTGGGCTGGGACGAGTTGATGGAGACGCTCAAAAAGCGTCTGGACGAGCAAAAAGAGCGTCACGAAGGCGGCAACAAGTGGATAGGCACCGGCGGCACATCGCCGTTTGGCCACGGTGGCTTCAACCCGCAGGGCATCCGCATTGGCGGTGCTGGGAAAAACAAGAGCGCGGTCAAGGTGTGGGAGCAGCGCGCCTACCGCGACTATGACGACACGCAAGAACTCGGCACGCGCAACATCAAGGTGGCGCTGCGCCGCCTGCGCAAATTCGCGCGTGAAGGCCATGTTGAAGAGCTGGACCTCGATAACACCATCCGCTCCACCGCCGCCAACGCTGGCTGGCTCGACATCAAAATGCGCCCCGAGCGCCACAACAACGTCAAAGTGCTGCTGCTGATGGACGTGGGCGGCACCATGGACGATCACATCGCGCGGGTGGAAGAGCTGTTTTCAGCGGCCAAGACCGAGTTCAAGCACTTGGAGTTTTATTACTTCCACAACTGTGTGTACGACTTTGTCTGGAAGAACAACCGCCGCCGCTTTGCCGAGAAGTTCCCCACCTGGGACATCGTGCGCAAGTACAACAAGGACTACAAGCTGATCTTCATCGGCGACGCCACCATGAGCCCCTATGAAATTTTGCAACCCGGTGGCAGCGTGGAATACAGCAACGAAGAAGCCGGCGCCGAGTGGCTGGCGCGCCTGACACACGCCTACCCGCAGTTCGCCTGGATCAACCCTGAGCCGCAAGGCGTGTGGCAATACCGCCAGAGCATCAGCATCGTGCAGCAAATCATGAGCCAGCGCATGTTTCCTATGACGCTCAAAGGCCTGGAAGACGCCATGCGGCTGCTCAGCAAATGAAGGCACTCTGGCTGGCGACGGGGTGCCTGCTGCTACCGCTGTTCGGGCTGGCGCAAAGCGTGGCGCAGGCGGATGCGGATGAGGACCCGGCTGAGATCAGCCAAGACAGCGTGACCGCGCCCGGCGATGTGGAACCGTTTCAAGCTGATACCAACACCAACCCGCCCCCCAGCATTGCGGCCGATGTCGCGGCGCCCGCTTTCGCCCTCAACATCACTGCGCCCGATGACATCAAGCCACTGCTGGAGCGCCACCTCGATCTGCTGCGCTACCGCAGCTTGACGGACCTGAACGACGACGAGCTCAACCGCCTGATCGACACCGCCCGGCTTGATGTGAAGAAGCTGGTTGCCACCCTGGGCTATTTCTCACCGCTGATCCAGATCAGCCGCGATAGCACCGGTTCCACACTGGCGGATCGGGTGGTCAACATCAGCGTGGTGGCGGGTGAGCCGGTGCAGGTCAGCCAAGTGCAGGTGGGTTTTGCCGGCCCCATCGCCACCGAGCCCGAGGCCGCCAACCAGCGCGACCTGATCGAAGCCAGCTGGCTGCTGCCCGCAGGAAACCGCTTCACCCAGGCCGGCTGGAGCGCCGCCAAGCAAAAAGCCTTGAGTCAACTCACCAGCAAGCGTTACCCCACTGGCACGCTCAGCGCCACCAGCGCCGATGTTGACCCCGTCGCCCAAAGCGCCCGCCTTGAAGTGACGCTGGAGTCAGGTCCGGCCTACCAACTGGGCGCGTTGGTGACCACTGGCCTGAAGCGCTATGACGCAGAGTTGGTGCGCCGCCTGGCACGCCTGCAACCCGGCAGCGACTTCGACCTCAAGGAATTGGTGGCCGCGCAGCAGCGCCTGTCTTCAAGCGGGTTTTTCAACTCGGCGTTCATGCAGATCGACACCACTGGCGACCCCCAAGCCGCGCCGGTGATGGTGACGGTGCGCGAGGCGCGGCTGCAAAAAATCACGCTGGGTTTGGGCGCCAGCAGCGACAGCGGCGTGCGCTTCAGCGCTGAACATCTGCACCAGCAGGTGCCGGGCCTGGGCTGGCGTGCGCTCAACCAGATCTCAGTTGACCGTGAAACCCAGACCCTCAGCACCGAGCTGACCGCACCACCCAATGAAGACGGCTGGCGTTGGAACACCTCATTGCGGCTGCAAAACGAGCGCAACGGCAGCTTTGACATGGGCAGCCAACGCTGGCTCGCCGGCGCCAGCAAAGCAGGCGATCGTATCGACCGCAGCTATTACCTCGAATACGACCGCGCCGACACGCCCGCAACAGACACCGCGCCTGTTGGGGTGGCCGAATCGGTCAGCGTGAATTACGCCTTCACCCTGCGCAATTTTGATACCCTGCCCTTTGCGAGCAGCGGCTGGGCACTGGGCCTTGAAGTGGGCGGTGGCACCACATTGGGCCGCGAGCACGAGCCCTTCAGCCGGGTGCTGACCCGCTGGCAAAGCTACTTACCACTGGGCAAACGAGCCGACAGCAACTCACCTGACCTGCGCGCCGGGCGGCTTGCCTTTCGCGCGCAAGTGGGCGCTGTGGTGGCGCAGGATGGCATCAACCTGCCGCCAACCCAACTGTTTCTGGCCGGTGGCTCCAACAGCGTGCGGGGCTACGGTCTGCGCACCATTGGCATCACCCAGTCTGACGGCCAAGTCGTGGCCGGGCGCTACCTGGCCATCGGCAGCGTGGAGTGGCAAAGGCCCATCACCGTCAAAGGGAAGCTGACCGATTGGGAGGGCGCCCTGTTCATTGATGCCGGCTCAGTAGCCGACAAGGCCACAGACCTGAATGCCAAGGTCGGCGTGGGCGCGGGCGTGCGCTGGAAAACCCCGGTTGGCCCGCTTCAAATCGACCTGGCTTACGGCGTGGCGCTGAAAAAATTGCGGCTGCACCTGAACGTGGGGTTTGTATTTTGAGGCCCTGGCTGCGCAATACCCTGGCCGCGCTGGCACTTAGCTTGCTTGCGCTTGGGGCCTTGCTGGGCGGGGCCTGGCTGTGGAGCGGCAGCGACTCCTCTCTGAACTCTGCACTGCGCCTGGCCGCAAACAACTTGCCAGCGGGCCAGACGCTGGAGGCGCGCGAGGTCAGTGGCTCGCTGCGCGCAGGTGGGCACATCGGCTGGCTGCGCTGGCAGCAGGGTGACCTGAGTGTGCAGGCGCAAGACGTGACCCTGGCCTGGGCACCCGCCGCGCTGTTGCAACGCGAGTTGCGGCTGAGCCAGGTGCACATCAAGCGCCTGATCATTCGCGACCAGCGGGCACCCAGCCCCGCTGCCATCAGCACACCGCCAACCGATCTGGGCCTGCCGTTTCGGGTGGACGCCGACGTGCGCGTCGACGCGCTGGAGTGGGCTGGTGCCACTAGTCAGCAGCTTGAACAACTCAGCTTTCATTATGTTTTTGATAGCTACTTGCACAAGCTGGATAAGGGCCAAAGCCTATTTTCATCAAATATTTACAAGTTTTCAGGCCAGCTGCAGGCCAGCGCTGAGATGGCGCTTGAACTGCAAGTGACCGGTGGCATCAATGCCCCAGTGCCCGCCAGCAAGGAGCCGCTTCGCCTTGACGCGCAAGCCCAGCTGCGCGGCGCGCTGGCCGGGCCGCAGGCTGAGCTGATGCTGCAAGCAGACATTAAGCCGCCGCCCACTGACGGCAGCCAGAGCGCCATGCAGGCCAGCTTGTCGGCGCGGATCGCCCCTTGGCAAGCGCAGAAAATCACCGGCGCGCAGGCGCAATGGCAGGCGTTGAATCTGGCCAGTATTTGGCCGCAGGCGCCTGAGACCGGGCTCACCGGGCAGGCCAGCGTCAGCCCGCAAGGTGATAACTGGCAGGCCAGCATCGCGCTGGACAACACGCTGAGCGGCCCGTGGAACGAGCAGCGCCTGCCGGTGCAGCAGGTGAAGGCCGAGCTGACCTATGCCAGCGGCCACTGGCTGCTTCAATCGCTGCAAGCGCTGGCAGCGGGTGGCAGCGTTCAGGCGCAGGATGAGTTGGGTGCCGAGCCAGGCGCTGAGGCGCCCACCACCGGTACAACTACCACTGCTACTACTGGCACACCAACCGCTGAGGCGCCCCCGCTTTGGCGCAGCACAGCGCAGGTCAAGGGCATTAACCCTGCCGCTATCGACTCACGTCTGGCCCCCGATGCGATTAGCGGCAGCGTTAGCGTGCGTCAGACATCAGCCAGCCCAACACCGGCGGACAACAGCCCACTCACCGCTGACAGTGGCAACACCGCCAGCGCCACCAGCCCGATCAGCGCCTCAGAAGCGGATCAATTCAGCTTTGACCTGGAATTGAAGTCCAGCAGCGCAAGCAAAGGCAAAGCCGCCCGTGTCGTCACTGCGCCGCTGGCAGGCCTGCATCTGCAGAACCTGAAGGCACAGGGCCATTGGTCTGCGCCGCAGTTGGACATCAACGCCCTGCAGCTGACCACTGAACAAGCCCAGTTGCAAGGCCAGCTCAAGATCAACACTGCCAACTTCGCCACCCAAGGCAAGCTGAGCCTGGCCCTTCCCGGTTTGCAAGCAGACGCCAATGGCCTGCTAGCGCCGGCAGACGGGCTGGGCACGCTGTCTGTTCAAGTACAGGATGCGGCAAAGGCGAGCCGCTGGCTAAGCCTCTGGCCAAAGGTGAAAGCGCAACTGGCTGGCGCACAAATTCAAGGCAGTGCGGAACTCTCGGCAAGCTGGCAAGGCGGCTGGCAGCAAGGCGCGCAGGCCCTAACTCTGAATGCCAGCCTGAGCGCACCGCAGCTTGAGTGGTTGCCCGCCACACCTGTGGCCGCCGCACCCGCTAAAACGATCAAACTGGAAGATGCGCGGCTGGAGGTTTCCGGGCAACTGAGCAAATTGCAATTGAGCAGCAAGGGGCAAGTCACCTTGGGGGTGCAAAAGGCCCAGTGGCAAACCCAGGCCACAGCAGGCCGCGTAAAAGATGGCAGCTGGCAGGCCAGCCTGACCCAGGCAGAGCTGTCCTTGCGTAGCCCGAATGCACCCACACCGTGGCAGCTGCGCTTGGGCGGGCCCGGCATGCCACCTGGCGCGGCGACCAGCACCAGCGCCTCGGCGCAGCCGCTGAGTCTGCGCTGGCAGCCCGGTACCAACGCCAACACGCTCAGCGTCTCGGCCGGCTCGGCGCAACTTCAGGGTCCCAGTTCCAGCGCGGCGGATATCAGCTGGCAACCCATACGCTGGTCGCAGTCCACAGCCTCTGGGCAGGCTACCACCCAGCGCCCAGCGCAGTGGCGCAGCCAGGGGCGCATTGATCGTGTGCCGCTGACATGGCTGGACGCCTTTCTTGAGCAACCCCTGTCTGGGTTGGGAATCAGCAGCGACGCAATGCTGTCGGGCAACTGGGATGCCGCTTACAGCGACACCCTGCACCTGGTCGCCACGCTGGAGCGCAGCGCGGGCGATGTTCGCATCCAGGCGGAGGCCGGGCGCTCTACCGCGCTGGCCGCTGGGCTGCAGGAGGCCCGACTGCAGGTCAATCTGGACGGGGAGCAGCTCACGGGCACCCTGCGTTGGGACAGCCAGCGCGCTGGCAAAGCGCTGGTAGCCTTCGGCACACAACTCACCACCCACAGCGGTGGCCTGACCTGGCCTGCCAATGCACCGGTGGGGGCCAGCTTGCAACTGGAGCTGCCGCCAGTAGACGCCTGGTCGGCGCTGGCACCGCCTGGCTGGCGGCTGCGCGGCAAGGTGGACACCCACATTGACGTCGCCGGCACCCGCGCCAAGCCGCAGTGGGAGGGCAACGTGCGTGCGCGCGACCTGGCCGTGCGCTCGGTGGTGGACGGCATCGATTTCAGCCAGGGCACTTTGGACGCGCGACTGCACGATCAGCAGATCGACATCCAAACCTTTACCCTGCGCGGCGCAGGCACGCCGCAAGACCCCGCAGCGGGCGGGCAACTGAGCATGACCGGCTCGGTGTTCTGGCTGCCCGAAGCAGGCCAGAGCAGCATCGACCAGCGTTTTCAGATGGCGCTGAAAGTACAGCTCAGCGCCCTGCGCCTCAGTGCCCGCCCGGACCGGCGTCTGGTGGCCTCTGGTCAGCTAGAAGCTGAGCTGAAAGACGCGCGCCTGACCCTACGCGGCAGCCTGATCGCTGACCAGGCGCTGATCACCCTGCCCGACGACAGCACCCCGAGCCTGGACGACGACGTTCGGGTGCGCAAAGTGACCACCGGCCCGACCGGCGCCACAAAAGCAAGCCCGCAAGCGAACCAGGCGCCCGCCAGCCAGGGCACCCGCATCACCCCCGATGTCTCGGTCAACCTGGACTTAGGGCCAGACTTTCAGCTGCGCGGGCGCGGGTTGCAGGCGCGCCTGGCCGGCAAACTGGTGCTGACCGCCGAGGGCAACGCCGCACCCGAGCTGGTTGGCTCCATCCGCGCAGTCAATGGCACCTACGAAGCCTATGGCCAGCGCCTGCAAATTCAGCGCGGACTGATCCGTTTTTATGGCCCGATCGACAACCCGGCGCTGGCCATTTTGGCCATTCGCCCCAAACTCACCCAGCGGGTGGGCGTGCAGCTGAGCGGCACCGCCTTGTCACCGGTCGTTTCTCTGTATTCCGACCCCGGTTTGTCAGACGTGGAAACCCTCACCTGGCTGGTGCTGGGCCGCTCCAGCAGTGCCGGTGGTGCTGAAGCGGCGCTGATGCAACAGGCCGCGCTGGCCCTGCTGAGTGGCAATGGCAAGAGCCTGTCAGACGACTTGACCAAAGCCTTCGGGCTGGACGAGCTGAGTTTTAGCGCCGGGGAAGGTGGCGACGCCACCAACACCACCAGTTACGCCTCCATCACCCTGGGCAAGCGCTTGTCAAAGGACTTCTACGTAGCGTACGAAAGCAGCCTGGGCGGTGCCATGGGCGTGTTCTATATCTTTTATGACCTGAGCAGATTTCTGACCCTGCGCGCCCAGACCGGCGAACAAAGCGCCGTCGACCTGATCTGGACCAAGCGCTACGACTGAGCTGGCACCCACGGGGTGCCCCAAAAGCGCCCTTTACAATCTCCCGTCCCTCGCCATAGTTCAACGGATAGAACGAGTGCCTCCTAAGTGCTAGATGCAGGTTCGATTCCTGCTGGCGGGACCAAATTCAGAGCAGAAAACAGCGCGTCGAGATGTGTTGAAGGCGGGTGCGAAGGTTGGTGAGCGCAGGCGGGATTCGCGTGGCGAAACAGGCAGCGCGCCACGGCTGGTAGCCAACCATGGCAACAGGTCCATTCGATTCCGTATCCCGCGAGCAAGCCGAAGAACGCCAACCCCAGCCCCTGCCTGGCGCTAGCTCGACCCAGCAAGCGCAGTTACCAAAAGGTTTCAGTACAACCTGAAGACCAAAAATGATAGCTTCTGACGCTTATCCGACAAGGGATAGAGGTCGATTTCTCTCATAAAAAAAGGGCCCGCAGGCCCTTTTTTTGAATGCCAACAAAACCGCTCAAGCGTAGCGGCCAGCCATCACATCTAGGTGAATCGGCTTGATCTTGCTGCCCATGCCGGCACAGCCAAAGGCTTCAAAACGCAGTTTGCAGATGCCCATGGCCGCTTTGCGGGCGGCGATCAGGCTCTTGCGCGGGTCGAACTCGCTGGGGAATTTGGCAAAGCTTTCGCGCATGGCGCCGGTCATGGCCAGGCGGATGTCGGTGTCGATGTTGACCTTGCGCACACCGCTCTGGATGCCGCGCTGGATTTCTTCCACTGGCACGCCGTAGGTTTCTTTCAGATCTCCACCGTATCGGCGGATGATCGCCAGCCACTCTTGCGGCACGCTGCTGGAGCCGTGCATCACCAGGTGGGTGTTGGGGATCTGGGCGTGGATTTGTGCAATGCGGTCAATCGCCAGAATGTCGCCTGTGGGTTTGCGGGTGAATTTGTAGGCGCCGTGGCTGGTGCCAATGGCAATGGCTAGCGCGTCCACACCGGTTTTTTCCACAAAGTCTTTGGCCTGCACCGGGTCGGTCAGCATCTGGTCATGGCTGAGTTTGCCCTCGGCGCCAACGCCGTCTTCTTCGCCAGCTTCACCGGTTTCCAGGCTGCCCAGGCAACCCAACTCACCTTCCACCGACACGCCCACGTAGTGGGACATCTCGCACACGCGCCGGGTGATGTCGACGTTGTATTCGTAACTGGACGGGGTTTTGCCGTCGCCCATCAGGGAGCCGTCCATCATCACGCTGGTGAAGCCTGAGCGGATGGACTGCTGGCACACTGCAGCGGTGGTGCCGTGGTCCTGGTGCATCACCACCGGAATGTCTGGGTAGGTTTCCACTGCCGCCAGCACCATGTGGCGCAGGTAGGCTTCACCGGCGTATTTGCGGGCACCCGCGCTGGCCTGCAGGATCACCGGGCTGTCGGTGGCGGCAGCGGCTTCCATGATGGCCTGGATTTGCTCCAGATTGTTGACGTTGAACGCGGGCACGCCGTAACCGTTTTCAGCGGCGTGGTCGAGCATTTGACGAAGGGATACAAAAGCCATGGTGATCTCCGGATAGTTATATAAGAAATTGGGCTCTAGCCCTTATGGATAAAGCGCGACCAGCTATTTTTAGCATAGCAGACTAATCAGCCTGCTACGCTGTCTGTTCATCAGCCTTCAGCGCGCTTTTGCAAAATCTCAAACGCCGGTAGGGTCTTGCCTTCAAGCACTTCTAGGAAGGCGCCACCGCCAGTGGAGATGTAGCCGATGTCTTTCTCGATGCCGTACTGGGCAATGGCCGCCAGGGTGTCGCCGCCGCCGGCAATGCTGAAAGCGTCGGACTCGGCAATCGCCATGGCAATGGTTTTGGTGCCGTTCTCGAACGCCGGGAACTCAAACACACCCACCGGGCCGTTCCAGACGATGGTGCCAGCCGCCTTGATCTGCTCGGCCAGCTTGGCAGCCGTCACCGGGCCAATGTCCAGAATCAGGTCGTCATCTGCCACGTCGGTGGCGGCTTTCACAGTGGCCACCGCATCGGCAGCAAAGGTTTTGGCACAGACCACGTCAGTCGGGATCGGCACTTCCGCGCCACGCGCCTTCATGGCCGCGATCACGGCGGTGGCTTCGTCAATCAGCGTCGGCTCGGCCAAGCTGTTGCCGATCTTCAGCCCGGCTGCCAGCATGAAGGTGTTGGCAATGCCGCCACCCACAATGAGCTGGTCCACATTTTTCGCCAGTGCTTGCAAGATGCTCAGCTTGGTGCTGACTTTGCTGCCCGCCACGATGGCCACCAGTGGGCGCTTGGGGTTGGCCAGCGCGGTGTGGATGGCGTCCATTTCAGCCGCCAGCAAGGGGCCAGCACAGGCGATTGGGGCAAACTGGGCAATGCCGTAAGTGGTGCCTTCAGCGCGGTGCGCAGTGCCAAAGGCGTCGTGCACAAACACATCGCACAGCGCGGCCAGCTTGTGGGCCAGCTCAGATGCGTTTTTCTTTTCGCCTTTGTTGACACGGCAGTTTTCCAGAATCACCAGTTGACCCGGCTTGACGTCCACACCGTCGACCCAGTTGGCCACCACTGGCACCTCAAAGCCCAGCAGTTCGCCCAGGCGCTTGGCCACCGGGGCCAAAGAGTCTTCGGCTTTGAACTCGCCCTCAGTGGGGCGGCCCAGGTGACTGGTGACCATGACGGCAGCACCGGCATCCAGCGCCATCTTGATACATGGCACGCTGGCGCGGATACGGGTGTCTTCGGTGATGTTGCCGTCCTTGTCCTGCGGCACATTCAGGTCGGCGCGGATAAACACCCGCTTGCCCTTGGCGTCACCATTGGCAATCACATCGGCAAAACGTACTACTTTCATGCTCAGGCTCCTTTGTGCAAAGCGGCTACTCGGGCCATGTCAAGGCACTTGTTGGAGTAGCCCCACTCGTTGTCGTACCAGGCTACCACCTTGACAAAAGTAGTGTCCAGGGCAATGCAGGCGTCTGCGTCAAACACGCTGGTGCAAGGCTCGCCACGGAAGTCGGTGGACACCACTTTGTCGGTGGTGAAACCCAGCACGCCCTTCATGGCGCCTTCAGACTGGGCCTTCATCTCGGCGCAGATCTCGGCCAGGGTGGCAGGGTTATTCAGCTCGCAGGTCAGGTCGACCACGCTCACGTCACTGGTGGGCACACGAAACGACATGCCGGTGAGCTTTTTGTTGAGCTCAGGAATGACCACACCCACCGCCTTGGCGGCACCGGTGCTGCTGGGGATGATGTTTTCCAAAATGCCACGGCCGCCGCGCCAGTCTTTGTTGCTGGGGCCGTCGACGGTTTTTTGCGTGGCGGTGGCCGCGTGGATGGTGGTCATCAGGCCGCGCTTGATGCCCCATTTGTCGTTTAACACCTTGGCCACGGGGGCCAGGCAGTTGGTGGTGCAAGAGGCGTTGCTCAAAATGGCCTCACCAGCGTAGGTGGCATGGTTCACGCCATAGACAAACATCGGGGTGTCGTCCTTGCTGGGGGCCGACAGCAGCACCTTGCGGGCACCGGCGTCAATGTGTTTTTGCGCGGTAACCTTGTCCAGAAACAGGCCGGTGCATTCGATGACCACGTCTGCGCCCACCTCGCCCCACTTCAGGTTGGCCGGGTCGCGCTCTTGCGTCAGGCGAATGCGTTTGCCGTTGACCACCAGGGTGCCCGCGTCGACCGAGATTTCGCCCTTGAAGCGGCCATGCACGCTGTCGTACTTCAGCATGTAGGCCAGGTAATCAGGCTCCAGCAGGTCGTTGATAGCAACGATTTCGATGTCATCAAAGTTTTGCACTGCGGCGCGAAACACCATGCGCCCGATGCGGCCAAAGCCATTGATCCCAATTTTGATGGTCATGTAAATCCCCTAATAAAAAAAGAAAGAAAATAGCCTCTAGACCTTACACCTGTTGCGCAAGCAGCTATGCATTCAGTAGCAAAGAAATATCCTGGATGACGCGGTCTGGTGCGCAGGCTGCAATCGGCTCACCCATGTTGTAGCCATACGGCAGCATCCACACCGGCACGCCCGCCGCGCGCGCCGTCGCCACGTCGATGCTGGAGTCACCCACAAACAGCGCGCGCTCTGGCGCCACGGAAAACCGCTCTAGGCAACTATTGACGCCCACCGGGCTGGGTTTTTTGGTGGCAAAGGTGTCGCCGCTGATGACCATGTCAAACAGGCTGGTGATCTGGTGAACGTCGAGCACCACTTGGGTGTAACGGCTCTCCTTGTTGGTCACCACTACCAGCCGGGCGCGCTGCTCGCGCAGCGCCACCAAGGTCTCGCGCACCTGCGGATACAGGTGGCTGCGGGTGCCGCAGCGCGCGTTATAGGCCATGTTGTACACCGGCACAATCTGATTCAGCAGCGCACTCGCGCGCACGGTCTCCGGGGCGAAGCCGGTGATCTGCGCCAGCGCCTTCACCAGCAATTCCAGCGTGCCGTGGCCAATCCAATCATCCACCTGCTTTTGCGTCACCTCGGGCAAGCTAAAGCGCTGCAAGGCATCGTTGACCGCATCCATGATTTCCGGCGCTGTCTCCACCAGCGTGCCGTCCAGGTCAAACATGACCAGATCAAAACCAGACATAAACCCCCTTTAATTGGTAGATGGAATCACGCTATCGGGCAGCGGCTCGGCGCGCTTGCTGGCGGCGCGGTGCACGATGGTGCGAATGTTTTTCACCACCCGCTCCACGGTGATGCCAAAGTGCTGATACAGCTTGGGCGCTGGGGCCGACTCGCCAAAGGTTGGCATGCCGATCACCACACCATGGCGGCCAACATACTTGCGCCAGAAATCCGGGTGCGCCGCTTCAATCGCCAACGAGGGCGTGTTGTATGGAATCACCTTTTCTTGGTAGGCATTGCTCTGACGGTCAAAGACATTGGTAGAGGGCATCGACACCACGCGGGTCGCAATGCCGTCAGCGGCCAGTTCGGCCTGTGCCTTCATGGCAATTTCCAGCTCGGAACCGGTGGACACGATAACTGCTTGGAAGTTTTCCATGTCGGACAGGATATAGCCGCCCTTACGGATCTTCTCCACCATGCTGACGTCGGTCAGGCGCGGCAGGTTTTGGCGCGACAGGCACAGCGCGCTGGGACCATCCTTGCGCTCCACCGCGCACGCCCAGGCCACAGCGGTTTCCAGGCCGTCGGCCGGGCGCCACACGTCCAGTCCAGGGATGATCCGCAGGCTGGGAATGTGCTCAATGCTTTGGTGCGTGGGGCCGTCTTCGCCCAAACCAATCGAATCATGGGTGAAGACATGGATGACGCGAATCTTCATCAGTGCCGCCATGCGAATCGCATTGCGGCTGTAGTCGCTGAAGGTCAGGAAAGTGCCACCGTAGGGAATGTAGCCACCGTGCAGGGTGATGCCGTTCATGATGGCGGCCATGCCGAACTCGCGCACGCCGTAGCTCAAGTGGTTGCCCCATTTGTCGCGGCCCGCCTTGACGCAACCCTTGAAGTTGGTCAGGTTGGAGCCGGTTAAATCAGCGCTGCCGCCAAAGAACTCGGGCAACAGCGGTGCAATCGCGTCAAGTGCGTTCTGGCTGGATTTGCGGGACGCAAAGGCGGTGGCGTTGGCGGCAATACCTTCGAGCAAACCGGGCAGTTTCTCGGCAAAGTCAGCGGACAGGTCCCCAGCCATGCGGCGGGTGAACTCGGCAGCTTCTGCAGGATAAGCGGCACTGTAGGCGGCAAAACGTGCGTCCCAG
Organism: Rhodoferax antarcticus ANT.BR; assembly: GCF_001938565.1. GTDB lineage: Bacteria > Pseudomonadota > Gammaproteobacteria > Burkholderiales > Burkholderiaceae_C > Rhodoferax > Rhodoferax antarcticus. Next base: position 91,370 of record NZ_MSYM01000001.1, read on the forward strand.
GCGTGTTCGGCAGACACACCACGGGCCACGGCGTTCCAGGCGGTGGCAATGTCCGCCGGGATTTCAAACGGTGCCGCCGTCCAGCCCAAGGCTTCGCGGGTGGCGGCCACTTCAGCCGCGCCCAATGCTGCGCCGTGCACGTCATGCGTGCCAGCCTTGTTGGGCGAGCCCATGCCAATGACGGTTTTGCAGCAGATCAGGGTCGGCTTGCCGTTGGCCAGCACAGCTTGTGCTTTGGCGGCTTTGACTGCCGCGTCAATGGCGGCAGGACTGTGGCCGTCTACGGCGGCGATCACGTTCCAGCCATAGGCTTCGAAGCGTTTGGGCGTGTCGTCGGTGAACCAGCCTTCCACATGGCCGTCAATGCTGATGCCGTTGTCGTCATAAAACGCGATCAGCTTGGACAGGCGCAGCGTGCCCGCCAGCGAGCAGGCTTCGTGGCTGATGCCTTCCATCAGGCAGCCGTCGCCCACAAAGGCGTAGGTGAAATGGTCAACGATGGCGTGGTCAGCCTTGTTGAATTCGGCGGCCAGCAGCTTCTCGGCCAAGGCCATGCCTACGGCGTTGGTGACGCCCTGGCCCAGCGGGCCGGTGGTGGTTTCTACGCCGGGGGTCACACCCACTTCGGGGTGGCCAGCAGTTTTGCTGTGCAACTGGCGGAAGTTTTGCAGCTCGCTCATCGGCAGGTCGTAGCCGGTGAGGTGCAGCAACGCGTAAATCAGCATTGAGCCATGGCCATTGGAGAGCACAAATCGGTCGCGGTCGGCCCAATGCGGGTTGGCCGGGTTGTGCTTGAGGTGGCGGTTCCACAGCACTTCGGCAATGTCAGCCATGCCCATAGGTGCGCCAGGGTGGCCGGACTTGGCTTTTTCAACAGCATCAACGGCCAGCATGCGGATGGCATTAGCCATCTGTTTGGCAAATTCAGGAGTGGGTGTTGTCATGATTCGTTATGGGTAAGTTGTGGAGGAGGTCAAGGTCAGGCCCTGCTCTCTCGGCGGGTGCCTAGCCCTCTATCTTAGTCAGTTAAGCGACAGGAAATTCAAATCGGCCGGTGACGCGCGTGGCGCGGTGACACTGGACCAGCCGCTGGCACCGCTTCAGCCTGCCTTCTTCTGACGCTCCATCATGCGCCAGACGAACGGGGTGAAGATGAGTTGCATCGACAGTTCCATCTTGCCGCCGGGGACCACGATGGTGTTGGCGCGGCTCATAAAGCTGCCGTCAATCATGTTGAGCAGGTACTGGAAGTCGATGCCTTTGGGGTTGCTGAAGCGGATGACGACCATGCTCTCGTCAGCACTGGGAATGTCGCGGGCGATAAACGGGTTGCTGGTGTCCACCATCGGCACGCGCTGGAAGTTCACATGGGTGTGCATGAACTGTGGGCAGATGTAGTGCACATAGTCGGGCATGCGGCGCAGGATGGTGTCGGTCACCGCTTCGGTGCTGTAGCCGCGCATCTTCTTGTCGCGGTAAATCTTCTGAATCCACTCCAGATTGATGACCGGCACCACGCCGATCAGCAGATCAGGGTGCTTGGCGATGTTCACCTCGTCGGTGACCACCGCGCCGTGCAGGCCCTCGTAGAAAAGCAGGTCGGTGCCGCTGGGCACGTCTTCCCAGGGCGTGAAGGTGCCAGGGTCCTGCTGGAAAGGAGCGGCTTCCTCCAGGTCGTGCAAGTACTTGCGGCGCTTGCCGGAGCCGCTTTCGGCGTAGCTGGAGAACAGCGACTCCAGTTCGGCAAAAAGGTTGTTCTCGGGGCCGAAGTGGCTGAAGTGCTTGTTACCAGTGGCTTCGGCTTCAGCGGCGGCGACTTTCATCTCCTTGCGATCAAAGCGGTGAAAACTATCGCCTTCGATCACTACAGCGGTGATTTTTTCGCGGCGGAAAATATAGTCGAACGTGCGAGTCACCGAAGTGGTGCCAGCGCCGCTGGAGCCGGTGATGGCGATGATGGGGTGGCGAATGGACATGGTGCGTGTCTCCTGGGATTGTTAAATGGAAAATAGGCTCTTAGCCCTTGATTTCATTGGGCCAACAGCTATTTAATTCGAAGCATTCAAGGGTCGATCAGTCACGGAACAGGCTGCGCTCGGCAAACAGCGGGTTTTTTTCCTCAGCCTTCAGAGGCTCACGGTGGTAGCGCTCAATGCGGTCGACTTCGTTTTTGGAGCCGAACACAAAACCAATGCGCTGGTGCAGGCTGGTGGGCAGCACGTCCAGCATGGGCATCTCGCCAGTGGAGGCGCGGCCACCCGCCTGCTCCATGATCATGCCGACCGGGTTGGCCTCGTACAAAAGACGCAGACGGCCGGGTTTGGATGCATCTTTGGTGTCGCGCGGATACAGGAAAACGCCACCGCGCATCAGAATACGGTGCGCTTCAGCCACCATCGAGGCAATCCAGCGCATATTGAAGTCTTTGCCACGCGCGCCGGTTTTGCCCGCAAGGCACTCGTCCACATAACGGGTCACCGGCGCTTCCCAGAAGCGTGAGTTGGAGGCGTTGATGGCGAACTCATGGGTGTCTTCAGGAATGTGCATCTTCGGGTGGGTCAGCATGAACTCACCCAGATTCGGGTCCAGCGTGAAGCCGTTGACGCCGCCACCCACGGTCAGCACCATCATGGTGGTTGGGCCATATAGCGCGTAGCCAGCCGCCACTTGCTGACTGCCGGACTGGAAAAAGTCGGTATCGACCACATCGCGACCGGAGTCGATCACGTCTTGAGGCGCGCGCAGGATGCTGAAAATACTGCCCACCGACACGTTCACATCGATGTTGCTGGAACCGTCCAGCGGGTCAAACACAATCAGGTAGTTGCCACGCGGGAACAGCTTGGGGATCTGGTAGGGGTCGTCCATCTCTTCAGAGGCCATGCCCGCCAGGTTGCCCGACCACTCGGTGCGACGCATGAACACATCGTTAGAGAGCACATCAAGGGTCTTTTGCGTTTCGCCTTGCACATTGACCGTGCCGCCTTCTTCAGCCGAGTGGTTGCCCATGACACCCGCCAGCTCGCCATAGGCCACCGCCTTGGCAATGCCCTTGCAGGCCAGCGCCACATCCAGAATCAGGGCGTTGAAATCGCCGCTGGCACTGGGGAAACGACGCCGCTCTTCAATCAGAAATTGCGTCAGTGTCGAGCGATTGGAACGTAGGGTCAAAGGCATGAAGAGTCTCCGGAAGGTTTAAATTGTGTAGCGCTAGAGGCTTATTCTGCCAAGGCTGCAGTGCGTAAAGCCTGCATAACGGTTGTGTAGCCACCATCCGCATCTGGGGCGCTGAACACCGCGCTACCTGCCACACAGGTGTCGGCGCCAGCGGCGACGATCTCGGCAATGTTGTCGGTTTTGACGCCGCCATCGACTTCCAGCCAGATCGGCTGGCCGCCCGCAGCCACGTGCGCGTCAATCTTGGCGCGCACCAGACGCAGCTTCGGCAAGGTGCTGGGGATGAACTTCTGCCCACCAAAACCAGGGTTCACGCTCATCAGCAAAATGATGTCGAGCTTGTCCATGACATGGTCAAGCACATCGACCGAGGTGGCCGGATTCAGTACCAGGCCTGCCTTGCAACCCAGCTCGCGAATCATCGACAGGCTGCGGTCAACGTGCTTGGAGGCCTCGGGGTGGAAGGTGATGATGTTGGCGCCGGCCTTGGCAAACAGCGGAATGATCGCGTCCACCGGCTCCACCATCAGATGCACGTCAATCGGAATGCTCACATGCGGACGAATGGCCTCACACACCAGCGGACCAATGGTCAGATTGGGCACGTAATGGTTGTCCATCACGTCAAAGTGCACCAGGTCACAACCAGCGGCCTCGATAGCGCGCACTTCTTCGCCCAGACGGGAAAAATCGGCCGACAAAATCGACGGGGCCAGACGCAAGGTGGGTGTTGAGCTCATGAGGGAAGCCTTCAGAAAAGTTGAGAAACGCGCAAGCGATCGGGTGGGTGTCAGGCCCGCGCAGAATTTTGCCATTCGCGCAACTGGGCCACCGTGACATGGCTCAAGTCAGGCACAACGCGCAACGCACCGCTGAAGTCATGGTGCGAGGTGAAGGCGCTGGGGGTCACGATGGTCTGCAAACCGGCTGCGGTGGCGGCGCGCAGGCCGTTGCTGGAGTCTTCAAAAGCCAGGCAGTGCGCGGCCGGCAGTTGCAGCGCGTCAAGCATCTGCAAATACACCTGCGGATGCGGTTTTTTGATCGGAGCGGTCGACGCATCACCAATGGCGGCGAAGTTCAGCCGCCAGTCCGGACCGATGGCCCGGCGCAGTAAGGCGGCAATATTCACCGGCGAGGTGGTGGTGGCAATGGCCAACTGCAGGCCTTCACTCAGCGCTTCATCCATCAGCTCAAGCACCCCGGGGCGCAAAGCGACTGCGCCAGCGTTGATTGCACTCTCATATGCGGCGGTCTTGAGCTCATGCATGCGGTTGATCCGGTCAGTCAAAGCGTTGGCGTCAAGCTCTTTGACGTCTGGGTTGCGCTGCTTCCAGTAGTGCAGGATGCGCTCCTTGCCGCCAGAGATCTCCAGCAACTGGGTGTAGATCTCGGGCGTCCAGACCCAGTCCAGACCCAACTCGGCAAACGCGTGATTGAACGCCGCCATGTGCACGCTCTCAGTGTCGGCCAGCGTGCCGTCCACATCGAAAATCAAGGCTTGAAGAGCATCAGTGGTCATGTGAAAGTGTCCTTTGTTGAGCGCGTGGGTACCGAAAAATGTGCCGCGTGGGTTGACTTTAATCGGCCTAACTCATAATCTCTAATCACGTTTTATTCAAAAATCATCAGTAACGCCTGATGAGATCAAGGAACACCGCTGTGCGCCCCTACACCATAAAGCAGATCCAGACCTTCATGGAAGTGGCGCGCCAGCGCTCAGTGTCCAAAGCAGCTGAGCGGCTGTTTGTTACCCAGCCAGCGGTGTCAATGCAAATCCGCCAGCTCGAAGACGCTTTTGGTCTGGCGCTGGTGGAGCCGCTGGGGCGCAACATTCAGCTCACCGCAGCTGGCGAGGCGTTTCTGACCTGTGCCGCCAACGCCATGGGGCAGTTCAAAGACCTGGAAGCGCTGATGGCCGAACACGTGGGGCTGAAAAAAGGTCGGCTAGACCTGGCGGTGGTCAGCACCTCCAAATACTTTATCCCGATGCTGTTAGTGCGCTTTACCAAGTTGCACCCCGGCATTGAGGTGAAACTCAATATTGACAACCGCGACAACGTATTGGCATTGATGGTGCGCAACGAGGCCGACCTGGTGGTGATGGGCCGCTCGCCCAGCCACCTAGACTGCGAAGCCTCGGTGTTTGCCACCAACCCGCTTGTGATGGTGGCCCCGCCCGACCACCCGCTGGCGCGGCGCAAAAACCTCCCTTTCAGTGCGCTGGCCGACTACAGCTTTGTGGTGCGCGAAGAGGGCTCGGGCACGCGTGCAGCCATGCATCGCCTGTTTGACGAGCACCACATGCCGGTGAAGATCGCGATGGGGTTGCCCAGCAACGAAACCATCAAACAGGCGGTGATGGCCGGCATGGGTCTGAGCTTTTTGTCCATGCGCACCATCCGCCACGAGCTGGCCGGCGGCTACATTGCCCTGCTGGATGTGCAGGGCTTGCCACAGATGAACCACTGGTATGTGACGCACCTGAAACACAAAAAACTGTCGCCCGCCACGAACGCGTTCAAGGCGTTCCTCTTAGAGCAAGGTGGCGCGCTGATGGATACCTGGAGCTAAGGCGGCGAAGGATTGGTGCAGCAACCGAGGCGGGGTTTTTACCCGGACGTAACCCACCCCGCTTGGAGGTTGTTAGGGTTAACCCTATACTGCACTGCAGCAAATTTGTTCTTGAAGGAAACTAACATGACAAACACAGCACTGCAGCAACCCACTTGGCACACCTTGCGCCTGATGCTGGGCCTGCCCTTTGACCTGGCCCGCGCCAACTACGCCAACGCTGTGCGCTTTGGCTTGCTTGAACACTCTCTTTTGAAGTCGGCACGGTTTGGGCGCGACATCTGCGCCATCGAGCGACTCGCCTTGGGCCCGTGGGCCCGGCGGGTGTAAAACCAGACAGGCAGCTGCCAAACACGGCAGCTGCGCCGTTGCGTCTCAGGCGCGCAACGCGTCGTGCAGCTCGACAAAAGCCAGCGTGATCTTGTGGTTGGGGTCGAGGTAGATCATGGGCAGGCTCTGCTCATGCGACTCGCGGATACGCACCGACGATGGCAAATACGGCTGCAGCACAGGCAGGCCTTGCGCAATCAGCTCGTCCACCATGCGCTGCGGCAGGTTGGCACGCAACTGGAACTGGTTGACGACGATGCCGTCCACCTGCAAGCCGGGGTTGTGGTCAGCGCGGATTTCCTGCACGTTCTCCAGCAGGGTGTAGAGCGCCTGGCGCGAAAAGCTGTCGCAGTCAAACGGGATCAGGCAGCCGGTGGCGCCGATCAGCGCGGCGCGGGTGTAAAAGTTCAGTGCCGGGGCAGTGTCGATGTAAATCCGGTCATAGGTTTCGCCCAGTTGTTGTAACGCCTCGCGCAACTTGTAGATTTTCTGACGCGATTCGAGTTTGACCAGAAGTTCATTGAGTGCTGGGCTGGAGGCCATCAGATCCAGGTTTTCAAATGGCGTCTCCAGCACAAAATCAGTCGCCGGCTTGCTCTTGAAACTGTAGCTCAGGGCGTGCTCAAAGAAGTCTGCAACGGTGGGTTGGTCTTCTGCCGTGACGCAGCCGAGCAGGTAGCTGGTCGAGTTGCCTTGCGGGTCCAGGTCAATCACGAGGGTGCGCAGACCCTGGCTGGCACTGATGGCGGCCAGGTTGCAAGTGATGGTGGACTTGCCAACACCCCCTTTTTGGTTGAACACGACGATGGGCATGAACGGCTCCTTTGAGACTACAAGCTAAGGGACAAATAACGAACGATTGTCTGTGAATCTGTCCGGGGTCTGTCCGGGTCGGGCAGGGTTTCTGGCGAGAACCTGCGCGAGCGTTGCAGCAAGCACCAAAAACCCGCATTCATCAGAAAATCCTGATTTGATTGGTAATTTATTTGAATTTTCATGATGAATAAGCCTGTCTATAGTTCAGCCCATCACCAACCCGACGAACCCACAGGAGTTAACCCATGGATCAATCAAACCGCTACGCAGACCTAAGCCTCAAGGAAGAAGACCTCATCACAAATGGTAAGCACATTTTGGTGGCTTACAAGATGAAGCCAAAGGCCGGTTATGGCTACCTCGAGGCTGCCGCCCACTTTGCGGCTGAGTCCTCCACCGGCACCAACGTGGAAGTGAGCACCACCGATGACTTCACCCGCGGCCTAGACGCTCTGGTGTACTACATCGACGAAGCCACCGAAGACATGCGCATTGCGTACCCGATGGATTTGTTTGACCGCAACATCACCGATGGCCGCATGATGATGGTGTCGATTCTGACCTTGGTCATCGGCAACAACCAAGGCATGGGTGACATTGAGCACGGCAAGATTCACGACATTTACTTCCCCGAGCGTGCCATCCAGCTGTTTGACGGCCCCTCCAAAGACATTTCCGACATGTGGCGCGTGCTGGGTCGCCCCATCAAGGACGGTGGCTATATTGCCGGCACCATCATCAAACCCAAGCTGGGCCTGCGTCCTGAGCCCTTCGCCGCAGCGGCGTACCAGTTCTGGCTGGGCGGCGACTTCATCAAGAATGATGAACCGCAAGGCAACCAAGTGTTTTGCCCGGCGAAAAAGGTTTACCCGCTGGTCTACGACGCGATGAAGCGCGCGATGGACGAAACCGGTCAGGCGAAGATTTTCTCGGCCAACATCACGGCTGACGATCACTACGAAATGTTGGCTCGTGCCGATTTCATTCTTGAAGCTTTCGGGCCTGATGCTGACAAGGTGGCATTCCTGGTCGACGGTTTCGTCGGCGGCCCTGGCATGATCACCACAGCGCGTCGTCAATACCCCAACCAATACCTGCATTACCACCGCGCTGGCCACGGCATGATCACCAGCCCAAGCGCCAAGCGTGGTTACACCGCTTTCGTACTGGCCAAGATTTCCCGCCTGCAAGGTGCGTCGGGCATCCACGTCGGCACCATGGGCTACGGCAAGATGGAAGGTGAGAATGATGACCGCAACATCGCTTACATGATCGAGCGTGACGAGGCGCAAGGCCCGGTCTACTTCCAAAAATGGTATGGCATGAAGCCCACCACCCCGATCATCTCCGGCGGCATGAACGCGCTGCGTCTGCCAGGCTTCTTTCAGAACCTGGGCCACGGCAACGTGATCAACACATCCGGTGGCGGCGCCTATGGCCACGTTGACAGCCCCGCTGCTGGCGCGATTTCTCTGCGCCAGTCGTATGAGTGCTGGAAAGCCGGTGCTGACCCGATCGAGTTTGCCAAAGAACACAAAGAGTTCGCCCGTGCCTTCGAGTCGTTCCCGGGTGATGCCGACAAGCTGTTCCCCGGCTGGCGCGAAAAGCTCGGCGTGCATAAGTAAGCACAACGCCCGAAGCGACATTTCGGTGCATTGGTAAGAACGTGGTGGCAGGGTAGTTTGTTGCGGCAGGCTGCCCCGCGTTGTTTTGGTGGGCAAGCTTGGGAGCCGGGGGCATAGCGCAGCTTTCGTGGATGGCACGTTGCGACGGGATGCCCTGCGCCGCGAATGTCCCCCGAAAGCGGCCTGCGGCCACTCCCTCCTCCTTGATTTGGCAAAACCCCAAGTCCACGCTCTGCAGGACATCCCATCACAACATGCCCGAGACGATTTGGGTTTTCGAATCACGCACGCAAACCATACCGCCAAGCAGCGTGCGTTGGGTATCTGACGCAGCGGAATCAAGGAGGAGGCCCGGGCGTAGCACGGGTCGGGGGACATCCGCGGAGTCAGATACCCGACGCGCGCTGCGGTTAAAACCACGACTACCCCCATAGCCATGCCCATAAACCGATAGGCCACCAGAAAATAGCCGATAAGCTCCCCAGACAAACCCGACCGAACCCAGTCTTCCAACCTGACCACACAGGAACCCACCATGACCACCCTGGCACAGCAATACAGCATCACCCAAGAGCCGTTTTACCAACAGCAGTCCAACGAAGTGGCGCTCTATGAGGCGGCTTACAAAGCCAGATTGCCGGTCATGGTCAAGGGCCCTACCGGCTGCGGCAAATCGCGTTTTATTGAATACATGGCCTGGAAGCTGGGCAAGCCGCTGATCACCGTGGCATGCAACGAAGACATGACCGCCAGCGATCTGGTCGGCCGTTATCTGTTGGAAGCCAACGGCACCCGCTGGCTCGATGGTCCGCTGACCACCGCAGCGCGCATTGGCGCCATTTGCTACCTGGACGAAATCGTCGAAGCCCGCCAAGACACCACGGTGGTCATCCACCCGCTCACCGACCACCGCCGCCAGTTGCCAATCGACAAAAAGGGCGAATTGCTTCAGGCGCACCCGGACTTTCAACTCGTCATCTCTTACAACCCAGGCTACCAAAGCCTGATGAAAGACCTCAAGCAAAGCACCAAGCAGCGCTTTGTCGGCTTTGACTTTGATTACCCCGCGCCTGAGCTGGAAGCACGCATCATCGCCACAGAAACTGGCATCCCACTAGCCGATGCCACCCGGCTGGTCAAAGTAGGTGGGGTGGCTCGCGCACTAAAAGGCCACGGGCTGGACGAAGGCATTTCTACCCGGCTGCTGGTGTATGCCGCCACCTTGATCAACGGCGCAGTCGCGCCAACAGATGCCTGCCGCATGGCCTTGGTGCGCCCGATCACCGACGATGCCGACATCCGCGCCACGCTCGACCATGCGGTTGACGCTATTTTCGGCTGAGCATCATGAGCGCCCTGGCTGACATCAGCAGCCCTGCCGACTTGGGCTCTGAGCGCTTGCAGGCCTGGCGCAGGCAACTCGACTGCAGTTTTGTCGAAATTGACAATGTGTTCGAGTCCTGCATGGCCGAGGCGCACGCCAAGCTCAGTGCCGAGGGTCTGGACGAGTTTCTGACCCAGGCGCGCTTTCTAGGCAAGATGGGCCGCGGCGTGGCACCCGCGCTGATCTTCTTGCAAGAATGGCCGCCGATCGCGCGCAGCGTGGGTGAAGACGCGCTGAATGCCGTCATGCACACGCTGCGGCTGATCAACAAGTCGCCCAACGGCAAAGCCATTGCCCCGTTTTTGCAAACCCTGGCCGCGGTGGCGCGGCGCTTGCCTACCCAGAAACAGTTACAGCACTACATGGACTTGTGCCTGCTGCTGCTGGAGCGCACCAGCGGCTCGATCCACGGCATCCACAAAACCTACGCCAGCCCGAGCCTGGCGGTGTTTTTTGACAAGGCGCCGCTGCTGCTGGGTGCTTTAAGCTTGCAGGGCTTGAGCAACTGGGTGAATTACGGCATCCGCAACTACAGCCACCACCCTGAGCAGCAGCGCGATTTTTTCAGCCTGAGCTCGGCCGACAGCCGTGCCGTGCTACAACGCGAGCGCCATGGCACGCTGCTGATGGACCATACCCGCGCGCTGGATTTGTACCTAAAAGCGCTGTGGCATATGAGCGACGTGCTGGTGCCCTACTCCACCACCTTTGACGTACAGCGCCAGCCCATGCCCTACTTTGACGCCTACGGCATGCGCCTGCCTGACGTCTATGACGAGCGCTCAGGCATCAGCGGCATGGACCGTTACCGCGCCGCACTGGCTCATATGTCGGCGCACCGGCGCTGGAGCATTGCCATCTTTGCCGACAACTTCAGCCCGGCGCAGCGCCTGACAATTGAGTGTTTTGAAGACGCGCGCATGGATTTTCTGACGCTGCGCGACTACCCCGGCATGCGGCGCATTTACTCGGCCCTGCACCCCACACCCGTGGCGGGTGCCTGCAATCCGGCCACCCATTCCTGCCTGCGGCACCGTCTGGCGATGTTGTCACGCGCCCTGCTGGACCCACCCAAACGTTTCGAGACACCAGCACTGGCCGACTGGGTACAACGCTTTCACGCGCTGCTGGCGCAAGGCGAGTCCAACACCACCGAGATCGCTGGCCTTGCGCTTGGCTATCTCGCCAAAACCAGCCTGCAAAGCGACCGCCTGCCCGACACCTGGTTTCAGGACACCGAAGTCGACTACCGCGACGACAACCGCCACCTATGGCGCTTTCACGAACTCAGCGACGACGAAGAAACCTTCGAGCAACACCGCCAAGAGGTGTCGACCAACGAGTTGCAAACGCTGCCGCCACGACATTACCCCGAGTGGGACTACAGCAGCCAGACCATGCGCCCCGACTGGGTGAGCCTGTACGAGCGCTTGCACCCTGGCGGCAACCCGGCTGACATTGACGCGCTGCTGGCCAAACACAGCGCCTTGTCCAAGCGCCTGAAACGCCTGCTCGATTTGCTCAAACCGCAAGACAAGGTGCGTGTTCGTTTTCAGGAAGACGGCAGCGAGCTGGACCTTGACGTGGCGATTCGCTCACTCATCGACCTGAAAAGTGGCAGCCAGCCCGACCCGCGCATCAACATGAGCCACACCACCGATGGCCGCAGCATCGCTGTGACCCTGCTGCTGGACTTGTCGCAGTCGCTCGGTGAAAAGGCGCATGGCTGCGAACAAACGGTGCTGCAACTGAGCCAGGAAGCCGTGTCCTTGCTGGCCTGGGCCGTGCAGCAGCTGGGTGACCCGCTGGCGATTGCCGGTTTTCACTCAAATACCCGCCACGACGTGCGCTACTTGCACATCAAGGGCTTTGGCGAAAACTGGGGTGATGATGTCAAAGCGCGCCTAGCCGCCATGCAGGCGGGTTACAGCACGCGCATGGGCGCAGCCATGCGCCATGCCGCCCGCACGTTGGGCACCCAAGCCGCTGACAAAAAACTGCTGCTGGTGCTGACCGACGGCCAACCCGCAGATATTGATGTGAAAGACGAGCGCATGCTGATTGAAGACGCCAAAGTAGCGGTGCGCGAGCTGGACAACCAGGGCATCTTTACCTACTGCATCAATCTGGATGCCGCCGCAGACACCTATGTGAGCGACATCTTTGGCAAGCAGTACACGGTGATCGACAACATTGCCCGACTGCCCGAGCAGTTGCCAAAACTGTTCATGGCGCTGACACGCTGAGGCGTGGGCCGATCATCACGCTACTATTATAAAAATAGCTGCTCGCGCTTATAGAACAAGGGCTGGAGGCCAATTTCTTATAAATTGACCGCCAGCCCTCAGGTGACGAAAGCTTACGCTGCGTAACCTGGGTTGGGCAGCGCTCCCAAAATCTTGGGTGCGTTGAGCTTGCGGGTCGACACCTTGCCGCCGCGCGCAGCCAGCCAGGTTTCCACCACTTCCCAGACCTGCTGGTTGCCCTGGTTTCTGGCTTCTTCGGCCACCGGTGCCCAGCCGGCCACTTTGTAGGTTTTGTCGGCGTCGATGGGCTTGCCGTTCAGGCGCATGTCGGTGATGCGTTTGCCCATGCTCTGAAGCGGGCTGCAACTGTATTGCAGGCCACCGACGCGGACCATGTCGCCACCCTGCTGGTAATAAGGATCCGGGTTAAACAAGTTGTCACACACGTCTTCGAGCACGGTTTTGATGTCTGAGCCCTTCATGTCATTGAGGGTGGCGTAGGAATAAGTGGTGGCCGTCATGTCAAGCAGCCATTCGCGGGTGATGGCCTGGCCCGGCAGCAGCGTGGTACCCCAACGGAAACCGGGCGAGAACGCGATGTCGGCGCCCTGCACCTCCATCAACGCGTCCACCAGCAGTTGGTCGCCGGTGCCGTTGAAGTTGCCACGGCGGTACAAGGTGCCTTCTGTCACCGCCAGTTTTTCATTGAGCTTATCCTCATACGGCGCACGAATCTTGGTGATGAGTGCATCCATTTCGGCGTCGGCGGGCAGCATGTTGGCAAACACCGGCAGCAGTTTGTAGCGGAAGTCGGTGACCTTTTTGTCTTTGACTTCAAAGTCCAGTACACCCAAAAATTTGGAATTGGATCCCGCGTTGGTCACCAGGGTTTTGCCACCCTGGTTGCTGATGACGCTGGCCACAGGCATGCCGTCGTGGGTGTGGCCGCCCATGATGGCGTCGATACCGCTGACGCGGCTGGCCATTTTCAAATCCACATCCATGCCGTTGTGGCTGAGCACCACCACCACCTGAGCACCCTTGCCACGGGCTTCGTCCACCATCTTCTGCATGTTGTCGTCCTGGATGCCAAAGGCCCAGTCCGCCACCATGTAACGCGGGTTAGCAATCGGTGTGTAGGGGAAGGCCTGGCCGATGATGGCGCAGGGCACGCCATTGATCTCGCGGATCACATAAGGCTTGAAGACCGGGTCGCCAAAATCATTGGTCTTGACGTTTTGCGCCACAAAATCAACCTTGTCAGCAAAGTCTTTCTCAATGATCTCTAGGACACGCGCCATGCCCAGGGTGAACTCCCAGTGGCCGGTCATCACATCCACACCCAGCAGTTTGCAGGCATCAACCATGTCCTGGCCATTGGTCCACAGCGCCGTGCCGGAGCCTTGCCAGGTGTCGCCGCCGTCCAGCAGCAATGCGCCGGGCCGGCTGGCCTTCATGCGCTTGACCAGTGTGGCCAAGTGTGCAAAACCACCCACCTTGCCGTAGCGCTTGGCGGCTTGTTCGTAGTCCAGATAGGTCAGAGCGTGCGCTTCAGCCGTGCCGGGGCGAATGTTGGACACCTTCAGCAAATGCTCGCCCACCAAGTGTGGCAGCTTGCCTTTCATACTGCCAATGCCCAGATTGATGCTGGGTTCACGGAAGTAAATGGGCTTGAGCTGCGCATGGCAGTCTGTCATGTGCAGGAACGACACATTGCCAAACTTAGGGATGTCGTACAGGCCCGCCTCGGCGGTGGCCGCGTCAGCGCGTGCATACCTACCCAACCCCATGCCAGCCATGGTGCCAGCACCCAGCACCTGCATAAATTCGCGTTTGGTCAAGTTCATTGTGTTGAAACTACTCTGTTAAGAAGCTAAAAAGCCCGGGCTGGCCGGGCGGTGAAGATGCAAGTCGCCTTACTGGTTGACTGGCGAGTTCGGGTCCAGCAGCAAAGCCATCAAGTCTTTGGCCTGTGCCTCGGTGATGATGCCGTTGTGAATCGCCCGAGGCATGACCGAGCAAGCGTTGTAGGCCCGCGAGTTGTAAATTTTGCCCCACGCATACTCGACCATGGCCTTGGCAGCCACGCTGTTCGGGTCGGCATCAATCCCATAGTTCTTGCGAAACTTGTACAGGCTTGGGCCAATGGTGCCGAAAGAAATTTCGGTGCCGCTCAACTGGTGGCAGTTGTAGCAATTGCCACCGTTTGGGGTGTTGGCTTTGTCAGTCCAGGTCTGGCCACGGCCGCTTTGCGCGAGGGCCTCACCCTTTTTCCAGTCACCCAGGTAGTTGCCGTCAGCCGGCCACTTGATGGTTTTGAGTTGAGTTGCTTGCAGCTTTTGCGCCAGCTCGGGGTCGATAGGCTTGCCAGCCACCTCTGCCTCGGTACACAGTGTGTTGATTTCTTCAGGCTGCAATACCGACGCCTTGACGATACCCTTGTCCTTGAAGTCAGCCTTGACATAACTGGCGGCAATTTTGTCCAGTTCGGCAGACGACGGCAAAGAGGCACAACCGGCCAGAACAGCCGCAGTGAGCAACGACAAAGCAAAAATAGAGTGTTTTTTCATGCGATTTCTCCGTGTCTCTTAACGCTTGATGGCGGGTGCGACAGATTTGGACCCTTCGCTGTTCACGCCCAGATAAACGCCCAAGGCGATGGTGACATCGCTGGCGTAACCCGGCTCAGGAAAGCGCTGCTGACGGTAGCAGTCATTCAAGCGGTGCTGCATGCTCCACATTTGCCCGTTGGACACACGGTAAGCGGGCCAGGCGGCAAAGCCAATGCCATCGCCCGGGTTCTTGGTCAGGTTGGGCAAGTCTTGCAAACGAATACGCCAGTTGTCGTCACCGTGGCACGAGGCACAAGAGAAATCATGCGGGCCACCGCGCTGGAAAAACAGACGCTTGCCCACTTCGTAGGCCACTTTTTCTTGCACGTGCGACTGTGGCAAGGCAAACGCCATGTCGCGGGACTCGCCAGCGATCCAAGTCGCCAAGGCGGTCATGTTGGCCTTTTCGCCCTTACCGAACGGGGTGTCAGTGATCGCCTTGACATCCAGCCCCTGTAGGGTGTCGATACAGGTCAACAACCGCGATTCCAAGTCTTGCACTTTATTTGTGTCAGCAAAATAACGCGGCAGGGTGACAAATGCGCCTTTGACCACACCCGCGCCCAATCCGAGGTCACAGGTCTCCAGCGAGGCATTTTTAGGGCCTCGCTTTTTTTTCCAAAGGTCTTCGCCTTTGGCTTCAAACAGTTCAGACGGGTTGCCGTCAGCCAACATGGCCCGGTAGTCTTCAATCGCCTGCACTGCGGCTGACTTTTGCGCGTAGGCAGCAGGCAACAGCGCTCCAGTGATTGCAACGACACTGGCAACTTTTGCCAGAAGAATTATTTTTTTCATCCACAAGTCTCCTAAAAACGATCACCACACTGGACCGACCAGCTTAGAAAAAAGGTGAGCCACACTCACCTTTTTTCTTCTCACAACGATCAGGAAGCCGTGGCTTCGTCGGTACGGGTATCGCCCTTGGTGTCCTTCCAGGTCACCGTGATCTTGTCGCCAGCCTTGGCGCCCTTGACCATAAACTGCAAAAACGGGTTCTTGGAAACTGCAGAACCCCAGTCGGCTGTCATAACCTCCTTGCCGTTTAGCGAAGCACTCACTTCGGTGATGTGCATGGCGGGAACCAGATTGCCAGCGGAGTCCTTGCGCTGGCCGGACTCCATCTCATGACTCATCAAAACACGAACGGTGGCTACGTCACCTTTTACTTGGGCACGAATGCGCATCGGATCTGCCATTTTTAAACTCCTGGTAACAAATTAAATTGGTATGTGAATGAATTGGGGCTGTCCATCAGCCGCCACAGCCGCCCAAGGTCACCTTGACTTCTTTTTTGGAGAACAGTGCGCGCCCGTCGTTCATGATGGCAACCGCGTACACGTCAGACGATTGGCCCATCTTCGCGCGGGTGGAGAAGTTGGCCTCCACAGCGTCGGTCACGTTGAACTGGGCCACCAAGGCGGCGGGGTTCTTTTCAACCAGAATGAGAATGTGCTTGACGCCAGCCAGCGTGGTGCTGGCCGTCAATGGAACAACCGCACCGTTTTCAGCAATATCTGGGCCACCCACGATGACATCTTTGCTTTCAACTGGTATCTGGCCACCCAGCGCCTTGACCACATCGGGGACATTTTTGGCTTCAAAAGCAGCCTTGCTGTAGGCCAATGCGTATTGCGGAAACAGACCTGTCGTTGCCAACAGGCCAGCCACTACCGCGCTGTGTTTGAGTGTCTCGCGACGAGTTTGCATAGAAATCTCCTTGGTTAAGTTCATGCGAAAAAATAATCTCTCAAAGTCTTACTTTGGGCCGCCCGCCGCCAACCACTCTGCAATGGATATGGCATCGGTATCGCTCAAGGTCTGGGCGGGCATGGGAAGCGCTCCCCACACGCCGACACCGCCGCTCTTGATCTTGCCTTGCAAATACTCGACCTTGCCAGCGTACTTGCGGGCCACATCGGTATAGGCAGGGCCAACGATCTTGTTGTGCATGCCATGGCAAATGGTGCACCCATTTTTTTGTAGCAAGGTGTTCATCTTGCGCGCTTCAATATCCACTACCTCAGCGGCCGTCAATACCACCGGCGCTGCTGCCGTCTCGCCCAACTTGCGCTCGGGGTGCGCCGTGTCTGCGCCGCGTTGTGCGCCCACCAGGCGGTTTTGCTCGGCCAGATTGCCGTGCGCATTGCGCGCAAAGTCTGGCAAGAAAGATGCCAGCTTAGGCTCCGGGGCGCAGTTGGCCATGCAGGCGACATTACTGGTATCAGGCTTCTTGGCACCGCTAAACTCATTGCCCGGCCACAACGTGTGGTCTGTCATCATGCCATTGCGGTTAGGCATGCGCGACTGCACGTCTCGTATCGTCTTGTCACTAAGAACGAAGTTTTCCGGAACGATATTGCTCAAATTCAGCATGAACGCCAACACCGCATAGACGTCATCTGGTGCGAGCGACTTTGGCTCGGTCCAAGGCATAGCGCGGAAGATGAAATCCCACAGCGTGGATACCGTAGCCACCTTCATGAAGGTGGTTCGCCCAGGGTAACCCGGCCCGATCAGGTTGGCGACATGACCGCTTTCAATATCTTTAGCTGTCACACCGCCAATAATCGGGTTGAAGAATTCGCCCGAGTCACCAAAAATACCGTGGCAAGTGGCACACTTTTCCTCCCAGATGTCCTGACCTTTGGCGACCGAACCGGAGCCAGGCGGCAAGCCCTTGAAGTCTGGGCGCACGTCGATATCCCAAGCCTGCACTTCCTTGACCGTTGCATCACGGCCAATGCCCGAGAATTTGGCTGCTGATTGCGCGCCCGCCAAACCGGCCAGCCCAAGCAAGGCCAATCCGGCGACTACCTTACGAAAGCTGAACATTTTTCACCTCGCCGTTTTCCTGCACCAACCATGACTGAATGGCGTTGTTGTGATAAATGGAGCGTGTACCGCGCACTCCGCGCAATTGCTGATAAGTGGGTTGCACATAACCCGTCTCGTCGACGGCTCGGCTTTGAATGATGGCAGGCTTGCCATCCCAGACCCAGTCGATGTTGAAACGGGTCAGCGCCTTGTTTTGCACCGGCCCTTCGATCCGGGCCGCACGCCAATTGCGCCCGCCATCAACCGACACATCCACTTTTTTGATCCGGCCCTTGCCTGACCAGGCCAAGCCAGTCACGTTGTAAAAGCCTTTGTCGAGCAGCACCTGACCACCTGACGGAGTGGTCACTACGCTCTTGCATTCTTGCAGTCCGCTGTATTGGCGATGCTGACCATCGGGCAGCAAATCCATATAGTGACTGGCCTCGTCTTTGGTGGCATAGGGCTTGTCGCCCAGCTCAAGGCGGCGCAGGTATTTCACCCAGCTCACGCCTTGGATGCCTGGCACCACCAGCCGCAGCGGGTAGCCTTGCTCAGGGCGCAGCATCTCACCGTTCTGACCGTAGGCCACAAACACTTCGCCCGAATTGATCAGGCTCATCGGAATGGTACGGGTCATGGAAGAGCCGTCAGCACCTTCGGCCAACACAAACTTGCCATTCTTTAAATCAGCCCCCGCCATTTCAAGCAGGGTGATCAATGGCACTCCGGTGAACTCGCTGCACGACAACATGCCGTGGGTGTATTGCACAGTGGGCACAGCTACGTTGCCCCACTCTACCGCCGTGTTGGCACCACATTCCATGAAATGAAACCGCGACACCGAAGGCAAACGCATGAGCTCGTCAAGCGTGAAGACCTTGGCGGTCTTGACCATGCCATTGATCATCAAGCGGTGTTTTGACGGGTCAATATCCCACCAACCCTGGTGATGCCGCTCAAAGTGCAAACCACTCGGCGTGACGATTCCAAACAACGACTGCAACGGTGCGAAGGACACTGAAGCCTGCGTGGTTTGCGTCAAACCGGGGCTGACACGGCGCTGCACATTGCTCTCGAACTTGGACGGTTTGCCGTACCCATCATTCAAAGCCACACCCTGACCCAAACCCTTGCTGTGCTCGGGCAGATTCAAAATGTTGGCATCGCCGCCCTCGGTGGGTACCGGGTTGCCTTGCGCCAGCGCTGCTGGCACAGCCGCCCCCGCCGCAGCCGCAGCAAATGCGTTGCGAATAAAGTCGCGACGCCCTTTTTTACCTTCAGAGAAGACGGATTTGATCCCGTCTTGGCTAAGGAAATTCTCAGGGGCTTTGATCAGCTTGCCCGAGCCCATACTCTGATCCATTTACAACACTCCTGGTATGTGTTCCATGCTCGACTTGTGTTACTTGAAACGATAGTGGTCACGGTTAAGCACGGCGGACACCGAATTGACCTCTTCGGGAAAAAGTCCTATGTTGAGTTGCTGGTCGCACGCTTCGACCATGCCGCGCAACGCGCCCAAGGTGTTCACCTTACCCGCGGGCTGGTAGATGGCACTGCCGTCACCACCCACTTTTTTCTGGTGACAGGCGCTGCACTCGTGCTGGGCAATCAACTTTTCACCCAGCTTCAAGTCTGCGCCTTGGTAAAGCGCTGGAATATCGTTGGCAAAGCAGACCGTGCCAAACATCAGGGCAGTAGCAGTCACTAAATATTTCATGAGGTTTAGCTTTCAGGTGAAATTTGACGGAGTAGATGCTTTTGCGTGATGCCTGAAAGCAGTGTTAAAAAGTGCGGGAATAGCCAAGCTGAAGATTGTTCTGGCTGTGAGAGATCGTGAGGGGCATTGACGGGTCACTGTTGTTGGTAACGGCTACTTTTGGGGCATGTGCAAGAGACGCATTGAATGAATCGGCCTTGGTGAACTTGTAACCAAAACCAAACATCACATGGTTTTTCTCGATAGCGGGGAACAACGGGTGCACGTACTGATCAGGTACTGGGTTATCCGAAAAGCTCACACCAGCGCGTAGCGTCAACTGCTCAGAGGCTTTCCAGGCGGCCCCCAAATTAAGTACCGTCTGATCCTTCCATTCCTGCTTGATGGCGAAATCCACCGAACCGTTCGCAGAGATTGAGCTGTCATAGCGCATGCGGAAACTTTTCATCGAATCAGCCCAACCGATGTACTTTAAATCTGCAACCAGCAGCCAAGACGGATTGACCTGCCAGCTACCACCGACAGCAAGAACAGAAGGCATCTGGAAGTCGATGATGGTCATCTTTCCGACATCGAGGGCTGAACCGATAACACCAAAAGAAGCACCAGTTGAATTGGTTTGCATATCCGACAAGCGGGTCCTTAGCTGGTAGGAAGCACCCAGTAAGACCTCTGAGTTAACGCGATAGGTTGCCCCCAAAATGGCACCAAATCCAGTTGCCTTAGCTGCGCCCGAAAACTTGTTGTCATCAGAAAAATCGATTCTTGCAAAAGTAGTTGTGGGACTTGAAACACTGCTCAAATTAGTCACCAAATTTCCGGGATTGCTTTGCGGGGCAAGGTAACCAGCTAACTGGGCCACGCTACCCGTCATCTGAATATCCAGTGATGCCCAAACAAATTTCAGCGTTGCGGCAACGGTCAGATCTGAATTGACCTGATAGGCCACCGGAATGAGCACATTACCCACACCTAACTCGGAGCGACTGGGCAAACCCTGCATGGCAGAAATCACTGAGCTGCCATCGTACTCAGTGCCCATACCGCCATGGGCAAACACGCCAATACCGTAGGTCCAGGCACCATTGCGCTTGGTATAGCCCATGGAGGGCATCAGATAAAAGTCGCCACCCGATTTCGACGTCATCCCCATCGCAGAGCTCTCTACATCTGGCTGAAGCATGCCAACGTTGATGGCAAAGCGCGAGGTCCCATCCGGCTGCAGCGCCAAGGTGGCCGGGTTTTGCGCCATGCCAGCGTTGCCAACGTCGTGCGCCTGGGCAGCCCCACCCATTGACGTGGCAACAGCGGCATAACCCTCCATCAACATGCCATTGGTGGCCATGGCGGCACTCATGGGCAGTGAGAGTGCCGCAGCCACAGCCACAGCCCGAAACTTAAAGGTGCAATTCGTCATGATGTAGGCGAATTAAAAGTCGCCTGAAGCCGCACGATCCATCATTTGATAGATGGTTTCGCGCACTTTCCATGCCTCTTCTTTCAAAGGAGACGGCAGTTTGCGCCCCATCTTGACCATCATGTCCATGTTCAGGGTGTAGATCCAAAGGCCATCTTCTTTTTCCACCACCGTAAGGCGGCACGGCAGATAAGCACCCATGGCGGGGCTGAAATCAACCATCAGTCGCGCTGTGGCAGGCGCGCAATACGAGTAAACCTTCAGGAATTTTTGCTTCTCGCCGGTACGCGATTCGAGTTCTTCCGACAGCGGCAACTCCCCCACGTTTCTCATGTTGCGCTCTGCTGAAACGGCGCCAAACGCGTCTTCAACGTCTTTTACCGTTAGTCCAGCCTTGACCTTACGCGACCAGGTGGTGGCAATGGCGATGTCGCCGTTGCCCTCAACCCACTTGTCCCACATCGAACTGGCTTCTGCACCAGCGCCATCTTCAAGTTTCCCCAGCGTGCTGATCGTGCCGCACCCAGTCAGAAAAAAAGCAGCCAGCAAAGGCAACCAGAGAAGTTTTCGAGCTAAAGATTTCACGTTAGGTCCTTTTTGGCAGGGATGAAGAGAAAACTATCACTTTGCACAACGACCTGAAGCAGTTAAGTTTTTTGATTTTTATCAATCGTCGCTTAATTAACAGACGGGTCATATTAGGAACTACCCTAGGTCAGCGCAAATAAGCGGCCTTGATCGGCTCAGTCAGATGTTCCAACCGGCAGCTACCTGCTGACTGCAAGGGTGCCGCGCCTGCCAGTTGGCGCTTGGCAAGGGTCCACCCATGGAGGGCTCCGTCATATAACGAGGCAGACTTGTTGCCCAACAGTTCAGAGGCCACAAACCAGGGCCCGGCAGCGAGTTAACCACTGTTGCAGTAGGTGATCATGGGAGCCGCCGGGTCCACGCCCTGCGCAGTCAACAGGGCACGATAGGTGTTGGGTGACAACATTCTGACGCTATGGCCGCTATTTTTGAACCCCAGGTCAATGCTGTACTGCTTGGAGCCTTCCAGCTTGCCGTAAGCGTAGACATAGTCACGTTTTTTGATGCCGCGGTACGCACTGCGCACCCACCGGCACCAGTACGATGGGTTTGTCTGCATCCACACCTACCGCCTGAACACGCTTCTGAAAGTCTGCCTTGTCGGCAATCTGGTATTTGACTTTCAGGTCACCTACTTGGCGCTGCACGCGCATGGTTTTCATGTCGATGAGTTTGCTGCGAAGAATATGACCACCGACCTCGGTCAAAACCTTCTTGCCAGTTTTGACGTCTGTCTCAAATTCTGGCGCAGCAATGAACGACTTCACATCACCGCGCACTTGCACTACCTGCACTTTATCGAGGTTGCTGGCCAGCCACTATGCGTCAACCAACGGGCCGGGCAAAACACCCGCATGCGCTGCCGACGAACCAAAAGCAACGATCGCCACGGCGGATAGTTGGGTGAAATGGTTGTTCATGCTGTCGTTCTTTTAGGTAATGGGGGTTTCAAAACTCGCGACGTTGAAACTGTCGGATGCGCCGGGGCAACGCTGCGCTGCATGGGCTGATGACGTCAACACGCCGGTCTTCACACAGCGCTGCCCAGACCTGGCGTTGACACTGGCGCTGCATCAGCAGGTCACGCCGACGCAAAAGCTGTTCACGCTGCGGCCGAAACAGCTGCACCATAGCGCTCAGCCAGCGCCCTAAAGGCGCCAGTCGGCATCGGGTCTGGACTTGAAAACTGTCCAGCAAGGCGATGACACTCTTGGCCGACTGCATGCGTTTACCCGTCACCCAGGCATTGGTAGTGAACCAGCGCAACGGCTCGTCTTTGGCGCTCAGCGACAGCGCTGCCAAGTACATGAAATAACCTGGCTCGCGGTCATTTACAAAAATATGAAAGTGGCCATGCTCTAGGCGCGCAGTGGACGCCGAGCGAACCGTCGAAGTGAAAGCGAAACCGCCCTCCCAAAAAAGCAGCCACCATGGCGCCAATGGCAACACCAATCACCTGCCAAGTGATACACGATGGCAGAGGGTTGCCGTTTTCCGTCATGGGGCCCAGATAGGCATTGGCGTGCGTGAGCTCAGGCACCACCTGCATACCCAGCCACGCCGTCACGCGGGTGCTGGCGCCAATAGCGCCAAGCCCGTGACCCGTGAGTAAAAAAAGTGAGCAGCAGCACCAAGCCCAACGCAATGCCAGCCCAGACAGGCGACCAGAAAGGCTTGATTTTTTTCTTGACGGTGAGTGCCGGTTCAATCATGAGTCTGAATATAAGCATTGATAAATATCAATCTTTAAATCAGTGACTACATCCGACCCTACAACCAGGGCCTACCCCAATCAAGCGCAATATCAGTCCGGCGCGAGGCTGCCCGCCCTCAAGACGCGGTAGATGCGGCCCTGCTTGTCGATCTGCTCGATGGCCCCATCGCGCACCAGCCGGCTGATCTCGCGGCTGACGGTCTCCAGTTTCAGGTCGAGCATGGCGCCCATGTCTTCGCGTGAGAAGAGCATCGATATCTCTCGGTTTTCTGCGCTGCGCATCTTCAACACCAAATTACCCACGCGCCGCCGGGCAGACCCAAAATTCATATCAGCCAGCCAGTCGTCCGCGTCCTTGAGGGCGTGCTGCCATTTTTTCATAAGCTGGGCGTGCAGCCTGGGGCTGCTAGATGACAACTTTTGAACGACTTCCAGCGGGATTCGGCACACCGACACCGGGGTCAAGGTGACCGCATCGCTATCGTAGTGCGGGCTGGCCAGCGCCTCCAGGCCGACCACATCGCCTGCGCGCAAAACACGAACGATCCTTGGGCGCCCATCAAGGGTGCTGCGCACCAGTTTCACCATGCCCTGACGCAAGGTGAACACGCCCTTGGCAGCACCGCCCTCGGTGAAGATGCTGGCACCGGCGGCGTACTCCAGCTCGTCGATGGGCGCATGAATCAGACCAAAGTCATGCTCATCGAGGTCGGCAAACAGCACCAGTTCACGGATGCCACAGGTCTTGCAATCCGCAGTGCCCCGCCAAGCCGACTCCGTCTTCAATGGGATCATGGTCACCTTTCAAGCCTGCAAAGCGATGCGCGCAACCCGCACGCGTTCGTCCAAATAAGAACCGTAGAAATCCGGAAGGTAGCCTCCCACCAGCCGCTCGGCCACCTCCACGCCATGACGCCCAAAAAACAGAACCGTGGGAGCCACCTTGATGCCCCACTGGCGGCACAGGCTGTCCTGGGTTTGCGGTGGGCCATCAAAACCTCGCACCAGCAGGCGGCTACGCATGTCGACTTGCACCATGGCAATACCCTGCTCCCGCTGCAGTGGCAGCAAATAGTTTTCAGTGGCGATCTTGCAAAACGGACAGCCCCGCAAATTCACCATGACCAGTAAAGGGCAGCCTTTTTTGAGCGCTGCTGCCAACTCATCAGGCAAGGAGGTAGCCACCGTCAACCCCGCGGCACTGGCCACGGTGGCATTGGCGGCACTCATGCTCAACAAGGCGCCTTTTAACCACTGCCGTCTAGAAAACTCGTCCGACATGGCACGCATCACTCGCAACCGCTGCTGCACACTGGCAACGTAACAGGCAGGGAAAACGCTCTGGGCGATGGCTGTATCTGGGTCAAGAATCGTCTCCAAACATTGTGGGGCGCGAGATTTCACGCGCGATGTAATATAAGCGAATTAGAAACAAATTGACTGCTATGGACATTGCTGCGCTGGTAGAAACGTATGGTGAAAAAGTCATTCTGGCCCTGGGTGGCCTGGTCATTGGCGTGCTATTCGGATTTTTCGCCCAGCGCTCCAAGTTTTGTCTGAGAGCCGCCACGCTAGAGTTTTGGCACCGCACCTTTGGCGAAAAAATCGCTGTTTGGCTGCTGGCCTTTTCGGCCGCTGTGGTCGGGGTGCAAGTTCTTATTCTGACAAACCACATGGATATCAGCGCGGCACGGCAGATCTCAGCCACAGGCAGCATGTCTGGCGCATTAATTGGCGGCTTATTTTTCGGGGCTGGCATGATCCTGACGCGGGGCTGCGCCAGCCGCCTGCTCGTTTTGTCTGCCAACGGCAATTTGCGCGCCCTGCTCTCCGGGCTTATTTTTGCGGTTACCGCGCAAGCCGCTTTGGGTGGCGTTTTGTCGCCTTGGCGTGAATCCATCAGCAGCTGGTGGACGGTGGATGGTGGCACCGCTCGCAACCTGCTCGCCCTGACAGGCGTGGGCACCTGGGGTGGCTTGATTTTTGGTTTGATCTGGATGGCCGCGGCGCTTTTCTTTGCGGTTCGCAGCGGCTGGGGCCTTTGGAAGTGGGTCGGTGGTCTGGGCGTCGGCTTGGCGGTTGCTGCTGCATGGGGCTTCAACTATCTGATTGCCAACAATTCATTCCAGGTGGTGCCAGTGCAGGGCCTGACCTTCAGCGGCCCCTCTGCTGAGTGGTTGATGCGCGTGATGTCCACCAATGCCCCGGAGATTGGCTTCAGCTTTGGCATGTTACCGGGCGTGTTCATCGGCTCCTTCATCGGCGCCTGGGTAGGCAAAGACTTCAAGCTGGAGGGTTTTAGCGACGGTTATGGCATGCGCCGCTATATTTTTGGCGCCATCTTCATGGGCTTCGGTTCCATGCTGGCCGGTGGCTGCGCTGTCGGCGCAGGCATTACCGGTGGGGCCATTTTTGCCACCACGGCGTGGATGGCCTTGGTCGGCATGTGGGCCGGTGCGGGCTTGATGGATCGGGTGATTGACAGTCCGAAGTCGATAGCCGCATCTGCAGGGGCGGCCAACGAAGCGCGGATCGCGCCCTGAATCACCCGCAGCGTTTCGCCACGTTTGGCCACGTTTAGACGCAGTTATCCGCGTTTATTGGCCGCTGACATACTCGGCCACAGCGGCCATCTCCAGTGGCGAAAGATTGGCAGCGACTGAATGCATCACCGCGTTGTCATTGGTGCGCTCACGTTTGCCAAAAAGCTTGAGTTGGGCTTGCACATAGCTGGCGTACTGACCTGCCAAGCGCGGTAAGGAAGCCGTTCCCATGCCGTCTTTACCATGACAGGTCGCGCAGGAAGGCAGGCCGCTGAACTTGTTCCCCTTGTAAAAAATATAGCGTCCTACCGCCGCCAGGTCAGGGTCTTTCACGGTTTCCGGCGGGGCAGATTTGGCTGCAAAGTACTTGCCCAGCGCCTCCATCTCTTCAGGGGTCAGGCGGCTGACCATGTCGATCATGGCAGTGTTCTTGCGCTTGCCTGACTTGAAATTCTCAAGCTGTTTGGCAATGTACTCGGCGTGTTGCCCGGCCAGTTTGGGAAACACTTCACTGGCGGATTCGCCCTCTTCACCGTGGCACAAGAAGCAGGAGCCCATGACAATTTTTTTGGCGCGGGCCTGATCAGCTTCAGCCCAACTGTTGCCAGCCACCAATAAAGCCGCTAGCAACCAAGCTACTTTCATCATAGACACCACCGATTCAGCGTAAGGTGTCGGTCCAAATGCCACGCGCCCAAGCCAGCGCCACGCGGCCTTCAAGCTCGTTGGCAGCCTTGGAGACACCGCCTGAACCGGGCACCGCCACCATGGTCTGCTTTTGCGCGTCATAGGCATGGACACTGGCCACATGCGCGGCATCTTCAGTCCCCATGAAGCTGTAGCAGACATTGTTGTAGATCGGGGCCTGGTTGGGTGTCTTACCGGTCAGCAGGGCCACCACCGCAGCGGCGCAGGTTTTGCCATGCTGATTGGCCATGTGACCTGACTTGGGCATGGCTGGCGCGATCTGGATCGCATCCCCGATGATGTGAACATTCTTCGCGACCTTGGATTCAAAAGTCAAGAAATCGACCTCACACCAGCGCTTGTTAGCGGTGGCAAAGCCGCTCTTCACCGCCATCTCACCGGCTCGCATGTTGGGCAAGACGTTGAGCACATTGGCTTTGATGTCGCCATTGAACTCAAATTTCAGCGTGCCGGTGGCAGCATCGACATCCGACAGCACATGCTTGGGCCGGTACTCCACCATGCCCGGGTAACGATCCGCCCACGCCTTTTTGAACAGCCCGGCCTTGGAGGTGACATCGTCATTGGCATCCAGAATAAGAACCTTCGACTTGGGCTTGGCCTGGCTGAAATAACTCGCCACCTGGCAAGCGCGCTCGTAGGGTCCAGGCGGGCAGCGATAAGGCGCCAACGCAATGGCCAGCGCGTAGACACCGCCGTCGGGCATGGCTTCAAGCTGCTTGCGCAAGGCCAAGGTTTGGGCACCCGCTTTCCAGGCATGCAGCACCTGGTCTTTGGCGCCAGCTAAGGCCATGCCAGGCAGGGTTTCCCACATGAAATCAATACCGGGAGACAAAATCAAGCGGTCATAAGGCAACTCACCACCCCCCGCCAACCGCACCAGGCACCTGTCCGGATCAATCGTGGTGACCACATCACGCACCAGCTTGACGCCATGATTCTTAACCAGCGCGTCATAAGACAAGGTGATGTCCGCCATGGTTTTGGTACCGCCCAGCACCAGATTAGAAATCGGGCAGGAGATGAATGAAGCATTGGGCTCCACCAGCGTCACCGAAATACCGTAGTCAGACCACATGCGCACATATTTCGCAGCTGTGGCACCGCCAAAACCACCGCCGACCACCACCACTTTCAAGCCGTTGTCACCCGGCGTGGTGGCACAACCCGACAAAAAGCCAAGCGATCCCAAAGCGCCTGCAGCGCCGATTGAGCCTACAAATTGACGACGTTTCATATTCATCTCCTTGACTTATTTTTTGAGGGCAGAGAAGTAACTCGCCAGTTGCTCGATCTGCGCGTCCGAGTAACCCTTGGAGAGTTGGTGCATCAAGGTAGCCGGCTTGGCGCCGGATTTGAAATCCACCAGCTTTTTGGTCAACTCCTCTTTAGGCACGCCCGCCAGGCTGTCCATGCCCGGCTGTGCAATGCCCAGGCTGCCATGACAGGCTGAACAGGAGGATGCCATGCCACGAACCTGAAGGTCGTCAGCGCTGGCCCAAGTTGATATCAGGGCGAGACACAGGCTCGCAAGCAGTTTGGTCATTTGTTGTTCCCTTTTTTCGTGCGCGATTCAACGGGGGTATCCGGTCGGGCTGCAAGCCCTCGTGGCGCGCCATGGTAGCGCGCGGTGCCCGCCGTGCAGTACCGGGCAAACCCGAACAAACAGGGTAAACCTATCGACTAACCCAGGGTGTGAAGGCCGATGCCGTGCGCCAAAACCCAGTTGGCGCTCGCCTCAAGAAGCTGCTTTGGCGGCAATGTCGTGGCAAACAGCTTCACAAATAGCGACGATGCGTTGGTCAGCAATGCGGTAAAAAATTTGCACCCCTTCGCGCCGTTTGGCCACAAGGCCGGCCTGATACAAGGTGTTCAGGTGCTGCGACATGTTGGGCTGGGTGGTGTGGACGCGCGTCAGGAGGTAACTCACGTTTTTTTCGCCATCACACAGGCAATTGATGATCTTCAGGCGCATAGGCGCTGACATCACCCGAAACAATTCAGCGGCAGATTCAAACGTCTCGTCTGTCTTGATGACAGCCGGTTGACCCTCGGCTGGAAGTGGAATAGCCATGACAATAAACCTTGGTCAAACCTTGTGGGGTTTTGAATGGTTGCGACGCCGCTAACTGGCCATCGCCTTGCACAAGTTTTGGATTGTAGTGGTGTCAACCACGCGACTGACCTATTGCAAGCAGCGCGTCAGGCTTGATAAACCACCCGGCCGCCCACCAGGGTGCAGCGCACGCGCCCAGGTAGCTCGTAGCCCGAAAACGGTGTGTGTTTGCCTTGGCTCACCAGCGTCTCAGCCTGAACGGTCCAAACGGCTTGCGGGTCAAACACGCACAGATCGCCTAAGCCGCCGACCGCCAGATGACCGGTGCGCCCCAGTCGCGTGCCCAGTGCCTTGCCAAGCAATTGCGCCGGGCCGTCAGTGACCACCGACAACGCGCGCTGCAGGGGCACGTCGCTATCCAGATGCCATTTGTAGGCCAGGCTCAGCAACAACTCCAGCCCGGTAGCCCCCGGCTCGCTCTCGGCAAATGGCAGCATCTTGGCATCGTCATCGACTGGCGTGTGGTCTGACACCAGCGCGTCAATCGTGCCGTCAGCCAGCCCGGCGCGCAGGGCGTCGCGGTCACGCTGCTGGCGCAGCGGCGGGTTCAAGCGGGCGCGGCTGTCAAAGTAGCCCATGTCGGTGTCGGTCAGGTGAAGTGAGTTGATGCTGACATCACAGGTCAGCGCCAGCCCCTGCGCCTTGGCCTGGCGCACCAGTTCGACCCCGGCAGCACTGCTGATGCGGCACAGGTGCACACGCGCGCTGGTGGCACGCATCAGCTCGAAAATGGTGTGCATCGCAATGGTTTCGGCCATTACCGGCACACCACTGAGCCCCATGCGGGTCGCCAGCGGACCGCTGGCAGCCACACCCTGGCCCAGAAATGCGTCTTGCGGACGCAGCCAGACGGCATAACCAAAGCTGCTGGCGTACTGAAAAGCCCGCTGCAAAATCTGCGTGTTGGACAGGGCCACCTCGGCCTGGCTGAAGGCCACGCAGCCTGCTTCGGTCAGCTCGACCATCTCGGTCAGGGTGGTGCCTTGCAGGTTACGCGTCAGGGCGCCCAGCGGGTAAACGCGCGCCTGCTGCAGCTTCTCGGCGCGAAAACGCAGCATCTCCACCAAGCCAGACTCATCAAGCACCGGGTCGGTGTCGGGCTGGCAGACCAGGCTGGTGATGCCGCCCGCCACCGCGGCGGACATTTCAGACTCCAGCATGCAAGCGTGTTCGTAGCCCGGCTCACGCAGGCGCACCGCCAAGTCCACCAGGCCGGGCAATACCAGGCAGTCGGTGGCATCAATGGTAAGTTCTGGCTGAAAATCAGACGCTATATTTCCGATAGCTACTACCGCATTACCAGCAAGGGCTACATCGGCTTTTTGATCATAAGCGCTGGCGGGGTCAATGACCCGGCCACCCTGGATCAGCACCGTTTTGGGTGTATTCATAACAGTCTTTTCAATGAATAGGGTTCAGGGCTCGTTGCCCGCGACGATGCTCATCACCGCCATGCGCACCGCAATACCAAAGGTGACCTGCGGCAAGATCACGCTGTGCGCGCCGTCAACCACCGCCGAGTCGATCTCGACCCCGCGGTTGATCGGGCCGGGGTGCATCACGATGGCGTCGGACTTGGCCAGTTGCAGCTTCTCGGGGGTGAGGCCAAAACTCTTGAAAAACTCCTGGCTCGATGGCAGTAAAGCACCGCTCATGCGTTCGTTTTGCAGGCGCAACATGATGATCACGTCGCAGTCCTTGATGCCTTCTTCGAGCGTGTGACAAACCCGTACCCCCATCTGCGCCATGTCGCTGGGCACCAGCGTTTTGGGCCCGACCACCCGCACCTCGGCACAGCCCAGGGTGGTCAGGGCGTGGATGTCGGAGCGTGCCACGCGGGAGTGCAGCACGTCACCCACAATGGCCACGGTCAGGTTGGAGAAGTCTTTTTTATAGTGCCGGATGGTGTACATGTCCAGCAGACCCTGGGTGGGGTGCGCGTGGCGGCCGTCACCGGCGTTAACCACATGCACATGCGGCGCGACATGCTGGGCAATCAAGTACGGCGCGCCCGACTCGCTGTGGCGCACCACAAACAAGTCGGCGGCCATGGCGCTGAGGTTGGCGATGGTGTCGAGCAGCGACTCGCCTTTGGACGCCGAGGACTTGGCAATGTCCAGGTTGATCACGTCAGCGCTCAGGCGTTTGGCGGCAATCTCAAAGGTGGTGCGGGTGCGGGTGGAGTTCTCGAAAAACAGGTTGAAAACACTTTTGCCCCGCAACAGCGGCACCTTTTTGACCTCACGGTCGCCCACCGAGACAAAGTTGGTGGCGGTGTCGAGCACCTGCGTCAGCACACTTTTCGGCAGCCCTTCGGTGGACAGCAGGTGGATCAGCTCACCGTTTTTATTGAGTTGCGGGTTGTTTTTGTAGAGCATGGTTAACGCGCTTTCACATTGAAACTGAATTGGCCGGCCTCATCGCGCGCCAGGCTGAGCGATTGATTCGCGGCCAGATGGATGCGTGCGGCGCAAATGTCAGGGGCAATCGGCAGCTCGCGCCCACCGCGGTCCACCAGCACGGCAAGCCGGATGTAGGCCGGGCGGCCAAAGTCAAACAGTTCGTTGACCACGGCACGGATGGTGCGCCCGGTGAACAACACGTCATCCAGCAGCAAAATCTGCGCGCCGTTCACATCAAACGGAATCTGCGTTTGCGCAGCGGCGGTCATGCCGCGGCTGGCGTAGTCGTCGCGGTGCATGGCCGAGGAGATCACCCCAATCGGCTCGCTCAAAGCCAGATCTTGCTGCAAGCGTTCTGCCAGCCAAACCCCACCCGAAGTGATACCCATCAGGCGCATGCCGGGTTTGAAGAGTCCGCGCACGCTGTCCAACAAGTCGCTGTAGAGGGCTTCGGCATCCAATTCGAGCATGCTCATGGGAGGTTCCTTAAAAATTGTTCCAGGATGATGCAGGCCGCCGCCGCATCGGCATCGCGCGCACCGCCAGACAAGGCTTCGGTGGTGGTGTAACGCTCGTCCACCTCAAACACCGGCAGATTGAAGCGGCCGTGCAATTGCCGCGCAAAACGCCGGGCGCGCACAGTGTTGTCATGCGCTGCACCGTCCGGGTGAAACGGCACACCGACCACCAGCGCGTCGGGCTGCCAGGTTTTAAGCTGGGCGGCGATCTTGATGAAGCGTGCGTCGCCCTCGGCGGCGATGGTGCCTTGCGGCTGGGCGGTGCGCAGCAGACGGTTGCCCACCGCAAAGCCGGTGC
Source organism: Rhodoferax antarcticus ANT.BR (assembly GCF_001938565.1). Classification (GTDB taxonomy): domain Bacteria; phylum Pseudomonadota; class Gammaproteobacteria; order Burkholderiales; family Burkholderiaceae_C; genus Rhodoferax; species Rhodoferax antarcticus. The sequence goes on from NZ_MSYM01000001.1 coordinate 122,972, forward strand.
GTTTCACGCCAAAGTCCAGCGCAAGAAAAGTCTGCAAATTATGTGCTACAACAAACGTAGCTACTGGCGCTTGATTCATAAGGGCTAGAGCCGTATTTGGCACTTAAACGGTAAGGGGCAGACCTCAGGCATGACCTGCATCGTTGAGCAGCATCCAGGCTTCCAGCCCCAGCAGTTGCAGCGCTTGGTCGTAGCGCTGGTCTACCGGGGTGTCGAAGATCACGCGCACGTCGGCCTCGACGGTGATCCAACTGTTGTCGATCAGCTCAGACTCCAGCTGCCCCTCGCCCCAGGCCGAATAACCCAAAGAAACCATCACTTGGCGCGGGCCGGACCCGGTGGAAATGGCTTCCAGCACATCGCGTGAAGTGGTCATTTCCAGACCACCGGGGATCATCAGTGTGCAGGAGTACACCGGTTCTTCGGGCTTATCGGCGTCTTTGAAGATGGCTTCGTGCAGCACAAAACCGCGCTCGGTTTGCACCGGGCCACCGAAAAACACCGGGGCGTCGCCCAGGTCGGGGCGCAGCAAAGGCAGCTCCAACTTGTCAAACATGCCTTTGAGCGAAATCTCGCAGGGTTTGTTGATCACCAGGCCTAAAGCACCGCGGTGGCTGTGCTCACACAGGTAAACGACGCTGCGTGAAAAAAGCGGATCCTGCAGGCTGGGCATGGCGATCAAAAAATGATTCGTCAGGTTGGTGGGGGCAGAATCAGAACTCATGAAAACCATTTTAGCGACGAACACCCCCCAAGACATGCCCCACGACTTTGATACTGGATTGATGTGGTTCCGCCGCGATTTGCGCACCACCGACAACGCCACGCTGCACCAGGCACTGCGCCGCTGCCGCCAGGTGCATTGCGTGTTTATCTTTGACACTGAAATTTTGGCGGCCTTGCCGCGTATCGATCGCCGGGTGGAATTCATCCGCGAGTCATTGTCAGAACTCGATGAGGCGCTACGAAAGTTAAGCGGCCAGGCGCAAGGCGGCCTGATCGTGCGCCATGCGCTGGCCAGCGACGAGATTCCCCGCTTGGCGTGCGAGCTGCAGGTGCAGGCGGTGTTTGCCGGGCGCGACGATGAGCCACAGGCGCTGGCGCGCGACCAACAGGTAGCACATGAATTGCAAACTGCCGATATCACGCTGATCACCTGCAAGGACCATGTGATTTTTGAGCGCCGCGAGATCCTCACCCAAGGCGGCACGGTGTATGGCGTGTTTACGCCGTATAAAAGAAACTGGTTGTCGCGCCTGGCCCCCGAGGACTTGGCTGACCACCCAATTGACGCGCTGGGCCAGCGGCTGGCAGCCCGGCCCCTGGAATTTCAGGCGCGGGTTCCGACGTTGGCTGACATTGGGTTCGAGAAAAGCAACCTGAGCACCCTCAAAATCCCCACCGGCATGCATGGCGGCAGCCAGTTGTTTGAAGATTTTTTTGAGCGCATGGACAGCTACGACACCACGCGCGATTTCCCGGCCGTCAAAGGGCCGAGCTACCTGGGCGTGCATCTGCGTTTTGGCACCGTATCCATCCGCCAACTGGTGGCCACGGCCTGGCAGCGCCAGTTGGCGGGAAGCGCGGGCGCGGCGGTGTGGCTTAGCGAGTTGGTATGGCGCGATTTCTATGTGAGCATTCTGGCGAATTTCCCGCAGGTGGCGCAAAGCGCGTTCAAGCCAGAATATGACGCGATTGCCTGGGAAACCGGCCTAGAAGCGCAGGCGCTGTTTACCGCCTGGTGCGAAGGCCGCACCGGCTACCCGCTGGTGGACGCGGCCATGGCGCAAATCAACCAGACCGGCTATATGCACAACCGCCTGCGCATGGTGGTGGGCAGTTTTCTGGTGAAAGACCTGGGGCTGGACTGGCGCTGGGGTGAGCGCTACTTTGCAGAACACCTGAACGACTTTGACCTGAGCGCCAACAACGGTGGCTGGCAGTGGGTGGCCTCCAGCGGCTGCGATGCGCAGCCGTACTTTCGCATCTTCAACCCGGTGAGCCAAAGCGAAAAATTTGACCCACAAGGCAAGTTCATCCGCCGCTACCTGCCACAACTGGCAGAGCTGTCCAACAAAAGCATTCACGCGCCGTGGCTGGCAAAACCGCTGGAACTACAGGCCGCAGGTGTGACCCTGGGTGGCAACTATCCGATCCCTATAGTGCAACACGACGAGGCGCGAGCCAAGACGCTGGCACGTTACGCGGTGGTGAAAAAAATCCCGAGCGCCTGATTAACTGATGCACACCACCTGCCCAGCGTGGGCCAGTTAAGGGGCAGAGCCTTCGCTAAAAAATATACTTTTGATAGCTACTGGCGCTTATAGCGTAAGGGCTAGAAGTCTATTTGACACTTAAATGCGCGTCGCAATACCCCCGCACGAGCGCGATCAGCTCGTCTTCCGGGTACGGCTTGCCCAGGTAGTGGTTTACCCCCAACGCCCGCGCGTACTCGCGGTGCTTTTCTGCAATGCGTGAGGTGATCATGATCACCGGCAGGTCTTTGAGCAGGTCATCCGCGCGGATGTTGCGCACCAGATCAAAGCCATCCATGCGCGGCATTTCAATGTCGGCCAGCACCACGGCGGGTTTTTCCAGCTGCAGCTGCTCCAGCGCCTGCAAGCCATCTGCCGCCAGCGCCACCCGGTAGCCTTCACGCTTCAACAGCCGCTGGGTGACACGCCGCACGGTGATGGAATCGTCCACCACCAGCACCAACGGTACCTGGTTCACTGCCACGGCTGGTGTCGGCAAGGCACCCGTAGTGCCTGCGGCAACGGATGCCGCCTGCGCCGGTGCCACGGCGTGGGCGCTGGTGTAGGCATGGGCCTGCGCGCCATAAGCGCCAGCCAGCGCTACCGCGTTGTAAATCAACACCACTGCGCCAGATGCCAGCGCCGACATGCCAGCCAGGCCCGGCAGGCGCGACAACTGCGGCCCGAGGTTTTTGACCACCACCTCCTGATTACCCAGCACCTCATCCACATGCAGCGCGACAAACTGGCCCGCGCTGCGCAGGATCGCAATCGGCGCGGTCTTCACATGCGGCTCGCTGCTCACCGGCGAGGTCTGCAGCAAAGCCCCGGCCCAGTAAAACGCCAGGGCTTGCCCGTTGTAGTCAAAGGTGCCGGCCTTGTAGGCTTCGTTCAGCACCGCGACAGGAACACGGCGGATCAGTTCCACCTGGTTGGCGGGCACGCCCACAACCACCTCACCCAGGCGCAGCAGCACCACCTGGTTGACCGCCGTGGTCAGCGGCAACACCAGCTTGAACTCGGTGCCTTGCCCGGCTTGTGTGCTCAGCTCCACCCGCCCGCCCAGCGCATTCACCTCGTTGCGGACCACGTCCATGCCGATGCCACGCCCGGCCATCTCGCTGACCTCGGTCGCCGTCGACAGGCCAGAGGTAAAGATCAGGTTCGCCACCTGCTCGTCCGACAGTGTGCTGTCGGCACCCATGACCCCGTTGGCCAGCGCCTTGGCACGGATGCCCGCCAGATTCAGGCCGGCACCGTCGTCGCTGAAAGTCACCGCCACATCGTTGCTTTGCTGCTCCACATGCAGCGTTATGACACCCATCTCAGGCTTGCCCGCTGCTTTGCGCGTCGGCGCAGGCTCAATGCCGTGGCCCACCGCGTTGCGCAGAATGTGCTCGAACGCAGGCACCGCGCGGTCCAGCACGCCACGGTCCATTTCCAGCGAGCCACCCCCAATATCGAGCCTGACTGGCTTGTCAAAGTCTTTGCTGGCCTGGCGCACCACGCCGTACAGGCGCTCGGCAACACTGTCAAACTCGACCATGCGGGTGCGCAGCAAATCGCGCTGCAAATCGCGCGTCTGGCGCGCCTGGGCGGCCAGATCGTCTTCAACACCTTCCACGGCTTGCTGCAGGTTGCGTTGCACAGTGGCCACGTCGTGCACCGACTCAGCCATCATGCGGGTGAGCTCCTGCACGCGGGTGAAGCGGTCAAATTCCAGCGGGTCAAAGCTTTGCTCGGCGTCCTTGGTTTGCGCCATGCGCGACTGCATTTGCGACTCGGACTGCACCTCGATATCGCGCAACTGGCTGCGCAGGCGCGACAGGTTGCTGGTGAGCTCGTCGAGCGAGCCACGCAATTGGCCCAGCCGTGACGCCAGGCGCGAGCGTGAAATCATCACTTCGCCCGCCTGATCCACCATGCGGTCGATCAACTGCGACTTCACCCGAATGCTCTGGTTAGAGGCGCGGCGCAGCGGCGCCTCGGTCAACGCGGACAACTGCAGTGGCGCTGCAGCCGCCTCCAACGCTGGCGCCGCCGACTCATCAGCTGGCTCAGCGGTCATCTGCGACAACTCGGCGGGCACTGTTTCAGCCACTTCCGGTAGCACCAATTCCGCCAGGGGTGTGGCACGCAGGGCTTCAAAACAGTCGGTGATGGCGTCCAACCGGGCCAACAGAGGCTCAATTTGGTTGGATTGGGCGGCTTCAGCGTCAATCCGCTCAACCGCCGACTCCATGCGGTGTGCCATTTCACCCAGACGCATGGCACCTGCCAGGCGGGCGCTGCCTTTGAGGGTGTGCAAAATGCGCAAGGCCTCTTGCCGGGCGCTCAGGTTGTCCGGGTGCACGCTCCACTGACGCAGGGCGCCGCTGAGCTTGGGCAGCAATTCCAGCGCTTCCTCTTCAAAAATCGGGAACAGATCGACATCCAGCAGATCACGCGCATCCAGCGGCTCTGGTACTGACGCCAAAGGCTCTGTTGCCGGTGACAGCGGCTCTGGCTCAGGAACTATGGCAGGCGCGATATCAGGCACTTGGGGCAGCCCGGGCAACTCTGGCGAGGTTGGTGCCAACAGGTCGCCAAAGTCCAGATCGAGGTCCATCTCGGGCTCAAATTCGGGTTCGGTGGGTCGCTCGTCAAGCCAAGCGTCTTCAAGTGCCACCTGCGACGACAGATCGGTTTCCAACACCGCCTTCAAGGCCAACAGCAACTCAGGGTCAGGGTGCTTGAGGAAGCCCGCCGCGAACTGGTGCAACAAGCGCCGAATGTCCTCGGCCGCATCCACAAACAGTTGCGCGTGCTCGGGCAGGCCCGTCACGCCCAGGCGAGTGTGCTCCAGCGCATGCTCGAGTGCCCTGGCCATCTCAGAGAGATCCATGAACCCCACCGTAGCAGAGCTACCCGCCAGCGAGTGCGCCAAGCCAACCGCCGAGTCTGGCACCGGGTGCTCCAGCTCCAGCGACCATTCATTCAACTCGGTAAGCAAGCGGCGCGACCACTCGTCGGCCTCATTCAGATACACGTTGTAGAGCGGAATGCCGATACGCAGCGACCCAATCGTCTTGACCTGCTCTTCGGCCGACTCTGGCTCTGGCTCTGGCTCTGGCTCTGGCTCTGGCTCTGGCAATGCGGTTACGGCATCAACTTCTGGCAACAGCAGTTCTATCGGTAGTGCGGCCTCTTTAACGGTTTCGGGTGCGGCCTTTTCTACAAATTCTGTCTCGGTCAGTTCGGTCAGCTCAACCGTCTCGGTCAGCACTGGCTTGTCGGCCAGGTCTGCCAACTTAGGCAGCTCTGCCATCTCAATCGCGGGCGCCAGTTCAGGAAAATCAGGTACTGTCTCGGGGGCGGAAAAATCGCCAAAGTTGCTCATCAGCGTTTCGCTGAAATCAACCATCTGCGTATCGCTGAAGTCGTTGATTTGCGTGGCCAGGAAGTCGCGCCGCTCGGCAGCCGGGCCCGGCTCAGCATCAGCGGCTAACTCCGGCCATTCAGCCAGCAATTCCTCCGGCGCTTGCTCCAGCAAAACAGGCAGTAGCTCAACTCTGTCTTGCGCCAGTTCGGCGGGAACTAGCGCCTCAACGTCTTCGAGCCCTTCAACGGGCGCGGTCAGCAAGGCGCAGTCCTGCGGCACCTCAGCAACCGGTGCTGTAGGCGCAGGGAGCTCAAGCGGCACGGCAACACCTGGCAACGCCAATTCACCGCCCATGCCGTCCAAACGCAAGCTGTCCCCGGCACGCCTAAATGGCAGGGCGCGCAAGCTCTCGTCCTGGTTAGCATCAATCGCGTTGACCCAATGGCTAAACCCCTGCAAGGCCTGCTGCGCCAGCTTGACCAGCGCCGGGCTGGCTGGCGACTGCTGCGGTAACCAAGCGTTGAACACCTGCTCCATGGCCCAGGCCGCTTCGCCGAACTCGTTGAGCCCGACCATTCTGGAGCTGCCCTTGAGGGTGTGGAAGGAGCGTCGCAGGCCAGTCAGCTGCTCCATGTCGGAGGGGTTATCGTGCAAGGCTCCAACAGCACCCAGTCCGGTCTGGATGACCTCGCGCGCCTCTTCCATAAAGATGCTGCGCAACTCGACGTCATCATCACCATCATCGTCTTCTTCAACCGCTACCACGGGTGGCTGCCGAGCCACGCTGGCAGGCACCGGGGTCATGACCGTCGGCGGTGCCGGGGCTTGCGGTGCCGGGGCTTGCGGTGCCAGAGCCTGCGGTGCAGTCGCAGTTTGCGGCGTGGCAGCCACCACCGGGGCGGATGCGGTCAGCTCGGGCGCTGCTGGAGAAAGCTCAGCGACCACCTCTGCCGGACCCTTTTGACGGCCCATCACTGATCTGAATTCGCCTTCTTGCTCGTCGTAAACAAAGAGTTTTTTGGCCAGCTCTCGCTGGTAGCTCAGCATGTCAATCAGAAAACCGAGCGCGCCCAGACTATTGCCCAGCTTGTCAAACACGGCCTTGTGCGCCTGAGGTTCATCCACCTGGCTGATCAAAAAGCGCTCCACACTGGCGCGCATGCGCAGGGTGGCCAGCGCCGCTTGGTCCAGCCCCAGCACGGAGAACACGCCGCGCATCTGCGCCAGCCTGCCTGGCACTTCGTGCAACGGCACTTTGTCTTCAGGACGGCGGAAAAAGGCGTCCAGAGATGACTCGACCTCGCCCAAAGTGGTGCGTAGCTCATCGACCACGCTGCCCATCACCTGGCGGTCGCTGACCCGGCGGTAAAGCTCTTCCATCCAGGTGTCCAACGGCTCTGGTTGGGCGCCTGAGAGCACACGGTCCAGCCGCTGGGCCAAGCGGCTGCCCCGCTGCACGGTTTGTGCGCTGTCAGGGTCCCGATCTTCGTAAGCGGCTTCCAGATACAGCACGGCCGTGGCAACTTCCATGGCCAACCCGACAGGTGGCGCCATGCCTGACCGGCTGACCGAGTCCATGGCGCGCAGCAGCGCTGCAGCCAGTTCGACGTTGTCCGGGTGTAGTTTCACAATCGAATCGGCAACCATGCCAAACTGGTCAGCCGCTGCTTTGATGCGGCTGACATCACCGCCGCTCAGGCTCGACCAGGTTTCGGTAGCTGTGGCCACCCGCTTACGGGCCTGCGCGAGCACCGCCGGGTCAAAACGGCCAAATTGCGGCTTGTCGTAGTCAATATGCACCGGTGACGCAAAGTCATAGGCCAGGTGCACGGCACGCAAGGCAGGTGTGTCGTGCTCGGGCGACAGCGCCGCCTGGGCGCAGAAAAACAACAAATCGCGCACCAACCGCTCGGAAATCTCGGGCTCACCGCGTGCCAAGGTGCGGTATTGCAGCAGGACGCGGGTTGCGGCGCGCTTTTCATACAGGTCGCTGGCACATAGGTGAAACGCCACCACTTCAAAGTAGGCGGCACAAACCATCCACCAGACGCGTGGGTTCAGGTCAGTCTGGTTGGCCGCAAACCCCATGCTGATGTCGCGCAGGGCCAGGGCCGAAGGCGAGTGGCCGGTTTTCACCACATTCAAAATCGAGCCGTCAATGCGCGAGCGCACCGCCGCGTCATACGGCAAACGCCGGGCCTGGGGTGGCACGGAGACATCCAGCCAATGCCAGTCATAGGCCCACAGGTCAGCCGGGTGGATGCGGTCGTCGTTGGTCAGCGCCAGCACATCACGGTATTGGGGAAACAAGGCGACCGAAGACAAGGTCTTGCCCTTGAGCACCGCTTCCAGATAGTCGGTCAGAGCAAAACTGGCACGCTCGACCTTCTGCGCAGCCTCGTCGCTGCAAAACTCTGGCCGCTGGACAAACTTGTTGACCAGTGCCTCCATGGCGCGCAGCATCCGGGCAGGTACTTCCAGGCCAACCATCTCCAGGGCGCCCACTGCCTGGTGCAATTGCTGGCGGGCAATGCGTAGTTGGCTGGCGTCCAGCGCAGCGATATCCGAGCCCCGGGATAACTCGGCATCACGCACAAAGCGGCGCAGCGCCTGGGTGGCGCCATCCAGAGATTTGCGCAACTCATCGAGCACCCAGGCCAAAGGCCCCAAGTCTGGCTCGAGGTTGGTGATGTCGGAAGTCGGTGCAGCAGATGGCATGGATCAACCCGTCAAATGAAATGGAACTCAGGCGAATCAGGCGATGCGAAAACGCGCCACCGATTGCCGCAACTCCTCAGCCACTTTGGAAAGCTCACGCACTTGCGTCGCCGTGGAGCGGGTGCCCTCACCGGTCTGCTCGGTCACCGCGAAAATGTGCTGGATGTTCTCGGCCACCTCGTTGGCCATATCGGCCTCGCGCAAGGTGGCACCGGAAATTTCTTCAATCAGCTCGGCCAGACGCCGCGACACCTGGTCAATCTGACTCAAAGCGGTACCGGCGCTGTCTGACAGCCGGGCGCCCTCCACCACCCCTTGCGTGGAACGCTCCATGGCGCCCACCGCGTCCTGTGTGTCGGTCTGAATCGCTTTGACCAGCGCCGAGATTTGCCGGGTGGCGTCTGCCGAACGCTCAGCAAGCCGCTGCACCTCTTCGGCCACCACCGAGAAGCCGCGACCCGCCTCACCGGCTGAGGCAGCCTGGATGGCGGCGTTGAGCGCCAACACATTGGTCTGCTCGGTGATGTCGGAGATAAGTTCGGTGATTTCACCAATCTCCTGTGAGGATTCACCGAGCCGTTTGATGCGCTTGGAGGTGTCCTGAATCTGGTCACGAATGGCGTTCATGCCACCAATGGCGTTTTCTACTGCCTGCAATCCCTCAGACGCCGCCAGGAGAGACTGCCGCGCCACGCCAGCCGACTCTTGCGCCTGCGTTGACACCTGGTTGATGCGTTGGGCCATGTGGACCACCGATTGGCCGGTCTCGCGGATTTCATGCAACTGAGCCTGCGACGCGGCCAGCAGATCGGTAGAAGTCTGGTCTACCTCGGCCGTAGTGGCTGCAACCTTCGCGGCCGTGATCTGCACATTGCCAACCAGAGAACGGAGTTCCTCCACCGTGTAATTCACCGAATCTGCAATGGCCCCGGTGATGTCTTCGGTCACGGTGGCTTCCTGCGTCAGATCACCCTCAGCCACGTTTTGCAACTCGTTCATCAGGCGCAAAATAGCGGCCTGGTTGGCATCGTTGACACGCTTGGTCTGCTGCTCTTGTTGTTGCGCCTCCTGGCGCTGCAGGTTAGCGTTGGCTTGGCGCTGACGGCTGTCAAGCAACTGCACATACGACAGGCCAACAGCGCTTAGCAACGCCAGTAGGGTGGCGAAAGCCGATGCGCCCAAAGCCAGTTCGCTCAAACCACTTTGGGATGACAGTGCAGCCTGCAGAGACGCCAGTTCCTTGCGAAGCAATTCGCTGTCAGCCAGGATAGCCGCCTGAGCTTCACGGGCTGCCAGCAGGCCCTGCTGGTTGTCCAAAATGGTGGTGGCCTGCGTTTGTGTCTCGTCGAAAAGCTTGATCAGCGCCTCCAAGCGTTCACGCGTCTTGGTATCCACAGAGGCCGACAGGCGCAACTCGGCACTGCCATCGAGCAGGCCGTTGGCTATGCGCTTGAATGCGTCGATGTCTTTACCCAGCAATACAATTGCCTGCGGGCTGACACCTTCCATGGTCAGAAAAACGCTAGCAGATTTGCCGATGCGCTGCGTGAGCATGGCCAACTGACCCGCCGCAGCAATCTCGGCCGCAGGCGCGCTCTGCTGCAACTTCAAAGAGGCAATGTTTTCTGCGATCTCCAGCAAATCAGAAGATTGGCGGTTGATTAGGCGCCGTGCGGCAGCCACCTGGGTCAGGGCTTTTTGCTGCGCCATCACCGTGGCGGCATTTTTTTCAGCGCGGTTCACCAGCGGCGTGATCTTGCCCAAGGCGTCTTGCTGCAGCGCCTCATCACCTATGACCAGGCCGCGCACCGAGCTTGACAGCACCTGGGCGCTGTCGGCTACATCGGCAAATGCCTTGACATCACCCACCAGCGCCTGCGACACCGACTTGGCCAGGCGCTGCGACTGCACCAAAGACTGGCTCGTGGCACCGAACTGCTGGGCCGAGCGATCACTGTCGTTCAGGGCAAACAGCACCGAGCCGACCAACAAAACCAGTCCCAGCGCTAGAAAAAGCGACAGCAACCGCTGATGCTGGGCCACCGTCTTGCTGCCCAGCAACGCCAGTTTGATCTGAACAGCGCCCGCTTTGCCGCCTTCAAGCTTGTCGGCATCAAAAGCGCTGGTGCTTCCTTCATCCAAGGACACTTGGCGGGAGAGCTCTGAGGCAAGTTCTGACGGGGCCTGGTTGGTGGAAATATATGGCATGCCCAAACTCAGCCCGGAATCCAGATCAGAGTCCTGGGGTTTCTTCTTGAACAGATTTTTAAATAGATCAGCAACAGCCATTTGGTAACCCCGATGAGAAATTCATGCGCCGATGCTCAGGAAAGCAGGCGTTTGCGACAGCGCATACAAATCGATTTCCTGCCATTGGCGATCTTCAGAATCCAGAAAACGCTGGGTCAACCAAGGCGGTGCGTCGGGCGGCGCAGACAAGTTGCCGGTGAAAGACTCGGGCCTGCGCAAGCCCATCAAAGCGTCAACCACCAGCGCGCTGTTGACACCGGCTTGCGCATTGAGCGTCACCAACCGCGCCTGCGCCCAGGCCTGCTCAGAGCGCGCCGCCATGGTCTGAGGGTCCAGTAACACGGCCAGATCCACCACCCCAAACAAACCACCCCGCAAGTTGGCAACCCCACAAAACCACGGCTGGGTATAGGGCACCCGGGAAATGCTGGGCACCGGAAATATTTCTCCAGACTGGGACAACGGCAGCAGATAACGCCCCCCGACCATGGTCACCGCCAACCATGCCACAGAAACCGCTTGCTCCTGGGCTGACTGAAGCCTGTCGGCCAGACGGGCCTGGAGGTCTCTGAGTGCTTGTTTCTTGGTCATTAAGGTGGTGCGGGTCAGCCCAGAGCTCTGATTTTTTCCATCAACTCATCGGCTTTGACTGGCTTGGTGATGTAGTCCCGCGCCCCTTGCCGCAAACCCCAGACCCGGTCGGTCTCCAGGTTCTTGCTGGTGCACATGATGATGGGAATGTCCGCGTACTCGGGTGTGCGGTGAATAATGCGCGTCAACTGAAAGCCGTTTTTCCCCGGCATCACCACGTCCATCAAAATCAGGTCTGGCTTGGCGTTGGCCAAGTGCTTGAGGGCTTCTTCGCCGCTCTCGGCGGTGCGCACCAACATGCCGTTGCCTTGCAACAATTCGCTCAAGTACATCAACTCGGTTTTTGAGTCGTCAACAATCAATACATCACGAATGGTCACGCAACATCCCCTTGTAGCGCATCGGCATATTGCACGACGGCCTTGAGCAACTGGTCTTTGGTGAAAGGCTTGGTTAAATAGTCCTGCGCCCCCACCATGCGCCCGCGCGCCTTGTCAAACACACCGTCTTTGGAGGACAGCATAATCACCGGCACGCTGGTAAATTTGGCATTGCGCTTGATGATGGCGCAGGTTTGGTAGCCGTCCAGACGTGGCATCAGGATGTCGCAAAAAATCAGATCCGGGCGGTAGTCGCTAACTTTGGACAGTGCGTCAAAGCCATCTTCAGCCAGCATCACATCGTGCTGACCCGCTTTCAGGAAGATCTCGGCGCTGCGCCGGATGGTGTTGCTGTCATCAACCACCAGAATTTTCAAAGGGGACCCGGTTGTATTCACCCGTTTCATCTCCAGAGTTGATGTTGGAAAACTGCCTCCGCCTGTTTCAGATCCGCACCATCTCAAAATCTTCCTTGCGCGCGCCACATTCGGGACAAGCCCAGTTCAGCGGAACCTTCTCCCACGGCGTGCCTGCTGGCACGCCATTGTCAGGATCACCTACCGTTTCATCATAAATCCAGCCGCAAACCAAACACATCCAAGTCGTTGATGACGTCACGCGACAGACTCCTACGTAAGAAACCAAAAAAGACCCGCAACCCAAGGGGCAAGACACTTGCGCGCTATTCTGCCTTAAGAAATTTCGCAGCAACGCTTTTTGCGCTGCATCAGGCTGCTGGCAACCTGGCTAGGCGAGAGACAATGCAAGCTTGCGTGACTTTATGTGCACAATCTGCCACTGGCAGCCGTGCATCAGCCCGCGATGTGTTCCCTGATTTTTCACACAAACTCACTTTACATGACCACTCAAACCGACCTCAACCAAACTTTGTTCGAACGCGCCAAGCATGTCATCCCCGGTGGCGTTAACTCACCCGTGCGCGCCTTTCGCGCGGTGGGCGGCACGCCGCGGTTTATCAGCCGTGCGCAAGGCGCCTACATTTGGGACGCTAACGGCAAAAAATACATCGACTACATCGGCTCCTGGGGCCCGATGATTCTGGGTCACGGCCACCCTGCCGTGGTGGAAGCGGTACAAAAAGCGGTGCTGGAAGGTTTCTCTTACGGCGCCCCGACCGAGCGAGAGGTGGAACTGGCCGAAGAAATTTTGAAGCTCATGCCCAGCATGGACATGGTGCGCTTGGTCAGCTCTGGCACCGAAGCCGGCATGAGCGCGATTCGCCTGGCACGCGGTGCCACGAACCGCAAGACCATCCTCAAGTTTGATGGCTGCTACCACGGCCACGCCGACGCGTTGCTGGTCAAGGCCGGTTCAGGCCTGGCTACCTTTGGCCACCCCACCAGCGCAGGCGTGCCGCCTGAAGTGGTGCAACACACCATGGTTCTGGAATACAACAACGTCCAAGAGATCGAAGCGGCTTTTGCCGAGCACGGCAGCGAGATTGCCTGCGTGATCATCGAGCCGATCGCTGGCAACATGAACTTTGTGCGTGCCAGCGTGCCTTTCATGAAGCGCTGCCGCGAACTCTGCACTGCCAACGGCGCCCTGCTGATCTTGGACGAGGTGATGACCGGTTTCCGGGTGGCGCTGGGCGGCGCACAAAGCGTCTACGCCAAGTCCATCCCCGGCTTTGAGCCCGACATGACGGTGATGGGCAAGGTCATTGGTGGCGGCATGCCACTGGCAGCTTTTGGCGCCAAACGCGCGGTGATGCAACAACTGGCGCCGCTGGGCGGCGTCTACCAAGCCGGCACGCTGTCGGGCAACCCGATCGCCACCGCTTGCGGCCTGGCCACGCTCAAGGAAATCAGCAAACCCGGCTTTTACGAAGAACTGGGTCGCAAGACCGGCGCCCTGATTGACGGCCTGAAGGCCGCTGCAGCCGCCGAAGGCGTGGCTTTGACCGGCGACAGCGAAGGCGGCATGATGGGTTTCTTCCTGCTCGACACCTTGCCCACCACCTACAGCCAAGTCATGAAGACCGACGGCGCCAAGTTCAACCAACTCTTCCACGGCCTGCTGGACCGTGGCGTCTACATCGCCCCCGCCTTGTACGAAGCCGGTTTTGTGAGCGCGGCGCACACCGATGAAGACATTGCCAACACGGTAACGGCGGCCCGTGAAATTTTTAAACTGCTTCTGAAATAATAGCTGCTAGCGCTTTATTTATAAGGGCTAGAGGCCTATTTTTCATATAAGGGAATCCTATCGACAGTGGTTTTGTCCTGCTCCAGGCCGACGACAGGGTTGACGTTCTCAGGTCCATGCTCGCGGGGAAATGGGTTGGTGGCGCCAAGGTCGTACTGTCAACACTGAAGCTGGTGCGCTTACCGCCGCCCCACGCGAATGGGGCCTGCGCCCGCCAACCCCACCACCTGCCTTCAACGGTTTTAGAGGCGGTTGGGCTGGCAAGGGAGCGCAGCGGAATTCCCCTCCGGTAAAGCGCCTTGTTAGTCGACTTGCGCTTTGAGTTGCTGTTTTCTTTTTTCACCAAGTTCATTCCAGTGCTTGTCAGTCAAAGCGCCTTCAAATGAATAAGCTATTAATATTAAGTTAAATACGTCAAAAGTTAAATTCATATTTGGACCCAAAGTTGTCAAGTATGTCACCAACATCAGCCTCCAAGGTTTCGCTGTCGCGACAATTGGCGGACATCCAGGTGTATTTCATCAGGTGCCAAAGCTTTTTAATGCGATTAAGCTCCGGACTATACGAAGGGAGAAAATAAAGTGTCACACCTTGTTTTCCAGCAAAGCCATGATTGGCTTGGTCGCCTTCGCTTTGTGAACTGATGCATTGTCAATGATGACGGTTATTTTCTTCCCAACGTGTTCCTTGAGCAAGCCAATGAATCCAGCAAATATTTCTGCCGTTGTAGATTGCCAAATTTTGGCGCTGAATAGTTCCCCGGTGGACAGCATGGCAGCCAGCACGTTGAGCCGTTTTCCGCGTTTGGCCTCACTCAAATGACGACTTCCTTTGGGTGTCCAAGCGCTGCGATTGGGGTGTACTTGCGAGAATCCTGCCTCGTCACAGTAGGCCAACACCATCTCACCCGCAGCGGCTTGCGACCGCAGTCCAGCGATCCCTACTTGGGCAGATCTGAAAGCGGCTTCGTCTCTTTTTTTTTGAGTGATGAACGTGTGCGTTTCCATACAAATTGGGCCTTCTTCAATGCCTGGGTCAGTGTGTTCAGATGCACCAAAGTGCCGCCGGCGTCGACGTGTTTGGCCAACAGCGCCTTGGCTGTTAATGGCTCCTTCTCTGCCGCGTCCAAGAGCCTTTCAAGTTGCTCTGGGGTGATCTTCCTTGGCGCGCCACTGCGAGGTGCATCAACCAGCGACTCAAAACCACGCTTGAGCCAATCCATACGCGTCAAGCCGACTGTGCGAATATCTATGCCAACAGTTTCAGCAATCACTTTCATGGATAGTCCATCATCAAAGAGAATCAATGTTTTGGCGCGTTCACGCTCACGCCAGTTTGAACCACGATCAATAATATGTTGCAGCTGGAATCGCTCTTGCGGGAGTAAAGTTAACGTCACCTTCTTTGCCAATTGAAACTCCAGTTATATTGGAGAATAGATTATAAATGGAATTAGTATAATCCAATTTTATATGCGTATTTAATTTAACATTTTTAGCTTATCGGGTTGCCTTTCTTGCGCTAATGATTCGAATGCTATTGCGACGCACCGTGTGAACGACTACCAGAGGCCGCTATTTGTTTGAGATTCCGTAGATCCGACTTCGTTCCTTAACTTCGGTGTGATCTGTATCCGAAAAAGTCAAGGCTAGAGTATCTCCAAAAACGCTGACCGCCTCGTCGAACGACACGCCATGCTTGTGCAAGTTGCTCGCCGCTTTTTGATCATCCCATTCGAAATTGAACAAGTGAGTTACTCGAGAGGTTTAACGTAGAAATGTCGGGCACGTTTTTGTGTCCCAGTCGATTGGCAAGTTAAAGGTCATGCTAGCGATTGCGGATCTCGATGATATTGTCGGAATCGCGAACGAGGGGTTGGGCGGCAGCGCCGGGCGAAACACACCTGAATTGCAACTCTGCAGAGCCGAGTCGTCTTGGCATCGCTGGCGTAGTAGTCACATTCAGTGCATCGACTTCAAGTCCCTTTGCGCGACAAAAGGTGTTGGCTTCACCATAGACCTCTGCCTTATTGCTGAGTGAAACACCGATCCCGGGCGACCCATCTTTCTTGCCAATCATGTAGGAATCTCAGTCCATTGGAATGACTCCAGTGCTCGCGCAACCAGTGAGCATCGAGGCGCGGGCATGGCTCTTGAGGCGAAGTCTTGGCATGACAGCGAAGACCAACAACAGAGCGATGTACACCGACCCGGAGACCTTGTCTCTGGAGGCGATGAACTCTGCCAAGGTTCGGTTCTGGAGGACGGTCGCCAGTGCGAGTTCTGCCGCAACCGAGAGGACCAGCGCCAGAACCCCAACCATCAGTGACCGACTCGGTTGGCAAATAGTTGGAAAGCGCTTAAGGATGTACCCCGCTGCGATGAAGATCACGGTGGCCATGATTGGCATTTCCGCGAGTTCCGCCCAGCGCTCGCCGATACGCGGAACAAGGAACGGAACCCGGAAGACACCCAGCACAAAACCTGTGCCAAGCACGATGGCGAAGTACACGAGGCCTGCCTGTATGGTCTTTGACACTGGAGCGCTCAGCAAAGGTGGGTTCTGCGAGGCCTAACGTGGAAACAACCGCGCCGCAGGCTGCGCGATGATTGCCATGTTAAACAGCCTGAGGCCAATTGATCTGCACTTTTCGACTATTGGCAAGGCAGTCGCGCAGGTACAAATTAATGAGGCTCTGATACGGCACACCAGCTTCATCGGCCATACCTTTGAAATACTGCACCACGTCTTCAGACAGACGCATCGTTACAGGCTTTTTCAGCTTCGAAGCATAGGGATTTTTGCGCGACTTCAGTTTAGAGAGATCGTATTCTGCTTTCATGTGTGTACACCTCGATAAAACGCGCTTTCACGCTTGGTTGCCTTACGTGCGGAGATGATCCGAATAGTCGCACCGTGGTCTCGCTCGCAATGACAGACGATGAGTAACTTTGCGCCTGAACTCATCCCCAACATCAGAAAGCGCTTTTCACCGGAAGATTGCTCATCATCGAAGAACTGAACGCCAAACTCGTCAAAAAAAATCGACTTGGCCTCGTCAAACGACACATGATGCTTTTTCATGTTAGCCGCGGCTTTAGCCTCATCCCATTCAAATTCAACCATACGTACATTGTACGTATACTTTTTCGAAATTCAAGTCGCTAAAGGGGAGCGGTTTAACGTGGAGCTAAGTGGCGTGCCGAAGGCGCGTCCCAGCGACCGGAGAGAGTGAACTTGAGCGCAGGGTTGGACGAAGCCGCTACGCGGAGCAATCCCCAGCAGCAGCCCCACGAATTATTCTGCAATCTCGCGCCCTCAATACCGAGGCGTGACTTTGCACAACTTCGTGAGGATATTCCAGCATAGACACCACCCCCCCCGTCGGCGCCAGTGCGCACTTTGATCGGCAATACCAGACGCATCTCAAACACCTCAAACTCAAAGGACTGCAACCCAAAACCATTGACGCCTACGCGCGCGCCATTCGCAACCTCGGTGCCTACTTTGCCTACGACATCGACACCCTGTCGCAATCCCAACTCGTCGACTACTTCAGCGACCTGATCGAGTCGCACTCCTGGAGCGCCGTCAAACTCGACCTGTGTGGCCTGAAGTTCTTCACCGTTCATGTGCTGCGCAAGCCTTGGGTCATGCCCCATCTTATCAAGCCACCCAAGGTGGCTCGCCTGCCCGACATCGTCACCGTCGAAGAAGCGCAAAAACTGTTTGGCGCCACCCGCACCCTGAGCTACCGGGTGTTCTTCTTCATCCTGTACAGCCGGGGGCTTGGCCGCTGCCAGCCGCGCGCCCAGTCCCCTGGACCGGGGTGGCGTGCAGAACACTTTGCGCCAGGTGGCACTGGATTGCGGGCTAAAAAAAAGATCATGCCACACAGCTTGCGCCATTCATTTGCAACACACCTGCTGCAGGCCGGCACTGACATTCGGACGGTGCAAGAGCTGCCGGGCCACAGCGATGTCAGCACCACCATGATTTATACCCATGTGCTCAAAGTGGCGGCAGGTGGCACGGCATCGCCGTTGGATTCACTTTTGTCAATCTAATGACCGGTATCGAGGAAGAACGCGACCGGCTACTAGTTGCCAGTAGTTGCCGAGCGCGCCCAGCCGCAGAGTTCAGTGCCTGAAGTGCCGAACGCCAGAGAACACCATCGCCACACCGCGCTCGTCGGCGGCGTCGATCACTTCCTGGTCGCGCATTGAGCCGCCGGGCTGGATGATGCAGGTGGCGCCTGCGTCCACCACCACGTCCAGGCCATCACGGAACGGGAAGAACGCGTCGCTGGCCACCGCCGTGCCGGTCAGGCTCAGGCCAGCGGCTTGCGCCTTGATGCTGGCGATACGGGCTGAGTCCAGTCGGCTCATTTGCCCGGCGCCCACGCCCATGGTCATGCCGCCTTTACAGAAAACGATGGCGTTGCTCTTGACGAACTTGCCTATCTTCCAAGCAAACAGCAAGTCTTGCAGTTGCTCTGCCGTGGGTTGCACCTTGGTGACGACTTTCAGGTCGGCCAGCGTAAGTTCGTGGTTGTCGGCGGTTTGCATCAGCAGGCCGGAGCCCACGCGTTTGATGTCCGTGGCGTTGCGGCCATTGGCCCAGTCGGTGGTGCCACCGGGTGGCAATGCGATTTTCAGGATACGCACATTCACCTTGGTTTTGAACACGGCCAGCGCCTCGGGGGTGAAGTCCGGGGCCATCAGCACTTCAATGAACTGCTTCGACATTTGTAGCGCTGCCGCCTCGTCCAGCGTGCAGTTGACGGCAATGATGCCGCCAAAAGCTGAGGTTGGGTCGGTTTGGAACGCCTTGCTGTAGGCCTGCAACGCGTCTGTGCCCACCGCCACGCCGCAGGGGTTGGCATGTTTGACGATGACACACGCTGCGCCATCTACTGAACCGTCAAAACTCTTGACGCATTCCCACGCCGCATCAGCGTCGCCAATGTTGTTGTAGCTGAGTTCCTTGCCCTGCAACTGCACGGCAGTGACCAGCGAGCCCGGTGCCGGATGCAGGTCGCGGTAGAACGCGGCGCTCTGGTGCGGGTTTTCGCCGTAGCGCAGGTCTTGCAGCTTGATGAAGTTGCTGTTGGTCTGTGCCGGAAACAGCGCCAGCGCGGGTGCGCTGGCCGTTTCGTCGAAGCTAATCGCCGACAAATAGTTGCTGATGGCCGCGTCGTACTGGGCCACGCGGTTGAACGCAGCCACGCTCAGCGCAAATTTGGTGGCCAGGGTGAGCTGGCCGCTGGCCTGGAGCTCTGCCAGCACCTGCGGGTACTGCGTTGCGTCAGTGATCACACCCACGTCTTTCCAGTTTTTAGCGGCACTGCGCACCATGGCGGGGCCGCCGATGTCGATGTTCTCGATGGCGTCTTCCAGGGTGCAGCCGGGTTTGGCCACGGTGGCCTCAAAAGGGTAGAGGTTAATCACCGCCAGGTCGATGGTGTCGATGGCGTGGGCCTTGAGTGCGGCCATGTGCGCGGGCACATCGCGGCGGGCCAGCAGGCCGCCATGCACTTTGGGGTGCAGGGTTTTCACGCGGCCATCGAGCATCTCCGGGAAACCTGTCACCTCGGCCACTTCGGTCACTGGCAAGCCTTGGTCAGCCAGCAGCTTGGCAGTGCCACCGGTAGAGATGAGCTTGATGCCCAACGCGTGCAGGGCCTGGGCAAATTCAACGATGCCGGTTTTGTCGGAGACAGATAAAAGTGCGTTCATGGTGTCCAAGCTGATAAAAAGATAAATTTATAAGAAATCGGCCTCTAGCCCTTATGAATAAAGCGCTAGCAGCTATCAATCAATGAGCTTATGCTCAAGCAGTTTCTTGCGCAGGGTGTTGCGGTTCAGGCCCAGCCACTGCGCCGCTTTGGACTGGTTGTGGTCGGCACGCTCCATCACCACCTCCAGCAAGGGCTTTTCGACCACGCTGATGAGCATGTCATACATGCGCTCAGGCTCACTGGCACCCAGGTCGCACAGATAGCCCTCCAGGTTGCTGCGCACACATTCTGCGATGTGTAGGGGTTTCATGGTGTTGTCTCCAAATTCACGGGGGTGTAACTCGACACGTGAGCGGGCAGGCGGTCCATGTGCTCATGCATGGCATCGAAAAAGTAGGCCACGACGGCGAGTTGCTGGGCGCTGTCGTCCAGCGTATTGATGTGCGCGCGGAAGGCTTCGCCGCCCGGCAGCGCCGTAACGTACCAGCCAATGTGCTTGCGCGCGATGCGCACACCCAGGTACTCGCCATACAGCGTGTAATGATCTTGCAAATGGTCCAGCAGCAGGTGCTTGACCTCGCCCACCAGCGGCGGCGCCAGCAGTCGGCCGGTGGCCAGAAAGTGACTGATGTCACGAAAAATCCATGGCCTGCCTTGCGCTGCGCGGCCAATCATCACCGCATCGGCACCAGTGGCCAGCAGCACCGCCTGGGCTTTTTGCGGGCTGTCGATGTCGCCATTGGCCACCACCGGCACATTCACCGCAGCCTTCACGGCGGCGATGGTGTCGTATTCCGCAGGGCCCTTGTAGCCCTGCTCGCGGGTGCGGCCATGCACAGTGAGCATTTGCACGCCCGCGGCCTCAGCCTGACGCGCCAACGTGACCGCGTTTTTGTGCGACTGGGCCCAGCCGGTACGCATCTTCAAGGTGACCGGCACACCCAGTGGCGCACAGGCTTGCACCACCGCGGCAACGATGTCGATGGCCAGGCGCTCGTCTTGCATCAGGGCCGAGCCGGCCCATTTGCTGCACACTTTTTTGGCCGGGCAGCCCATGTTGATATCGATGACCTGCGCGCCACGGTCAATGTTCAGGCGCGCCGCGTCGGCCATCATCTGCGGCTCAGTGCCGGCAATCTGGACCGCGATCACGCCAGACTCGCCGGCATGGTCCGCCCGGCGAACGGTTTTGGCACAGGCTTGCAAATCAGGGCGACTGGTGATCATCTCGCTCACTGCGTAGCCCGCGCCCAGGCGCTTGCACAGTTGGCGAAAGGGCCGGTCCGTGACACCCGCCATGGGGGCCACGAAACAGGCGTTGGGCAACGAGAACGGACCGATCTTCATGCTGGCAGCGTGCGGTTTATGAAAAGATAAATAAGTTGGGCCGCCATGCGCGTCGCGTCAACTGGTGGTCAACAAGGCGTCGTAGTCGGGGGTTAGGAGAAGATTCTAACTGCCTAAAAAAGCAGCACTTTTTGATAGCGAGCCTGCCTGACGCGACGCCGTCCGGACAATTTATAGGGACTGTGCGCAGGCAGCTTCTTATACTGCCGCCCCATGGACGCTTGGCTCGATCCCCTCCTCACTTGGCTGGCTTTGCCGCAATATGGCCTGAGCAGCCTGTTTGTGGTGTCGTTTCTGTCAGCCACGCTGCTGCCCATCGGCTCGGAGCCAGCGGTGTATGGCCTGATCAAACTCAGCCCACACCTGTTTTGGCCCGTCATTGCAGTAGCCACAGTGGGCAACACGCTGGGCGGCGCGGTGAGTTGGTGGATGGGGCTGGGGTCGCACAAGGTGGTGGACAAATTCAGCCACTCCGGGCACCACCTGCGGGTGCTGGTCTGGCTGGAAAAACTGGGGCCCAAAGCTTGCCTGCTGGCCTGGCTGCCGCTGGTGGGCGACCCGCTGTGCGCGGTGGCGGGCTGGCTCAAGCTGCCGTTCTGGCCGTGCCTGGCTTACATGGCTTTGGGCAAGCTGGCGCGCTATGTGGTAATGACGTCGGCGCTGGTGGGTGTTTTTGGTGGCTGACGCGACAACCGGCAGTTGCATGCGCCGGTTGTTACTATTAATTAGATAGCTCTCACCGCTTATTTCATAAGGGCTAGAGGCCGATTTTCCTTAAGAGCTGAAAAGGAAATTCATCACGTCGCCGTCCTTGACGACGTAGTCTTTGCCTTCGGCGCGCATCTTGCCGGCATCTTTGGCGCCCTGCTCGCCTTTGAAGCTGATGAAGTCTTCATAGGCAATGGTCTGGGCGCGGATGTAGCCCTTCTCAAAGTCGGTGTGGATCACGCCAGCGGCCTGCGGGCCGGTGTCGCCTTTGTGAATGGTCCAGGCGCGCACTTCTTTGACACCGGCGGTGAAGTAGGTTTGCAGGCCCAGCAGGTCGTAAGCGGCGCGGATCAGGCGGTTCAAGCCTGGCTCGTGCAAGCCCAGTTCTTCCAGAAACATCAGGCGGTCTTCGTCGGCCATATCGGCCATGTCGGCCTCCAGTTTGGCGCAAATCGCCACCACAGGCGCGTTTTGTGCGTGGGCGTAGTCGGTGAGGCGGTCCAGAAACGGGTTGTTGGTGAAGCCGTCTTCCGACACGTTGGCGACAAACATCGCCGGTTTGGCGGTGATTAAAAAGAATTGCTTCAGCAATGGCCACTCGTCCTTGCTGAAGTCGAGCGTGCGCACCGGCTTAGCTTCATTGAGGCCTGCTTGACATTTTTCCAGCAACGTGACCAGCTTGGCCGAATCTTTGTCGCCGGAGCGCGCCAGCTTGGTCACCCGGTGCAAGGCTTTTTCAACCGCTGCCAGGTCCGCCAGACACAGCTCGGTCTGGATGACTTCAATGTCGTCAATGGGATCGACCTTGCCGGCCACGTGGATCACGTTGTCGTCTTCAAAACAGCGCACCACGTTGATGGTGGCGTCGGTCTCGCGGATGTGCGCCAGAAACTTGTTGCCCAAGCCTTCACCGGTGCTGGCGCCAGCCACCAAGCCGGCAATGTCGACAAACTCGACGATGGCGCGCTGCACTTTTTGCGGATTGACGATGGCGGACAAGGCGTCCAACCGGGCGTCTGGCACTTCCACAATGCCGACATTGGGCTCAATCGTGCAAAAGGGATAATTTTCGGCCGCAATACCCGCTTTGGTCAGTGCGTTGAACAGGGTCGATTTACCGACGTTGGGCAAGCCCACGATGCCACATTTCATAAAAGTCCTTTGAAATCAAGTATCCAGATTGCACCATTGCGCCCAATGCGGGCAACGTGTCAGTGCCGGACCCGCGCTGGGCGGGTCGCAAAGCCGGTCAAGCCGAACTGGCCAAACCCGCGCATTTGCAGCCGGTTTTGGCCTGGTTGTGTCCCGGAAAAGCTGCAGCGATTGTAGTGATCAGCGAATCCCTGCGGCGTCAGGCTGCCAGAACCGATGGGTGGCGCTTAGAAGGGGGCAGATTGCGCGTGCTGTCGCTGATCTTGGATCGCCGCTTTGCTACTGGCTTGGCAGTCAGCATGACCAAATTCGGCGCAGATGCCGCCTGCGTTCAAGCAATCCGACTATCGATTGGACGTTCTGTCACTGAGACAACGCTATTGCGATGCGTCCGTTGGCGCAACACGCAACTCGCGGCGCAAGATCTTGCCGACATTGGACTTTGGTAGCGGCTCGGTGCGGAACTCGACAATGCGCGGCATCTTGTAGCCCGTCAGATGCTGCCTGCAGTGCGCGAGCACTTCAGCCTCTGTCAGTTCAGTTTTTTGGCGCACGATCACGGCTTTGACTGCCTCGCCCGAACGCTCGTCGGGAACGCCAATCACGCCAGCCTCCAGTACGCCGGGGTGCATCGTCAGCACGTCCTCAATTTCGTTCGGAAACACCTTGAAACCCGAGATCACGATCATGTCTTTTTTGCGGTCGGTGATGCGAATGCTGCCGCGTTCATCCATCACCCCCATGTCACCCGTGAGCATCCAGCCATCGGCGGTAAACATGTTGGCCGTTTCTTCGGGTCGGTTCCAGTAGCCTTTCATGATCTGCGGGCCGCGCAAGCCGATCTCGCCGACTTGGCCCAGCGCGACCGGCACGCCATCTTCGTCAAGGATGGTTGCATCGGTGCTTGGCACCGGAACACCAATCTGACCGCTCCATTCTTGGACCGTGACGGGGTTTGCAATCGCCACCGGCGCACTTTCAGTCAGGCCGTAGCCTTCAACCAAGGACACACCCGCCCTCTGATTCCAGCGATGCGCCACCACTTGCTGCACCGCCATGCCACCGGCCACGGTGAGCTTCAATCGACTCAGATCGACATCGGCGAAGTCTGGCGCATCAAGTAGCGCTCTAAACAGCGTGTTCACGCCGATGATCGCGGTAAAGCGCGTCTGCTTGAGCACCTTCAGAAACGCGGGCATGTCGCGTGGGTTGGCAATCAGCACCGCCAGCGCACCTTTGCTGAAGAATGACAGCGTGCCTGTCAGGGCGAACACGTGGTACAGCGGCAGCGGGATGATCAAGGTCTCTTCGCCGTCGTTGAGGTTCGGCGACATCCATACGGCCACTTGGAGGACATTGGCCACCATGTTACCGTGGCTGAGCATCGTGCCCTTGGCCACGCCGGTGGTGCCTCCGGTGTATTGCAGAAAGGCCAGATCGTCGTGGGTCAGCACCACGTCTTGCAGTGCCTGCGCGCGGCCGGACGACAACACCTCTTTGAAATCGATCGCACCCTCCAGCTGCCATGGCGGTACCATCTTTTTCACATACTTGACCACGGTGTTCGTCAGTAACCGCTGAAGCGTGGGTAGCAGATCACCTACCTGCGTTGTGATCACGGTGCGTATCGGTGTGGTTTGAACCACCTGCGCCAGGGTGTGTGCAAAGTTTTCCAGCACAACGATGGCGGTTGCGCCACTGTCTTTAAGTTGGTACGCGAGCTCTCGGGGGGTGTACAGCGGGTTGACATTGACCGCCACCATGCCCGCACGCAGCACCCCAAACAATGCAACGGGGTATTGCAAGAGGTTAGGCATCATCAGCGCCACACGGTCACCGCGTTGCAGTTTTGCCACCTTTTGTAGCCAAGCGGCAAAGGCGCGACTTGCGTCGTCGATTTGCCGAAACGACAAGGTCGTGCCCATCGAGCTATAGGCTGGCAAATCAACAAAGCGCGCACAGGTGACCTCAAACATGTCTTTGAGCGAAGAATATCGTTGGATATCGATCTCGACGGGAACGCCGGCCGGGTATTGGCCTAGCCAAGTCTTGTTCATGGATTCCTCTTCCCTGTGATATTTGGAATCATAGGGCTGGGTAGGCACTAGATGTGTGCAGCATCCCGCAATGGTAATCAAAAGGGGCAAGTGGCCCCAGACCCCACCGGCCCAAGCGGCTAAACCCCGGATGCCCCTTAGGCCACCACGGCACTTCTACAATTGCTTCCCATGAAAAACCAATATGACATCTGCATCCGGGGCGGCGGGATTGTGGGCCACACGCTGGCCCTGCTGCTGGCGCGCGAACGCTTGAGCGTCGGGCTGGTGGCCCAAAGCCCGGTGCGCCCGACGCCCGGCGGGCCAGACGTGCGGGCCTACGCGCTGAACGCCAAATCCAAAGCGCTGCTGGAGTCGGTGCGTTGCTGGCCCAGCCCGCAGCACGCCACGCCGGTCACACAGATGCGGGTGCTGGGTGACGACGGGGGCGAGGTGAACTTCTCAGCCGAAGCGCTAAACGTTTCGGCCCTGACCTGGATTGTGGATGTGCCGCTGCTCGAGGCGCGGTTGGCTGAAGCGATGCGGTTTCAGCCACAGATCGAGGTAATTGACTGCCCCAAGCCCGCGACCCTGACGGTGGTGTGTGAAGGCAAAGACAGCCGCACCCGCGCCGAACTGGGCGTAACGTTTGAGGTAACGCGCTACCCGCAGCGCGCCATAGCCGCCCGCCTGACCACCGAGCAAGCGCACGGCCAAACCGCCCGGCAGTGGTTTACCCAAGGCGAAATCCTGGCCTTTTTGCCGCTGGACGGCGAGCAGGGTCACACCGTGGGCATTGTCTGGTCGGTGAAAGAAAGCCGGGTAGACGCATTGATGCAAGCCAGCGAAGAAGCCTTTTGCGCGGAGTTGGGCCAGGTCAGCGGCCAGTGTTTAGGCGGCCTGAAACTGTCCAGCGAGCGCGTTGCCTGGCCGCTAGTCGCAGCGCAGGCCAGCCGCTGGATTGGCTCCACGCCTGAAGGTAAATCCTGGGCGCTGGCGGGTGACGCCGCCCATGCGGTGCATCCGCTGGCAGGCCAGGGTCTGAATCTGGGCCTGGGCGACGTCGCCGATCTGGCCAGCCTGCTGCACAGCCGGGCCTACTGGCGCCCGGTGAATGACAACAAATTGCTGCGCCAGTACCAGCGCGCGCGCCGTGCCGAGGTCAGCGCCACCGCGCTGGCTATGGATAGCCTGCAGCAACTTTTTTCCAGTACCAGCCCCACTTGGCAAGCCCTGCGCAACTGGGGCATGAATGGGTTTGAGCGCAGCAGCCTGGCCAAGCAATGGGCGGCCCGTTACGCCATGGGCTTGTAAGCCGTTTCGACTTTTTTGAACCTTATCTGGACAGAGTACGTATGAAAACTACCCGCCTTGCCTCCCTCGCGTTGCTTGCATGCGCCACGCTGATGGCCGCCAGCACCGTTACCAGCGCTTTCGCGCAAGAGGCGGCGATTCGTAAAAACCTGGGCGAGCGCATCCCGCAGATTGGCAAGATTGATGAGGTGAGCAAAACCGGCGTCCCCGGCTTGTACGAGATTCGCATCAACGGCACCGACATTCTGTACACCGACGCGCAGGGCGACTACCTGATCCAGGGCAACCTGATCGACACCAAACAAAAGCGCAACCTCACCGAAGAGCGCGTGGACAAGCTCTCGGCGATTCAGTTCGACACGTTGCCGTTCAAAGACGCCTTCACCATCGTGCGTGGCAACGGCAAGCGCAAGCTGGCGGTGTTTGAAGACCCGAACTGCAGCTACTGCAAACGCTTTGAGGCCAACCTGGAGCAGGTCAAAGACGTGACCGTTTACCTGTTCCTCTACCCGGTACTCGGGCAGAAGTCGGTGGAGCTGTCTAACGCCATCTGGTGCGCGAAAGATAAACCCAAGGTATGGCACGACTGGATGGTCAAAAACATCAATCCTGCCAACGCCAAATGCGACACCGCTGCGGTAAATCGCAATAGTCAGTTGGGCAAAAAATACAAGATCACCGGCACACCCACCCTGGTGTTTGCCGACGGCTCGCGCGTGCCGGGCGCCATCAGCGCGGAGCAGGTCGAGCAGCGCCTGGCACAAGCCAGCGGCCAATAGGCCATGCCGCGTACCGCCCGTCCTCGTACCGCCCCGCCCTGCCCGCTGGACTACCAGGTCAGCGTGGCTGACCTGCACGCCCACCTGTTTGCGGTCACGCTGACCGTTGCCCGCCCGCAAGCCAGTCAAATTGTGAGTTTGCCGGTGTGGATTGCCGGCAGCTACATGGTGCGCGAGTTTTCCAAACACCTGCAGAGCCTGCAGGCGCAGCAAGGCAAGCAGGCGCTGGCCATCACCCAGTTGGACAAATGCACTTGGCAAGTGGACTGCCAGACTAGCAAACCCCTGACGCTGAGCTACCAGGTTTACGCCTTTGATAACTCGGTACGCACCGCTTGGCTGGATACGCAACGCGGCTTTTTCAACGGCACCAGCCTGTGCCTGAAAGTGCACGGCCAGGAAGACCAGCCGCACCGCCTCACGCTTGCCCGCAGCGGCTGGCCCAAAGATTGGCAAGCGGCCACCGCGCTGCGACCCGACCAAGCCGATAAAAACGGTTTTGGCAGCTACCTGGCCGCTGATTACGACGAATTGGTCGACTCGCCGGTGGAAATGGGCGCTTTCTGGAGTGCCAACTTCACCGCCCGTGGCGTGCCGCACCGCTTTGTGGTGGCCGGTGCCAGCGCCAGCTTTGACAGCGCGCGCCTGCTGGCCGACACGCAAGCCATTTGCGAAGCCGAGATCGACTTCTGGCACGGCAAAGCGGCGAAGCGCCAAGCCAAAGGCAAGGGCGAAACTGCCCAAAGCCGACCGCCGCACGACCGTTATGTCTTCATGCTCAACGCGGTGGACAACAGCTACGGCGGGCTGGAGCACCGCCACAGCACCGCACTCATCTGCAAACGCGCCGACCTACCGCGCCTGGGTCAAGCCAAAGCCTTGACCGCCATGCACGGCTACACCAGCCTGCTGGGCCTGATCAGCCACGAGTACTTTCACACCTGGAACGTCAAGCGCCTGCGCCCTGCCGAATTCGCGCGCTATGACTATGCAAGCGAAAACTACACCGAACTGCTGTGGTTTTTTGAAGGCTTCACCAGTTACTACGACGACCTTCTGCTGCTGCGCGCAGGCCTGATTGACGACACCACCTACTTGGCCCTGTTGGGCAAAGCGCTCAACGCCGTGCTGCAAACCCCCGGCCGCCAAGTGCAAAGCGTGGCGCAGGCCAGCTTTGACGCCTGGGTCAAGTACTACCGGCAAGACGAAAACACCCTAAACGCCACCATCAGCTACTACACCTTGGGCTCGCTGGTGGCGCTGTGTCTGGATTTAAGCCTGCGCCAAGGGGGCAAAACCAGCCTGGACGCGGTGATGCGCGCGCTGTGGCAGCGCTGCGCAGGCGGCCCAATGACGGAGGCTGACCTGCTGGCCGTGCTGCAGGCGCTGTCTGGAGAATCCTTTGCCGACCGGCTGGCCGCCTGGGTGCACAGCACCACCGAGATGCCAGTGAAAGAACTGCTCGCCCAACAAGGTGTCACGCTGAAAGAAGAAGCGGCACCGCTGGCCGATCAACTCGGCCTGAAAGTGGCCGAGCTCGCAGGCATTCGCATCAGGGCGGTGCTGCGCGGCAGCGCGGCCGAGCAAGCCGGGCTGGCCGCAGGTGACGAGTGGCTGGGCATGGAAGTGGGCGCGGGCAAAGCCGCCCAAGGCTGGCGCCTGACAAAGTTGGATGACTTGCCGCTGTATCTGGGCAGCGCCAAAACCTTCCGCGCGCTGCTGGCCCGCGACCAGCGGCTGGTGTCTCTCAGCCTAAATTTGCCCGATTCGGTGCGCGTCATCAAACTGCTTAAGTCCAGTAAAGCAGACCCTGCTTTGACTTGGCCTGCGCTGACTGTTTATTAGGTTTTTAGCCCTCTAGCCCTTATGCCAAAAGGGATGGTAGCTATATAAATCAAAGCATGTTTAGCGCCACCACCGTGGCTTCACCGCCACCGATACATAGGGTAGCAACGCCTTTTTTAAGCCGCGAGGGAAAGAAGGCATCAGTTTTCTCTTTGCGGCTGGCTCGCTATACCACTAGGTGTTTCGCTGGCTGGCCTCTTTAAAAACAATAGCTGTGAGCGCTTATGGGATAAGGGCTAGAGGTCAAAAAAGTCTATATTTTTATTGCCGCCAGCCGAGCGGCGTGGTTGGTGATCTCCAGCCCACGCTCGCAAGCTGCTTTGGTGGGTGCCGCGCTGGTAATTTGCCAATACTGTTGATACACCATTAACCAAATGCCGCCGGTTTGCACAATCAAGCCGACGGCTGTTGATGTTCGTATTTTATGGGGCTGCTGTTAGGTCGGACGCTTGACCTCATGCGTTGAGTTTTCTATTCTTTTATCCGTTTCTGGAGGGCCAGTTCCTGCCCGCGTCCAAGACTGAAGTGGTAAGTCATTGGGCTCTTGTTAGCCCATTTAACAGATCTAAACCTATTGGCATTTCCTGGCAGCAGCAGCTTCCATACTAGAAAAGGAGTTGTTTCCGCCCAGGCCAATAGCCCCCCATTTGGCGTTCTTATCACGGTACATTTTGTGTTCGGCACCGCCGCTGCAACGGATCAAAAAGATGGTGTGGGTCGCGTCAAACCCAAATTCAGCAAAGCCACCTTGGTATTGCCTGATTAGCTTCCAGCTATCGCTTCGGTCTTTAGCCGCAGTTACGCGGCTGGTATCTGCCGGCACGCTCGATGCCTCTGAGTTTCTTCTCTGCACGGTTTGATCTACTGCGCTGGCCTTGGCTCCGGCCTCATTGCTGACACGCGCCATCTCGTCGTAGATACCTGCTGCCACCTGGCTTTTTGACACATTGGTACTGCGATCCGCTCGCTGAAACGCAAGGTCTACCGGGTGAACACCGCCAAGCAATGAGTGACTCAAGGTGTCGGCGTCCGACGCCATCGCGGTGAGAGGGGCAGGTGATAGAACAATGTTGACGATTTCCAGAACAGGCGTTTGTGTTGCCTGGAAAACTTTAGTGCCGCCAAACGTCATACCCGATGCCATGCCGGTGCCACCGGCTGCCGCTTGCCACTCCATTTGATAGCTGGCCATTGCTCGGTAGCCGTTGCTTTTGGCAAGCACCAACTCTATGGGCTGGTCGAAGGTTTTAGTTTCTTCATTGTCAAAGTCGCAATCGCTCACTAGCATGAGGCCGCATGGACGGTTACCCCTCGATCGCCCCGTCACCTTCAGACGCGCCACGGCCTTAACGATATGGTCGAGTTGCGGTTTGTACAACTTGGTGTCTAGCGCCGCGTCGACACTCAATTTCGAATTGACAGTGGCGTTAACACGCCGACCCGCCACCTGGGACAGTATCGAATCATCGCCTCCCGAAGAGTAACTTTCACCGCCAGCGTTCAATTTGGCGTTGAGAACCAACATTTTGGCTTGCAAAGCATCGAGCATCGCAGCCTCAACAGTAGTGCTTTGTCGTGGTGTCATAGCCAGGTCGAAGGCATTGCGCATGAGTGACCGATCAGCCGAGCTCTTGTACTGCGCCAGAAGCTCGGTGATTTGCACGCTGGCTTGGACAGTGGCTCGTGCGCTTTCCAGCACCTCAGGAGCAAAGGTCGATAAAACTTGATCGACGTAGGTTAGCTGCTGCTTTTTTAAATCTAGCGCGCTTTGTGCGTTCAATTGGACCAGCATCAAATAGGCACTGCGATCCGGGCCCTGTAAGCCGCGCGTGTTGAGCAAAATAGGTTGGACTATGGTCCACCTGCTGACCATCTGTGGAAAGTCTTTTTGCTCACTGTCTGGAGACAGTATTGCTATTGCCGGCAGATCCTTGAGCACGGCTTCAAAGGTAGCCAACAAGTGTTCCAAGCCTTTTCTATTCGCGAGAAAGTGCGCCGCTTTGTCCACTGGTACAAAGTAGGCGGTTTCCTGCTGCCTTTCCTGCTTGTAGTTTTGCAACTTGATGGCGTTGCCGTGGACGTTGATCTGCCCATACGCGGCACCAGCCCATAAACTGAAGGTAAGCGCAATGAATGCTGCACCTTTGGTTATTGGCGTTCGGGATTTAAAAAAAGCTAGAAGTTTTGGATGCATAAGTTATTAATATTAAGTTAGATACGTCCAAAGTTAAATTTATATTTGGACCCAAAGTTGTCAAGTATGTCACCAACATCAGCCTCCAAGGTTTCGCTGTCGCGACACTTGGCGGACACCCAGGTGTATTTCATCAGGTGCCAAAGCTTTTTAATACGATTAAGCTCCGGACTATACGGAGGGAGAAAATAAAGTGTCACACCTTGTTTTCCAGCAAAGCCATGATTGGCTTGGTCGCCTTCGCTTTGTGAACTGATGCATTGTCAATGATGACGGTTATTTTCTTCCCAACGTGTTCCTTGAGCAAGCCAATGAATCCAGCAAATATTTCTGCCGTTGTAGATTGCCAAATTTTGGCGCTGAATAGTTCCCCGGTGGACAGCATGGCAGCCAGCACGTTGAGCCGTTTTCCGCGTTTGGCCTCACTCAAATGACGACTTCCTTTGGGTGTCCAAGCGCTGCGATTGGGGTGTACTTGCGAGAATCCTGCCTCGTCACAGTAGGCCAACACCATCTCACCCGCAGCGGCTTGCGAACGCAGTCCAGCGATCTCTACTTGGGCAGATCTGAAAGCGGCTTCGTCTCTTTTTTTTTGAGCGATGAACGTGTGCGTTTTCATACAAATTGGGCCTTCTTCAATGCCTGGGTCAGTGTGTTTAGATGCACCAAAGTGCCGCCGGCGTCGACGTGTTTGGCCAACAGCGCCTTGGCTGTCAATGGCTCCTTCTCTGCCGCGTCCAAGAGCCTTTCAAGTTGCTCTGGGGTGATCTTCCTTGGCGCGCCACTGCGAGGTGCATCAACCAGCGACTCAAAACCACGCTTGAGCCAATCAATACGCGTCAAGCCGACTGTGCGAATATCTATGCCAGCAGTTTCAGCAATCACTTTCATGGATAGTCCATCATCAAAGAGAATCAATGTTTTGGCGCGTTCACGCTCACGCCAGTTTGAACCACGATCAATAATATGTTGCAGCTGGAATCGCTCTTGTGGGAGTAAAGTTAACGTCACCTTCTTTGCCAATTGAAACTCCAGTTATATTGGAGAATGGATTATAAATGAAATTAGTGTAATCCAATTTTATATACGTATTTAATTTAATATTTTTAGCTTATGAATTGATGCTGGCAAGCAGGCTGGAGCGCTTTGACCTCGGGCTACAGTCAACACAGGGCCAAGGTCTAAATAGACTTTCTCCAGCCGAAAAATTTATATCAAATCAGCCTCTAGCCCTTACACCTAAAGCGCAAGTAGCTCTCTAAAACAGAGCATTTTTCCAGCCAATGTCAGCGGCCAACCACTGCAACACGGGAACAGTTCCGGGCAGGATGGGGCTTACCGTCACCGGGATGTGCTGCCAGGCAAAGCTTTGTGCTTCGCGCATTTGCAGTTCGCCCGACCAGTCCAGCACCTTACAAAAATGCAGCCGCACCAGCGCATGCGGGTAGTCCACCAGTTCTTCGCGCCAACGCTGAATCTGGCCGGTTTGGATACCGAGTTCTTCATGCAGTTCTCGTGTTAACGCTTGTTCCACACTTTCACCGGGTTCAAACTTGCCACCGGGGAACTCCCAGTAACCGGCGTAGACCTTGTCGATGGGGCGTGAGGTGAGCAAGAAGTCGCCATTGGGCTGGATCAACACACCCACAGCCACGTCCACCACCGGGCGATCCGGGCCGCCCGCGCGCTCTTCGTGGGCGTCGGCAACCAGCGGGCTTTTGGGCTGCGTCATGAGGACCAACCTGTCAGGAAGTCAGAAAAATTTGTCATCAGATACGTCAGGAATTGGTGCTGGCTGCCAGGCTTACACCGCATCTGACGCGTCCGCATGCCGCCCGGCATAGTCGCGCGCAAACTGGTAGGCCACGCGGCCGCTGCGCGCGCCGCGCTCCAGCGCCCACACCAGCGCCTGCGGACGGGCGGCTTCAATGCTGCTGGCGCTGACGCCGAACGAGCTGAGCCACTGCGC
This sequence comes from Rhodoferax antarcticus ANT.BR, assembly GCF_001938565.1. Taxonomy (GTDB): domain Bacteria; phylum Pseudomonadota; class Gammaproteobacteria; order Burkholderiales; family Burkholderiaceae_C; genus Rhodoferax; species Rhodoferax antarcticus. Next base: position 155,780 of record NZ_MSYM01000001.1, read on the forward strand.
CACGATGGCCAGGTATTCGTCTTGGCTGAACGAGTAAAAGCTCACCCACAGGCCAAAGCGCTCGGACAGCGAAATTTTTTCCTCCACCACCTCACCCGGATGCACCTCGCCATCAGGCGTGTGGGTGTAGCTCAGGTTGTCTTTCATGTGCTCGGGCAGCAGGTGGCGGCGGTTGCTGGTGGCGTAGATCAGCACATTGGGCGTGGTGGCGGCCACCGATCCGTCCAGAATCGACTTGAGCGCTTTGTAGCCTGGCTCGCCGTCTTCAAAGCTGAGGTCGTCACAAAAGACGATGAATTTCTCGGGCCGGTCGGACACCAGGTCAACAATGTCAGGCAAGTCCACCAAGTCAGCTTTGTCAACTTCAATCAACCGCAGGCCCAGGTGCGCGTATTCGTGCAGGCAGGCGCGGATCAGGCTGGACTTGCCGGTGCCGCGGGCACCGGTGAGCAGCACGTTATTGGCCAGGTCACCGCGCACAAACTGCAAGGTGTTGCGCTGGATCTTGTCTTTTTGCGGCTCGATTTCTTTCAGGTCGCTCAGGGTCATGGCGCCAATATGGCGCACAGGCTCAAGACTGCTGCGCCCGGCGCTACGTTTACGGTAGCGGTAGGCATGGGAAGCTTGCCAGTCCGGCTGCGCCAGGGGCTGCGGCAGCACCGCCTCGATGCGGCTGATGAGTTGCTCAGCACGCGCCAGCAGGTGGTCAAAGCGCTCACTCATGAGCGGTAGTCGGCGTTGATGGTGACGTATTCGTGGCTCAGGTCACAGGTCCAGACGGTGTCTGCCGCGGTGCCACGGCCCAGCAGCACGCGCACGGTGATCTCGCTTTGCTTCATCACGCGCTGGCCGTCTTCTTCGCGGTAGGCGGGGTTGCGGCCACCTTTGACGGCCACATGCACGTCATCCAGGTACAGATCAATGCCGGTCTGGTCCAGGTCAGCAATGCCTGCGTAGCCTACCGCCGCCAAAATGCGGCCCAAGTTGGGGTCGCTGGCAAAGAAGGCGGTTTTGACCAGCGGCGAGTGGGCAATGGCGTAGGCCACCTGGCGGCATTCAGCTTGTGTTTGACCGCCTTCGACCTTGATTGTTATAAATTTAGTAGCACCTTCCCCGTCACGCACAATGGCTTGAGCCAGTTTTTGTGCCACACCCAGCATGGCGGCTTTGAGGGCCTGACCAGCGGGGTTGCCGAACGAGTCGATCGCTTTGTGCGCTGCTTTGTTGGTGGCTATCACCACAAACGAGTCGTTGGTGGAGGTGTCGCCATCCACGGTGACGCGGTTGAACGAGCCTTCAGTCAACTCGGTGGCCAGCTGTTTCATCAGGGCCGGGGCCACGCAGGCATCGGTAGCCATAAAGCCCAGCATGGTCGCCATGTTGGGGCGGATCATGCCTGCGCCCTTGCTGATGCCGGTGATGCTGACCAGCACGCCGTCCACCAGCACCTGCGCGCCAAAGGCTTTGGGCGCGGTGTCGGTGGTCATGATGGCCTCGGCGGCGCGCAGCCAGTTGTCCGCTTTGGCGTCGGCAATGGCGGCGTCCAAGCCAGCCTCAATGCGTTCCACCGGCAAGGTTTCCATGATCACACCGGTGGAAAATGGCAACACCTGCTGCGCAGTAATGCCCAGCCGGGCCGCCAGCGCGGTGCAGGTTTGCTGGGCGCGGGCCAGGCCGTCAGCGCCGGTGCCCGCATTGGCGTTGCCAGTGTTGATGACCATCGCGCGAATGCCTTGGCCGCCGTCCAGATGCTCTCGGCAAATCTGCACCGGCGCCGCGCAGAAGCGGTTTTGCGTGAACACGCCAGAGACCGAGGCGCCTGCGTCGATCAGCACCACCGTCAAATCCTTGCGGTTGGCCTTGCGGATACCAGCCTCGGTGATGCCGATGGCGACACCGGCTATGGCGTAGAGTTCAGCGGGGTTGGGAGCGGGCAGATTCACGGGCATGGTGGTCTTTCAAACATCAAACAATTCAGGGGCCAGATGAACGAAATCGGGCGCAAGGCCCGATTTTCATGGTTTTTTGATAGTGTCAGTTCAACTTGCCGTGGCACTGCTTGTACTTTTTGCCGCTGCCGCAAGGGCAAGGGTCATTGCGGCCAACCCGCGGTATGTCTTGGGGCACGGTGGCGCTGTCAACGGTGGTTTCCACCTCACCCGTTTCGGTGGGCGCGCTGTAAGTCACGTTGGATACCCGCTCTGCGCGGCTTTCCAGGTCAGCAGCGGCCAGGGCAGCTTCCGCCTGAGACTGCACCTTGACGGTCATCAGCATTTTGGTGACTTCATTCTTGACCACGTCCAGCATCTGGCCGAACAGCTCAAACGCCTCGCGCTTGTACTCCTGCTTGGGCTGCTTTTGCGCGTAGCCGCGCAGGTGAATACCTTGACGCAAGTAGTCCAGCGCGCTCAGGTGGTCACGCCAGTTGCCGTCAATGGTTTGCAACAAAACCATGCGCTCGAACTGGGTGAAATTCTCGTTGCCCACCAAATCCACCTTGGCTGCAAAAACTTCATTGGCATGGGCTTTGACGGTGTCCACCAGATCCTGATCAGTGATGGCACTGGCAGCGTTGACCTGGGCTTGTAGTGCCAGCGTCATCTGCCACTCGTCTTCCAGCACTTTTTCCAGAGCGGCCAGTTGCCACTGCTCCTCGACCGATTCCGTCGGGACAAACTGGCGAACGACGTCTTCAAAACAGCCCTCGCGCAGGCCCTGAATCTGCGCCGACAGGTCGCTGGCGTCCAGAATCTCGTTGCGCTGCTGGTAAATCACCTTGCGCTGGTCGTTGGAAACGTCGTCGTACTCCAGCAGTTGCTTGCGCATGTCAAAGTTGCGTGCTTCCACCTTGCGCTGCGCGCTCTCAATACTGCGGGTCACGATGCCGGCTTCAATGGCTTCGCCCTCGGGCATCTTCAGCTTGTCCATGATGGACTTGACGCGGTCACCGGCAAAAATGCGCATCAGCGAATCGTCCAGACCCAGGTAAAAACGCGAGGAACCGGCGTCGCCCTGGCGGCCAGAGCGACCACGCAACTGGTTGTCAATGCGTCGTGATTCATGTCGCTCAGTGGCGATGATGCGCAGGCCACCCAGCTGGGTGACCAGTTCATGGTCTTTGGTCCACTGGGTGCGAATCGCCTCAATCTGCTGCTGCTTTTGCGCAGCGTCGAGCGCCTCGTTGGCCTCAACGGCCTCGATGATCTTGCGGATATTGCCACCCAGCACAATGTCAGTGCCGCGACCCGCCATATTGGTGGCAATGGTGATCATCTTGGTGCTACCCGCCTGCGCCACGATGTCCGCCTCGCGGGCGTGCTGTTTGGCGTTGAGTACCTGATGCGGTAGTTTTTCTTTCTCCAGCAGTTCGGCAATCACCTCGGAGTTTTCAATTGACGTGGTGCCCACCAGCACGGGCTGGCCGCGCTCATAACACTCGCGGATGTCCTTGATGGCCGCGTCGTACTTTTCCTTGGTAGTTTTGTAGACACGGTCAAGCTGATCGTCGCGGCGGCTGGGTTTGTTGGGCGGCATCACCACGGTTTCCAGACCGTAGATTTCCTGGAACTCGTACGCTTCGGTGTCTGCCGTGCCGGTCATGCCTGCCAGCTTGCCATACAGGCGGAAGTAGTTCTGGAAGGTGATCGACGCCATGGTCTGGTTTTCAGGCTGGATGGCCACGCCTTCCTTGGCCTCGACCGCCTGGTGCAGACCTTCGCTCCAACGGCGCCCGGTCATCAGGCGGCCGGTGTACTCGTCCACGATGATCACTTCGCCAGCCTGCACCACATAGTGCTGGTCGCGCAAATACAGGTGCTGGGCACGCAAGGCGGCGTACAGATGGTGCATCAAAGTGATGTTGGCCGGGTCGTACAAGCTGGCACCCTCGGGGATCAAGCCCATGCTATACAGGATGCGCTCGGCGTTTTCATGGCCGCGCTCGGTCAGGAACACCTGGCGGCTTTTTTCGTCCAGCGTGAAATCCCCGGCTTTGATGATGCCCTCACCGGTGCGCGGATCAGCCTCGCCTTCCTGCTTTTCCAGCTGCGGCACGATGAGCTTGATGGCCTGGTACAGATCGGTCTGGTCTTCGGCCTGGCCGCTGATGATCAGGGGCGTGCGCGCTTCGTCAATCAGGATTGAGTCCACCTCGTCGACGATGGCGTAGTTCAGCCCGCGCTGCACCCGGTCGCCAGCCTCATAGACCATGTTGTCGCGCAGGTAGTCAAAACCGTATTCGTTGTTGGTGCCGTAGGTGATGTCCGCGTGGTAGGCGGCCTGCTTGTCAGCGCGTGGCATGTTAGGCAGGTTGATACCAACCGATAGGCCGATAAAGTTGTAGAGCTTGCCCATCCACTGCGCATCACGATTGGCCAAGTAGTCATTGACGGTGACCACATGCACGCCGTTTCCGGTCAGCGCATTCAGGTACACCGGCAGGGTGGCAGTCAGTGTCTTGCCCTCGCCGGTGCCCATTTCGGAAATTTTGCCATCGTGCAAAGACATGCCGCCGAGCAGTTGCACATCAAAATGGCGCATCTTCATGACACGTTTTGAGCCCTCCCGCACCACGGCAAATGCCTCTGGCAAGAGGCTGTCTAGCGACTCACCCTGACTGACGCGGTGCTTGAACTCTTCCGTCTTGGCACGCAACGCCTCATCGGTAAGTTGTTCAAAACCGGCTTCCAGCGCATTGATTTTGGCTACGGTATGGCGGTACTTATTGATCAGGCGGTCGTTGCGACTGCCGAAAATTTTTGTGAGGAAATTGGTGGCCATGAATGCAATGCACAGCTAGTTTGCCGGACAGGGCAAACCAGATATGCCGTCCTATATTACGATCTGACTGAAATAAGGATAAACAGCACCGGCACAAGTGCCAGGCGCCACAACCTTTTAGAAAACAACTTGGCGGATTTTACCTGCCCAAAGATGGGAAGGACGAAACCCCTACCGCACAGCGCCGGGCATCGCCAATGGCGCAGCTTTTAGGAATACCCAGTGTGGTTAAGATCAGCAGGACGGCGCCTAGCTACATCTGTGCCGCCCGCCAAATACCCGAGAGGTTGACCATGTGCGCCCCGCCAAGCTCGACATCCGTGGCGATCAATTGCATCTGTTACGCCATTCAAGCGCATGAAACCCCGACATCAGCATCAGTTTAGCCTGCTACAGGCCAGCGAAAACAACCCAAGCCTGGCGCAATTGATGGCCCGTCAAAAGGCGTCGTCAGTCAGATTGCAGGCCATTGAGGGACTGATCCCGCCGATGCTGCGCCCCTTGGTCAAGGGCGGGCCTTTTGAGGACGGGGCGTGGTGCCTGATGCTCTCCAACAACACAACGGCTGCAAAGATGCGCCAGCTGTTGCCAATCTTCGAGGAGAAACTGAGGGCCTGCGGCCTTGAGGTTAAATCCATTCGGCTCAAGGTGAACCGACAAATTTAAGTGGTGCCGATTATCGGATTCGAACTGATGACCTACCGCTTACAAGGCGGTTGCTCTACCAACTGAGCTAAATCGGCACGAATGGAATTTTACACGAGCGAGGGTGGCGCTTCTTGCTGCCAAAGAACCGCTATTTGATACGTTTGAGTGCGGGACGGGCTCCGGCGGCAGGTTTCGGCGGGTCAGTCTCTGGCGCGGGCGCTGACTTGCTGATCTGAGGAAACGCCATACCTTGCCTATTTTCGCGGGCAAACACGGCGGTCACCTGATCAACAGGCACCATGATGTCGCGAACTGCACCTGAAAAACGTGCCTTGAAGGAGATGTAATCATTGCCCAGTTGCAAACCTGTGGTTGCCGTTAGGCCCACGTTAAGAACGATTTCGCCATCTTTGACATATTCGAGCGGAACCTGAACCGAGCGATCCACCAACACGGTGATGTGTGGTGTGTAGCCGTTGTCACAGCACCACTCATGGATTGCCCGAATCAGATAAGGGCGGGTGGAGGTGGATTCGGTGTCTTGATTCGCACTCATCGGCCACCTATTTGCGCATGACTTTTTCGGAAGGGGTCAGCGCTTCAATGTAGGCGGGGCGCGAAAAAATGCGCTCTGCATACTTGAGCAATGGGGCCGCATTCTTGCTCAGTTCAATGCCGTAGTAGTCCAGACGCCACAGCAACGGCGCAATAGCCACATCGAGCATAGAGAAACCATCACCCAGCATGAATTTGTTCTTGAGGAAAACTGGCGCCAACTGCGTCAGTCGGTCACGAATGTGCGCACGGGCTTTCTCCAACGCTTTTTCGTTGGCTTTCGCTGTACGCGATTCGAGCGTTGACACATGCGTGAACAACTCTTTTTCAAAATTCAAAAGGAACAGCCTGACGCGTGCTCGGTCAACCGGATCCCCGGGCATGAGTTGAGGATGTGGAAAGCGCTCGTCAATATACTCATTGATGATGTTGGACTCATACAAAATAAGGTCACGCTCCACCAGGATCGGTACCTGGCCATACGGATTCATGACATTGATATCCTCCGGCTTGTTGTATAGATCAACGTCGCGAATTTCAAAGTCCATGCCTTTTTCAAAAAGCACGAAACGGCAACGATGTGAGTAGGGACAAGTCGTACCCGAATAAAGCACCATCATGGTGGAAGCTCCTAAAAAATAAAAGAGCGGGGCGCACAAAGCAACCCCACTCTGAATCATTGGGTTCGGCTAGCTTGCCGATCCGATGGCCACGAAAACCAATTATTTAATGTCTTTCCAGTACGACTTATTCAAACGCCAGGCAACCACTATGAAGCCAGCCAGAAAAATCAGCACATAAATACCCATGGTTTTACGCTGGCTTTGAACTGGTTCGCCCATCCATTGCAAATAGTTCACGAGGTCGCCAACCATCTGGTCAAACTGCTCGGGATTCATGCTCCCCGGCGTCATCTGCTCAAACCCCTTGAAATGATGGCTCTTGTTACCGTCAACGATAACTTCTTCAAACACGGCTTTGTGGTCGCCTTGTTGTTCCCAGAACACGTTCGGCATACCAGTATTGAGAAAGACACTGTTGTTGTAACCTGTTGGGCTCGTAGGGTCACGATAGAAACTGCGCAAGTAGGTATACAGGTAATCGGCACCGCTGCCGTTGGCACCCGCGCGGGACCGTGCGATCACTGAGAGATCAGGCGGTGCAACACCAAACCAAGTCTTTCCCTCTTTCGGTGAGATGACTGAGCGCATGGTGTCACCCACCTTCGCATCAGTGTTCACAATCTCAGATTTGATTTGGTCGAGCGTGAAGCCGATGTCCTCCAAACGGTTGTAGCGCATGTATTCAGCGCCGTGACATCCTAAGCAATAGGCCGAAAACGTTTTGGCACCGTTTTGCAGCGCGGCCATATCGGTTATTTTGTTGGGCGCTTTGTCCCAAGCGACACCGCCTTCTGAGGCATATACAGAACCTACCAAGCTCATGGCGATTGCCAAGCCAGCCGTTATTTTTTTGATCATGTTTGTTTTCATGGCAAATCTCCGTATCAATGGCCTGTGTAAACAACACGCGCGGGCACCGGTTTGAACGTACCGATACGGCTCCACCAGGGCATCAGTAGGAAAAAGAAAAAGTAAAACATCGTGCCGATCTGCGACAAGAGGTTGAACAGGTCGGTGGGCGCCAACATACCGAGATATCCCAGCAACAGGAAGTCGAGCACGAACAGAGCGTACATATATTTGTGCCATGTCGGGCGATAACGGATCGACTTGGCTTCACTGTTATCCAGCCAAGGCAAGAAAAACAGAATCACCACCCCGCCGCCCATGGCCACAACACCCCAGAATTTGGCTTCGATCAGCAGCAAAAGCGCGATGAGTACCACCGTGCCGCCAGCCACCACCAGCCTGAACAGAGTAGGCATCTTGCCCTTCCAAGCCAGCAAGGCGCCGCCGATGGCCACACTGGCTGTCAACACGTACATGAAGTCAGCAGTCACCGCACGCAACATGGAATAGAACGGTGTGAAGTACCAAACAGGCGCAATGTGCGCTGGCGTCACCAGCGGGTTCGCTGGGATGAAGTTGTTGTACTCAATGAAGTAACCGCCCATTTCAGGTGCGAAGAAAATGATCGCAGAGAAAACAAAGAGGAACACGCTGACACCAAAAATGTCATGCACCGTGTAATACGGATGGAACGGAATGCCGTCCAGCGGAATACCCTTGGCATCCTTGATGTTCTTGATTTCCACGCCATCAGGATTGTTCGAGCCAACCTCATGTAGCGCAATGATGTGCGCCACCACCAGGCCCAACAGCACCAGTGGCACCGCAATCACGTGGAAGCTGAAGAAGCGGTTCAGGGTTGCGTCACCGACGACAAAGTCACCGCGAATCAACAGGGCCAGATCGGGGCCAATGAACGGAATGGCAGAGAACAGGTTAACGATCACCTGGGCACCCCAGTAGCTCATCTGACCCCATGGCAGCAGGTAACCCATGAAAGCCTCAGCCATCAGCGCCAAGAAAATACCGCAGCCAAACAGCCATATCAATTCACGCGGTTTGCGGTAGCTGCCGTACATCAGGCCACGGAACATGTGCAGGTAAACCACGACAAAAAAAGCCGAGGCGCCTGTTGAATGCATGTAGCGGATCAACCAACCCCAGGGCACATCGCGCATGATGTATTCCACTGAGCCGAACGCCAGCGCTGCATCAGGCTTGTAATGCATTGTCAAAAAAATACCGGTGACGATCTGAATAACAAACACCAGCAACGACAGCGAACCGAAGATGTACCAAACGTTAAAGTTTTTCGGTGCGTAATACTCACTCATGTGCTCTTTAAAGAGCTTGGTCAAGGGGAGCCGGTTGTCAATCCAGTTCATCGTCTTGGCCGTCACGGAAGCATTTGGGGAGATTTCTTGAAATTCTGCCATGTTATTAATCCTTAGGCTTTCTTGTCTTCACCAATCAGCAGCTTGGCATCTGACAGGTACACGTGCGGTGGTATTTCCAAGTTCGTCGGGGCTGGCTTATTTTTGAAAACCCTCCCAGCCAAGTCAAATGTAGATCCGTGGCAGGGGCAAAAGAACCCACCGAGCCAGTCGTCCGGCAGCGAGGGCTGAGCGCCAGTTGCAAACTTGTCTGACGGAGAGCAGCCAAGGTGCGTGCAAATGCCAATAGCCACCAGATATTCAGGATTGATCGAGCGCGTGGGGTTTTGCGCATAGGCTGGCTGCTGGCTAGACACTTTGGATTGCGGATCCACCAACTGAGGATCATTCTTGGCCAAATCGGCCAGCATTTCTGGCGTGCGGCGCACGATCCAGACAGGGTTGCCGCGCCACTCCACCGTCATTTTTTCGCCCGGCTTCAACCCGGAGATATCTGCCTCGACCGCAGCACCAGCAGCTTTGGCTCTTTCCGAGGGTTGAAACGAAGCAACAAAAGGGATCACTAGGGCCGCGGTGCCCAGAGCCCCAACTGCGCTGGAGGCAATCAGCCATGTTCGTTTTTCGGCATCTACCAAACCGGTTTTGACAACAGATTCACTCATGGGCATCCTTGATGATAAAAACCACACCTAATCAAAGGAAAGCATTGTAACTTAGCCACTTTTATCCAAGGCCCGCGCTCGGGTAACGGTGACTTTTGTCACGTTGACTTGACAGAAGCCTCGCCATGCGCACCGCTTCTATCAGGCTGGACGCGTCGGCCCGGCCTGTTCCGGCCATATCAAAGGCGGTGCCATGGTCCGGGCTGGTACGCACCAGCGGCAAACCCAAGGTGACATTGACCCCTTTTTCAACACCCAAATACTTCACAGGAATCAGGCCTTGGTCATGGTACATGGCCAGCACCACATCGAATTCGCCGGAGTGTTCACCTGTGGCCCGCGCGCGCATAAAGATAGTGTCAGGAGCCTGGGGGTCGCTCGCCGACACCCCTTGCTGCCGGGCTAACGCCACTGCAGGGGCAATGATGTCGCCTTCTTCCGTGCCAAACAACCCGCCCTCTCCCGCATGCGGATTGAGACCCGCCACGCCAATGCGCGGCACACGGCCCAGCAGCGCTTTCAGGGCGTTGTGGGTGATCAACAGGCTTTGCAAGACATTCTCGAACGTCACCGCCGCCAAGGCGTCGCGCATCGACAAGTGAATACTGACGAGCACCACCCGTAATTCGTCGTTGGCCAGCATCATGCGTACTGGGCATTGGCTGATCGTTAGCCCCTGATGCGCTGCCGCCAACGACTGCAACAGTTCGGTGTGCCCTGGAAAAGCCACATACGGTGCACCTGCCAGCGACAAAGCCGCTTTGTTCAGCGGTGCTGTGACCAGCCCAGCCACGTCGCCACGCAATGCCGCATTGGCCGCCCAAACCACACAATCACCGGCCATCTGACCGGCATGTGCGCTGATCTGGCCGAAAGGCGGAGGTGGCAGCGCGCTGGCAGGTGAATCCACCTGCCATACCGGCACACACCGCGGCGGGCATTGCAGGGCCTCTTGCACGTCTGACAACTGCAGCACGGGCATCACCACTGCGCCCGTAGCAACCACCTGGGCGGCACGCCGCAGGGTCGCTACATCGCCGGCCACAAAGCAGCCACGCAATTGATCCGGCGCGTCACGGAACGCCTTAACGATGATTTCCGGGCCAATACCGGCCGAATCCCCTTGGGTGATGGCAAGCGGTTGCAGGGCAGCAGATTCAGTCATGGTGTGCTCAAGCCGGGTTGTCGATGTCGATGAATACATGTTCCAGTCCAAACTGGTTAGCCACATGCGCTGCTACGGCAGGGGCACCATAGCGCTCGGTGGCATGGTGACCGCACGCCAGGTAAGCCACACCACATTCGCGGGCCAGGTGGGTTTGCGGCTCGGATAATTCGCCGGTGATGAAGGCATCTGCTCCGGCGGCAATGGCCGCCTCGAAATAGCTCTGCGCACCACCGCTGCACCATGCTATTTTTTTAATAGTTATCTGCGCTTTATTTATAAGGGCTACAGGCCTATTTAGTATATAAGCGACATGGTCTGCCAAGGCCTGGGCTGATTCAAAACCGGGGCCGTTGGCGCGCTCGCCCAGCCACCCCAGGTTCTGCTCACCAAAGCTGGCTTGGCCCACCAGGCCCAGTTTGCGGGCGAGTTGTGCGTTGTTGCCCAACTCGGGGTGGGCGTCCATCGGCAGGTGGTAGGCCAGCAGATTGATGTCATGGGCCAGCAGCAGCGCCAGGCGCTGCTTCATCCAGCCGGTCACGCAACCACTCTGACCGCGCCAGAACAAGCCGTGGTGCACCAGCAGGGTGTCTGCTCTGGCCTCAATGGCGGCTTCAATAAGCGCTCGGCTGGCCGTGACCCCGCAGACGATTTTGCGAACCTGTGCGCCGCCTTCCACCTGCAGGCCGTTGGGGCCATAGTCGCGAAACTGCGCGGGCTCTAGCAAAGCGTCGAGTGCGCCCAGAAGTTCGTTGCGGTGAATCATTTGTCAAACCAAAGAATATCGGGGTCTAGATGATAAAGGTCTACCGTTGACAATAGGGCACAGGCCGTGACTTGGCATGGCTAGCGTGGTGCGTCTGGCCCCGAGGTTGGCTTCAGCTCCGCATCACAGTCGCAGCCTTTTCCAGCCGCCACCCAGCGCACCGCCAAAACGGCCAGAACGCTGGCCAGTGGCGAAACAGCCCAGCGCAACCACTGTGGCATGCGTTGGGCGAGCACCTCCAGCGGCTGTGTGATGGCACCGCAGCGGTACATCAGGGCACCCTCATCCCAGCGCAGCGCATGGCAACGCCCTTGCCGCGTGCCGGACAAGACCACGCCCAGCGGACACGGCTCCAGCAAACAACATACGCCGCAGCCATTGCAGGGTGCGCCTATGGCTGGCTTGGCTGGCGCCTGGGCCAAAATAAGGATGTGATCAGGCGTCTTGGGCATTGAAGTCGCACTGTATACCTACAATTTAATTTGTTTATCTCCTGAAACTGGGCTCAGCCCTTCACCCCATGAAACGTCTTTGGTTGTTGTTTTCCCAAACGGTCACCGTTGTCTTGGCCGCCTACTTTGTTGTGGGCACCCTCAAGCCGGGCTGGTTGCCCCAGCGCGGGGTGACCTCTTCAGTGGCGGTACTGGAGGCACCGGCTGCGCGCGCCGACAGCGTGCCGGCTGGCAGCTTCCGGCTGGCGGCACGAAAATCATCGTCAGCGGTGGTCAGCATCAACATCAGCAAAAACGCCCGTCCCAGCCCGCACGGCAATGACCCTTGGTTCAAATTCTTTTTTGGTGAACAGCAAGACCGGGCGCAAATGGGCTTGGGCAGCGGCGTGATCGTCAGCTCGGACGGCTACATTCTGACCAACAACCACGTCATCGAAGCGGCTGACGAGATCGAAGTCATCCTTAACGACCGCCGCCAGGCCCGCGCGAAAGTGATCGGCACCGATCCCGACTCTGACCTAGCGGTGCTCAAAATCGACCTGGACCGACTGCCGGTGATTGTTCTGGGCGATTCGAATGCGCTGCAGGTGGGTGACCAGGTGCTGGCCATCGGCAACCCGTTTGGCGTCGGCCAAACGGTGACCAGCGGCATCGTCAGCGCGTTGGGACGCAACCAGCTGGGTATCAACACCTTTGAGAACTTCATTCAGACAGATGCAGCTATCAATCCTGGCAACTCAGGCGGCGCGCTGGTGGATACCAACGGCAACCTGCTGGGCATCAACACGGCGATTTATTCGCGCTCGGGCGGCAGCATGGGCATTGGCTTTGCCATTCCGGTCTCGACTGCCAAGATGGTGCTGGAGGGCATTGTGAAAGACGGCCAAGTCACGCGCGGCTGGATTGGTGTGGAGCCCAACGAACTCACGCCCGAACTGGCGCAGACCTTTGGCGTGCCAGCCGAGCATGGCGTCATCATCACCGGCGTGCTACAAAATGGCCCGGCCGCGCAAGGTGGCATGAAACCGGGTGATGTGGTAACGGCAGTGGCCGACCAGGAGGTGCACAACGTGGCCGAATTGCTATCAGTGGTGGCCTCACTGCCCCCTGGCCAGTCACAGGCTTTTGAGGTGCAGCGCACCAATGGTAAGACCACGCTACAAATTGCGCCGGGCATGCGCCCCCGACCGGCGCAGCGCCCGCAGTAAGGACGCGCCAGGCAGGACCGCTCAGGACGACGAGCTTGGCGGCGTTTCGTCGTCAGGCGCCTTGGTGTGCTTAATGAACAGCTGTGCGGCGATGATGCCCACCTCATACAACGCAACCATGGGAATAGCCAGTGCCAGTTGCGACACAACGTCGGGCGGCGTCACGATGGCCGCAATGATGAAGGCCAGCACGACAAAGTAGCCGCGAAATTCCTTCAGCTTCTCGATGCTGAAAATGCCCATGCGTGCCAGCACCACCACCACCACCGGCACTTCAAACGCCAGCCCAAAGGCCAGAAACATCGACAGCACAAAGCTCAGGTATGCCTCAATATCTGGCGAGGCGGTAATACTTTTTGGCGCAAAACTCTGAATAAACGCGAACACCCGGCCAAATACGAAGAAGTAACAAAACGCCACCCCGACAAAAAACAGCATGGTGCTTGACACCACCAGCGGCATCACCAGTTTTTTTTCATTGGCGTACAAACCGGGAGCCACAAAGGCCCATATCTGGTACAGAACCACCGGCAGTGCGATTAAAAATGCGGTCATCATCAGCACCTTGAGCGGCACCATGAAAGGCGAAATGACAGAGGTCGCGATCAACGTGGACCCTGCCGGCAAGTGCGCCACCAGGGGCGCGGCCAGCATGTCATACAAGGCGCCGGGGCCAGGGAAAAGCGCCAGCGCCACAGCCACCACCACGATCGCAATCGCGGCCTTGACCATGCGGTCGCGCAACTCGACCAGATGCTGGGAAAACGGCTGCTCAGACCCCGACAGCTCGTCGTCTTTTTTGGAAGAATCTGCCATTATTTGTATTTTTTCGGCCGGTAGCGTGCCACCCGGGCCGCGCCTGACAGGGCACGGGTGCGCATTCCGGTGCGGGCCTTATACCAGTTGGGCATGGTGCCTTGTTTCAAACGCCAGTTTTTCTTCGGGTGGCGGTATTCAGGGGGGGGCTCAGTCAGTTCCGAGCCATAGTCACCCAAGCCCTTTGACGCGCCTGCAGTGGCCTCGTTCCAGGATTTTTCGAAATCGGCAGCGTTTTCCCGGATCGAGTGGCCAACATCCTTGGCCGCGCTCTCGACCGACTCTTTCATCTTTTTGAGCTCGTCGAGCTCAATGGAGCGGCTGACCTCGGCTTTAACATCACTGATGTAGCGTTGCGCCTTGCCCAGCAGGGTCCCCATCGTGCGCGCCACACGCGGCAACTTTTCCGGCCCGATGACGATCAGCGCCACCGCGCCAATCAAGGCCAATTTCGAAACACCAAGATCAATCATGCCAACCTTGCACCCTGCCCGCGTTTTGCATCAAGACTTTTGCTTGGCTTGGACGTCAATCGTGGTTTTGTCAGCTTTGACTTGTGCAACCTGCTCAGGGGTTTTGTCGTCCGCGGTGGTGCTACCGTCCTTCATGCCTTCCTTGAAGCCCTTGACCGCACCGCCCAAGTCGCTGCCCATGTTTTTGAGCTTTTTGGTGCCAAAAACCATGACCACGATCAACAAAACGATCAGCCAATGCCAAATTGAAAATGAACCCATGCTGCTTCTCCTAACGATTTCTGAAATTTTTGACGGGTACCCGCTACGTCTGCGGGAAAAGAGCGGGATTATCCCCGCAACCAGGGCCGGGGACCACCCATCACATGAATATGCAGGTGCTGCACTTCCTGGCCGCCTTCCAACCCAGTATTGCAGACCAGGCGAAAGCCCCCGGATGGGTAAGGGTTGCACCCCTGCTCCAGCGCCAGCTTGGGCGCCAGCACCAGCATGCGCCCCATCAACCCGGCTTGCGCGTCGGTGAGTTGGGCCATCGACGGGATGTGCAGTTTGGGGATCAACAAGAAATGCACCGGCGCCCACGGGTGAATGTCGTGAAACGCGTACAACTCGTCGTCCTGATAGACCAGTTTTGACGGGATTTGGCCCGACGCGATTTTGCAGAACAGGCAATTCCGGTCACTGTCAACAATCTTCTCCGTCATGCGGGGATCTCCATCGGCAAACCTTTGTTCAAACGCACCATGCCACTGACGATGCGGTACAAAAACCAGATTGAAATGGCCAGCCAAGCCAGCCAGCCCGGCAAAAACAGCAGCAACCACAAAGGCGCGGTCACCAGATACAAGATGCCGGCAATGATCACGGTGCGAATACGCCAGCGAAAGTGCGAGGCATGCCAGGTGCCCACCGCGTCACCACGCTTGACCAGATCAATCACCAGTGCCACGACCAGCAGCAGCGGCCCCATCTGTGCGCCCGGAATCAGCGCCGCCACCGCGACGATCAAATGCAGGATGTAGCTGACCGTGCCCCAGGCGTTCAGGCCGTTGAGGGTTTGCACGTCCAGCTCGCGCGACTCTCCGCTCTGACCGTTGGCCGCCTGGTTGCTTGAAAAATCCTGTGTCATGAAGGGTCTCCTTGTGGCTCGGCTTCGCGCGCTTTGACCTTGCGCAGCGCCTTTTCCTCGATGCCGCTGGTGCCGACGCGGCGGTTCAGCTCAGTCAGCACATCGGCCGGGCTGAGCCCATAGTGCGCCAGCGCAATCATGCTGTGAAACCACAAATCGGCCACCTCGTAGACGATCTTCGCCTTGTCACCGCCGTGGTCGGCGTCCTTGGCGGCCATGACCACCTCGGTGGCTTCCTCGCCAATTTTTTTCAGAAAGGCATCCGGCCCCTTATGCAGCAAACGCGCCACATAACTGGCGTCGGGGTCGCCACCGCGCGCGGGCAAGCGCGATTCGATCACCGCAGCCAGCGCGGCCAGCGAGTCGGAAGATGAAGTGGTGGATTGCATGGCACTCATTTGTAGATGGTTTGCGGATCTTTCAAGACCGGGTCAGTGACTTTCCACACGCCATTTTCATAAACACTGAAAAAACAGCTGTGTCGCCCAGTATGGCAAGCAATGCCCGGCGTGTGGCCGGTTTGGGTCACCTTGAGCAACACCACGTCGGCATCACAGTCCACACGGATTTCATGCACGGTCTGCACATGGCCGGACTCTTCGCCCTTGAACCACAGCTTGTTGCGTGAGCGACTGAAATACACCGCACGGCCCAGCTCAGCGGTTTTTTGCAGCGCTTCGCGGTTCATCCAGGCAAACATCAGCACGTCGCCCGTGCCCTGCTCTTGCGCGATGACCGGCACCAGGCCTTGCGCGTCCCACTTGATGGCATCGAGATAATTCATGAAAGCATTGTCCCTGATCAGCGGGACAATCTAAATTGATAGCTATCAGCGCTTTATTTATAAGGGCTGGAGGCCAATTTTTCTTAGAACCTGACGGGAATGCCTCGCTCAGCCATGCGGGCCTTGGCCTGCGCCACGGTGAACTCGCCGTAGTGAAAGATGCTGGCCGCCAGCACCGCATCCGCGCCTCCAAGCTGAATGCCGTCGGCCAGATGGTCCAGCGTGCCTACGCCGCCCGAGGCAATCACTGGCACACTCACTGCATCGCTCACCGCACGGGTCAGTGCCAAGTCAAAGCCAGCCTTGGTGCCGTCGCGGTCCATGCTGGTGAGCAAAATCTCACCCGCGCCAAACTCCGCCATCTGGGTCGCCCAGGCCACCGCATCCAGGCCGGTGTTTTGGCGTCCGCCGTGGCTGTACACGTCCCAGCCTTCGCCTACAGGTTGGCCATTGGCGCCAAGTCGCAAAGCGTCTTCAGCAGTGCGCCGTTTGGCATCGATGGCCACCACGATGCACTGCGCACCGTACTTGCGCGACGCATCACGAATGATCTGCGGGTTGGCAATCGCCGCCGAATTGAAACTGGTTTTGTCCGCCCCAGCATTCAGCAGGCGGCGCACATCTTCCACCGTGCGCACACCACCACCGACAGTCAGCGGAATGAACACCTGACTGGCCACCGCCTCAATGATGTGCAGAATCAGGTCGCGCCCGTCACTGGTCGCGGTGATGTCGAGAAAGGTGAGCTCGTCCGCACCCTGATCGTTGTAGCGCGCCGCAATTTCCACCGGATCACCGGCGTCGCGCAGTTCGACAAAGTTGACGCCCTTGACAACCCGGCCACCGGTCACGTCCAAACAGGCAATGATGCGTTTAGCCAGCATGAGTCACCCACGAGTAAACACCAACATCGCCAGATTTGGCTGTCTGGGTGTTCTGTGTAGCGTGGACTTGGGGTTTGGCCAAATCAAGGATGAGACCGCAGGTCGGGGGACAGCCGCGCAGCAGAATACCCAGGCAGCCTAATCCCCGAAAGACGCGGCATTGGCCTTCAACCATTGAGTTCATCCGCCCGCTCTTGCGCCTTTTCAAAATCAAGGTCACCGCTGTAAATAGCGCGACCGCAGATGACGCCTTCAACGCCCTCTTCTTCCACCGCGCACAAGGCCTCGATGTCGGCAATGTTGGACAGGCCACCCGAGGCAATCACCGGAATGGTCAAGGCTTGCGCCAGCCGCACGGTGGACTCGATGTTGATGCCGCTGAGCATGCCGTCGCGGCCAATGTCGGTGTAAATGATGGATTCGACACCGAAATCTTCAAACTTCTTGCCCATGTCGATCACACCGTGGCGGGTGAGCTTGCTCCAGCCGTCGGTGGCGACCTTGCCGTCCTTGGCGTCTAGGCCGACGATGATGTGGCCGCCAAACGCGGTGCAGGCATCTTGCAAAAAACCCGGGTTGCGCACCGCCGCCGTGCCAATGATGACGTAGCGCAGGCCAATATCCAGATAACGCTCGATCGTGTCTAGGTCACGAATGCCGCCGCCCAGTTGCACATCCACCTCGCTGCCCACGGCTTTAAGGATTTTGCGTATGGCGGCCTCGTTTTTTGGCTGCCCGGCAAATGCGCCGTTCAGGTCGACCAGATGCAGACGGCGCGCGCCTTTATCCACCCAACTGCGCGCCATCACGGCGGGTTCCTCGCTGAAGGTGGTGACAAGTTTCATGTCGCCTTGTTGCAGGCGCACGCAGTGACCGTCTTTAAGATCGATGGCAGGAATTAAAAGCATGATGCTTCGCGTTGGAGGGTGAAAAAAACGGGGGGAACCGGTGGCCTGGAAAAAGCTGTGCTGATTCAAGCCCGGCGCGGGGCGCACTCAAAACGAGGGGTCGATGACATGACGCGTGTCGGGTGAAACTGAATCAAGGATTCCAGTGAAGAAAGTTGCGGTACAGGGCCAGCCCGTGGTCAGCACTTTTTTCGGGATGAAATTGTGTCGCAAAAATATTATCACGTGCAATAGCCGAACTAAAGCGCTGGCCATAGTCTGTCTCGCCCACGCTGTGGCGCGCATCCGACGGTTTGGCGTAAAAACTGTGCACAAAGTAGAAATAGCTGCCGTCGGGCACCTCACCCCACACCGGGTGCGGCGCGCCGCTATGGTTGTTGCGCCACACCTGGTTCCAGCCCATTTGCGGCACCTTGTAGCGGCTGGCGTCGGGTTGCAACTGGCCTACTAGGTCAAATTTGCTGACCTGGCCGTGGATCAGGCCCAGCCCCGGCGTGTCGCCCTCGGCGCTGTGATCTAGCAGCATCTGCATGCCGACACACACACCAAACAGCGGCTTGTTGGCTGCGGCTTCCAGTACCGATTCCTGCAGACCGGATTCACGCAGCTCGCGCATGCAATCCGGCATGGCGCCCTGGCCGGGCAGCACCACGCGTTCGGCCGCGCGCACCTCGTCAGGGTTAGCGGTGATGACCACTTGGTAACCAGTGCCCACCGCCGCCGCCTGCACCGCCTGCGATACCGATCGCAAATTGCCCATGCCGTAATCGACCACCGCTACGATTTTTTCCGAGGGATTAGTAGATACACTATTCATAGCTATCAGCGCTTATATCTAAAGGGCCAGAGGCCAATTTGGCATATAAATTACAGCGAACCCTTGGTGGAGGGAATCTGGCCTGCTGCGCGGGGGTCGAGTTCCACGGCAGCGCGCAGCGCCCGGGCAAAGGCCTTAAACACCGACTCACACTGGTGGTGCGCGTTGACGCCTTTGAGGTTGTCGATGTGCAGCGTGACAAAGGCGTGGTTGACAAAGCCTTGAAAGAACTCATGCACCAACTGGCTGTCAAAGTTGCCGATCATGCCGCTGGTGAACGTCACATCCATCACCAGACCCGGGCGGCCGGAAAAATCCACCACCACGCGGCTCAGTGCTTCGTCCAGCGGCACATAGGCGTGGCCGTAGCGCCGGATGCCTTTTTTGTCGCCCATGGCCTTGTGCACCGCCTGACCCAGCGTGATGCCCACGTCTTCCACGGTGTGGTGGGCGTCAATATGCAGGTCGCCCTCGGCGTCAATGTCGAGGTCAATCAGGCCGTGGCGGGCGATCTGGTCCAGCATGTGGTCAAAAAAGCCGATGCCGGTGTGCAGGCGCGACTCCCCGGTGCCATCCAGGTTGACGCGCACCGACACATTGGTCTCGGCTGTGTTGCGAACCAGTTCGGCGATGCGCGGCACGGTGGTACCCAAGGCTTCAGGGAGTTCAGTCAGCGGGTAGTTGGTCATAGCGAGGTTTCCAGGGCTGCCAGCATTTGGCGGTTTTCGGGCGCGGTGCCCACGGTCAGGCGCAGGCAGTGGTTTAACAGTGAATGCATTTTAGAAACGTTCTTGATCAACACCCCGCGCGCTTTCATGCCGTCGAAGGTTTTTTGCGCGTCCGGCACGCGCAGCAGGATCATGTTGGCTTCGCTAGGGAACACCTGCACGCCAGGCAGTTGCGCCAATGCTTCCAAAAGTAAAGCGCGTTGTGCAACGACATCAAGGGCTTGCGCGGTGAAAACCGCTTCATGCTCAAGCGCGAACAGCGCTGCCTCGGCATTCAGCACACTCACGTTGTAGGGCGGGCGGGCCTTGTCGAGCTGGGCGATCAAGGCTTGCGGCCCGATCAGATAACCCAGGCGCACACCCGCCAGACCAAACTTGCTCAAGGTGCGCAACAGCAGCACATGCGGGTGTTGCGTCAGGCGGTCCAGATAGCTGCTCGCGGCAAAGGGCTGGTAAGCCTCGTCAATCACCACCAAGCCGCCCTGCGCGCCAGCCGCCGCAATGACGGCCTCCATGGCAGCGTCGTCCCACAGATTGGCGCTGGGGTTATTCGGGTAAGCAAGGTAGGTGATGGCCGGGCAATGCTGCGCTATGGCTGCAAGCATGGCGGGCACATCCAGTTCAAAGTCTGTGGTCAAGGGCACGCCGACATAGTCCAGCCCCTGCAACTGCGCGCTCATGGCGTACATGACGAACCCCGGCTCTGGCGCCAGCACGCAGGCTTTTTGCTGGCCGTTGGCGGCAGACGGTGGCACCGCGCAGGCCAGCGACAGCAGGCTGATGAGTTCATCCGAGCCGTTGCCGAGCATCAGCCCATAGTCTTGCGGCACGCCAGCGTGGCGGCGTAAAGCGGCCTGCAAATCGTTGATACGTGGACCGGGGTAGCGGTTTAGCGCCACTGCGCCCAGGCGCTGGCCGAGTTCGGCCTGCAGCTCTAGCGACAGGCGGTGCGGGTTCTCCATGGCGTCCAGCTTGATCAGGCCATCGGCGTTTTGCACCACATAGGCGTGCATGGCTTGCACGTCGGCCCGGATGCGGGGTAGGCCAGGAATCACTGCTGAGGAAAGGGTCATGAGGCGAAAGGCAAAGAAGCGTCGTCTAAAAAATTTTCTTGGGAATAGATGGTTGCAATGCCCCGATTAAGGTGCGGCGGAACTGTGATCCGGGGCGGGAAAAGCCTGGTACAGCCACTCGGTAAGCACCCAGCGCAGCGCAGCGTCCAAGTTCTGCAGCGCCTGGGTGCTTGGCGCTTCACCCAGTTCAACGCGCTCAGCGCGGATCGCCAGCAGCGTACAGGGCGGTGGCGATGTGGCGTGCAGTTCCTGGTACAAATGCAGCAGCCCAGGGGGCGACAAGGGGTCGGAGGTGTAACTTTGGTCCGGCGCCGGCAGCGGCTGGCTCACCTCAAATGGCGTAGCGCCGCTCAGGCTGGCGTTGACCAAAAGCACATGCCTGCGCCCAAGCAGTGCCATCGCGTGCTCGATCTTCAACTGGAATTCATCCAGAAACTCGACCTGCTCGCGCAGACGATCCGGCAGGCCGAGGTGCAGCGCATCCAGCAACAAGGGGCCCAGCGCATCGTCGCCACGGCTGAGGTTGCCCCAGCCCAAAATCAACACAGGGGCGCTCATACGCGGCACATACTCAGTACTGAAACTGTAGCTACCAACGCTTTATCTATAAGGGCTAGAGGCATAAAAAGCTTATAACTCCAAAAGGCTGTAAACATGTGTCGCCTGACCACTGGATGCGCTGTTTAGCGGGCCCAACTGCTTTGGGTCGGCGGCTGCAAGGCTCATCACCAGCGGCATCTGGCCCAGCGCTTTGGTGGCGCATGAAAGGAGCGAATCATAGGCCTGATTCGCCACGTCGATGTTCTTGAGCAAACCCTCGGTCAGTTCATGTCCATCCAGATCGTCGTGCGCCACTGAACGCACCAACGACAACAGTTTCGACTTAAAGCCGCTCAACCTGTTATCTGGCCCCGGAGGTTGCGCTGACACGCAGCAAACCGAGTTTAGTCAGGCGTCTTCAAGCGCATTTCAGCCGCCCGCGCATGGGCCTGCAAACCTTCGCCGTGTGCAAGGACCAAGGCAATCTGCCCCAGCGTTTGCGCCCCGGCCTCGCTGACTTCAATAAGGCTGCTGCGCTTTTGAAAGTCGTAAACACCCAGGGGTGACGAAAAGCGCGCGGTGCCGCTGGTAGGCAGCACATGGTTGGGGCCGGCACAGTAGTCGCCCAGGCTCTCGGAGGTGTACGCCCCGAGAAAAATCGCGCCAGCGTGCTTCAGCAGCGGCTCCCAGCGGTGCGGGTCGCGGCTGGAGACCTCCAGATGCTCGGGTGCGATGCGGTTGGCAATGTCGCAGGCCTCTTCCATGCTGCGGGTGAGGATCAGCGCGCCGCGGTCGTTGAGGCTTTTGGCGATGATCTCGCGCCGTGGCATCTCAGGCAACAGGCGGTTGATGCTTTCCTGCACCTGGTCGATGTAGTCTTTGTCAGGGCACAGCAGGATGCTTTGCGCCAACTCGTCGTGTTCAGCCTGGCTGAACAGGTCCATCGCCACCCAATCCGGCGGCGTACTGCCATCAGCCAGCACCAAAATCTCGCTGGGGCCGGCAATCATGTCGATGCCGACGGTGCCGAACACGCGGCGCTTGGCGGCGGCCACGTAGGCATTGCCGGGGCCGGTGATCTTGTGCACGGCGGGAATCGTCAGTGTGCCATAGGCCAGCGCGGCCACGGCCTGCGCGCCACCAATGGTGAAGACGCGGCTGACGCCCGCGACATAGGCGGCGGCCAGCACCAGTGTGTTGACTTCAGGTTTGGCGTCAGATGCAGCGCCATTACCGCCGCTGGCCACGCTGCCGCGTACCGGGGTCGGCACCACCATGATGATCTCGCCGACACCGGCCACATGCGCGGGAATGGCATTCATCAGCACGCTGGAGGGGTACGCCGCCTTGCCGCCGGGCACGTAGATGCCGACGCGGTCCAGCGGGGTGACCTTCTGGCCAAGCAGGGTGCCATCGGCGTCGCGGTAGCTCCAGCTCTCGCCGCTGGCTTGCTTTTGCGCCTCG
Source organism: Rhodoferax antarcticus ANT.BR (assembly GCF_001938565.1). GTDB lineage: Bacteria > Pseudomonadota > Gammaproteobacteria > Burkholderiales > Burkholderiaceae_C > Rhodoferax > Rhodoferax antarcticus. The sequence continues at coordinate 178,497 of NZ_MSYM01000001.1, forward strand.
TGGTAGCTGCGCACGCGTTTGGCGGCCTGCTCCAGCGCATAGCGCTGTGCATCAGGCAAGGCGTCAAAGGCACTTTTTAGCTCAGCTTGCGTGAGTTCCAGTTCAGCCACGCTGGCCGCCTGCAGGCCGTCAAAACGCGCGGTGTAGTCCAGCACAGCGGCATCACCACGGTGTTGCACGTCAGCCAGGATGTCGGCCACACGCTGTTCGATGCCCGCATCAGTCTCGGCAGACCAGTACAGACGCGCCTTGAATTCAGCTTCAAAAGTGCTGCTAGCCGTTGATAAATATGCGGGGGTAGCTATGACTTTCATTGCGACTTGACGAAGAATTAGACGTGGAATGAACCGATGAAAAAACCAGCTAGGCTTGATTTGGCCGTTGTGCCCGAATGGCAGCGGCGATACTTTTGACAGTTTCACCCTTGAACAGGGGCTCGCGCTCTCGCGTGTAGTCGCCGCTACCTGCTTGAAACTGGTTTAGAAACCGGATTGCATCCGTCACCCCCAGTTCCTGAATCAGAACCTGCCTTGCTCGTTGCGAAATTTCAGCTAGCGGATGAATAACTGCGTTCATAGCGATACCTCCACAACAAGATTCAATAAAGAGATGATCTGGCAGCCCAAACCTGACATGCTATTGGCTTTGCGAAACAACCTGTCGTCACAGGTACAAAAATAATCCACTTTGGCCAGAGACGCACATGCCAGATGCAAGGCATCCACCGCGCCCAAGCCTTGCTCTTCAAATGACAAAGCCAGGGTTTCAGCAGCCTGCGTCACGACCAAAAGCTCGTCAGCCAAGGACAACATGGACAGCGATGCTGCCCGCCTTGCATCATCGGGTATTCGGCTGATTTCATACAGCAAAACCTCGGAATTGCAAAGCGTGACATCCTTGGCTTGAACTGCCGCAAGCACCGCAAAAACTGCCTCTGTTTCAACCCGGATTCGAGGCTGTGTCTGCTTGTCCAGAGGGCGCTGCAAGCAGCAATTGTCAAGATAAACGCGCATAAACATTTTACGGATGGTTATTGTGATGCCCCGACAGCGGACTCAAACGCGTCAATGATCGGACGAATCTGCGCCTGCTTGAGCTTGAGGGCGGCCTGGTTCACCACCAGGCGCGAGGTGATGTCCATGATGTGCTCCACCTCAACTAGATGGTTGGCCTTGAGGGTGTTGCCGGTGGACACCAAATCGACAATCGCGTCGGCCATGCCTACCAGGGGTGCGAGTTCCATGCTGCCGTAGAGCTTGATCAGGTCCACGTGCACACCCTTGGAGGCAAAAAACTCGCGCGCAATCGCCACATACTTGGTCGCCACCGTCAGGCGTGACCCCTTTTTGACAGCGGTTTTGTAATCAAAGTCCGAACGCACCGCCACGCTGATGCGGCATTGGGCAATGTGCAAGTCCAGCGGTTGGTACAGGCCCTGGCTGCCGTGCTCCAGCAGCGTGTCTTTGCCGGTAATGCCCATGTCGGCACCGCCGTACTGCACATAAGTGGGCACATCGGTGGCGCGCACCACCAGCACCCGCACATCGGGCTGGTTGGTGGTCAAGATCAGTTTGCGCGAGGTGTCCGGGTCTTCCAGCACCTCGATACCAGCGGCCTTGAGCAGAGGCAAGGTTTCTTCAAAGATGCGTCCTTTGGACAATGCAATAGTGATCATTTTGGCCTCTAGACCTTATAAAGCCTGCGTAAGCAGCTATAACAACAATAGTAAGAACAGCATCGCATCGTCTGCTTTCATGGCGTGAGCGCCGCCGGGCCGCCCCAAGGCGCGCGGGCCCCATCGGGGGGCAACGAAGTACACAAAGTGACGAGCGCGGGGGTCATCTCACCCGCTCGATGTCAGCACCCAGCGCGCGCAGCTTCTCTTCCATCTGGTCGTAACCCCGGTCCAGATGGTAGATGCGGTCTACCAGCGTCTCGCCCTGCGCCACCAGCCCGGCAATCACCAGACTGGCCGAAGCGCGCAGGTCAGTCGCCATCACCATGGCGCCGGAGAGCTGCGGCACCCCTTCCACCAAGGCGACTTTGCCGTCGATCTGGATGTTGGCACCCAGGCGAACCAACTCGTCGACATGCATGAAGCGGTTCTCGAAAATGGTCTCGGTCACCATCGATGCACCCTGGGCCACGGCGTTCAGCGCCATGAACTGCGCCTGCATGTCGGTGGGGAAACCGGGGTACTCGGTGGTGCGAAAGTTCTGCGCTTTCAAACCCGATGCACCGCCAGATCGCACGCGGATGCCGTCACCTTCAACCGTCACCGTTACACCCGCGTCGCGCAGCTTTTCCACCACGGCTTCCAGGTGGTCGATGCGGGCGTGGCGCACCAGCACATCGCCGCCCGCTGCCGCCACGGCGCACAAAAACGTGCCCGCTTCAATCCGGTCGGCCACCACCTGGTGGGTGCAGCCATGCAGTTTTTCAACCCCCTGGATGCGGATGCGGCTGCTGCCGTGGCCTTCGATCTTGGCGCCCATTTTGATCAACATTTCAGCCAGATCGGGAATCTCGGGCTCTTGGGCGGCGTTTTCCAGAAGGGTTTCGCCTTGCGCCAAGCAGGCGGCCATCAGAAAGTTTTCGGTGCCGGTCACGGTCACCATGTCGGTGGCGATGCGCGCACCTTTGAGGCGCGTGCGCCCCGCAGGAAGACGAGCAACCATGTAGCCGTGCTCGACCACAATCTCGGCCCCCATGGCGGTCAGGCCCTTGATGTGCTGGTCCACCGGGCGCGAACCTATCGCGCAGCCACCGGGCAGCGACACTTTGGCGTGACCAAAACGCGCCAGCAGCGGACCCAGCGCCAGCACCGAGGCGCGCATGGTTTTCACCAGCTCGTACGGGGCTTCGGGGCGAATCGGGTCAGCCGCATGAAAGCCCATGCCACCGCGCTCGCCAAAAGTCTGCGTGACCACGCCCATGTGCTCCAGCAAGGTACGCATGGTGCCGACATCTTTCAGGCGCGGCACGTTGTGCAGGTTCACCGGCTCCGCAGTCAGAAGCGCCGCGCACAGTTCGGGTAGGGCGGCGTTTTTGGCGCCGGAAATGATGACCTCGCCGTGCAGGCGGCGGCCACCGCGAATCAGAAGTTTGTCCATAGGTTGGGTGCGGTGTGAGGCGCAGGTTCAGGCGCGCTGTGCGGCCCATTCGGTCGGGGTAAAAGCTTTCATGGACAAGGCGTGCACCTCGTCCGTTTTCATCTTGTCGCCCAGCGTGGCGTACACCCGCTGGTGGCGGGCAATGGCGCGCTTGCCTTCAAACTCGCTCGATACGATGGTGGCAAACCAGTGGCGGCCATCGCCATCGAGTTCGATGTGCTCGCAGGCTAGTCCGGCGGCGATCAAGGCTTTGAGTTGGTCAGCGTTCATACATCAGTGGGTTGGCGGGGCAGGCATCTGGCCTGCCAAGGGTAAGAAAACAGGCTGATTATCAGTTGCGGATGCGGTAGCCAATACGCAGCAAATAGGCCGCCATGCTAGCCACCAGCAGCAGGGTCGTGCCCACCACACCGAGACTCAGCCAGGGCGAGACATCGCTGACCCCGAAAAAGCCGTAGCGAAAACCGTCAATCATGTAGAAAAACGGATTGAGGTGGCTCACACCCTGCCAAAAAGCGGGCAGCGAGTGGATGGAGTAAAAAACACCACTCAAAAACGTCAAGGGCATGATGATGAAGTTCTGAAACGCCGCGAGTTGTTCAAACTTTTCGGCGTGCAGCCCGGCGACCAAGCCCAAAGAGCCCATTAGCGCTGCACCCATCAGGGCAAACACCACAATCCAAAGCGGCCAAGCAAAAGACAGGTCGGTAAAAAACGCCGCCACCACAAACACCCCCAACGCCACCACCAGCCCACGGACCATGGCAGCGCCCACATAAGCCACAAACCAATGCCAGTAAGACAGTGGTGTGAGCAGCAAGAACACCAGATTGCCCATGACCTTGCTGGTGATCAGCGACGACGAACTGTTGGCAAAGGCGTTTTGCAGCAAACTCATCATCGCCAGACCGGGCACCAAAAAGGCGGTGTAGCTGACCTGGTCGTAGACCTTCACATGCGACTCCAGCGCATGGCCAAAGATCAACAGATACAGCATGGCGGTCAGGATCGGGCCGCCAATGGTCTGCCCCACCACGCGCCAAAAGCGCATGATTTCTTTGGTAAAGAGCATCTGCCAGCCGGTCATACCACCGCCTTCGATGCCTGAGATGGCGTCTGGGCGTGCTGCTTCATCACTTGCAAGAACACGTCTTCCAGGTCGGCGCGGCGGATTTCGATGTCGTGCAGCGTCAAACCCGCCTCGCGTGCGGCTGCCAGATACTGCTCAATGGCCAGCGCGTCAATCGCCGGGTACTGCACAACACGGCCTGTCACTCGGGCTCCAGCCGGCAAGGACAAGGGTAGTTCGCTATCAATTTTAAATTGAAGCACATTACCGGAGGCCGCTTTGAGCAAGGCGCGGGTGGTGTCGAGCGCCACCACCCTGCCCTCTTTGAGCATGGCAATGCGCCCACACAGCGCTTCGGCTTCTTCCAGATAGTGGGTGGTCAGCAACACGGTGCTGCCCTGCTTGTTGAGTTTGGAGATGAACGCCCACAGCGTCTGACGCAGTTCCACATCCACACCGGCGGTGGGTTCGTCCAGCACAATCACCGGCGGCCTGTGCACCAGTGCCAGCGCCACCAGCACCCGGCGCTTCATGCCGCCAGAGAGCACCCGCATGTTGACGTGGGCTTTGTCGGTGAGGCCCAGGCTTTCCAGCAGCTCGTCAATCCACGCGTCGTTGTGTTGGATGCCAAAGTAGCCGGATTGAAAACGCAAGGCCTCGCGCACATTGAAAAACGGGTCAAACACCAACTCTTGGGGCACCACGCCCAGCTTGCGACGGGCTGCAGCATAGTCGCTCTGCACGTCGCTGCCGAGCACCGAGACCGTGCCAGAAGTAGCTCGCGCCAGCCCGGCCAAGATGGTGATCAGCGTGGTTTTGCCAGCGCCGTTGGGGCCAAGCAGGCCAAAAAACTCACCTTGATCGATGTTGAAACTGACCTCATCGAGCGCCAGAAACGTGTCACTGGCGGCGTTGCGGGGAGACGGATAGGCTTTGGAGACAGACTGAAAGGAGATGGCTGGCATGAAGACGGCTATTTTTTCGGAAGGCTTTTTGCCGCAGGGGATTCAGCGGCAAGGGCAGCGCCAGCGGTGGCCGGGAGCAGCTCCGCAATGCCATAAAGCCGCGCCAGATCGGCCATGCGCTGCGGCAGTTCGCTGACCGCAAAGCTTTTGCCTAAGCCCAGCGCGCCACGGCGCAAAGACAGCAGCACAGCCAGCGCCGCCGAATCAAACCTGCTCAGGCCAGAGGCATCAACCACCACCGCCTCAGGCTGATTTGGCAGGGCGGCGCTCAACTCACGCAAGCAGGTGCTGGCGGTGGCTTGCGTCAGTAAAGCCGGCAGTTTCAGCACGCTCAGCCTTTGGTGGGCTTGGCATCGCCAAAGGCGTTGGATTTGTTGCGCGCAGACAGGGTGGCAATCAGTCCATCAATGCCTTTGGCGTTAATTTCTGCTGAAAACTGGCTGCGGTAGGTGTCCACCAGCCAGACGCCCAGCACGTTGAGGTTGTAGACTTTCCAGCCCGCGCCCTCACCGGGTGTTTTTTCCAGGCGGTAGTCGAGCTGCACCGGGTCGCCGCGGCCCTTGATCAGGGTGCGCACAATCACCTCTTTGTCCTCAGGCGACGAGCGCATGGGCTTGATGCTGAAGCTCAGGTTTTGCGATTGGCTCATGGCACCCGAGTAAGTGCGCACCAGCAAGGTTTTGAATTCGGCTTGCAGCTTGGCGCGCTGTTCTGGCGTGGCGCGCCGCCAGGCCGGGCCCACGGCAGACGCCGTCATGCGCTGAAAATTCACATGCGGCATGACTTTCCGCTCGACCAAAGCCAAGATGCGCGAGGCATCACCCGACTGCACGTCTTTGTCAGTCTGAATAAGATCAATTGCCTCTTGGGTCAACCGCTTGATCAAGGCATCCGGGGCTTCATCTGCAGCCCAAGCCGCACCTACTCTCAAACCCATTGCTGCCGCAGCCAAAACCGGCAGGCTATGCAGTAAAAAACGTCGTTTCATGGTCATCTCTCTCGAAAAATCTATTGGGCAGGATTGTCGTAGGTTGGCAGCAGATCGTCCTGGTCGGGGGGACTACCGTCATAGACCAAGCTCTGCCTGCGTTGCAAAAAGGCATCGCGGGTGAAGGTGTAGGGATCCAGCGCCACCTCTTCCAGCATTTTGCTGGCATCCAGCAGGCGGGAACGGCGATTCACCAGATTCAGGACGGTCGCCGAGTTGCGGGCGGGTATGTCACTGACATGAGACAAGGCGTTGCCGTTGGAATCAACCGGCAGCGCCGCCGTGTCACGCAAGGTAGACGGGCCAAGCAGCGGCAACACCACATACGGGCCAGCACCCACGCCCCAGTGCCCGAGTGTCTGACCAAAGTCTTCGGGGAAACGCTCAATGCGCATCTCGGAAGCAATGTCCAGCACACCGCCCAGACCAAACGCCGTGTTCACACCAAAGCGCATGATGCTGTTGCCAGCACCCTCGCCTTTGAGCTGCAAAGCGTTGTTGACAAACGACCACAGGTCTTGCAGGTTACTGAAAAAGTTGCTGACCCCGGTGCGCACCGGTGAAGGCAAAACGTCTCGGTAGGCCGTGGCGACTGGTTTGACCACCGCGCGATCAACCACATCGTTAAAGCTGTACATACCGCGATTGAACGGCTCCAGCGGATCGCGCGGGTCGGCGTTGGGGCCAGTGGCGCAAGCGCTGAGCAGCAGCGCGGCTGTCAGAAATGCTGTGCGCGCCGCAAAGCGGCGGTATCTTTGGTTACTTTTGGTTTGGCTCATGGTGTGCGATGCTGTTACTTAGTTACCGGACTCGGGCGCGGCTGGTTCCGCCGCCTTGCTAAATAAAAATTGGCTGATAAGGTTCTCCAGAACCACCGCTGACTGTGTGCTGGAAATGACATCACCGCCAGCCAAATTTTTGTCGTCTGCCCCGGCTTCAATGCCCAAATACTGGTCCCCCAGCAAGCCGCTGGTCAGAATTTTCAGCGAACTGTCTTTGGGGAACACAAAGCGATCTTCCAGTGCCAGGGTAACGTTGGCCCGATAAGACTTGTCGTCAAACGCAATATCTTCCACCCGTCCCACCACCACGCCAGCACTTCTGACCGCGGCTTTGGGCTTGAGGCCACCGATGTTGTCAAACTTGGCCGTGACCGCATAGGTTTTCTGAAAGCTCAAGCTCAACAGATTAGCCGACTGCAGCGCCAGAAACAAAATGGCGATGCCACCCAGCAGCACAAACAGGCCAACCCAGAGGTCGTTTTTCGAGCGTTGCATTTAAATCCCTTCTCAATGGTTGCAGGCAGAGCCAGCGCGCAATGCGTCGCCTGGGTCTGCCCTGCAGAAACTCAAATTGTGAACATCATGGCGGTCAGGATGAAATCCAGACCCAAAACCGTGAGCGAGGCCATCACCACCGTTCGGGTGGTCGCTTTGGCCACCCCTTCAGGCGTGGCCTGCGCGTTGTAGCCCTGCAATAGGGCGATAAAAGTCACCGCCACACCAAAGACAAAACTCTTCAACACACCGTTACCCAGGTCTTTAAACACATCCACCCCGCCTTGAATCTGGCTCCAAAACGCGCCGCCGTCCACACCGATCATCAGCACGCCCACCACCCAGCCGCCAATCACGCCGGCGGCGCTGAACATGGCAGCCAGCAGCGGCATGGTGATCACGCCCGCCCAGAACCGCGGCGCCAGCACCCGCTTGATCGGGTCTACCGCCATCATTTCCATGACGCTGATCTGCTCACCGGCCTTCATGAGACCGATTTCAGCGGTCAGCGAGGTGCCCGCCCGCCCGGCAAACAACAGAGCCGAAACCACAGGACCGAGTTCACGCAGCAAAGTCAGCGTCACCATCAAGCCTAGCGACTCGGCTGAGCCATAGGTTTTCAAAATGTAGTAACCCTGCAGCCCGAACACAAACCCGACAAACAAGCCTGCGACAGTGATGATGGGCAGCGAGTAGTTGCCCAAAAAATGAATTTGGTCGCGCACCAGCACATTGCGCTTGATGGCGTAGCTGAAGGTACCCAGCAAGCGGCCCAGCAATCGCGCCGCGTAGCCCATGGCGTCGAGGTGCCTGCGCACCGCAAACCCGATGTCTTTAGGCTGGTACCAGCTCATGACACCACTCCAGAAGAAAAGTCCTGCGCCAGACTGGGACCCGGATAATGAAAATGCACCGGCCCTTCCGGCAAGGCATGAACAAATTGGTGCACCAGCGGGTCGGTGCTGTTGCGCACTTCATCGGGCGTGCCCTGCGTGGCAATCTTGCCATTGGCCAGAATAATGATCTGATCGGCAACCGCGAAGGTCTGCTCCAGATCATGGCTGACAAAAATACTGGTCAGCCCCATGGCGTCGTTCAACTCACGGATCAGCGTCGCCGCGGTACCCAGGGAAATCGGGTCCAGCCCGGCAAAAGGTTCGTCGTACATCACCAGTTCGGGGTCCAGCGCCACCGCACGCGCCAGCGCCACCCGACGTGCCATGCCGCCTGATAAGTCACGGGGCATCAGATCGCGTGCCCCGCGCAAACCCACGGCGTTGAGCTTCATCAACACAATGTCGCGGATCAGGGCTTCTGACAAATCGGTGTGCTCGCGCAACGGAAATGCCACGTTTTCAAACACATTGAGATCGACAAACAAGGCGCCAAACTGGAACAGCATGCCCATGCGTCGACGTGCGACATAGAGCTCAGTCTGTGTCATGGGCGTGACATCCTGACCGTCAAACAGGGTCTGCCCTTTTTGCGCCCTGATCTGCCCGCCGATCAGCCGCAGGATGGTGGTCTTGCCACCGCCTGAGGCGCCCATCAACGCGGTCACCTTGCCACGCGGAATGGCCAGCGACACGTCGTCCAGAATCAAACGCTCACCGTAGCCAAAGCTCAGGTGATGCATTTCAACGAACGGTTTAACGGGATTTGTGGTCATGAATAAAAAAAGTTCGGGAAAACCCGAACCCGCGATGATAAGGGACAGACCCGCCCTTACCTTGGAAGGTCGCTAAAACCCATCAGGAACTCATCCACCGAGCGCGCCGCCTGACGGCCTTCACGGATAGCCCACACCACCAGGCTCTGGCCGCGGCGGACGTCACCAGCGGCAAACACTTTGGGCACGTTGGTGGCGTAACCACCTACAAAATCGGTGCTGGCCCGGGCGTTGCCACGCGCGTCTTTCTCGATGCCAAACGCATCCAGCACGGTGGACACCGGGTTCACAAACCCCATGGCCAGCAAGACCATGTCGGCCGGGTAAGTTTTCTCGGTGCCCGGAACTTCGACCATCTTGCCGTCTTTGAGTTCGATGTGTACTGTCTTCAAGCCGGTGAGCTTGCCCTTTTCGCCGATGAATTCCTTGGTGGAAATCGCGAACTCGCGGCTGCAACCCTCGTCGTGGCTGGAGCTGGTGCGCAGCTTCATGGGCCAGTTGGGCCAGGTCAAGGGGCGGTTTTCTTCTGCTGGGGGCTGTGGCATGACTTCAAACTGGGTCACGCTGGCAGCGCCATGGCGGTTGCTGGTGCCGACACAGTCAGAACCGGTGTCACCGCCGCCGATCACAATGACGTGTTTGCCGTCGGCCCGCAACTGGTGCTTGAGCTTGTCACCGGCGTTCACCTTGTTTTGCTGCGGTAGGAATTCCATGGCGAAGTAGACGCCTTCCAGGTCGCGCCCAGGCACTGGCAGGTCGCGAGACTGCTCGGAACCCCCGGTGAGGATGATCGCGTCAAATTGCGCCTGCAACTGTTCGGGCGACACGCTTTCCTTGGCCCAGTTGGTGACCTTGCTGCCCTTGGGCAAAGCGCCCACCAGCACGCCGGTGCGAACCGTCACACCTTCGGCCTTGATCTGTTCGACGCGGCGGTCAATGTGGCTCTTTTCCATCTTGAAGTCAGGAATGCCGTAGCGCAACAGGCCGCCGACACGGTCGTTTTTCTCAAACAAGGTCACCTCATGGCCAACCCGGGCTAACTGCTGCGCCGCGGCCATGCCCGCCGGGCCGGAACCCACTACCGCCACTTTTTTGCCCGTCTTGTGCGTGGCAGGCTGCGGTTTGACCCAGCCTTCAGCCCAGGCACGGTCGATGATGGCGTGCTCGATCGACTTGATGCCGACCGGGTCATCGTTGACATTGAGCACACACGCGGCTTCACACGGTGCCGGGCAGATGCGCCCGGTGAACTCGGGAAAGTTATTGGTGCTGTGCAGCACGTCAATGGCGTTTTTCCAGTCGCCTTGATAGACCAAATCGTTGAAATCCGGAATGATGTTGTTGACCGGGCAACCGCTGTTGCAAAACGGTGTGCCGCAGTCCATGCAGCGGGCGGCTTGGGTCTTGGCCTGTGCATCGTCCAGACCAACCACAAACTCCTTGTAGTTCTTCAGGCGCTCGGGCACGGGCTTGTAGCCCTCTTCGATGCGCTCGTATTCCATGAAACCCGTGATTTTTCCCATGAGATGTTCCTGCTACGTTGATTGACGTCAGACTTTAAATGCTACTTTTTCAATAGCAATCGACGCATGTTCTATAAGGGCTAGGGCCTCTTTTCTTGCCTGTATCTCAGCCAAGGCACGTTTGTATTCCAGCGGGAACACCTTGACGAACTTCTGACGGCTGATGTCCCAGTTATCCAGCAATTCGCGCGCGCGCTTGCTGCCGGTCCAACGGTTGTGGTCTTCCAGCAGTTTCTTGAGCTGCACCTCGTCTGCCAGCCCGCGGTGCCAGAGTTTTTCATTGATACCGGTCTGCTGCTCGGCCACAGTCAGCACTTTTTCCAACGCCACCATGGCGGTGTTGCAGCGCTTGGCGAACTGGCCGTCTTCATCAAAAACGTAGGCAACACCACCACTCATGCCTGCGGCAAAATTGCGCCCGGTCTTGCCCAGCACCGCCACGGTGCCACCGGTCATGTACTCGCAACCGTGGTCGCCCGTGCCCTCCACCACCGCTGTCGCACCAGATAGGCGCACCGCAAAGCGCTCACCGGCCACGCCGCTGAAGAACGCTTCGCCGCTGGTGGCGCCAAACATCACCGTGTTGCCGACGATGGTGTTGTTGATGGCGTCACCACGGAAGTCGATACTCGGGCGCACCACCACGCGGCCGCCAGACAGGCCCTTACCGGTGTAATCGTTGGCGTCGCCCATCAAATACAGCGTGATGCCGCGGCACAGAAACGCACCAAAGGACTGGCCGCCGGTGCCCTCCAACTGGATGTGGATGGTGTCGTCGGGCAAGCCTTCGGGGTGAACTTTGGTGACCGCACCGGACAACATAGCGCCCACCGAGCGGTTGACATTGCGCGCGACCTCCATGAATTTCACCCGCTCGCCTTTGTCAATCGCCGAGCGTGACTTGGCAATCAGCAGGTTGTCCAGGGATTTCTCTAGGCCGTGCTCCTGGGTTTCGGTGTGGAACTTGGGCACGTCTGCGGCTACCGCAGGCATGGCAAACAGGCGGCTGAAGTCCAGGCCGCTGGCTTTCCAGTGGTGGATACCGGCGCGCATGTCGAGCAAATCGGCACGGCCAATCATGTCGTCAAACTTGCGGATGCCCAGTTGCGCCATGATCAGACGCACTTCTTCGGCGATGAAGAAGAAGTAGTTCACCACATGCTCGGGCTTGCCCGAGAACTTCTGGCGCAACACCGGGTCTTGTGTCGCGACACCCACCGGGCAGGTATTGAGGTGGCATTTGCGCATCATGATGCAGCCCTCCACCACCAGCGGCGCGGTGGCAAAGCCGAACTCATCAGCGCCCAGCAGCGCGCCAATGACGACGTCGCGGCCGGTCTTCATCTGGCCGTCGGTCTGCACCCGGATGCGGCTGCGCAGGCGGTTTAAGACCAACGTTTGCTGGGTTTCAGCCAGACCAATTTCCCACGGGCTACCGGCATGTTTGATCGACGACCAAGGCGAGGCACCTGTGCCACCATCATGCCCGGCAATCACCACATGGTCTGCCTTGCATTTGGCGACGCCAGCGGCGATGGTGCCAACGCCAATTTCAGACACCAGCTTGACAGAAACCGAACTGTGCGGGGCGACGTTTTTCAGGTCATGGATCAGCTGCGCCAAGTCTTCAATCGAGTAAATATCATGGTGTGGTGGGGGCGAAATCAGGCCCACTCCGGGGACCGAATAGCGCAGCCTGCCAATGTATTCCGACACCTTGCCACCGGGCAGCTGCCCGCCCTCGCCGGGCTTGGCGCCCTGCGCCATCTTGATCTGGATCTGGTCAGCACTGCTGAGGTATTCGGCGGTAACGCCAAAGCGCCCGGAGGCCACTTGCTTGATGCGCGAGCGCAACGAGTCACCCGCTTGCAGTGGCATATCCACTTCCACCACGTCGGCGCCAATCACGCTCTTCAAGGTGTCGCCCAGTTTGATCGGGATGCCTTTGAGCTCGTTACGGTAGCGCGCCGGGTCTTCACCGCCCTCACCGGTGTTGCTCTTGCCGCCAATGCGGTTCATGGCGACGGCAAGCGTGGCATGCGCCTCGGTGGAAATGGAGCCCAGCGACATGGCGCCGGTGGCGAAACGCTTGACGATTTCTTTCGCTGACTCAACTTCGTCCAGTGCAATGGCTTTGGCAGGGTCAATCTTGAATTCAAACAGGCCACGCAGCGTCATGTGGCGCTTGCTCTGGTCGTTCACGATCTGGGCGTACTCCTTGTAGGTGTTCCAGTTGTTGGCGCGGGTGCTGTGCTGCAGCTTGGCAATCGCGTCGGGCGTCCACATGTGTTCCTCGCCGCGGACGCGCCAGGCGTATTCACCACCGGCATCGAGCCGGTTCGCCAGCACCGGGTCGGCCCCAAACGCTTCCTTGTGGCGGCGAATGGCTTCTTCGGCAATCTCGAACACGCTGATGCCTTCGACGCGGGTGGGGGTGCCAGTAAAGTATTTGTCAACGGTTGGCGTCGACAGACCGATGACCTCAAACAGCTGCGCTCCGCAATAGCTCATGTAGGTGGAAACACCCATCTTCGACATGATCTTTGACAAGCCCTTGCCCACTGCCTTGATGTAGTTGTAGATGGCTTTGTCAGCGCTCAGGTCACCTGGCAGGTCCTTGCAGATGCTGGCCAGGGTTTCCAGAGCCAGGTAGGGGTGAACAGCCTCGGCACCGTAGCCTGCGAGCACACCAAAGTGGTGCACTTCACGCGCCGAGCCGGTTTCAACCACCAAGCCAGCGGTGGTGCGAAGCCCTTCACGCACCAAATGCTGGTGGATAGCGGAGAGCGACAACAGCGCCGGAATCGCCACCTGGGTGGCATTCATGGCGCGGTCACTGATGATCAGGATGTTGTGGCCGCCCTTGATGGCATCCACCGCCTCAGCGCACAGCGACGCCAGCTTGGCTTCTACACCTTCACGACCCCAGGCCAGCGGGTAGGTGATATCCAGCATGTAGCTGCGGAACTTGCCCTGCGTGTGTTTGGCAATGTCACGCAGCTTGGCCATATCGGCAAAATCCAGCACCGGCTGGTTAACTTCCAGACGCAGCGGCGGGTTGACCTGGTTGATGTCCAGCAGATTCGGCTTGGGGCCAATGAAGCTGTTGAGGCTCATCACGATCGCTTCGCGGATCGGGTCGATCGGCGGGTTGGTGACCTGGGCGAACAACTGCTTGAAGTAGTTGTACAACGGCTTGTTTTTATCCGACAACACGGCCAGCGGGCTGTCGTTGCCCATGGAGCCAAGGGCTTCTTCGCCGTTGGCGGCCATCGGGGCAATCAGGAACTTGATGTCTTCCTGCGTGAAGCCAAAAGCTTGCTGGCGGTCCAGCAAGGTGCTCACCGACTCGTCCGCACTGGCTGGCTCGCCGCCACCAGGCAGGTCGCTCAGACGAATCCGCAGGTTTTCAATCCACTGCTTGTAGGGCTTGCTGTTGGCCAGGCTGGACTTGAGCTCTTCGTCCTCCACCATCCGACCCTGCTCTAGGTCGATCATGAACATCTTGCCCGGCTGCAGGCGCCATTTGCGAATGATCTTGTGCTCCGGGAACGGCAACACGCCGGACTCTGAGGCCATGACCACCAGATCGTCTTCGGTGATGCAGTAACGCGAGGGGCGCAGGCCGTTGCGGTCCAGCGTGGCACCAATTTGGCGCCCATCGGTGAAAACGATGCTGGCCGGGCCGTCCCACGGCTCCAACATGGCAGCGTGGTATTCGTAAAACGCGCGGCGGCGCTCGTCCATACCGGTGTTTTGCTCCCAGGGCTCGGGAATCATCATCATCACCGCCTGGCTGATTGGGTAGCCCGCCATGGTGAGCAATTCGAGGCAGTTGTCAAAGGTGGCGGTGTCGGACTGGTCAGGAAAGCTGATCGGGTAGAGCTTTTTCAAATCATCACCCAGCACCGGTGAACTCATTACGCCTTCGCGGGCCTTCATCCAGTTGTAGTTACCTTTGATGGTGTTGATTTCACCGTTGTGGGCCACATAGCGGTAGGGGTGCGACAGCGGCCACTCGGGGAAGGTGTTGGTGGAAAAGCGCTGGTGCACCAGCCCCAGGGCCGACACACAACGCGGGTCCAGCAGGTCCAGGAAATAAGTCCCCACCTGATCTGCCAGCAGCAAACCCTTGTAAATGACCGTGCGGCTGGACATGCTGGGAACGTAATATTCTTTGCTGTGCTTAAGCTTCAGCGCCTGAATGTGCGCACTGGCGGTCTTGCGGATCACATACAGCTTGCGCTCCAGGGCGTCCTGCACGATCACATCGGCACCACGGCCAATAAAGATCTGGCGCAACACCGGCTCTTTTTTGCGCACAGTCGGCGACATCGGCATCTCACGGTTCACCGGCACATCGCGCCAACCCAGCAGCACCTGACCTTCGGCCTTCACCGCGCGCGCCAGTTCCTGCTCGCAAGCCAGGCGGCTGGCGTGCTCCTTGGGCAAAAACACCATGCCCACCCCGTATTCGCCCGGCGGCGGCAGGGTCACGCCAGCGGCGGCCATTTCTTCCCGGTACAACGCGTCGGGCAACTGGATCAGAATGCCAGCGCCATCGCCCATCAGCTTGTCAGCACCCACCGCTCCCCGGTGATCGAGGTTTTCCAGAATCTGCAGTGCATTCTTCACAATGTCGTGCGACTTGACGCCTTTGATGTGGGCAACAAAACCAACGCCGCAGGCGTCGTGCTCCTGCGTGGAAGAATACAAACCGTGGTCTTGGAGATGCGAGATCTCTGCTGCCGTCGTCATGGGGCGCGCTCCTAAAATAACGAAAGAGTGAACTTTAACGCATTGCAACACCCATGCCAATAAATTTAATTGGGGTCAGATTCCAATTAAATCAAAGTTATTTGAATTTTCTTAAATTTAGGGACATATCAAAATATATAGCTACTAGCGCTTTATCCATAAGGTCTAGAGGCCTATTTCTTATATAACTAAGGCATTAGAGCGGGTCGCCCAGCGTTCACTTTACTGACCCGGCGTTCGGTGCGCTTTTGCAAATCAAACACAAAATCCGGCTCACCTAACGCCCAACCGCTCAGAGTGGCATCCGTCAGCGCCTGCTGTTGCACTGGATTGATGCCACTTTGCACCAGTTCGGCATAAGCGGCCTCGCGGGCAAACGGCGTGTTGCCGAGTTCCCAATAGAGTGCGTGCGGCTTGACCAAGCGGTCGCAGCGCAGGCCCACATAGTGAGCATGGCTGGACCAGGGGTGGTCCTGCGGCTGTGGAACCAGCCCGGCGCGCACCGGGTTGAGGTCAATGTAGGCCATGCAGGCCAGCAAATAGCGCTCCGACTGGATCACGGTGGACTTGTAGCGCCCCTCCCACAAGGTGCCGGTGCGTTGCTGCGCGTTATTGAAATAGCGCACATAACGTCGACCCAGCGCCTGCATCATTAGCGGCAACCCTTGCCCAGTCTGCGGGGTGACCAGCAGGTGAAAGTGGTTGCTCATCAGCACGTAGGCATGGATGAGCACCTCAAACTTGGCGGCATACTCTGCCAGTAAGTCCAGCAGAAACTGGTGATCTGCAGGTGACGCGAAGACAGTCTGGCGGTTGTTTCCGCGCTGAATCACGTGGTGCGCGTAACCCGGCAGCGTCAGGCGTGGCAGTCGCGCCATGGAGATCGCAATGCGACGACGAGTGAAGGCAGCTTAGCGCGGCGCCTTGGTGACGCGCACCTTGCCACCGGTAGTGACAATGATCACCGAATCACCGGGTACCAGCGTTTCGCTGCCCTTGGCCTGGACGACGGCACGGCGCTCGCCGCCTCTGAGTTGAATCAGCAACTCGTTGGCCTGTTCGCGGGTGGCCATGCGCTCAATCGTGTTGCCCGCTACCGCGCCTGCCACACCGACCAGCAAACCAATCACTTGGCTCTCGGCGCCTCCAGCGCCACGGCTGGCACCCGCCACCGCACCGGTCACCCCGCCCACTCCCGCGCCAATACCGCTCTGGCTGCCGTCCACGGTGACGCTACGAATCGACAACAACACGCCGTCCTGCACCTGGGACATGCGTTGCGCATCCCCGCGTTGGATCACATCCGGGCTGCTGGTGGCGCACGCCCCCAAAGCCAGCACCAGAGCGCCAGACAAACTTAACTTCGTGAAAGCTTTCATGAGCATCTCCTAAAAATTTCAATCGTTCAAAAAGGTCTACTGTGCAGCCACAGGCGGCATATTTTCCGACAAGGAAGTAAAGCGCGTGTGAAGCAGGGACAGCAGGCCAAACTCAGTCAGCAAAGCCCGCAGGCGCTCAGCGCTGGCGCGCTTTTTTTGACCGGTGTAGCGGGCGATGATGAGTTCGTTTTTCATGCTGTGTTCCCAGCCCACCAGTTCGGTCACGGTGACTTGGTAACCACACGCCTCCAAATACAGGCAGCGCAGCACATTGGTAATCTGGCTGCCCATCTCGCGGGTGTGCAAGGGGTGGCGCCACAATTCTGCCAGCGGCGTGCGCGACAACGACAGCGCCTTGTGCTGGCTCAGCACCCGCGCCACTTCGGCCTGACAGCACGGCACCAGCACCATAGCCCGCGCCTGTTTTTGCAAACCAAAGGCGATGGCGTCGTCAGTGGCGGTGTCACACGCATGCAGTGCGGTGACCAGGTCAATACGCTCGGGCAGGCAAGCAGATTGCGCGGACTGCGCCACCGTCAGGTTGATGAACGACATGCGCTCAAAGCCCAAGCGCTCGGCCAGCTCGGTGGACTTTTGTACCAACTCGGCGCGCGACTCGATGCCGTAGATATGGCCTTGGCTGCGCTGCCTGAAAAACAGGTCGTAAAGAATGAAGCCCAGATACGACTTGCCCGCGCCATGGTCAGCCAGCGTGATGCCAGGTGGCAAAGACCCGACCTGGTCAGGCTCAGCCGTAGCCCCTGCCCCTTTGGATGGCAACAAGGGCGCATCAGCCAACTCCAGCAGCAGCTTTTCAATGAACTGATAGAGGTGAACCACCTGCTTGAGCTTGCGCCGCGAGTCTTGGTTAAGCTTGCCCTCGCGGGTCAGGATATGCAGCTCTTTGAGCAGTTCGACAGACTGGCCAGGGCGCAGTTCATCGGCCAAGGGGTTCGCTGCGATGGCGTTCGCCCCTTTCGCTGCGCCCTTGTGAGTAGCCTGGTGCCTAACGCTTTTGGGTGAGCGGGGAAGATCAGTGTTTGGCGGCGTCATGGTCTGATGATGCCACGTCAAGCGGATGGGCCACCGGGCAACCCGTGGCAAGCGTGGTGCTTGGCCCCACCTGCAGCGCTTGCCAGCCCGCTCTACCTAGAGCCTGCAAGGTCTGCATGTTGGTCTCGAAAATCGACTCCGGGTTGGGGAAGGCGGCCACCGCACGGTCAATGCTGTCCTCGCGCAGCAGATGCAGCGTGGGGTACGGCGAGCGGTTGGTGAAATTGGTGATGTCGTCTTCAGCGGTGCCGGCAAACTGGTAGTGCGGGTGCAGCGAGGCGATTTGCAACACACCATCGAGCTCAAGATCAACCAGCGCACGGTCGGCCAGGTCGAGAAAATCATTGAAGTCCAAAAAGTCCTGCAAATAGTCTGGCACTATGAAAAGTGTAGTGTCCCGCGCTTTAGCATCAAGGGCTAGCAGTGCTTTTAGCTCTTCAACCAGATCTGCCAGCAAAGCCTCTCCGGAGGTGGCACGGCACACCGCGTAGTGCACCTGCCCCTTGACGTGAACGCTCTTGGCAAACGGGCACAGGTTCAGGCCGATCACCGCGCGCTCCAGCCAAGCCACGGTGTCGGCCACCACCCTTTTGTCGTCCATCATGGGAAATCACCTTGTTGTTTGGCTCAGCGCCGGAAATACCCGTAGCGCGCCAGTACGAAAAATAGCCAAAACCATCAGGTCAACAAGCGCTGACCCGTGATGCGCTCATGTTCGTGCAACGCAAAGCGGTCGGTCATGCCCGCAATGTAGTCGGCCACTACCCGCGCCGTGCGCGCCTGTGGATCTGCGGGCAACGCGGCGTCTTCAACGCCCGTGTGGCTGATGCGGTGCTGGTAGCGCTCGGCCATCTCGCCGGGTACGTTCATGTAAGCTGAAAACAGCTCTCGCACCACCACTTGCGCTTGGCCCATGGTATCTGCCACTTGGGGGTGGCGGTACAGGTGTTGCAACAAGAATGCCTTCAACGCTTTCGACTCGTCACGCATCTCGGCACCAAACTGCACTAGTGGCGCCAGGTTGCGTACCGCTTGCACATCCTGCGGCTGCGCCGCATTCAATGCAGATTGGGTGGCGGCAATCACGTCGTACACCTGACTGCTGAGCATGCGACGGATGGCTTCATACAACAAACGCCGTCCCTGGTGGCTCTCGGCCAGCTGCGGGTGGTCCGCCAGCGTTTGCACCCTGAACTGGTCAAACAAGGGCACCGCCTGCAGTTGGTCCAGCGTGAGCAGGCCGGAGCGCACGCCGTCGTCAATGTCATGCGCGTTGTAGGCGATTTCGTCTGCCAGATTGCACAGCTGCGCCTCCAGGCTGGGCTGCTGGTGCTGCAGAAACCGCTGCCCCACCCCACCCGGCTCCTGAAGCTCCAACTGCTCGGCATGGCGGCGGGCGCAGTGTTTCAAAATGCCTTCGCGGGTCTCAAAGCTCAGGTTCAGACCGTCAAATTCGGGGTACCGTTCTTCCAGATGGTCGACGATGCGCAGGCTTTGCAGGTTGTGCTCAAAGCCGCCAAAGTCAGCCATGCAGTCGTTCAAGGCGTCTTGCCCGGCGTGGCCAAAGGGCGTGTGCCCCACGTCGTGCGCCAGCGCAATGGCTTCGACCAGGTCTTCGTTGAGTTGCAGTGAGCGCGCGATGGAGCGGCCCAGCTGCGCCACCTCCAGCGAATGTGTCAGGCGGGTACGAAACAGGTCACCTTCGTGGTTCAGAAAAACCTGTGTCTTGTAAACCAAACGCCGAAACGCTGAACTGTGCACAATGCGGTCACGGTCGCGTTGGTACTCGGTCCGGGTGGGTGCCGGTGCTTGAGGGTAACGCCGCCCCCTGGAGAGCGCCGGATCACAGGCGTAGGGAGCCAACAGCATCTTGTATAAAAAATATGCCTCTAGCCCTTATGGGTAAAGCGCGGACAGCTATATTTTTGATAATTATTCTTTGCAACCGGCATCAATCACCTGGCGCACTACATCGTCGGGCGCACCGCGCACCACGGCATGGCCGGGCTTGTCGATCAATACAAATTTGATCTCGCCGGCCTCCGCCTTTTTGTCAACGCGCATCAGCGACAGGTAACGTCCGGCGTTATCCGCGACATCGAGCAACGGCGCTTTGACGGGCAAACCCGCTTTGGCAATCAGTTGCGTCAGACGGTTGACAAAGAAGGCGTCCACCAGCCCCAGACGCGCAGAAAGCTGCGCCGCCATGACCATGCCGCAACCCACCGCCTCGCCGTGCAGCCAGACACCAAAACCCAGACCAGCCTCAATCGCATGGCCGAAGGTATGGCCAAAATTCAATATAGCGCGCAGACCCGCCTCACGCTCGTCCTGCCCCACCACCCAAGCCTTGATTTCACAGCTGCGCTTGACAATGTGCGCCAGCGCCGCCGACTCACGCGCCTGGATCGCGCCCAGATTTGCCTCGATCCAGGCGAAAAAGTCCATATCGGCAATCGGCCCGTATTTGATGACCTCGGCCAACCCGGCACTGAGTTCACGCTGTGGCAACGTTTTGAGGGTATCGAGATCACACACCACCTTGAGCGGCTGGTAAAACGCGCCAATCATGTTTTTGCCCAGCGGGTGATTGATGGCCGTTTTGCCGCCGACCGACGAATCCACCTGCGCCAGCAGCGTGGTGGGCACCTGCACAAACGGCACGCCGCGCATGTAACTGGCGGCCGCAAACCCGGTCATGTCACCCACCACACCGCCGCCTAGCGCAAACAATGTCGTTTTGCGGTCACAAGCGTGGCTGAGCAGGGCATCAAAAATCAGGTTCAGGCTTTCCCAGGTTTTGAATTCCTCGCCATCGGGCAGCACCACCGTGTGCACCTGGGCATACTGCGGGGCCAAGGCTTTTTTCAAAGGCTGGGCATACAGCGGGCCGACCGTGGTGTTGGTCACGATCAACGCCGCACCCGCCTTGGGCAATTCGGCGTAACTTAAAGGGTTGTCAAACAGCGAGCCACGGATAGCGATGTTATAGCTGCGCTCGGCCAGATCAATGGAGACGGTTTGCAGTTCTGAAGCTTTCATGCCGCAGAGTTTAGAGGCTTTTATGACGGGGCAGCCCGACCACCCAATTCCAGTTGCATCAAAATCATGTTGACCAGGCTTGACACCGACGGGCGGCCAGTTGCGACCTGAAAGTGAGCCGTTTCCCGGTAAAACGGGTCGCGCTGGAAATACAGTTCCCGTAGCCTGCCCAAGGGGTCGGCGACTTGCAACAGGGGCCTATTTTTATCGTGGCGCAGCCGCCGGAACAAATCGTCAGGCGAAGAATTCAGGTAAATGACTTGGGTGCGCGCGTGCAGGTGAGCCCGGTTTTCAGGTCTGAGCACCGCGCCGCCTCCGGTGGACAAGACGCCTTCGGGAACTTGGGTGAGCTCGTCAATCACCCTGGCCTCAATGTCGCGGAAACGCTCTTCACCCTCGCGCTCAAAGAACTCACTGATTGAGCAGCCCAGTTGCTGCTCAATCACCGCGTCCGAGTCGAAAAAAGGCACCTGCAATCGCCTGGATAGTTGCCGCCCGACCGTAGTTTTACCAGAGCCGGGCAGGCCAATGAGACTGATGGTCAATTTAGAACCGCGTCTAAAGCATCAGCGCGAAAAGTCAGCGAGCCAATTTGTCGTTGAGTACTCTGGGTGTGATGAAAACCAGCATCTCACGCTTTTCAGAAGAACGGGCGGTGCGCTTGAACAGATTGCCCACACCCGGCAAGTCACCCAAGAATGGCACCTTGTCGATGGTGTCCACTTGGTCTTCGGTAAAGATACCGCCAACCACCACCGTGCCACCGTTTTCCACCAACACCTGCGTCTTGATGTGCTTGGTATCAATCGCATAACCCGCATCCGTGCTGATACCCCGAGTGTCCTTGTTGACATCAAGCTCCAGAATAATGCCGCCTTCAGGCGTGATCTGCGGCGTGACTTCCAGTTTCAGACTGGCTTTGCGGAAGGCAATCGATGTCGCGCCGCTGGATGAAGCCACCTGGTAGGGGAATTCGGTTCCCTGTTCGATCAAAGCTTTGATTTGATCCGCTGTGATCACGCGCGGACTGGAAATCACCTTGCCCTTGCCGTCCGCCTCCAAGGCCGAGATTTCAAGATTCAGAAAGCGCGTTGCTGCCGAGTTAAAAATGGAGAAAGCCATGCTCGCCCCACCCGCCACTGGGAAGTTGACAAAACTGTTCGACAACGTGCCAGCACTTCCGTCAGCATAGGACGATCCGATCGTCACGCCACCTCCGGGATCGCCCACTGCCGAGGCGGCATTGCCCGCACGCCCGCCCAGCCTGACCCCCAGCGATTTACCAAACGTGTCAGACGCTTCCACAATCCGCGCCTCAATCATGACCTGACGCACCGGGATATCCAGCTTGCTAATCAGTTGTTGCACCTGCTCGAGCTTCGACGGAATATCAGTCACAAAAAGCTGATTGGTGCGCGCCTCCGAAATCACACTGCCGCGAGGGCTCAGCAAGCGCGACGAACTAGCAGATGCGCCTGAAGGTCCGCCAGCACCAGTTGCTGTCAGTTGCGCCGCCACTTCTGCCGCCTTGGTGTAATTCATCTGAAACGACTGTGTACGTAGCGGCTCAAGGCTCTGCAACGCTGCCGCAGACTCGAGATCAAGCTTCTCCTTGGCATTGATTTCATCCTTGGGCGCAATCCACAGCACATTGCCGGTCTTGCGCATACCCAGCCCTTTGGCCTGCAAAATGATATCCAGCGCTTGATCCCAAGGGACATCCTGCAATCTGAGGGTGACTGCACCATTGACAGAATCCGAGGTGATCACATTGAAGTTGGTGAAGTCAGCAATCACCTGCAACAGCGAGCGCACCTCGATATTCTGGAAGTTCAGCGACAGTTTTTGGCCGCTGTAACCAGGTCCTTGAGTCAACTTGGTTGGATCCACTTTGATCGGCTTGACTTCCACAACAAATTGGGAATTGCTTTGGTAAGCACTGTGGACCCAGTCGCCCTGTGGCTCAATGACCATGCGCACCCGGTCACCGCTCTGGAATGTCGTGATAGTTTTCACCGGCGTGCCGAAATCGGCCACGTCCAGACGCCTGCGCAGTCCTTCCGGCAAGGTGGTTTTCATGAACTCAACCACCAGCGTCTGCCCTTGCTGGCGGATATCGACACCCACCTGGTCGTTGGCTAGCGACACGACGACCCGCCCTGACGCATCCTCACCGCGGCGGAAATCCAGATCCCGTAAAGGCAGGGCATCACGGTTCAAATTCTCGGCAAACACCTTCGGAGCCTCTGCTGGGGCAGTGCTGGCGACTGGATCCAGAGAAACATAGAGTGACTTGCCTTGAATCTGGGTTTTGTAGGCGGTGTACTGCTTCAAATTCAGCACCACACGCGTGCGGTCACCCGCCTGAACCACGCTGACAGACTTCAAATTTCCCTGATTGATGTCGATAGTGGAGCGACCCATGGCACTCACCACGCCAGGGAAATCAAGCGCAATCCTAGCTGGCGATTGAATGGAAAACCCGTTCGGCAGTGCTGGCAAAACATCGCTGAGATCAATCTTGACGATTTCTGCTCCGCCTTGCAAAGAACCGGTGACAGCTTGGATGGCCGTTTGGGCTTGTGCCGCTGCAGCGGCCAATAAAAAGCCCGCGACCAACCAAGCCCGACTACCCAGCTTGCCCAACTTGCCCAAACGATAGTGATGTGGGGATTTCATTTTGACCTCTCTTGCAACTGCAATGACGCAGTGCGTTCAATCCACTCACCTGCTGCGTCCTGAACGATTTCACGCAGGGTGACTTCTGTCTCAACGATCTTGGTTATGCGACCATAGTTCTGTCCCAAATGATCACCCAGACGCATCTGATACAACAATTTGCCCACCGTCACCAGCGCAACTGGCTGACCGCCCCGTACCAGACTGCCTACCAGTGCGATCGTGTCCAGAGGAAACTCTTCCAGCGGGTCTTTGCGCCGAGCCAGTTCAGGCTCAAGCAGCGCTGCGTTGGACGACGCTTGTTCCGAGTCTTTCCTCAGGGCCAGCGTGAGCTTTTTGGGGTTAAACGCGTCAAACTCAGTCGTTTCCGTGTAATTTTCTGGCTTGAACTGCTTCGGCTCCGACAAAGGCACGACTTTGGGGAAAGTCTGACTCTTCTGCTGCACCATCCAGTCACGCAGCTCCTCCTCAGACGCTGAAGAACAGGCCACCAGCAAAGTTAGCGGCAACAAAAAAACAGGAACCCAGCGCAGACGCCTCATTTTTGAACTCCAGCGGGTGCTGCTTTGCGCTGTGCGCTGATTTCTTGCGCATCGAGATAGCGGAACGTTTTGGCAACAGCATCCATACCCAAAACACCGTCTTTAGCAGGCACGATCGCGATGCTGTTGAGGGTCACGATTCGCGACAAATTGGAAATATCGGCAGCAAAGGCGCCGATGTCGTGGTACCTGCCGGTCACTCGCACCGAAATCGGCAACTCGGCGTAATACTCCCTGACGGTGACTTGGCCAGGCCTGAACAAATCAAACTGCAAACTTCTACCCAGCCCAGCCTGATTGATGTCAGACAGCAAGGCATCCATCTCCGCCTTGCTGGGAAGTTGCTTTTCTAACTGAGTCACATATTGCTGCACCTGTTCTCGCTGCTTTTTCAGGGCGTCCAAGTTCACAGCCTTGGCCAGCTTGACCTTGTATTCATCACGGAGTTTGAGCTCCTGCTCCTGCTCGGCAATGAGTTCGTCCTTGGAGTCGCTCAGCCACAAAAACCACAACATCACCACCAACACCGCCGCAATCGCCAAGAACATAGCGTAGCGCGGCAGTTGCGGCCAGCTTGATGGATCTTTGCTGTCTAGGTTGCGAAACTGGGCTGAAGCGTCTTCAAACCAGGACTTGATATCAACAGAAACGTTGGGGGACTTTGCCATGGTTCGTACCGTTACCTTGCCACGGAAAATGATGCAGCCAACACCGGATTGACTGGCGTGCCTGCTGTTGCTGCAACTGAAGCCTTGTTTTCTACCTCACCAGCGCGCACGAGCTTGACATTGATCTTGAAATTCGCCACCCGACGCTGATCACGTGGTGACACGCTGACTGAGCCCGCCACAATTTCGATCAAGTCCGGTTGTGTGAGCCATACTGACTGAGAGCTCAGGTTGCGTAGCAACTCGGAGACCCGCTCGTTGGATTGGGCCACACCCTGAAGCACCACATTTTGACCTTCCTGGCGCATGCTGTTGATGTAGACCCCTTCGGGCAGCTGTTTGACCAGTTCGGTCAGCAAGTGAACCGGCATGTTGCGATCAGCCTGCAAATCTTCTACCGCCTGCTGGCGCGCACGCAAGGCGGCGATCTCAGACTCCAACCCGGCAATATCCTTGATCTGGCGATCAAATTCAGTGATCTGACTCTTCAAAATCTGATTTTTATCCTGCTGGTCAGAAATCTGTGACTGAAACCAGAGAAAGATCAAGCCTGCAACCAAACCACCAGCCAGGGCCGACAACCCCAAACCAGCGTTAAACATGTCCTTGCGACGCTTACGGGCAGCTTCCCGGTGCGGAAGTAGGTTGATCAGTATCACTGCAGAAATCTCCGCAAAGCCAGACCGCATGAGGTCAGGTAAGAAGGCGCCTCCCGCTCCATCTTGTTAATCCGAATGTTGTCAGAAATTTCCATGCCTTCAAACGGATTGACCACCACACACGCAAACCCGGTCTGCTGGGTCACGGCTGCGGTCAGCCCCGGCAGTGAGGCCGAGCCGCCGGCCAACATGACCATGTCCACCTTGTTGTGGGTGGTGCTGGTGAAGAAAAACTGCATCGCTCGCGCCACCTCTTGCACCAAGCTGTCAATAAAGGGCTGCAAAATCACCGTTTTGTAGTCGTCAGGGAGCTCACCGGTGCGCTTTTTGCTCTCGGCCTCTTCCTGGGAAAAACCATACTGCCGGATGATCATCTGGGTGAGCTGGGCGCCACCAAACGCCTGATCCCGGTCATACAACACCTCATCATTGCGGATCACCTGCATGCTGGTGGTCATGGCACCCACCTCGAACAGTGCCACGATGCTGTCCACACCTTTGTTGGGCAGGTTGGCAATAATTCGACTCGTCGCCAGGCGCGAAGCATATGACTCCACATCGACAATCACCGGCTTTAACCCTGACGCCTCGGCCAACCCCTGGATGTCTTGCACTTTCTCACGCCGCGAAGCCGCAATCAGCACCTCAACATCACCTGAAGCATTCGCGGTCGGCCCAACGATACAAAAATCCAGGCTCACCTCGTCCAGCGGAAAAGGGATGTATTGACTGGCCTCGGTCTCCACCTGCAGCTCAAGCTCCTGGTCAGACATACCACCTGGCAGAACAATTTTTTTGGTGATCACCGCTGAAGGCGGCAACGCCATGGCGACGTTTCTGGTTTTGGTGCCGCTTTTTTTAATCAGCCGACGCACGGCGTCAGCGACTTCGTCGAATTTTTCGATGTTGCCATCGGTGATCCAACCTCGCTCCAGAGGAACGATGGCGCAATTCTCCAAAACCAAGCGACCGGCCCTGTCCTGACCCAACTCCACCAGTTTGACGCTGGACGAACTAACGTCCAGGCCCAGCATGGCTGCAGGTTGACGGCTGAATAACGAGTCCAAAGAAAGCAACATGGTCCCCTGTTTGATACGACAAAAATAGAGCTTGTCTTAAGAAATCACTTCAATGCTATCAGTAAGAGCATTGTTCAGCAAAGATATTTCAACTTTTTTCAGGCGTTGAATGTTGCCAAAATGTGGACAATTCGACCTTTGCTAGACTTAAATCGCTGTAGAGCGGTTGGGGAAATCGCTCTTCGCCATGACCAAACCAAGGATCCGGGTGCCCTAAACTATTGCCGTAGCTCTGTTGGGCTTTCGCTGACTCCCGCTATTTATGTCTGAAACAACTCCTCCTGCATCTTCCGGGTCAACCCCATCGGGTACCTCAAAGCCACGCCGTTCCCTGCACTGGGCTGTCAAGCTGCCGCTCTACGCGCTAGGGCTTTTGCTGGCGGCTGTGGCCTCTGTGCTGATGGTGGTTGCCATCGCCATGGCCATGGCTTACCCGAACCTGCCAGATGTCTCCGACTTGTTGGACTACCGCCCCAAACTGCCGTTGCGGGTGTTCTCGGCTGAAGGCACCTTGATTGGAGAGTTCGGCGAGGAACGCCGCCAGCTGACCCCGGTGCGTGACATTCCCCAAGTCATGAAAGACGCGGTGCTGGCCATTGAAGATGCCCGCTTTTATCAACACAACGGGGTGGATTTCATCGGCGTGGGTCGCGCGGCACTTGCCAATCTGGGCCAGCTCAAGAGCCAGGGTGCGTCCACCATCACCATGCAAGTGGCGCGCAACGTGTATCTGACATCAGAGAAAACCTACACGCGCAAGATTTACGAGATGCTGCTGACCTTCAAGATGGAGCATTTGCTGAGCAAAGACCAGATTCTTGAAATTTACATGAATCAAATTTTTCTCGGCAACCGCGCCTATGGCTTTGCCGCCGCCTCTGAAGCCTACTTCGGCAAGCCCCTGCAAAACGTAACCGTGGCTGAGGCCGCGATGCTGGCCGGGCTGCCCAAAGCGCCCTCTGCCTACAACCCGATCAACAATCCCAGGCGCGCTAAGTCACGCCAGCTCTACATCATTGACCGCATGCTGGTTAACGGCTTCATCACGCCCGAGCAGGCCGTCACCGCCAAAGAGGAAGAAATCCATATCAAACGGGGCGCCAATAGCGCACAAGTGAACGCCGAGTACTTCACGGAAACTGTGCGCCAGCTGATCTATGCCCAGTATGGTGATTCCACCTACACCCGCGGGCTAAACGTCTACACCACCCTGCGTGCTAATGACCAGATCGCCGCCTACCAGGCGCTGCGCCGAGGCATCATGAACTATGAGCGCCGTCAGGTTTACCGCGGGCCAGAGAAGTTCATCACCCTGCCTGACGATCCGCAAGGCTTGGAAGATGCCATTGACGACGCGCTTCTGGAGCACCCTGACAATGGTGACGTTTTGTCAGCCGTGGTGCTGCAAGCCAGTGCCAAGATGATCCGGGCCGTCCAGCAAAACGGTGATGTGGTCGAGATCAGCGGCGACGGCCTGACACCAGCCCGGTCCGGACTGGCAGACAAGGCCCCCGCCAACACCAAGATTCGTCGCGGCGCGGTGATCCGCATCGTCCAGACGCCGAAACTCAGCTGGGAAATCACCCAACTGCCCGAAGTCGAAGGGGCTTTTGTCGCCATGGATCCCAAAACCGGTGCAATTCGGGCGCTGGTGGGTGGCTTTGATTTTGAGAAGAACAAGTTCAACCACGTGACGCAGGCCTGGCGCCAGCCGGGTTCAAGCTTCAAACCTTTCATCTATTCTGCAGCGCTGGAAAACGGCGTCACCCCCGCCACCATCGTTAATGATGGCCCGCTCTTTTTTAGCGCCGGCGTGACCGGTGGCCAGCCTTGGGAGCCAAAGAACTACGACGGCAAGTTTGAAGGTCCGATATCGCTGCGCCGTGGTCTGGCCTTGTCCAAAAACATGGTGTCCATCCGGGTGCTGCAAGTGGTAGGCGCGCAAAACGCCCAAAATTGGGTTAACCGCTTTGGCTTTGATGCCGACAAACACCCAGCCTACCTGACCATGGCGCTGGGTTCGGGCTCGGTCACCCCCATGCAGATGGCTACCGCCTACTCGGTCTTTGCCAACGGGGGTTACCGGGTCAACCCCTGGATGGTGTCCAGAATCACCGACCAAAGAGGAAGAGTTCTGACAGAGATGGCCGCACCCACCCTGAACGAATCGGTGCGAGCCATTGACGCACGCAACGCATTTGTCATGGACAGTCTGCTGCAGGAGGTGACCCGCTCCGGAACGGCCGCCTCAGCGCAAAGAACGCTCAAACGGCCTGACCTGTATGGCAAAACCGGCACCACGAACGACTCGCTGGACGCCTGGTTTGCCGGGTTTCAGCCAACGCTGACTGCCATCACCTGGATTGGTTACGACACACCGCGCAAACTGGGTAGCCGCGAAACCGGGGGTGGCTTGAGCCTGCCGGTGTGGATTGAATACATGCGCCACGCGCTCAAAGATGTGCCAGTCACCGAAATACCTGTACCCGAAGGCGTGGTCAACTCAGAGGGCGAGTGGTTCTATACCGAATACACCCGAGCCACCGGCATTGCCACACTTGGCGTCGATGCCAGCATGACTGCGACAACTGAACCGCAGGTGATTCAGATGCCAGCAGCGGACGAGAGAAAGCAAATCCTCGAACTGTTCAAAAACTAGTCAGCAGCGAACACCAGTGCGCTGCCAGACTGTTCACTGGCAAACCGCGACAGCAACGCGAAAAACTCGCCTTGACCCTTGGTGTCTGACCACTGTATGCCATCAAACTGATAGTGAAAACCACCACACTTGGCGGCCAGCCAGACCTCGTGTAACGGTTTTTGCAGGTTGATCACAATCTGGCTGTGATTGGCAAATGCCAGCGTGACCATGCCGCCGGTGCGTTGGTTGTCAATGTCCACACTGGTGTCATCATTGATGCGGTCGCAACTGGTCTCCACAGCCTTTAGCAGGCGCTCCGCGCGGTCCATAAATTCGGCATCAGTCATTACAATTTCACCATCATGTTGTTTAACAAAATTTTAGTCTGGCGCCTCACTCTTGCTGGCGCCACAGTCATTGTGGCAGCGTGCGGGCAAACCGGGGCACTGTACCTGCCCACGCCCCCGGCAGGTGTGCACCGCGCAAGTTTGCCCGAGTCGCTGCGGCCTGCGTCGCTGATGAAGACGCCGCCAACTGATGCAGCCAAAACCCCCGCAACGCCTCCGGCCAAAACCGCCAGCCAGCCGCAAACGGCGCACTGAGGCAGTTTCAAGGCTTGGTTTTGGACGAAGGTTTACTATGTTAATAGTAGCTGCTAGCGCATATTTTATAAGGGCTAGAGGCCTTTTTCTTATATAAGAATTGGGTGCGACGCAGGCGCTTTGCTAACAGCACGCCGATGATCACGGCGTAGATCCACACCTGGACGAAATCATTTTTACCTGCCCGCATCCAGAAAAAGTGGCGCAAAGCCAGCGCCGCCACCAGGTAAAAGAGGCGGCGCAGGCGTTGCCAGTTTTTTACCGCCCAGCAGACGGGCCATGCGTTTGGGTAACGTTAGCGCCAGGGCGCTCAGCAGAACAAAAGCCAAAAATCCCACCCGAATGAACGGCCGCTTGATGATGTCGCCCGCCACATCAGACAGCGCAAAATCCATGTCAAACCAGGCGTAGTTCAGCAGGTGCAGCGTGGCGTAAAAGTAAACCCACAAACCCAACATGCGCCGCCAGAGCGCCAGGGCCGGTAGCTGCAAGGCCAGACGCAAGGGGGGCACCGCCCGCGCGCCACACACAGCAGGCGCAGCGTCCATTCGCCGGTGGCCCGCAGCAGCGCCTCTGCCGGATTGGCACCCAACTGATCAAACACCGCAGCCCACAGCAGCGACCCCGCTGGCCACAGTACCAACGCAAACAGCAGGGGCTTGCTCCAGGGATGCAGACACAGCGCGTTGACACGCTGAACCCAACGCCAACGCTGCACAGCGGCCATCAGTTGAACTTATTCAGGTCCATCCCGGCGTACAACTGGCCAACCTGCGCTTCATCGCCGTTGAACATCAGCGTTTTTCGCTTTTTGGCAAACAGACCGCTTTGGCCGATGCGCCGCTCTGTGCCCTGACTCCAACGCGGGTGATCCACCAGAGGGTTCACATTGGCGTAAAACCCATACTCGCGAGGCGCAGAGCGGCCCCAGGCGGCTGCTGGCCGCTTGTCGGTGAATTGGATTTTGACCAGGCTCTTGGCACCCTTGAAGCCGTATTTCCAAGGCACGACAAGCCGCAGCGGCGCGCCGTTCTGCTTGGGTAAGGCCTCGCCATACATGCCAAAGGCGAGCAGGGTCAACGGATGCATCGCCTCGTCCATGCGCAAGCCTTCCACATACGGCCATGACAACCCCTGCGAACGCACGCCAGGCATGGACTTGGGGGCAGCGAGCGTCACAAACTCAAGGTATTTGGCGCTGCCCTGAGGTTCCACCTTGCAGATCAACTCAGACAGCGAGTAACCCACCCACGGCATCACCATAGACCAGCCCTCGACACAGCGCAGGCGGTAAATACGCTCTTCCTGCGCACTGAGTTTGAGCAGGTCCTGCAGGTCGTAGCGGCCCGGTTTGTTGACCAAGCCTTCGATCTCGACCGTCCAGGGACTGGTGGGCATAGCCGAGACATACTTTGCCGGATCGGCTTTGTCGGTGCCAAATTCGTAAAAATTGTTGTACGTGCTGGCATCCTTGTAGCTGGTGAGTTTCTCAATGCTCATGGCCCCGCTCACCGACGATGTGACATGAGCCAGGCTGGCGTTCACGCCGGGCTGCGCTTGACTTGGTAACGCCAGCGCGTCCCGGCTGGCCCGGTCAGCCAACGCCGCGCCCGCGACACCTCTGACCAACAGGCGCATCATTTCGCGACGCGACCGGTAAGCAGCCAGCGACGTGATTTCGCTGGAGGCAGGGTGCACAAACCCTGATTAATGACCTTTGCTCAACATGCAAAAATTCCTAAATAAGGGGTAAACCCAAAAAGAAGGATTGACGTACAAATAATGGTTTGCATGCCACGCGGGTTAGCAAAAACCCCGCACACACTGGATTGAATCCAGGGTATCGCTGGGCGAAAAAAAAGGCACCTGAAAGTACCTTTTTTCTAAAACTTAACTGGTCAAACCCAGGGCCGCAGCCCTGATGGTGCTTACTTCAAGCTGGCAATGTACTCGACCACTGCCTTGATTTCGCGGTCATTGAGTTTGGCGGCTACGCCAGTCATCTGGGCGTTATTGTTGCGCTCACCGTTACGGAAGGTGTTCAGCTGATTTGTTGAATACTCGGCATGCTGGCCAACCAGGCGCGGGTACTGGCTGGGCATACCGGCAGCGTTCGGGCCATGGCAGCTTGAGCAAGACGGAATATTGCGCTCCAACACGCCGCCTTTGTAAATACGCTGACCAGCAGCGATCAGATCTTTGTCAGAAGCGGTGCCCGGAGCTGCTTTTTGGGTGGCTACCCAGTAGGCAATATTTCGCATGTCTTCTTCGCTAAGCATCGAGGAAAAACCCAGCATGATGGCATTTGCACGCTTGCCGCTCTTGAATTCCTGCAACTGTTTGACCAAGTACTCAGGGTGCTGCTGCGCCAGTTTGGGGTATTGAGTGATCACAGAATTACCGTCAACCGAATGACAGGCAACACACACCGCTGCAAAACTTGCTGCGCCTTTGGCAAGATCAGGCGCGCCGGGGGCAGCAGCAGTCTCTGCCGCCATACAGGCTACGGACGAAACAGTCAGCGACACAGCGATCCAAACAGAGGAGATAAGCTTCATAGTGTTTCCGGTCAAGTCAAAAGTAAAAATCAGGGTGATTCTACAATGGGGCGCCCATCAGACTGACCTCATGACTATTCCATCCAGCCCAGCCCAGGTTACGCAGGACAGCCCTAAGTACCTCGCAATCACGCCTCAAGAGGCCTTAGGCTGGTTGCACACCGCAAAGTTCCTGACCACCGCACCACAATTGCATTTTTTGCCACCCTTGAGCGTGCCGGAGATCGCCTTTGTGGGGCGATCCAACGCGGGCAAATCCACCTGCATCAACATCCTGACGCAGCAAAAACAGCTGGCGTTTGCCTCCAAAAAGCCCGGCCGCACCCAGCACATCAACCTGTTTTCTCTGGGCAAACAAGGTGTCACGGATGCGGTGCTGGCCGACCTGCCCGGCTACGGCTATGCCGCCGTACCCAAACAAGACAAAATCCGCTGGCAGCAGGTGATGGCCAACTATCTGGTCACCCGCGAAAACCTCAAGGCCATCGTGCTGATGTGCGACCCGCGCCATGGCTTAACTGAGTTGGACGAGGTCTTACTGGACGTGGTGCGCCCCCGCGTCGAAGAGGGCCTGAAATTCCTGGTGGTTCTGACCAAGGCTGACAAGCTGACGCGCTCAGAACAAACCAAGGCGCTGTCCATCATGAAGTTGCAGGCCGGTGGCGGCGAGGTGCGGCTGTTTTCGGCACCCAAGCGCCAGGGCATTGAAGAGGTGGCTACGCTGCTCTGGCAGTGGGCGCACCCGCAGACCCCTGACAGCGCCGCCACCCTGCCAACTGTGCCGCCTGCAACACCCCTTGACGCCAACACGTGATATAAAAAGAATAGCTACTAGCGCTTTATCTATAAGGGCTAGAGGCCAATTTTATGCATAAACGTCGGACTCACCCGCAGGCCGATCCTTGAAGCGTTTGTGCACCCAGTAATACTGGTCGGGCATGGCGTCAATATAGGTTTGCAAACTGACGTTCATGCGCGCGGTATCTGCCAACAGATCGTCGCTGGGAAAATCTGACCAAGCTGGCATGACTTCGACCGAGTAACCCTGTGGCGTGAGCCGGGTGACCACTGGCACCACCTTGGCGCGCCCAAGCCGGGCAAAGCGCGACAGGCTGGGCACCGTCGCAGTGCTCACCCCATAAAACGGCACAAACACCGACTCATGGGGCCCAAAGTTCATATCCGGCAGCAGGTACAGCGGGTCACCTGCACGCAAGGCGGCCACAATGGTTTTAACCCCATCAGCGCGCCCAAACAGGCGTCCTGAGCCAAAGCGCTGGCGCCCCGCCAGAATCCAGGCGTCCATGACCTTGTTGGCCTGATCGGTGTAAATGGTGGTGAAGCGGCGCGCCAACTGCTGGGTGAGCGCCGTCCAGCCCGCATCCAGCCCAACAAAATGTGGCGCAAAGATCACCACCGGTTCCTGCCCCGCCAATTCATGCACCGCACCGCTCAAGCGCAGGCGCTGGCGCACCAGCTCTGGGGAGCCGTGCCACAGCCAACCCCTGTCCAGCCAAGCCTGGGCAAAGTGAACAAACACGCCGCGCGTGTGCCGGCGCACCTCGGCCTCGGACCACTCTGGGAAACACAGGCGCAAATTGATCCGCACCACCCGCCGGCGCGACACCACCACCGCATACAACACCCAGCCCAGCAAGGTGCCAGCGGCGCGCACCCAAGCCAGCGGCCAAGGTGCCAGGCTGCGCATCAGCGCCAGGCTCAAGCGGCTCAGCATGGCGTTGGCACCAGAAAAACGCGCTTCATCATTCGTGCGCTGTCTCGCGGGGCAGTTTGTAGCGCGCATAACCCCACAAATACTGGCTGGGGCACTGCAAAACCAGGTCTTGCATGGCCCGGTTCACGGCGGTGGCGGCTGCAGTCAAGTCAGCAGGCAAGGCGGCACTCATGGGTTGCACATGCACCCGGTAGCCACGGGCGCCACCCAGACGCTCGCCCCAGGCCAGCAACATGGCGGCACCGGTCTGCTGCACCAGCCTGACGGACAAGGTCATGGTGTAGGCGTCGCGGCCAAAAAAAGCTGCCATCACACCCATGCCCTGCGGTGGCACCTGATCGGGCAAGAGGCCGACTGATTCACCGCGCCTGAGCGCCTTGATCAACTGCTTGACGCCAGACAGTGTGGTCGGTGCGGTGAGCAAACCCGGGCGCTGGCGCGCAGCACCCACCAGTTGGCGCAACCAACTTTGCCGGGGCGGGCGAAACAGCACGGTGATCGGGTGCGCGCCCTGGCCAAAACGCTGCGCATAGGCCTGCGCGGTGATCTCGAAGCAGCCCAGATGCGGCGTGAGGAAGACAACGCCGCGCCCTTCGGCCAAGGCGTGCTGCACATGCTCAGCACCGCGCCAGTCCACCGCCACCGGGCGGCCCAGCCACAGGCGCGGTAGCTCAGCCACCAACTGGCCACTTTGCCCTACGGCACCCAGGCAAGCGCGCAGTGTCAGGCCCGCCTGCTGAACATTGGCCAGAAACCGGCGCCGGTACACCCCGGAGGCCAGCCACACGATCCAGCCTAAAACCCAGCCCAACCCATGCAGCACGCCCAGCGGCAACGCGGACAGGAATTTGAAAAAGACGGGCATGGGGTGAGATAAACTACGGGCGTCGCTGAGTTACGGAACTACTTGCAGGGCGACACACACAAGAGCCACCCCACACGGGTCGCCATTGTGCCTTGTCAAATCTTTGACAAATCTGCTAAAGCGTTCGCCGAAAGCTCCAAAAAGCCCAAGCAACGCGACCCGGTTGTTAACTTTTTAGGAGCTTTAAACATGGCGAACGACTTTCTCTTTACCTCTGAATCTGTCTCTGAAGGCCACCCCGACAAGGTAGCTGACCAGATCTCCGACGCAATTCTTGACGCGATTTTCAAACAGGACCCTCGTTCGCGCGTGGCGGCTGAGACCTTGTGCAACACCGGTCTGGTGGTGCTGGCCGGCGAGATCACCACCAACGCCCACGTGGACTACATCCAGGTGGCGCGCGACACCCTCAAGCACATCGGCTACGACAACACCGACTACGGTATCGACTACAAAGGCTGCGCCGTGCTGGTGGCCTATGACAAACAGAGCAACGACATCGCCCAAGGCGTAGACCACGCCTCAGACGACCACCTGAACACCGGCGCTGGCGACCAGGGTCTGATGTTTGGTTACGCCTGCAACGAAACCCCCGAGCTGATGCCCGCGCCGATCTACTACGCACACCGCTTGGTTGAACGCCAGGCTCAATTGCGCAAAGACGGTCGCCTGCCGTTTCTGCGCCCGGACGCCAAGAGCCAGGTCACTATGCGCTATGTGGACGGCAAGCCACACAGCGTCGACACCGTGGTGCTGTCAAGCCAGCATTCGCCCGAGATGAGCCTGGGCCACCGCATGACCGACGCTTTTTATGAAGCCATTCGTGAAGAAATCATCAAGCCGGTGCTGCCCAAGGAGTGGCTGACCGAAGACACCAAGTACCTGATCAACCCCACCGGCCGCTTTGTCGTGGGTGGCCCGCAAGGCGACTGCGGCTTGACCGGACGCAAGATCATTGTCGACACCTACGGCGGTGCCTGCCCGCACGGCGGTGGTGCCTTCAGCGGCAAGGACCCCAGCAAGGTGGACCGCTCTGCGACCTACGCCGCGCGCTACGTGGCCAAAAACGTGGTGGCGGCTGGCCTGGCGCGACAGTGCCAGGTACAGGTGGCCTACGCCATTGGTGTCGCCAAACCGATGAACGTCACCATTTACACCGAGGGCACCGGCGTGATCCCTGATGACCAGATCGCCGCGCTGGTGAATCTGCACTTTGACCTGCGCCCCAAAGGCATCGTGCAGATGCTGGACCTGCTGCGCCCGATTTACGAAAAGACTGCTTCTTACGGCCACTTTGGGCGCGAAGAGCCCGAGTTCACCTGGGAACGCACCGACAAGGCTGCCGTTCTGCGCGAAGCGGCTGGACTGTAATCCAGCGTCTGAGGCGAGCCGTCCCATTGGGGCGGCTCGCCTCTTTTCTTGACATACCCATAACCATGCAACGCACCATCTTCACCACACCCATCATCAACGGGCTATTTCGCGGGCTGTCGGTGGTGGTTCTCAAATTGGCTGGCTGGAAAGTGCTGGGCAGCCTGCCGCTTGAGGCGCGTCGCTGTGTTTTCATCGCCGCGCCGCACACCAGTAACTGGGACCTGCCCTACATGCTGATGGTGTCTTTTGTGTTGCGGCTGAACGTGCATTGGATGGGCAAGGCCAGCATCTTCCGCTTTCCGTTTGGTGGTTTGATGCGCTGGTTCGGTGGCATCGCTGTGGACCGCTCCAAGGCCAACAACTTGGTGGCAGCTTCGGCTCAGGCCATTAACGCAGCCACCGGCGCACTGCAGCTGGTCGTGCCACCCGAAGGCACCCGCAGCAAAGTCCGCTACTGGAAAACCGGCTTCTATTTCATCGCACAAACCGCTCAGGTGCCGATCGTCATGTCCTACTTGGACTACGGCCGCAAGATCACAGGCCTGGGGCCTTTGCTTTACCCCAGCGGTGATATCGACGCCGACATGGTGATCATCAAGGCTTTTTACGCACCTTTTAAGGGCAAGAACGCCACGCAGTTTCACGCCGATTGACGCGCAGGCATCAGCGGCGGGAAAGCCGATGGCCTCGTTTTTGTCAGAGCGCGCCGATCGTTAATGAAAGTCCCGGCTGCTCAGCGTATGCGTGTGCGAGGCTTTAGGCCGATCAAGGCATCACCATGCTGATTAGCCGGTTTTGTATTGGCATAGTTAATACAAATTCTAGTATCGCTTCGTGGACATCCATTTTGAATTCAACCGCAATGTCATTTGACTGGAACGATAAAAAGGCGGGGATCAATCCCCAGCGGCATGACGGCATCACGTTTCAACAAGCTGCTACCGTGTTTTTTGATCCGTTTTTTCGGGTTGTTGATGCCAGCTGCCATGACGAGGCCCCACGACGCAGCGATTGGATTTGACGCAACAGGACGATTGCTGTTCGTGGTGCACATTGAAATTGAGGATACGTCCATTCGGATTATTTCCGCCCGCAAGGCGACCAACGAAGAAGGGCGAGACCATGAACATTCCTGAACGCATTCGCACCCGGCTGGTCAAGGATCGGCCCATGACCTCAATCACATTAAGAATACCGGTTGATGTGGTGGATTCGATGAAAGAGATAGCGCCGAAAAAAGGTTTTTCAGGGTACCAGGCGCTGCTCAAGTCCTACCTGAGCGATGGCCTGCGCCGCGATGAAGCGCAGTTTTCATTTGGACCCACAGCACAACTGATTGAGGCACTCAAAAAACGCGGCGTGCCGGACGCATTGCTGCAAGAGGCTGCACGCGATTTGACGCTGGTTTAAAGGTGAATTGTCAATGGGTTGGTGATCCGACCCTATCACGCAACATGGGCGATCATTCGCGCTGATCGCTAATGAAAATCCCGGCTGCGGGTGGCCAGATCACCGAGCAACGGGGTCAGATCACGCAGAAAACCAGCCACCACGTGGCAGACCTGGCCGCCACTGGCCTCGTCGCGTTGCCAGGAACCGTGCACCGCCAGCAGTTGTGCGTGCAGCAACGCACTGCGCTGGCGCTTTTTCAGGGCTTTCCAGACAATCACATTGACGCTGGCGGTTTCATCTTCCAGCGTCACAAAGGTCACGCCTTTGGCGGTGCCAGGGCTTTGCCGCATGGTGACCGGGCCGCAGGCGCGCACCAGTCTTGCGTTTGGTAAATCATGCAGTTGCGTGGCGGTTAATAACTTCAAGTTTGATAGCTTCTTGCGCAATAGCAGCAAGGGGTGGGCGCGTAAAGTCAGCCCAAGAGCGGCATAGTCAAAGCGGACTTCTTCGCCTTGTGCGGCCGCAGGCAAATGCAGCGCACTTTCATTGAAGCTGGCTTCTTGCAGCAGTTCGGGCGCACGGTGTAAGGCGCTGGCGTCCCAGACTTGCTGGCGGCGGTGACCACGCAAGCTGTGCAGCGCATCGGCGTTGGACAAGGCTTTGAGGTCGCCCGCAGCCAGCCCGGCGCGCAGGGCCAGATCTTCGGTGCTGGCGAAAATGAGTTGCTGCCGGGCGGCGACGATGCGTTGCGCTGCGGATTCGGCCAAGCTGCAGACCAGGCGCAGGCCGAGGCGTACCGCTGGTGCTAAAGCTTGGTTGACCCTCAAAGAGGGATCGGGCGCGTCCCTTTTACTGGCACCTGCGCCACCTGCGCCATTAGCTTCATTGACTCATTGGCTTGGGCGCTGCTTGGAGGGCCATCTGTTCTGACTCCCGTGGTTTGCAGCGTGCAATCCCAATCGCTGCAAGTCACATCCACCGCCAACACAGTCACCCCATGGCGCCGCGCGTCCTGCACCAGTTGTGACGGCCCGTAAAAACCCATCGGCTGGCTGTTGAGCAGGGCCGCCAGAAAGCAGGCGGGCTCGTGGCGCTTGAGCCAGCAGCTGGCCCACACCAGCAGCGCAAAGCTGGCGGCGTGGCTCTCGGGAAAGCCGTATTCGCCAAAACCTTCAATTTGCTTGAACAAGGCTTGCGCAAACTCGGCGGTGTAGCCGTTTTTCAGCATGCCGCTGGTCATGCGGTCGTCAAAGACGTGCACGCCTCCTTTGCGCTTCCAGGCGGCCATGGAGCGACGCAACTGGTCGGCCTCGCCGGGTGAAAAATCAGCCGCCGCCATGGCCACCTGCATCACCTGTTCCTGAAAAATCGGCACGCCCAGCGTGCGCTTAAGCACCTCTTTGAGCGCCGGGCTGGCGTAGCTGACCTGATCCGGCTGCGCACGCGCTTTCAGATACGGGTGCACCATGCCGCCTTGGATCGGCCCCGGGCGCACGATGGCCACCGCCACCACCAGATCGTAAAAACAGCGCGGTTGCAGGCGCGCCAGCATGCTCATCTGCGCCCGACTTTCGATCTGGAACACGCCCACGGTGTCGGCGGCGCAGACCATGTCAAAGGTGGCGGGGTCGTCCGCCGGGATGTCTTGCATACGCAGCGGGTGACCACGCCGGGTACTGACCCATGCCAGGCAGCGCTGTATGGCGCTGAGCATGCCCAGCGCCAGTACGTCCACTTTCAGCAGACCCATGGCGTCAAGGTCGTCTTTGTCCCACTGAATGATGCTGCGCTCCGGCATGGCGGCGTTTTCTACCGGCACCAGCCGGGTGAGCGGCCCGCGTGTCAGCTCAAAACCGCCCGGGTGCTGGCTCAGATGGCGCGCAAAGCCTTGTAACTGACGGCTCAGGTCCAGCCACAGCGCCAGCAGGTGATCAGGCGGTTTGACAAACGCCGGGCCCAGCCGCTCCAGCGCCGCCTGCAGCCGACCGGCCAGCACCGCGCGGGAGTGCATGCCGGGGTGCTCTTTGGCCATGGCGGTGATCAGCGCTTCATCCACGCCCAGCGCCCGGCCGACATCACGCAGGCTGCTGCGCAGGCGGTAGCTGATGGCCACGGCGGTGAGCGCGGCGCGGTCGCGACCGTATTTGGCGTAGATGTATTGAATGACTTCCTCGCGCCGCTGGTGCTCAAAGTCCACGTGAATGTCGGGCGGCTCGTTGCGCTCGCGGCTAATGAAGCGCTCAAACAGCAGGCTTGAGCGCGCCGGATCGACCTCGGTCACGCCCAGTCAACAACACACCGCCGAATTCGCCGCCGAGCCGCTGACCTGGCACAAAATGCCCTGCCCACGGGCAAAGGCGACGATGTCGTGCCCGGTCAAAAAGTACATCTCATAGTTCAGCTCAGCAATCAGCGCCAGTTCATGCTCCACCTGCACCCGCACTGCTTCAGGCAGACCCGCCGGGTAGCGCTGCCCGGCCCCTTGCCAGGTGTACTGGCGCAGGGTTTGCGCTGGCGTCTGACCGGGCAGCACGGATTCCATCGGGTATTGGTAACGCAGCTCGTCTAGGCTGAAGTGGCAGCGCGACGCCACCACAACAAGGGTGTTGGCCAGCAGCTCGGGTGGGTAAATTTGCGCCAGCCGCGTGCGAGAGCGCAGGTGCGCCTAGGCGTTAGGCTGCAGCGCCAGACCGCACTGGGACACCGGCCGACCCAGGTGCACAGCGGTCAGCACGTCTTGCAGCGGTTTGCGCGAACGCAAATGCATCAGCACCCTGCCGGTAGCGACCAGCGGCACACCAGCCAAGCGGGAGATCTGCGTGAGCTTGTGCAATTGCAGCGCATCTTCGGCCCTGAGCAGTTGGCTGGCGGTCAGCCAGAGATTTATGCCAAACAGACCTCTAGCCCATATGCATAAAGCGTTAGCAGCTTCTAAGGGCATAGCATCTGGTAAATCCAGCAAGATCTCGCAACCCTTCAACCGGGCGCAGCCTGGGTCGGGCCAGCGCACGCTGTACTGACCCTTGGGGGCACTGCGCCGGGCGGTGGTGATGAACTCGCACAGGTCGCCCCAGGCGGCCAAGTCGTGCGCCAAGGCGATGAGGGTGAACGATGCGCCAGACGGGGTGTGCGTGTGCCCGGCAGAGGACGCGGCAGTGGCACCGGCAGTGGCCAGCGTGCCCGCCAGCGGCACCGTAAAGCTGGCACCGGGCAGCAGCTTGAGCCCGCACTTTTTGGCTTCCAGATGCGCCCGAACCATGCCCGACACCGAGCACGCGTCGGCAAGCGCCAGAGCCGCGTAGCCCAAGGCATGTGCCCGCAGCACCAGTTCCTCCGGCTGCGAGGCGCCTATGCCAAAGCTGAAGTTGCTCAGGCAATACAGCTCGGCGTAGGCCGGGCTTGGGCTTGGGCTTGGGCTTGGGCTTGGGCCGCCGGTGGCGCCAGCGGCGAGTCCCACCAGCCAGATTCCAGCCGCTGCGGCCCGGCCAGCAAGGTGAGCGGGCCTTGGTCATTAGGGCGGCCCTGGCGCACGCTGAGTTTGCGGGGTTGCGCCAGCAGCCAGGTAGGTTGCAGGGCACTGGCCCAACCCTTGGGCAGCGATCGGGGTACCTTGGCTAGTTTTAAGTCTTTTTGGCAAAACCCCAAGTCCAGGCCTCTAGCCCTTACAGAATATGCGCCAGAAGCTATTGAATTCAATGCATCTGAAGCACATACCCAGGCTTGCATAGGTTCTGGTCGATGGTCAGCTTGGGGTTGCAACTGCAGCACTTTGTCGGCCCCCAGGCGCGCGCTCAGACGCTCCAGAAGTTGCGCCAGCGTGTCACCCTGCGGGGTGTCTTCCAGCAGCAAACTGGCACTCACACCCTAAAGCACCTGGGTTTCCAGTGAGCGCAGGCGCAGCCCTAATACCGGCGCGGGCAGCGTGATCTGGTTCAGGCGCTCGGCCAGCAGGCGCTGCAGGTGCTCGGTGCCTGGCGTGGGCTCGGCGGTGCGCAGTACCAGCGCGCCCTCTTTGGCGGTGTACCGGCGTGCGTCCACTTGCCAGCTCAACTCCAGCGCCAGCACGCCCCGCTGGCGCAGTTACAGCCAAACCTGCAGTTGCGCCAGCAGACGGCGGGCGCCAAACAGCAGGGCTGAGGCGTTTTCGACCTGGCTGGGCAACTCCAGCGTGGCCTCAAACACCTCGGGCAGGGTCAGCCAAGGGTAGATGTCGGGGCGCTGGCCGTAGGCCTGATCCAGCGCGTCAACCAGCGACTGGCCAAAACGTCGCGCCAAGCCCG
This sequence comes from Rhodoferax antarcticus ANT.BR, assembly GCF_001938565.1. Taxonomy (GTDB): domain Bacteria; phylum Pseudomonadota; class Gammaproteobacteria; order Burkholderiales; family Burkholderiaceae_C; genus Rhodoferax; species Rhodoferax antarcticus. Next base: position 220,407 of record NZ_MSYM01000001.1, read on the forward strand.
CACGCGGCAGGGCACGCAAATCGCCCCAGCAGGTGCAACCCAAGCGCGCCAAGATGGGCAAGTGCGCTTGGGCTGCCATCAGGGTGTTCAGCGGAAAATCATCGGGCGCAGTGGGGAGTGGCTTGGTTGTGCGCGCAGAAGCTGAAATATCAGGCTGAACCGACGCCGAAGCAGACAAGGTTGACGCTTGGGTCAGACAGGCAAATGCTATTAAAGATGTAGCTCCTTGCGCATATCCTATAAGGGTTAGAGGCTTATTTAACGTATGAATACGGCGCATTAACGCGGCCTGCCCGCCCCACAGCCGGGTGCTGCCAGACACCTCCAGCAGCAGCGCACCGGGCAGCAACGCCACCTTGGGCGTGAACTGCAACGCCCACCAACCCAGCGCGCTCAGGGGGCGGCAAGCAGGGCGGTGGGCGCCGCCTCACGCTGCGGTTAAAAGGCGATCCAGTGCATGCAGCTGCCCGGAAAAAGGTTGGCCCACGGCCAGCAAGGCGGCCAGTGCCGCCGGGCGCGCTGGCAGGGACAGGGCTTGCGCTAACGGCGGGCCGCGCCGCTTTTGCACCTGCACCGCCAGCGCGCCCTCGGCACCCGCTGCTCCAGCGGCTTCCTCGCTCAGCACCAGCCGCAGCACGGCTGGCGAAGACTCGTCAAGCGCTGCCACCGGGCGCATCACCCACAGCAGCTTGGCGTGCGCCTGCGCCGCCAGGTGCAAACGGCGCAAATGCTCAGAGCGCACCGGTACCAGCCACAGCAGCACCGCTCCCACCCCGGCGCAGCGCAGCGCCTGTGCTTGCACCCACAGCAGTTGCTGCACGCTCAAACCTTGCGCCGCCAGACCAGGGCCAAAAGGCACCTAAGAAGGTGCCACCAGCACCACTGCTTGTGTGAGGCTGCGCAGGGCGGGCAACAGCAGGCGCCATTCGCCCTGCCCGGCTTGCGGCTGCAAAATTTCGCACGAGGCCCCTACTGGCCAGCCGCCGCCGGGCAACTGCGCATCCAGCGCGGCATGGCCGCTGGGCAGCGTGCGGCCCTCGCCCGCTGCGTGCGCCAATGCATCGGCACGCCAGACAGCATCGCCAAAAGTTTCAAGAAGGCAAGAGACAGAGCGCCTAGCCAGGGCGTATTAAACCTCAAATGACTGTATGAATGAACAGTTATTTGATGGCCCTGCGACGCTCTCTGGGAAATGCTTGCAGGCAAGGGCATACGCCTACGAAGAGTTGTGGATTCCGATTCAGGAACGGCAAACCAAGTTAATAAGCCATAAAAAAAACTCTTTTTATGAGAGCTACTAATCCTTTATCCATAAGGGCTAGAGGCCAATTTGATTGATAAGTTTTAGGGACAGAATCGGGTGGGCAAGCCACCCACAGGTTTCAGACCCGAAAGCGCAAGAACCACACCACGGCTGCGGCCGCCACCAGTATCAGCAGCAGCGCAGGCCAGCTCGATGACTTTTCAGCGTAGGGGTCGCTCAAGCTGCGTTGTGCATTGGCGGGCAGTTGCGCCACTTGGGTGAGCGAGGTGCCAAACGGAATGTTGATGCGCGCCCGTGCGTTGATGGCCCAGCCGTTGGCGTCCAGAATCGGGCCCAGGTTGCGGCTGCGCAGTTTGAACCAGGCCAGCATGACGGCGGGTAGCGAGATGATCAGCATCAGCCCCACCACCACCAGCGGCAGTTGCCACCAGGCCAGCAAGAACAGCCCCCCCACCACTGACACCCCCATGGTGCCGATGGCCCCCAACGCCAGGCCGATGGCGGCAAAAATACCCGCGAACTTGCCCACATCAAACGGCGCAGGCGGCGCGGCAGGTGCCCCGACTGCCGCTTTCTGCAAGGCACCGGTGGCCGTCTGATAGAGCTTGCCGGTAGAGGTGGCTGCCCTGCTGGCGGCCATCTTTTGCAGCTGCGCGCCCACCAGCCGACTCACCTGTTTGTAAGGTGACCAAAACGCCTGACTCAGGCTGATGGGCTGGTCAATGATTTTGGTGATGGTGGCGTCCCAGTCCAGGCCCGGGCGGTCATAAAACACACCGTTGCGGCCCACCATCAACTGATCCGAATCACCAGCGGTGAAGGCTGCTGCGATGCTGCGCTTGTCAGCGCCGCGCACGCAGTCGCAATACACCAGGCACACGCGCGACAAGCCCGCCAGCGCGGCGTGTTTGGCCGCGTCGTTCACAGAGACGCACAGCTCACACGAGCGTCCGTCTAGGTACAGCGTGCCGATCTGGAAGGTGCCCTTGCCTTGGCGGGTGTAGAAGTCTCTGAAGGCCACAAAGTTATTGGCCAGGGTTTGCAGGTCGCGCACATAGCGGGCGAGTTTTTCCAGATCACGCAAGCCATCGCCTTCGGCTGCGGCATCGGGCTTGGCGGCCAGCCAGGTGGTGTAAGCGGCCAGTTTGGTCTGAATGGTTTGCCAGTCTGCGCCAGTGAGGGTGTCTTGCGCGCCCAGCAACGGGGTGATCACCGTGTCATGCAAAGCGGCGATACGCGCAGCCCATGCCGGATTGATGCCGCCGGTGAGCGGCAAAATGGCTTTAGCCGTGATATGGGAAAGCGGCAAGGCGCTGATGGCCTCGGTGCTGGTTGCCAGGCTGCTGGGTGCCAGCGCCTTGAGCGCGTCTTGCGAGGCGTTGAGCAGGCCCCCAGCGCGCACATCAAACGCCGCCAACTGGCAGCGGGTAAAGAAATCCTGCACCTTGGCATCAAGCTCCGTCACCAGCGTGTGGGCCGCCTGTGTGGCCTCACCCAAGGGCAAAGCGTCAACGCCTGCCGCTTCCCAGGCAGCCAGTTCGCGCTCAGTATGGTTGGCCTGCGCGGCACTGGTCTCGGCCACGGTGAGCACATCGGCCTCGGTTTTGCCAAGCTCTTTGGCCAGCACCAGGGCAGCGGCCTTGATAGATTTGGCCGCGCCAGCTGCGTCGTCCTTGTTGTAGTCGTCTTGGTCGTCACGGATCAGCGACAGAGGCACGCCGTCATACTTTTGCACCAGCACATCGGGGTTGGTCAGGCAACTGTTGGCCCACTGAATGGCCGCCAGCAGTTCGGGCGCGCGCACATGGCCGTCGTTGTCAGCGTCAATGAACTGCAGGCTGCGCGCGTCAAACTCAATGCCCTGCACCGGGCAAGACAGCGCCACCCAGAGTTTTTGGTCTAGCTGACCCAGCGCCAGCAGGTCAGCCGCCGTATCCAGTTGCACCTGGTCAAAACCACCAGCGCGGAAAAACCGCCACTGATGCGAGGTATCTGCCATGGTTGCTCCTATCGACGGTTGAGTGAACTGAGCAAGATGTTAGCCCTTGACTGCCGCCCGGCAACCCGCTTGATTTACGAGTTGAAGACCCACACCAAAAATCAGATGAAATCCGATATGGATCGGGTTGCTGCGCACACGCTTGATAAATAGCCAACCCAACCACAGGCCCAAAGCCATGGAAGCCGTCAACGTCAGCGCTACCGGAATCGTCTCTTTCATCGCAAACTCCTGCAGAACTTAGACCAGGCGACCAATCTCTGGCCAGCGCCGGTGCAGCAGCACCCAGGCCACCAGGCCAATCAGCATCATGCCCAGCGAGGCAGCTGCCAGCGCCAGCGTGGAATGCATCACCAGCGGCGCCAGCAGCCCAGCCACCAGGCCATTAGCAGTGGAGCCAATAAACGCCTGCAGGCTCGACGCCATGCCACGCCGATCCGGGTGCAAGTCCAGCACCAGCAGCGTGACCACCGGCACCATCAACGCCCAGCCAAAGGAAAAAATGGCAATCGGAAACATGGCCCAGGCGGCGCTAGCGGTGAACAGGCTGTTGGCCACCAGGTTGATCGTGGCGATGCTCAGCATGATGGCAAAGCCATGGCGGATCTGCCGTTTGGGTGTAATCCGCCCCGCCATGCGCCCGCTGACCCAGGCGCCACTCATGATGCCGCTGATGGTCAGCACAAAAAACCAGAAAAACTGCGTCGGTGCCAGCGCCAGGTGCTCACCCAGAAACGCCGGGGCTGACAGCACATACAAAAACATGCCGTTGAACGGAATGCCGCTGGCCAGCGCCAGCAGCAGAAAGCGCGGGTCGCACCCCAGCTTCCAGTAGCCCTGCATCAGGTTGCTGACTTTGAGCGGCTGGCGGTGGCTCAGGTGCAGCGTCTCGGGCAGCAGCCGGTAGTTGGCCACCCACAAAAACACCCCAACACCGGTCAAAAACCAGAACACGCTGTGCCAGCCCAGGTGCTCGTACAACACACCGCCAATCATCGGTGCCACAGCGGGTGCCACACCAAAGTAAATGGTGATCTGGCTCATGACTTTTTGCGCCTGCACCGGCGCAAACATGTCGCGCACCACCGCGCGGGACACCACAATGCCCGCGCCGGTGGACAGGCCTTGCACCGCCCTGAAAAAAATCAGCTGCTCAATGCTTTGCGACAATGCACAGCCGATGGACGCTAAGGTAAACGCCGCCAGCCCCCACAGCACCACCGGCCGGCGGCCGACACTGTCAGACAGCGCGCCGTGAAAAAGGCACATGAAGGCAAAGCCAAAAAGATACGCAGACAGCGTCTGCTGCATCTGCACCGGCGTGGCATTCAGCGAGGTTGCCATGCCAGAAAACGCCGGAATGTAAGTGTCAATAGAAAACGGCCCGAGCATGCCCAGCATGGCCAGCAACACGGCCAGCGCCCAGCTTGGGGCGCGCCATAGGTGATGTGCGTCAGGGTTCATGTCGGGGTGCGCTGGTCAGGTGGCGGGGTTATTCCCATTGTCCGCACGTTACTGGCATTTTGTACTTTGTGCGGTCAATGTATAAGAAATAGGCCTCTATCCCTTATGGCATAAGCGCTAACAGCTACATAATAAATAGCTTATCAGGCCATTACCGGGTGCCGCGCAGCCTTGGATCCAGCGCGCCAGCAGGGTGGCTCAGCTTGGGCTTGATGCCAACAATCCACCGCCCTCACGCCACTGTAGCGCCCAGGCTGGCAACGCATCGGCGGGCATGGGCCGCGCCACCCCGTAGCCCTGCGCCAGATCGCAGCCAATGCTCAGCAACAAGTCGCCATGCGTTCTGGTTTCCACGCCTTCGGCAATCACCTGCCGGTGAAAGACCTCAGCCAGCCCGATCACGCCTCTGACGATGGCCAGATCATCTGGGTTGTCAGTCATGTTGCGAATGAAGCTCTGGTCAATCTTCAAAACGTCAGCGGGCAAATACTTGAGGTAGGTCAGTGACGAATAACCCGTGCCAAAGTCGTCTACCGCAAATGCCACACCCATGGCACGGCAGGCGTGCATGACGGCCGCTGCGCGGGCAATATCTTCTAGCGCACTGGTTTCCAGAATCTCAAGCTGCAGGCACTGCGGGGGCACATCCGGGTGCTGGGTCAGAATGTCATGTAGTTGCTCAGGAAAGTTTGCCTGTTGCAATTGCAACGCGTCGATGTTGACGCTGACCACCAGGTCCAGCCCCTGCGCGCGCCAGGCGCCCATCTGGGCTAAAGCGGTGTCAATGACCCATTCGCCCAAGGCAATGCTGATGGGATGGTCTTCAATGGTGGGCAGGAAGTCGCCCGGAGGCACCAAGCCGCGCTCGGGGTGTTGCCAGCGGATCAGCGCCTCGGCCCCGATAACCTCACCGGTGCGCATGTTGACCTTGGGCTGGTAATACAGCACGAATTCGCCCTGCGCCAGCGCATCGCTGATGCGTTGCACTGCATCGTGACGGGTTTGAACGGCAGCATCACGGGCAATATCAAAGAGGTGGTAGCGGTTTTTGCCGCCCTGCTTGGCCAGGTACATGGCCTGATCGGCATGGCGCAACATCACCTCCGCGTCCACATTGTCCTGCGGGTAAAAAGTGACGCCAATGCTGGCGGTGACTTGGATGGACTGACCAGACTGAGCAGACTTATCCCCCTCGACGACCGTGCTGGCAGGCAGTTCGACCACCGTGGACGCCGCTGCCAGCAGCCGCTCGATGACCGGGATGCAGTCTAGGTTGGTGTCTAGGTCAACCAGCACCGCCACAAACTCGTCGCCTCCCAAGCGGGCCAGGGTGTCGCCTTCGCGCAGGGCGTTTTGCATGGCTTCAGACAAGGCCATCAGCACTGCATCCCCGGCCTCGTGGCCGTGGGTGTCGTTGACCGCCTTGATGTTGTCCAGATCCAGGTAAACCACGGCGAGCGCCTTGTCACGCCGCTGGCCTTGGGCGATGGCCTGGCGCAAGCGGTCGCTCAACAGTAGCCGGTTGGGCAGACCCGTCAAGGTGTCGTAATGGGCCATGTGCTCCAACTGCTTTTGGTGTGCCTTGATGGCGGTGATGTCGGAGAACAGCGCAACATAGTGCAGCGTGTTGCCCTGGTCATCACGCACTGCGCTGATGGTGAGAATTTCTGCGTACACCTCACCGCTCTTGCGCCGGTTCCAAATCTCTGCGCTCCAGTGCCCCTGGGTGGTCAGGTCATGCCACATGGCGACATAAAACGCTTTGTCCTGCCGACCCGACTGCAAGAAGCGCGGGTTCTGGCCCAGCGCCTCTTTACGGCTGTAACCCGTGATCTGGGTGAACATGTCGTTGACGTCGATGATGGTCCCACTCGGGTCAGTGATGGTGATGCCTTCACGGGCATGGGTGAAGACGCTGGCGGCGAGCTGCTGGCGGACTTCGGCTTTTTTTCGCTCGGTAATGTCTTGAACCGTCCCGATCATTTTGACGGGCTGGTCGAGCTCGTTGAAGCTCAGTTCGCCAAGACCCCAAACCCAACGCGTATCACCGTCAATGGGGCGCACGACGCGGTATTCCCGATCAAAGGGCTTTCGCATTTCAACGACATCATGCAAGAGATAGTGAAGCATCCCGGCCCGATCTTCCGGGTGCACTAGGGCGCTCCAACTTGCCTTTGATCTTTGGTCCTGCAGCTCCAGGCCAAAAATCTGATCCAGCACTTCGGACGATATCCACTGGTTGGTGGCAAGGTCCAGCGCATACGATCCGATACGTCCCACCCGCTGAGATTCTCTCAGCAGGAATTCCCGCTCCACCAGTTTTTGCTCGGCCAACTTGCGTGTGTCAAGCATCTGGTTGAACTCTCGCGCCACCTCTGCGACCTCGGCAGGACCGGCCACAGGCGCGCGCGCACCCTCCTGACCGATCGCAATCTTTCTTGCAGTTTCAGCCAGGTCACGTACCGGGCGTGCAATGGCGTTCGCCATCATCCAGGCAAGCGCCACCAGCATCAGCAGCATCGTCATGCCAACCGTCACGATGTAGCGGAACGTCTTTTGCGCTGGGGCAAGCACATCGACCTCGGTCATACCGGCAAACACTCGCCAGCCAGCGCTCGGAATGCTGGCAACGGCATAGAGGCGCGTCACGCCCTGTAGGTCACTGCTGGTGGCAAATCCTTTGACCTTCCAGCGTAAAGCGTCGGCGATATTTTGCGGCAATGTTTTGCCGATCATGTCCAGGGCATCGGCGGATCGAAGCAGGTATTGGTCGGTTCGATCCAGTACCGGAACAACAACGTTGGAGGGAATGGAGGCGAGCAGGCGTTCGTTGAGAGACAGCAAGTCGAGCGACAAGTTGACAAAGCCGGTGCGCGTGCCTTGCGCGTCCCGCACAGGGTAGGTCAGCATCACCGCCCAGCGACCGCTTAGCGGCTCTTGGACCGCTCCGCTCACGGCAAAGGTTTCGCTTTGCACACCTTGCTGCACCCACGAAAACTTCAACGCTTCTTCGGCAGGCAGCGCATCGGTCAAACTGGCGTCGATGAGGTTGGCCTGAAGATCACGTACGCCAAGTCTGATGACCAGGGGATCGGTGTGCAAGAGCTGGCCGGGGTTGAAGTTTTTGGCTACGACAGGTGGGTTGCCTTGGTACTCTGAAGCAACTGCTTTGAGCAGTCTTTCGTAATCCCGCAGCATGAGGCCCAGATTTTTGGACACGTCGCCGACGATGATCTCGACCTTCTTGTAGGCCTCTTGGCGTGCTATATCCCTGGCGTTGATGGCGTACCAAGCAATGCCGCCCCCAGCTGGCAGCGCAAAGATAAGCACGAGCAGAAATAGCCAAACTCGAATGGGAAGATCTTTGAAGAACCTTTTCGGTCGATCCAACATGGCAACAAGGCCTCGAGTTTTTTTACCAACTAGCAATAATTCGTTATTTTAAGGTGTGCCGCACCTCGTCATCGCTCAGACGACCTCACCCCGCCCAGTTCTCCCCCAACGCCTGCGCCTGCTGCAACACCAGCTCCACCGCTGCGTCCTGCAAATCAGGAGGGTATTTGTATTTGTATTTGCGCAGGATGCGCTTGACCATCAGCCGCAGCTTGGCGCGCACGCTGGTCCGTTCTGACCAGTCCACGCTCAGGTTTTGGCGCAGGTTCTCAGTCAGCTCATGGGCAATTTTTTTCAGGGTGTCGTCGGTCAGTTCGCGCACCGCTGATTCGTTGGCGGCCAGGGCATCGTAGAAACGCACTTCGTCTTCGCTCAAACCCAATGTTTCACCACGTGAGGCCGCTTCGCGGAACTTTTTGGCCATCTCGATCAGCTCTTCCATGACCTGCGCGGTTTCGATGCTGCGGTTTTGGTATCGCGCAATCACACTGGCCAGCATCTCGGAGAACTTGCGGTTTTGCACCACGTTGCTGGCAAAGCGGCTTTTGATTTCGCCCTCCAGCAGGCGCTCCAGCAGCTCCACCGCCAGGTTCTTCTCGGGCAGGTCACGCACCTGGGCCAGAAACTCGTCGTCCAGCAAACCGATGTTGGGTTTATCCAGCCCCACGGCATCAAAAATATCGACCACGCTGTCGGACACCACCGCCTGGCTGATGATCTGCCGAATGGCCAGCTCGCGCTGCTCGTCGGTGCGGCGGGTGGCGGTGGCTTCTTTCTTGGTCAGGATGACTTTCACACCTTGCAGAAACGCGACTTCTTCGCGCACCACCTTGGCCTCGTCCAGCGTGCAGCACAAGGTAAATGCCTTGCTCATGGCCAGCGCCACATCACAGAAGCGCTTTTTGCCGTCCCAACCATTGGCAGATTTCAGACCCAGCACATGATTGGCGGCACCGGCTAATGTTTTGTGGCCGCCAGTCAGAAAGCCCGAGTAGTCAAAGCGGCACAACATGGCGCGCAGAATGTCCAGCTTCTCCTGCATCAAACTGAAAGCCTCAAAGGCATCCACCGTCGGGCGGCCTCGGCCCTTGCTGTTGGTGTACTCCTTCATGGCCGCTTTCAACTCACTGCCAATGCCGATGTAGTCCACCACCAGGCCGCCCTGCTTGTCCTTGAACACGCGGTTGACGCGGGCAATGGCCTGCATCAGGTTGTGGCCCTTCATGGGCTTGTCCACGTACAGGGTGTGCACGCAGGGCGCATCGAAGCCGGTGAGCCACATGTCGCGCACGATGACCAGGCGCAGCGGGTCGGCAGGGTCTTTGAAGCGCTTTTCCAGCCGTTTCTTGGTCTGGGCGCTGTAGATGTGCGGGCGCAACAGCGCCTTGTCGCTGGCACTGCCAGTCATGACGATCTTGATGGCACCCTGCTCGGGGTCGGCGTCATGCCAGTTGGGGCGCAGTTTGATGATCTCGGTGTACAGATGCACGCAAATGTCACGGCTCATGGCCACGACCATGGCTTTGCCGGTCTGGGCTTTGTTGCGTTCCTCAAAGTGGGCTACCAGGTCGGCCGCCACGCTGGCCACGCGGGGCTCGGCACCTACCACTTTCTCCAGTGCGGCCCAGCGGCTTTTGAGCTTGGCTTGAAAGCTGTCTTCTTCGTCCTCACTCAGCTCATCGACCTCGTCGTCGAGCAGCGGCAGGTCGGCGTCTTTCAGGCGCAGTTTGGCCAGACGACTCTCATAATAGATCGCCACCGTGGCACCGTCTTCCTGCGCCTGCTGCATGTCGTACACGTGGATGTAGTCACCAAAAACGGCGCGGGTGTCGCGGTCGGTGCTGCTGACTGGTGTGCCGGTGAAGGCGACAAAGGTGGCGTGCGGTAGGGCATCGCGCAGGTGTTGGGCATAACCCACTTGATAGCTTTCGACCGGGTAACTTTCCACAACCCCGTCCACGGCATAGGTCGGCGGCACGAACTCCACCTGATGTGCTGGGGTGGCACCTGCGCCGGTTGCTATGGTAGTTGTAGCTGCTTGCGCAATGGATACGAGGGCTACGGGCGTAATTAACGTAAAACCGAAGGCGTTGACGTTGGCGACCGATGGGGCTGGATTGCCGCGTCGCTGCGCTCCTCGCAATGACGAGTCTGGTGCGCTTGCGGTGTTGCCGCTCTTACGGGTTTTTAGCTTGGCCTCAAAGCCATATTGCGTGCGGTGCGCCTCATCAGCCATCACCACGATGTTGTGGCGGCTTGAGAGCACCGGGAACATGTCTTCGTCCTCACCAGGCATGAACTTCTGAATGGTGGCAAACACTATGCCGCCCGAAGGCCGGTTCGCCAGCAGCGTGCGCAGCTCTGTGCGGGTGCGGGCCTGCACCGGCTGCTCGCGCAACAGGTCTTGCGCCAGGCTGAACACGCCAAACAGCTGGCCGTCCAGGTCGTTACGGTCGGTGATCACGACAATGGTTGGGTTTTCCATCAGCGGCTCCTGCATCACGCGAGCCGCAAAGCAGGTCATGGTGATGCTTTTGCCGCTGCCCTGGGTGTGCCAGACCACGCCGCCTTTGCCCCGAATGCCGGGCAGGCTGCCGGGACGTGATGCGTCGATGACGCGCCCAATGGCCAGGCGCACCGCATGAAACTGGTGGTAGCCGGCAATCTTTTTGACAATACCGCCATCGTCCTCAAACAGCACAAAGTAGCGCAGGTAGTCCAGCAGATAGGCTGGGGCCAGCACACCGCGCACCAGCGTTTGCAACTCGTTGAATTCGCCCAATGGGTCCAGCGTAACGCCGTCAATCGTGCGCCAGGCCATGAAGCGCTCGGGGTTGGCGCTCAGGCTGCCCAGCAGGGCCTCGGTGCCGTCAGAGATCACCAGCAGCTCGTTGGTCTGGAACACGTCAGGAATCTGCTCTTTGTAGGTCTGAATCTGGTCGTAGGCCTTCCACACATCGGCCTTCTCATCAGCCGGGTTCTTCAGCTCGATCAGCACCAGCGGCAGGCCGTTAACGAACAGGATGATGTCCGGGCGGCGGGTGTGGTGCGGGCCACGGATTGAAAACTGGTTAACCGCCAGCCACTCGTTGCGCTCCGGTGTGGCCCAGTCGATCAGCCGCACAAAGTCACCGCGTGTCTCGCCGTCTTTTTGGTACTGCACCGGCACGCCGGTGACCAGCAGGCGGTGAAAGTGCTGGTTGGCGCTCATGAGGGCCGGCATGCCCAAATCCATCACCTGCTTGAACGCATCTTCACGGGCAGCGGTGGGAATGGTGGGGTTCAGGCGGTTGATGGCCTCGCGCAAACGCTGCAGCAACAGCACCTGGCGGTAGCTGGTTCGCTCAGGGTGGGGGCCGTCGTGGGCGATGTCAGGGCCATAAGCGTGGGTGTAGCCCACATCGGCCAGCCAGGCCAGGGCTTCTTGTTCGAGCTGGTCTTCGGTCATGAAACTCCCTTAATTTTTCTAGATTCCTTTGTCGTCGGCTGGCAGACAGTGGCTCAGTGCGCTAAACTGAACGCCTAAGTGGATTGGGGGTTCCTGGTCGGCGTCACAGCCTCGGTGGGTTCATCGGGGCTTTTCGCTTTCTGAGGCGGGTAAATTATCAAACCCACGTTCTCGTAGCCGCTGCCGACCTGCTTGCGCCCGCCGTCGCAGTAAAACTTCCGCTTCAACAAGTCAAACGCCTGATTTGCCTGTGCCGGACGAATGTAGTTAAGCCCCACAGGCCGGGCGACCAAGTCAGCCAATTGCAAGCCCGTCAAATTGGTTTTCTTGTCGGCAAACACGATGTCGAACGGCAGCTGCCGATTGCTTGGGTTGTTACCGTCACAAATGCGCCGGAATTCCAGCTCCAGCTCACGGTCCTCTTTCTTGCCTCTGCACTCCACCACCACATGGGTTTGCAAATGGTCTTGCTTCTTCTCGGCCAGAAAGCTGCGCAAGGATTCCAGGCAAATGCTCAGAGCAATGTGATACGGGTTGGATGTTGCGCCTTCACTGCGGCTCAATCGGGTCTTGTCCACCATGCAGGCAATCAGAATGAAATTGCTGGCATCCATGATGGACGACAAGCGGCGCCAAGTTGGGCAACTTCGCCCAGTGGCGCTTCAACCGTCAATACGACGTCACCCTCCTGTGGCAACCCTCGACGCATCCAAGAGTCGTAGTCGTCCTTTGCAATGAACTCGGTGGGCGTTTCAATTCGCCCGCCTTTTATGATCTTGGCTGTAATCAATGGGATACCAAAGTCAGTCTTGACAGGCGTTTTCCCTCGGTAATCAATCAACGCGTCGAGGCAGTCTTCGAGCGGCAGTACCGGCCACTCGTAGGTCGGGTTAGCGCAGCGTAACCCGACATCTTCGCCACCCAACGCCGACGCCCCATGCAACACCTGTCGGGTGACTTCCTTTGGGCTAACCCGACGTCCGGGTTGCACCGCCACCTTATCCCTCGCGATGACCGCCTGAAACGCTTTGCTCACACTGCTCCAATCCACCACGTCCACTTTGTAGGGCAGGTCAGAGTCAGAAAATGCTTCTTGCAAATGGCCCATGACCTTAAAGCTCAAGGGCTGGGATGTCACGATGCACAAATCCAAGTCGGAGTTGTCTTTGGCCGTCCACTTGGCACGCGAACCAAAGACCCAGACCTCCAAACCGGGCACCCAGCGCTGAAGAATGGACTTCACCAACTCCAGATGGTCTGGGCGAATATCAAGCAGCATGAGGCTTCAGGCGCGCCAGCAAATCATGGGCATCGGGCACAAACGAGGGTACGTGTGCAAATACTGGCATGGCAATTTCAGAGTCATAAGTGTGCGACGTTCGGTTGCGCGCGTTGACATGACCGATCCAGGCTTCAGCGTCTGCCACCAACCCCAGCTTGGCCGCTTCGCGAAACGTGTCTTTACGCGCTGGTGCCTCATCCCTACCAAACACTTCTTTCAACACACGAACCGTGAGTTGCCGTGCCACGTCCATGGCAATTTCAAAGCATTGAATCACCCCATCACGCACCGGCAATTCGCTTTCGCGCAGGAGATCAGACGTCACACCCCGGCCTCAACCAAATCCACCACAAAACGAACCACTTGCGCATGTCGTGTTGCGCCAAGCTGCCCGACGGTGCGCTGAAACAGGCTTTCGTTGGCGGTGAACAGTTTATTGGCGCGTACATAGCTCACGCGCTGCAGGCCGCCTTGGGCAAAGTCCTGCTCGCTAAGCTCAATGGCACCTGTATCGGCGTAGGGGTTGCTGGTGATCTGGCACAGCACCCAATCCCCCTTGCCGGCAGAGGCCAGCAGCAGCGCCGGACGCAGCTTATTGGCGGACAAGTCGGAAAAAGGAAAGGGCAGCAGGATTACTTGACGGCTTGCAAATGTGACCATGCGGCATCCTCCTCGTCTCGCAGCCAGTCTTGCGCCAAGGCCGACTCACTTAAGGACGCACCGCATAGCGCGGTGTCCATGGGGAGCGGTTCATTGGTGAAGGTCACTAGTACGCGACAGGGTTTGCGCGTGGTGGTGGCGGGCAAGTCCAAAAACTGGAGACTGCCGTTGGGCTGTAAAACAGCTTCATAGGTGCGCAGCATGGTTTTCCTTCATGTTTCAAAACTCATATCCTAATCCGCCCAGCTTCTGCCGAATCAGCGCATCCAGTTCCGCCCCCTTGGCCATTTGCTCACCGAGTTTTTCGGTGAGCTGCTGCATCTTGGTGGCGAAGTCGGCATCGTTGTCTTCAACCTCTTGCGCACCCACGTAGCGGCCGGGGGTGAGTACATGGCCGTGTTGGGCGATCTCGGCAAGCGGGACTGAACGGCAAAACCCCGGAATGTCCACGTAGCCATTGCGTGAGCAGCTACCATTTTCAGAGTCTCCATCATCAGGCTCGCCGCGCCACGCCGCCACGGTGGCGGCAATGCGTTCAATCACCGCGTCGGTGAACTCGCTCTGCACCCGGCTGATCATGGTCGCCAGCTGGCGGGCATCGATGAACAGCACCTCGCCTTTGCGGTGGGTTTTTTGCTTGACCAGAAACCACAGGCAGGCTGGAATCTGGGTGTTGAAGAACAACTGACCAGGCAGCGCCACCATGACCTCGACCACGTCAGCCTCGACCATGGCAGCGCGTATCTCCCCCTCGCTGTTCTGACTTGAACTCATGCTGCCATTGGCCAACACAATGCCCGCGCGTCCGGTGGGTTTAAGGTGGTGCAGCATGTGCTGCAGCCAGGCGTAGTTGGCGTTGCCGGGTGGCGGGTCGCCATGCACCCAGCGCGCATCGCCCGTCAGGCTGCCGTGCCACCAGTCGCTGATGTTGAAGGGCGGGTTGGCCAGGATGAAGTCGGCCCGCAGGTCCGGGTGCTGGTTTTTGGTGAAGGTGTCGCCCGGTTCACGGCCCAGATTGAAGTCAATGCCGCGAATGGCCAGGTTCATGGCCGCCAGCCGCCAGGTGGTGGGGTTGGCTTCCTGGCCAAATATGGCCACATCCCCCGTCTTTCCTCCGTGAGCTGCTATGAAGTTTTCAGATTGCACAAACATGCCGCCCGAGCCGCAGCAGGGGTCGTAGACCTTGCCGGTGTGGGGGCTGAGGATGGCCACCAGGGTTTTGACGATGCTCGCTGGCGTGTAAAACTGCCCACCGCGCTTGCCCTCGGCACTGGCGAACATGCCCAAAAAGTATTCGTACACCTGGCCCAAAATGTCGCGGGCGGTGCTGGGGTTGTCGCCAAAGCCGATGGTGGAGACCAGGTCAACCAGCTCACCCAGCTTGCCATCGGGCAATTGGGCGCGGGCGTAGCGCTTGTCCAGAATGCCTTTGAGCTTGGGATTCTCCAGCTCGATGAGGGTCAGGGCATCGTCGATGCGTTTGCCAATGTCGCTTTGTTTGGCAGCAGCGCGCAAGGCCTCCCAGCGGGCCGGCTCGGGCACCCAGAAGGCGTTGACCTCTGTGTAGTAGTCGCGGTCTTCCAGCTCGGCTTCAATGTCGCCGGGTTGGGCATCGTGAAAGAAGTACTCGTCGGCCGGGTGGGTCAGGCGCGTGGTGAGCTCGGCGCGGCGGGCGGCGAAGGTGTCGCTGATGTATTTGACAAAGATGAGGCCGAGCACCAAGTGCTTGTATTCGGCGGCGTCCATGTTGGCCCGCAGCTTATCAGCGGTGGCCCAGAGGGTTTTCTTGATGCCGTCGATGTGCGCGAAAGTCTGCTCAGCCATTGGTTTTTATCTTATCCCTGTGATGATTCCGAATTGCCCAACCACCTGCTGCTGTGGCCTTGTACGACGGGCAGCGTTCAAGTGGAAAGCGTAACGCATGTATCCGATTGCACTCAAAAAACATACGGCTTTGTGCCGCCGGGCTCTTGAAAGCCTGACAAACGCCCTTATCATTAGCACTCGATAGTGATGAGTGCTAACAAAGTTAGTTAAAACGTTAGTTAGCGCATTGCTTCAAAACAACGACTGCCAACTCACTTTGAGTTGTCGTTCTGGTTTTAAACCCCTGTTTCAACACTTAGGAGAACCTATGAAACTTCGTCCCCTGCACGACCGCGTGATTGTCAAGCGCGTAGAAAACGAAACCCGCACCGCTTCCGGCATCGTTATTCCAGACAGCGCTGCTGAAAAGCCCGATCAAGGCGAAGTGCTGGCTGTCGGCCCTGGCAAGAAGAACGACAAGGGCGAACTTGGGAGCATGAGCGTCAAGGTGGGCGACCGCGTGTTGTTCGGCAAGTACAGCGGCCAGACCGTCAAGGTTGATGGCGACGAACTCCTCGTGATGAAAGAGGACGATTTGTTCGCTGTGGTCGACAAGTCATAAATCGCTCTTAAATCAATAGCTAGCTGCGCATATTTCATGCGGGCTAGCGGCATATTTCACCTATATTCGGAGTCATAACATGGCAGCAAAAGACGTAATTTTCGGCGGCGAAGCCCGCGCACGCATGGTTGAAGGCGTGAACATTTTGGCCAACGCGGTCAAAGTCACCCTGGGCCCCAAAGGCCGTAACGTGGTTCTGGAGCGCTCTTTCGGCGCCCCCACCGTGACCAAGGACGGCGTGTCCGTGGCCAAGGAAATCGAACTCAAAGACAAGCTGCAAAACATGGGTGCGCAGATGGTCAAGGAAGTCGCTTCCAAGACATCTGACGTTGCTGGCGACGGCACCACCACCGCCACCGTGCTGGCTCAGAGCATCATCCGCGAAGGCATGAAGTATGTCGCCGCTGGTATGAACCCAATGGACCTGAAGCGCGGTATTGACAAAGCTGTGACCGCCCTGGTTGCCGAGTTGAAGAAGGCCTCCAAGGCCACCACCACCTCTAAAGAAATCGCGCAAGTTGGCTCGATCTCTGCCAACTCGGATGAGACCATTGGCAAGATCATTGCGGACGCGATGGACAAGGTTGGCAAAGAAGGCGTGATCACCGTGGAAGACGGCAAGTCGCTCGAATCCGAACTCGAAGTGGTTGAAGGCATGCAGTTTGACCGCGGCTACCTGTCGCCCTACTTCATCAACAACCCAGAAAAGCAAGCCGCTTTGCTGGACAACCCGTTTGTGCTGCTGTTTGACAAGAAGATCAGCAACATCCGTGACCTGCTGCCCACGCTGGAACAAGTCGCCAAGAGCGGCCGTCCGCTGTTGATCATTGCTGAAGATGTCGAAGGCGAAGCCCTGGCAACTCTGGTGGTCAACACCATCCGTGGCATCCTGAAGGTGGTGGCTGTCAAGGCCCCAGGCTTTGGTGACCGTCGCAAGGCCATGCTGGAAGACATCGCCATCCTGACCGGTGGTAAGGTCATTGCTGAAGAAGTTGGTTTGACGCTGGAAAAGGTCACTTTGGCTGACCTGGGTTCTGCCAAGCGCATTGAAGTGGGCAAAGAAAACACCATCATCATCGACGGCGCTGGCCCCGCTGCTGACATTGAAGCCCGCGTGAAACAAGTGCGCGTGCAAATCGAAGAAGCCACCAGCGACTACGACCGTGAAAAGCTGCAGGAGCGCGTGGCCAAGCTGGCTGGCGGCGTGGCGTTGATCAAGGTCGGCGCTGCCACCGAAGTCGAGATGAAAGAAAAGAAAGCCCGCGTTGAAGACGCTCTGCACGCGACCCGCGCTGCTGTGGAAGAAGGCATTGTGGCTGGCGGCGGCGTGGCTCTGCTGCGCGCCAAGCAAGCTGCTGGCACCATCACGGGTGACAACCCTGACCAGGACCACGGTATTGCCCTGGTGCTCAAGGCCATCGAAGCGCCTCTGCGCGAGATTGTTTACAACGCCGGTGGCGAAGCCTCTGTGGTAGTGAACGCTGTCATGGCTGGCACCGGCAACTACGGCTTTAACGCTGCCAATGACACCTATGGCGACATGATCGAGATGGGTATTTTGGACCCAACCAAGGTGACCCGCACCGCGCTGCAAAACGCAGCTTCTGTGGCGTCGCTGATGCTCACCACCGAATGCATGATTGCTGAGTCTCCTAAGGACGACTCGGCTGGCGGCATGGGTGGCATGGGCGGCGGTGACATGGGTGGCATGGGCGGTATGGGTGGCATGGGCATGTAAAAAGCTCGTGTAGCGCTCGCAAAGTGCTCAAAGCCCCCGCAGGTGTGAAGCCTGCGGGGGCTTTTTTTATAGCACGCTGCGCTTATGCCATAAGGGCTAGAGGCCTGTTTATTGCTATATGCGCGACCTCACTTGAACGGTGCGCTGAGCTGAAACATCAGCCCGGCGGTGCCCAAAACATTGACCTGCGCTGACCAGCCGTGCTTGAACTCATAGGCCAGCGCCGGAATCACAGCGGGCGAAAACCCCTTGTAATTCAGCGGCACTTTGTCCTCATAGGGCTCGCGGTAACCATACAACAGCCCGGCCGTCCATTTGAAGGACAGGCGCTCCACTCCCAGGATGGACTTGTACACCCCGCCCCAGGGGTAGAGGTAGACCGTGGGCTGGCCAAAAGAGTTGCTGAACAGCGCCAGGCCATCGAGCTTCTGATTGGCATACTCGCGCTCCAGCCCCACCAAGACGACCGTCTTGTGCTCCGGGTTGTCCGAAAAGTGATGCGTATAGGGGCTGAATTGCCAGCTCAGAACCTTGTCGCGTGCCAGTTCGGCCATGAAGCCTGGGGCTGGCTGCTTGGCGGTTGCGGCACAACTCAGCTGCGCCACAATCAGCCCGATGGCTAGGCAGCACACTTTTTTGATAGATAACATTTTGCAGGTTGGCATGCTCAGTCCGATGCGTTTGAGACGTTTCGTTTTCAGGATGGTTTGTATGGGGCTGCTGCTGGCATTGAGCGCCTGCGCTTGGTTGACCGACCAGCAGCGGCTGATTATTTACCGCCCCACCACCAGCCAAGCCCCAGACCTGGCAACTTTACCCGCTAATACGAAACTCTATTTTGTGGACAGGGCGCCGCCAGCGGCACCAGCGCGCCTGGCGCTGTGGTGGCTTGCCCACCCAGACCCCGCTGCACCCACTTTGCTGTACCTGCATGGCACGTTTCGGGCTCTGCCGGGCAACCAGGCCAAGATTGAGGCCTTGCGCGCTGCCGGGTTTTCGGTGCTGGCAGTGGACTACCGAGGCTGGGGGCAAAGCACCTCTATCGTTCCAAGTGAAGACAGCATCCAGCAAGACGCCAGGCGCGCCTGGGCCGAACTGGTCAGGCGCGAGCCGCGCCCGGCGATGCGGGTGATTTACGGGCACTCCATGGGCAGTGGTGTGGCGGCGACGCTGGCCAGCCACTTGAGCAGCCCGCTGGATTACGGTGCGCTGATTCTGGAGTCGGCCTTCACCAGCTTTGCCGACATTGCGGCTGAAGCCGGTTTCTGGGCCAGCTTGGCGGCACGCTTCAGCCCGGAACGCTTTGCGTCCATCGAGAAAATCGAACGCGTTAATGCCCCTGTGCTGATGCTGCATGGCGTAGAGGATCGCAACGTTCCGATGGTGCTGGGGCAACGCCTGTTTGCAGCCGCCAATCCACCCAAGCAATGGGTGCAGTTTGCGGGAGCGCACCACAGCGACTTGCAAAGCATCGCGCCAGCCAGTTACCAGGCCACTCTTACCAGCTTTCGCCAGCGTTATCTGGATAAGTGCGCTGTAACAGCCCCCGTAACGCCAGCACCGCCTCAAGCTGCTGCGCCGACTCAAAATGCACGCCGTGCCAGCCTTGCGCCTGGGCGGCGTGCACGTTGCTTTTGAGGTCGTCGATGAACAGCGTGCGTGCTGGGTCCAGTGCGTAGCGGCTTTGCAGCAACTGGTAGATGGCCGGTTCGGGCTTGATGAGTTGCACATCAGCGGAAAAAATTCCACCGTCAAACCACTTCAAAAACGGGTAGCGCTCCTCCAGCAAGCGGGCGTAGGGCAGCGGCATGTTGGACAAAAAGTACAAGCCAGTCACCTGATCGGCGCGTTGGCGCTGCTCATGCAGGCGTTGCAGCAGGAGCCGCGTGTCTTCAATGACGGTGAGCCGCTCGCCAATGCCGTGCACTAGGTCGTGCATGGCCGGCAGTGGCAGGCCCAGGCGTTGTGCGGTTTGCTCAATCACCGCCTGCTCGTCCAGCGTGCCGCGGTCAAACGCATGCCAGTCGGGGTGCGAGAACATCTGATGCGCGAAATGGCGCGCTTGCTCATCCGAGTTCGCCTGCACAGGAAAGGTCTGGCGCAGCAACTGTGCGGGTTTCCAGGTGAACAGCACCGCGCCAAAGTCAAAAACAAGATTCATGGCGTTGATCGACCTGGGCGGGGCGGTCGCTTATTCAGGGTCATAAAAAGGCGGCCAGGGCGCGTCGGGGGACGCATCGGCCAAGGTGGCGGGTAGCGTCACCGGCACTCGGTTGCGCTCGGTCACCAGGCCGATGGCCTGCGCGGTCATGTCGGGCCAGGTTTCACAGGCGTGCCCGGCGCTGGGGCAAAACTGCGCCGGGCGGTCCAGGTACAGGCGCAGGCCACCGCTGGCATCCTGGGTGCGGCGCATGGCGTCGCTCCAGCGCGCGGCATAGGCCAGCAACTCGGGCCTGGCACGGGTGAGCGCCTGCACCTGCTGCTCAGGCTCGCGGTTGACCCACTGCTGGGTTTGCAAATCGATGGGCGGGCGGATGTCGATCCAGCTGCCTTGCCCGGGCAGATCCTGGCCAAAGGCGCGCTGCGTTCCCAGCATGAATATTCGGGCACAAAACAGGTCGCAACGGCCCATGACGGTCATGCGCACCGAGCGCCCTTGCAGGCGCGGGCTGAGCATGTCCACCCCCAGCGTGCGCTCGGGCCGACCCAATGCATTGACAAAGACGATGTGGCGAACGCGGCGCTCGGGATGGTTGGCATCGGCACGCACGGCCCCGGCATCGTCGGGGTGCGCAAACTGCGCCAGCAAGGTGCCAAACCAATGCGCCAGTCGGCCGCTGACAAAAATGGTGTCTCCTGCACGCACATAGTGGCTCTGCGGGTCGGCAGATACGGGTGCGGTCTGGGCGGCACTCGCCCCAAGCGCCAGACAACCGGTGACGCCAACCGCCACGGCCAGCCAGTGGGTCCGCCAGGCAAAGGGCCGAAACACCTTGCTCAAGCGCGCAGGCGCGCTAGCAGACCAGCAGTGGAACCGTCCAGCGCATCAGTGTTGCCACTGATCAAACGTTGTTCCACGTCTTTGGCTAGCACCTTGCCCAGCTCCACGCCCCACTGGTCAAAGCTGTTGATGCCCCACAGGCTGCCAGAGACAAACACGCGGTGCTCCTGCAAGGCGATCAGCGCACCCAGCGTGGCGGGGCTGAGTTCGTCCAGCAGCAAAAACGTGCTGGGACGGTTGCCTGAGAAGTCCTTGTGCCCGCCAGCATCTGCCTTGCCCAGCATCAAGGCCTGCGCCTGCGCCAGCACATTGGCCAGCAGCAGCGTGTGGTGGCCGGGCAGAGTGTGCCGAGGCGTTTTGAGCGCCACAAACTCCACCGGCACCACATCGGTGCCTTGGTGCAACATCTGGAAATAAGCGTGCTGGCCGTTGGTGCCCGGCTCGCCCCAGACCACCGGCGAGGTGGCATAGGGCAGTGCCGCACCGGATGCATCCACGCGCTTGCCGTTGCTTTCCATCTCCAGTTGCTGCAAATACGCCGGGTAGCGCTTGAGGGCGCTGTGGTACGGCGCCACGTTGCGGCTGGTGAAGCCATGGAAATTGCGGTACCAAACGTCCAGCAAGCCCAGACGCACCGGCAGGTTCTGCGCCAGCGGGGCAGTGCGGAAATGCTCGTCCATGTCATGCGCGCCGGCCAGAAACTGCCTAAAGCCCTGCGAACCAATGGCAATGGCCAGCGGCAGCCCAATGGCCGACCACACCGAATAGCGCCCGCCCACCCAGTCCCAAAAGCCAAAGGTGGTGCTGATGCCAAAGGCGTTGGCGGCAGCCACGTTGGTGGTGAGGGCCGCAAAATGCCGCGCAATATCGGTGCCGCCCTGCGCTTCAAACCAGGCCTTGGCGCTGTGCGCGTTGGTCATGGTCTCAATCGTGGTGAAGGTTTTACTGGCAATCAGAAACAGGGTGCTTTCCACCTTGATTTTTTTGAGCACTGCTGCCAGTTCATGCCCGTCTATGTTGGAGACAAAGTGGAACCGTTTGCCCGGCAGCACATATTCGTCCAGCGCCAGCACCGCCATTTGCGGGCCCAGGTCTGAGCCGCCAATGCCGATGTTCACCACGTCGGTGATGGCGGCATCCGTGCGCACATGCTCGGCAAAGGCCAGCATGGCAGCTAACGTAGCGTGCACTTCGGTCAAGCTTGACGCTACATTATTGATATCTGCTCGCGCTTTATCCATAAGGGCTAGAGGTGGATTTCTTAATAACCAGTGCATCACCTGACGGTCTTCGGTGGTGTTGATTTTTTCACCAGCAAACATCGCGTCGCGGTGCGATTCCAGACCGCTTTGGCGCGCCAGATCGAGCAACAGGGTTTGCGTGGCTGCGTCGATGCGGTTTTTGGACAGGTCGGCAAAAATGTGCGGCGCGCTCTGGCTAAACGCAGCAAACCGCTTTGGGTCAGCGGCAAAGGCTTCCCGCACATCAAACGTTCGGCCCGCAGCGTCAAACTGGGCTTGCAAGGCGCCCCAGGCGGGCGTGCGGTCACAGCGAGTGGTGTTCATGTCAGTTCCCTAGCAAAAGTTGATCCAATTTGGCGGCATCGGTGCAAAACGCCCGAATGCCCTCGGCGAGCTTCTCAGTCGCCATCGCGTCTTGGTTAAGGGCAAAGCGGAAGCTGGCTTCGTCATAGTTCACCGGCGCTAAATCAATCGCCTGCGCGGCCTGCGCGTCCAACGTGCGCAGCAAGGGTGCCTTGCTTTGGGCCAGCGTGGCCAGCAGCTCCGGGCTGATGGTGAGCAAATCACACCCTGCCAGCGCGGTGATCTGGCCCACGTTGCGAAAGCTCGCACCCATCACCTCGGTGGCGATGCCAAACTTTTTGTAGTAGTTATAAATCTCTGTCACCGACTTCACGCCGGGGTCGTTGGCGCCGCTGTTGTCGGCTTCCACCCAGGTGGCACCGGCTGATTTTTTGTACCAGTCGTAAATGCGGCCAACAAACGGTGAAATCAGTTGCACCCTGGCCTGGCCGCAGGCCACCGCCTGGCAAAACGAGAACAGCAGCGTGAGGTTGGTGTGAATGCCACGGCGCTCCAGCGCGGCGGCGGCCTGAATGCCTTCCCAGGTGGATGCCACCTTGATCAGCACCCGATCAATATGAATGCCTTGCGCCTGATACAGCTCAATGATGCGCTCGGCACGGGTGATGGTGGCACTGCTATTAAAACTCAAGCGCGCATCGACTTCGGTGGACACCCGCCCCGGCACGATGGCCAAGATTTCGCAGCCAAAACGCACCAGCAAACGGTCGGTGATTTCATCGGGCGCACGGCCCTGAAACTGCGCCACAGTGTCGGTCAGTAGCGCGCGGTACTCAGGCTTTTGCACCGCCTTGAGAATCAGCGACGGATTGGTGGTGGCATCCTGCGGCTGGAAACTGGCCATTTGCAGAAAGTCACCGGTGTCAGCGACCACGGTGGTAAATTTTTTGAGGGCGTCGAGTTGGTTCATGCGGCCATTATCCGACCACCGCTTGACAACCGACGCACCCGGTTGACGTGCCTGCCACCACCGACACGCCTGCATCCCCCTGCATCCGCCAGCTTTAGCCAGCGTCAGCCCAAGCTGTCCACCCAGGCGTGCGTTCTTCAACAGCCTGACAGCTGGTGCGCAGCGTTGCGGTGAAGTTACCGAGTTACAGGAAAGCATGAAACCAAGTTACAGTGACAAACCATTTCACTCCCTTACCTGTTCAGTACCATGAGTTTTGACCTTGTCCTTTTTGGCGGCACCGGCGATTTGTCTTGGCGCAAGCTGATGCCCTCTTTGTTTCAGGCCTTCAAACACGGTAGTTTGCCTGCGGGTGCGCGCATCATCGGTATTGGCCGGGATGATTTGAGCGATGAACGCTACCGGGCGCTGATTGCCTCGCGCTTCGAGCATGTGGAGCTGGAAAAGCGCCCCAGCACGCAGGAATTTGACCGCTTTGCGGCATTGCTGGAATTCGTCAGCATGGACCTGTCCAAGCCCGAGCATTACGCCCACTTGAAGACCAAGCTGGCGCAACGCCAGGCAGACACGGTGGTGATGTATCTGGCCACCGCGCCGAATCTGTTTGCCACCATCGCCGAGCAACTCGGCGCTGCGGGCCTGAACACGCCACACACCCGCATCGTGCTGGAAAAGCCGCTGGGCCATGACTTGGCCAGTAACCGCGCTATCAACCAGACGGTGGGCGAGTCGTTTACCGAACAGCAGATCTACCGCATTGACCACTACCTGGGCAAACCCGCCGTGCAAAACCTGTTTGCGCTGCGTTTTGGCAATGCATTGTTTGAGCCATTGTGGCGGCGCGAACACATTGCCAACATCCAGATCACCCTGCCCGAGCAACTCGGCGTGGAAAAACGCGGTGCCTTTTACGAGACCACCGGGGCACTGCGTGACATGGTGCAAAACCACGCACTGCAGCTCTTGTGCGCCATTGGTATGGAGCCACCGATCAACGCGCACGCCAGCGCGATTCGTGATGAGAAGCTCAAAGTCTTGCGCTCACTCAAACCCTGGACGCCTGAAACGCTGGCACGCGACGTGATTCGTGGCCAATACAGCGCCGGGGCCATCAACGGCCAGGCGGTGCCGGGCTACCGGGCAGAGCCGGGCGTGAGCCCGACCAGCACGACCGAGACGTTTGTCGCCATTCGCACCGAGATCGCCAACTGGCGCTGGGCCGGGGTGCCGTTTTACATTCGCACCGGCAAACGCCTGGCCGGGTGCGACTCGCGCATTGTGGTGAACTTCCGGCCGACGCCACACGCCATTTTCAACACCCAAATTGGCATGGCCAACCAGTTGGTGATCAACCTGCAACCCAAGGACGGACTGGAGCTGCACTTGTTGGCACAAGCGCAGGACAAGCGGCAAAACTCGAACAATCTGGCGCCCGTGCAACTGGACCTGGACTTTGACAAACGTTTTGGCACCGAGCGCGTGGGTGCGTATGAGCGACTGCTGCTTGATGTGATCGACGGGCGGCTGAACCTGTTTGTGCGCAGTGATGAGCAAGAGGAAGCCTGGCGCTGGGTCGAGCCCATCTTGAACCACTGGCGCAGCGATACCCAAGGGCCGCGCCTTTACGCCAGCGGCACCTGGGGGCCGAGCGCTACCAGCACCATGATCGCCCGGGATCACTTTTGCTGGAATGAAGAATGCTGAGGCTGGAGCACCTTCGTGCTTGACCGTATCCGCGCCTGCCTGCCATCGCTGGCCCCAGCCGAGCAGCGTGTGGCCGAGTTGGTGCTGGCAGACCCACGCAGCTTTGCGCTGCTGCCGGTGAGCGCGCTGGCCGACCGCGCCCATGTGAGCAAACCCACGGTGGTGCGCTTTTGCCGCAGCGTGGGTTATGACGGGCTGGCTGACTTCAAACTCAAGCTGGCTGGCAATGTGAGCGAGGGCGTGCCCTTCATCCACCGCAGCGTGAATGTGGATGACAAGACCAGCGACATCATGGTCAAGGTCATCGACAACACCGTGGCGGCGTTTCTGAAATACCGCAACGAGGCCTCGGCCAGTGCCATTGACAAAGCCGTGACAGCGTTGACAGCGGCCTACCATGCCGGGCGACGCATCGAGTTTTTTGGCGTGGGCAACTCCGGCATCGTGGCGCGGGACGCGCAACACAAGTTCTTCAGGCTGGGCATCAACGGTGTGGCCTACAGCGACGGCCATATGCAGGTGATGAGTGCCTCCCTCATGCAACCCGGCGACTGCGTCATCGTCATCAGCAACTCGGGCCGCACCCGCGACTTGATGGACTCGTGCGACATTGCCCGCAAAAACGGCGCCACCACCATCGTCATCACCGCCAGCGGCTCACCGCTGGCTGCGGCTGGCGACATTCACCTCGCCGCTGACCACCCGCAAGGCTACGAGCACTACAGCCCGATGGTGTCGCGCCTGCTGCACCTGATGATCATCGACATACTGGCCACCGCGCTGGCACTGCGCATCGGCAGCGACAAGCTCCAGCCGCTGCTGCGCGAGATGAAGGCCAACCTGCGCAACAAGCGCTATGCCTGATCTTATAAGCCAAATTGGCCTCTAGCCCTTGCTGGTAAAGCGCGGGTAGCTCTATTAACTATAGCGTTTGAGGTTTAGCTAGCGGCATTTCTTGTGCCGCCAAGCTGGCGTACTGGGCAGCGCCCACCAAGCACGCAGCCACATTTCCCGCCAATTCAAGTCTGACACCTTTTGTCCCCTAGGTTATTCAAAGTGCAACTCTTTTACTTTGCGCACGGCCGCAAACGCTTACGCAATAAGAACTTGCCTATTTTCCCGACACTGGCAAAGTTTTATTGACACTTTGTCGACGCGTTTGTGACCCATCTATTTTCTTCTGCGAGAAGAGGAGTCGGTAATGTGGGTCAACACACCGACGCATCGCCTATCCGAATGCAGACTGCAGCTGTCGCTTTCGAAATTGTTCAGCCGTTCAACCCTCGATTTGGGGAGCGCGACTTCTCTGCCGCAGGAACTTTCCAGCTTTTGGACTCTTGTGCTCATCAAAACATCCAAGGAGATGCCCATGAATCGATTTCCACCCCATCCGCATCGCCGTGGCAAACCCGAGCAGCGCGGCGGGTTGCCCGATTTCTAGCAGCGACGCCGTCAGACCCCGCTTGACGACCGACCTGCTCCGTAAAGGCAGCGTTTGGCATGTAGGCGCCGGCCAACATCGCTACGACCAAATGACCGATAGGCCCCAGCGCAGGTCCGGTCGACGACGACTGCGAACCCGCCCGAATTGGAATCATCCACAACCCACTGATTGAAGGAGCTTCACCATGCAAACAGATTCTTACCTTATCCCCGCCCTTTTCATGTTCACTTTCATAGCGGCCATTGCGGCGGCCATCTACCAGTACTTCAAGGCCAAAAAGGCTAAAACTAAGCACATCCAGTCCGCGCAAGCCAAGGCACTTGGCGAGCGGCCAGGTGAGCGGCACGGCGGCATTTTCACGGCGCATGCGGCCAAGGTCGAAGAAGAGAAAACAAAGCATCCGTAGCGCAAGGCGGCTGGGCGGCAGGCCCCTTGCCGAGATCTGGGGTCCGCTGGTCTGATCTTGACGCCAGCTACATCAAATGCATGAGGCGTACGCAATACCACTTGAACCACCGCCCTTGGTTGCGTTGCAAGAATATCAGGTGATAAAAGACCCGCTGGACACGCCTTTATGCAACATGCGGCGCACCCGATCTCATAAAGAAAATCAGCTTCCAGCCCTTATTTTTAGAGCGCGAGAAGCTCTCTTAACTATAGCAAAAGCAGCGTTGCTCGCGGCAACCTTGATCGGCGCACAGGCCGATCAACCTGCTCGAGTTGTTAGGGTGTTCAGCTTTTCCAACCAGAGTTCAGGATGGGCGTGAAAGCTTGCGTCGAAACGCGGTAATTTCAGTAAGACAAGCTGCAATGTACGCAAACGCACGCCCACCCACCGAAAAACAGAGCATCATTTCAAAGTTGTCTGATCTGCTTAAGCAAGCGTTTTTCGGCTCCAGACAATCCGTCTAAACTCAAGCTGTCCCTTCATTTTTGCGATACCTACCATGATTTTTATCACCGGCGGAGCAGGCTACATCGGATCACACACCTGCGTTGAACTGCTCAGCGCAGGCGAACAAGTGACGGTGTTTGACAATTTCAGCAACAGCCAGCCCGAGGCATTAAAACGCGTCGAGCGCATCACGGGCAAGACCGTTCACTTTGTTGAAGGCGACATTCGCGACCAGGCGGCGCTGCAGGCGGCCTTGCAAGCCAGTGGCGCCAAAGCGGTAATCCATTTCGCCGGGCTCAAGGCGGTGGGTGAGTCGGTGGCACAACCGCTGCGTTATTACGACAACAATGTGTTGGGCACTTTGAAGCTGCTGCAAGCGATGCAGGCCTGTGAGGTGAAAACGCTGGTGTTCAGTTCCTCGGCCACTGTTTACGGCGACCCGCAGCGCCTGCCGCTGACCGAAGACCACCCCTTGTCCGCCACCAACCCGTATGGCCAGACCAAGCTGGTCATTGAGAACATGCTGCGCGACTTGTTAGCTAGCGACCCCAGCTGGCGCATTGGCATCCTGCGCTACTTCAACCCGGTCGGTGCCCACACCAGCGGCCTGATCGGTGAAGACCCGCAGGGCATTCCGAACAACCTGATGCCGTTTGTGGCGCAGGTGGCAGTGGGCCAGCGCGAGTCGCTCAACGTCTGGGGCAATGACTACGCCACGCCGGACGGCACTGGCGTGCGTGACTACATCCACGTCGTCGACTTGGCCCTAGGCCACTTGGCCGCACTCAAAAAAATGCAGGCTGACGATGCACAGAGCTTTGCCGTCAACTTGGGCACCGGCGTCGGTTACAGCGTGCTGGACATGGTGCGTGCGTTTGAGGCGGCCAGCGGCCAGCCGGTGCCCTACCAGATCTCACAGCGCCGCGCGGGCGATGTTGCCGCCTGCTACGCCGACCCGGCCTATGCCAGCAGCCTGCTGGGCTGGCAGGCCCAGCGCGATTTGCAGACCATGTGTGTCGACGCCTGGCGCTGGCAACGCGGCAACCCGCAGGGCTATGGCAGCGCCAGCTAAATCAATTTTTATCGGGAGTTTTCAACATGACAAGATGCAGAGGTATTCACCATGGCTAAAGGCATGATTCTGGCCGCCGGGCAAGGTACCCGCGTGCGGCCACTGACCAAAGACTTGCCCAAGCCGATGATTCCGATCCTGGGCAAACCGGTGATGGAGTACCTGATCGAGCACCTGGCCCGCTACGGCATCACGGAAATCATGGTCAACGTGGCATTTAACCACCACAAGATCGAACAGTATTTTGGCGACGGTCACCGCTGGGGCGTGCAGATCGGGTACGCCTATGAAGGAGTGCGCGAGCAAGGCGAAGTCGTGCCCAAGCCGTTTGGCTCAGCCGGTGGCATGCGGCGTATCCAGGACTTCAGCGGTTTTTTTGACGAAACCACCCTGGTGCTGTGCGGTGACGCCATCATCGACCTGGACATTGGCGCGGCCCTTCACGAGCACAAGGCCAAGGGCGCGATTGCCAGCGTGGTCACGCTGGACGTGCCCCTGAACGAAGTGGAAAACTACGGCGTGGTGGTGGCCGATGACAATGGCCAGATCCTGTCTTTTCAGGAGAAGCCCAAGCCTGCCTGCGCCAAGTCAACCGCCGCCAGCACCGGCATCTACCTCTTCGAGCCCGCGGTGCTGGACCTGGTTCCCCCAGGCGAGGTTTACGACATCGGCTCACAACTGTTCCCGCAGTTGGTTGAGAGTAAGGCACCGTTCTTTGCACAAAAGCGCTTTTTCAACTGGATCGACATTGGCCGCGTCAGCGACTATTGGGCGGTGACGCAGCGGGTGCTGCGTGGCGAGGTGGCGCAGATGAACATGCCCGGGCGCGAAATCAAACCAGGCATCTGGGTGGGGTTGAACGTGCAGATTCCGTGGGATGAGGTGACCATTGAGGGGCCGGTCTACATCGGCTCCAGCGTGCGCGTGGAGCCGGGCGCCCGCATCATCGGCCCAAGCTGGATTGGGCACGGCTGCCACATCCGCTCTGGCGCCAAGGTGGTGCGCAGCATTTTGTTTGAGTACACCCGCATTGCCGCTGACATGCAGTTCAAGGAAATGATTGTCTCGCCCACCTACTGTGTGGACCAGTCCGGCGAAACGCTGTACCGCGGCGACGAAACTGCGCAGCTGCGCTGGGGCGATTCACGCGCCTGATGTACCTATGCGCGTGTGGCCGTCGCACTGCGCCCGCAGGCCACGCCAATGTCTCCTATTGATCTTCGCTTTGAACCCACCACCATGAACGCAACCATTCTTGTCCAGCCTGTTGTTTTGTCCGGTGGCTCCGGCACCCGGCTGTGGCCGCTGTCGCGTGAGAAATACCCCAAGCAGTTGCTCAGCCTCGTCGGCGAAGACTCGCTCTTGCAGGCCACCCTACGCCGCGTCGTCGGCACCCCCGGCGTGACGCTGGCGCAGCCCATGGTGGTGTGCAACGAAGAGTACCGCTTCGTGATTGCCGAACAGCTGCGCCTGCTCGGTGAAAGCGCAACGGTTGTGCTTGAGCCTTGTGGACGAAATACGGCTCCAGCCCTTACGCTGGCTGCGCTGGCAGCTATTAAAGGGGCAGCAGACCCGGTGCTGCTGGTGATGCCTGCAGACCATGTCATTACCGACGTGGCCGCGTTCCAGCAGGTTGTGAGTCAAGGCGCAACGCTGGCTGCTGCGGGTGCGGTGGTGACCTTTGGCATCACGCCGGACGCACCAGAGACCGGCTATGGCTACATCCAGACCGGCGCGCTTTTTGGCGGCGCGGATGACAACGCTGACGCCTGCGGTGCAAACGCGCGCACGATTGCCCGCTTTGTGGAAAAGCCCGATCTCGCAACCGCCCAAAGCTACCTGATTGCCGGCAACTACCTGTGGAACAGCGGGCTGTTCATGATGCGCGCATCAAGCTGGCTGGCAGCCCTGGGCCACTGCCGTGCCGACATTCTGGTTGCCTGTCAAAACGCCTGGAAGATCGGCCAGACCGACGGCGAGTTTGTGCGCGTGGGCAAAGAGCTGTTTGCCGCCTGCCCGAGCGACTCGATCGACTACGCGGTGATGGAGCGCTTGGCCGCCCAGACACCCGCTAAGGCCAATGCCGACACCGCTGCCCTGCCGCCCGGTGTGGTGATTGCGCTGCAAGCGGGTTGGTCCGACGTGGGCGCTTGGGACGCGTTGTGGCAAGTGCTGCCCAAAGACATGCACGGCAACGTCCTTCAGGGCGACGTGCTGCTGCAGGACTGCAGCAACACGCTGGCCATTTCCGAAGGCCGCCTGGTGGCCTGTGTCGGCGTGAGCGACTTGGTGGTAGTGGAGACTGCCGATGCGATTCTGGTGTCACACAAAGACAAAACGCAGGACGTGAAAAAGATTGTGGACCGGCTCAAAAGCCAGCAGCGCGTCGAGAGCAGCGTCCATCGCAAGGTGTATCGGCCCTGGGGCTCTTACGACGGCGTGGACGCGGGCGAGCGTTTTCAGGTCAAACGCATTGTGGTCAAGCCCGGTGGCGTTTTGAGCCTGCAAATGCACCACCACCGCGCCGAGCACTGGATTGTGGTCAGCGGCACAGCCCGCGTCACCCGGGGTGATGAGGTTTTTTTGCTGTCAGAGAACCAGTCCACCTTCATCCCGTTGGGCACCACGCACCGGCTGGAAAACCCGGGGCGGGTGCCACTGGAGATGATCGAGGTGCAGTCGGGTTCGTACCTGGGTGAGGACGACATCGTGCGACTTGAGGATGTCTACGGGCGCTGAACCCTTTTTATATAGGTTTTATGGCTCCAGCCCTTATACACAAAGCGCTGGTAGCTATCAATATCATTTCTGCAAACCGAGTCGACTGCAAATCTCCAGCGTAGCCGTATTCTGGTTCATGCTGTAAAAGTGCAGCCCAGGCGCACCACCGGCGCGGAGTTGTTCGCACAAGTCCGTCACCACATCCAGCCCGAACGCTTTGATGGACGCGGTGTCGTCGCCAAACGCTTGCAGCCGCAAGCGGATCCAGCGCGGGATTTCTGCGCCGCAGGCATCACTGAAGCGCATCAGCTGGGTGGAGCTGGTGATGGGCATGATGCCGGGCACCACCGGAATCTGCACCCCCAGCGCATCGGCATCTTCGACAAACCTGAAATAGGCATCCGAGTTATAGAAATACTGCGTAATAGCAGAGTCTGCGCCAGCACGCGCCTTGGTGGCAAAAGCCTTCAGGTCGCTCTCGGCGGATTTGGCTTGCGGATGGATTTCTGGGTAGGCGGCCACCTCGATGTGGAAATCATTACCAGTCTCGGTGCGAATGAAAGTCACCAGATCACTGGCGTACTGAAATTCGCCGCCCGCACCGTAACCGCTGGGCAAATCACCGCGCAACGCCACCAAGCGTTTGACGCCTATGGCTTGGAGCAGGGCGAGCTGCCCACGCACCCCCTCGCGTGTCGCGCCAACGCACGACAAGTGCGACGCAGCCGCCACGCCCTCGGCCAGAATCTCGCGCACGGTGTTGAACGTGCCCTCTTGGGTGGAGCCACCGGCGCCAAAGGTCACCGAACAGAATTCGGGCTTGAGCGCGTATAAGGCCTGGCGCACCACGCGCAGCTTCTCCACCCCCTCAGGGGTTTTGGGAGGAAAAAACTCAATGCTGACGGGAATAACAGAAGAAGCGGTCATGGCACGCCTTAACAATCAACAGCACCCGGCTGGCGGGCGCAGATAAAAAACTCACGGTTGCCATCGCCACCGGAAATCGGTGAATCAAACCAATGCGTCACCGTCAAACCCAGCTCAGCACAGGTGTTGCGCAGGCGCTGCTCCACCAGAAGGTACATGGAAGCGTCTTTGACAATGCCACCCTTGCCCACCTGGCCTGGCTGCAGTTCAAACTGCGGTTTGACCAAGGTGAGCAGCGTGCCACCGGCTTTAAGCAGCGGCACCACGGCGGGCAACACCAGCGTTTGCGAGATGAAAGACAGATCGGCCACGATCAGGTCAAATTCGGGAACAAACGCACCGTCTAAGGACACTCGGCTAGCTGAAGCGGCCTCGACATCGTCAACCTCAAATGCTTCATGCCGGGCGTCTTCCAACGGCTCAGCCTGATCCTGCTCAGCCGCATTGAACTCGCCGGATTCGTCATCTTCAAGGTCAAATTGGCCCTCATCCCCTATGCTGTCTGCGTAGGCAGCTATCAAATCAGAAGCATCCAGCGCGCGCGCATTGAGCCCTTCCACGCACAGCACGCGTGGGTCGGCGCGCAGTTGGGGGTGCAGTTGGGCGCTGCCTACATCCACCCCCACCACCATGGTCGCGCCTAGCTGCAGCAGGCAATCGGTGAAACCACCGGTGCTTTGTCCGATATCCAGACACTGCAGACCGTCTACCGACAGGCCAACGTGTTTGAGCGCGGCTTCCAGCTTCAAGCCGCCACGTGACACGTAACGCGTCTCGGAGTCGTCGAGCAGTTTGATCTCGGCATCGGGCGGCACGTCGTCACCGTTTTTTGCGACCTGGCGCCACACGTCACCCTGCAGCCATTGGACGCCGCCCGCTCTCAGGCGCTGCGCCTGAGAGCGGGTGCTGGCCAGGCCACGCTGTACCAGCAATTGGTCAATTCGCATAAATATCCAAGTTTTGCACCGCAGGCCCAACCCGCGTCAGGAACACCGCTGCGCTGGCGTTGCCGGGCGGCTGGTGTCGTCTGATTGAGGGAGGGGCGCCGCAGGCGCTTCGGGGGTGGTTCAATACCTGTAGGCTTCAGCCTTGTACGGGCCGGCCTTGCTGACGCCAATGTAGGCAGCTTGTTCGTCGGTTAGTTCACTCAGCATTGCGCCGACCTTCATCAGGTGCAGGCGCGCCACTTTTTCGTCCAAGTGCTTAGGCAGCACATACACCTGGCCTGACTGGTAGGCGTCGGGCTTGGTGAACAGTTCGATCTGCGCCAACGTCTGGTTGGCAAAGCTCGAGCTCATCACAAAACTCGGGTGGCCAGTGCCACAACCCAGGTTCACTAAGCGGCCCTTCGCCAGCAGAATGATGCGCTTGGACGGCTTCTCGCCCTTGGCCGGGAAGATCACATGGTCCACCTGCGGCTTGATCTCGTCCCACTCGCATTTTTCCAGCGATGCCACGTCGATCTCGTTGTCAAAGTGACCGATGTTGCAGACGATGGCCTGGTCTTTCATCGCGTCCATGTGCTCGTAGGTGATGACATTTTTGTTACCGGTCGCGCTGACAAAAATGTCGCATTTGTCGGCGGCGTATTCCATCGTCACCACTTTGTAGCCTTCCATGGCGGCTTGTAGGGCGTTGATCGGGTCAATCTCTGTCACCCACACCTGAGCCGACAAGGCGCGCAAAGCTTGGGCGGAACCCTTGCCCACATCACCGTAACCAGCCACACAAGCGACCTTGCCGGCAATCATCACATCGGTGGCGCGCTTGATGGCGTCGACCAAAGATTCGCGGCAACCATACAGGTTGTCAAACTTGCTCTTGGTCACTGAATCGTTGACGTTGATGGCACGAATGGCCAGCGTGCCCTTGGCTGACATCTCGATCAGGCGGTGCACACCGGTGGTGGTTTCCTCGGTCACGCCAATGATGTTTTGCAGGCGGCGGCTGTACCAGGTGGCGTCTTCTACAAGCTTGGCTTTGATCGCAGCGTACAGGCAAACTTCTTCTTCGCTGGTGGGGTTGTCCAACAAGTTGGCGTCTTTTTCGGCGCGGGTGCCCAAGTGCATCAGCAAAGTGGCATCACCACCGTCGTCCAGAATCATGTTCGGGCCTTCATCAGCCGCGCCTTTTTCGCCACCGAACTCAAAAATGCGGTGGGTGTAGTCCCAGTAGTCGGTGAGCGACTCGCCTTTGTAGGCAAACACCGGCGTGCCTTGCGCCACCAGAGCCGCTGCGGCATGGTCTTGGGTGGAATAAATGTTGCACGAGGCCCAGCGCACTTGGGCGCCCAGGGCTTGCAGGGTTTCAACCAGCACCGCGGTCTGGATCGTCATGTGCAAAGAGCCAGTAATGCGGGCACCTTTGAGCGGCTGGTCTTTGGCGAACTCTTCGCGAATGGCCATCAGGCCGGGCATTTCGGTCTCGGCAATATTGAGTTCCTTGCGGCCCCAAGCGGCCAGGCCGATGTCGGCAATGATGTAATCTTGTTTAACTGCTGCGGGTTCGATAGCGCTCATGGTTCACTCCAAAAAGTAAAGAGGACAACCACGGCCACCTAGCGGGAATCGGGGGGGGAAGACTCACCGCACAGCGACCGTGGGTGAGCGCCGTTGTGAAACGCTGCGTCAAAAGGAACAACAGCGGGGTCCGAGCCTCACTCAGCACGATGCATGGGGCCATCAGTGTGAGCTGCAACGCTCCTCGGAAGTGGCAGATTATAGAGAAGCAGTATGACGGCTGCGCCAACCTGCCGACTTGACCCGGATCACTCAGCACTCAAATACGGGTCAATAACGTGCTTTGTTGCTGAGGGGTCACTTTTGCGCACGTTTTGGCAAACCAAGCGTGCAAAATACATCCCCCAAAGATTCACCATGTGAGCCCACTCAAAGGAACCCTCTTGAGCAACAACATCAAAGCCCAGCCATCAGACATTGGCAAAGACATTAATGCCCACTTGCTGCACACGGTTGGCGCTGATCCAGCGCACGCCTCGCGCAGCGACATGATGCTCGCCGTGGCCCAAGTGGCGCGCGCGCAGTTGTCCGAGCGCTGGGTGCATACCCAGCGGGAGGAAGCCCGCCACAAGGCGCGACGCGTGGTTTACTTGTCCATGGAGTTCCTGATGGGGCGCACTATGTCCAATGCCCTGGCTGCTCTGAACCTCACCGAGGGCGCCGCCGCCGGTGCCCTGCAACACGCTCAGAACCTTGAAGACCTCACCAACTGCGAACCTGACGCAGCGCTGGGCAACGGCGGTCTGGGTCGGCTGGCAGCGTGTTTTCTTGACTCCATGGCCACGCTGGGTCTGCCCTCGTTTGGTTACGGCATCCGCTACGAATACGGCATGTTCGCGCAGGACATCCAGAACGGCTGCCAGGTGGAATACCCTGACTCGTGGCTGAAAGACGGCACGCCCTGGGAGTTCCCCCGCGCCGAGCTCACCTACCCGGTACGCTTTGGTGGCTGGGTGGCCCACGAAGATGGCAAAGTCATCTGGAAGCATGCTGGTGAAGTAGCCGCCAAGGCATACGACATGGTGGTGCCCGGCCACGGCACGCACAAAGTCAGCACTTTGCGCCTGTGGAAAGCCGTGGCCCCGGATCACATCGATCTGGGTGCTTTCAACACGGGCGACTATGCACGCGCGGCCAGCGCCAAGAATGAATACGAAAATATTTCGTGGGTGCTCTACCCCAACGACAGCACACTCGCGGGACGCGAGTTGCGCCTGAAGCAGGAATATTTCTTCGTTGCGGCCTCCATGCAGGACCTGATCAAGCGGCACCTGCATGAGCATCACACGCTGGACAATCTGGCCGAGCATGTCGCCATTCACCTCAACGACACGCATCCTGCCATCGGGGTGGCGGAGTTGATGCGTATCCTGTGTGACGAGCACTCTATGCATTGGGATCGCGCCTGGGCGCTATGCGGCTCGACGTTCTCCTACACCAATCACACGTTGATGCCTGA
Source organism: Rhodoferax antarcticus ANT.BR (assembly GCF_001938565.1). Classification (GTDB taxonomy): domain Bacteria; phylum Pseudomonadota; class Gammaproteobacteria; order Burkholderiales; family Burkholderiaceae_C; genus Rhodoferax; species Rhodoferax antarcticus. Next base: position 256,339 of record NZ_MSYM01000001.1, read on the forward strand.
AGCGCTGGAATCCTGGCCGGTGTCATTGGTTCAGCATGTGTTGCCGCGTCATCTGGAAATCATCTTCCGGATCAACAAGGAATTTCTTGACCAGGCGGCACGCCTTTGCCCGGGTGACCATGACTTCCTCAAACGCCTGTCACTGATTGACGAAACCGGTGAGCGGCGCGTGCGCATGGCCCACCTGTGCGTGGTCGGCAGCCACCGGATCAACGGTGTGTCGGCGTTGCATTCCGATCTGCTGGTGCACACCATTTTTGCGGACTTTGCAAAACTGTGGCCACACCGTTTTACCAACATGACCAACGGCGTCACGCCCCGGCGCTGGCTGGCGCAGTCCAACCCAGGTCTGTCCCGACTGCTGGATGTCAGTCTGGGCCCAGACTGGCGGCTTGATCTGGACCAGTTAAAACGCTTGAAAGAGCACCAGGGCGATGCCGCTTTCAGGGCGCAGTTCAGGGCCATCAAACGTGAGAACAAGGTGCGCCTGGCTAAACTCATTCAACAAACCACCGGCGTGGTGGTCAGCCCTGACAGCCTGTTTGACGTGCAGGTCAAACGCATTCACGAGTACAAACGTCAACTGCTCAATCTGCTGCATGTGGTCACCCGTTACAAGGCGATCCTGGCCGACCCGCAAGCAGCCTGGGTGCCGCGCACCGTGATCTTTGCAGGCAAGGCGGCGTCGAGCTACGTTTCAGCCAAATCCATCATTCGTCTGATCCACGATGTGGGCCTGACCATCAACAACGACCCGCGCATCGGCGACAAGCTAAAACTGGTATTTATCCCCAATTACGGCGTGTCGCTGGCTGAAATCATCATGCCGGGTGCTGATCTGTCAGAGCAGATTTCAACCGCCGGCACCGAGGCATCTGGCACCGGCAACATGAAGCTGGCGCTCAACGGAGCTCTCACCATTGGCACCGACGACGGCGCCAACATCGAAATCAGGCAGCAAGTTGGTGATGAGAATATTTTCATTTTCGGTCTGAACACTGCCGAAGTGCGCCACCTGCGGATTACCGGCTACCAGCCACTGAACCACTACGAAAACAATCCAACGCTAAAGGCAGTGCTGGATGCCATTGGTGAAGGCGAGTTTTCACCCGATGAGCCGGGCAGGTACAGCGCCCTGGTCAACTCGCTGGTCTGGGGTGGCGACCATTACCTGCTGCTGGCTGACTATGCCTCCTATGTCGCCACGCAGGCGCAGGTTGACGATTTGTACCGCCAGCCCGACCAGTGGTCCCAGCGGGCTATCGCCAACGTTGCGGGCATGGGTGTTTTCTCGTCAGACCGCACGATTGGGGAGTATGCTCGCCAGATCTGGCACGTTGGACCAGCGGCTTATTGATAAAAACTGACAACACAGCTTGCCGAGCGCTGTCCTGCCTCACGAAAGACTTTTATGTTGCCACCGCAAGATATCGACCGGATCTGTCGAGCCAATCACAACGACCCTTTCGGTGTCTTGGGGCCACACACAATCAAGGGCAACCAGACCTCCGTGCGCTGCTTTTTGCCCACCGCACAAACCGTCACCGTGGTCAGCCCCGATGGTCAGGTGCTCGGCGAGCTTGTTCAGCAGCACCCCGACGGCTTTTTTGAAGGCGTCGTCAGCGCCAAGCGTGACGCCCCTTACCAGCTTCGGGTGGTGTGGGCCAGCGGCTTCACCCATCTGCTAGAGGACCCTTATCGCTTCCCGTTGGTGCTGGGCGAGATGGATGTCTGGCTCTTGGGCGAAGGCACGCATCTGCGGCCGTTTGAGGTGCTAGGTGCTAGGCCTTGCACCATGCAAGGTGTCTCTGGCACCAGTTTTGCGGTCTGGGCACCCAACGCCTCCCGCGTCAGCGTGGTGGGTGACTTCAACGCCTGGGACAGTCGGCGTCATCCCATGCGCCTGCGGCGTGAGTGTGGGGTGTGGGAACTGTTCCTGCCAGGTGTGCAAGCCGGTGCGCTTTACAAGTATGAAATCCGCACGCACTGCGGCGAGGTGCTGGCCGCGCGGGCCGACCCGTATGCCCTGCAGTCCGAGCTGCGTCCGGCCACGGCCAGTGTGGTGGGCAAGCTGCCTGCCAAGATCGCGCCCGACCTGACACGCAAGCTGGCGAACGCGCTGGATGCGCCGGTTAGCATCTACGAAGTTCATCTGGGCTCCTGGCGGCGCGTGGCAGAAGAGGGCGGCCGCTGGCTGACTTGGGACGAACTGGCCGACACCCTGATCCCTTACGTCCAAGACATGGGCTTCACGCACCTGGAACTATTGCCAGTCAGCGAGCACCCGTTCGACGGCTCCTGGGGCTATCAGCCCATTGGCTTGTATGCGCCTACCTCGCGTTTTGGGGACGCTGCAGGCTTTGGCCGCCTTGTCAAGCGCTGCCACGAAGCTGGCATTGGTCTGATTCTGGATTGGGTTCCTGCGCACTTTCCCAGCGATGCCCATGGTCTTGCCAACTTTGATGGCACGCATTTGTACGAGTACGCCGATCCACGCGAAGGTTTCCACAACGACTGGAACACCCTGATCTACAACCTGGGGCGCACCGAAGTCAAAAACTTCCTTGTGGGCAATGCGCTGTATTGGCTGGAGCGCTTTGGCGTGGACGGTTTGCGGGTGGATGCGGTCGCATCTATGCTTTACCGTGACTACAGCCGCGAAGATGGCCAATGGATCCCGAACATCTACGGCGGGCGTGAAAACCTGGAGGCCATTGCCTTCTTGAAGCGGATGAATGAGGTGGTGGGCGTGCAGCGCGAGCAAGCTATCACCCTGGCCGAAGAGTCCACCGCTTACCCTGCCGTGTCACGCCCAACCTTTGCTGGCGGGCTGGGTTTTCACTACAAGTGGAACATGGGCTGGATGCATGACACCCTGGCCTACATGGCCCGCGACCCGATTTACCGCCAGCACCACCAGGGCGAGATGACCTTCAGCATGGTTTATGCGTTCAACGAGAATTTTGTCCTGCCGATTTCTCATGACGAAGTGGTGCACGGCAAAGGTTCGTTGCTCACCAGAATGCCAGGCGACGCTTGGCAAAAATTTGCCAACCTGCGCACGTTCTTAGGCTATATGTTTGGCCATCCGGGCAAAAAGTTGTTGTTCATGGGCTGTGAGTTTGCGCAAGAGCGCGAATGGAACCACGACCAGAGCCTGGACTGGCACTTGCTGGACGAACCACAGCACGCTGGCGTGCAAACGCTGGTCCGCGACCTCAACCACCTGTACCGGGCCACCCCGGCGCTGTACCAGCAGGATTTTGTGCCTGCGGGCTTTGAGTGGATTGACCATGGTGACAACCAACGCTCGCTTTTGAGCTTCATTCGCTGGTCAACCGATCAGGCCAGTTTTGTTGTGGTGTTGTGCAACTTCACCCCAAATGTCTGGACCGACTACCGACTGGGTGTGCCGCGCTCCGGGCATTATCAGGAAGCCCTCAACACCGACTGGGCGGCGTACGGCGGTAGCCGTGTCTGCGCGCTGGCGGCCGGGCAGTTGGCCGACGATACGCCCTGGCACGGCAAATTACATTCCCTGTTACTCACCGTACCGCCTTTGGCGACTGTATTCCTGAAATGGACCGCCTGAACATCGCCTCCACACAGTTGGGGCAGCCTTGGCCATTGGGTGCCCATTTCGATGGCCAAGGCATCAACTTTGCCGTTTTTTCAGCGCACGCACAGGCCATGGATCTGTGCCTTTTCGACAGTCAAGGTACTCAGGAACTGGCCCGCCTGCGCCTGCGCGGGCGCACTGGCGATGTCTGGCATGGTTACCTGCCCAACGCGCAGCCTGGGCTGGTTTACGGTCTGCGCGCCTCTGGTCCCTGGCGGCCAGACCGGGGGCATCGGTTCGACGCGTCGAAGTTGCTGCTGGACCCCTATGCCCGTGACATCGTGGGCGATTTCATATGGTGTGACGAGCATTTTGCGCCGGACCGCATGCACCCGCGTCACCTTGACACCCGGGATAACGCGCCCACGGCGCTCAAGGCGCGTGTCGTTCATGACACTTTTGATTGGAATGGTGACCGTCCTCCGTCCATTGCCCTGAGCAAAACTGTCATCTATGAGTGCCATGTCAAAGGCTTCACCAAAACTCACCCCGACATTCCGCCGGGGATCCGTGGCACCTTCGCCGGTTTGGGGCACCCCGCTGCCATCAGTCATCTAAAGACCTTGGGCATCACGGCTGTCAGTCTGCTGCCCGTGCACTACCACCTCAGTGAGCAGCGGCTGGTGGATATGGGGCTGAGCAACTACTGGGGCTACAACACCTTGGGTTTCTTCGCTCTGAACCCGCATCTGGCCAGCCAACACAGCGGCATCTCACCCCGGGAAGAATTCCGCACGATGGTGCGCGCCTTGCACGCAGCCGGATTGGAGGTCATTCTCGATGTGGTTTACAACCACACCGCTGAAGCTGACCACACCGGGCCGACGCTGAGCTTTCGCGGTCTGGACAACGCCAGTTATTACCGCCTGGTCCCCAATGATCTGAGCCATTACGAGAATTACAGTGGCTGTGGCAACACCATGGATATCCGCCAGCCCCGGGTGTTGCAATTGGTGATGGACAGTCTGCGTTACTGGGTCAATGAGATGCATGTGGACGGGTTCCGGTTTGATCTGGCTACCGTTCTCGGACGCACTGACAGCGGTTTTTCACCCCAGGCACCGTTCTTTGCTGCAGTGGCCCAAGACCCCGTTTTGTGCCGCGTCAAGATGATTGCCGAACCTTGGGACATTGGCCCCGGGGGTTACCAGGTGGGCCAGTTCCCGCGCGGCTGGCTGTGTTGGAACGACCATTTCCGCGATTGCCTGCGACGTTTCTGGGTGCAAAGTGTCGCCTCGCCGCTCGCTGTGGGCAGTGGTGGCACGCTGGGTGAGTTCGCCATGCGCTTGTGTGGCTCGTCCGACCTGTACCAGGCGCGCAGGCGTGAGCCAGCAGAGTCGGTCAACTACATCATTTCCCATGATGGATTCACCCTACTGGATCTGCTCAGTTACAACCATCGGCACAACCTGGCCAATGGTGAAAATAACCGTGACGGTCAGGGTAACAACCTCAATTTCAACTGTGGTTTTGAGGGGCCTAGCAGCGATCCCACAGTCAACCAGTTGCGCCAACTCCTGCAGCGTGCGCTGCTGGCCTGCAACTTGTTGGCCCAGGGCACGCCCATGATCTGCGCTGGCGACGAACTGGGTCATACCCAGGCGGGCAACAACAACCCCTACTGCCAGGACAATGCCAGCACTTGGATCGACTGGTCCGAAGTCGATACCGACTTGCTGGCCTTCACCGGGCATGTGATCGGTCTGCGCCACCGCTTGCAACCGTTTGCCAATCTCTGGTACAGCGGCATTGCCGACGCTGACGGCATTTACGATCTGTCATGGTGGAATGCCGACGGCAGTGTGTTGCAGGGCTCAGCCTGGCAACTGCCCCAGCGCCGTGCCCTGGGTTGTCTGATCGGCAAACCCGGTCATTCAAGTTCACCGCTGCTGTTGCTGGTCAACAATGCGCCGCACACGGAACATTTCATGGTGCCACACGGTCATTGGCAGGGTCTGCTGGACACCAGTCACCCATTGGGGCTGGCCGACTGGCAGGGCGCAAAGGGCTTTGAACTGCCGATAGCCGCACACAGTCTGCTGCTGCTGCAGCAGACTGTGACGCGCACCTGACCTGGCGTAGTGAGCGCCGGGCTGCGGCGCGAGCAGATCGCTCAGGCGTTCAGGCCCAGCCGCTCAAACCCGACGCGGGCACTGGCGGCACTAAGGTGGGCCAGGCGCTCTGACATCTGCGGCGTCACCCAGTCCCACGAAAAGCGCCAAGACCAGCAGCCCTCTGTGGTGCCCGGCACGTTCATGCGGTGTGCCGTGCCCAGTTCCAGCACGTCCTGAAACTGGCAAAGGGATAACCGGGCTACAGACATCGAAGCGGCACCCAACAGCGCCCAGGTGAAGTCTTCTTCGGTCGCATCGAGGTAACGCAACGCAAAGGCATGCTCATGCGCACTGCAGCTGGCCCACCAGCCCAGCAGCGTGTCATTGTCATGGGTGCCGGTATAGACCACGGTGTTGGGGTCGAAGTTATGTGGCAAAAAGGGATGGTGCGCATCGCCCGAAAACGCAAACTGCATCACCCGCATCCCTGGAAAACCGGTGCGCTCACGCATACGCACCACCTCGTCGGTGATGATGCCCAGATCCTCAGCAATGATGGGCAAAGGCCCAAGCGCCTCGGTCAATGCGTTAAACAGGGCATCACCCGGCCCGTTTCGCCAACGGCCTTTGACGGCAGTGGGTTCATCGGCGGGAATTTCCCAGTAGTCCACAAAACCACGGAAGTGATCAATCCGAATCACGTCAGCCAGGGCCAGTTGCCGCCTGACACGCTCTATCCACCAACGGTAACCGTCGGCATGCATCGCTTCCCATTTGTAAAGGGGGTTACCCCAGCGCTGGCCTGTTACCGAGAAGAAATCAGGCGGCACACCCGCCACCACCTGCGGCTGACCGCTAGCATCCAGCAGGTACAAATCCGGGCGCGCCCAGCAATCGGCACCGTGATGCGCCACAAAAATGGGCAAATCGCCCACCATCAAAACACCTTTGCTGTGGGCATAGGACTTTAGCGCTTGCCACTGCTGGTCAAACTGCCATTGCACAAAGCGCCAGAACGCCAACTCATCGGCGTATTGCAGGCGCGCCTGCGCCAACGCAGCTGGTTCCCGCAGTGCCAAGTCCGCGGGCCACTGCGGCCACAGACTCGGGCTAAAAACCTGATCCATTGCCATGAACAACACATAGTCTTCCAGCCAGATCTTCTGTGATGCCGCCCACTGCGCCAAATCTTGTTGGCCGGACACGCCAGCACTTGCCGCAAACCCGGCATAAGCGTCACGCAGGCGCGCCATGCGCCAAGGCATGACCTGCGGGTAATCGACCTTCAAGTCGTCAAACTGTTCCTGCAGGCTCTCAGCTGGGATCCAGCCACGTGCCACCAAAGGCTCCAGCGCCACCAACATCGGGTTTCCCGCAAACACCGAACTGCCCATGTAGGGAGAAAAGCCAGGTCCGACCGGGCTTAGGGGCAGGGTTTGCCACAGGGTTTGCCCGGCCTTGTTCAGCCAGTCCACAAAGTAATAGGCGTTGGGGCCCAGATCACCTGAACCGTGGGGGCCAGGTAGAGAGGTCGGGTGCAGCACCACGCCAGCGCGGCGCAGTTCCATCAAAGAACTAGGCATTGGGTTGTCCAAAAAAAGGGGGCCAGCCGACTTTCGGCCAGTCAGGGCCCGATAACAGACGAAAACCTAAGCGCACAAATGCTGGTACCGGGCCGCGTACTGTTGTGCGGCACTGTACCAACCAAGATCCTGTTGCATACCGCGGCCTCGCACTGCCTCCCATTCGGGTTGGCGTGCGTAAAGCGCAAAGGCACGCGCCATGGCGCGCTCCAGCGCCTGCGGATTGAAGTCGTCAAAAACAAAGCCATTGGCGCGCTCTTCAGCCATGTTTTCCAGAGAACAGTCGACCACCGTGTCCGCCAGACCACCCACGCGATGCACCAGAGGCAGGCTGCCGTACTTCAAACCGTACATTTGCGTGAGGCCACAAGGCTCAAACCGCGAGGGCACCAGGATCACATCTGCCGCGCCAAAAATGCGATGAGCATAGGCTTCGTCGTAGCCAATGCGAACCGACACCGCGTTTGGATGCTGCGCCGCCTGCGCTTTAAAGAGCGCTTCCAAATGGGCATCGCCGGTGCCCAGCAGCACCAATTGACCACCACGAGCCAATAAGGCATCCAAGGCATCCAGCACCAAGTGCAGGCCTTTCTGATCCGTCAATCGGCTGACCACACCAAACAGCGGTGCGTCTGACTTGACCGTCAAACCCAGCTCTTGCTGCAAGACCGCCTTGCAGTACGCCTTGCCAGCCATATCCTGCACTTGGTATGGACTGGGCAGATGAGGATCGGTCGCGGGATTCCAGACCGTATCGTCCACCGCATTCAAAATACCCGACAAACTGCTCGAGCGCGTGCGCAGCAAGCCGTCAAAACCGCAGCCCTGCTGTGGGGTCTGAATCTCTTTGGCGTAGGTTGGGCTCACCGTGGTGATGTGGTCGGCGTAGTACAGCCCAGCCTTCATGAAAGAAACCTGACCGTAAAACTCGACGCCGTTGACGGCAAAGGCTTCGTATGGCAAGCCCAACTCGTAAAAACAGGCGGGCGAAAACACGCCCTGATAGGCCAGGTTATGCACGGTAAAGACCGTCGCCACGCGCAGCGAAGTCAGCGGCATGAAGGTCATGTAGGCCGAAGTCAAGCCCGCATGCCAGTCGTGGCTATGCACCACCTGGGGCTGCCAATGGGCATCCAGCCCATGCGCCAGCTGTGCCGCCACCCAGCTCAACAAAGCAAAGCGACGGTGGTTGTCAGCATACGGCTGGCGCCAAGCGTCTTCGTAGGGGCTGCCCGGGCGGGCGTACAAATGCGCCAAGTCAATCACATAGGCATCTACCGCCAGCGTGCGCAGTCGGCCCTGGCGCACTTGCAAACGTTCGCCCCAGGGTGCCGTCAACTCAGCCAGCACCCACGAGTCGCTCAAGTCAGCCAGGATGGCCGGAAAACCCGGCAACACCACGCGCACATCGCAGCCCACGCTGCGCAATGCGGCGGGCAAGGCCCCAGTGATGTCTGCCAGACCGCCGGTCTTGAGCAGGGGAAATATCTCGGCACTGACTTGCAACACATTCATCTGAAAACCTTTGACTTAAAGCTTATCCAACATCTCACGGGTGACCAACACCACACCGCCTTCGGTGCGCTCAAAGCGCTCGGCGTCCAGCACCGGGTCTTCACCCACCACCAACCCCTCGGGCAAAACACACCCCCGATCAACCACCACCTTGCGCAAGCGGCAATTGCGCTGGATGGTGACATCCGGCAAGAGCACCGCCTCGTCGATATGGCAAAAAGAGTGAATCCGCACCTCGGAAAACAGCACCGAATGTCCCACATACGAGCCCGACACAATGCAGCCACCGGATATCAAGGTATTCACCGCGACACCGTTGTTTCCCAGCGTGTCGGGCACAAATTTGGCGGGCGGTAACTGGCGTTGGTAGGTCCAGATCGGCCAGTCGGTGTCATAAATGTCGAGTTCAGGCACGGTGGAAGCCAGATCCAGATTGGCAGACCAAAAGGCATCGATCGTGCCCACATCGCGCCAGTAAGGCGCCACATCTGCCACACGCGACACACAGGACAAACCAAACGGGTGCGCCAACGCCCGCCCTGCAGCCACCGCTGCCGGAATCACATTCTTGCCAAAGTCATGCTCCGAATCGGGGTTGGCCAGATCGGCTTCAAGCAGTTGGTACAGGTAGTCCGCATCGAAAACATAAATACCCATACTTGCCAGCGAGACCGCATCATTGCCCGGCATCGGCGGCGGGTCGGCGGGTTTTTCCACAAAAGCGGTGATCTGCCAATCAGCGTCGACAGCCATCACACCAAAGGCACTGGCTTCAGCACGTGGCACTTCGATGCAGCCCACGGTGCAGCCTGCGCCCTGCGCAGCGTGGTCTTTGACCATGATCGAATAGTCCATCTTGTAGACATGGTCCCCCGCCAGGATCACGATGTACTTCGGGTTGCTGGAACGAATGATGTCAATATTCTGAAAAATGGCATCGGCGGTGCCGCGGTACCAATGCTCCTCGCCGGCACGCTGCTGGGCGGGCAGCAGATCGACCATTTCATTGAGTTCAGCGCGCAGGAAGCTCCAGCCGCGCTGCATATGGCGCATCAGCGAATGCGACTTGTACTGCGTCACCACCGCCATGCGCCGGATACCAGAGTTCAGACAGTTCGACAGGGCAAAGTCGATGATGCGAAATTTGCCACCGAAGTACACCGCCGGTTTGGCGCGTGAGTCTGTCAGTTGCTTCAGCCGGGAGCCACGGCCACCCGCCAGCACCAGGGCCACCGTATGACGCACCAACTGATGCGTCTCAAGGGTTTTTTCACTTTCTTGCAACATACGATCTCCTCGCTTTCAAGGTCATGGACTACTGAGAAATCTATGGGTCAGGTCGCCACAGTGGGGGCGGCCATACCAGTACGCGCACGTACCCCGGCCACTTGTTCGGCAATGGCGATCAAGTCCGCCAGTGCCTCTTGCACCGGGCTGTCCTGGTGGGCAGTGTCGGCTTCGTAATTTTCAAAATAGATGCGCAGCGTGGCACCCTCTGTGCCGGTGCCTGACAGCCGGAAGATGACGCGTGCACCGTCGTCAAACACCAGCCGAATCCCCTGCTTGGCCGATACCAAGCCATCCACCGGGTCGGTGTACGAAAAGTCATCCGCCAGCACCACAGTGCGCGCGTCAAAAGAGCGGCCCTGCAACTGCGGCAACTGCGCGCGCAAGTCAAGCATCAGCGCATCCGCCACCGCCGTGGGAATGGCTTCATAGTCGTGCCGTGAGTAATAGTTGCGCCCATAGGTGCGCCAGTGATCGGTCACCAGAGATTGCACCGAGCGTCCGCTAACACCTTGCAGGCTCAGCCAAAACAACACCGCCCACAAGCCATCTTTTTCCCGCACATGGCTGGAGCCGGTGCCATAACTCTCCTCACCGCACAGCGTGACGCGCCCGGCATCCAACAGGTTGCCAAAAAATTTCCAACCGGTGGGTGTTTCGTAACAATCAATCCCGAGCGCCTTAGCCACCCTGTCCACCGCGGCCGAGGTAGGCATGGAACGCGCCACCCCCAGCAGCCCCTGGCTGTAACCCGGTACCAGCTTGGCGTGAGCCGTCATCAGCGCCAGACTGTCCGACGGTGAAACCACGAAGTTGCGCCCCACCACCATGTTGCGATCGGCATCACCGTCCAATGCCGCGCCGAAATTTGGCGCATCCTCACGCGCCATGTGCGCAATCAGGTCTTCTGCATTGACCGGATTTGGATCAGGATGCAGACCACCAAAGTCTTCCAGCGGCACGGCGTTGACCACCGTGCCAGCCGGCGCACCCAATTCGCCCTCCAGAATCGCCTTGGCATAGGGGCCGCCGACCGCATTCATGGCATCCACACGGACCCTGAAACCGGCTTTGAACATGCCGCGCAGCATGTCGAAGTCAAACAGGCTGTGCATCACGGCGGCATAGTCCGCCACCGGGTCGATCACTTCCACCTGCATGCCGTCCAACCCACAGGTACCCTGCACATTGATATCCACATCCGGGGCGTCGCTGATGCGCACTTGGGCCAGTACCTGGGTGCGGGCATAAACCGCTTCGGTCAGTGCCTCGTTGGCCGGGCCACCGTTGCTGGCGTTGTATTTGATGCCAAAGTCGCCATCGGGCCCACCCGGGTTGTGGCTGGCAGACAGCACGATGCCACCAAACGCCTGACGACCTCTGATCACCGCGCTGACGGCAGGTGTCGACAAAATGCCGCCTTGGCCCAGCAGCACGCGTTGCACGCCGTTGGCTGCTGCCAGCTTCAAAATCGTTTGCACCGCGGCCCGGTTGTGATAGCGCCCATCGCCGCCCACAACCAGGGTTTGCCCGTGCAGGGCGGTGCCGACCTGAGCGTCGGCGGACACGCCGTTAAGCACATCAAACAGCGCCTGGACAAAATTTTCCAGGTACATCGGCTGCATGAAAACGGTCACCTTTTTGCGTAAACCGGAGGTGCCCGGGCGTTGCCCGGCAAAGACTTGGGTGGACAGGGTGTTAATGGCCATGGTGGGGTGTCCTGCGCTGTGGGTGAAGGTGGTTTGAGCCGAAATATGCGAGGTTTTGACACTGACCTGAACCGACACTTGCCGGGCTCTGGCCGCGCTTCGAATTTAGCACCAATCCCGACACAACAACAACGCCGGGCTCCCTTTAAAATAGCCCGCCTGCATGCCGTTGACCTGGCGCAATGAAACCCGATTTAAGCGCCCGCAGGCGATTGCCCCGCGCATCACGCCACCCAGACCCGAGAACTTTTTTGTGACCTACGCTTTCGAAACCCGGCGCCGCCGCACCTTTGCCATCATCTCCCACCCCGACGCGGGTAAAACCACACTGACCGAAAAGCTGCTGCTGTTTTCCGGCGCGATTCAGATTGCCGGGTCGGTGAAGGCGCGTAAAGCCACCCGCCACGCCACCAGTGACTGGATGGAAATCGAAAAGCAGCGCGGCATCTCGGTGGCCAGCTCGGTGATGCAGATGGTCTACCGCGACCATGTGATCAACCTGCTCGACACCCCCGGCCACAAAGACTTTTCCGAAGACACCTACCGGGTGCTGACCGCGGTGGACTCAGCGCTGATGGTGATCGACGCGGCCAACGGGGTTGAAGCGCAAACCCGCCGCCTGATCGAGGTCTGCCGCCAGCGCGACACCCCCATCATCACCTTCGTCAACAAGATGGACCGCGAAGTGCGCGACCCGCTGGACATTCTGGACGAGGTCGAGCGTGAGCTCGGCATGCCCTGCGTGCCGATGACCTGGCCGGTGGGCCAAGGCAAAACCTTTGGCGGCATCATCAACCTGCGCACGCAGGTGATGACGGTGTTTGAATCCGGCTCCGAGCGACTGCCGCACGACTTTGATGCCATGGCGCTGTCTGAGCCGGCTGCACTGCAAAAACGCTTCGGCCAAGACTGGGACACCGCGCTGGAAAGCATGGAGCTGGCCACCGGCGCCTCCCCCACGTTTGACCGCGAAGCTTTTCTGGCGGGCAAACAAACCCCGGTGTTTTTTGGCTCAGGCGTGAACAACTTTGGCGTCATGGAAGTGCTCGACGCGCTGGTGGACCTGGCACCCTCCCCTGGCCCGCGCACCAGCAGCTTTGTGGTCAACAAGCAGCCGGTTATCAAACAGGTGCAGCCCGATGACGACGCCTTCAGCGGCGTGGTGTTCAAGGTACAGGCGAATATGGACGCCAACCACCGCGACCGCATCGCTTTTGTGCGCATGGCCAGCGGCAAATACACACCGGGCATGAAACTCAAGGTCATGCGCACTGCCAAAGAATTGCGCCCAACCAGTGTCGTCACCTTCATGAGCCAGCGCCGCGAAGCGGTGCTAGAAGCCTACGCTGGCGACATCGTCGGCTTCACCACCCACGGCGGGGTGCAATTGGGCGACACCATCACCGACGGCTCGGTCAACCTGCTGTTCACCGGCCTGCCGTTTTTTGCGCCTGAAATGTTCACCACCGTGATTCTGAAAAATCCGCTGCGAACCAAACAGCTCCAGCAGGGTCTGGCGCAGCTCGGTGAAGAAGGCGCCATCCAGGTGTTTCGGCCCGAAATGGGCGGCAACATGCTCCTAGGTGCGATTGGTCAGTTGCAGTTTGAAGTGGTGCAGTACCGCCTGAAGGGCGAATACGACGCCGACATTCGCTTGGAGAGCAGCCAGTACACCGGTGCGCGCTGGATCACCGCCGACACGCCGCAGCAGCTCAAAGACTTTGTTAACGCCTACCCGCAGCGCATGGCGCGTGATGCGGCCAACACCCTGGCCTACCTGTGCACCAGCCCGTATGACGTGCGCCTGGCACAAGAGCGTTTCCCCAAAATTCATTTCCACCCACTGCGTGAACACGCCGGGCTGGCCCTGCAAAGCGCTGGCTGACATGCCGCACGCGATGTTGCCGCTGGCGCAATGGCCGCTGGCTGAGCGCCAGAAAATCATCGGCGTGTTCACCGACATTGACGACACGCTGACCACCCATCAGGCCATCACTGCGGAGGCTTTGCAGGCCCTGGCTGATCTGAAAGCGGCGGGGCTGGCGGTGATTCCGATCACCGGGCGACCGGTGGGCTGGTGCGCCCCGCATGCGCTGGGCGATGCAGCGCACGGCTTGCCCGCTTGGGCGGTGGATGCCATGGTGGCGGAGAACGGCGGCGTTGCCTTCGCACCTAAAGTTAATGATGAAAATGGCTTCCAGCCCTTATGCAATAAGCGCGAGCAGCTATCAAAAATATACTATGCTAATGCAAGCTATTTGGCAGCCAACCAGCTGAAGATGCGCCAGGTGGCCGAGCTGATCCTGCAGCAAGTGCCGGGCAGCGCCTTGTCTGGGGACCACGCCGGGCGCGAAACCGACACCGCCATCGACTACAACGAGGTGCACCGGCTGAACCCCGATCAGGTGGCGCAAGTGGTGGCGTTGTTCGAGGCGCACGGCATGCAGGCCACGGTGAGCAGCATCCACATCAACGGTTGGATCGGCAGCCACAACAAGCTTGAAGCCGCGCGCTGGATGGTGCGCAGGCTATTTGGCCGGGATCTGGATGCTGAGCTGAGCCAGTGGGTGTATGTCGGCGACTCGACCAACGACCAAGTCATGTTTGAGCACTTTGTGCACAGCGTCGGCGTGGCCAACATCCACCGCTTTGCTGGCCAAATGGTCCACTGGCCGCGCTACGAGACGGCCGCTGAGCGCGGTGCCGGCTTTGCAGAAGTGGCGCGCGCCCTGCTGGAGGCGCGCGCGGCGTGATGGCAGGCTCGCGCGTCGGTTTGGTGGCGGTGTTTGGCTCGACTTTTTTCGAGCTCTGCGGCATCTTCATGCTGTCGCCCCTGCTGCTGTTGATGCTCAAAGACGCACAAGTCTCCACCACCGTGGCCGGGCTGTTTGCGGCCACCACCTGGGCTGGTATTTTCCTGATCACGCCGTTTGCCTCGCAGTTGATTCGTCACGTCGGTCGCCGCCCGTCGATGTGGCTGGCTTGCGGCGCGCCGCTGGTGTCTGCGCTGGGGTTCATGCTAACCGACGTGTTGTGGGTCTGGTTTGCATTGCAGTTGCTGGCCGGGGTGGCCGGTGGTCTGCGCTGGGTGCTGGCCGAGGCCTTTATTGCTGAATTTGCTCCGCCCAGGCATCTGGGGCGCACCATTGGCATCTACGCCACCATGGTCGGGCTCACCTTTGTGATCGGCCCCGTCCTGTTGGCGGCAGTGGGCACCAGCAATACCCAAGCAGCTCTTTGGTGCGTGTTGGCGCTGGTGAGCGTGGGCTTGGCCTGGACCGCGCTGATCCCCAAACTGCCGCCCGATCACGACAGCCACAGCGCCAGCGTTGGCCTGCGGGGGCTGAGGCGGGCGGTGCTGGCGCGCCCGGTGATCATGCTGGCCGGGTTCATTGGCGGGTTTTTCGAGTTGGGTCTGGGCGCGACCCTGCCGCTATATGGCCTGGCGCTGGGTCTGGGCGCAGGTGCTGCCACGCTGCTGGTGTCGGTTAGTGGCGCGGGTGGCACCTTGATGGCGCTGCCTTCGGGCATGTTGGCTGACCGGTTTACCAACCCGGCAAGCGGGCGGCGCACCTTGATGACGGTGTTTGCCGGCGTGATTCTGCTCAGCACCCTGCCAGGGCCGTGGGTGGCAGGCACACCGTGGCTGATCTGGCCGGTGGTGGCGCTATGGGGTGCCGCCGGTGGCGCGCTTTACACCCTGGCCATGGTCGACATCGGCGCGCGCGAAAAAGGCCTGACTCTGGTCAACAGCACTGCGGTGCTGGTGCTGACCTACACTTTCGGCGGGCTGGTGGCCTCTGCTGGCTCGGGTGCGCTGATTGAATGGTCGGTCGGGCTGGTTTTCCCGCTGCTGCTCATCTTTTTGGCCGCCGTCGGTTTTGCTGCCCTGCTGATGCGCAGCCGCTAACCCCACAGGAACACCCATGTTTTTTGCAACCGACCTTCAATCCGTCTCGCACGGCATTCAGCTCGCGGTGGCGCCGGTTTTCTTGCTGACCGCTGTGGCCGGCATGATTGGTACCGCCGCCGGGCGGCTGGCGCGCATCATTGACCGCGCCCGGGTGCTGGAAGCGCAGGTCGACAAATCCCCGAAGAGCGACCCGATGACCTTGACCTTCAAAGAGCTCAAGCTGCTGCGCCAGCGCGGCGCGCTGGTGAACAGCTGCATTGCCTTGCTGACCTTTTGCGGCATCATGATCGGGCTGACCATCATGGCGCTGTTTCTCGGCGAAACCGCTGAAATCAATGTTTTTCGCTTGGCCAGCATTCTGTTTTTGCTGGGTGTGACGCTGTTTCTGCTGGCCTTGCTGTGCTTTTTTGTGGAAACCGTGATGGCCACCCGCGTCCTCAAGTTTGGCCACACCAGCCCAAAGACCCCAGCCTGACGCTGCGCCTTGATTCACCCTGCAACACGGTCTTCCTCATGCCCCACAGCGCTACCAAAACCCATCCCCACCCGCTGCTTGCCGCCCAACTGGCGCAGCACCCGGTGTGGCAACAGCTGTCCGCCAAACATCTGCACAGCCTGGAAACCCAGTTTTCAATACAGGCAGCGCCCAGCGGCACGGTCCTGGCTGCGCAGGGCCAACTGGGCAGCCAGTTGGCCCTGGTGCTGCACGGCGAAGTGCAGTTGGACGACCCCGATCTGGGCCTGTCGGTGCGCTTGGGTGCCGGGCAGATGCTGGGTTACGGTGCCACGCCTGCGCGCCAGCTGTCAACCTGGCAGGCCACAGCGCACACCGACTGCGAGCTGGCCTGGCTCGCCCCGCAGTTGCTACAGGCGTTGTGCGCCAAGCAGCCCGCGCTGCTGTACTTCTTTGCGTCGGTCACACCCATCTCAACCCAACCCGGCACGCCAGACACCAGTGGCGACGCGGCCACCGCCCTGCACCTGCTCAGCACGCCAATTCGCACGCTGGTCAAGCGCGCGCCCATCACCCTGCCACCCAGCACCCCTATTCAGGCCACCGCGCAACTCATGCGCGAGCTGCGCGTGTCTTCTGTCTTGCTGATGCAAGACAATGCGATTTTTGGCCTGGTCACCGACCGCGACCTGCGCAACAAAGTGGTGGCCGACGCCCTGGATGTGACCCAACCAGTGGCCAGCATCGCCAGCTGCACACTGTTGACGGTGCAGGCCAACAGCCCGGCCTTTGAAGCCTTGCTGCTGATGGCGCGCCACCACATCCACCACCTGCCGGTGCTCGACGGCGAGCACCTGGTAGGCATGATCACCACCACCAACCTGACCGAGCAGCACAGCGCCTCGCCGGTGTACCTGGCCTCTGACATCTACAAACAAACCACGCTGGACGGGCTTCAAGCGCTCAGCGGGCGCGTCAAACAGCTGCAGCAGCAACTCGCCGCAGCCGACGCCAGCGCTTACAGCAGTGGCCACATCATTACCGCCATCACCGACGCACTGACCGTGCGGCTGATCCAGCTGGCCGAACAGCAACTGGGTCCGGCACCTGTAGGCTATCTGTGGGTGGCAGCAGGCAGCCAGGCGCGCAACGAACAAACCGCCAAGTCGGACCAAGACAACTGCCTGATCCTGGACGACAGCTATGACGAGGCCGCGCATGGCACGTATTTCAAGGCGTTTTCCAAGCTGGTGTGCGATGGCCTGGACGCCTGTGGCTACATCCACTGCCCCGGCGAGATGATGGCCATGACCGACACCTGGCGCCAGCCGCGCAAGGTCTGGGCCGAATACTTCCGCAAATGGATCGAACAGCCCAAACCCAAGGCGCTGATGCTGACCTGCGTGTTTTTTGACCTGCGCGGCATTTACGGCAAAACCGAGCTGCTAGAAAGCCTGCGCCGGGACGTGCTGGTACACACCAAGGGCAACAGCTTGTTTCTGGCGCACATGGTTGGCAACGCCCTCAAACACCGCCCACCGCTGGGCCTGTTTGGTGCCATTACCCTGCTCAAAGGCGGCGACCACCCCAACACCATCGACCTGAAACACAGCGCAATCGTGCCCATCGTGGATTTGGCGCGCACCTACGCGCTGGCCGCTGGCGTGTCGCAAGCCAATACCCATGACCGGCTGGAGGTGTCAGCCAACGCCGGCCAGGTCAGCGAGCAAAGCGCCCGTGACCTGCGCGACGCGCTGGAGTTTTTGTCCAAGCTGCGCATTGCGCACCAGGCGCGCCAGACTGCGCAAGGCCAGGAGCCTGATAACTTTTTGGCGCTGGACGAGTTGTCCAACTTCGAGCGCAGCCAGCTCAAAGACGCTTTTGGCGTGGTGCAAACCCTGCAAGGGGTGCTGAACAGCCGCTACTCTGGCGGCCGCTTTTAAGTATCAATCGGCATAGGGGGCAGCCATCGCTGACTGCGCCCCTGCCACACCACCCGGCATGCGGGTCCGCACCGGGCGGTTCGAGAAGTTGAGGTCATGAGAATCGGGGTACTCCGAGACGGTCAAAGTAGGCGCTTGTGAGAATGCTTTTCAGCGCTCGCCCACTGTTGCGCCACCATCTACTGGCATTTGCCGCCACTTGTCTTGCAACCTTTACCGTTGCCCCCAGCGCCTGCAGTTCTCGATAAATTGTGGTTCCTCTTTTCCAGTGTTTGAGTTGTATCGCCCTCAAGCGTCGGCGCACCCACTCGTCAAGCTCTCGCCAGACTTTTGGTTCCTGCGCCAACTTAAAGTACGCTTTCCATCCCAGCAGGTAAGGCCGCAGTTTTTCAACCACTTGCCCCATACTGCGTCCACTGCTGCGTTGCGTCAGTTGCCTGACACGTTGCTTGAATTTGAC
>NZ_MSYM01000011.1 GCF_001938565.1 Rhodoferax antarcticus ANT.BR
TGGCTCAAAAGTGGCAACTTACTCGTGGATCATTCAATGTCCAGAAAACGGATGGCTGGAGTAGTGAATACAGTGGCCGATCAAATGGAGTCATGTGTTGGGCCACATTTGGTCGAGTCCCTATTTACAGCCCTCCATGTCCATTGACTCCTTTCGCAGCACACCCGCCATCGTCCGTCCTCTTTGACTTGGAGTTTCATCGTTCGAGCACCCGAAGCGCTCGCCAGCAGGGGATGGGTTGGGGTGGCGGCCGATTTTCTGGGCCTTTGACAGTATGAGGCCGCCGCCCCAACCCATCTTCTGCTAGCCAAAACCGCTGCCTGCCTGGCGCCTTATGACACTCACACAGATCGCCCGCCAATAGCACAGGTTACACGTCAAATCAGCCTCCAGCCCTTATCAGTAAAGCGCAAGAAGCTACTATAAATATAGCGCCATCAGGTCGACAAAGGCTTCAGCAACTCCGCCAGATCGCTCTCGGTAAACAGCGGCTGTTTGCGCCCGACCGAGCCGCTGTACATGCTCTCAGCCAGCGCGGCTTTGCGCTCTTGCAGCGCCAGAATGCGTTCCTCAATCGTGCCTTGCGCCACCAGTTTCACCACCCACACGCTTTGCGTCTGGCCGATGCGGTGAGCGCGGTCGGTGGCTTGGGCTTGCACCGCCGGGTTCCACCAGGGGTCGTAGTGAATCACCGTGTCGGCCTGTGGCAAGTTCAGGCCGACGCCACCGGCTTTCAGGCTGATCAGAAACAGCGGCACCTTGCCGCTGGTGAACTGCTCAATCAGGTCGTCGCGCTTCTGGCTCTGACCGGTGAGTTTGACCCAGGTCAGCTTGCGTTTGGCCAGTTCGGCCTCGATCAGCGTCAACATGCTGGTGAACTGCGAAAACAGCAAAATGCGCCGGCCCTCGCTGAGCATCTCGGGCAGCAGCGCCATCAGTTGCTCCAGCTTGGCCGAGGTTTTGACTTTTTTCGCGGCGTCCAATTTAAGCAAATGCGGGTCGCAGCAGACTTGGCGCAGTTTCAGCAGGGCGTCCAGAATGGTGATCTGTGACTTGGCCAAGCCTTTGGTGCTGAGCGCTTCGCGCACGGTTTTTTCCATGCCCAGGCGGATGGTTTCGTACAGATCAGCTTGTTTGCCGGTCAGCTCCACGCGCATCACCGTCTCGATTTTGGGCGGCAGCTCATTGGCCACAAGCGCCTTGGTGCGGCGCAGCATGAACGGGGTAACACGCGCGCGCAGCTGCTGCAGCGCTTCGGGGTCGCCCTGCTTTTCGATGGGTTTGCGAAACAGTTCGGTAAAGCGTTTTTGGCTGCCCAGAAAGCCAGGCATCAAAAAGTGGAACAGGCTCCAGATTTCACCCAGGTGGTTTTCCATGGGCGTGCCTGAGAGGCACAGGCGATGGCGGGCTTTCAGCTCGCTGGCTACTTCAGCGGCGAAGGTGTTGGCGTTTTTGATGTTTTGCGCTTCGTCCAGCACCACCAGATGCCATTGGCCTTGCAACCAGCCTTCGCGGTCACGCGGCAGCAGCGAATACGGGGCGATGACGATGTCGTGCGCGTGCGTGCTGCCGCTGACCTCATGCCGGTCCGCGCCGTGGATGACCAGGCAGCGCAGGTCCGGGCAAAAGCGCTCGGCCTCTCGGCGCCAGTTGCCCATCAGGCTCACTGGCGCAATGATCAGCGCAGGCGCGGTGAGGCGGCCGGCGTCTTTTTCGATCTGGATGTGCGCCAGCGTTTGCAGGGTTTTGCCCAGGCCCATGTCGTCAGCCAGGATGCCGGCCAGGCCGTATTCGCGCAGAAACTGCAGCCAGTTCACGCCCTGCTGCTGGTAGGGGCGCAGCGTGGCGTGCACGCTGGCGGGCAGCGGCACTTCGGGCAGCTCGGTGTTGCACTTTAGCTTTTGCACCATCTCACGCAGGTGCTGGGCACCTTCCCACACGGCGCCTTCGCCTAAAGCGGCGGTGGTGCGCATGGCGTCCAGGCGCGAGAGATTCAAGCTCTCGCCAGAAAAGTCGTGGTCGCGGTCGCCCACCAATTCGAGTAACGCGCCCAGCCAGGGTTTCAGGTTGTCGGTGGGCAGGCGGATGAAGCCGCCTTGCGGATTCGGCAGGTAGACAAATGGCGGCAGGTCAGGCAGGCCGGTGACCGCATCGCGCGGGCTCATGGCGGCGGTGCTGATCAGGCTGGGCAGCAGCGGCAGGATGTTGTGACGCTGGCCGTTGATTTCCATGCCCAGCGACAGGTCAAACCACGGCGAGGTGGCTTCGTCGTCGCCCTGCGCTTGCAGGTTGACGTTCAAGGCGCTGGCGTGGCTGATCCAGTTGACCAGCGTGTCGTCCAGCGTCACCTCAAACCCGGCTTCACGCAGCGACGCGTAATCGGTGTCGGCCAGTTGCAGCCAGATGTGCTGTGACGCATCACCGGGCACGCCAAACACATCGCGCCCGCTGCTGGCAAAGCCCCAGTCGCGCAGGCGCACGATGGCTTCCAGCTCGGTTTGCGGGTCGCGCTGCAGCATGGCCCGGCCACTGGGGCCTTCCACCAGCACGGTGGTGCCCTGGCCCACCCACCAGCCACGGTGGCCGTTGTAGTCAAAGCTCAGGCGCATCAGCATCAGGCCGTCGTCTGGCATGCGTTCTGGCGGCACGGCTTGAAGCAGCAGGCAGGCTTTGGGCGTGATGCCTTTGAGGGTGGGCAATGGCTCCAGCACCGGCGGTAGCGGTACCGCACCGAGGTGCGCAATCAGGTCGGGCTGGTGATTTTTGAGTGCTTCTGACTTGAGCGGTGGGGTTTTTAGCAGCACGGCAATCTGGCCAGAGCTCATGCCTTGCACGTCGACCAGGCCGCAGCGCCCGTTGACAGCATCCAAGTACAGAGTCGGGTTGTTCAGGCAAATTTTGGCTTGGTCATCACCCAGTTTGGCACGCAACGCCCAACCGGATTTGGCGTTGATGCTAGCGCTGACTTCATGCCACTCCCATTGCAGGGCCAGCGGTGGCCCCCATTCAACGGGTGTGCCAGGCTGGCTGGGTGGGGTCAGCACAAAAAGCCGCCCGGTGCTAGCGGCTTTTTCCAGAATCTGCACGCCGTATTTGCCCTCGGGCGTGATCTTGCTGCGCGCGCTGTAGCTGTAGTAATACTGGATGGAGCTGCCCGGCATGGCGCGAATGAGCTGCAGCACATCGTGGTCGGCCTCGCTGGCCAGGTCAAACAGGGGCTGGCCGCGCTCGGGCTGGTGCTTGAGCTGCTTGGCCTTGGCCCAGCCGCCAGTGACCTTGGGGTAGGAGGTAACCACCTCCAGGCTGAGTTGCGGGTTGGGGCCTTGCGGGTTCAGGATGGACAGCAGGTACAAAAACTGCTCGGGCCGCGCTGCTGCGGTGCCGGGTCGGCTTGGGGCGCTTTGCGGCGGCAGCGCATCCGCTGGCCGGGGGGCGGTGCGGGCCAGTTCGTTGAGCCAGCGCACCACCTGGTTGTCGGCTTCCAACTGCTCGGCGGCTTGCTGGCGCGCCAGTTCGGCCAGGCGGCGGGCTTCGAGTTGCTCCGGGGTGGCGGGCGTGGTCGGTACGCTGGCGGTGCTGTGCCCCAGCAGGACTTGGCCTTTGTAGGCGGCCTTGATCAGCAGCGCCACCGCGTGTTTGCACTGGTAGCCCGCCGGGCAGGTGCAGTCGCTGTCCCAGTCCAGTACCTGCCCGTTGATGCCGCGCTTGAGGTCGACCTCGACCTGGTAGGGCTCACGTTGGCTGCCCTGCACCGCGCCTTCCAGCAGCCAGCGGTTCTGGTCGGGCGTGATCGTCAAGGTCAGGACTTTTTGACTGCGGTACAGCGCCAGGGCACGTCCGTAGACCGCCGTGCTGGTGCGTTGGGCGAGTGACGTCAGGTCCAGCCAGAGTCCGTGTAGCGTGTCATTGTTAGGCATGAAATTGGCCTCTAGCCCTTGTATTTATTGCGCTAGTAGCTATTAATATATAAGTACTCAGGCCGCCGTTTGACCCATGGCGTGCCCGGCCTGCTGGTCTGCGTGGTAGCTGGAGCGCACCATGGCGCCGACGGCGGCGTGGCTGAAGCCCATCTCGTAAGCCTTGGTCTCAAACATCTTGAACACGTCCGGGTGCACATAACGCTTCACCGTCAGGTGGGAGGTAGAGGGCGCCAGGTACTGGCCGATGGTCAGCATGTTGATGCCGTGGTCGCGCATGTCTTGCATCACCGCCAGAATCTCGTCGTCGGTCTCGCCCAGGCCGACCATCAGGCCGCTCTTGGTCGGAATATTGGGAAACAGCGCCTTGAACTTCTTCAAGAGGTTCAGGCTGAATTGGTAATCCGAGCCGGGGCGGGCCTCTTTGTACAGGCGTGGCGCCGTTTCCAGGTTGTGGTTCATGACGTCGGGCGGTGCGGTTTTTAGGATGTCGAGCGCGCGGTCGTCACGGCCACGGAAGTCGGGCACCAGCACCTCAATTTGCGTTTGTGGGGACTTGTCGCGGATGGCCTGGATGCAAGCCACAAAATGACCCGCGCCACCGTCGCGCAAATCATCGCGGTCAACGCTGGTGATCACCACGTATTTCAGTTTGAGCTGGGCAATGGTGTTGGCCAGATTCACTGGCTCATTCATGTCCAGCGGGTCCGGGCGGCCGTGGCCCACGTCGCAAAACGGGCAGCGCCGGGTGCATTTGTCACCCATGATCATGAAGGTGGCGGTGCCCTTGCCAAAGCACTCGCCGATGTTCGGGCAACTGGCTTCCTCGCAGACGGTCACGAGCTTGTTGCTGCGCAGCACGTCTTTGATTTCGTAAAAACGGGTGCTGGGGCTGCCGGCCTTGACGCGAATCCACTCGGGTTTGCGCAAAATCTCGCCCGGCACCACCTTGACCGGGATGCGCGACAGCTTGGCCGCCGCTTTTTGCTTGGCGCTGGGGTCGTAGTTCTCGGCCGTTTGGACTTCGCGCACGGTGTGGTTGTCTGAGCTTGTCGTCATGTGTTGCTTTGTGGGGCAGAAGGTCGATCGATAAGGCGCGGCGCTTGCGAGCCAGCGCTGGCTGTGGTGGTCAGTGGCCCAGGTAAATCACCAGCTTGTCAGCCAGCACCTCGGCGGCCTCTTGCCACGCAGCAAAAACGCCAATTGTAGAAAGATCAACGGTTTGCAGCGCCTGGTAGCCGCAGGGGTTGATGCGCGAGTAGGGCTCCAGGTCCATCGCCACATTCAGCGCCACGCCGTGGTATGTGCAGTTGCGGCTGACCTTGATGCCCAAAGCGGCGATTTTGCCCAGACCGGTGAAGTCGGGGCTGACCTTCTGATGGCGAACTGACGGCGTATCGGTGCAGGAATTGGGGTCAGATCCGGCCGCGTAGCGGAACGGCTCTGACCCCAATTGCGCAGCTTTGACGATTTTTTGCGGCCGCTGCGCCAGCAGCGCGTGTGAGCGCGGGACGTCCAGCCGCACATAAATCCCCGGCGCACCCGCCACCCGGTGCCCGGTGATGTCGAAGTGCAGCAGCGTGCGAATGACGGCTTCTTCAATCCGGTAAACATATTCCTTGATGAAATAACCCGCGCGTTTCAAATCCATCAGCGGGTAGGCCACCACTTGCCCCGGCCCGTGGTAAGTCACCTGGCCGCCCCGGTTGGTTTGCACCACCGGGATGTTGCCGGGGTTGAAAATATGTTCAGCCTTGCCCGCCAGACCTTGTGTGTAGACCGGGTCATGCTCGCAAATCCATAGCTTATCACGCACATCCTGTAAGGGCTGCAGGCCTCTTTGGCTTGTAAATTCCTGCATGGCTGCATAAGTGGACTGGTAGTCCACGCGGCCAAGAAACAGGGTGTCGATGGTCATAGGTTCAGACTTCCTGATGCGTATAGGCACAGTTTGCTTTTTTCAGGAATAGGACGGGCACTTGTAGGAGCGGCGGCAGCCGCGAATTCGGGCTTGCCAGCCCTCCCACAAAGTCACAACCAGGCTTTCACCATGCTACATGGATTCCGTGCGGATCATGAAGTCTGAGGTTAAGCAAGGCGTTGATCTGCCCGGTCATGCCCATGCCGCCCCGGTCTTTGGTGATGTAGCCAAACAAACAGCGGCCCTGGCTGTTGCGCGCCCACAGCTCGCCCACCTGGCGTTTTTCAATCTCATACGGGTCGTTGAGCAAATGTGCGCCCTTGTACTCCAGCACCGCAATGCGCCCTGAGTTGACCCCGTCGCCCGCCAGTTCCGCCACAAAGTCCGGAAAAAAGCGCCCACGTGACGTGGCCAGCGCAAAGCCGCAAGGCGCGGTGTCAAGGTTGCGCACCCAGTGCATGACGGCGGGGTGGGCATCAAGCAACTGGGCGCAGGCAAACTCTTCGCCGCCGTCTTTCAAATCGGCCAGCACCGGGTAAAAGTGCTTGTTGAACTGGTAGCGCCCGCTGTAGCGTGAGAGCGCCGGGGCCGGGTAGCGGTTGGCCACAAACAGCAGCGGCTGCACCCAGTCGGGCTCAATCGTCCAGGTTTCCTGCAGCACCAGTTGGCGAAACTGCGCCTTGGCCGCGCGGTCTTTCAGGTCGGCTACGCGGGCCTCAATGTCTTGCGCCAGTTTGAAGCGGGCCTTGGCCAGCGCCACCAGCGAGAGGCCTTTTTCATGCAGCAGGTGGTTGACGACGGCTGCGAAATAGGCGCGGCGCTGGCTCTGGGTGAAGTCAGGCAGCTTTTGAAACAGCGACTGATCGAGCCAGCGCACCAGGTCATCGGCGCTGATGCTGCTGGAGCCGTAATCCAGTGCAATCTGGCTGGCATCAGCCGCGCGCAGCTGGACGTGCGCGTCTTTCAGGTAAATCTCGAAACTGTTGGACTGCTCGACAATATGAAAGTCCGGCAACTGCACCGCATCGGGCGTGAGCAAATCCAGCGTCACGGTTTCCAGCACGGCCTCAACCTCCAGCGGCCAGAGCTGACCTTGCGCCGTGCTGCGGTAGCCCAGCGTCGGAACCGGCGCAAAGTGCGCGCCGCGTGAGGCCGGGGCAGCTTGCGCGGCCACCAGCGCATTGTGCTGCGCCACCTTGTCTTTTACCTGCGCCTGCTTTTTGGCACCGCGCACCTGCGCCATCAGCAGCGCTTCAACCTTGGTGCCAATGTGCCCGGTGACCACCACGCGTTGCTCGCCCGCCAGCTGCACCACCGCAATGCCCGGCGCATTGTGCAGCGCTGCAGGCACTGAATTTGCTGCAAAATCAGTAGCTACTGGCGCATATTCAATAAGGGCTGTAGGCTGATTTTTATCAAAAACTGGCAACAAGGACTGCTGCACCAGCATGCTTGCCACGTCCAGCGCCTCAAAGCCCATGTGGTTGATCAATCGGTCGGCCAGCGCGCTGGCGGCGGTTGAAAACTTGGCCTCGCAAACATGCGCATAAGCCCGGTTCAGCGCCTCGCGCCCGCGTCGGCTGGCATACGGCATGCGCAGCACGCGCCCCAGCAACTGCTCTACTGCTGTCGCGCTGGAGAGCTTTTGCAGCGAGCACAGCACGTAGGCAAACGGGCAGTCCCAGCCCTCGCGCAGCGCCTGCACGGTGATGACAAAGCGCACCGGGCAATCGCGCGCGGCCAGGTTCAGGCCGTCCAGCTCCTTGGTGTCGCCGGTGGCTATTTTGATCTGCTCTTTGGGGATGTGCAGCTCGTCGTGCAGGTGCTGGCGCAAGGCGGCGGGCGGTACGTCGTCGTTCTCGTTTTGCGCCTGAAACAGCACGATGGGGCGAACATAGCCGAAGCCCTCAGCTTCGTCTTTGAGTGCCTCGCCCTCTAGCGCACGCTGGGTTTGCACGGCGGCAAACACCGCCTGCTGCCAGCCCAGCGGGTGCTCGGCCAGCGCAATCGGCAGCTTGATCATGGCTTCAGCGGCCAGCTCTTGCGCGCTGACGTGGTACAGCACGTTGGTTTGGGTCGCAATCGGTGTGGCGGTCAGCTCCAGAATGGCGCTCGGGTTGAGGCGCTTGAGGGCGGTAAAGCTCTTGTCGGTTTTGGTGTTGTGCGCCTCATCCACGATCAACAGTGGCTCATGCAGCGCCAGCCAGTTGGCCAGGCTCCAGCGCGGCTGGCCAACAAAACCTTTCAAAATACCGGCACGCACGCCAGCGCCATCGGCGGCGGCTTCTTCCGCCGTGACCATGGCATCGGGCAAATCATGCAAAACCCGCAGACGCTGCGCGTCGCAGCCTTTGAAATGCCGCTCAAAGTGCTCCGAGAAGCTGTACACGTTGCGCTTGTCGGTGTCGTCAATGCGAAAGCTCTGAATCGTGGCCACCACCACAATGGCGCGCTGGCCCCAGTCGCTGGGGGCAATGTTGGCCAGGTCTTCCAGCACGCACACCCTTACTTCCGCGCCATAGCTGGCCTGTAGCGCGTCGCGGTACGGGTGGCCGGTGGTTTGTAGCGCGTTGAGCGTCTGGCTGCGAATCGTGTCGCTGGGCACCAGCCATACCGCCACGGGTGCGTCGCTGGCCCGCCACTCGCGCGCCAGCGTGGCTACCGCATGCGCTGCCAGCAGCGTCTTGCCCCCACCAGTGGGAATGCGCAGGCACACGCACGGCACGGCACCAAACGGGTCGGGGTTGTAGGGCCGCCCGACCAGCTCACCAAACGCCAGCGCCGGGCCTTTGACTTGGGCGGCGCGGGCAAAACCGGCCAGCGCGTCAAGGGCAGCTTGTTGGTAGGACTTGAGGGCGAGGGTGGTCATGGGTTAAATATCCGGATTGGGTTAGATAAGTTTTAACCCAAATATCCAATGTAAGTCGTTGGTGTATATAGGATTGTTAAAAAATTTCGGATAGTTTTACGGATAGTCTGGATTACTTTTTCGTCAACTATCCGAAAAATCAAAGCTTGCTGATCTCCCACCGAGCACCTTTGCCGGTGCCGTGCGTCGCTATTTTTTGACCATCCAGGCCATGCGTGCGAAGTGCCGAGAGCAAGTTTTTTATCTTCACCTGCTTTTGCGCGACAGAAAGTGAATCTGGCAGTTTGTCCCGCAGCAACGTTCGAATATCTGAGCCAGAAACCGATTTGAAATTCTGGATGTGCTGCAGGATGAGTTTTTTGTAGTATTGGTCATCCAGGCCTTTGTTGCGGGTGTACTCGGCGCGTGTGCCGGTCACGTTCGCCACATGGGACGAGACTAAATAGTTGGGCTTGCGCCCTTCGATCAGTCCAGCCTTACGAAGTACGGCGACGTGGGTTGCAGCGACCGGCTCCTTCTTCTGCACCCGGTCCAGCCAGATCACCTGTTCCAGCGGCAAATCAGACCGCTCCATCAGCAGCTTGCTGTAGTTCTCATCAATCGCCTGACCGTAGATGTTGAACATCGTCTCAGTCGGCGTTGAGCCCTCGTAATCGGGCAGCGGCAAATAACGCTTGCGCTGGCCGGCCACCATCTCTCGAATGCCGTAACCGCCCTTGTCAATCATGCCGATTTCAGTCATGGCCCGCGCCAGCCACGGGTTGCGGTAAACACTGGGGGTGCGCTGGCCAGTGAAATAGTCTTCTGGCTCGCCATCCACGAAGCAGCCAGTTTGGCGATGCGCTCTTCACGCACCAGCCAACTGATTTCTGCCGAGTTGGGTGTCAGCAGCGCCACACTGTCGGGCCGCCCCAGTAGCAGCAAGGCGGTGCGGGTGATCTGCCCATGCAGCGTGATCTTGGCGCGGTCCAGAAACTCTGTGACGCTCCACGTTTCAATGTCAGCCGCCCAGCGCTCCCTTTGGTGCTTTGTGGCAAATTTTTCGCGGGCTTTGGCAATGGCTTGCGGGTCCAGGTCGGTCAGGGTGGCAGTCGTCAGCACGCCAGCGCTCCAGTCATGGCCTGCCATCAGTTCGTTCAGAATGGCCTTGCGTCTGTCCTCGCGCAGATCGGTCAGGCTGTCGCCATCGCGCTGCCAAGCCCTGTCATGCGCCAGCACCGGTTGGCGGGCTGCATGGCGCGGCACATGCACCAGCCAGACGATGGCACCAGTGTCGCTGGCTTGCAGCACTTCAATGCGCAGCCCCAGCGACGGCAGTCCGGGCGTTTTGCCCAGAATGCGGTGCACCACATTTTCTGGCGTGTAATCGGCAAAGTCCTGAATGCCTGTGGTCACCAGCGTCTTGTCTTGCGCACCGATCACCACGCAGCCACCGTCCATATTGGCCAGTGCCGATACGTAAGACACCAGGTCTTCGCCCTTGCGGCCTGAAATGTTGGATTTCAGACTGCGCCATTCCTTCCACTCATGGCGCTCGTTCTCCACCGGGAACTGCGTGTGCAGCCACAGTTGCAGTTCTTTGGCGGTCATGGTGTTAGGCATGCTCACCTTGCCCGCACGTCATAAGGAATGTGCTTGAACGTCACGTTCGCCAGCGCCAACCGGGCGGGGCCCAGGCGGCAGGCTTCGCCGTACACCAGCAGAGGCGCGGCAGGCGATGGCGTGCTGGCGTGCAGGTCCAGTAGCGCGTCGAGCACATCGCGCGTCAGCACATTGCCGCTGGCCGGGCGCTTGTCGCCCAAAATGCCGTTGAACAGCAGGTAGTGCGCCACGTCCGTTGGCTGTGGGGCACCGGTGCTGCCCGGCCCTTCGTGGGCCGGTTGGGGTGAGGGTTGCGTTGCGCCATCTGAGTCGCTGCCGTTTAATGCCGAAATAGGCCCTGAGCCCTTGTCTGATATGCGCAAGTAGCTATCAACTATGGAGTGAGTGCCAAGGTAAGGCGTGCCTTGTCTGGCATCACAGGGCGCAGGTGACGCGGGGTAGCCTGTCCAAGTGTGGCCAGTTTCCTGTTGCCAGATGAAGGCGGCCAGCGTGGCAAAGCGCACATCGGGGTGAATGCGGCCCTGCGCGTCAAACACCGGCGCCCCGAGCTGCATGAAGCGAAAGCCGCCGCCTTGCCAGGGTACGGGTGCCTCAAACAATTCGCCCGAGCCGTTGGCGGCTTTGACATGGGCGGCGTTTTGGCCCCAGCCAACGGCCTTGCTGATGCCGCCTTGCTCGCCGTCAATGACTTTTTGCAAGCGGGGCAGGCAGTGCGTGGCGGCGTGTTCGCCCATTTCGATGCCAATCCAGCGCCGCCCCATTTTGTGCGCGACGGCGGCAGTGGTGCCGGAGCCGAGGAAGCTGTCTAGGACGAGGTCGCGTGGGTTGGTGGCGATGTGGAGGATGCGCTGGATTAGGCGTTCTGGCTTTGGTGTCGCGAAAAGCTCCGAATCAAGGCTGCCTCGCAGCGCAAGCATCTCTGCTTTTGCTTCTTGGTTATGCCCAACCTCGGACGAAAGCCAAATGGTCGTGGGAACAACCCCATCGAGCTGCTCCGATAGAAAGCGCTTGAGTCGTGGTTGATTGTTACCGTCTTTGCCCCACCAGATTTTTTCCTCTGATTCCATGCCTGCCAGAGTTTCTTCTGAATATGCCCAAGCTCTACCGGCTGGCGGGTACACCTTAGCGCCACCCGGGCTAAGCATTGGAAACAAGCCAGTTGATGTCCCGCTTCGCGCATATTGCGCACCTCGTTGCCCCGAGGTCAGGCTGACATGCAATGGGCTGGAAGACCAACTTCCTCGATGATCGTTGTCAGGGTTTGAATAATCATTGGCATTTCTCTCGCTCCGTGGAATCCTGTTGAATAAAAAGTGATCGCGGTTTTTAGCGTGAACGTGGAGTTGATCGCTTGCGGAAGAGAAAAATTCTGCGTTGTTATGCACGCTGGTTGTTTTTTGCCACGTAGCAGTCGCCACAAAATTCCCCCGCCCAAACACCTCGTCCATCAGCACCTTGAGGTAGTGCCCCTCGTTGTCATCAATCGTCACCCAGATTGAGCCGTCTTCGCGCAGCAGCTCGCGCAACAGTTGCAGGCGCGGCAGCATCATGCTCAGCCACTGGGCGTGCTCCAGGTTGTCGTCGTAGTGCTCGAAGGCGCTTTGGGTGTTGTACGGTGGGTCGATAAAAATGCACTTCACCTGGCCACGGTAAAACGGCAGCAGCGCCTTCAAGGCTTCCAGGTTGTCGCCCTGAATCAGCAGGTTGTCGGTGGTGCCAGGGCCGTTGCCATAAGTGGCCACGGCGTCCAGCAGCCGGTAGGGCACATTGGCAGCCGTGGTGAAAGCGGCGCTGCGGTTAAGCCAGTCGAGCGTGGGCATGCTAATTCTGTGCGAGTCCTTACAGCACCACCTTGACCATCGGATGCGTGCAGAGCGTGCGGTACAGCTCGTCAAGTTGCTCGCGGCTGGTGGCGGTCACGGTGATCGTCACACCCAGATACTTGCCGCCTTTGCTGGGGCGCAGCTCAATCGTTTCGGCATCGAACCCCGCGTCAAACTGAAGGGCGATGTGGGTGATGGCAGACACCAGATGGTCCGTCTTCACGCCCATCACCTTGATGGGAAACTGGCACGGATACTCGATCAGCGAGACAGCAGGGCTGTCCGTTGGCGTGTTCGATGGTGGCTTGGTGGGTGGGGTGTTCATGGCGATACCGGTGTGGCTTCAGTCGGGTAATGGCTTATTCATATAATCTTAGGCTAATCCGTTTGGCTTGGACTGTAAAGTAAGCGTAATGTTAATGGCGACAATACCACCTACCGAATGGCGTGACTCTGACTGTGAAGACGCACAAGAGCCTCCGGTTCCCCTGACCCCAGAGCAGATCGCGGCGGTGAAGGCGGCCAACCCGGTCAGCACCCCTTGGTGGGTGGTAGCCGGTCAGGCTGGAGTGGGTTGTGTGGTGGTCGGTTTGGCATGGCTGCTGTTTGGCGGAGTGATTGCGAGATCGGTGTTGTGCGGTGTATTGGCGGTTGTGCTTCCGGCGGCGTTGTTTGTCCGGAGTCTGACCAGCAAGTTCTCTAAGTCCTCTCCCGGATCGGCTGTGATAAGCTTCTTCGTCTGGGAGTTGGTCAAGATTTTGGTAACTTTGGGCATGCTTTTTGCGGCCCATCGTTGGGTGACGGATTTAAGTTGGCCGGCCATGTTGGCTGGCTTGGCAATCACCCTCAAGGTGTATTGGCTGGCGCTGGCGTTCAAACGCAGACGCCAGTTGGTGCGGTTAAGTTGACGCCTCGCGGCAAAAGTAATTTATCTAAGAGTGACTGATGGCTACTGAAGAACACGTTGCGGAACAAGGTAAGACTGCCGGTGAGTACATTGTTCATCACTTGACCCATTTCCAAAATCACCCGCCGGCCAATGTCGTTGACTTCACAGTCTTCAATTACGATTCCATGTTTTGGTCCATTGCCTTGGGTGTCCTTGGTTGCTGGGTGCTTTGGTTGGCTGCCCGCAAGGCGACATCGGGTGTGCCGGGCCGTTTTCAGGCTGCCGTCGAGATTCTGGTTGAGATGGTGGACACGCAAGCTAAAGACATTGTGCACAGCGCTGAAAGCCGCAAATTCGTCGCTCCTTTGGCGCTGACTGTTTTTGTCTGGATTCTTTTGCTCAACGCCATGGACTTGTTGCCCGTGGACTTGCTGCCGCTGATCTGGGAATGGATTTATGGTGCCGCAGGGCATGATCCTGAGCATGCTTATATGCGCGTTGTGCCCACTGCCGATCTGTCTATCACCATGGGCTTGTCGCTGGCGGTGCTGCTGATTTCCTTGTACTACAACGTGAAGATCAAGGGTTTTGGCGGCTGGATGCATGAGATGTTCACGGCGCCGTTTGGTGCGCATCCTCTGCTGTGGCCGTTCAACTTCATGATGCAATTGATTGAATTTGTAGCAAAAACAGTTTCGCACGGCATGCGACTGTTTGGCAATATGTATGCAGGTGAGTTGATCTTCCTGCTGATTGCCATGATGGGCGGGGCATTCACGCTGTCAGTGACCGGTTTTGCCCTGGCGGCTGGTCACATTGTCGCGGGACTTGTCTGGGCCATCTTCCACATTCTGATTATCGTGTTGCAAGCCTTCGTTTTCATGATGTTGACGTTGGTGTACATCGGTCAGGCGCACGATAGTCACTGAGTTTTCTTAAGTTCTTTTCCCTTTTTTTTGTTAACTAAATTCCTTAGGAGTCATTATGGAAGTCATTAGCTTTGTTTCATTGGCCGCCGGCCTGATCATTGGTCTAGGCGCACTGGGTGCCTGTATCGGTATCGGCATCATGGGTAGCAAGTACCTTGAGGCGGCTGCGCGCCAGCCCGAACTGATGGGCGTTTTGCAAACCAAGATGTTCTTGTTGGTGGGTCTGATTGACGCTGCGTTCATTATCGGTGTGGGTATTGCGCTGTGGTTCACCACTGCCAACCCGTTCCTGGCGCAAATCGCCAATCTGCCGAAGTAAGCCTCGCCGGATCAACGACATTCATTCCCTGTTTGGCGCGTTGCGTCTCGGGGGCAAGGACCACAAGTGAGCATTACCGGTACTTTAATAATTCAGATGATCGTGTTCCTGATGCTTGTCGGGTTCACGATGAAATTTGTGTGGCCGCCGATCGCAAAAGCACTGGATGAGCGCATACAAAAAGTAGCAGACGGTCTGGCCGCTGCCGACAAAGCCAAATCCGAACTCTCTTCCGCCAATCAGCGGGTGGAGCAAGAATTGGCCAAATCGCGCACCGAGACCGCGGGCCGTCTGGCTGATGCAGAGCGTCGCGCACTGACGATCATCGAAGAGGCCAAGGGCAAAGCCACCGAAGAGGGCAACAAGATTGTTGCCTCTGCCAGGGCCGAAGCTGAGCAGCAAGTGATCAAGGCGCGCGAAGCGCTGCGTGAGCAGGTCGCTGCTTTGGCGGTCAAGGGTGCTGAGCAGATTCTGCGCAAAGAGGTCAATGCCAGCGTTCACGCTGACTTGCTGAATCGTTTGAAGACCGAGCTCTAAGAGAACACCATGGCTGAACTTGCCACTATCGCGCGTCCCTATGCTGAGGCCTTGTACAAGGCCTGTGGGGCCGACGCCAAGACCGTGCTGGGCTGGCTCGACGAGTTGGCTTGTGTTGCTGCCGAGCCTCAGTTGCTGCAGTTTGCAGATAGCCCGAAGACCACGTCAGAGCAAACCTATGGCGTGATTTCCGATGTCATGAAAACTGCACTGGATGCGCATGCGCAGAATTTCCTGCGTATGGTGATCGACAACAATCGGCTCAGTTTTCTGCCAGAAATCGCCGCGCAATTTCGCTCGCTAGCCAACGCTCAAAGCGGCTCCAGTGATGCGGTGATCTTCAGTGCGTTCCCGATCGAAGGTACTGCGCTGGCAGATACGGCCAAGGTTTTGGAGCAGCGGTTCGGTCGCAAGCTCAATGTTTTGGTGGCGTTGCAGCCGGAGCTCATTGGTGGCATCAGGGTGGTCATAGGTGACGAGGTTCTTGACACATCGGTCAAGGCGCGTTTGGAACAAATGAAAATGGCTTTGTCGGCTTGAGGCTTTGCCCCGACCGCTAGCCTAATTAACGAAAGAAGGAAAGAGCCATGCAACTCAATCCCGCAGAGATTTCAGAACTGATCAAGAGCCGTATTGAGGGCCTGTCCGCCAGCGCGGACATCCGCAATCAGGGCACGGTGGTGTCCGTGACGGACGGGATTGTCCGCATTCACGGCCTGTCCGACGCCATGCAAGGGGAAATGCTGGAGTTCCCGGCAGACGCTGACGGTCAACCCAGCTACGGTCTGGCGCTGAACCTGGAGCGCGATTCCGTTGGCTCCGTGATACTGGGTGCGTACGAGCACATTTCCGAAGGCGACACCGTC
Organism: Rhodoferax antarcticus ANT.BR; assembly: GCF_001938565.1. Classification (GTDB taxonomy): domain Bacteria; phylum Pseudomonadota; class Gammaproteobacteria; order Burkholderiales; family Burkholderiaceae_C; genus Rhodoferax; species Rhodoferax antarcticus. The sequence goes on from NZ_MSYM01000011.1 coordinate 15,673, forward strand.
AAATGCACGGGTCGCATTTTGGAAGTGCCGGTGGGACCCGAGCTCAAGGGCCGAGTGGTCAATGCGCTGGGTCAGCCTATCGATGGCAAAGGCCCGATCAATGCCAAGATGACCGACGTGATCGAAAAGGTGGCGCCAGGCGTGATTGCCCGCCAGTCTGTTGACCAGCCGATGCAAACCGGTCTGAAATCCATCGACTCGATGGTGCCCGTGGGCCGGGGACAGCGCGAATTGATCATTGGTGACCGTCAGACCGGCAAGACCGCGGTGGCCATCGACGCGATCATCAACCAGAAGGGTCAGAACATGACCTGCGTTTATGTCGCGATTGGCCAAAAAGCCTCCAGCGTCAAGAACGTGGTGCGTTCGCTGGAACAAGCTGGTGCCATGGAGTACACCATTGTGGTGGCAGCTACCGCCTCAGAGTCTGCGGCGATGCAGTATGTGGCTGCTTACTCCGGTTGCACCATGGGCGAGTATTTCCGCGACCGCGGTGAAGATGCGCTGATCGTCTATGACGATCTGTCCAAGCAAGCAGTGGCTTACCGCCAGGTGTCCTTGCTGCTGCGTCGTCCTCCGGGTCGTGAAGCTTATCCTGGCGATGTGTTTTACCTCCACAGCCGTCTGCTTGAGCGCGCTGCTCGTGTGAATGCCGACTACGTCGAAGCCTTCACCAAGGGTGAGGTCAAGGGCAAGACCGGTTCATTGACCGCCCTGCCGATCATTGAAACGCAAGCCGGTGACGTGTCTGCTTTCGTGCCAACCAACGTGATCTCGATCACTGACGGCCAGATCTTTTTGGAAACCAGCCTGTTCAACGCGGGTATCCGCCCCGCTATCAACGCCGGTATTTCGGTGTCTCGCGTGGGCGGTGCAGCGCAAACCAAGCTGATCAAGAATTTGTCCGGCGGTATCCGTACCGACTTGGCCCAGTACCGCGAATTGGCCGCATTTGCTCAGTTTGCCTCGGACCTGGACGAAGCCACCCGCAAGCAACTCGACCGCGGTGCCCGCGTGACTGAACTGCTTAAGCAAGCGCAGTACAGCCCGCAACCGATCTCGCTTATGGGCGCCACGCTGTTCTCTGTGAACAAAGGTTTTCTGGATGACGTCCCAGTCAACAAGGTTTTGGCGTTTGAACACGGGCTGCATGGCTACTTGAAGGACAAGCACGCCGCGTTGCTGGCCAAGCTGGAAGCCGCACGCGCCATGGACAAGGATGCCGAGGCTGAACTTAGCGCTGCCATTGCCGCCTTCAAAAAGTCTTTTGCTTAAAGTCACCTCGCAAATAGAAGGAGACTGATATGGCAACTGGCAAGGAAATACGCGGCAAGATCAAAAACTTCGAAAGCACGAAGAAGATCACCAAGGCCATGGAGATGATTTCTGTCTCCAAGATGCGTAAGGCGCAAGAGCGTATGCGTGCCGCCCGGCCGTATACCGAAAAAGTGCGCAACATTGCTTCCCACCTGGGCCAAGCCAATCCTGAGTACGTTCATCCGTTCATGAAGACTAACGACGCCAAGGTCGCCGGCATGATTGTGGTGACGACGGACAAAGGCTTGTGTGGCGGCCTCAATACCAACGTGCTGCGTGGCGTGACCGCTAAGCTGCGCGAAGTGCAGGCCGCTGGCATGACTACCCGAACTGTCGCCATCGGCAACAAGGGCTTTGGCTTTCTGAATCGCGTCGGTGCCAAAGTGGTGGCGCACGTTACCCAGTTGGGTGATCGCCCGCACCTGGAGCGCCTAATTGGTCCGGTGAAAGTTCTGCTGGACGCTTATGCAAGAGGCGAGCTGCAAGTGGTTTATTTGACTTACACCCGCTTCGTCAACACGATGAAGCAGGAAGTGGTTATGGAGCAACTGTTGCCGCGCTCGGCCGATGAAATGAACGAGGAAACCCGCGCTAGCGAGGCCTCCAGCGGTCAGAAACACGGCTGGGACTACATTTACGAGCCCGACGCGCAGTCCGTGATTGACGATCTGATGGTGCGTTATATCGAAGCGCTGGTGTTCCAAGCAGTGGCTGAAAACATGGCGTCTGAGCACGCTGCGCGCATGGTCGCCATGAAGGCGGCTACCGACAACGCAGGTAACGTGATTGGCGAACTTAAGCTGATCTACAACAAGACCCGTCAAGCTGCCATCACAAAAGAGTTGTCAGAAATCGTTTCCGGCGCTGCCGCGATTTCGGGCTGATCAACTTGATGGCGATTTAGCAAGATTCAAATTTATTGGAGCAAAACCAAATGGCTCAAGAAACTACCAGCACCCAGGCCGCAGTGCAGGGCAAGATCGTTCAGTGCATTGGCGCTGTGGTTGACGTGGAGTTCCCGCGGGAGCACATGCCGCACATTTACGATGCGCTCAAGCTCGAGGGCTCGACACTGACCTTGGAAGTTCAGCAGCAACTCGGCGACGGCATCGTCCGCACGATTGCGCTGGGTTCCTCCGACGGCCTGCGCCGTGGCCTGATGGTGTCCAACACCGGCAAGCCCATCATGGTGCCTGTGGGTACCGCCACACTTGGGCGCATCATGGACGTGCTCGGTGCGCCTATTGACGAGCGCGGCCCAGTCAACGCGACGCTGCACATGTCGATTCACCGTACTGCCCCGGCCTATGACGATTTGAGCCCGTCGCAGGAATTGCTCGAAACCGGTATCAAGGTGATTGACTTGGTGTGCCCGTTCGCCAAGGGCGGTAAGGTCGGTCTGTTCGGTGGTGCCGGTGTGGGCAAGACGGTCAACATGATGGAGTTGATCAACAACATTGCCAAGGCCCACAGCGGTTTGTCGGTGTTTGCTGGTGTGGGTGAGCGTACCCGTGAAGGCAACGACTTCTATCACGAGATGGCTGACTCTGGCGTGGTGAACCTCGAGAAACTCGAAGAATCCAAAGTGGCCATGGTTTACGGTCAGATGAACGAGCCGCCAGGTAACCGTCTGCGCGTGGCGTTGACGGGTTTGACTATCGCTGAGGCTTTCCGCGACGAAGGTCGTGACGTGCTGTTCTTTGTCGACAACATTTACCGCTACACGTTGGCCGGTACCGAAGTGTCCGCGCTGTTGGGTCGTATGCCTTCCGCAGTGGGCTACCAGCCAACACTGGCCGAAGAGATGGGCCGTCTGCAAGAGCGTATTACCTCCACCAAGGTGGGCTCCATTACTTCCATCCAGGCCGTCTACGTGCCAGCCGATGACTTGACCGACCCGTCTCCCGCGACCACCTTTGCTCACTTGGACTCCACGGTGGTGTTGTCCCGTGATATCGCCTCGTTGGGTATTTACCCCGCTGTAGACCCGCTGGACTCCACCAGCCGTCAGCTCGATCCCAACGTGGTGGGCCAGGACCATTATGAAACCGCCCGTGCGGTGCAAGGCACATTGCAGCGCTACAAAGAGTTGCGCGACATCATCGCCATTTTGGGCATGGACGAACTGGCACCAGAAGACAAGTTGATTGTCGCCCGCGCCCGCAAGATTCAGCGTTTCCTGTCGCAGCCGTTCTTCGTGGCCGAAGTATTTACTGGCTCGCCTGGCAAGTACGTGTCTCTGGCTGAAACCATTCGCGGCTTCAAGATGATTGTGGCTGGCGAATGTGATCACCTGCCGGAACAAGCGTTCTATATGGTCGGCACGATCGACGAAGCGTTTGAAAAAGCCAAAAAAATCTAAGGCAGGTTCACCATGAATACCATCCATGTTGACGTGGTCAGTGCAGAAGAGTCCATCTTCTCAGGTGAGGCACGCTTTGTGGTCTTGCCGGGAGAGGCGGGCGAACTCGGCATCTACCCGCGCCACACGCCGCTGATCACTCGCATCAAGGCGGGCGCCGTGCGCATCGAAACGGCTGATGGCGGCGAAGAGTTTATTTTTGTGGCGGGCGGTATTCTGGAAGTGCAGCCCAATTGCGTGACTGTCCTGTCGGACACCGCCATTCGTGGCAAGGATCTGGACGACGAGAAAGCCAATGCTTCGCGTTTGGCAGCCGAGGAGGCTGTCAAGAACGCCAAGTCGGAACTTGATCTGGCATTGGCGTCGTCCGAGCTGGCGGTCATGGCCGCTCAGATCACCGCGCTGCGGCGTTATCGCGGCAAGAAATAGAGGATCCGCTGAGCGTGTGTCGGGCGCTGCGACCAAGCTTCTGAAAAAACCCGCCTCGGCGGGTTTTTTGTTGTCCGGTCGTCGCGCCCAGCGATTCACGACGGATCAGCGATGTTCAGCGCACCAACGGCGAGTCCGGTAGTTCATTCGGGTTGTGCTCACCCGCTGCCAGCGGGAAATGGGCCATCAGTAAGCGAGTCACCTCGTCAATGGCCATGTGCAGGCCATTTTCAAATGCACCCCTACGAAAGGCGTCACGCATGGCCTGCAAAATGTGCTGCCAGGTGTCATGACTCACCAGGTTGTTCAGACCACGGTCGGCCACGATCTCGATCGCCTGCTCGGCCAACAGCACGTAAATGAGCACGCCGTTGTTGTTTTCGGTGTCCCAAACACCAAGCTTGCCGAATTGCGCCAGGGCGCGGCTGCGGACAATCTGCTCGAGGGCTTCATCACGCCACAGGTAACTGTTGGGCAGGCCACCCTCAATCAGAATGCGAATCTCGCCACTGTGGCGCGATTCACTAGACTGCACGCTGTGTGTCAGCTTCTGTAAAACCGGCGCCGCAATACTGGCGCGAACCAGGGCGTCGCCAGACCACCGGTGTCGTAGCAGACGGGTTAATTTTTTCATCATCACCAGCCTCCCGAGGCGCCACCGCCGCCAAAACCGCCGCCGCCACCCGAACTGAACCCGCCACCTCTGCCGCCGAATCCGCCCCTGGAACTGCCTCCAAACCCACCGCCACCGCCCAGACCACCGCCCAAGCCCCCAGGCCCACCGCCACGCCCGGGAGGCATATTGCCGGTGGCAAAGAGCAAGGCGACCACTACGGCACCCACGCCCACCAAACCACCAATGAGCAAGCTAGCGGTCATCCCAAAGGCGATCAAACCCGCCACAGCGCCTGTGGCCACAGACCCCAGACGCGCGCCAAAAATACTTTTAGCCACTGCGCCGATGACCGGTACGGCCACCAGCAGAAAAATCAGCAGATTGCCCAGATCCAGACCAAAAAGATTGCCAAACGGTCCATTAGCAGCTGCGCTTGCGGCAGGCGGCGAGGGCAAAGCCTCACCGCGAACCAGGCCCATCAGCCGGTTTAGCCCGCTGTCAATGCCGCCAGCGTAATCCCCCTCACGAAAACGTGGAGTGATCGCCTCATCAATCACGCGCTTGGCCGCCAGGTCAGGAATAGCCCCTTCCAAGGTTCTGGCCACCTCAATACGCACCCGCCGGTCTTGCACCGCAACCACCATCAGCACGCCGTCACCCACCGCTTTGCGGCCTATTTTCCAGCTGTCAGCCACACGGAAGGTGTAAGAAGCAATGTCTTCCGGCTGGGTGGTGCTGACCATCAGCACGACGATCTGGCTGCCTGATTCTTTTTCAAAGCCCGCCAGCTTGGTGTCCAACGCGCCGCGTGCCTTAGGTGCCAGTGTGCCGCTCAGGTCCATCACGCGCGCGGTTAGTGCGGGCACGGGCTGCTGGGCCTGTGCGACACCGGCCAGCAGCCACATGCCCAGCAGAACAGCTACTAGGCGGGAAGAAAAACGTGTCATTTTGTATTGAAGTCCACCATCGGTGGCGTCGAAATGGCCGCCTCATTCTGTACCGTGAAGCCCGCCTTGGGCTTGTAACCCAACACCATGGCGGTCAGGTTGCTGGGGAAACTGCGCGACAGCACGTTGTATTGCAGCACCGCTTGGATGTAACGGTTACGTGCCACAGTCACCCGGTTTTCGGTGCCTTCGAGTTGCACGCGCAGGTCTCGGAAGCCGTCATTGGCTCGGAGGTTGGGATACTGCTCTGCCACCACCATCAAGCGGCTCAAGGCAGAGCCAAGTTCGCCTTGCGCAGCCTGAAATTTCTGCAACGCGGCAGGATCGTTCAACGTTTCAGGCGTGACCTGAATCGAGGTGGCTTTGGCGCGTGCCTCAATCACTTTGGTCAGCGTGTCTTGCTCAAATGCCGCCTCACCTTTGACGGTGGCCACGATGTTTGGCACCAAATCGGCACGCCGCTGGTACTGGTTCAGCACCTCGCTCCAGGCGGACTTGGTCTGCTCGTCAAGGTTCTGAAAGTCGTTGTAGCCGCAACCGCTCAGCGCAAGCGCTGCCGAGATCACCAAAAACCAGCGTTTCATCATCGTCTCCTGACTGCAAAAAAAGTAACGGTAGCACACGCATGCCCCGCCACCCCAAGTTGACTAGGCAGAACTCAAGACAAAAAGATGCGTATATGGCGCCATCGGCCCGCCGCTGCAATCAAAGGCAAAATCAAACCCCACCCGAATACGCAGTTACCATGTCCAAAGCACCTCAAAAGCCGCCCTCCTTGGGCGGTTGCGTCGATGAAACACACGCCAATTTTTACGAAGCGTTGCAAACCGGCGATATCGAACGCCTGATGGCCTGCTGGGCGGATGAGGACGAAGTGATTTGCGTCCATCCAGGCAGCCCGCGGCTGGTGGGCCTGGGCGCCATCCGTGCGGCGTTTGACGCGGTCTTCAGCAGGGGCGGCGTGCGCGTTCAGGCGCAGGCCCTGCGGAAAATTGAGTCCATGACCAGCGCCGTGCACAGCGTGCGCGAACGCATTGACATCCTCACCGACGAAGGTTCAGTTGATGCGTATGCCATTGCAACCAACGTGTATTTCAAGACGGCGCAGGGCTGGCGCATGGTGGCACACCATGTCAGCGCGGGTGGTGCCAGCGAAGCTGATGACATTTCAGAGACTCCGCATGTTTTACACTAAATTGGCCTCTAGCCCAAATAGATAAAGCGTCAGCAGCTATGAACTACGTAGCGCCTTGGTGGTTGCCGGGCGGGCAATTGCAGACCATCTGGCCAGCCGTTCACGCCCGTCGCCAGCGCGCGGCATTGGGCGCTACGCCGCTGCCTTACCAACGCGAGCGCTGGCCAACCCCGGATGGCGATTTCATTGACCTAGATTGGCTGTACGCGCCGCAGGCGGGCACGTTACTGGTCATGTTTCACGGGCTGGAAGGGTCATCCCAAAGCCACTACGCACGGGCCTTTGCCGACCATGCCCGCCAGCAAGGCTTGTCCTTCGTGGTGCCGCACTTCCGGGGCTGTAGCGGCGAGATCAACCTGGCCCCGCGCGCCTACCATTCAGGCGACTACCTGGAAATTGACTGGATCTTGCAAAGTCTGCGCCAACGGCACAGCGGCGCGATATTGGTTGTGGGCGTCTCTCTGGGCGGCAACGCCTTGCTGCGCTGGGCTGAAGAGGCGGGCAGCCAGGCCTGCCACACCGTGGACGCGGTGGCGAGTATTTCCGCCCCAGTGGATCTGGCCGCCAGCGGCCAGGCCATCGGCCGTGGGTTGAATCGGCTGGTGTACACACGCATGTTTCTGGCCAGCATGAAACCCAAGGCGCGGCTCAAGCTGGCACAGCACCCAGGTTTGTTCAGTGCGCAGGCACTGCACGGCGCACGCGATCTTTATGCCTTTGACAATGTGTTCACCGCACCACTGCACGGATTCAAAAACACCGACGACTACTGGGCCAGAGCCTCTGCCAAGCCACATCTGGCGAGCATCCGGGTGCCAACCCTGGTAGTGAATGCGCTAAACGACCCGTTTGTGCCGGCGCACAGCCTGCCGCACGCCAGCCATGTGGGTCAAAATGTCACGCTGTGGCAGCCCCGCCACGGCGGGCATGTCGGTTTTGCCCAAGGCAGACCCCCCGGCCACCTGCGCACCCTGCCCGAGCGAGTGGTGGGCTGGCTGCAAACCCAAGGACCTTCGCATGGATGACATCGTCAAGCAAGCCATGGCCAAATGGCCCAACGTGCCCGATTGCTATGGCTGGCTGGGGTTGGACAACCGTGGCAACTGGTACATGCGCGACGACCGCGCCCAGACCTTGGGGGCGTTCGACAGCGGCCAGCCCGGTGCCAAAGGCTCGCTGCTGCAGCACGACAAGCTGATTGACTTCATTGGCCGCAACTACAGCGCAGATGTGCTGGGGCGCTGGTTTTTTCAGAACGGGCCGCAGCGTGTGTATGTAGAACTGCAAGCCGCACCGTTGGTCTGGCGTGTGCAGGCAGACCACTCGGTCAAAGACCACATCGGTCGCAGCGCGCAGATACAAAGCTGCTGGCTCGATGAATTGGGTCACCTATTTTTGGCGGCCGACACCGGCTTAGGGTTGGTGCACACTCAGGACATGTCGCTTGCAGCGGATGCGGTTGTGCAGGGCCTGTGGCTGCCCCAAGACGTGTCTAGCCAGGATTTGCCGGGAGAATTTGGTTTTGTTAAAAGCCCTTATTTACTACAACTAAAATAGCTACTAGCGCTTTAGCCATAAGGGCTAGAGGCATAAAAGACCATTAGTCTACAAGCCATTAAAGCGGTCAAACACAACACTGGTATAGCAAGAGCGAGCTCTGGTTGATCTGGCAGCCAACCGTCACTATTGATCGACGCCTTCGGCTGCGCACAAGGTTTGTGATGTTCTGAAACCACCTACAATTCGATGTTCGGTTCAAGATGCGGCTGTAGCTCAGTGGATAGAGTATTGGCCTCCGAAGCCAAGGGTCGTGGGTTCGATCCCCGCCAGCCGCACCAAACCACCATTTCAGATGGTCTAAAGACCTCTCAAAACCCGCTACTCTCATAGGTAAGCGGGTTTTTTATTGCCTCATGCGGTCTCACGGGCTAAAAAGACATTCCGCCACTAAAGCGGTATTTATGGCGGTATCTCCAAGTACCGCCAAGTCACATACCGCCAAAAGGGGAAAGCGTGGCTCTAACTGACACCTTCGTGAAGAACGTCAAACACACCGGGGCACCTGCTGGGGACAAGCACACTGACGGCGCCGGCATGTACTTGCTGGTGAATTCAGGTGGCAAATACTGGCGCATCAATTACCGCTTTGCTGACAAGCGCAAGACGCTGGCGCTGGGCGTGTACCCAGATGTTGGCCTTGCTGATGAGATTAACGCGAAATTGGTCGCCTACGGATCAAAGAAAATCAAGGATGCATCGAATCGCGGCAAAGCTGCTGCAAATGCGTTGCATGACAAGCCGAATCGGGGACGAGTTAAACGCGCAGCCAACTGCCTGCCGATCTGGTGGTGCCGCTCCAGCGCTGCAACGGATTCACGGCGTACATCTCACCAATACCAAAAAGGAAGTAACGATGAACACGATTGCCACCGCCAAAACTGACGGAACCAACAAAATGACCGACCCGCAAACACAACCCTATGAAGTCGTCCGCTTCAACGCCCTCAAGCACGGCATTCTGAGCCGCTATACCGTGCTCAGCCACGAGAGCCATGCGGACTATGAAAGCCTGGTCAATTCACTGATGGCCGAACACCTGCCCGCTGGTGCCACCGAGCAGCATTTGATTGAGGAACTGGCCAGCGTGATCTGGCGCAAGCGCCGGGTACTGCAAGCCGAAGGTGCCACCATCAATAAGGGCTTGAAGGAATCCGCTCGCAGTGCCAAGACCGTCATTCCGGCGGCGGCACCGTTCGAGATGGGGCTATCTGGCGAGAACACCGACATACGCGATCTGATGGACTTGAAACCGGAAGATGTGACCGAAAGCCATCAAAGCGCAAAACATGACATTGCTGTCACCGACAAAGCCAGCGCCATCCTGCGCAAAGGCGGCGACCGTGCTTATGAAAAGGCCCTGCGTGCCCTGCTGCCCGACATCTGCGAGTGGTGGCAAAACTATGTGGATGACGAGGAATACACCGCCGATGCCACGGGGTTGGCGGCGTTCATCACCGAACACATCACGCCCTTTGTCTATCAGCAAGAAAAAGAAGCCCGCCACCACGACGCCATCGTGAATCAAACCATTGGCGAAGGGCTTCAAGCCTACAAGCTGGAGAAGCTTTCCCGTTACGAAACACACCTGGACCGCAAATTTGAGCGCACTTTGGCCATGTTGATCTAGCTGAAAGACCTTCGAGCCGCCAAAACTGCTTGAATAGGCGTCAAAAGCCAATTGAAATCGGCAACTTTTCAGGCATGGCGAAAAGACCATGAAACCCAGCATCCATGCGGGTTAGCGGGTGATTCAAGCGGTAGACGGTGACAAGACCATGCCGAATTTGCCAAATGATTTCGGTAAAAAACAAGGAGAGCAAAAATGGGCGGACGTGGAAGCGGCAGGCAGGCCACCAATTGCGGCAAGGACGTGACCGAAGAATCAACCCCGCTGGACATTCGCAAGCTGGCCCGATCTGGCTTACTGTTGCCCGGTCGCAGTTTCAGTTGGCAGTGGACGGTGGGTGACCGTCAAGTCTCCGGCATCACAATCCGCGTTGCGGTGCAGTCCGTTCAACTCTGTTACCAGCGGCGCAGCAGTGGTGAGTCCATTGATCAGTTGGTACACCTGCAAAGCACTCCATGCCAGTTTGGCGGGGCACGGCAATGGTTTACCTGTCCGACATGTGGCAAGCGAGTGGCAGTGCTGTACGCGAGGGGCAAATACTTCACTTGCCGAACTTGCTGTAGCCTGGGCTATGCGAGCCAGAAGGAAGGTTTGGGTGACCGCTCCAGCCGTCAAGCAAACAAAATTCAAAAACGATTGGGGCGGGCAGCCGGGATTCTGCACGACGAAGGCGGCAAGCCCAAGGGGATGCATTGGCCCAGATACTTGCGGTTCAAGGCGGAGCATGACCGGCTGGTGCAGATCGGCTTGCAAGACATGGGGCGCAAGTTGGGGTTGATTCAAAAATTGCTGGATCAGTAAATCTGTTTCGCAAAATACAGTTTGAACCCGCCAGAGCAAAAGCCAGAACTAACGAGAACCGTCTGTAAACTGTAGGCATAACAATCAATACGACGGGGAGACGGTGTCGATGAGTGTATTTACTTCAATTCAAGACAGTGATTTGGTGCGCAGCATCGCCAAGGCCACGACGCGGCTCGTCTATATGGCACCGGGTGTTTCAAAAGCCATCGCAGGCGCAATCAAAATCCAGCTCCAAGGGCAACGACTCATCCAAATAGCGATCGTGATCGACGGTGACGAGGAATGTTGCAGGCTGGGCTATTGCGATGCAGAGGCGTTGGCTGACTTGAACACCGCCGCCCAAGAGCACGATATTGCCTTGCGCCGACATGCCGGTTTGCGGCTTGGTCTTTTGATGGCAGATGACGACGTGCTAATTTGGACCCCCACCCCATTGATGTTTGAGGCCCCGCGCGGCGAGTCGGAGCCCAACGGCTTGATATTGACCCCGCAGACATTAAAAGAGTTGCCGCAGGCTCTGGGCGTTGACCCTCAGAGTCCGCCCGCGCAAATTGAAGTCGGTAAGGTACTGGTGGCGAAGGAAGAACTTGCCAAGGTGGTGGACGCCATCAAGGCCGCACCCCCAGCGCCATTTGACCTGTCCCGCCTGTCGCGCGTTTTTTCTGCCCGGTTCCAGTTCATTGAAACCGTGCTGCGCGGTGCCGAGTTGACCAAGCGTGAACTGCGCCTCGATAGCCTCATCGTCAACTCCGACGCGCCAGAAGAACTGCGCCCGCTCTTGCAAACCACAATCCAGCCCTTCAATACGGATGCCGACAAAACGGTCGATGTGCCGGTCTTGATCAACGGTGAGCAGGCGTACCGGCAAAACGGCGAGAAGATGACCAAGCCCACCACGCAGGCCGAGATCCATGCGTACTGGAATGAGCTGACTCAGAAGTACGTCATCAACCTGCCCGGCTTTGGCAAACTTATCCGCCACACCGACAAGACCAAGTTCGAGGCTGGTAAGGCCGATTTTGAGGTTGTGCTGACAGAGTGGGTCAATGGATTCCGCGAGGTGGTCAAGGGTGACCACGAAACGCGCGTCAGTCGTGTGGTGGACTTGATTGTTCAACGCATGGCCAACGAGCCAGAAAAGAAGCGCCTCAATCGTGAGGCCATACAAACATTGGTACGCAAGGGGCTAGACAACCTGCGTGTGATAGATCCCAGCGTGAAAGTGGTCTACAAAAACATCACCGTCGAGTCAACCCGCGACAAAGAGTTTTTGGAGGTGCTGCGCAAAGCAGTGCCAGCCAGGGAACTCGCCAACTGGTTCCAGATTTTTGACGCGGCAGCGGTAGTCCCGCTCGGTCAGCGCAAGTAGACAACCCCATCAATCAAAAACCCAAAAAGTGAAATAGCCAGTGGATCCGTCAACCATTAACAAAATCGTCTCATTCATCTGGGGCATTGCAGACGATGTGCTGCGCGACCTGTTCAAGCGCGGCAAATACCCCGATGTCATCCTGCCCATGTTCGTCATCCGGCGCATGGACTCGGTGCTCGAATCCACCAAAAAAGCGGTGCTGGAGACCAAGACCTTGCTGGACGGCGCAGGCATCACCGAGCAACGCGCCGCCCTGTGCGACGCGGCTGGACAGGCCTTCTACAACACATCTCGCTTTACCCTGCGCGACCTGCAATCACGCGGCAGCCTGCAGCAGTTGCTCGCCGACTTTGAAGACTACCTCAACGGCTTTTCGCCCAACGTGCTGGACATCATCGAGAACTTCAAGTTCCGCAACCAGCTCTCTACCTTGTCCAAAGCGAATGCGCTGGGCACGTTGATCAACAAGTTCCTCGACCCCGACATTGACTTGTCGCCAGCGGGCATCGACAACCATTCCATGGGTACGGTGTTTGAAGAATTGGTGCGCAAGTTCAACGAAGAAAACAACGAAGAAGCCGGTGAACACTGGACCCCGCGCGACGCCGTGCGGCTGATGGCCAATTTGGTGTTTTTGCCCATCGAAACCCAACTCAAATCGGGCAGCTACCTGCTGTTTGACGACGCCTGCGGCACTGGCGGCATGTTGACCGTGGCCGAAGAGACGCTGGACGCTATTGCCGCCAAACGTGGCCTGCAAATCAAGAGCCACCTCTACGGGCAAGAGATCAACCCCGAAACCTACGCCATTTGCAAGGCCGACATGCTGCTCAAAGGCGAAGGCGAAAACGCTAGCAATATCGTGGGCGGTGCAGAGTGGTCCACCCTGTCCAACGATGCGTTCCCGGCCAAAGAGTTCGACTTCATGCTGGCCAATCCGCCATATGGAAAGAGCTGGAAGAAAGACCTGGAGGCCATGGGTGGAAAAGAAGGCATGCGCGACCCCCGCTTCAAAGTCACGCACCAGGGCGAAGAGTTGTCGCTGGTCACCCGCTCCAGCGACGGCCAGATGCTGTTCTTGGTCAACATGGCGTCCAAGATGAACCACAAGTCGGCCCTGGGCAGCCGCATTGCCGAGGTTCACAACGGCAGCTCGCTATTCACCGGCGATGCCGGCCAGGGCGAAAGCAATATCCGCCGCTGGATCATTGAAAACGACTGGCTGGAGGCCATCGTCGCGCTGCCGCTCAATCTGTTCTACAACACCGGCATTGCCACCTACATCTGGGTGCTGTCCAACCGCAAGGCCGCGCACCGCAAGGGCCAAGTGCAGTTGATTGACGCGAGCCAGTGGTTCAAGCCCCTGCGTAAGAACCTGGGCAAGAAAAACTGCGAACTCAGTGCCGACGACATTGCGCGCATTACCCAAACCTTCCTGGGTTTCGAGGAGTCGCCCGCGTCCAAACTGTTCCCCAACGCTGCCTTCGGCTATTGGAAGGTGGTCGTGGAGCGCCCGCTGCGCTTGCAAAGCCAGTTGGCAACCCATTTGATCGACGGCCTGCGCTTCGCCAGTGGCCATGAAGACCTGCGCCGCGTGTTGCTCGTTGAGTTGGGTGAGGCCCTGTTCACCGATTTCTATAAAGTCGAAAAGGCTTTGGAGAAGCGCCTAGCCGAATGGGGCAATGACGATGCCGAAGACGACAGCGACGATGAAGGCGAGGACGGCGACAGCGAAGGCATCGGTGGTACGGACAAAGCTAAAAAGGGCCTGCCCGAGAAAACCAAGCGCAAGCTGCTGGACTCTGCCACCTGGGCGCGTGATGCGCGGCTGTACCAAGTGGCCAACGAATTGCGCCAAGCCTTGGGCGGCAACCTTTTTGAAGACTACAACGACTTCCGGGAACTGGTGGCTGCCCACCTTAAACAAACCCAGACCAAGTTATCGGCCCCCGACCTCAAAATCATCCTGAAAGCCGTGAGCTGGCGGGTTGAGTCCGCTCCACCCGTGCGTGCCAAGGTGCACAAGCCCAGCAAGGCCACAAGCAAAACGAATTCCAAGGCAGACCCGATGCACGGCCTGTACGACGCGGTGGTGGACGGTAAACCGGTGCTGGTGGAATACGAGCCCGACCCCGACCTGCGCGACACCGAGCAAGTGCCGCTGCTGGAAGACGGCGGCATTGCCGCCTTCATCCAGCGCGAAGTGCTGCCTTACACGCCCGATGCGTGGGTCAAAGCGGATGCCACCAAGATCGGTTATGAGGTCAGCTTCACCCGCTACTTCTATCGCCCGCCAAAGCTGCGCACTTTGCAAGAAATCAGCGCGGATATTCTTGCACTGGAGCAGGAGACCGAAGGCTTATTAAAAGAAATTATAGGGAGCAAAAAATCATGAAATCTAGAGCAGAACTTCTTCAATCAATAGCAACGACCATCCAAGACTACCGAGCTGGTGAGATTCCTAAATCTACCCCCGGTCATGTTGATAGGTGGATTAAGCAATTCGACACGGATGTGCAACTCCCGCTATTGGCTGAACTCGACTATGCCTTTGACAAAACTTACTTTTCGAAGAACGAGGTCGCCAATTTCTTTGCAAGTCAAGTTAAACATAAAGAAATTGCTGGTGACAATCCTTGTGACTTTTGGCGGCGTGCCAATTTTTTGGACATCCAGGAACATGGTCAGAGCCAAGGCGAAATTCTTGCCTTGTTTAACGATGCACTAATTGCACATTGCGGCATCCTAGTTAGTGACTGTGGTAGCGACGGGGGGCCTTTTTTCTATTTGGACGATGTCTTGTTTAGCGGCGGGCGTGTTGGTGCAGACTTAAAGGCTTGGATTCAGAATAGCGCTCCTGTAAATGCAACGGTTCATATTCTTGTCATAGGCACCCACCAGTTGGGTGAATGGCAGAGCATTAAGGGCCTGAAGGCTGCTGCGGAACAAGCGGGAAAGTCCATCAAATTTACTTGTTGGGCCGCTATTCGCTTTGAAAACAGAAAAGCCTACAAAAACAAATCCGAGGTTCTTTGGCCTGCTGCGGTGCCCAACAATGCGGCAGTCGGCGCATACATGGCACTAGAGACGAAGTTTCCTTTTGAGCCGCGCCAAGCTGGCGGCGTTTTGGAAAACCCGGTCTTCTCTGGCGAGGCAGGTAGGCAATTGTTGGAGCGCGAGTTGCTTCTTGCGGGTGTCAAAATTCGTGCGGGTTGCCAAGACCCCAAGAGGTCCATGCGACCGTTGGGTTTCAGTGCCTTTGGTCTCGGCTTTGGCTCAACCATCGTCACTTACCGCAACTGCCCCAACAACTGTCCCTTGGCCCTGTGGTGGGGCGACGCCACTGCAACATCTGGGGCTATGCACTGGTACCCGCTTCTGCCACGAAAAACGTATGCCCAATCAGATGGGCATGCGGATTTTGATTTTGAACTATGAGTGGCGACAAAGACCTGCGCACTTACGTGCGCGCCGATTGCGCAGTCTTTCGCAAGACAGCGGAGGAGTTCGGCGGCTTGTCGAACATGGCGCCGGGCTTTCCTGTGCGCGTCAACGGCGTGCGCATATTGACTGTGGAGGCGCTGTACCAGGCATGCCGTTTTCCTCACAGACCCGAAGTGCAGCGCAAGATCATTGAACAAACCAGCCCTATGACAGCCAAGATGGTGGGTAAGCCCTACAGAGGTGATTCGCGTGGCGACTGGGATCGCACGCGGGTGAAGATCATGCGCTGGGTGTTGCGGCTCAAGCTTGCAATGCACTGGCCCAAGTTCAGCGAACTGTTGCTTTCCACCGGTGGCCGTCCGATTGTGGAAGACTCGCGTAGGGATAATTTCTGGGGCGCTATTCCAGTCAGCGATTCAAGTCTGGTCGGCATGAATGTACTGGGTCGTTTGCTCATGGAGCTAAGAGAGGAAATTAAAAAAGGTGCAGAGTTACGGCGCGTTGTACCGCCCTCAATCTCGGATTTTCTTTTGTTAGGTGAAACTATGGGGATTGTTGATTTTCAAAAAAATATAGATAAATCCTTTCCCGTGGAGGTCCCAACTGTCGCTTCATCAGTTGAAAGTACTACGCTCCCACTTTTTGAAGAGGGTGCGTTTGAACCTCCTGCTTTTCAGATATCACCCCCCACGCACGCCGGGCCAGTCGAAAGTCAAGGCTCTGTTTTGCAAGGACTCCAACCATATCCACATTACAAAGACGTGGGCCTTCCATGGCCCGGTAAAGCACCTGCCCACTGGGTAGCGCGGCGTACCAAATATATTGTGCAGGAGGTCAACGCCCGTTCGACCACCGGAGACGAGCAACTGCTGCGCGTGTCCCAATTCACAGGGGTTACGCAGCGCCTCCGCATTGATGGTCAAGATGCACAGGACACCCGAGCCGCTTCATTGGTTGGGTACAAGCGGGTTCAACCCGATGAGCTGGTCATCAACATTATGCTTGCATGGAACGGCAGTATGGGGGTGTCGCACTTTGCTGGAATTGCAAGTCCTGCATATTGTGTATACCGATTCAAACCGGATGCACACCCTTGGTATTTTCACCACCTATTTCGCTCACCTGCCTATAAAGCACGAATCAAGGCAATGTCTACTGGAGTGGTAGAAAGTCGTCTTCGTCTGTATTCGGACGATCTTTTTCGCATCGAGGCTTTGCTGCCACCGCCCGACGAACAAGCCGCCATCGTCAAGTTCCTGGACTGGGCCAACGCCCGGCTGGAGCGCACTATTCGCGCCAAGCGCCGGGTAATTGCGCTGCTCACCGAGCAAAAGCAGGCCATCATCCACCGCGCCGTCACGCGTGGCCTGGACCCCAGCGTGCCGCTCAAGCCGTCCGGCATTGCGTGGCTGGGGGATATTCCGGCGCATTGGGAGGTGCGGCCGCTCAAGGCGGTTTGCAAAATTCAATCCGGCACCACTCTTGGCAAGGATTACGGAGCGCAGCAGACCTACGAATTCCCCTATTTGCGGGTCGCCAATGTACAAGCTGGGTACGTCAAACTTTCTGTGGTCAAGAAGGTCGCTGTATCTATGTCCGAGGCGCAGCGACGCACCCTCGAAAATGGGGATGTTCTGATGACCGAGGGCGGGGATTTGGATAAGCTGGGACGGGGTTGTGTTTGGGAGGCACAAATATCACCATGCCTGCATCAAAACCATGTATTTGCAGTCCGACCGGATAAATCAAAGCTTGACCCTCAGTTCCTTTCAGCGCTAATGGGAACGCCGTATGCCCGAGCATATTTCCAGATGACGGCGAAGCAAACTACCAATTTGGCTGCTACGAACAAGACCAAGATTGGCCAGCTCAGCGTGCTGTTGCCATCGGTCGTGCAGCAGCGGGAAATTCTCGTAGCACTAGGTAGAGAGACAAAGCCGGTGGACACTGCCATCTCCCGCCTCAACCGCGAAATCGACCTCCTGTGCGAATACCGCACTCGCCTGGTCGCAGACATTGTGACTGGCAAACTCGACGTGCGCGAGGCCGCTGCCCATTTGCCGCAGGACGATGTGCAAGCCGCCCTGGAGCCAGACGCATTGGACCCGGACGAAGCCACCGACGCCGACGCCGATGCGGAGCTTGAGGAATGAGAACGCCCCCGCTTCTTTTTCGCGAATAAGATGTATCCACCGAGCAATTTGACCGCAATTTGACCGCAATTTTCTCCCCATTGACTAAAGGCCCCGCCATGCAAATCATCGTTGATGTACCCAACAATTATCTGGATGTGCTGCACCGTGCGCCCGAGGATTTTGCACAAGAAGCCAAGTTGGCCATGGCAGCCAAGTTGTTTGAAATGAAGCGCCTGTCCTCTGGCATGGCTGCCAGCTTGATCGGCATGGACCGCGTTACTTTCCTGGCGCAACTGCACCGCTTTGGCGTGCCGATGATCGACCTGACCGAAGACGAGCTGGCGCAGGACATTGAGAATGCGTGAACGCAGCGCGGTGCTGGTGTCCAACACCACGCCACTAATTGCATTGGTTGCAGCAACCGGCAGCTTGGATGTGTTGAAGGCGCTGTATGCGCGTGTTGTCGTGCCGCTGGAAGTGGCCACCGAGATACGTGCTGGCGGCAAGCATTCTTTTGGCGTGGATGTTTTCGAGGCGGCCGATTGGCTGGACATTCAGGCCCAGGCGGTGGTGCTACAGCCTTATTTGCGCAATTCACTCGATCTGGGTGAGGCCTCTGTCATCCAAACCGCCATGAACTTAGGCGCACCGTTGGTCTGCATTGACGAGACCTTGGGCAGGCGCGTTGCCCGCCTGTGTGGGCTGGAGCTGACGGGCGCCATTGGCGTGTTGATCAAGGCCCAGCGCTTGGGTTTTCCGTTCTCCATGCCCGACGCTGTGCAGCGCATGCGTGAGCAGGGTATCTGGTTGAGCGACAAGGTGGTTCAGTTTGCATTGGCGCAAGGGCATTGAAGATGGCAACCGACACATCAGAAAAAGGTCTTGAGACCCTGATCGTGCGTCACATGACCGGCACCGATGGCTTGCCGCCTGTGGCACCCGTGGGTACCGGCACTGGCCCCACTACCGATGTGGCGGCGCGCCCGAACACTGCACTGGGCGGCACCGGCTACTTGGCGGGCAGCCCCAAAGACTATGACCGCGCGCAGGCGCTGGATGTGTACCAGCTCTTTGCCTTTTTGAAGGCAACCCAGCCTGATGCCTTCAAAAAGTTAGTCATCTTGAATGAGCACGATGCCCGCGACATCAACCAACTTAAGTTCTTGACCCGCTTGTCCAGCGAGATTGGCAAGCGTGGCGTGATTGATGTTTTACGCAAAGGCATAGAGCACCACCCAGCGGGGCATTTCGACTTGTTTTACGGCACGCCCTCAGAGGGCAATGCCAAGGCGCAAGCGCTGCACGCACTAAACCGCTTTGTGGTGACGCGCCAGTTTGCCTACAGCTTGGATGTGGCTCGGCGCGCGCTGGACTTGGGCCTCTTTATCAACGGCCTGCCCATTGCCACCTTTGAGTTGAAAAATAGCCTGACGAAGCAAAACGTGGAAGACGCGGTAGAGCAATACAAGCGCGACCGCGATCCGCGCGAAAAGCTGTTTGAGTTTGGCCGCTGCGTGGTGCACCTGGCCGTGGACGACAGCGAGGTGCGCATGTGCACCCAGCTCGCGGGCAAGGCGTCGTGGTTCTTACCATTGAACAAAGGCTTTAACGACGGTGCGGGCAACCCGCCCAACCCCATGGGGCTCAAGACCGATTACCTTTGGAGAGAGCTGCTGACGCCCGCTGGCCTGACCGATATTCTGGAAAACTATGCCCAGATTGTTGAAGCCAAAAACCCCAAGACCGGCAAAGTCAAACGCAGCCAGTTGTTCCCGCGTTACCACCAGTTGGCGGTGGTGCGGCAGTCGCTGGCCGATGTACGTGCGAACGGCGTTGGCCGCAGGTATTTGATTCAACACTCAGCGGGCAGTGGCAAGTCCAACTCCATCGCCTGGCTGGCGCACCAGCTCATCGGCGTGCGGCGCGAAGGCAAAGCCGTTTTTGACTCGGTGATTGTGGTGACCGACCGGCGGATTCTGGATGATCAGATTCAGAAGACGATCAAGCAGTTCATGCAGGTGGGCTCTACCGTGGGTGCCGTGACCGGGGATACAGCTTCCAAGACGGCGCAATTAAGCGCATTCATTGCCGAAGGCAAGAAGATCATCATCACCACGATTCAGACTTTTCCGTATGCACTGAAAGTGATTGGCGACGAGCACCGGGGGCGGCACTTCGCCATCATCATTGACGAAGCGCACTCCAGCCAGAGCGGCAAGACCGCAGCGTCGATGAGCGCCACGCTGAGTGAAGTGGATGAGGTGGACGAGTACAAAGACCCGGAAACCGACCCCGAGGACATCATCAACGAGGCGCTGGAAAAGCGCATTGCTGCACGCCAGATGATGACCAACGCCAGCTACTTTGCCTTCACCGCCACCCCCAAGAACAAGACCCTGGAGATGTTTGGCGAGCCGCTACCGCCCGATGCCGAAGGCCGGGTGAAGCACAAGCCGTTTCACGCCTACACCATGAAGCAGGCGGTGAAGGAGCACTTCATTCTGGATGTGCTGGAGAAATACACGCCGGTGGCCAGCTACTTTGGCCTGGTCAAAAAAGTGGAAGACGACCCACTGTTTGACAAAAAAAAGGCCAGCAAGAAGCTGCGCAAGTACGTGGAAAGCCACGACCACGCCATCCGGCTCAAGGCCGAAATCATGGTGGACCACTTCCATGCCCAGGTGCTGGCCCCCGGAAAGATTGGTGGCAAGGCCCGGGCCATGGTGGTGTGCAGCGGTATTGAACGGGCCATTCAGTATTTCAAGGCGTTCCAAACGTATCTGGTAGAGCGCAAAAGCCCGTACCTGCCAATAGTGGCGTTTTCAGGTGAGCACGAATACGGCGGAGTGAAGGTCAGCGAGTCGTCGCTGAACGGGTTTGCCAGCAAAGACATTGCCGACAAGATTCAAGATGACCCCTACCGCTTCTTGATTTGCGCCGACAAGTTTCAGACCGGCTATGACGAGCCGCTGTTGCACACCATGTACGTGGACAAGGCGCTCTCGGGCATCAAGGCGGTGCAGACGCTGTCGCGGCTGAACCGGTCGCACCCGCAAAAGAGGGATTGCTTTGTGCTGGACTTTCAAAACGAGATTGAAGGCATCAAGCTCTCGTTCCAAGACTACTACCGCACCACCATGTTGGCAGAGGAAACTGACCCCAACAAGCTGAACGACCTTAAAAAGGCTTTGGATGATGCACAGGTGTACTCGCCCGAGCAGGTAGACGCTTTTGTGAAGCTTTTTCTGGAAGGCGTAGAGCGTGATCAGTTCGACCCGATTCTCGATGTTTGCAAAGAGGTTTACAAAAGCACGCTGGATGAAGACCAGCAAGTGCAGTTCAAAGGTGGGGCCAAGGCGTTTTGCCGAACCTACGACTTTCTGGCGTCCATCACCACCAGCCACAACGTGGGCTGGGAAAAGTTGTCGATCTTCTTGAATCTGTTGGTTGCCAAGTTACCGTCCCCCAAGGAGAATGACCTGGCCAAAGGCATCATCGACGCGATCGACATGAGCAGCTACCGCGCCGATAAGCAGGCGATGATGAAGATTGCGCTGGCCGATGCCGATGCAGAAATTGACCCCGCTCAAGAAGGCACAGGACGCCGCCCACAACCGGAGTTGGACCGGCTGAGCAACATCCTCAAGACGTTCAACGACAACTTTGGCACACTGTTCACCGATGCAGACCGCGTTGCCAAGCGCATCCGCGAAGACATTGCCCCTAAGGTAGCTGCCGACGCGGCCTACCAGAACGCCAAAGAAAACACCCCCCACACGGCCCGCATGGCCCATGACCAAGCACTGGGCCGGGAAATGCAAATCTTGCTGCGCGACGACACGCAGATCTATAAACAGTTTGTCGAGAACGAGTCGTTCAAGCGGTTTGTGGGGGACATGGTGTTTGCGATGACGAGCCAGCCGCAGCGGCCGGATGCGCGGCCGGGTGTTTAATTGTGCCGAGGCGCGATGCTACGAATAGTCTGGGGTGAATTTCTATGACCCGAGTTTCAGGCACCAATATCATCAAGGCTCCCTGCTGCGGGGCTTTGATGAGTACGCCCGCGTATTCATCCATCAATTTTTCAGCGTGGGAGTATTGGACTGATGGGTACGACCACGGAAGTTTGGCCCCGTCGGGTGAGGGTTTGCGGCGTTGCGTGTGTGGCAAATGTTTTTTTAGCTACGAAGCTGCGCATGTACGCAAAATTTGGTCACCAAAGCCCCTAGCCCCGCCTGGGTGGGAGAGTAGAAAAGAAAATTGGTGGACTCGATTCATGGGTAGGGAAACCCGTGAACAGATTCTTGAGCGCTACGACACCCGATCGGTCGCAGAAATTGAGGCCGAACAAAGTTCAATTCCACCAAGTCCAGATTACGTCAAGGACTCTGATTTGCTCGCGTTGATCAATGACGGGCTACCAGACCTAAAAGTCGAGAAGGTTGTGCGCCGCCTTTACTGGCGCTACCTCAATGATCCCATTCGTGAGACTTACCGCAAGTTCAGGGAGGCACACAAGGATGTCGATGCCGTTGGCAATTCGTCCACGTTTGCAGACTTTCAGCCGACACCCGAGCAAGCCGCGAACATGCTTCGATTGATTGAGCTGAACAAAGCGTCAGAAGCGCCAGATTGGCTGGAGATTGCCGAGTTGAACCGCGAGTTGGGTGACATGGATGCGGCGAGGAATGCCTTGAGTCAGATCACTGGTGAACAACAACGGCTGCACCTTGTCGTTGAAAAACTGATCATCCTCAATACGCGTTGCCCCGTTCGATTTAACTTTTGATCTACTTGAGTCTTGATCTGGCTGCTCTTATTTTGATAGCTGGTTGCGCACGTTCTACGAGGGCTAGCGGCCTATTTGGCATATAGATAGTGCTGCGCAGGTGTTTAATCAGCTACCGCGTAGGCGGCAGGCATAGACGATCCTTCGGCGTGCCAACTTTGCAACTACCTCCACTAGCGCGGTCATGCCGGGCGCGTTGCCCGCTGAATGGCGCTTTGCGCTGGTGGCAACGCACCCAACATCACCGCTTTCCATTTTTGCAACTCTGTAGTTTTGGTCAGTGGCCAATGCGGAGTACCGCAATGGCCAGGCAGCACCAAGCTGTCGCGCAGCTTCGACGAGCAGCGCGGTCATGCAGTGCGGCCTGACTTTTGATGGAGTTGCGCTGCGCGCTGTGGGGCAGTCCACCCAGCATCACCGCTTTCGGTTTGCCCGCCTTGTAGTGTGGGTCAGTGCGCGCGGCTCGGCTTCTCCCCGCACAGGGGCTGGGGAGTTACATCGCCAGTGCTTCGCAAGTGTCAGCCAGTGCGCTGGAGCGCAGATATGGATTGTCTCGGCTCGCTTGCGCATCGTCTGGAAGAGCCATCGCTACGCGCGGCATTGCAGCCAGCTCCACCACTGTTGGCACACGCCCGCTACTGCCACCCGCTTCGCTTTTACATAACGCCGCATTGCCCTCAGTGCCCGCCAGTCGCTGCGCTAAAGCTCCGCTTAGTGCCGGTCACCGCTTCGCGCCCTTTCGGGTGAAGGCAACAGGCGTTATGCAAAGTGGCCTTCGCTGGAGGCGGTCGCACAGCCGTCGGCGCTCTCCGTTCGCATTCGCGCCCTACGCGCCGCCGTCTGCGCGCCCTTGTGGGTTTGCCTGCACCGTGGCATTAGTCAGGCGCTGCGCGCTGTGTGTCCGGTCAGTGGCCTGCGGCCAGGCTTGTCGTGTATGCCTGCGCCCGCCCGTGGGCCTCGCCGCTGCGCGGCTTGGCTACGCGCTGAACTGCCCGTCCGCCCCCCGTGGGGGCTCCCTCAGTCAGCGCAAGACCGGGGGGGGGGTGAGCGGCGCTTACGCGCCGCTACCGAAGGTTCGTTGTCGATTACGATGCGCAGTCGGCTTTAGTGGCGCTTGTGCGAAAAGATGCAATCCGAATCTCACCTCCACTCACACCGCGTCAAGACGTAGCATAATTGAGACACTTATATTTTTGGCGTTACTTTTGGCGGTATGTTTCAAGATGGTTGTCTGTAAACCTAGCGTTCATAAGGGTAACAAGGCGATGTGCGATCCCCGCCACCCCCCGGAGTTGATCGGGCCCGCCTCTTTGACCCACTGAAGTACACGCCTCATGCAGCATAAGGACCATTACGCCGCTCTGGGCTTGCCCACTTCGGCCATGCTCGCTGACATCAAAAAAGCCTTTCGTCAGCAGGCGTCTTTGCATCACCCGGATCGCAACGCCTGCCCACAGGCTCCGGCGCGTTTTCGTGCTGTACAAGAGGCGTACGACGTGCTGTCTGACCCAGACTTGCGCAAAGCCTACGATGACAATCGCCAACGCAACTTGCTCGACAGTCCGCTGGAGACTGCTCGCACCATCTGGCTCGACTATTTTGGCCGCCTCGTTTGAGGCGGGTTCCACCGAAGGTATCCCCATGAGAATGTCTGCATTTTTTCGCGCCCTGCGCACCTCTTATCAGGCCGAGATCGACGACCTTGCCTCAGATTCCGAGGGCAAGGATGTGCTGCACCAACGCCTGCTGGAAAAACGCGGCCAGATTGGTTTCTTGGGCCAGATGATGGAGACGGCGCCTGAAATGGTGGCTGTCGCCTTTCACGGCGGTTTTCACTTCGAGCTGCCTGCCGTCATGGAGCAGCTCCTGACGCTGGAGTCCGATGAGTTTCCGGATTGGGACAGTCTGGGCGATGCCATTCAGTTGACGCCCTGGGCCAAAGACATGGCCGCCGTGTTGCTCAAGCAGCCGCAAGGCGACTGGTTCATGACTGTGGCGGCCACGCTGGAATATGTGTACCAGCGTCCATCGCCGCATCAGCAAGAAAGCGCGCTTGAGCCTGAGCACACCGAGCACGGTGCACGGCGCCAGGCCCGCAATCTGGATCACGGCCACGACTTCGATGCGGATGACGACCACGCTCATAAAAATGACCAGGAGCATGACGAGGCGAGTACAGACTGGCTCGAAGGCCAGGGTTTTGACCGCAAGGAATGACATGAAGCATTTGGCGCTGATCGAAAAAACACAATCCCTGATTGCTGCCGGCGACATCGTCGGCGCAGAGTCTGCGCTGGTTGAACTGGCTGATGCGCAGGGCGACGGCGCTTTGATGGAGGTGCTGACGCAGTTGCCGGCTAAGGATGTGCTGGCGATCATCCGCGAGTACGACAACTCCAAAGCGTCGATCATCAACCTGATGCTCACCCCGGAGCAGTTTGCCCGCGCGGTGGTCATTGAAAAACAATACCGTGACCTGACCCGCTCGCATTTGCGCGGCATGATGAACTCGGTCATTTTTCGCGATGGCGCTGATTCACTGGCGTTTTTGACCGCGATTGGCGACTTGGAAGGCGGCAGCGAAGCACTGGCGGACTACTTTGAGGAAAAGTGGAGTCGTATCGAGGCCTTCGCCCGCACCGGCATCTTTGACACGGTTGAAGACGATGGCGAGATGATCTTGGAAGACGACCTGCGTGCCAACGCCTGGGCGCGACCGCGTGTCGAACTCGATGAGGTGGCCGACCAGGACTGGATGCAAGCCGCTTGGCTGCTGCGCCACGAGTTGCCTGACCTGTTCATTGAGATGCTGGTGGTGCTGCGCGCCAAGGCGCGTGCGTTTGAGCTGGGGCTGGCTGCTGATGAGTTGGAAGACGACGACGGCAAGGTTGAAACCCGCGACACCGACCTGGGCAAAGCCACCCCGGCGGCGCGCGAGTCTGATGAAGAATCCGCCATATAGCTCGAATGAGCCCGAATGAGCCCGAATAACGCAGGCCGCTTGGCCTGCGGCTAACCCGCATGACAACCACTTCAGCCCCTGCCGCAGGCACTGTCTCGCTATTCGACAGCCGACCATTTTTTGAAAAAGCGCTGCTGTATGGCGTGCAGTACGGTCTGCTGGACCAGGCCAAACTCACCGAGATTGCTGCAGACGCGCCCAAGGGCATGGTGCAGATCGCCCGCTACTTCGGCAGCGAGTTCCTGCGCCCTGAGTTAGAGCGTGCGCGTGACCGTATCATCAATTTGGTCAGCCTGCACCTGCAGACGGCAAGCGCCGGTGATCTGCACGCGGCGGCAACTTTGCTGCGCGACCATTCGTTTTTGTCGCGATCCAAAGCGGGCTCAGACATGCTCAAGGCGTTGATCGTCATGCCGCAGAACACCCACTTTGGGATGAACGAGCGGGGTGGTTTTTCAGACCGGCACATTCCTCAACTGGCGCGCTGGTCTTTGGCCAGCTTTGCCGAAGTTCAGGTTGAATTGGCGGCGCGCCTGCGTGTGGCGCGGGTGGTGGATGCGGCGCTGTGGGCTGCTGACCAGTTGGGGCTGTCTGCCGATGAGTTGCAGGACTTTGAGCCAGACGCCGAAGCGGTGATTCGCACCGCATTGCTGGCGCGGGCTACCCGGCGCAAGGAAATGCCCGACTGGCCCAGCTTTGAAAAAATGGTGGCGGCACTGCGGCGCAAAGATTCGGCCGCGGTCGCCATGGCTTTGGTATTACCCAAAAATTTGCCGCCAGAGTGCACCGAGGTGGTTGAGTCAGCGCGCCAGAGCGTGTTGGCGGATCTGCCCAAGCTGCTGGATGCCCGGCTTGGTGTGCGCAAGCTCTTTGACCAGACCCCCGCTTTCATGGGGCGCTATTTCTGGATAGAAGACGCGTTGAGCGAAGTCGGCCAGCATGACCGCCAGCGCTCTGGCGCGTGGGACAAACTGACTCAAGGCTTGGGTGATGACGGCACGCTGCTCACCCTGTTTGTGTGTGTTGCGGCGGGAAGCGCCCCCAAAACGCTGTTGACCGATAAGTCAGCTGCAGCGTTGATCCGCAAGATGCGAAAAACCGGCTTTCAGCCCGCGCTGGCGACTGAATTTATACGCAATCACGCACCAGAGCAGCACCAAGTCGACTACGCCCGCCTTTGGCAAGACTTTGTGGCTGAAGCGCAGGCCACGTTGCTCAGCAGCTATGACAGCAAGTTCAGCGACGCCCTGTCGCTCATGCGGCGTGAGTGCAACGTCGCCTGATTTGGCGGTTTTTTGCCCGTGCCTCAAGCGTGTCGGGTTGAAAAAAGCTGTGCCAATTCGCGGTCCATCAAATCCGCGTCGCCCGTATTGAGCTCCAGCAGGCGGCGCAGCAGGGTCAGGCTGGCCAGGTCGATGTGCTCGCAGCGCAGGCCCACATGACAGCCGTTCAAGTGGGCAATGGTGCCGGCCATTTCGATGACTTCGCCATCACCCGACAGCGGCAGCAACAAACGGCAAGGCGCTTGCAACTGGAGTTCTTCGGGCACCTCGGTCTGCACCAGTGCACCTTTGAGGGCAATGTCGAGCAGGGTCACTTGCAGATTTTTGCCAGGCAGGTGCAGCGTGACTGCGGCGCTGAAAGGGATGCGCGAAAACAGGCGGTGACCTTCGGCAGGGGTGGCTTTCATGTGAATTCCTTGGGGGGGTGACGTGAACCGGTGCGGCGTATGCCCAAATGATAAAGCACGCCTATTCGCCGGTACTGGATGCAAAAAAACTGGGCCCGCACTTCGGGCGCCGCCAAAAAAAACCCAATTTCAGACGCTGTCGCGCAGCTTGAGAGTTATGACCAAGACAGCATCAAACATTTGCGCACGCAACGTCCCGCCAGTTTTTCGCCGGTCATAAACAGCAGGCGCACCACATCCATACTGCGCGTTTGCATCTCTTCAGGTAGCAGCACAGAGTCTGACGCGCGCTGCTGCACGGCCCGCAACTCCCCGCGCTGGGTGATGTCCTCTACCAATGCGGTGAAACCAACCAGCAGCAGCGCGGCAACCGTCACCAGCATCCAGATCAGCGTGTGGGCCCAAGCGCTGCGCCAGAAGGCGTGGGTGGCACTGCGTCGGGACAGCAAGGGGCTAGGGGTGTTCATAGGTCGCTCCTTTAGGAACTCTAGGTGCTCCCATGTTCCCTGTGAACGCCCTAGCCCGCTGTCGGCGCATGGCGCCGCGCGCTGTAGGAGCGCGCCGACAGATGGGCGAGCCAGCGTGGACATCGCGTGTGAGTCAGCGAAGCAGTGCGGGGTTGGCCTGCCAGAGCAGCGCACCCCGCGCGCTGCCCACCGACCAAGCTGGTGAGTCAGCCGTATAGCGCTCGACAGTCGATCCCGACGAGGGCGCGCGGTACAGAGAGGTTTCCATGGCGTTCTCCCGACATAAGTGGTGGCAGAGGGTTGTGAAACGAGCGTCTGATGGCGGGCACTCACATGCCCACACATCCATTCGAAAGATTCCAGCGTAGCGCTGGGTTTGGGGCACGCGTGTCGGACAACGTCGACTGTGCATGACCGCCGCAACGCCATGCGGAGCAAACAGGCGCTTGTCCAACAGGGTGCGCGCCGAATGCGACCAGGCTCTGCAGTAAGCTCAGCGCTCTCTACTGCCGCCCCGGCCGCGGCCACCTGGCCCGACACCCATCACACCATGCCACTGATCGACAACATCATCCGCCACCCCCCGCCGCGATTCGATCTGAACGAGGTACTCGAGCGCTTGCTGGATAAAGTCTATGGCCTGCTCTCAGCGCTCCCCTCTTTTCTGCTGGCGCTGCTGGTGGTCTGGCTCGGTTGGAAGCTGGGCGCCTGGTTGTCGCGCCGCGCCGCGATCGAGCGTCTCTCTGTCCGTAACCCTTTTCTTAATGAGCTCGCGCGCACCACTACCCGCTGGGTCAGCACCGCGATCGCCCTGCTGATCGCGCTGGAAATACTCGACGCCACGGCCGTGGTCGGCGCCATGCTGGGCACCGCCGGTGTGATCGGCATCGTGTTGGGTTTCGCTTTCAAAGAGACGCTGGAAAATTACCTCGCGGGCGTGCTCATGAGCCTGCGCCAGCCGTTCGCCCCGCGCGATCTAGTGGTCATCGACGGTCAGGAAGGCATCGTGGTGTCACTCACCTCGCGCGCCACCATCCTCATGACGCCCGACGGCAACCACCTACGTCTGCCCAATGCGCTGGTGTTTCGCAGCGTG
The DNA here is from genome assembly GCF_001938565.1 of Rhodoferax antarcticus ANT.BR. Lineage (GTDB taxonomy): Bacteria > Pseudomonadota > Gammaproteobacteria > Burkholderiales > Burkholderiaceae_C > Rhodoferax > Rhodoferax antarcticus. The sequence continues at coordinate 44,485 of NZ_MSYM01000011.1, forward strand.
ATGCTCAACTACACCCGCAATCCCAGTCGGCGCTTCGAGTTCGATGTGGGTGTGGGTGTGCAGGAAGACCTGATCCAAGCCCAACTGCTCGGCACTGCAGAGTTGCAGCGCCTGGCAGGCGTGATGAACGAGCCGCCTCCACGCGCCCTGATCCAGACGCTGGGCGACTCCAACGTGCAGCTGCGCTTTTTCGGCTGGGTCGACCAACGCACCCACGATTTCTGGATGGTTCGCAGCGAGGCGATTCGCCATGTGAAGCTGGCACTGGAAGCCGCAGGCATGGACATGCCGGAACCGATTTACCGGGTGCAGCTCAGCCACCCACAGGCTGCTACCCACCCCGCACTGGTCGTGCCTGCGCCTGACGCCCCGCCCCGTGCCCGGCGCACCGAGCGCGCCACCCCGGCAGCGCTCGACCTTAGCGTTAACCGCGAACTGCAGCAGCAGATCGACCAAGACCGGCACGCCAGCGATCAGCCAAATTTGCTTGATGCCCAGGCACCACGCGAGTAGGCCGCCCAGTTCACCAGCCAGGCCCTCGACCCGTAGCACGGGCTCACGCTCGCCTGGTTTGAGCCCCATGCGCCCACGCTGCACGGGAACTTGTCCTACACAGTCGCGCGCTTTTAGCCGACGGTGCCGAGCCGCCTGCGAGCCTAAAGTTACAGCACAGCGAAACAAACGAAGTCAACGCTGCGATCGACACCGGCCCCCTGCGGGTCAATGCACCTCACCATCAAAGGAGTAATGAACATGAACTGGGAACGTATTGAAGGCAATTGGAAGCAACTCACAGGCAAGGCCAAGGAGAACTGGGGCAAGCTCACCGATGACGACATGGACGTGGTTGCTGGCCGACGCGATCAGCTCGCCGGCAAGATCCAAGAGCGTTACGGCATCGCCAAAGACGAAGCTGAAGAGCAGGTAAATTCCTGGGAGCGCAGCGCCACCGACGACTGGTTCCGTTAATTAAAACGACAACGCCATTGCATGCAGACCCACGCAGTGGCGTTGCAATTTGAAATCAGCAACCGCCCACACCCCCACTTTCGCTCATATCGCCACCGCCCGACAGGGCCACGCGACGCAACAAGTTGCGTGAAACACAGCGTCAACAAACCGGCCTCTTCACGCACAACGCTAGCATCGCTCCAAGAGACACCCCATCATGAATAAAACCCAACGCACCCTCTCTGTGCTCGCACTCAGCACCGCCGCTCTGGCGTTGACAGCGTGCGACCAGTCCAAACCACCCACCGTGGGCGAGAAGATCGACAACGGCATCGCGCGCACCCAGGAGGCCGCCACCGAGGCCAAGCAGGACATGCAGGCAGCGGGCAGCGAGATCAAGCAGGACGCCTCACAGGCAGGCACCAACATCGCCGACGGCGCTGCCGACATGACCATTACCACCAAGGTGAAGACCGCCTTGGCTGGCGATGACCAGCTCAGCGCGTTGGCCATCAACGTCGATACCAGCAACAAGGTGGTCACCCTCACTGGCCCCGCGCCGAACCAGGCTGCTTCCGATCGCGCCAGTTCGTTGGCTCAGGCGGTGGAGGGCGTCACCGAGGTCAAGAACCTGCTCACCGTGGGCGCCAAGAGCTGAACCTCGCCAGCGCAACTACCGCCCAAGTTACTTAGGAGAACACCATGTTGAAGAAAATTGCTCTCGCCTGCGCCGTTGCCGTCACCGCAATTTACGCCACCGGCTGTGCCGTCGCGCGTGACCAGCAAAGCGTCGGCTCTTATGTGGACGACGCCACCATCACTACACAGGTAAAAGCCCGCTTCGCCGAGGATCCCAAAGTCAGCGCCATGGCGATCCAGGTCGAGACCCTCAAAGGCACGGTCCAGCTGTCTGGCTTCGCTAAGTCTTCATCCGAACGCTCAAGCGCCGAATCCATCGCCAAGGGTGTGTCTGGGGTGAAGCGGGTCGTCAACGACGTTGCCGTGCGCCCCTGAGGGTCTGCGTGACAGCAGCGCGCGCTGCTTTAACAGCGCCGACATAGGCAAAGGTTCTTGCGACAGACGCAGGGGCCTTTGCCTTTGGTGAACTGTAAGCAGGCTTGTTTCAGACTTGTCCTACACAGATCCAAGGGCTTCACCGTTAACATCTAGATACATATTACAGTAACGTTCCAACTTTCTCCTATCGCCATCCTGCGCCATGTTTTAACAGGCCCCAAGATCCTGAACTCTCACCGGCCGACCTAGTCGCTCTCGCCACCATGCCTAAGCTTAAAACCTTTATCGTTGAAGACAATCCTGTCATCCTGAAAAATCTGATCGCCACATTGGAGGATCTGTCGGACGTTCAGGTGGTGGGCTCGGCGGGCAGCGAACGTGAAGCGGTCAGTGAGTTGCAGCAGCGCGATGGTCAGCTCGATCTGGTGATCGTGGACATCTTTCTGAATTCGGGGAGTGGGCTAGGGGTGTTGCGCAGCGCCCAAAATCTGGAACTGCCGGTGCGCCGGGTGGTGCTCAGTAACTACGCCACCCCCGAAATGCGCCGGCGCTGCCTGGAGCTCGGTGCTGACCGGGTGTTCGATAAATCCAGCGAGCTCGAGGAGTTGATCGCCTACTGCGACGAGGCGGCGGAGTCTCAAGGGGGATAAGGGCTAAGTCGGCGGTGTCGCCAAATCTGGCTGCAGTGGGTGTCGCCAGTGGAACCGCCATCGGCACGGTAAACGCTATTATTAATGTAGCTATTGGCGCTTGATATGTATGGGTTGGAGGTCGATTTGGCATCGAACTTTTGTGTGTACTTGTGTCTGCATGCGAGCTGGCACCACTTCGGATTGGCATGCACTCACCGACGCTGCGATATCGCGCAGGAAAAGATCGAGCGCAAGCGTTGCAGCGCCCTTGGCGTCCTCAAACTGACAGCGTCTAAGGACGCCGTAGCGTCATTCTTTGGGTAGTCGCGCGATCTCGGTTTCAATCGCGCCCTGTTGTGACTTCAGCAGCGCGAAGATTGACGGGTGCTCGCTAACCTGCGAATCTTCAAGCGCCTTGATGTATTTGTCGCGCAGCGCCTGTTCGCCTTGGCGTACTGCTGGCAATGCGTCGCGGTCCAGATCGGACACCCAATTCCGCATCATGATGACGGCCTTATTCACCATTCCTTGCCACGACGAGTCGTCGGGTCCAGGTTCGCGCAACCGCCCTAGTTCTGCCTCCTGCGCCGACGCGTGTTGCTGATGCATGTCGATGAGTCGATGAACCACGGTCTGGATTTCTGGCTCTGAGCGATCCGCCATTTCGCGGTATCCCTTTAGAACGTCGTTGGTGGCGGTGTGAATGTCATGTAGTGCTTCGGTCGCTCGGGTGGTCGTGGTCATGGTTATCTCCTTCAGGTAAGTCAGCGGTAATGCGCTGTGGGTGGGCAAACGGTCAATCCAGTTTAGAAGCGCTGTCACGGCGCGCGGGTCAGACAACTGCCCAAACCTTTGTAGGCCCAAGACGACAACAGGCGGTGGCCGGTTGCGGGTGGCGTTGCCAAGTCACGCCAATTGCTAACCAATCCAAGAAGATACGCAGCGCCGCATTGAGTGCGCCCCTGTCGCGCTGCAGGTAGTAGCGCAAGCCTTTGGGTACCGATAACACCCATTGGCGTACTGGCAGGCGCGGGAAAACGTGATCGCAAAGGTGCGCTGGCGCCTCGGCCATTCAGCGGGTGTTGCACAAGGGGTAGAAGCCATGGCCTTTGCAGGAGAAGGCGACCAAAAAGTCGTCCCCACAGTTGTCGCAACGGACGCGCGCAAAGCCGTGGGCAAAGATGCCTTATTCGAGGTATTGGCGAAACGCCTTCTCCACATACGCGGGCGGGGTGTGGTGGTCGCCTTGGCCGTCGAACTCGCCGGCGCTGGAGAGCTCAAGCAAGTTGGCGTTAAGGCCGTTGGCCAGGGCCAGGGCCACTGCCGCCGTGGAGACGCCGGGCCCACGGCAGGCGGCACTGACCTGGCGTTTGAATTCGTTGCTGTAGCGTGCGCGACGGCGGCCTGCGCCTGGATTTTGAAATTCTGGCGTGTTCACGTGTCCACCTATGTTGAAGTGGACACGATGCTCCTTATTTTTGTCTTTATCGGCAAGATGGCTTTGCTAGTCGCCCCACGCAGTGACTTCGCGTGAAGTGAATTTGAGATCAAAGGGCGTGGGTCTGGGACTATTCGTCGTCGCCAGATTCACCGCGCAAAGCTTGCGGGTCGGCGGTGATCGGGCGGTAAATCTCTACACGCTGGCCGGGCTCCAATCGCGCATCTGGGGCGACTATTTTGCCAAATACACCTATTTTTTGACTGCTCAGATCCAGAGTGGGGAAAGTCCGGGCGATGCCGCTGAATTCGATGGCTTCGCGTACTGTGGCCTGCTCAGGCACTTCCACTTCCAGCCAGAGCTGGCGTTCTGGCAGCGCGTACACCACGCTAACTTTCACGATGCTACTCCCAGCCGTACAGCAGAGGTTGATGTGGCTTGCATGCGCAGCTTGGCCTGACGCGCATCCATGGCCCGCTTGGCCGCAATCATCAGCCCCAGTGCGATGAAGCCGCCTGCTGGCAGGATCATCACCAACGCGCCTTGACCCGGATAAATGCGCATTTCCAGTATGCCCAGCGCCGGCCCCAGTAAGGTCGACGCGCCAGCGAACAAGGTGCCGCTACCCACCACCTCACGGATGGCACCCAGGGCGGTCAGTGCCAGGGTGAACCCCAAGCCCATGGACAGGCCATCCACTGCCGACATCGCCACGCTGTTCTTTGATGCAAAGGACTCGGCTCGCCCCAGAATCATGCAGTTCACCACAATCAGCGGAATGAACAGGCCTAGCACCTTGTGCAGTTCGTGCAGCCAGGCGTTCATGACCAAGTCAACTATGGTGACCAGCGTTGCAATGATCAGCACAAACGCCGGAATTCTCACCACTTCAGTGATCAAACCACGCAGTAAGGCGACCAGTATGTTGGAGGCGATCAGCACCACCACGGTGGCTGCACCCATGCCCAACCCCTGAGTCGCGCCGGAGGTCACCGCAAGGGCAGGGCACAAGGACAGCATCTGCGTCAACACCACGTTGTTGCGCCAGACACCGTCCAGCATGACATTGCGAGTTTGGCTCATGGGGACACCTCCTCAAGCATGGTTTTGCGTTGTGCGGCAAACAGCCGCAGGCCATCACGGATGCTGTTCACCACGGCACGTGGCGTGATGGTGGCTCCAGCAAACTGGTCAAACTGCCCGCCATCCTTTCTGACGGCCCACTGTGCTTGCGGTGGGTTGCCCAGTGACAAGCCAGTGAAGCGGGTGATCCAGTCAGAGCGGGACACCTCAATCTTGTCGCCCAGCCCCGGCGTTTCGGTGTGCTGCAGCACGCGCACGCCCAGCAGCTTGCCGTTGCCGTCGATGCCGAGCAGCAGGCGTATCTCGCCGCCGTAGCCCCGACCATGCGTCTCAAAGGCCACGCCTGTCACTCGCCCGGTCTTGCGGGCGCGGTAGACCAGCAGCGGGGCGCCGTCCAACGGTAAGCGCACTGCGTCTGCCGCGGGATTGTTGTCGTACATGCTGGCGGGAAGCACCTGCTCCAGTGAACGGCGCAGGTCTTCTGAAGCACGCTTTTCAATGGGCTCCTTGGTCAACCCGAATGCAGTCGCTAGTAGCAGCGTGGCCGACAAAGAAAAGCCACCCAGCACCAGCGCATGCTTGCCCCCGATAAGCGTCAGCAGCTTGCTCAGTCGCGCTGTAGTCGGCAGTGTCCCGGATGGGGCTTTGACTTGATCGGTGGCGTTCATAGTTTGATCTTGCCTTCTAGCGCTTGTCCGCGACGGCTGCGGCCAAAGACGCGTGGGCGCAGCCCCCTGTCAATCAACGGCACCAGCGCATTCATCAGAACCACTGCAAAAGCCAAGCCCTCCGGATACCCCCCAAACGAGCGAATCACCCAGGTTAGCGCGCCAATACCCGCGCCAAACAGCAGCTGCCCGCTTTTCGACACCGGAGAGGTGACGTAGTCGGTGGCGATGAAAAAGGCGCCGAGCACCGCCGCCCCGCTCAGCAAATGAATGGGCATGGCGGCGAATCGCGCCGGGTCCAGCGCATGGGAGACAGCCGCCAGCACGCCCAGTGTGCCAAGTACCGCCACTGGAATGTGCCAGGAGATGATGCGCAAAAGCATCAAAAGCACCCCGCCAGCCAGCAGCAACACCGCTGAGGTTTCACCGATGGAGCCAGATTCGTGACCCAGCGCCAGTTTCTCGGGTGGCGCCAGCCCCTCGCTGGTTTGGGTGACTGACACGCCGCGTGACAGCTCGGTTTTCAGAACACCCAGCGTGGTGGCGGCGCTCATGTTTTCGGGCAAAGGCGTGGCACCGCTGGTGTAGGCCAGAGCTTGCCCCAAAGTCGGTGCGCCGTCGCTGCCCAGGGGGGTCGGTGCAACCCACATCGTCATCTGAACCGGAAATGAAATCAATAGCACGATACGCGCTACCATGGCGGGGTTGAAGGCATTTTGACCCAAACCGCCAAACAAATGTTTGGCCAGCACAATGGCCGACACGCTGCCCAATACCCCGATCCACCAGGGTGCCCAGGGCGGCAGGCTGAGCGCCAACAGCCAGCCTGTCAGCAGGGCCGATCCGTCAAACAGGCGGGCACGCACCGGCCGCCCCAAAAGTGCCAGCATGGCAGCCTCGGCTGCTACGGCGGTGGTCACAGTAACCACAAACAGCAGGATCGCTGGCCAGCCAAACAGCCACAAGCTATAGGTTGTAGCGGGAATCAAGGCCGCGATGACCCACAGCATGGTCCGCGTGATGCTGTTGGCGGTGTGGGTGAAAGGCCCGGCGCGGTTGACTACGGTGTTCATGTTGATTCCTCTGTGGCGCGAGCCGAAGTCTCAGTGCCGCCAGCTAGAGCCAGGGTCGACGTAGGCGCTGGTGCAGGTGCTTGGGCGGCCGCCTTTGCGGCTTTGCGGGCAGCCGCAGCCACCTTTTTAAGCTCTGCTTCGCGCGCGGTGCGCTCACTACGCGCCTGCACCAGTGAGCGAATCCGTTCTTGGCGCCGTGCATCGCGGTCCAACGCCCCAAGCTGCCCTTTGGCAAAGTTGAAATAGTGCGCCAGCGGAATATGCGAGGGGCAGATGAAGGAGCACGAGCCGCAGCTAACGCAATCTTGCAGTCCGATGGCCAGTGCCCCTTGCAGATCGCCACGGCGTACCAACTGCGCCATCTCCACCGGCACCAGTCCACAGGGGCAAGCGCTGACACAGCTTGCGCAGCGAATGCAAGGTGACTCGGGGCCATCGTTTTGTTCTTTGATGGTCAGCGCCAACACCCCGCTGGTGCCTTTGACCACCGGCACCCGCACTGACGGCAGTGGCGCGCCCATCATGGGGCCGCCGCCAATGAGTTTGTAGGGCACCGGGTGCAAGCCGCCGCAGAAGGCCAGAAGGTCTTCCACCAGTGTGCCCAGTGGCACCTTGACATTGGAAGGTTCACGCACACCCCGTCCCGAAACGGTCACCACGCGGCTAATCAGCGGCTCGCCACTGCGTACCGTGCGTGCCACAGCACGCGCAGTGGCCACGTTGTGCACCACGACGCCGATGTCGGCGGTGAGCTTGCGCGCCGGTGTTTCGCGCCCGGTGCAGGCCAACACCAGATGCCGCTCAGACCCCATCGGAAATCGGGTTGGCAAGGCCATCACCTGAATCCAGGGTTCCCGGCGTGCCGCTCCACGAATGGCGGCCAGTGCTTCAGGCTTGTTGCGCTCGATCGCAAAAATGACCGACTGCACCTCCAGTGCGTACGCCATGATGCGCACGCCGTCGATGACTGCCCACGCCTCTTCGCGCATCAGCCGGTCGTCGCAGGTCAGATACGGCTCACATTCAGCGCCGTTGATCAGCAAGGTGTCGAGCTGGTGGCGGCCTTTAAGGTCGAGTTTGACGGCCGACGGAAACGCCGCCCCGCCCATGCCAACGATGCCCGCAGCGGCTACCCGACTGTTGATCTCACGCGGTGTCACCTGCAGCGGAAAGTCATCGGTGACGGGGGGCGGCAGGTCAATCCAGCGGTCCAGCCCGTCAGTCTCAATCACGATGGTTCTTTGCTGCAAGCCAGAGGGGTGCGGTGCCACATGGTCTTCAATGGCAACCACCGTGCCAGAGCTGGAGGCGTGTACCGGCGCCGACAGTCCGGGCGCGGCTTTGGCAACCAGCTGGCCTTTTAGCACTTGGTCGCCAATCGTCACCACCGGTATGGCGGGTGCGCCTATATGCTGCTGCAGCGGCAGGTACAAACGGCGGGGCGTCGGCATGGCTACCACGGCCTGTCCGCTGGTCAACTCCTTGTTATAGCGGAGCTTGACGCCCCCGCGAACACGAAACACCATGGTGTGCGTCCTTTCAGTCAGCCGGGGCGCGGGGTGCCGCAGCCGGTTTGGGCCAGTGCCAGGTGGCCAGCGTCGGCATCACCGGTTTCATCACAATCGCTTGCGTGGGGCATTCGGCTTCGCACAGGCCGCAGGCAAAGCAGGCTTCGGGCAGCACGGTGTGCATCTGCTTGGCCGCCCCCACAATGGCGTCCGAGTTGCACTTGCGAATGCAGCGCATACACCCTATGCAGCGCGTCTCATCGACCCACGCCACCTGGGGCAGCGCTGCCTCTGCCCCGTCGATGATCAGCTTCACCCCCAGCAGGTCAGCCACTTTTTGCCCAGTAGACACCCCGCCTGGTGGGCAGCAATTGGGTGCGGCACGCCCCTCCACCATGGCGGCGGCGGCCTGCTTGCAGCCTGCAAAGCCGCATTGCGCACAGTTCGAGCCGGGCAGCAGGGCGGCGACAGCTTCTGCGCGGTCGTCCACAGGGGCGCAAAGATAGCGCGCTGCAACCCCCAACACCAAGCCCAGCCCGCTTCCCAGCAAGCCAATCGCGCCGACGGCTTGTGCGGCGTGCGTCATCATGGCGGTATCCATCAATGGCCTCCCAATCCGGCAAAGCCCATGAATGCCAGCGACAACACACCGGCAGTGATAAAGCCAATCGGCGCGCCCTCAAACACTTTGGGGACATCTCCCAGCGCCAGGCGCTCACGCAGACCAGCAAAAATCACCAACACCAGGCCAAAACCGAGCGCCGTGCCAAACCCACTCAGCATGCTGGCTGCAAAACTGTCTCCGGCTTGCACCATCAGCAAGGCCACGCCCAACACTGCACAGTTGGTGGTGATCAGCGGTAGATAGACGCCCAGCGCTTCGTACAGCGGCAAGGAGATGCGGCGAATCAACATCTCGGTGAACTGCACCACCGCTGCAATCACCAGAATAAAGGTCATGGTGCGCAGGAAAGCAAGGTCCAGCGGTGCCAGCACCATGGCTTCCACCACCCACACAAAGCCGGTCGACAGCGTTAAGACAAAGGTGGTCGCCATGGCCATGCCCAATGCTGTTTCAATGCGCGATGAGGTCCCCATGAACGGGCACAGCCCCAAAAACTTGGCAAGCACCACATTGTTGACAATGGCTGTGCCCAGCAACACCAGGAAAACGTCTTGCATCACAGGCTCCCGTGAGGAATCACCGGAGTGGCGATATGGCGTTGCGTCACAGTGCTGGCGGGCGCACAGGTGATGCAAGGAGGGTCTGCAGCGCGACCCAGCACTACCGGGGCCAAGGATTCGCGCCAGCGCCGAACCAGCTTGCGCGCTGCTGCCGCGCCCGCCGCCAGCCCGACCGCAGCCCCCAGGACGGCAGCACCGTTACCCGCGTCTTGCATGGCAATCACTGCCGTCAGCATCGTGAACAGTGGCAAGCTGTAAGCGGTCAGCGACGCGCGGGTGACTGCGTTGCGGTCCACACCAATTTCCACCCGCTCGCCCAGGGCCAGCGGCGCTTGGTTTGGCCCCAGCGACCGTGCCACCCGCCAGCTGGCGCTGGAATGTGGGGTGCCACTGGCGCAGACCCCTTTGGTGGCGCAACTGCTGCAGGCGGCAGGCTGCTCGGCAGCCAGCCAGGCTTGGCTGCTGTCGACCTCGACCACGCGCGCGACGCCCGTGATCAAGCCGTTGTCGCAAGGGTAGGTGCTTTTCATGACAGCTCGCTCACCTGGCCGGCGCTGTCAATGCAGATCGCGCGGCAACCCGGTTGGGTGCGCAACAGCGCCAATCGCGCGGGTGTGTCGGCGCGGGGAATCAGCGCCAGCGCGGTGGACAAGGCATCCGCCTGGGTGGCGCTGGCGGCCACCACGGTCACGCTTTCTTTGGCGGGCGCGGTGTGCCCGGTGCGCGGGTTGATCAGGTGGGTGTACAAGCCAGCGGCGTCCAGCCGGGTGCCATAGCCGCCCGAGGTGGCCACGGCTTGATCCACCACTGACAGCGTATGCAGTGCGCGGCTTGGTTCACGCGGGTCGCCCAGGCCAATGATCCAGGCGCTGCCGTCAGGCTTGGCCTCCAGCGCGCGGGGCTCACCCATGTCCACCAGCATCTGGCTGAACCCGTGCTGTCGCAAAAGAGCGCTGCAACGGTCGGTGATGAAGCCCTGGGCGATGCCGTTCAGCGACACACCCATGCCGGCACGCGCCAGTGACACCTCGTCACCCGCCAAACGCACACCACGCCAGCCCACGAGCGACAGCGCCTGCTGCACGCGGGTGACCGTTGGTGGCTGGCTATGCCCGCCCACCACAAAGTGCTCAAAGTACAGTGACCACAGCGGCTGGATGCTCGGGTCAAACACACCCCTTGAGAGTGCAGCCATCTTCAGCGCAGAGCCCAACAGCGACTGGAACTCAGTCGGCGCACCGGTAATGCGACCCTCGCGGTTCAGGCGTGACAGCCAGGAATCGGCCTGAAACAGGCTGAACATGGCTTCCAGGCGCGCCACCTCGGCAAGGGTGGCAGTAAGCGCTGCTTGCGCCCGCTGCGTGTCGCCGGCGTGGTACAGCACCAAGGAGGCCGGTGCACCCAGAGCCGTGCCTTCCCAGCGCAGGGGCGCGGCCTCGGCGGTTTGGTTCAGGCGCCAGGCTGCCAGTGGCAACGCTGCAGCCAGCAAGAGCAATCGGCGCCTGCCCACCTTGCGAGGAACCGGCGTGACCGGCTCCTGCGAGTCTTGTAGCGATCGGGTAGACAGGTCAATCATCACAGGTCGTCCTTTTGGGGTGGAGTGGCTGAGCCGAATCAGGCCAAGGCGCGCTTTGGCAGCGAGGCCTTCAGGCTGTCCAGCGACACATGCTGGCGGCCATTGGTGTCCTGAAACACCTTGAACACTTTTTCCTGCGCCGGGGTAGATTTGACAAAGTCGTTGTAGGCTTTGACCAACTGCTCGCGGTAAGAGGTGTACAGGCCCACTTCATTGCCTTGGGCCAGCAGGTTTTCCTGGCGGATGTACTGAAAGAAGCGTTTCAGAATGTGCAGGCGGCTGACATTGACCACACCCTGATCGAACGGCACGCCAAAATAGTGAAGGAAGTCCTCGGCTGAAGACAGGGCCTTGAGTTGTTGAAGAAATTTTTCCATGGTGTTGGACTCCGTAGTGACAGGTGGGAGGGGGAACTAGGTGGGGTTTGGGGTGTTGCTGCAGCCGCTGGGGAGCGCCAGCGATTCCAGCAAAAACCCGTGTAATTCGTCGGCAGTGGCTTCCTGTTTGACGCGCATGGCATGCGAGCGGATGCGTGTCAGCACACGGGCGGTGAGCGCCTCGTCGTCCAGCACCACGCCCAGCAGGCTGTAGGCCTGGCGCACGGCTTGTGAGCCGGAATGCTTGCCCAGCACGGTGCGCCGCTGGCGACCCAGCTCGGACGGATCAAAACTCTCATAGGTCGACGCGTTCTTCAGTAGACCGTCGATGTGAATGCCAGACTCATGGGTAAACACGCCCTCGCCGACGATGCTTTTGTTGACGGCCACCTGGCGGCCAGACGCGCGGGCCACCAGCTGCGAGATGGGCAGCAGCGCCTGGGTGTCGATGCCGGTATCGGCATGGTGCAGGTGGCGCACCCCCATGACCACTTCTTCCAGTGCCGCGTTGCCAGCGCGCTCGCCCAGGCCATTGACCGTGGTGTTGACATGGGTGGCACCGGCGCGCAGCGCAGCCAGGGTGTTGGCGGTGGCCAGGCCCAAGTCGTTGTGGGCGTGGATTTCGATCTTTATGTCCACCGCATCACGCAGCCGTGCGATGGCGTCATAGGTGGTGAACGGGTCGAGCACGCCCAGCGTGTCGGCAAAGCGGATGCGGCTGGCACCGTTGGCCTGTGCCACGCGCGCCACCTGCGCCAGAAACAGGGGGTCTGCTCGCGAGGCATCTTCGGCACCCAGTGAAATCATGCGCCCGCTGCTGGCCGCCTTGCCAATCACCCGACTCACCTGCGCCAACACCCAGTCGCGCGACTGGCGCAGCTTGTATTGCAGGTGAATGTCAGACACCGGGATCGACAGGTGAATGATGTCCGCCTCGCAGCGCAGCGCGCTATCTAGGTCAACCTCGGTCAGGCGGCCCCAGACCATCAGCTTGGCGGGTAACGCCAGCGCAGCCAGGGTATGGATGCCAGCCATCTCTTCGTCGCCCATGGCAGGAATGCCAATCTCCATCTCTGGCACCCCAGCTGCGGCCAGTGCGCAGGCAATGGCGCACTTTTCCTCAACCGTGAACGCCACGCCTGCCGTTTGCTCGCCGTCGCGCAAGGTGGTGTCGTTGATGATCGGGTTCAGGGGCATGGTGGGCATCCTTTGCCGCTGGCTGATTGCAAGCAGCGTGCCACCTGTTTTTGGGGTATTTGGGCGGGTTTGTCGGACTCCAGGCCGCCAGCGCGGTGCCGTTGTGCGGCTGGCTTGTCAGGAATGTTTTGTTTCGAACAGATCGCCCTTGCTGGGGCATTCAAAGCGGTGTTGGTGCTCTTTTGTCTGGTGTGCCATGCGCCAGAGCCGTTGTCACAAAGCTATAGAAAATATAGCTGCTAGCGCTTTATTGACAAGGGCTAGAGGCATATTTTGTATACAAAACTAATGTTCCCAGGCGTGGTTGCGGGTATGGCGCGGCAGCTCGATAGTGATGTTTGTCGTGCCCAGCTTGACGCAGCAAGCCAGCCGTGACTGCGCGTCTAGGCCCCAGGCGTTGTCCAACTGGTCGTTCTCTTCGTCGTCAGTCTCGGTGAGAGAGGCGCTGCCCTCGCGCACATGTACATGGCAGGTGGCGCAGGCGCACACCATTTCGCAGGCGTGTTCAATCGCCACACCCGCTTTGAGCAGGCCCTCGCACAGAGATTTGCCGGTTTTGATCTCGATGTCCAGACCCCGCGGGCACAGATCGGGGTGGGGCAACAGGTGGACGATGGGCATGAAAAAGCGTCCGTGTCAGGCCAAACTGTCCATGGTTTGCCCAGCCAGCGCTTGGCTGATGGACGCGTTCATGCGCCGGGCGGCAAATTCGTCGGTGGCCGAGCCGAGTGCGGCGGTGGCGCGGCGCAGGTCAGCCAGCGGGGCTTCGGTTTCCAGCATGTCGCCCACCCGGTACATGGCGTGGTGAATGGCATGGATCTCAGGCGCTGCCAGCAGCGCGGCGTCGGCGTGCAAGGCGGCCTCAGTCGCGTCCAGCATGCGCCGGGCGTCCACCTGAGCTTCGCGCAGCGAGCGCAGTTGCATGTCTTCCTGCGTGGAGCCAATCGCATCCTGCAGCATGGCCGATATTTCGGTGTCTGCCAGGGCGTAGGTGGGTTTGACCTCAATGTGCGCTTCAATCCCACTGGCCGGGTCGCGCGCTGTCACTGACAACAAGCCATCCGCGTCAATCTGAAAACTCACCCGAATGTGCACCGACCCCGCCACCGCCGGTGGAATGCCGCGCAGCTCAAACCGCGCCAGCGAGCGGCAGTGCGCCACCGACTCGCGCTCGCCCTGCACCACATGCAGCGACATGGCGGTCTGGCCGTCTTTGAAGGTGGTGAACTCTTGCGCACGCGCCACCGGCAAGGTGGAGTTGCGCGGGATGATTTTCTCCACCAGGCCGCCCATGGTCTCAATGCCCAGAGACAGCGGGCACACGTCCAGCAGCAACCAGTCGTCGCCATGGCCGTTGCCCACCAGCACATTGGCTTGCAGTGCTGCGCCGATGGCCACCACCTGGTCAGGGTCGATATCAACCAACGGGTCGCGCTTGAAAAAGTCGCTCACCGCCTCCCGTGCAATGGGCATGCGGGTGGATCCGCCCACCAGCACCACGCCGGTGATGTCGTTTATGCTGAGCTTGGCATCACGCAGGGCGCGCCGGGTAGCGGCCACGGTGCGGGCAATCAGCGGGGCGCCAAGCTCCGTAAACTGCGCGCGCGACAAGATGGCTTGCAAAGAAGTGCCCGCCACGTCCGTCAGGGCGAGTGCTGCGGACTCGTGCTGCGACAGCACTTCTTTGGCTTGGCGTGAGGCCACCAGCAGGCTGCGCTGGGAGGTGGGTGGCAAAGCTGCCAGACCGATCATGCCGTGCTGGGTGCAAAACCACTCGGCAATCGCGTGGTCAAAATCGTCGCCACCCAAAGCCGAGTCACCGCCGGTGGAGAGCACCTCAAACACGCCTTTGCTGAGGTGCAGGATGGAAATATCAAAGGTGCCGCCGCCCAGGTCGTAGATGGCAAAGGTGCCCTCGGCGGCTTTGTCCAGCCCGTAGGCGATGGCCGCAGCGGTAGGTTCATTCAGCAGGCGCAAGACCGACAGGCCGGCCAGGCGCGCTGCGTCTTTGGTGGCCTGGCGTTGGGCGTCGTCAAAATACGCCGGCACGGTGATCACCACGCCAGCCAGCGGGCCGCCCAGTGACAGTTCGGCGCGCTCGCGCAAGGCGGTCAGAATTTCAGCCGACACTTGGACTGGCGAGCGTTCGCCAGCCACGGTCTGAATGCCAACCATGCCAGGGGCATCGGTAAAGCGGTAGGGCAAGCCCGCCGCACTGCTCAGGTCGGCCAGGCTGCGGCCCATAAAGCGCTTGACCGAGACGATGGTGTTTTCGGGGTCGTCTGTCTGGCTGTTTTGCGCCTCAGCGCCCACCACAATTGCGTTTCGCGGCAGGTAGCGCACCACCGACGGCAGCAGCAACGCGCCGTCTTCGTCTGGCAGCGCCCGCGCCACGGCACTTTGCACCGTGGCAATCAGCGAGTTGGTGGTGCCCAAGTCAATCCCCGCCGCCAGCCGGTGCTGGTGCGGTGCGCCGCTTTGACCGGGCTCGGCGATTTGCAGCAGTGCCATGCGCGCCTTACAGCGTGAAACTTTCGCCGCAGCCGCAGTTGGCGCTGGCGTTGGGGTTGTTGAACTTGAAGCCTTCGTTCAGGCCTTCGCGCACAAAGTCAAGCTCGGTGCCTGCCAACATGCTCAGGCTGCGCGGGTCAATGATGACTTTCACGCCATGGCTCTCGAAGCACTCGTCATCCGGATTGGTGCTGTCGACAAACTCCAGCCCGTAGGCAAAGCCGTTGCAGCCGCTGGTTTTGACCGCCAGGCGCAGCCCAAGGCCGCTGCCGCGCTTGGTGATGGATTTGGCGACATGGCGCGCCGCTGCAGGGGTGAGTGAGATGCCCATGATGTGCCCCTACATCGAAAACGAGCTGCCGCAGCCGCAGGTGGTCTGGGCGTTGGGGTTGTGAATGACAAAGCGCGAGCCTTCCAGCCCTTCTTCAAAGTCGACCCGGGCGCCCATCACATATTGCAGGCTGATGGTGTCTACCACCAGCGACACGCCTTCGGTCACGGTTTGCGTGTCGTCCTCGGCGATTTGGTCGTCAAAAGCAAAGCCGTAAGAAAAGCCGGAGCAGCCGCCACCGGTAACGTACAGGCGCAGTTTGAGCGCGGGGTTGCCCTCTTGCACAATCAATTCAGCCACCTTGGCTGCCGCCTGGGGGGTGAACTCCAGCAGGCTGGGCATGCCGTCTTGCGCCATGGGGAGGGAACTTGGACTGGTTAAAGCTGCTTCCATAGGGTTTCCTTCGTGGGTGGTGTGGATGGGTTGTGGGGGCTTTAGCGGGTGCTGGAGGCGCAGGCGACCTGCTCTGACACCAGCGTGCCACCGCCCGCTGCCGGGTGGCGCGAGCGGAAGTCGGCCACCGCGGCCTTGATGGCGTCTTCGGCCAGAATCGAGCAATGGATCTTGACCGGCGGCAGGGCCAGTTCTTCGGAGATGTCGGCGTTTTTGATGGCCAGGGCTTCGTCCAGCGTGCGCCCGCGTACCCATTCGGTGACCAGCGAGCTTGACGCAATGGCCGAGCCGCAGCCGTAGGTTTTGAACTTGGCGTCTTCAATCACGCCTGCAGCGTTGACGCGAATCTGCAAACGCATCACGTCACCGCAGGCGGGCGCGCCCACCATGCCGGTGCCCACGCTGTCGTCCCCTGTGTCAAACGAGCCGACGTTGCGTGGGTTTTCATAGTGGTCGACGACTTTTTCGCTGTAGGCCATGGTTTTCTCCGAAGCAGATGAGGGGGGTGATCAGTGCGCAGACCATTGGATGCTGGTCAAGTCCACGCCGGCTTGCACCATGTCCCATAGCGGGCTCATGGCGCGCAATTTGTTGACCACCAGGGTGACTTGACCGATCGTGAAATCAATGTCTTTCTCGGTGGTGAAGCGGCCAATGGAAAAGCGCACCGAGCTGTGCGCCAGCTCATCACTGCGGCCCATGGCGCGCAGCACATAGCTGGGCTCCAGGCTGGCCGAGGTGCAGGCCGAGCCGGAAGACACCGCCACGCCTTTGATGCCCATCAGCAAGGATTCGCCTTCCACATAGTTGAAGCTCACATTCAGATACTGCGGTGCGCTGGCGGCCTCGTCGCCATTGAGCACCACCGCGTCGAGTTTCTGAAAACCCGCCCACAGGCGTTCACGCAAGGTTTTGATGCGCGCGTTGTCGGCGGCCATGCTTTCGCGCGCCAGCCAAAAGGCCTCGCCCATGCCAACGATCTGGTGGGTGGGCAGCGTGCCAGAGCGCATGCCGCGTTCATGGCCACCACCGTGCATTTGTGCCTCAATGCGCACGCGCGGTTTGCGCCGCACATACAGCGCGCCAATGCCCTTGGGACCGTAGATTTTGTGCGCTGACAAAGACATCATGTCGATGGGCAACTGCGCCAGATCAATCGCCACCTTGCCCGCAGCTTGCGCCGCATCGACATGAAAAAGAACCCCTTTGGCGCGGCAGATGGCACCAAGAGCGGGCATGTCCTGAACCACGCCGGTTTCGTTATTGACATACATCACGGAAGCCAGCACCGTATCGGGGCGCAGGGCTGCTTCAAACACCGCCAGGTCCAATAAACCGCTGGGCAGCACCGGCAATACAGTCACCACATAACCCTCACGTTCCAGCTCGCGCATGCTGTCGAGCACCGCTTTGTGCTCGGTGGCCACGGTTACCAGATGCCGGCCTTTGTCTTTGTAAAAGTGCGCTGCGCCTTTGATGGCGAGGTTGTTGGATTCGGTGGCACCAGAGGTCCAGGCGATTTCGCGCGGGTCAGCGTTGATCAGCGCGCAGACTTGTTCGCGTGCCAGCTCCACCGCCTCGTCTGCGGCCCAGCCATAGGCGTGCGAGCGGCTGGCCGGGTTGCCAAAAATCTCGGTCAGGTAGGGCACCATCTTCACCGCCACGCGAGGGTCGACCGGCGTGGTCGCCGCGTAGTCAAGGTACACAGGCTGTGCAGCGCGGCCAGAAACCTGGGTGGGTGTGAAGTCTGACATGCAAAGCTCCTGAAAAGACGTTGACGCCTGTCAATTAAGACGTTGACGCCTGTCAATTCGCAATTTCAGTGCCATGCGTTTAAGCCCTTGTGGCGGCCTTTTCCTGCCCGATTTGTTGCCTTTGTCGCACCACCCAACTCGGGGGTGCGGTGCTTGTCGCATTTGTCGTGAATTCCGTTGCCCAGCCACCTTTTGTGCGCAACCCCACTTTCTTGGTGCGGTTTTTGCTTTGAAGTGTTTAGGGCGGCTATATCGAATCTGCAGGGGATAACCGGAGTTCTATATGGTGAACACACAAGTTTTTGAGTCGCAGCGTGAATTGAACGCCATTTACGAGGTCAGCAAAACGCTGGCCATGTCGCTGGACGTTTCCAAGACCTTTCGCGAAGCGCTGAACTATCTGTCGCATGCCTATGACTGGCGCCGCGCCTTTGTGGTGCTGGGCGAAACAGAAGGCAGCTTGCAGGGGCTGTGCGCCGTGGGGCTCACAAAGGAGGAGCAGCAGCGCCTGCGTTTCCAGTCTGGCGAAGGCATCGTCGGGCGCGTCTATGCCAATGGCATCCAGGTGATGGTGCCCAACGTGCACACCGAGCCGCTGTTTCTGAACCGTACCGGTGGTGCCGACCAGACCCCAGACGTCCCCATTGCGATGCTGGTGACCCCGATCAGCGCTGACCGCCGTACCGTGGGTGTGCTGGCGGTGGACTGCCTGAACCCAGGTGAGGCGCACAGCTTCTCGAATGATCTGCGGCTGCTCAAAATGGTCGCCACCCTGATGGGGCAGGCGCTGCTGCTGCACCGCAGCGTCAGCGCCGCGCACGACTCGCTGCAAGACGCGGTGCGCCGAATGAGCAAGGCGCTCAAGCCCGTTCACCAGATCGACCAGGTGGTAGGTGTTTCAAAACCGATGCAGCAGGTGTTTGAGCAGGTTCACCAGGTGGCACCGTCACGCACCACGGTGCTGTTGCGTGGTGAAAGCGGCACCGGCAAAGAGGTAATTGCCCGTGCGCTACACAACCTGTCGCCACGCAAGCGCGAAGCCTTTGTGCGTGTCAATTGCGCCGCGCTGACCGAGTCGCTGCTGGAAAGCGAATTGTTCGGCCACGAGAAAGGTGCGTTCACCGGCGCGCAGGGCCAGCGCAAGGGGCGTTTTGAGCTGTCACACGGTGGCACCCTGTTTCTGGACGAAATCGGTGACATTTCGCCATCGTTTCAGGCCAAGCTGCTGCGTGTGTTGCAAGAGCGCGAGTTTGAGCGCGTGGGTGGCACGGCCAGCGTGAAGGTGGATGTGCGGCTGATTCTGGCCACCAACCGCAACCTGGAGCGCATGGTGCAGGCCGGTGAATTCCGCGCCGACCTGTATTACCGCATCAACGTGGTGAGCATCCAGCTGCCGCCGTTGCGCCAGCGCCGCGAAGACATTCCGGCCATGGCCAATCTGTTTCTGGAGCGCTTTAACAAGGAAAACGGCCGCACCACCCATTTCAGCCCCGCTGCCATGCGGGTGCTGACCAGCTGCTACTGGCCTGGCAATGTGCGTGAGCTGGAAAACTGTGTAGAGCGCACTGCCACCATGGCGCATGACGACGTCATCGGCAACCTGGCTTTCCCCTGCCAGGGCAACGGCTGCCTGACCCAGGTGCTGCACCATATCGACCGGGTGGATGCGGTCAGCCCTGGGCGCATGATCGAGATCCCGGTGGTGCAAGGCCCGGTGCCGCCACGTGCTGTACCTGAACCCGAGGTGGATGACAGCCCAGAAGCCCAAGCGCCAGCACCCGCCAGTGAACCAGCGCCGCCCGCCGACACCGACGGCAAGCCCGAAGGCGAGCGTGAACGCCTGATCTGGGCCATGGAGCGCTGCGGCTGGGTGCAGGCCAAAGCCGCACGCCTGCTGAAAATTTCACCACGGCAAATGGGTTACGCCTTGCAAAAAAACGACATTGAGGTGCGAAAGTTTTGAGGTTGGGTCGTTGACACGGGCTTTCGTGTATTTATATAAGAAATGTGCCTCTAGCCTTTTCTAATATGCGCGAGCAGCTATATTTTATATAGTAACTTTGTTGGCTGACTGGCTGACTGGCTGACTGGCTGACTGGCTGACTGGCTGACTGGCTGACTGGCTGAATGGTGCGCGCGGCGCCCATGCGGGCGGTGGGTTTGGCGTTCTCCGGCTTGTAGAGACGGACGCAGACAAGATCCCCCTGTGTCAACTTTGTCGCATCACAGACAAGCCAGCTGAAAGCTGGGTCAAATGGCGGTGTATTCGGTGTGCCACATCCGACAAAAGCCAGACAAAACCGCGCGTTTTCGCGTGGCATGGAACTCGCTAATACAGCCTGAAGCGGTCAGTGTCGACCGTACAAAGGATGTCCATGCCAACAAGCGCGCCCACCGGATCCACACCCGGCACGACCTATGTCAGCATGGGTCAGCTCAAACCGCTGAAGTTCAAGCTCGAAGTCGCCTCCAGCGGCGGCTGTAACACCCAAGGTGGCGAGGGCCAAGCCAGTTGCGGCTCATCCGACGGCCCGCAGGACATGCCTGCCGCCATCTGGGACAAGGTCAAAGACCACCCTTGCTACTCTGAAGAGGCGCACCATCACTTTGCCCGCATGCATGTGGCGGTGGCGCCGGCTTGCAACATCCAGTGCAACTATTGCAACCGCAAGTACGACTGCAGCAACGAGTCGCGCCCCGGCGTGGTGTCGCAAAAGCTTACCCCCGAGCAGGCGGTGCGCAAAGTGGTAGCGGTGGCCAGCGCTATTCCGCAGATGACGGTGCTGGGCATCGCCGGCCCGGGTGATGCGCTGGCCAACCCTGCCAAAACCTTTGACACGTTTCGCATGCTGCAAGCGCAGGCGCCTGACATCAAGCTGTGCATTTCCACCAACGGACTGGCGCTGCCTGACCTGGTGGATGAAATCTGCAAATACAACGTCGATCACGTCACCATCACCATCAACATGGTCGATCCGGTCATTGGCGCGAAGATTTACCCCTGGATTTTCTGGAACCACCGGCGTGTGACCGGCATTGAAGCTGCCACCATCTTGCACCAGCGCCAGATGCTTGGGCTGGAGATGCTCACCGCCCGTGGCGTGCTGACCAAAATCAACTCGGTGCTGATCCCCGGCATCAATGACCAGCATTTGATGGACGTGAACCGCGAGGTGAAAAAACGCGGTGCTTTCCTGCACAACATCATGCCGCTGATCAGCGAGCCAGAGCACGGCACGGTGTTTGGCCTGACCGGTCAGCGCGGCCCCAGCGCGGCAGAACTCAAAGCCGTGCAAGACGCCTGCATGGGCGGCGCCAATTTGATGCGGCATTGCCGCCAGTGCCGCGCTGATGCGGTTGGCCTGCTCGGTGAAGACCGCAGCGAGGAATTCACCCTCGACAAGCTGGACCAGATGCAAGACGTGGTTTATGACCTGAACAAGCGCCAGGCCTACCAAGCCAAAGTGGCGCTGGAGCGTACCGCCCAGCAAGCTGCCAAGCAGCAGGCGCTGGCCAGCGCTGCGGCGCTCAAATCTGCGCAAAACCTCAAAGTGATGGTTGCTGTAGCCACTAAAGGCGGCGGTCGGGTCAACGAACACTTTGGCCATGTCACCGAGTTTCAGGTGTTTGAAGTCTCGGCCACCCAGGCCAAGTTCGTGGGCCACCGCCGGGTGGACCAGTATTGCCAGGGCGGCGCCGGCGACGACGAGCCATTGCCCTCGGTGGTGCGCGCCATCAACGACTGCCACGCGGTGCTGGTTGCCAAGATTGGCGCTTGCCCCCGCGACGAGCTGATGCAGGCCGGGGTGGAGCCGGTCGATGCTTATGTCGGCGAATTCATCGAAAAAGCCGCCCTCGGCTGGTTCAACGACTACCGCGCCCGTGTGGCCAGTGGTGCCGTGGTGCACCAGGCCCGGGGCGATGCCCAGATCCGCCAGGGCGCCTACACCACGCTGGCCGCCTGACCGTATTTCCTTCACCTTAACTTGACCGGAGAACCCCCATGACCCACAAGATCAACACCGAAATCTGTACCTCCTGCGACGCCTGCGAGCCGGTGTGCCCCAACGCCGCCATCCGCGTCAAAAGTGGCATCTACACCATTGACCCGAAAAAGTGCAACGACTGCGAGAGCCACTTTGACGACCCGCAGTGCGTCGCCATCTGCCCGGTGGACGACTGCATCACCGAGGTCTGATCATGCTGCCCACCGTCACAATCACCCCCGCTGCGGCGAAGTTCATCAACCGTGTTGTTCGCTTCTCAGGCATGGGCGCGGGCGCAGGTTTGCGCCTGGCCGTCACGCCCGGCGGCTGCTCCGGCTACTCGTCAGAATTCAGCGCCCAGGCCGCCCCGGCAGCCGACGAGAAGCTGCTGGAAGTGGGCGGCGTGCGCCTGTTTCTGGCGGCTGAGAGTCGCTTGCTGCTCAATGGTCTGATCATGGATTTCACCGAGACCGCCACCGAGTCCGGCCTGAGCTTCACCGACCCCAACAAGGAGGCTTGCGCCTGCAGCAGCGCCGCTGCCGCGCCCAAGCCGGGCGTGACCCGCATCGAGATCAGCGCCATCAGCCGTGGCCGCCCGGTTGCGCCGGTGCTCGCCACCTGAACCCGGACTCACCATGCATGCGGATGGCCTTCGCTTTGCCAATGACCTGGCGGCCTTTGCCGACGGCGTTATTGGCGCAGGCCTGAGCCCGCAGGTTGAGGCCTTGATCCAAGAAGCGGGACGCCTGCACCACCTGCCACAGCAGGCCTTGCCTTTGCTGGAGCAGGCACGCGCCGCAGCGCCGCGCCATCCGGCCCCGCTGATTGCGCTGTATCGCTACTATTTTTATAGTCATGATCTAGCCCTGGCAAGGGCTACAGGCGAAAACGCCTTGGCCATTGCCCGCACCGCCCTGGGCCCGAATTTTGGCGACCAGCCGCCAAGCCATGAAGCCACCCGAACCGACCCGGCGGTGCGCTTCTATTTGTTCACGCTCAAAGGCCTGGCCTACCTCAACATGCGCCTGGACGACATGGCCGAGGCCCGGCTGCTGCTGAGCGAGCTGCGCCGCCTGGACCCGCAAGACCATGTGAGCGGGGCGCTGCTGTTGCAGGTGCTCAACCGCCATGAAAACGGTCTGCCCGAGGGTGCCCCGGCAGATGACCCGGTGCGCGGCTGGGGCAGCGCAGGCACATGAGCCAAGCCGCCGTCGTCCAAAAAACACGCCTCAAACCAGGCGTTAGTCGCGTATGCGCCCCGTGACCCTGTCTGGAGTACCCCATGGCTGACATCAATCGTGACGAAAACGAAATCGAGCTGGCCAACCCGCCGCGCTTTGACTATGGCGAGCGCGTGGCATCACGCTCGGTGGTGCGCAACGACGGCACCTACCGGGGCTATGACGTTGGCGACGTGCTGGTGCACAAGGGCGACGTGGGCTACGTGACCAGCATCGGCACCTTTTTGCAGCAGTACTACATCTACGCGGTGGAGTTTGTCGAGTCTGGTAACCGCGTCGGTATGCGCGCCAAGGAACTCTGCACGCTCGACAACCTGCCCGACGAGGTGCTGGCGCAACTGGGCGACAAGGCGGCTGCCGTCGCCCGCCTCGGAACAGGCAAACCAGCACTTTCACCCACCGATTGAGGCCCACCATGACCACACCTGCCGTCACCCCCGTAATGCCCGGTCTTGAGCCCCGCGCACCCGCCTATGCCTGGGGCCAGCGCGTGATTGCGCTGGACGATCTGATCAATGACGGTAGCCACCCCGAGCGCGAGGCCTGCGCCCTGCTGGCAGCGCGTGGCTCGCTGGGTGAAATCGTCAACATTGGCCACGCGCCAGACCTGAATGAGCCGGTGTATCTGGTGCAGTTTGACGATTGTGTGGTGGGTTGCCTTGAAATTGAACTGGTGCCGGCGCCGCCGGGCTTGCTGCCTGAGACACCGGAGCCAGCGTGAGCCCAGCTGCCGCGTTCATGCCCGTGCCCAGTGGGCAAGTGCTAGACCTGATGCAGCACCGCCTGCAGCGTGCCCTGCGGGAGCGCCTGCGTTACCGCTATGTCAAACCTGTCGTGCGGGCGCAGGGCGACAACTTTCGCATCCAGAGCCCGTGCTGCTCGCGCAATGTGGACCCGCAGGGCGGCATGATTGATATTGCGCTGCTGGTGCCGCAGGCGTGTGGCCACTGGAGCTTGTGCGCGCGTGACCACGCCAGCGGCACCTGGATCACGCGGTTTGACAACCAGCCGCTGGACGCCGCGCTGGAACTGTTGTGTGTGGACACCGAGCGCCAGTTCTGGCCATGATTTACCTCGACCACAACGCCACCACGCCCCTGGCACCTGCGGTGATCGCGGCCATGCTGCCGGTGATGTCGGGCGTGTGGGCCAACACCTCGTCACAACACGGGCCAGGGCAAGAGGCCAAACGCCGCCTGGCTGGCGCGCGCGCCACGGTGGCGCGGCTGCTGGGTTGCAAACCGGCAGAAGTGATTTTTACCAGCGGTGCCACCGAGGCAAACCACCTAGCCGTGCGTGGCTTGCTGGCGGGGGCGCCCGCCAACCGCCAGCGGGTGTTGTTTGGCAGTGTGGAGCATGCTGGCCATCTGCGCCTGGCGCGCGCCTTGGCGGCGGCAGGTGTACAGGTGGATTACCTGCCGGTGCACCCAGACGGTACGCTGGACCTGGCTGCCGCGCAGGCATTGATCGGCCCGGACGTGGCGCTGGTGTCGCTGATGGCCGCCAACAACGAAACCGGCGTATTGATGCCGGTGGCAGACGTGGCGGCATGGGCTCACGCTGCAGGTGCGGTGATGCACGTGGATGCCACCCAGTTCATTGGCAAGCAAGTCTTTGACTTTGCCACCTGCGGTGCCGATGCGGTGTCGCTCTCTGCCCACAAGTTTCAGGGCCCCAAAGGCATCGGCGCGTTGCTGCTGCGCCAAGGTGTGCCGCTGCTGCCGCAAACCCTGGGTAGCCAGGAGCGTGGCCGCCGGGGTGGTACCGAGAATTTGCCTGGCATCGTCGGTTTGGCAGCGGCGCTAGAGGCGCTGGGTGACATCACTGCACAGGCCAAGCGCATCGCCGCCTTGCGTGACCGGCTGGAACGCGGCCTGCAAGCCGCCTTGCCAGACACCCACGTCTGGTGCCAGGGGGCGGCGCGCCTGCCCGGCACCAGTTGTCTGCGTTTTGGACAGCTATCGCAGGAGGTGGTGCTGCAGCGGCTGGACCGCCTGCAGGTGGCTGCTTCCAGCGGCGCGGCCTGCTCGTCGGGCGGTAGTGCGCCGTCGCATGTGCTCACCGCCATGGGCGTGTCTGCTGACGAGGCGCTGGCCACCGTGCGCTTTTCGCTGGGGGCAGGCACCACTGTTGAGGATGTGAACTACCTGCTGCGTGAGCTGCCGCCACTGCTGGCACCGCTGCTATGTGAAGACTTGCTGAGTGCGCCTTAAAGCCAATTGACCTACCCCATTTACCCACACAGGAGCCGACGATGAAATTAATGATCCGCAAAGACAGCAAGGGTGTCTTGACTGGTTATGTGCCCAAAAAAGACCTTGAAGAACCCATCATCGCCATGGTCAAGCCTGGCATGTGGGGCGGCTTGGTCACGCTGGGCAACGGCTGGCAGTTTGATCTGCCCGACATGCCTGCTGACACCCCGTTGCCGATCACGGTTGAGGCGCGTCGCATGGCCCTGACCGAAGACGCCGGAGACTGACCGTGGCCATTTCGCAAGACGAGTTGCACAGCGCGGGTGAGTTGCTGGCGGGCGCAGCCAGCGTGCGTGAGGCCGCCGCCACCTGGCGCGCTGCCCACCCTGAGCAGCGTGTGGTGGTGGTTGACGCGATGGACATGCGCGGTGAAACCGCTGCGCTGCGCTGCGGCACACGCAGCATCTACTTGGCCACCTCTGACGGCCATTGCTGGTCCATCACCGAGCAGCCCGGCGACGCCAGCGCGCTGGTGCTGACGCAAGACGACGCCTAATTTCAAAGGAACCCGCATGGACACCCAAGACC
Organism: Rhodoferax antarcticus ANT.BR; assembly: GCF_001938565.1. GTDB lineage: Bacteria > Pseudomonadota > Gammaproteobacteria > Burkholderiales > Burkholderiaceae_C > Rhodoferax > Rhodoferax antarcticus. The sequence goes on from NZ_MSYM01000011.1 coordinate 70,189, forward strand.
TGATTCAAGAGATTGCCCGCCAACTCGCCACCGATGCGGTCATTGCATACATGGGCCCCGAGATGCTGTCGCTGTGCAGCGATGTGGCTGTGCCCGCCACCCCGCTGGGGCTGGCCGAGAGCATGACCGCCAAGGTCAGCGTGCCGCACAAAATCCGTAAACGCCTGACGCAAACTGCCCAGTTCATCGAGAACTTCAAACACCGCAAATCTGTGGTGCACCTGATGAACGAGGCCTTCGCGGTCTCGCCAAAGCCCTCAGAATTGCAACTGGCGCTGGCCGCAAGCGGTGCCAAACTGTGGGTCGACACCTGGTACGACGACAGTTTTGCCAGCGCGCTGGCCCAAGGCAGCGAGCCCTGGGTCCAGGTGCAGGGTTTGTCGCAGTCTGAGCACTTCGGCCAGTGGACCGGTGCTTACGCTGCGAACGGCACGCCGCTGGCCGAGCTGTCCGCCAACCCGGGACGCATGCTCTACAAACCCTGGGGCGCCCACAGCCCAGCGGGCAATTACCTGGTGTCGGACAGTGACTATGTTGAAGTGCTGACCGAGATCGACATCCAGACCCCCATTCCGCAAGCGGTGCAAGCCTGGCGCAAAGACCGCCACTTTCTGTTTCTGGGCTGCCGCTTTGACGACCAGCTCACCCGCACCTTTGCCCGGCAGATCATGAAACGCTCCAGCGACCGGCATTGGGCTGTGCTGCCGGTGAAACCCACCCGCATGGAAGCGCGCTTTCTGGCGGTGCAAAACATCACCCGCATCGACATGCCGCTGGCGGCGTTCGCACCACTGCTGATCGGCGCCATGCAGTCCAGCCTGGCCGCGTGAGCCCGGTGGGTTTTATTGCGTTTGCATATCAATAGGATCTGTTGTTGCTTCGCCTTGCCGTGCGTCTGCACTGTCTGCGGCTTCGCGCCTAAGCTCCTATCGATTTGAAAATGGAATTAGGTGCTCTAATTGCTATTTATAAAATAGCTTCTCGCGCATATTACATAAGGGCTAGAGCCACTTTTTGCATATAAGCGCGTGGTATCACGGCACGCCCGCGCTGACGATCAGGTTAAACACCTCGCGCAGCAATAGCAGCTCGCTCATCGGGCAGCTGCGCAGCAGGCTGATCGGCTTGAACTCACCGCCCAGCGCTGCAATCGCGGCTTTGGGCGCGTCGCGCGTGGTGAAGCGCAGCAGGTGGATGCGCACCGGGCCGTCCTCTGTGTGCGCCCAGTGGTTGAATTCATTGACACGCTCCAGCGTGTCGGGCGAGAAGCCGCAGATGTCAATCACCGCCTGGCGCACTGCCTGGCCCGAAAACTCAGGGGTAACGACGGCGGCTGAGCGCATCGGCGTGGCGGTGGCAGGCAGGGCTGCGGGCCACAGCAAGGTCTGCTCCCAGCGTGGGAATAAAAGTGCCGCGCTGTAACTGTCAAAGTGGGTGAGGATCACCCGGTTGTGGGTAAAGAGGTCGGGTGGTGTCATGGTGGTGGGGTTGAAGGGGTGAGCGGTTGCAGGTTGCAGACAGGCGCATGCAAGCAAGAACTGTGGCAGGGCACTTTTGTTGGTTTCGTCCGTTCTGGCCCATTGCCCCGCCGCTTGAATAGGGCATGCCAGCTCAGGAATGCGACCCACCAAGCAGCACCTTCAGACCCCCCCCGACACACTCACCGCCGAGCCACAGACCTTGCCCGCTGAGCCACTGGACCCCGATGAGTTTGCTGAAATAAGTGTTGCGGCAAATAACTATAAATTAAATAGCATTTCGCGCTTTACCTATAAGGGCTAGAGCCCATTTTGTTATAAATATGACAAGCAATGCACGGCCTATGCAGAGGAGGGCACGGATAGCGTCAAAACCACGCAGCGCTGGCTGTTGCAGCCCCACAAACCTTAGCCAATCAGCGCTACCGCCTTGATCTGCACCCACACCTTGCTGCCGGGCTGCAGGCCGAGTTCGCAGGCAGAGCGCTGCGTTAGCCGGGCGATCAGCGGTGAGGCACCCACTTGCAGGCGCAGCAGCGCCAGCGCTGGATGCTCGTCTGCGGCCAGTTGGTCCACCGTGGCACTCAGGCAATTCAAAATGCTGGTGTCCAACACCGGATGCAAGGCAATGCTGACGTCACGCGCCAAAATGCGCACCCGCACCGGGCTGCCAAGCGCATGGCCGCCATCGCGTACCCACAAACTGCCGCCAGGAAAATCCACCCGTGCCAGATGCCAGTGCGCATCCCGCTCAGCCACCCGCGCTTGCAGCACCACACCCACGTCTTCGCCCAGGCGAATCGGCAAATCCAACCGCGCCAGGGTGTCGCGAAGCGGCCCGGTGGCAATGGCACGGCCGCCTTCCATCGCCACGATGTGATCGGCCAGCCGGGCGACTTCATCGGGCGCGTGGCTGACATACAGCACTGGAACGTCCAGCTCGCGGTGCAGCCGCTCCAGGTAGGGCAGGATCTCCTGCTTGCGTTTGAGGTCCAGCGCGGCCAGTGGCTCGTCCATCAGCAAGATGCGCGGGCTCAAGGCCAGGGCGCGGGCGATGCTCACCCGCTGGCGCTCGCCGCCAGACAAATGCTCAGGCTTGCGCGCCAGCAGCGCGTCGATGCCCAGCAGTGCAATGGCCTGGTCCAGGCTCGCCTGCTGTGCAGCCGCCACGCGGCGCATGCCGTAGCGCAGGTTGCCCAGCACCGTCAGGTGCGCGAACAGGCTGGCTTCCTGAAACACATAGCCCAGCGGGCGTTTGTGGGTGGGTAGCCAGTGGCCGTCGTCTTGCCAGACGTCGCCGTTGACCACCAGTCGGCCTTGTGGCGCGCGCTGCAGCCCGGCCACGCAACGCAGCAGGGTGGTTTTGCCTGAGCCTGAGTGGCCAAACAGCGCAGTCACGCCGCGCGCGGGCAAGTCTAAATTCACATCCAGCGTGAAGCCGGGCCAGTCGATGTGAAATTGCGCCTGAATACCCGCCATGTCAGGCTCCCTGCCCAAGCTTGGGGCGCCGGGTGTATAGCGCCAGCAGCACCAGGAACGAGAAGGCCAGCATCACCGCTGAAAGGCGGTGCGCGTCCGTGTACTCCATGGCTTCAACGTGGTCGTAAATCTGCACCGAAGCCACCCGGGACACGCCGGGGATGTTGCCGCCAATCATCAGCACCACACCAAACTCGCCCACGGTATGGGCAAAGGTCAGGATGCATGCGGTCACAAAGCCGGGGCGTGCCAGCGGCACCGCTACGCTAAAAAAAGCATCCAGTGGTGAGGCACGCAAGGTGGCCGCCACCTCCAGCGGGCGCTCACCAATGGACTCAAACGCAGTTTGCAGCGGCTGCACCATGAAAGGCAGCGAGTAAAACACCGAGGCCACCACCAAGCCCCAAAAGGTGAAGGGCAAGAGCCCGATGCCCAGCGACTGGGTGAGTTGCCCCACCGGGCCATTTGGCCCCATGGTCAGCAGCAGGTAAAAACCCAGAACCGACGGCGGCAGCACCAGCGGCAGCGCCACCACCGCGCCCACCGGGCCCTTCCACCAGGCCTTGCTGCGCGCCAGCCACCAGGCGATCGGCGTGCCAATCAGCAGCAGAATCAGCGTCACGATGCTGGCCAGGCGCACGGTCAGCCACAACGCCTGCAGATCATCGGGGGTCAAAAACATTCACGCTCCTCTGTTGTTCTTCAAAATGCCTGCTGTTGGTCAAAACTATTGCTCAGGTGCGAAACATTTGGCGTGATCCGCACATTCGCCACACGACGGTGCCGGGCACACGTAGATGCTCTCGGTGCTGCAGTAATGGCGGTAGAGGAACTTCTTCCACTTCATGTCGCCAACATTCAGCGCGGCCAGCGCGGGAAAGGCCACTGTCATCAAGACAGAAAGCTCACTCCGGTTGGCTAGGCCCAGGTCTTGCCAAAGGTGGTCGCGCCCACAGCAGGCGAAGGCCACGATCTGCGCCAGCCAGACCTCAGCCGCTGACTCTGCCGCACGGTATTGCAGCAACAGGTTGCGCAGGTCTTGCAGTTCCAGCGGCGCTTGGCCGGTGCCGCTGTGCAGACTCAGCCACTCACCTGGAAAGTGCTCGGCCCAAAGGTTTTGAAAATCGGTCTCGGGCAGCGCCAAGGTATCGGTCAACACCCCCTGGTTGAGGAAGCGCCCCACCAGCAAACTGGCCAACACCGGGCGCAGCAAGTCTTGTGCGGCGTGCGCCAGCGCGGGCCGACCTAGCAATTCGACCATCAATGAGGCCCGGTCATCGTGGGCGGCCATCAGGCGACTGTCCTGAAAACAACCTGTACATCCCTGGGTGGCGCCCAGTATGGCGAAGAGGTCACCAGAAAGTCAGCCCCGGCTCTCACATAGGCTGGCGCGTTGTCGGCGTGAATGCCGCCTGCCGCAGCGAGCAGCGGGCAGGCCAGCAAGCCGCTACTGTCCAATGTCAGGCGAAGACCCGCTACCGCTTCGGGTGTGAATTTTTCCAGTTGCAGCACGTCGGCACCAGCTTGCGCCCAGGCAAGGGCTTCTGCCAAGTCCGCCACCTCCACGGCGAGCTTCTTCTCAGGCTGACCCCGGCGCAGGCGTGTGATGGTGTCGGTTGGGGACTCGCTCAAGAAAAGCCGGTGTTCGGCAAACAGGAGGATCGATTCAGACAAGCCCAGCCGGTGCATGATGGCGCCGCCTGATCTGACGGCCTTGGCCGACAGCGCTTTGGCGCCCGGCACATTTTTGCGAGTGCAAGCCACGCTCACGCCGTTGGCGGCAGCGACGATGTTGGCGGTGGCTGTTGACAAACCGCTAGCCCATTCCATGAGTGTCTGAGCGACTTTCCAGCCGCGGTGCAGGCTGGTGACTGCGCCACAGGCGCGCAGCAGCAAGTCACCGGCTTGCACCGATGTGCCTGATGGCGTCACCGGGGTGGCGCTGGCACCGGCGAGCTCAAACAGGCGGCAGGCTTCTTCGGTGGCGCACACGGTCATGGCTTGACGTGCGTGAAAGGCGATGTGCGCTGGCTGCGCATCAATACCCAGGCTGTGCGTGGTCAGGTCACCGTAGGGGGCGTCGTCCTGCAGCAGGGCTTGTAGTTGGGAGTCGTTCAGTGCAGGCATGTAAAAGAGCATGTCAATGGCGCGAAAACAGGTCACGCAACTTGCACAAGGTGGTGGTGATGTCAAAACGGGTGTCGGTCAGGGCTTCACCCGCCAGGATTTTTTTCAGGGCGGTCAGCGGGTCGGTCTCACCGGTGAGTAGCACCTGCGCTCCCCACTTGGCCATGTGGCGGATGTAGCCGTCGCCCGCGCTGGCAGCCACCACCACTTCCACCCCATGCAGAGGGTGCGGGCCATCGTCTTGAAAATAGTGCGGCAGTTGTGCCCGGGTGAGTTCTATGCGCTGCGGTTCGGGCAAAGGCACACCTGGCTGGCAGTCAAACACCAGCCAGTTGGTGGCTTGCCCGGCATGGCCGGACACCTGGGTGCCGTTGGCTTTGGTGGCGATGGCAATTTTCATGGTGCGTGGCCCTGTACAGAAGTTCTTCAACCAGACCTAGCCAGATTCGTGCCTGCCACCATGGCCTGTTCAGGGCAGCTCGTAGCCAAAGGACTTGACGACGGCTGTGGCCGTGGCGGACTGCAGGTATTTCATCAGCGCCTCGGCCGCTGGCTTGCCTTTGCCGTTTTCCAGAATGACGACGTCCTGGCGAATTGGTGTGTACAGCTTGGCAGGCACGACCCAGGAAGAGCCTTCAATTTTCCCGTTAACCAGCACCTGCGACAGCGCCACAAAACCCAGCAAGGCATTGCCGGTGCTGACAAACTGGTGCGTCTGGGTGATGTTTTCACCGGTCACAAACTTCGGGCTCAAGCTGTCATACAGACCCAGCGCCTGCAGGGTTTGCACCGCCGCTGCGCCATACGGTGCTAGTTTTGGATTGGCCAGAGCGATATGCTTGAAGTCGCCGCTTTTCAGAACCAACCCCTGAGCGTCAACAACGGCGGGCCTGGATGACCAAAGCACCAGCTTGCCAAGTGCGTAGGTGAATTGGCTGCCACTAACCGCAGCGCCTTCTTTCACCAGCTTGGCGGGGATATCGTCGTCGGCAGACAACAGCACCTCAAAAGGCGCGCCGTTTTTGATCTGGGCGTAAAACTTGCCGGTCGCCCCATACGACACAAGCAGTTTGTGGCCGGTGTTCTTTTCAAAATCCGTGGCAATTTGCTTCATCGGCGCGGTGAAGTTGGCTGCTACTGCAACGGACAGATCGTCAGCACGGGCACCCCATGAGGCGCAGACCAGGCAGGCCAGCAAGACGGACAATAGACAAGAAGGTTTCATGGGTACTCCTGTGGAAAAAGCTAAAAATCAGTCCACAGCCGCCAGAAAAACGCTGGAGGCCTTGAACACTGCGGTTAAAGGCTGGCCTACCACCAGCGTGAGTCGCCTGACGCTGTCATCGGTGATGACGGCGGTAATCACGTGTTGTCCACCGGGCATCGCCAGGGTGACTTCGGCATTGACCGGCCCCTGGTGGATGTGGGTGATGGTGCCGGCAAACCGGTTGCGGGCAGAAATCTGACCGTCTTCACCGGCCATCAGTAAAACGGACGAGGCTTTGACGAAGGCGAGCACATCGCGGCCAATCGCCAACCCCAGGTTCTCTGCCGACTCGCGGGTCACGATAGCGGTCAGCAGCAGCTCTGGGGTCAGGCGCAGGGTGACCTCGCAGTCCACCACACCTTCCTTGACAGACGCCACGGGTCCGGCAAACTGGTTGCGGGCGCTGGTTTTCATGGACATTCTCCTGAGTACTTGGCGAAAGTCGTCCACATCGCAGACGCCGCTTTGTTTGAGGTTGCTGGTGAGTTTTTCCAGCGCCAGTTGCGATTCTTTTTCGAGCGCACGGTAAAACGCGATCAGGCGCCGGGCAAATGCGGTGAGTTCGGTGCCACCGCCATGGCGACCTCCGGTCGAGCGGTTCACCAGCGGCTGCGGGGCCACGTTGTTCATGTCGTCCACCGCGTCCCACGCGGCCTTGTACGACATGGGCACGGCTTTGGCAGCCTGCGAGATGGAGCCGCATTTGTCGATGGCTTCAAGCAGACGGATGCGCTTGTCGCCCAAAAAACTGCCCAACGCTGTATCAATGTGCAGCTTGCCGGTGAGTTGAGTGGGCGTAGGCGTCATCGGGGTGTGGTCGGCGGTTTGGGCTGGGGGCAGGTGGTGTGCATTCAAATTTCTTTCGTCAGTGTCATCGTTATGGTTCTATGCAAACAACGTACCAGATGCATATTGGTCAACCCGAAATAGCCGTCGATGCACGCCAAGTTTCAAGGCATCAGGACGCCCGGCCTCTGGTTTTTGACGCCAATTGCCGCCGACGGCATTATTTACGACGTTGTGTAGTTGCTTACATAGCGTCGTCAGAAATTGTCCGGTTTGTCGCAAATGGACGGACAAACGGCATCGACTGGCGAGTCATTCAAATTGCAACGCCCCGTGTGGCTATATCTGCTTGTCTACGACGACAGGGCTAGCGCATAACGACGTCGTCACCCACAAACCCACGTCACAGTGCAAGGCCTTTACCCGTGAAAACATCTATCTGTTTAACCACCGCGCCGGCCACTCCCGGTGCCAGCGTGCCCCTTTGTTGCGCACCCCTGACCCGGCGGCGGGCTTTGGGCGGCGCGGCCGCCGTCGTTGCCACGTGGATGGGTGTAACGAATGACCTGCGGGCGCAACCCGCGTCTGCAATGCTGATCATGGCCGACGCTGGCTACAAGCGGCCCGTCGAGGCCTTGTGCGCCGGCTTTACTAAGACCACGGGTGTGGTGGTGCAGCGCAGTTATGGCAATCTGCAGCAGATTTTTGCGCAGGCCAAAGCCAGTGGCGGGGTGGATGTGCTGGTGGGTGATGCCGAATTCATCAACAAGGCGCAGAACCTGCAGTTGCCCCGGCGCATCATTCTGGGCCAAGGCATTCTGGCGCTGGCCTGGCGGCACCAGTTGTCAGTGCCAGCCAATCTGGCGGGGACGCCGGGGGTGCGCGATTTGCTGGCAACAGCGCAGTGGTCGGTGGCCATGCCCAACCCGCAGCAGGCGATTTACGGCAACGCGGCCAGGCAACTGCTGCAGGCGCAAGGGCTGTGGGGTGGCGTGCAAGACCGCCTGAAAGTGGTGGGTACGGTGCCACAGGTCAGCGCGTACCTGACTTCGGGCGATGTAGACGTCGGCTTCGTGAACCTGACCGAGGCGCTGGCCGTCAAAGACCAGTTGGGCGGGTTCATACTTCTGGCCGCCTCGTTACTGGCTTGGGCGCTGGTGTTTGGTTTCAAGCGACCAGGCTCACCAATGCAGCTGCGGCAGATATGGGTTTGACTGAGGGCACGCCAGTGACCGTGCTGTCCAAGGCCAGCCATCTGTTTGTGGGTGTGCCGGTTTAGTTGAACAACCCCGAGCGTCGGCACATGCCTGAGCGGGGTCCCCATCAAGAAAGTGGGTTGATTCAGCGTGGCATGGTCTGCGTCACAAAAAAATGGGTGTTGGTCCCGCCGGGTTCGAGGCGGTTCAGGGTGGTTTGGCGCACCAGCCAGCGTCCGTCAAGCAGGCGCCATGAGGTGCGTGACTCGGCGTACACCGGGACTTCGTAAAACACCTCATCGTCGTCCGAACGCAGATGCGTCTGGACAGAATGAAATTCGCAGTAACAGGGCCGGCTGGTCGCATCGCATCCGGTGGTGCTGCCAGCCGTCAATTCGTAGTCTTCGTGCACCCGAAAGCGCACTGGAGCCACGACTAGGCCGTTTAGCCCAGCGGGTAAATTTTCTGACCAGGCCACTGCCGACCCGCAATGAAACGGGCAGTCGGCGCTGGTACCGTTATCTAACGTTGCACATAACGCACTGAACATTGAAACCTCCCATGTGATCTGAGCAGTTCTAACTTTTCTGGAATGCCATAACAACACGAACTTCGGCGCGTCGGATCCGACAAGACTGACAAATAGCTTTACCGCTATACAGATAAGCAACTAGCGCGCTGAGCCGCCCGCCCGTTGCACTTATGTCTCAAAATGCCTTGCAGCCCTTATGGAATAAGCGCGGACAGCTATCAAAATAGTGGCGTTTCAAAAACACTCGCATTCGAGTTGATCCAGCCAGGCCAGGCCTTGCTCGTCACCTTTGGCCTCCAGCAGTTCACGGATCTGGTTGACGAAACTCGACAACAACAGCTGGTCGTCACAGCGCATGCCTTGCGTAGCGTTGCGGCGCTTGAAAAAGTAGGCCCAAAACGGGTCGTCCGAGCCTTGGGTGTGGGCTTCGATGCGCTCAATCATGCGGCTCGCCTGGCCATCGAAATCAATGCCTTTGAAGCTGCGGTAACGGTCAACGGTGTGCATATCAAATGTTTTTCTTTCCTTGCAGGAGCTTGGCTTTGTCAGCGGGGCTGTAGTGGTCAAAGTGGCCCTGTGCGGCGGCGACGCGGCGGTGCGCCATGCGGATGGCTTCTATCTTGCCGGCAGGCGCAATCGGTGACACGCATTTGTCCAGCGCGGTGCTGGCGCACTGCGGGCAAGCAGGCGTTGAGCCGGATCGCACCAGCGCTTCAAAACGGTGGCCGCAGGCCGGGCAGTGGTAGTCATAAATCGGCATGGTGATCTCCCCTTCAAATCATGGATGTGCAATGGTCTTGGGCGTCGAGCTAGTGCGCCTTTTGCAACGCGTTGCCGCCAGACAGCGCCAGCAGGCCGCAAGTCTGGTTGGTGATGGCACTCGCAATTTCTGGGCGCAGGCGTCGCAGCCAGCGTGGCGGCAGTTTGGCGGCACCGCAGCGTGCGCCTGCCAGCATGCCGACCAGAGCGCCAGTGGTGTCAGCGTCGTCACCCTGGTTGACGGTGGCCACCATCGCGGCTTCAAAGTTGTCGTGCAGCGTCAGGTAGTGCAGCACGGTTTGTACCGTGTCGACCACATAGGCGGTGGCGCGGCCACGGTAGGGTGTGAAGCGAAAGCTCGGGTTGTCCAGCACCCACTGCGCCACCCATTGCTGGCAAGTGCTGTGATCTGTACCGTCCAGCAGCAGGCGCAGCAGGTGACCCAGGCCAAGTGTGGCCGCGTCTGAAAGTGGGTGGTGGTGCGTGAGCCGCGCCTGAGCCAATGAGAGGTGCTCAAACAGCGCCGCGTCGCCCAGCGTGGCCAGCACGGCGGGCAGGTTGCGCATCAGCGCGCCGTTGCCACCATCGCCGGGGTTGGGCAACCCCTCCAGCGTGCCATCACGCATGTAGCGCATGATGCCGCGCCGGCAGGTATTGCCACAGTCCACCGGTTTGGATTTGAACCACTTGACATAAGCGTCGCCAATGCTGCGCACCAGGGCCTCGTCGCCCTGGGCATGGCGGGCAAGAAAGGGGCTGCCGCCTTGCAGCAGGGCGTCGCCCAGCGCCAGGCTCATGGTGGTGTCGTCGGTGACCTGGCCGCGCGCCAGCTTGAGCCAGCCCCCGCCAATGATCTCGCGGTGCACGCCGTACGCCAGTTCGATCTCGCGCGGGCGCATGAATTCCACCGTGGCGCCCAGCGCGTCGCCAATCGCAAAGCCCAGGTAGGCGCCCAGAGCGCGGTCAAGTTTTTCACGCATAAAGCTCACGCATAACGCGCCATCACTTCATAGTCGCCACCCAGCGCCAGCACTTCCTGCTCGCCTTGCAGCACCTGGCCGGGCAGCAAACCCGGAAAAACCAGCACCTTGCAGATGGGCACCTGCACCTCAAAAACCCAATCGCCAAAACACGAGGCATCTTCGGCCGACAGGCTAAAAGACACCAGATTGTTCAACCGCACCGTGCAACGCCGGTTTTGCAGCCGCCCGGCAATCACCTGCTCATCACAGGGGTTGCTACCGCGCCAGAGGTGCAGGTGTTTGGCCGGTGGGGCGCTGCCTGCCAGATGGCCGTGTCGCAACGCCCACTGGCAAAATTCAAACAGCAGATCGAACTGTTGGTGGATGTTGTTGTTGTTGTGTCGACTGCTGGTCTTTTCTTGGAGATAGTTCACCCAGGCAGGCGACGGAAAACGCCCCAACGGCGCTTTGTGAAAGTTGGGCACCAGGCCAAAGCGGCTTTCCGCCCAACCTTTGAGCACCGCACCGGCCAGGCCATTGGCATCCATGCCCCAGCCCTGCAGCAACTTGCGCCAGCTGCTGTGCCAGCGCCGCTGCTCCGAGGCGCCCATGCCGCGCAGCTCATCGGCATCGGGCTTGCGCAGTCCGAAGGCTATGGACAGGTAGTGCACAAACATGTCTTGCGCCTCGCTCAGGTCCTGGCTGCGCTCCAGCAGCGCGAACAGGCCGTTGTGCGACTCGCGCGTGCCAGCAATCGCCAGCGGGACCGGGTTGGTATTGAACGTGGCACTGGCGAGCACCCGCGTTGGCACGCCCACCAGGTTGGTGCCGTACCAGCGCCGTGGCTGATCGAGTTCATCTGCTGCAACGTCCATAGCCAGTCACTTGCGTTTGAGTTTCAGATTCCGTCGCGAGCAGCCCAAGGCAGCATTGAGAAGCGCAGCCCCACTCCCGTAGGGCGAGCATCGCAAATGTGAAATTGGGTTGCGCAGCAGGAAGATGGAATTCAAACAGGCCGGTTTTCGTTGGGGTTGCGTACCGGCCCCATCAGCGCCAAGCCTTGTTCGTAGCTGATGCTCTCAAAGTTAGCGCTGAACTTGAGCGCGGCGTTGGCCACCGCATCCAGCTTGCCTGCGGTGTCTTTTTTCTTCAGATCGTTCTTTTCCAGGTAAAGCAGCTCCAGCAGTTCGTTGTAAACCGTGGACTCATCGATCGGCAGCACGTAGAAGGTGGCGTCGCCGTAGGGCACCTTGTATTTTTTCGACAGGTCGATGTTGTTGCAAAACAGGAAGTATTTGCCAGTGGCGCTCAAGCCGTCGCCAAGAACCTCGGCCACGTCTTTCAGGTGCTCAAAGCTCAGCAGGTAGCCGGCAAAAAACGGAATGTCTTTCTCTCCCACATTGGCAATGGCCATGGCCTGGGGGCACATCAGTTCAGGGGGGCGAGCCTCGTCTGCCAGCTTGGGCGCAAACCGCAAGGCCAGCTCGCCGCGAAAACCCACACGGCCTGGCTTGCTGGTGAGCGCTTTGTGCAGGGGGTTCAGCAGCCGCCCTTCGCTCTCAAGGCGCTGCAGCGCGGTGTCGTCGATTTCAGGCAGGGCGAGGGTGGCGGTCATGGAAGTTCCTTGTGTGGTGATTGAACGGGCGAGACAGGCGTCAGTAGGCTTGAAAGCAAGCCACCGTCTGATTGCAATGACCGTACCAACCTGAAACGGTACCTGCCACGCTGCAAAAGCGACACAAAGCACGACGGCGGGCAGGCAGAGGCGGATTTTTTGCGACACCCGCAAACCGTTTTGTCGGGAAATGGACAAACCGGCAGTGCCAGAATGCCAGAGGCCAGCTGATCCGAAACTTTATAAGTAATCTGGCTCTAACCCAAGCCGGATATGCGTTGATTGCTATGTATTTTTATTAATCATATGCTGCCCTTTGTTGGTCAGGCGGTATCTTTACAGAGGGCTTTGGGGTTTGTCGGAAATGGGGTCTGCTTCGGGTGTGATTCAAACTATGTGCCGTTTCAATGGATGAGACCTTGGATTCTTGGTGATTTGGCGCTGTTAGCCGACTGATTCTGCGAGCGGTTTTGGAACGCCGAAAGGGGTAAGTCAAAAGTTGTCTGTGTTGGCTACAGCGCGATTTGACGTGAATTGTTTGAGGCAGAAACACTGACCCAGACAGCGCCCGGCATGCGCATCACCCAGTCGCCGTGCCGGGTTTGAAACGAAGCATCAATCTCAAGAGACACCACAGCAGTTTGAACAGCGCTTTTCCAAATGAACCCCCGGATCGTTAAAACCGGCGCGCTGCAACTGAGCTTGTTTGCGCTGTCCGAATCTTCAGCCTGGACAAACTGCAAACCCGACACAACCCACAGCCAGAGCCAACATCTGGCGAATTTTTGCGACACGCGCTTATCTTTTGTCCGATTCCCGACACAAGCCATCGCACGCCTTCAACGGGTTTCAAAAAGACACTATTACCAACAAAAACAAAGGCTTAGAACCCATTGGGCAGGTACCAACAAGTATGGCACGGAAGCTGCGTTGGACAAGGAGCGCGGACTCAAATCCGGCCATACGTGACTATAAAAAGAAGACCATCGGACACGTCAGGCAGACACAAGTCGCGGCTACGCAACCTGGTTTTTCAACCCTTCCTGATTGGAGTACTGCAATGGCTAAACTTCGGCAAATCGCCTTCTACGGCAAAGGTGGCATCGGTAAATCGACCACTTCCCAAAACACCCTGGCAGCGCTGTCTGACCTGAATCAGAAAATTCTCATCGTCGGCTGCGACCCCAAAGCTGACTCCACCCGGCTGATCCTTCACGCCAAAGCCCAAGACACCATTCTGTCGCTTGCCGCAGAAGCTGGTTCTGTGGAGGACCTGGAGCTCGAAGACGTGATGAAGATTGGTTACAAAAACATCCGCTGCGTCGAATCCGGTGGCCCGGAGCCAGGCGTTGGCTGTGCTGGGCGTGGTGTGATCACCTCAATCAACTTCCTGGAAGAAAACGGCGCTTACGACAACATGGACTATGTGTCCTACGACGTGCTGGGTGACGTGGTGTGTGGCGGCTTTGCCATGCCCATCCGCGAAAACAAGGCGCAAGAAATCTACATCGTCATGTCCGGCGAAATGATGGCCATGTACGCTGCCAACAACATCTCCAAGGGCGTGCTGAAATACGCCAACTCGGGGGGGGTGCGTCTGGGTGGCTTGGTGTGTAACGAGCGCCAGACCGACAAGGAATACGAATTGGCTGACGCATTGGCTGGCATGCTGGGTAGCAAGCTGATCCACTTTGTGCCGCGCGACAACATCGTGCAACACGCTGAGCTGCGCCGCATGACGGTGATCGAGTACGCACCTGACTCCAAGCAGGCCGCCGAGTACCGCACGCTGGCCAGCAAGATCCACAACAACGCAGGCAACGGCACGATCCCCACTCCCATCACCATGGACCAGCTCGAAGACATGCTGATGGAGTTCGGGATCATGGACGTGATCGACGAAACCCAAGTCGGCAAAGCTGCCGCAGAGCTGGCAGCATCACAACTGGCCGCCGCCTAAGAGGTGTGAATTCCGGTCGGCGTTGCGCTACGTGACCATACCGGGTTTTCACCACACGACCTCACTTTACCTACTGGAGTTACCCCATGACCGCCACCGTTGAAGAGCGCAAGGCCACCAACAAGGCCCTGATCGATGAAGTGCTGAAGGCCTATCCCGAGAAGATGGCCAAGAGGCGCGCCAAGCACTTAAGTGCTTATGAGGGCGGCAAGCCCGATTGCGGCGTCAAGTCCAACATCAAGTCCTTGCCCGGCGTGATGACCATTCGCGGCTGCGCTTACGCTGGTTCCAAAGGCGTGGTGTGGGGCCCTATCAAGGACATGGTTCACATCAGCCATGGCCCGGTCGGCTGTGGCCAGTATTCCTGGGCCAATCGCCGCAACTATTACATCGGCACCACCGGCATCGACTCCTTTGTGACGATGCAGTTCACCTCTGACTTCCAAGAGAAAGACATTGTGTTTGGCGGTGACAAGAAGCTTGAAAAAATTGTGGATGAAATCCAGGTGCTATTCCCGCTGAACAAAGGCATCTCGATCCAGTCTGAATGCCCGATCGGTCTGATCGGCGACGACATCGAAGCGGTGTCGAAGAAAAAGAGCAAGCAATACCACGGCAAGACCATCGTGCCGGTGCGCTGCGAAGGTTTCCGTGGCGTGAGCCAGTCGCTCGGACACCACCTCGCCAACGACGCGATCCGCGACTGGGTGTTTGACAAAACCGACACCGGCCACACCTCCGAGTTTGAGTCGACTCCCTATGACGTGGCCATCATTGGTGACTACAACATTGGTGGTGACGCCTGGTCTAGCCGCATCCTGCTGGAAGAAATGGGTCTGCGCGTGATTTCGCAGTGGTCCGGTGACGGCACCATCGCTGAAATCGAGAACACCCCTAAAGCCAAGCTCAATGTGCTGCACTGTTACCGCTCAATGAACTACATCAGTCGGCACATGGAAGAAAAATACGGTACTCCATGGGTGGAATACAACTTCTTTGGTCCCAGCAAAATCGAAGCCAGCCTGCGCGAGATCGCCAGCCACTTTGACGACACCATCAAGGCCAAAGCCGAAGAAGTCATCGCCAAGTACAAGCCGCTGATGCAAGCCGTCATCGACAAGTACAAGCCGCGTCTGCAAGGCAAGCGGGTCATGCTGTACGTGGGTGGTTTGCGTCCGCGCCACGTGATCGGCGCTTACGAAGACCTGGGTATGGAAATCGTGGGCACCGGCTACGAGTTCGCCCACAACGACGATTACCAGCGCACCACCCACTACATCAAAGACAGCACGCTGATCTATGACGACGTGACAGGCTACGAGTTTGAGCACTTTGTGGAAGGCATCAAGCCTGATCTGGTGGGCTCGGGCATCAAGGAAAAGTACGTGTTCCAGAAGATGGGCGTGCCGTTCCGCCAGATGCACAGCTGGGACTATTCCGGCCCGTACCACGGCTATGACGGCTTTGCCATCTTTGCCCGTGACATGGACATGGCGATCAGTTCGCCGATCTGGGGCCTGACCAAGGCCCCCTGGAAAGCTTGATCCTCCCCGTTGCGCGCTCGCAAAGCAACGCCGCCTCCCCCTCAAGGGGCGCACCCAGCGGCCCGGTTTAGCCGGTTCCGCGGGTGCCCTGGCTAGGGCGTCGCTAAGCCGCCTGCCTTTAACTATTTTTTTTGGAGCCCACCATGCCTCAAGTCGCCGAAAAAGTCATTGACCACGAAATGCTGTTTCGTGAACCCGAATACCAAAGCCTTTTTGAGAAAAAGAAGGCGTTTGAGTTCAACCATTCCGATGCCACCATTGGGCAAACGGTGCAATGGACCAAAACCGAAGACTACAAACTGAAAAACTTCGCCCGCGACTCGCTGGTCGTGAATCCGGCCAAAGCTTGCCAGCCTCTGGGTGCCGTGTTTGCCGCCAACGGCTTCGCCAAAACGCTGAGCTTTGTGCACGGCAGCCAGGGCTGCGTGGCTTACTATCGCGCGCACTTCTCACGCCATTTCAAAGAGCCGACCAGCTGCGTGTCATCTTCCATGACCGAAGACGCTGCTGTGTTTGGCGGCCTGAACAACATGGTCGACGGCCTGGCCAACGCCTATAGCCTGTACAAGCCGGACATGATTGCGGTGTCTACCACCTGCATGGCTGAAGTGATTGGCGACGACATCGACGCTTTCATCAAGACCAGCAAGCAAAAAGGCAGCGTGCCGGATGACTTTGACGTGCCGTTTGCGCACACTCCGGCGTTTGTCGGCAGCCACATCACCGGCTACGACAATGCTCTGCTGGGTGTGTTGCGCCACTTCTGGGACGGCAAGGCCAAAACCACCGAACCGCTGGTGCGTGTGCCCGATGAGTCGATCAACTTCATTGGTGGCTTTGATGGCTTTGTCGTCGGCAACATGAAGGAAATTCGCCGCATCTTTAGCCTGTTTGACGTCAAGGTGAACATCATCTGTGACCCGTCCGAGAGTTGGAATACCCCCACCGACGGCGAGTTTCGTATGTACGCCGGTGGCACCACCAAGGAAGAAGTGATTGCCGGTTTGCACGCCAAGGCGACCATCGTGTTTCAGGAGTTCTGCTGCGAAAAAACCAGCAAATTCATCGCCGAACACGGCCAGGAAGTGGTCACCCTCAACGCCCCCGTGGGCGTGGCTGGCACCGACAAGTTTCTGATGGAAATCTCCCGCCTGACCGGTAAGCCGATCCCCGCCGAGCTGGAAAAAGAGCGCGGCCAGTTGGTCGACGCTTTGGCCGACAGCCAGGCCCATTTGCACGGCAAACGCTTTGCGCTGTATGGTGACCCGGACCAACTGCTGGGCTACGCCGCCTTCCTGCTGGAACTCGGTGCCGAACCGACCCACGTGTTGTCCACCAACGGCACCAACGACTGGGCCGCCAAGGTGCAGGCGCTGTTTGACTCCACGCCCTATGGCAAGGGCTGCAAGGTGTACCCCAAGCGCGATCTGTGGCACCTGCGTTCGCTGCTGTTCACCGAGCCGGTTGACTTCCTGATTGGCAACTCCTACGGCAAGTTCCTGGAACGTGACACCAAGGTGCCGCTGGTGCGTCTGGTGTTCCCGATCCATGACCGCCACCACCACCACCGTTACCCCACCTGGGGTTATGAAGGCGGCCTGCGCGTGCTGGTGATGTTGCTCGACGAGTTCTTTGAAGCACTCGATGCCAACACCATGGGCATCGGCAAGACCGACTACAGCTACGACATCGTGCGCTAAGGGGAAAAAGACATGGCCAATGTAACGTTCAGTTCCCCGCGTATGAAGAAAGACCTGACGGTGTATGCCGTTGCGGGTGACACCAAAACCCTGCTCGCTGTGGCCAAGGCCAATGGCGTGCCGGTGGCGTCTGAGTGCGAAAACGGTGAGTGCGGCTCTTGCCAGGTGCAGGTGTCGGTGTTGTCCGGCAAGACGCCCATCGGCGTTGCCCTGACGGAGAAAGAAAAACTGGTATTAAAGCTAGCGGGCAGGATCACCGCGCAGGAGATTGCCGATGCCGAGACCAAAGACCTGCCACCACCTTGGCGGCTGGCCTGCCAGATGGTGGTGCGTGATGAGGACATCTTAGTGAAGTTCTGACCAACTTATAAGACTTTTTGGGCTCTAGCCCTTATTCAATAAGCGCAAGTAGCTATGTAGTTGATAGCATTTCCAAAAGGCCAGTCTGTTGCCAGACTGGCCTTTTGCCGTCAAACCGTCGCTTGGGTCCAAGCCGGGTCAGGGTGCCAGTGGGTCACCCAGTCTGGTATGGCGTCTGCGGGCATCGGCCGAGCGATGCCGTAACCCTGCGCCAAGTCGCAGCCGAGCTGCAGCAGCGCAGTGCCATGCGGCACGGTTTCCACGCCCTCGGCAATCACCTCTCGCTTGAAGGCAGACGCCAACCCGATAACGCCTTGCAAAATCGCCAGATCGTCGGGGTCGCCGAGCATGTCGCGCACAAAACTCTGATCAATCTTCAGCAGCGCCACGCGCAGACGCCTCAGGTAAGTCAGCGACGAGTAGCCGGTGCCAAAGTCGTCTAGCGCAAATTTCACGCCAATTTGCTCGCAGGCCTCAATCACCTTGGAGACCTGGGTCATGTCGTTCAGCGCGCTGGTCTCGAGTATTTCAAGTTCCAGGCAGGTCGGGTCAACCAGCGGGTGGGCCGCCAGAATGGTCTTGAGCTGCATCACAAAGTCGGTCTGCTGCAACTGGCGCGCACCCACATTGACGCTCACCGCCAAGTTCAGCCCGGCGCGGCGCCAGGTCTCAATCTGGCTCAGCGCGGTGTCGATGACCCACTCCCCCAGAGTCACGGCCAGCGGGTGGTCTTCCACCACCGGCAAAAACAAGCCCGGTGCCAGCAGGCCCTTGTTGGGATGCTGCCAGCGGATCAGCGCCTCGACGCCGATCACCCGGCCGGTACGCATGTTCACTTTGGGCTGGTAATGCAGCACAAATTCGCCGTGCTTCAGCGCCAGCGCAATACCTGCCAGCGTCTCATGGCGGTCACGGATGCTGCTGTCTTGCTCGGCGTCAAACAGGTGGTAGCGGTTTTTGCCAGCGAGTTTGGCTTGGTACATGGCCTGATCGGCCTGGCGCAGCAGCTGGTCGGCGTCAAGCATCTGCGTCTGCGGGAAAAAAGTCACGCCCAGGCTGGCAGACACCTGCACAGTCAGGTCGCCCAGCTGCAGCGGTTGCGAGGCGGCACCCAGCAAGCGGGTCAGCATCGGCAGGGATGCCGCCACGCTGTCCTGTTCAATCAGTACCGCGACAAACTCGTCACCGCCGATGCGCGCCAGCGAGTCGCCCTCCTGCAAAGTCTCCTTGATGCGCCGGGCCAGCGCAATCAGCAACAGATCGCCGACGTCATGGCCATAGGTGTCATTGATGGACTTGAAATCATCCAGATCCAGGAAGGCCACAGCCAGCTGCTGGCCGCTGCGTTGTGCCTGATTCATCGCCTGTTGCAGGCGGTCGGTCAGCAGCCGGCGGTTGGGCAGATTGGTTAGTGCATCAAAGTGGGCTATGCGTTCGAGTTCGCTCTGGTGTTCCTTGAGTTGGGTGATGTCTGACAGCAGGGCCACAAACTGCGCGGTGCCGCCCTGGCTGTCGCGGATGGCGCTGACAGTCATCAGCTCTGCATACTCTTCGCCATTTTTGCGACGGTTCCAGATCTCACCGCTCCAGTAGCCGCGCTCCAGCAGGTCACGCCACAGCGCGGCATAAAAGCCTTTGCCCTGGCGTCCGGAACTCAGGAGGGAAGGGCGTTGGCCAACGGCTTCCTCGTGCGCGTAGCCGGTGATGCGGCTAAAAGCTTCATTCACGTCCACGATCACCCCGCTGGGGCTGGTGACCATGATGCCTTCGCGGGCATGGTCGAAAACGCGCCCTGCGAGCAGGAGCTTTTCGTCGCTAATCTTGCGCTGAGTGATGTCACGGGCGATGAAGATAAAGTGTCTGTCCGGCTCCTCTGCGTCGCGCAGGGGCGACACCGACAGCTCAAACCAGCGCTTGCCCTGGGGCAATTGCAGCGCATAGCTCTTGCCGCCGGAAAACCCGTGCTCGTCGGCTTCCCGCATAGCAGCAAAGCAAACCTCACTCACGTCTGGCGGCATGATGTCGGCAAACAACTTGCCCACAAACAGATCTGGCGGCGCCGCCAGCAAATTGTTGCAATGCGAGTGGTAGCGGTGGATGCGCCCGCTCTGACTCACTTCAAACAGCAGGTCGGGCAAGGCGTCCAGCGTCGCCTGGAGGCGGCTCTCGCTCTGACGCAGCTCTAGTTCGTGTTGCCTGACGGCGTCCATTGAGCGGTTGAGGCCGTCCACCAGCCGCTTGATCAGGCTGAACAAAAACAGCGACGTGACCCCGACAAACACCCAGCCCTTGAGCATACTGACCCAGGTCAGGGCGGCTACATCGGTGGTCAGCCAAGCCGCCACCTTGTCGGAAAGCAGAATCCACAGGCTGGCAACCCCGGCATACGCCAGCACGATGGGCGAGGCCGACTCCGCGCTGGTCTTGTCTTTAGGCAGGGGTTGACTGGGGAGGTTGGGTTTCATAGCCGTGCGGCCATCAAGACGCAGTTGCACCCAGGCGGGTCGCGGTGCTGGCTTCTGTGAGGGCACATTTTGTAGGTCTCCTACGCTCAGAAATAAGTCGTCAACGTGGATTTTATGGCCGCAGCGCGCGACTGACACAAGTATGGTTCATGCGGGCCAGACGGGTGCTTTCTGAACGCGGTTTTGTCGCAATTGCTTCAAACCGGCCACAGTTCAGCGGTTGTGGCGGCCAGATCGTGTTCAACCTGCGCCAAAGCCCCGACTTTTTGCCTGGCACCAAAAATGCTGTGATTGAGACAACCATTCCATCAGGAGTCCGCCATGTCCGTTGCGCTCAAGGCCAAAATTGCCGACCTGTTTGAGGAACCTGCTTGTGACAAGAACCAGGCCAAAAGCGAGAAAGACCGCAAAAAAGGCTGCGGTAAACAGCTCGCACCCGGTGCCGCCGCCGGGGGCTGCGCTTTTGACGGCGCCATGATCGCCCTGCAACCCATCACTGATGTGGCGCATCTGGTGCACGGGCCGATTGCCTGCTTGGGCAACGCTTGGGACAACCGGCACAGCGCATCCAGCGGCTCGCAGCTCTACCGCACCGGCTTCACCACCGACACCAACGAGCTTGATGTGATCTATGGTGGTGAAAAGCGCCTGTTCAAGTCGATCCGCGAAATCATTGAAAAATACGATCCGCCTGCGGTATTTGTCTACCAGACCTGCGTGCCCGCGCTGGTGGGCGACGACGTTGAAGCGGTGTGCCAGCGCGCCTGCGAGAAATTTGGCAAACCGGTCATTCCGGTCAACGCTCCGGGTTTTGCAGGCATCAAGAACCTGGGCAACAAGCTCGGTGCCGAGGCGCTGCTGGACTATGTGATTGGCACGGTCGAGCCAGAGTTCACCACGCCGTATGACATCAACATCATTGGCGAGTACAACCTGGTGGGTGAGCTGTGGCAAGTCAAGCCGCTGCTGGACGCCCTGGGCATTCGTATCCTGGCCTGTATTGCCGGTGACGGGCGTTACAACGAGATCGCCAGCGCCCACCGTGCCCGGGTGAACATGATGGTGTGCTCCAAGTCGATGATCAACGTGGCCACCAAAATGCAGCAGCGCTGGGGCATTCCGTATTTTGAAGGCTCGTTTTACGGCATTGGCGACATGAGCGACAGCCTGCGCCAGATCGCCCAACTGCTGGTGCAGCAAGGTGCGCCAGATGACCTGCTGGTGCGCACCGAGCAGCTGATTGCGGTGGAAGAAGCCCGCGCTTACCAGCGCATCGAACCCTTCAAACAACGCCTCACCGGCAAACGTGTGCTGTTGATCACCGGCGGCGTCAAGTCCTGGTCGGTGGTGGCGGCATTACAAGAGGCCGGGCTGGTGATTGTGGGTACCAGCGTCAAAAAGTCTACCCGGGAAGACAAGGAAAAGATCAAGGACATCATGGGCGACGATGCCCACATGATCGACAACATGACCCCGCGCGAGATGTACGACATGCTGCGCGAGGCGCGCGCCGACATCATGCTTTCGGGTGGGCGTAGCCAGTTTGTGGCGCTCAAGGCGCGCATGCCCTGGCTGGACATCAACCAGGAGCGCTTTTACGCCTATGCCGGGTATGAGGGTGTGATCGAACTGGTGCGCCAGATTGACCGCGCACTGTCCAACCCGGTCTGGCAGCAGGTGCGCATTCCGGCGCCCTGGGGCGACGACGGTGAAACTCTGGGCATGGTGTAAACAGCATGGCCCACGTGATTGAATCCAAAAAAGCTTGCGCGGTGAATCCGCTCAAAATGAGTCAGCCGCTGGGCGCCAGCCTGGCCTTTCTGGGCTTGGACGCTTGCATGCCGGTGATGCACGGTTCGCAAGGCTGCACCTCGTTTGCCCTGGTGCTGCTGGTGCGCCACTTCAAGGAAGCGATTGCGCTGCAGACCACCGCCATGAACGAGGTCACCTCGATTTTGGGTGGGTACGACAACATTGAGGCGGCGTTGCTCAATATCCGCAAGCGCGCTGCGCCCAAAATCATTGCCATCTGCTCCACCGGCCTGACCGAAACCAAGGGCGACGATGTGCATGGCTTTGTTGCCACCGTGCGCAAGCGCAAGCCTGAGCTCGATGACACCGCCATCGTCTACGCCTGCACGCCCGACTATGTAGGTGGTTTTGAAGACGGCTACCGCAACGCGTTGACCGCCATCGTGCGCACGCTGGTCAAGCCGCTGCCGGTCAAGGCGGATCAGCTCACGCTGCTGCCGGGCAGCCATTTGTCGCCAGGCGATATTGTGGAACTGCGCGAAATGATGGAAGCCTTTGGCCTGTCGGTGATCGTGCTGCCAGACATTTCTGGCTCGCTTGACGGGCATATTCCCCCGGACTGGCGCGGCACCACCTTGGGCGGCACCACGCTCGACGAGATTCGCGCCGCCGGTGCCTCTGCGCTGACGCTGGGCGTGGGCGAGCAAACGCGTGATGCGGCGCTGGCGCTGCAAGAGATCGTCGGCACCCCGCTGGAAATTTTTGACCGCCTGACCGGGCTGGAAGTCAACGACCGCCTTTTGCAGCGGCTGGCGCAACTCTCTGGCCAGCCGGTGCCCGCCAAATACCGCCGCCAGCGCAGCCAATTGCTTGACGCCATGCTGGACGGGCATTTCTACACCGGCGGCATCAAGGTGGCGATTGCCGCCGAGCCTGACCTGCTGCTGGCCGTGGGCAGTCTGCTGCATGAGATGGGGGCCGAGCTGCGCTGCTGCGTGAGCACCACCAAATCGGCCTCGCATGCGCTGCTGCCCGCCAAGACCGTTATTTTGGGCGACCTCGAAGACCTGGAGAACGGTGCCACAGACTGCGATCTGCTGGTCACCCATTCGCACGGCCGCCAGGCTGCAGCGCGGCTGAACAAGCCCTTGCTGCGCATCGGCTTTCCGGTGTTTGACCGGGTCGGCAATGCGCACCGCTGCCAGGTGGGTTATCGCGGCACCATGGCGCTGATTTTTGAGGTAGCCAACCTGATGATCGACCAGATCAAGCACCACCACGCCACAGACTGGCCAGTGAGCCCCGAGGCATTGCATGCAGCCTCAACCGTTATCGCCGCCCCCGAAATTTCCGCTTCACCCACCCAACCCAGCCTGGTAGTCGCCAGCGCCTGACCCGCCATAGGAGTGCCTTATGAAAATCGCCTTTACCACCCAGGACAAAGAGCGCGTCGATGCGCACTTTGGCTGGGCACCCAGCATTGTTGTGTATGACGTCACGCCCACCGGGCACCAATTTGTCGAGAGCTTCGAGTTTGGCGGCGAGCTTGAAGAAGACGGTGACGAAGACAAGTTGACCCCCAAGCTGGAAGCCATCGCGGACTGTGCCATCGTCTATGTGACGGCTATAGGCGGCTCGGCCGCCGCGCGCGTGGTGGCCATGAAGATCCATCCGGTCAAGGTGCCGCAACCTGAATCAATTGTGGGCATTCTGGATAAATTGCAAACCGTGCTGCAGGGCACACCACCCCCGTGGCTGCGCAAGGCGATGGCCAAAGACGGGGTGCGCAGCTTTGACTTTGAAGAAGACACGGTGACCCCATGAACGAACAAACCACCCTCGACGCGGTGTCCACTGCGGCCCTTGACGAAGACTACCTGGCGTCCCCGTTTGTGCAAGAGCTCATCAAGCAGCTGCGCGCACAAGACATGAACGGCACCTGGGACAGCAAGACCGACCTGCAGTTGCTCAAGCCCTACATCCACACCGCCGAGGAACGCCGCGCGTTGCCGATTCTGGGCGACCCGGACCCCGAAACCCTGTGGCACCTGGAGCTGTTTTACAACGCCATTGCAGTGGCCATCGAGCGTGAAACCGGGCAGATGGTCTCGCCCATGATGAAGATGAGCCACGAAGGCTTTGGCCGCATGGTGCTGCTGGCTGGCCGCCTGGTGGTGGTCAACAAGCAACTGCGTGATGTGCACCGCTTTGGTTTTTCGTCGCTGGGCAAGTTGTCTGAGGCAGGGACCAAGTTTTTGAACGAGGCGGTCAGCATGATCCGCACTTACCCCGAAGTTGCGCAATACGGAGCATGAGCATGAACATGGACACCGACGAGCTCAAGACGCGCCTGAAAAAACTCAACGCCCGCGCCACCCAGGCCAAGATGGACCTGCATGACCTGTCTGAAGAACTGCCCACCAACTGGGAATCCATTTTGCAGGTGGCCCAGCGCTGCCATGAAGCCCACGCCATGCTGATGGATGCGCGCAAGGCTGCGGCTGCGCCCGGCATGTAACCCAAGTACCTCTCAGGAGACATCAATGACTACGCCCTTTAGCGTGACGCTGCCCAGTGGCGAAACCTGGACCCCCACTTTTGTGACCGAACTGGACGACGAAAAATGCATCGGTTGCGGCCGCTGTTTCAAGGTGTGCGGGCGCGGGGTTCTGGAACTGGTCGGGCTCACCGAAGACGGCGAGCGCATCAGCGTGAATCCGGACGATGACGACGATGACGAGGAATACGAAAAAAAGGTGATGACCATCGCCCACCAGGAGCTGTGCATTGGCTGCATGGCGTGCGCCAGCATCTGCCCGAAAAAGTGTTATTCACACGCCAAAACCATGGTGTGAGCTGGGCCTGCAATGGCCGAAAAATTTATATCAAATTGGCCTCTAGCCCATATATAACAAGCGCTAGCAGCTATCAATAGTATATTTTCATACTGCCCTTGCGCGGTGTGCTGAAGAGCACAGCGCACACCAGCCGTGGCCGCTGGCGCCAACGCTGCAGCAGCCAGAGCGCCCGTTGGCGGGTTGCAAACATTTACAAATGCCGCCCAGAAATTAACCGGGACGACGTATCAGCGGCTCGCTGAGTCTTGATAATCCGTGGCTGTTTGTACCCTGCCGCTCCTGGCAGATTTGTCAGCCGGGCCCTGTTGGCCTCCTAGACCTTGAAGCCAATCCTCTCTGCCCGCCTTCTCCAACTGCTGCTGTTGTGTGCCCTGTGCTGGCCCATGGCGTTTGCTGCCACCCCGCTGGATTTGCCCAGCCTGGAGTCCCTGACCGACTACCGCCCCAAGATTCCGCTGCGGGTGTACACCAGTGACAAAGTGCTGATTGGTGAGTTTGGCCAGGAAAGACGAGACTTTGTTGCTATCAAAGACATTCCCCTGATACAGCGTCAGGCGCTGTTGGCCATTGAAGACTCGCGCTTTTACGAGCACGGTGGGGTGGACTACAAAGGGGTGGTACGCGCGGTGCTGGCCGACCTGAGTGGTGGCCTCAAGCAGGGGGCTTCAACCATCACCATGCAGCTGGCGCGAAACTTTTTTCTGACCCGCGAGAAGCTGTTCTCGCGCAAACTCACCGAGGTCATGCTGGCCTACAAGATTGAGCGGGAGCTGAGCAAAGACCAGATTCTGGAGCTCTACATGAACCAGATTTATCTGGGCCAGCGGGCTTACGGCTTCAGCAGCGCAGCGCGCATTTACTTCGGCAAGCCACTGAAAGACCTGAGCTTGGGGCAGGCGGCCATGCTGGCAGGCCTGCCGCAGGCGCCGTCAGGCATCAACCCGATCGTCAACCCCATTCGCGCCCGGGCGCGCCAGAAACTGGTGTTGAAGCGCATGCTGGCGCTGGGTTACATCACCGACGCGCAGTACAAGGCGGCCTTGAAGGAAAACCTGGGTGTGCTGGCTGAGGGACAGTCGGTGGGCAACCATGCGCAGTACGTTGCCGAGATGGTGCGCCAGGTGATTTATGCCCAGTTCAAGGACGAGGCCTATACCCGTGGCATCAACGTCACTACGACGCTGGTCAATGCGGATCAGCAGGCGGCTTATGACGCACTGCGCCGCCAGGTGCTGGCGTATGACCAGCGCCACGGCTACCGCGGGCCGGAGGCCCATGTGGTTTTGCCCGCCAATGCCGCTGAGCGCGAGAAGCTGATCGAGACCACGCTGCAACAGCACCCAGCCAGCGACACGCTGCTGTCTGCGATGGTGCTCTCGGCCAAGCCCGCTAGCGTGCAGGCGGTGCTGGTCGATGGTGACAAGATTGAGCTGCAGGCTGACGGCCTGCGCTGGGCGGCAGCAGCACTGGCCTCCAAGGCCTCTGCTGCGTTGAAGATCAAGCCGGGCGCGGTGATCCGGGTGGTGAAAAATAGCCGGGGCCGCTGGAGCATCGCGCAGTTGCCAGTGGTGGGCGCGGCTTTTGTC
Organism: Rhodoferax antarcticus ANT.BR; assembly: GCF_001938565.1. Lineage (GTDB taxonomy): Bacteria > Pseudomonadota > Gammaproteobacteria > Burkholderiales > Burkholderiaceae_C > Rhodoferax > Rhodoferax antarcticus. Next base: position 96,615 of record NZ_MSYM01000011.1, read on the forward strand.
GCGCTGAACAACCAGACCGGCGCCTACCGCGCTCTGGTGGGCGGCTTTGATTTCAACGCCAGCGAGTTCAACCACGTCACCCAGGCCTGGCGCCAACCCGGCTCCGCCATGAAGCCGTTCATTTACTCGGCGGCGCTGGAAAAAGGCTACTCGCCAGGCACTTTGGTGAATGACGCACCGCTGACCCTGACCTCGGCTGAGACCGGTGGCCAGCCGTGGACGCCACAAAACGACGACAACGTGTACGACGGTGCCATCACCCTGCGCACCGCGCTGGCGCAGTCCAAAAACGTGGCGGCAGTGCGCCTGCTGCGTGCCATCACGCCGCAATACGCGCATGATTTTTTACCGCGTTTCGGCTTTGACGCGGCACGCCAGCCGGTCAACTACACGCTGGCGCTGGGCACCGGCGCCGTCACTCCGTTGCAGATGGCTGGCGCCTTTTCGGTGTTTGCCAACGGTGGATACCAGATCAACCCCTACCTGATCCAGAAGGTGGTGGACACCCGGGGTAACGTGCTGTTTGAAGCCAAGCCGGTGCTGCCCGGCCAAGAGAGTGCGCGCGTGCTGGATGCACGCAACGCCTTCATCACCGACAGCATGCTGCGCGAAGTTGTTGCCTCGGGAACTGGCGCGGCGGCTTCAAAAAAGCTGGCCCGGCAAGACCTGGCAGGCAAAACCGGCACCAGTAGCGACGCCTTTGACGGTTGGTTTGCAGGCTACGCAGGCACCACCACGGCGGTGGCCTGGATGGGCTTTGATGAACCGCGCTCGCTGGGCGCGCGCGAATTTGGCGCCACCGTAGCCCTACCAATCTGGATTGATTACATGCGCAGCAGCCCCTCTGGTCAGCCAGTGCATTACCAGCCCCAGCCCGCCGGGGTGGTGCAGGCACAGGGCGACTGGGTGTTTGAGGAGTTTCGAACGGCTGGGGCTGTGTGGCGTCTGGACCTGGACCCGCTGCAGTGGCTCAAAGGCCTTTTCGGCGCTTGACGGCACGCCGCCAAGCAGACAAGTGCTGGCCCAATTCAGCAAACGCATCCATCACTCGTCTGGGATCGGGTCGCTGCGCTGACTCTGGCTGATGGCAATCACTGCCAGCGTGAGGCTGTCCAGCCAGCACTCCCGGCTTGCCCATGGTGGCGGGCGCAGCCAGATGAAAATGCCCAAAAACACTACACTGACAACCTTTTCAAGCCATTTTTTGGCATTTAGCGGGGTTTCGATGTCGTCTGCTTCCCTACCGGCTGGTACCCCAGCGTACCGGCGACTGATGACGGTTCTGTTCATCGGCGTCTTTATGTCGGCGCTAGACACGGCCATCGTCGCGCCGGTCATCCCCGCCTTGCGCGAGGCCTTCCAGATTGACAACCGGCAGGTCGGCCTGGTGATGATTGCGTTCATCCTGGCCTCACTGAGCAGCACCGCGCCGCTGGCCAGCTTGGGCGACCGCTATGGACGCCGCCCGGTTTACCTGATCAGTATCTCGTTGTTTGCTCTGGGCTCGCTGGTGATTGCGCTGGCACCGGTTTTTTGGGCGGTCGTGCTCGGGCGTGTCATTCAGGGCATTGGCGGTGGCGGCATCATTCCGACGGCCAGCGCGGTGATTGCCGACGCGCTACCGCCCAAAGAACGCGGCCGTGCGCTGGGCCTGATTGGTGCCACCTATGGCATGGCATTTGTCCTCGGCCCGCCGCTGGCTGGTGTGGTGATGGTCTTCCTGAACTGGCACTGGATTTTTCTGGCCAACTTGCCGATAGCCGCCTACGTGCTGTACCTGGGCGCTAGCGCGCTGCCCACCCAGCGGGCCCAAACCAAGCTGCCGCCGCTGGACTGGCGCGGCATTGTGGTTTTGTTGCTGTTGCTGGTCTCGTTGGTGGCGACCGTGACGCAGATTGGCGACGAGATCACCGGCTGGACCGTGTGGCCTTACACGCTGGCAGCCATCATCGTGCTACTGCCGCTGTTTATCTGGGTGGAAAAACGCGCCTTGCAGCCGCTGATTCCGATGTCGATCTTTGCCAACCGGCAGCTTTCCTTAACCTACCTGCTGACATTGGGTGCCGGGTTTGGCATGGGCAGCGTGATTTTTCTCACCTCCATTGCCACCTTGGCCTACGGGGTAGCGCGTGAGAATGCCGGGTTTGTGTTGTTGCCGATGGTGGTGTGTTCCATTCTGGGCTCGATGGGCTCGGGGCGGTTGCTCAATCGCCTGGGTGCCCGCACGCTGATCGTGTTTGGCTTTGCCTTGCTGAGCGTGGGCTACGGCGCCAGCGCCTTCACCAGTATGGGCTTGTGGGGGTTTTTGCTGTCAACCATGCCGGTCGGGCTGGGGGTGGGCGTGGTGGTCAGTGGTGCGCTGCGCACCATCGCCATTGATGAGGCACCGCTGGCGCAGCGTGGCACGGCGCAAGGTTTGATCAATATTTTCACCAGCGTAGGCACATTGCTGTCTGCCACGGCGATTGGCGCCTTGGCCGACTTCAGCGGCCACGGGGCAGCAGGTTTTAGTGTGGCCTATGAGGTGGTGGCTGTTTTGATGGTGGTGATGTTGTTGCTGTCGCTGGGGTTGAATAAACACACCCCGACGATCGAGCCCCTCAGCGCCTGAGCTGACCGGTCAGCTTGTCCATGTTGTCGGTTTCCCTTGGCCCGCTGGCTTTGCCGGTAGCGCCCTTAATCTTGCTGCTGTCAGCCTGGGCGGCGGCCAGCGTGGCGGGCCGACAGGTGGCCAAAGACGACCGTACAAAAGCTGAAAACACAGTGTGGCTCGCGGTGCTGCTGGGGCTGCTGGCAGCCCGCATCGGTTATGTGCTGCCATATTTCGCCATTTATTTGGCAACCCCCTGGGCCTTGTTTGACCTGCGGGATGGTGGCTGGTTGGCATTGGCCGGGCTGGCCAGCGGTGCGGCGTGGCTGGCCTGGCGCGCTTGGCACTGGCCAGCCGCCAGAAGAGCGTTGGGGTTGGCGGCTTTGACTGGCGCCACGCTTTGGGGCGGGGCGAACGCCGCCGTTTGGTGGGCAGATGGCGGCGCGTTGCGCCCGCAGGCACCTGAAGTCATGCTGACAGACTTGAGCACCGGGCAAATGCGCAGTCTGCCCGAGGTCATTCGCGGCAAGCCAGCGGTGGTGAACCTGTGGGCCAGTTGGTGTGCGCCGTGCCGTATAGAAATGCCTGATCTGGCCGCCGCGCAACAACGCGAGCCCGGCATCCAGTTCATTTTTGTCAACCAGGGCGAGACTGTGGGGGCAGTTCAAACCTATTTGCAGCGCTCGGGTCTGGCGTTGCAAAACGTCTGGATTGACGCCAGCCGTAGCCTGGGCCCGGCAGTAGGTTCCCAGGGCTTGCCAACCACCTTGTTTTTCGATGCCAGTGGCCAGCAGGTGGACGCGCACTTTGGTGTGATTAACCCCGCCGCTCTGCAAGCCAGAGTGCAAGCGTTGCGGTAAGTCCGCAGCGTCAGACGGCTGGCCTGGCGGGCTGTCAATGGCCCTTGAGTCGCTCTTCAACGGCCCATGACAATCGAGATGCGCTGGCGCCCGAAATGACCCGCCTTGGCGGCAAAGCGCCCTGCCAGCGCTGTGCCGCAGTCTGGGCAGCAACCCTCGGCAGTGAGCCGGTAGCTGTTGATCTGATACCAGTCGCGCTGAATCAACGGCGCATGGCAGCCGGGGCAATAGGTGGTGTCGCCCTCGGCGTGATGCACATTGCCGGTGTAGACATAGTGCAGGCCCGCTTTCAGGGCGATGTTGCGGGCGCGCACCAGCGTGGCGGTGGGCGTGGCAGGCACGTCAGGCATTTTGTGATCGGGGTGAAAGGCCGAGAAGTGCAGCGGCACATCTGGCCCCAGCGCCTGCATCACCCAGCGTGACAGGGCTTCGAGTTCTTCGTTCGAGTCGTTGTGGCCAGGTATCAAAAGCGTGGTGATCTCAAACCAGACCTGGGTTTCATGCTTCAAATAAACGAGCGTGTCCAGCACCGGCTGCAAGTGGGAGCCAGTGAGCTGAAAGTAAAAGTCATCGGTAAACGCTTTCAGATCCACATTGGCGGCGTCCATCTTGGCGTAAAAGTCGCGCCGTGGCTGGGCGTGCATGTAGCCCGCGGTGACCGCTACGGTTTTGATGCCAACGGCGTGGCAAGCATCTGCCACGTCCATGGCGTATTCGGCAAAAATGACTGGGTCGTTGTAAGTGAAGGCGACGCTTGTGCAGTGGTATTCGAGGGCCTGCGCCGCAATCATCTCAGGCGAGGCCTGGTCCATCAGACGGTCCATGTCACGGGATTTGCTGATGTCCCAGTTCTGGCAAAACTTGCAGGCCAAGTTGCAGCCCGCCGTGCCGAAAGAGAGCACGCTGGAGCCGGGGTAGAAGTGATTCAGCGGCTTTTTTTCGATCGGGTCGATGCAAAAGCCCGAAGACCGCCCGTAGGTGGTCAGGATCATCTCGTCACCCTCGCGCATGCGCACAAAGCACGCGCCGCGTTGGCCCGCGTGCAGTTTGCAGTCGCGCGGGCACAGGTCGCACTGCATGCGTCCGTCGGGCAGGTTGTGCCAGTAGCGTGCCAGGTAGGGTGGGGCGTTAGTGGCGTGCATCAGGGGCTGCCGTCGCAGGGGGTCTCTTGCCAGGGGTGCACGCTGTAGCGCTGCAGGCGCACGCCAGCATCCCAAAAGTTTGCAGGCAGTCCGGCCTTGCGTTTGAGGTGCGCCATGAAGTCGCGCGCCTCTGGCAACTGCACCCACACCTGCGGCAAAAAAGTGCTGCGGTAGCGCCCAAACTCAAACACCACGCCGTCCACACCAGGGCGCAATTGGGCCAGCGCATCGGCCTCGCTGTCAAAGGGCAAGTCTTGCATGGGCGACAGCACCGACACCTCGATGTCAGTGACTGGCAGTTCTTTTAGGGTCAAGGGTGCAAACCGTGTGTCTTGCAGGGCAGCAGCCACCGCGTTGGCCTGCACATCGGCCAGCAAACTGCGCCGCGCTTGCAGCGAACCAATGCAGCCACGCAGTTGCCCGCGCTGCGTCAGGGTGACAAAACAGGCGCCTGGCGCCTGCAATGCGGCATTGTCCGCCTCTACTTTCGCGTCCACCCGTTGCCCCAGCGCGCTGGAAATACTGGCGCGGGCCAGATTCAGCAGGCTGGCACCCAACTGATCGCTGAGGGTGGCAGACGCGAACGGCGTGCCGGGTGTGGCGTCAGTGTGCATGGCTAGGCTCCTGTATGAATGCCACGGCGGCGTAGCCCACGACCCGGTCTTTGTCGCCCGCCGTGTCACCCGAATTGCACATCCCCAACAGATGCGGCTGCAGCCCATGCTGGCGGGCGGCCAGCAACAGGCCGTTGATGGGCGTGCCGCCGCAGGCTTGGTGGTGTGACACCGGGCCACGCAAGTCCAGGATCGCTTGCGCGGTCTGGCGGTCGACCTGCCGCGCCGTGCGGTAGGGTAAAAAATGCGACAAATCAGAGCTGATGACCAGCAGCGTTTCTGGTCCGCCCCACAGCAGCTCCAGCACCTCGGCCACCTCGGCCGGGCTGGCATCACCCACCACCAGCGGCACCAGTTTGAAGTCGTTCAGTACGGTCTGTAAAAACGGCAATTGAACCTCCAGGGAATGTTCCTGGGCGTGCACGCTGCGGCTCACCACCACCTGGGGCAGTTTGGCTAGTTGGGTCACTGCCGCCTGATCCACTTCAATCTCGCCCAGCGGTGTGGCCAGAAAGTCGTCACCGGGCAGCGCCAGACCGCGCAGCGCGACGCGGTGGGCGGGCCCCAGCAACACCACGCGCCGGATGCTGTGGCGTACCGCTGCCAGCTGGGCGTAGGCCAGCGCCGCGGTGCTGCCCGAGTAGATGTAACCCGCGTGCGGCACGATGATGGCTTTGGGCGTGGCGGCTGGGGTGTCGGCATCTGCCGGTACGCCAGCCAAAAAGGTGCGGATGTCCTGCGCCAGCACCGCCCCCTGTTGGGGGTAAAAAGCACCCGCCACAGCGGGTTGACGCACAGCATGCATAAAACCTCCATGTGTAAGGACTGGTCTTACAGGTCAGGCCGATGACCGCGATATCAAGTGTGGCGTGTCAAGTGCGCGGGCGCCAAATCAGCAGCACAATCATCGCCGCGAGCGCCTGCGCCCCAGCAATCGTCGCGACCGATCCGCTCCAGCCCCAGCCCTCAAAAGCCAGCCCCACGACCCAGGTGCCCGCCGCACCACCTGCGTAGTAGCTCATGTAATACAGGCCGGTGGCCAGCGAGCGTCCCTCGGTCACGTTGGTGGAAATGGCGCTGATGGTGGCCGATTGGCATAAAAACACACCGCTGGCGCACACCGCCAGCCCGACGATCACCACCCACAGGTTAGGTGCCAGCGTCAGCAGCAGGCCAGCAGCCGAGGTCGCCAGCGCCCACAACAGGGCTTTCATGAACCCCAGTCGCTCCATCGGCCGGGCGGCCAGCGGCGTGACCAGCACACCCACCAGATACACCGCAAACACATTCGCCAGCCCGGCTGCAGACAGCTGAAAAGGTGCCGCCACCAACAGAAAGTTGACGTAGGTGAAGGTGCCCACCAGCGAAAACAGCACACAAAAGCCCACCGCGCATGATGCCAGCAGCCGCTGGTTGTGCAGGTGCCGCCATAACATGTGCAGCCCGCCCGCCAGGTTCATCACCGCCAGCAGCACAAACGCGCTGCGCCAGCCCAGCCAGTGCCCCACATGCCCGGTGATGAAGCGCCCGCAAAAACCGCCCATCACCGTGCCGCCCACATAAATGGCCGTCATGCGCGCCATGCCGTTGCTGCGAAATTCCTCACCCAGGTAGGCAATCAGCACCACCACAATGCCCGGTACCGCCAGCCCCTGCAAAAAACGCAGGGCAATCAGCGCATTCAGGCTGTGGGTGAGCGGAATCAGCGCAGTGGGCAGCGTCATCGCGAAAAGAGAAACGGTCAACACGTTTTTACGTCCTACCGCATCTGACAACATGCCCATGAACGGCGAGATCAGCCCCACGGCGAGTACCGTGGCCCCCACGGTCAGCCCGGCTTGCAGCGGTGTGGCAGCAAAGTCAGTCATCACCATCGGCAGTACCGCCTGGATGGAATAGACGTTCAGAAACGCAAAGAACCCGATCAGCCAGACGATGGGCCGCGAGACCTGCACGCCATCACCCAAAAAGAAAAGAAGCAAGGGGTGGTCGCGCATGGGTAAATTCTAGACAGCGCCAGCCCCTTGCGCAGCGCGTATCGGGCAAGCTGGCTCGCTATCATCCCCCGATGACTTTGAATGACTCAAGTGCTGCGCCCACACCGCGCAGCTGGCTGGCCACCCTTGCGGTGTATCTGGAACCAGCCTCGGTGCGCATGCTGCTACTGGGCTTCTCAGCAGGCTTGCCTTTGCTGCTGGTGCTGGGCACGCTGAGCTTTTGGCTGCGCGAGGCGGGTGTTGACCGCACCACTATTGGCTACCTGAGCTGGGTCGGTCTGGCTTACGCCTTCAAATGGGTCTGGGCACCACTGGTGGATCGCTTGCCAATTCCTATTCTGACGCGCTGGCTGGGGCGCAGGCGCAGTTGGTTGCTGCTGTCGCAGTTGGCGATTCTGGCCGGGCTGGTGGCGATGAGTTTCAACGACCCGCAGGTGGCGCTGACCCCGGTGGTATGGGGCGCGCTAGCGGTAGCGTTTGGCTCCGCCACGCAGGATATTGCGCTGGATGCGTTTCGCATCGAGTCGGCTGATGTTGACCGGCAAGCGGCGCTGGCCGCGTCTTACCAGACCGGTTACCGCCTGGCGATGATCTGGGCTGGGGCCGGGGTACTGTGGGTGGCAGCGCGGGCGCAGGTGGAGGGCGTCATTGGCTACCAGCAAGGGGCCTGGCAAACCGCGTATCTGGTGATGGCGGCGAGCATGCTGCTGGGGGTGGTGACCGTGCTGCTGTCGCCCGAGCCACTGCGCCGCCCCATGCCACCCGCTAAAAACGCGCTGGACTGGCTGCGTGGCGCGCTGGTGGCGCCGTTTGCCGATTTTTTGAAGCGCTATGGCTCGCACGCCGTGCTGATCCTGGCGCTGATTGCCACCTACCGCATCAGCGACGTGGTGATGGGCATCATGGCCAACCCGTTTTATGTGGACATGGGTTACACCAAAGACGAGGTGGCAGCGGTGACCAAGGTGTTTGGCGTGATCATGACGCTGGCAGGGGCCTTTGTGGGCGGCGCGCTGGCCATGCGCTTTGGGGTGATGCGGGTGCTGATGTTGGGCGCGGTACTCAGTGCCGCAAGTAACCTGCTGTTTGCCGGTCTGGCCACGCGCGGTCATGACCTGACCGGGCTGGTGCTGGTGATTTCCGCCGATAACCTGGCGGGCGGCATTGCCTCGGCGGCGTTTATTGCCTACTTGTCGAGCCTGACCAATGTGAACTATTCGGCCACGCAATATGCCCTGTTCAGCTCAATGATGCTGCTTTTGCCGAAGTTTCTGGCGGGCTATTCGGGCAGTTATGTGGACAGCTTTGGCTACCAGAATTTCTTTACTGTGACCGCGTTTTTGGGGCTGCCAGTGCTCTTGCTTGTCTGGTTTGCTTCAAGACTCAAAACGGCCTCTAGCCCTTATGGAGAAAGCGCTGATAGCTCCTTAAAACAGAGCGATTGATGCGCTAGTTTTACCTAACTTTACGTGGGCTTCAAGCCTCTGAGGTATGCGCCCGCTAGACTGAAAACATGAACCAACAGCTGTTGATGATCGAAGACGACACCCGCCTGGCCCACATGGTGTGTGAATACCTGGGCCAGTCTGGCTACACCGTGGCCCACGCGGGCGACGCCAAGACCGGGCTGGCAGCTCTGCAAGACCAGCCTGCACAACTGGTCATCTTGGACCTGATGCTGCCCGACATGGACGGCCTAGAAGTGTGCCGGCGCATCCGCGCGCTGCCCGGTGCGCTGGCCGCCACGCCGGTGCTGATGCTCACCGCCAAGGGCGACCCGATGGACCGCATCATCGGCCTGGAAATCGGTGCCGACGATTATTTGCCCAAGCCATTTGAGCCGCGTGAACTGCTGGCGCGTATTCGCGCCGTGCTGCGCCGCCATGTGGAGGGTGCGCAGCCAGCGGCCACGCAGGCGCTGCATTTTGGCTCGCTGGAGATTGACCGTGACGCGCGGCTGGTGAGTGTGGCGGGCCAGGCCTGCGAGCTGACCTCTTACCAGTTTGACCTGCTGGTGGCCATGGCCGAGCGCGCTGGCCGGGTGCTGACGCGTGACCAGATCATGGAGGCCGTGCGTGGGCGCGAGCTCGATGCGTTTGACCGCTCTATCGACGTGCACATGGGCCGCATCCGCGCCGCTATCGAGGCAGACGCCAAAAGCCCGAAACGCATTTTGACCGTGCGCGGTGTCGGTTACGTCTTTGCCCGACTGCAGGACTAAGGGCTCGTTACGCAATAACATGCACATTTGTCTTGTCAGCTTTGGGCGCATTGCGTCGTTCCAAATCGTTTGTTTAGCAGAGCTAAACGGCACGCTTTGCGCCTAGCGCTGCATCCCAAAGCCGACACCCAAATGCACAGCTTATTACGTAACGAGCCCTAATGTTCCAAAAGCTCTACGTCCGCATCTGGCTGGCCGTTGTGCTGGCGCTGGCGGTGCTGATTTTGCTGGTGGGGTGGATTTGGCGGCTGGCTGCCGAGCCACCACCGCGTGAGGTGGTGGTGATTGACGAGGCGGGCCAAATCGTTGGCCGCGGGCAGCCGCATCGCCAGATGGACCATCTGCCAAGCCGCGAGCTGCGCGAGCAGCGGCGTGCCTCTCGCCAGGCCAGACACCAGGCTGAGCAGGCCGCAGCCGATCCCGATGCGGCCAATACCGCTCCTGCCAATGCGTCCAGTGCAGGCGGGGCAGACAGCGAGGGTGCGGCGCCTGAATCAACCGCCGTCGGCGTCGCAGCGCGCCCCGGTGGTTCTGAATTCTTGGTGCGTATGCAAGACGGCAAGACCGTGCGCCTGCGCCTGACCCGCCCGCCACCGTCGATCTGGAGCCGCCCGCCGTTTGGTTTTGCCTGGATGCTGGTGTGGGTGGGTTTGGCGGTAGCGCTGGCCACCTACCCCATTGTGCGAACACTCACCCGCCGTCTGGAACGCCTGCAACGCGGCGTACAGCAGTGGGGCGCGGGCGATTTGTCAGCCCGCATGCCCGAGACCGGTTCTGACGAGGTGGCATTTCTGGCCAAGCGCTTTAACCACGCCGCCGAACGCGTCGAGAGTCTGGTCAAGTCGCACGAGGTACTGCTGGCCTCGCAAAAGTCGCTGTTGGCCAATGCCTCGCACGAGCTGCGCTCGCCGCTCACCCGCATCCGCATGGGCTTGGAGCTGATGGGCCCCGGCGTGTCGCCCACTTCTCGGGCAGAGATCGCCCGCAACATTCATGAGTTGGACGAGCTGATCGAAGAAATTTTGCTCGCCAGCCGACTGGAAGCGTCCGAAACAGACATGGGCACCATCGAGTCGGTGGACCTGGTGGGCTTGGCCGCCGAGGAGTGCGCCCGGGTCGATGCCGAGCTACTGCTGCCCGCTGACCCTTCAGCGCCCGACAGTGGCCAGTTTGTCCACGAACTGGCCGTTCAGGGCGTGGCCAAACTGCTGCGCCGCGCGGTTCGCAACTTGTTGGAGAACGCGCGCCGCCATGCCGCAGGTGAGGTGAGCCTGCGCTTGTCACTGGTGGCGCAGCACGCCGAAATCAGGGTCTGTGACCGCGGGCCAGGCGTGCCGCCTGAGCTGATGGAACGCATTTTTGAGCCTTTTTACCGACTGCCCGGTGCCACCGAGCGTGCGGGTGGCGTCGGGCTGGGCCTAGCGTTGGTGAAATCCATCGCCCAGCGCCACGGCGGACGGGCTTTTTGTGAGAACCGGCCCGAGGGCGGGGCCTGCTTCATCATCGAATTGCCCCTGCCGTAGATCAAAGACTGAAGTTTTGTATCAAAAAAAGCAAAACTTTCTTCAAAAAACCCCTCAATATCCCCCAAATGGGGGATATCCAAACGGTCAGCGGGCCATTAAAGTTCTCCTAGCTGCTGTCACAGTGTTGAAGCAAAACTATCGGTAAAGGTATGCAAGGGTACTTTTGAGGTTTGCAAGGTTTCCAACGACGTTCCCCTCCGGGGGAACTTTTACAAGCCACCTTCGGGTGGCTTCTTTTTGCCTAAAATCAGCCGCTAGCCCTTATGCAATAAGCGTGAACAGCTATAAAAATGCTAACACCCGAGCCGCCCGGATGTCGTTCAAGCAGCGGGTATGACCCAGCGGGCAGACGCGCTCAAAGCAGGGCGCACAGTCCAGCGGCGGCTGGTAGCTGGGGTCGTTCTTTAGCCACACCACATGGGCTGCTGCATTGAGCGGTGGCGTGTGCAATGGGCTGCTGGAGCCAAACACCGCTACCTGGCGCACGCCAAACCCGGCGGCAACATGCATCAGGCCGGAGTCGTTGCTGACCATGCTTCTGGTCGCACTGATCACAGCCAGCGCCTGGGCCAAGGAGGTTTTTCCTGCCAAATTGAGGATCGGCGGCGGTGGCGTGCTGCTGAGGCCGGGGGTTTGGCAGCCTTGCTCAATTTCGGCGCACAAGTCAGCTTCTTTGGCCGAGCCCAGCAGCACCACGGGCAGGCTCAGCTGGCGCGCCAGTTCGGCAAAGTGGCGGGTGGGCCAGCGCTTGGCGGGGCCAAATTCGGCGCCGGGCGCCATCACCACATAGCCGCCGCGCTGCAGGCCCAGCACCTGCAAGACGGCGTCGGCTGCAGCTGGGTCGATGTGCAGCTGTGGCCGGTCGGCGTTGACATCGGCCTCGCCGCTGAGTGCGCAGTAAAACGCCACCATCGGCGGACGCTTACCCTTGGACGGGTTTTTCAGCCGGTGGGTAAGCAGGCCGACGCGCGCCTCGCCCAGGTAGCCCACCCGCTCTGGGATGCCCGCCAGAAACGGCAGCAGCGCGCTTTTCAGTGAGTTGGGGCAAATGTAGGCGACATCAAACTGGCCATCGACCTGCTGCGCCAGACGGCGCCGCTCGCGCAGTTGCAGGCCACCGTGGGCAAAAGGGAATTCAATAACTTCGGCCACCTGCGGCATGGCCCGGTAGACCGGCGCCACCCAGGGTAGGGCGCCAATGGTAAGACGCTCGCCGCGCGCCTGCAGGCGGCGCAGTAGCGGCTCGGTCATCACCGCGTCGCCAATCCACTGCGGCGCAATCACCAGTGCGCGCTTTGCGGCGTGTGTGGCAGCCAGACCCACCGCCATCAATGGCCCTGGAAGTGTTCGCCGTCTTTGAGCTTGTAAACCCTGCCGCAATACGGGCACTTGGCCTCACCGGTGGCGGCCACATCCAGATAGACCTTGGGGTGGGTGTCCTGAACGGTCATCTGGGCCAGTGGGCTGGGGCAAAAATACGCACCGTCATCGGTCAGGTCTTTGGCCAGCAGTTCGATGGGTGCTTTGGTCATGGTGTGTTCCATCTTTCCCCGTAGTTAAACCAAGGTCAGCCAGTGGGCGTATTTGGGGTTGCGGCCATTGACGATGTCAAAGAACGCGGTCTGGATTTTCTCGGTGATCGGGCCACGGCTGCCGACATAGTCGCCCTTGCCCAGCTCGATACGGTCAAGTTCGCGGATCGGGGTGATCTCGGCGGCTGTGCCGCTGAAGAAGGCCTCATCGGCAATGTATACCTCGTCACGGGTGATGCGTTTTTGCACCACTTCCAGCCCCAGGTCTTTGCAGATGTGCAGCACCGTGTTGCGAGTGATGCCGTTGAGCGCACCGGCCGACAGATCCGGGGTGTAGACCACGCCATCTTTCACCACAAACAGGTTTTCGCCAGCGCCTTCCGAGACAAAACCGCTGGCATCAAGCAGCATGGCTTCGTCATAACCATCGTCGGTGGCTTCCATATTCGCCAGGATCGAATTGGTGTAGTTGCTCACCGCCTTAGCCTGCGTCATGGTGATGTTGACATGGTGGCGGGTAAAGCTGGAAATCTTCACCCGGATGCCACGGCGCATACCTTCTTCGCCCAGATAAGCGCCCCAGGACCAGGCGGCCACCATCAGGTGGATGGTGTTGCCCTTGGGCGACACGCCAAGTTTTTTGTCACCAATCCAGGTGAGCGGGCGGATGTAGCCTGATTCAAGCTTATTGGCGCGAATGACGTCGCACTGCGCCTGCAGCACTTGCTCCATGGTGAACGGGATCTTCATGCGCAGGATCTTGGCGCTGTTGAACAGACGCTCGGTGTGCTCTTCCAGGCGGAAGATGGCCGTGCCGTTGACCGTGTTGTAAGCGCGCACGCCCTCAAAAGCGCCACAGCCGTAGTGCAAGGTGTGGCTCAGCACATGGATCTTGGCGTCGCGCCATTCCACCAACTGGCCGTCCATCCAGATTTTGCCGTCTCGGTCAGCCATTGAGGGGGGTAGGGGACTCATCGGTTATTCCTTAAAGTTCAGCGCGGCGCTGAGGGCCAAATCAGACATTTTAGAGGGCTGACCTGCCTGTGCTGGGCAAGGGGTGGGTGCGTGCGTTTACTCACACTGTCGGGATTGAAAACGGTTGCATCAGGAGTATCCTTTGCCTTTTTTTGCCGCTGCCCTTTGGCTGCCTAATTTGGAGGTTTTCATGGCTCGTACTTTGCGCTTTCAAGGTCTGTGGTTCGCCTTTGCTGTGTCATTTGCCGCCCTGAGCGGTCAAGCGCTGGCGCAAACCAGCTGGTCATCTGACCCCGCAGCCGTGCAAACCCAAAAGGAGGCCAAGACCCGCTACGAGGCCGACAAAAAACTCTGCGTCGACGAAGCGTCGTCAGAGGCGCGCATCCAGTGCCGTCGCGATGCCCTGGCGATTTACGACAAAACCCTGGCCGCGTTGCGCGTTGGCAAAGGCACCTACAGCACCCAGCCTGCTGCCAACAACTGTGCCGACTGCGGGCATGTGACGGCGGTGCATCTGGTGGACAAAGAAGGTGACAGTAACGCGGTTGGGCTGATCGCCGGTGGCGTAGCCGGAGCGGTGCTGGGCCGCCAGGTGGGTGGCGGCCTTGGCAAGGACCTAGCGACCATTGCAGGCGCAGCTGGCGGCGCCTATGCGGGCAAGAAAATTCAGGAAAACATGAACGCCAGCAAGGTCTGGCAGGTGAGTGTGAGCTACACCAACGGCGGCAGCGCCAAGTTCGATTTTGCGCAAGACCCAGGTCTCAAGGTGGGTGACAGTGTCAAAAAGTCTGGCAATACTTTCGTCCGCAATTAACGCCGTACCCGTCAAGGCGGCACAATTGAACTTTCACTTCAAGGCAATACACATGAATCGTTCCACTTTTGCTACCTCGAAAAACGCATTTATTCGCTGGGGCGCCCAGTTGACCTTGGGGTCTTTTTTGCTCTGCGGCGTCGCCACTGCCCAGGCTTCAGATTTTTCTGCCAGCCGCATTGGTTTTGTGAACCTTGAGCGCGTGCTGAAAGAGTCGGCACCCGCCAAAGCCAGCCAGGGCAAGCTGGAAAAAGAGTTTTCCACCCGCCAGAAAGACCTGGTCAAGCAGGAAAGCAGCTTCAAGACGGCAGTCACCAAATTCCAGACCGACGCCCCGGTGCTGGCGGAAACCAAGCGGGTGGAGCAGCAAAAGAAACTGATGGAGCAAGAGCGTGATCTGCAACGTTTAGCGCGCACTTTTCAGGAAGAGCTGAACAAGCGCAAGAGTGAAGAGCTGCAAACGCTGATCGCCAGCACCAACACGATCGTCAAGCAGTTGGCCGCCACTGAAAAGCTCGACATGGTGCTGCAAAACGCCGCGTTTGTGGACCCGAAGAACGACCTGACCGACCGCGTTTTGAAAATGCTCGAGTAGCCTGCGGCGCAATAAACCTGGCCACGCCCGACCAGGGCGGTGTCTCAGTTGAGACTAGCTCAGGCCGCGCACCACTTCCATCGCCTGCTCCACCCGCTCAACCGGGTGAATGGTCAAGCCCTCAAAGTCTCTCGATTTGAGGTTTTTGGGCAGATTCGCTTTGGGCACTACGGCCACGCTGAAACCCAGCTTGGCGGCTTCTTTCAGGCGCTCCTGCCCGCGCGGAGCCGGGCGCACCTCACCGGCTAGGCCCACTTCACCAAACGCAAAGAAGCCCTTGGGCAGCGGCTTGCCTCTGAGCGATGAAGTAATTGATAGCAATACAGCCAAGTCAGCGGCGGGCTCCGATATTTTGACGCCCCCAACCGCGTTGACAAACACATCCTGATCCATACACGCCACCCCGGCGTGGCGGTGCAGCACCGCCAGCAGCATGGCCAGCCGGTCCTTGTCCAGACCCACACTCAAACGCCTTGGCGACGGGCCGCCACTGTCCACCAGTGCCTGAATTTCCACCAGCATCGGCCGCGTGCCTTCCAGCGTGACCATGACACAACTGCCAGGCACTGGCTCGGCGTGTTGACTCAGAAAGATGGCGCTTGGGTTACTGACGCCTTTCAGACCCTTTTCGGTCATGGCAAACACGCCTATTTCATTCACAGCGCCAAAACGGTTTTTGATGGCGCGCACCAGCCTGAAGCTGCTGTGGGTATCGCCTTCAAAATACAGCACGGTATCGACCATGTGTTCCAGCACGCGCGGCCCGGCCAGCGCGCCTTCTTTGGTGACATGACCGACCAGCACGATGCTGGTGGCCCGGCCACGGCCCACGCCGTCCACCTGGCCGCTGGCTTTGGCAAAACGGGTCAAGTGTGCGGCGCATTCGCGCACCTGAGACACTGAGCCGGGAGCGGAGGTGAGTTGTTCGGAATACACCGTCTGGATCGAGTCGATCACCGCAATGTCGGGCCGGGTGGCCTCCAGCGTGGCGAGGATTTTTTCCAGCCCGATTTCTGCCAACACGCTCACCTGGGAGCCATCGAGCCCCAGGCGGCGCGCGCGCAGCGCCACTTGCGCGCCGCTTTCTTCACCGGTGACATACAACGTGCGCTGGCCGCTGCGCTGCAGCGAGTCGAGCGCTTGCAGCAGCAGCGTCGATTTACCAATACCGGGGTCCCCGCCGATCAGCACTACACCGCCTTCAACCATGCCGCCGCCCAGCACGCGGTCAAGTTCCTCCTGGCCGGTGGGCGTGCGGGCGAAGTCGATGGCCTCGATGTCGCCCAAAACGGTGACTTCAGCCGTTTTGGCCAGTGAGGCAAAGCGGTTTTTGGTGGGCGCGCTGCTGGTTTCAGCAACCGATTCGATCAGCGTGTTCCAGGCATGGCAGTGCGGGCATTTGCCCAGCCACTTCGGGCTGATGCCGCCGCAGTCGGAACATACATATTGGTTTTTGTCTTTGGCCATCGCAGGATGTTACTGTATAGAAATACAGATTATTCACGGCCGGTGCCATCTCTTGCCATTAGCCGGTTGACGTACAGACAGGCCAGGCATGAAGATGCATGATGCCAAGACTAGAAAGCTATATAAAAAATAGCTGCTACCGCAATACAGATAAGGGCTAGAGGTTGATATGTCCACTAAACCACCAGCGGTGTCAGATGGCCTAGCACCAGGCACTGCGCCAGGCGGTCTGAACACCGCGCAAGCTGCCCAGCAGTTGCAGCAAGACGGGCCCAACGTTTTGCCAGCCGACCAGCAGCGCGGCCTGCTGGCGATCGCCCGTGAGACCCTGTCAGACCCGATGTTTGCGCTGCTGCTGGGCGCGGCTGGTCTGTACCTGCTGCTTGGTGATCTGCAGGAAGGTTTGATCCTGCTGGCGCTGGTGCTGGTGGTGTTGACCCTCACGCTGTACCAGGAGGGCAAGACCGAGCATGCGCTGGCCAGCCTGCGTGACCTGACCAGCCCGCGCGCGCTGGTGCTGCGCGACGGCGCGCCCAAGCGCATTGCCGGACGCGAGGTGGTGGTGGGCGATGTGCTGGTGCTGGCCGAGGGTGATCGGGTGGCGGCAGACGCGGTATTGATCAGTGGTGTGGACCTGCAACTTGATGAGTCTTTGCTCACGGGCGAGCCTTTGCCTGTGGACAAGGTGGCTCGGACCGCGCTTGACGCACACGCTCTGGCAGACGCATTGCCTGCGTCTGAGAAGCTTTTCTGCGGCACGCTGCTGGTGCGCGGACACGGTCTGGCGCGGGTTCTCGCCACCGGCGAGCGCAGCGAAATTGGGCGCATAGGTGTGGCGCTGCAAGGTTTGACGACCGAGTCTTCGCCGCTGCGCCTGCAAGTCGCGAAACTGGTCAAGGTGCTGGCGCTTCTGGCAGGTGTGGCCAGTGTGCTGTTGGTGCTGGCTTTTGGTCTGATACGCGGTGACTGGATGGCGGCCTTGCTGGCGGGCATTGCGCTGGCCATGGCCTTGCTGCCGCAAGAGTTCAGTGTGGTGATGACGGTGATTCCCGCGCTGGGAGCCTGGCGACTGTCCAAACACCAGGTGCTCACCCGCCGTGTGAGCGCCATCGAAACTCTGGGTGCCACCAGCGTGCTGTGTGTGGACAAAACCGGCACACTGACTGAAAACCGCATGACGGTGGCACAGCTTTACGCCGAAGGGCCTGAGGCGCCTGCGGGCGACAGCCTGAGCATCGATTACGCCACCACCTCGGAGCTACCTGAGCGTTTTCACCCGCTGGTGGAGTACTCGATCCTGGCCAGCGTGGCCGAGCCGTTTGACCCGATGGAGAAAGCCTTTCATCGCCTGGGCCAACATTTCCTGAAAGACACCGAGCACCTGCACCGCGACTGGACGCTGATGCAGCAATACGGTCTGACGCCCGAGTTGCGGGCCATGTCGCATGTCTGGCGGGCACAGGTGGGCCAAGCCCATGTGGTGGCGGCCAAGGGCGCGCCAGAAGCAATTGTTGATCTGTGCCACATGCGCCCCGCCGACCAGGCGCGGGTGGCTGCAGCGGTAGAAGCCATGGCGGCGCAGGGCTTGCGGGTGCTGGGTGTGGCGCGTTCGCGCTTTGAAGGCATGGACTGGCCCGCCATTGAGCATGACTTCGAGTTCGAATTTGTCGGCCTGCTGGGCCTGGCCGACCCGCTGCGAGCCGAGATACCGGCGGCGGTGGCGCAGGCGCGCACGGCAGGCATCCGGGTGGTGATGATCACTGGCGACTACCCCACCACCGCGATGGCGATTGCCCGGCAGGCGCAACTTGATCTGGGCACCGGTGCGCAGGCCGACCCAGCGGCCGATAGTCCCAGGGTTTTGACCGGCGATGTGATGCAGCAGTTGGACGATGCCCAATTGCAGCAGCGTATGAAAACGGTCAGCGTCTGCGCGCGTATTGCGCCAACGCAAAAACTGCGCATCGTGCAAGCCCTCAAGGCGGATGGCGCGGTGGTGGCCATGACCGGTGATGGCGTCAACGACGCGCCAGCCCTCAAAGCCGCGCATGTGGGCGTGGCCATGGGCGGGCGTGGCACCGACGTGGCGCGCGAGGCGGCCTCTATCGTGCTGCTGGACGACAACTTTGCCGGGCTGGTGAAGGCGGTCGAACTCGGGCGACGCATTTTTGACAATCTGCGCAAATCCATGAGCTATATCCTGGCGGTGCACGTGCCTATTGCTGGCATGGCGCTGCTGCCCGTGTTGCTGGGCTGGCCTACGGTGCTGTTTCCGCTGCATATCGCGTTTTTGGAACTGGTGATTGACCCGGCGTGTTCGATGGTGTTTGAGAACGAACCCGCCGAGCCCGACCTGATGCAGCGTCCGCCGCGCAATGTCAACACGCCGCTGTTTGCTGGCGTGACGCTGCTGTGGGCGCTGCTGCAGGGCCTGGGCGCGTTGGCCGTGGTGCTGGGTGCCACCTGGTGGGGCATGGCGCACTTGAGCGAAGGCGCAGCGCGCGCCTTCGCGTTTGCCACCATCGTGGCGGGCAACCTGGCGCTGATTCTGGCGAACCGGGCGCGCACTGGCTCGCTCTTGCAAAGCCTGCGTGTGCCGAACCGGACCTTGTGGTGGGTGTGTGGTGCCGCATTGGCCTTGATGGCGCTGGCGCTGTATGTGCCGTGGCTGGCGGGTTTGTTCAAGTTTGAGCGGTTGCCGCTCACCTGGCTGGCTGCGGCGCTGGGGCTGGGCGTGTTGGTGATGCTGGTTTTTGAGCTAGTGAAACCCAAAAAATCCAAATTGGCTCCATAATGGCACCATTGTCTGTTTTGGAGCCATTATGCCCAATCTATCCGTCAAAGACGTGCCTGAAGCCTGGGCGCAGGCCCTTCGTGAGCGCGCTGCGCGCAACCATCGGTCGTTGCAAGGCGAGTTGATGGCCTTGATTCAGGGTGCGGTTGCGCCCGAGTCCAGCCCGCTTACCAGCACCAGCCCGGTGTCTGACGGCATTGCCAGAGCCCTGACCGCGCACACCCCAGGGGAGGCAGGCCGACGGGGAACGGTGGTAGGTGTCGACCGCTTTGGTCACCCGATTATTCGCCAGGGCTGGAAGACCGTAGAGCAAGTGGTCGCAGAGTTAAAAGCCAAATATCCTCTAGGCCCGGTACCCGGCCAAGGCTCCAGTATTGACATGATCCGCGAAGACCGGGACAGCCGATGAGTGCGCAGTCACCTGGCCCCAGCCCGACCCTTTACGTGGCGGAGCCACCAGCGCAGTATTTGGCGCGACCCCCCATGGTGATGGATTGCAGCGCCCTGGCGGGCATCGTGTTTCAGGAACCCTGGCAAGCCCAAGCCTTGCAGCGTATTGCGGGCCGCACCTTGCACGCGCCCGGCTTGCTGCCCTATGAAATAACCAGTGTTGCCCTGAAAAAACTGCGCCGTGGCGAGGCGCACGCTGCAGATGGCCTTGAACAGGCCTTGGGCATGGACATCGAACTTCATGACATGAATTTGCAGGAGGTTTGCGCGTTGGCCAACCGCTACCAACTCAGCGCCTACGACGCCGCTTACCTCTGGCTGGCCGCCGAGCTCAAAGCGCCGTTGGCGACATTTGACGAAAAATTAGGTACTGCAGCGCAAACCCACCTAAGCACCTTGGCGTAAATTCAGTCCCAAGCCCCCTTATCCAGCCACATCATTTATGACAACACCAACGCCGTCCAGCAGTCGTGCGGACAACTCATCCTAGGTCCGTTTCCTTGATTTGCTAAAGCAAGACATTCTCAAGCTTGATGCCGCCGACCTTGACTTTGGTATTTACCGCGTCCTGAATTACCGCCGAGCCCTGGTGCTGGCGTATCTGGAAGACGCCCTGCCTAGCCGTATTGCCCAATGGAGCGCCGAGTTGGCACTCGTCGGTGGCCAGGCTCTGGCCCACTCCGAGTCAGCCAATTGCTATTACCACCTGCACACGTTTTTCAACCGCTATTGGGACGAAGGCGACTTCATTCCCCGTGCTCGCCGCGGTGGTAGCGCCGCCTATGCCGTGCCCTATAACGGGCAAGACACCCACTTTCATTGGGCTACCAAAGGCAGTCACTACATCAAAAGCGGTGAGCTGTTCAGCCGTTTTGCTTACAAAGACGGCCCCGGCGATGTGCGTTTTAGCCTTGAGCGCGCTGACACTGAAAAGGACAACGCCAAAGGCAGTACCAAACACTTTTTCCCCGCCACCTTCAAAGCTGTAGCTGGTGGATTTGAACTGCAATGGCAATGGCGCGCCCCCACCGATCCGGAAGCCAGGCGCTATAAAAATAAGATCACGTCACGCAGCAAAGACGAGGGCTACGATGCCAATTCGTCTGAAAGCAACGATGCCACAGGGGCCGATGCCGATGCTGACACCAGCGCCGATTTCTCTACCGAAGGCAATACCTTGCAAGACCGCGTACTAAACGCCTGGCTGGAAGGCGTTGATTTCAAAGCCGCCCAAGCGCCCAAAGCCCTCGACCCCGACATGCTGGCCCGCAATGCCCGTCGCTTTGTGCGCAAAAACACCAGCGACTTCTTTGTTCACCCCCAGCTGGGCGATTTTTTGCGCGGCGAGTTGGAGGTCTACCTCAAGCATGAATTTGTGCAGGTCTGGGATGCGCAAGATGTGGATTTGCCACGTCTGCGCGCCAAGTTCAAGCTGGTGCGGCAAATTGCCCTGGACTTGATCACCTTCTTGAACCAGATCGAAACCTTTCAGGCCATCCTGTTTGAAAAGCGCAAGTTTGTGCTGCAGGCCGACTACCTTGTCCAATGCAGTTGGCTCCTGCGTGAAGCTGGCGCAGCGGGTCAAAAACTGGTCGATGAGGCCTGCGCCAATGCAGCACTGGTCAAAGAGTGGGCTGGCTGGGTTGGGGACAAAACCAAACAGCCCAGCGGTAAAAGGCTGCTGGCTGCCTACCCCCATTTGCCCCTGCACACCCAGCACTTTGCCCCAGCCTTCAAAGCCCGCGTGCTGGCCTGCTTTGACGACATCGAAGCCGCACTCGCTGGTGAACTGGTGCATGCCGACAACTACGCCGCGCTGCGCACGTTGGAGCCAGCCTACCGCGAGCGGGTGAAGTGCATCTATATTGATCCGCCCTACAACACCGATGCCTCACCCATTGACTACAAAAACGGCTTTCGGGAATCGAGTTGGCTGTCCTTGATGGACCGCCGGGTGCATTGCGCCATGGGCATCCTGCACCAAACGGGCGTTCTCTGTATTGCCATTGACGACGCAGAAAACGCCGCACTGCGTTTGCAGTTGGAGCACGACTACCCAGAAACCGTTTTGGGAACAGTGGCTGTGCGCGCCAATCCGTCAGGCCGGCCTACCAAGGCAGGGTTTTCCGTTTCACACGAATATGTGCATTTTGTGGGCCGAAGCGCCGAAGCCACCGTTGGGAAAATGAACCCGACTGAAGACCAGGTCGCACGCTTCTCGGAGTTGGACGCTGATGGGGCTTTTGAGTGGCGCAATCTGCGGCGTGAGGGGTCTAACTCAGACCGAAGCGCGCGGCGCGCCTTGCACTACCCACTTTACGTATCGGACACAAAAGTTCGCATTCCAACTTTGACTTGGGATGACGAAATGCAAGAGTGGGTGGTAAGCGATTCACCGTTAGAGACCGAAGTAACGACTTGGCCGATTGACGATAAAGGTAATGAGAAAACATGGCGCTGGAGTCACGAAAAAGTTCGTGATTGCATGAAAGAGATCGAAGTCCGCAAAGACCGTAGCGGCAAGAACTATGTCTATTACAAACGCCGCCCCAACGAAGAAGGTGTGGTTGCAGTCACCACCTGGTTTGATGCCAAGTACAGCGCCACCGAGCACGGCACAGCTTTGCTGAAAAAGATGTTTGGCAAACCGCCATTCTCTTACCCCAAATCCATCCATGCGGTGCAAGACAGCATCTATGTGGGCGGCGCCAATCGGTCAGATTCCATTACCCTCGATTTCTTCGCTGGCAGTGCCACCACCGGCCATGCCGTCATCAACCTCAACCGCGAAGACGGTGGTGCACGCAAGTTCCTGCTGGTGGAGCAGGGCGAATACTTTGACACTGTCACGCTCCCGCGCATCGCCAAAGTCATGACTTCGCCTGAATGGAAAGACGGTGCGCCCAAAGACAGTGTGCAGCACACCGCCGCTGACAAGATGGACAAAGCCGGTGCCATGTTGGAGGCCGTTGGTGAACACTGGAGCCGTCGCACCCTGCCCCTGGTCCGGGTGCTGCGGCTGGAGCGCTATGAAGACAGCCTCAACGCGTTGGACTTAGAGGAAAATCGGCCTCTAGCCCAATTAGAACAAGCGCAAGCAGCTATGAACTTGGTAGCGAATGATGCTGGCGAACACCTGCTGCGCTACTGGCTGGTGGACAGCGTGAGTGGCGACGGCACCACTGCGGCCAACGCCCATGCGGTTCGCCTGTCCACCAGCGAACTTACCCATCCGTTTGACTACCAGCTCACGCTGCACGAGCCCACGGGCGAGCGCGTTGTGGCTGTGGACATGCTGGAAACGGCCCGCCTGCTGCTGGGGCTGGTGCCCAAGCGCCAGATAGAGCTGCTGGACGCACACGGCCAGCGCCACCAGCTCATGCACGCCGCGATGGCCGCTGAATTGGTCCTAGAGCAAAGCCGCAGCGGCACCGGTACGCCGCTGGCCGCCAAGCCCGTGCTACTGTGGTTGCGCACGGCCGACGACGAGCGCACAGCCGAGGCGGCCCAAGCCGAGTACGAGTGGCTGCAGGGCCAGGTGCAACGGGTGTGGGGGCTGGGTTTGAGTGATTTTGGCAACATCTTTCACAACCGTTCGGCGTTTTGGCCAGCGGGTGTGCGCGCCACCAGCCTCGACGGCTTGTTGGCGCAGCGCATGATGGCGCGGGCACGGGGCACCAGCCATGGCTAAGCCAGCCAAAGCCATCAAATCAACCAAATCGCCCAGCGTTCGTGGTCAGCGGTTTGACCGCAGCCTGCTGTTGGTGCGCTGGCTGGCCCACGAATTTGGCGGCAGATACAACGATTTGCTGGAGCGGGTGAAGGACTCGCCTGATACCGGCGCACCAGGGGCGTCTGCGCGTCTGGCTGCGGTGCTTTCACGCAATGGCCTTCGCGCACCGCCAGACGTGCTGGCCCAGCACGAGAACGCATTCATGGCCGACTGGTCAGGTATTGCCAGGGCGCGGGAGGCGGCCACAGGCCAGCGGTTTGCGCTGACGCATTTCCAGTGGCTGGCCGCGCTGTTTGTCGAGCACTACCTGTACCGTTTGGCGGCACCCCTTGGACGTGCTGATATGGTGACTGAGCTCAACGCCCTGCGTGAGTTGGAGTTGCCCTTTTTGCCAGAAGTTGTCGGCCCGGAGTTAAACCGGTTGGCCTTGTGGATGGCCACGGGCAGCGGCAAAACACTCATGCTGCACCTGAACACCCTGCAGTTTTTGCGCCACGCCAAGGGTGTTTTGGGTCGTGCGCCGCAGCGTGTGCTGCTGCTCACGCCCAACGAGACGCTATCAGCCCAGCACCGTACCGAGTTGGGCTTGAGTGGGCTGGACGAGATTGCGCTGGAGCGGTCTTTAGAGGTGACAGAGCTCACCAAGCTGTATTTGCCCGAAGACAAAGACGGCCAGCGGGTGCGGGTGAAGGCGGGCGTGTCGGTTAGCACTGATCAGTATCCAGGCCCCAACCTGTTGATGGTGGATGAGGGGCACAAAGGCGGCAAGAGCAATTCGGGCGATGAGTCGGCTTTTCGAGAGCGCCGCCAGGCCCTGGTAGGCACCCACAGCCTGCACCCGGTGGAGGGCGGCGCAGGTTTCGAGTTTGAATACTCGGCCACATTTGCCCAAATTGCCGATGGTGATGCAGGCTTTTTCAACGACTACGCCCGCTGCACGGTGTTTGATTACGGCTACCGCCGTTTTCATGAGGATGGTTTTGGCAAAAGCCCCAAGAGCTTGGTCACGCGGGACGCGCATGCACAAGACGTGGTGTTGGCGGCGGCGCTGATTGCCTTTTGGCGGCAGGTGCGTTACCACGGTGCTGATGCAGCCCGCGCACAAACCTACCGACTAAGCCCCCCATTGGCCGTTTTTGTAGGCCAAAGCGTGACTGGCAAAAGTCAGGACGTGGTGCAAGTAGTGGTATTTTTGGCCCGGTTTGCGCACGATGTGCCCTTTGCACAGGGGTTGCTCGCGCAGGTGCTGGATGCTGCCAACCCGATTCAGCAAGCGCTGTTTGCCGCGCAGCTTGACTTGCGCGCTGAACGCGACCTGGGTGTGGCAGCATTGCATGTGCAAATGTGCACAGATTTGTTCGGTGGGCGAGGTCAGTTGGCAGTGCGTGCGCTGTCCAAAGACGAGTTGGGCTTGCGCCTGCCCGGTGCACCCAAAGACCATTGGTTTGGCACGGCCTATGTGGGTGACGCGCCCAAGCTAGCCGCAGTCTTGAAGGCGGCGGGCCTGGTGGTGGAGGAGGCAGATGCCGTCACCGGGTCGCTGTTCGCCCGGCTCGATCAGAGCCCGGAGCTGAAATTTTTGATCGGCTCACGTAAATTTATTGAAGGCTGGTCGAGCTTTCGGGTGAGTACTCTGGGGCTGATGCAAATTGGGCGCAATGCGGGCACCCAGGTGATTCAATTGTTTGGGCGCGGTGTGCGCCTAGCGGGTGTGGGCGGACAACTCAAGCGCGCTAACCATGTGCCCGCCATGGGGCCGCACCCGGCAGGTATTGCACTGGCTGAAACGCTGTATGTGTTTGGCGTAAAGGCAGAGTACATCCAGACCTGGCTTGAATCACTTGGACGTGAGGGCCTGCCTGCGCAAAGTGCTGTCCTACCTGTGACCATGAACGCGGATTTGACAACTTTGGGCCTGCACGTGCCAAGACATGACGATGCACGGATAGCGGCTTTTGGTCGGCGCATAGTCAATTTTGTAGCGAGCGAGCATGGTGGGGTGCAACTGGATTTGTCCAGCCACTTGATGTTGCAAGACGGCGTGGGTGCCGCGCAGGCTTTGGAGTCAGCGGTGCAGAGCTATTGCGCTAGTGATTTGTTGGATGGGGCTTTGACTGCCGAGTCCCTCTTTCAGCACGCGATGAAATGCAAGCGCCAGCAAAATTTACAACAGGTGTGGGTGACGCCCCAAAGTGCGCACATCTGGTTGAGAGCCATCCGGGTGAGTGTCCCCGGTGTGTTGTTGCCGGTGTCTGTGGCGCTACAACTACGTTTGCGCCATGAGGTGCTCGCGCAGTGGGAGGCCGCGCTGGGGCGGTGTTTGCGTCGAGCGAGGCTGGCCTTTTTGACGGAACAGCCGCAGTCGGAGCTGATCACCGCAGCGCATGCCAACTTTCCCATGCAAACCATGCCCGATGGCACGACCAGGATGGGCTATCGCATAGAGGCCATGCTCGTTGAACCGGTGATGAAGGCGGCATTGGACGCGCTGCAAAAAGGCCTGAAAGGCGCGCAGATCAGGCCGCGAGGTTGGGAGCGTATGGTGGGTTTGTTGCGGGAAGAGGTTGGTGAAATTGACCTGCGCGACACTTTGGCCCAGGTGCTGACAGCGTTGGCTGAAGGAACAGATACCGATGACTTGTCTTTGCCCTTGCCTCGCCTGCACATTCCAGAGCATTTATACGCGCCGTTGTTATTGGCGTCGCCTGCTGTGGTGGTGCAGGCTGGCGCGCAGCTGAGCTTGCTTGACGACCAGCCGATCAGCCTGCGCATATCGCCCCCGGCATTGGAAAACAGTGAAGCCCGACTGGTTTGGGATCTGCGACGTGTTTGGGAGCGCATGCATCAGGAGGCGCAATGGGCGGGCATCGAAGTCGCGTTGTTGCGCAATTTGTCAGGCGTCGGTGTTGGTCTGTTTGCTGCAGAAGGGTTTTATCCTGACTTTTTGCTGTGGCTCAAGTGTGGCGACGCCCAAGCACTGGCCTTTGTAGAGCCTAAAGGCTTGCGCCACCAATGGCCTGCCGACAAGTTCTATCTGCTTGAAAAAGTGGTCCCCAACTGGAAATTCTCGGTGCCAGTCTGTGGCTTTGTGTTGAGCGGCAACAGTGAACAAGAGCTGCAAACGCATCAAGCGGGTTTTACCTGGGCAAGCGCGCCATCGGTTTTGCTGCATCAGGATGTTGATGGGCTCTACATTGACCAGCTATTGAGCCACTTGCTTTCATTGATTACACCCCGTGCAATTGGCGCAGGCGCTTCACTTTGTCCGGGTTCACCTTGACATGAAGGGTGTGTTCGGCCACTGGTGCTGTCACGGTCAGCCCGGATGTGCTGGTGTCGCGGTAGTTGTAGGTGCTCAACGGCATGCCGTTGGCATTGATGATGCTGGCCACATGCGGGCTGTTGGCACGCGCGCCGCGGCAAATGACCACGGCGGTTTCACCATTGGCCAGATGCACATAGGTGCCGGGCGGGTAAAAACCCAGCGCTGCGGCCATGGCTTGGCGCAGTTGGACGGTGTCTGGGGAGCTTTGCATCACCAACATTTTGGTGGCGGCCAGCGGCAACATGGCGTGGCGCACCTGGCGCGGCGCCATTTTGGCGATCAGCGCGTCGGCCAGATTCATCAGGCGCACCAGCATCAAAGGGGCACCCTCACCTTCGAGGAGATCGGGTGTGTGGTGCCATTGCACGATGACCAGCAAGCTTGGGTCTAGCACGCCCAGACGCTGCAAGATGGTCACGCCCAACGCTGCGTGGTCATCAATGTCTTGGCGCTGAGCCGGGTTGGGGGCGGTTTTTTGGCGCGCCAGGTTGTCTTGCAGGCGAGCCATGCCAATGTTCATCACCAGCGCGGCGCGCATCAGGGTGGCGCGTGCACTAGGCTTTAAAGCCAGCTTGTCGGCGGTGAGCGAGCACACCAGCCCCGACAGCAGCGCGTGGGTGGCACAGTAGCCCAGGCTCAGGTCAGGCAGCGCCTGAAACAAGGTGAACAGGCCTTCGTCGGGGTTGCTTTGCAGCAGCGCCAGGGCGCGGTCTTCCAGCGCGTCAAGCCTCGGCAAGGGGCTAACCGCGGATACCCCTTGGTACAGCAGGCCGCGCAGCACATCTTGCACATCCATCCAGCCGCCACTCACTTCGTGGCCGGGCAGAAAGTCGTCCTCGGCGATCTCGCTGGGCAGCGGCATCTGGGCCAGCAGCGACAGATCGGCACCCTCGTTGTAAAACCTGCGCATCTGGCGGTCTAGGCTGCGCTGCCAGGCTTGGGCATCGGCTTCGGTCATGCAGGCCTGGCGCTCGGCGAGCATGTCGCGGTGCGCTTCAGTGCTCAGAATTTGCTGGCGGCGCAGCAGTAACTGCCCGCCGGGGCTCCAGATATCCACCGGCAGAGGTTTGCCCAGTTGCACCCGCTCCAGCGGCACCGGCACATATTTGGGCATCAGTCTTGCACCTGTGCCGGCACACGCCGTGCCAGTGCGCACATCAGCTCGTAACCCAAGGTGCCTGCGGCGTACGCTACCTCGTCAATGCTCAGTACCGCAGCGTTGCTGGCGCGGCCCCAGAGCGTCACTTCGGTGCCAAAACCAACGCTTAGGCCCGCACGGAGCAGCGGCGTGAGGTCGACGGCGAGCATGTCCATGCTGACGCGCCCGAGCGTGCGGGTGCGCTGGCCTGCCACCAGAATGGGTGTGCCGGTGGGGCAGACGCGCGGGTAGCCGTCGGCATAACCGCAGGCCACCACGCCTATCGTCATCGGCTTGTCCGCCACAAAATTTGAGCCATAACCGACGCTAGCCCCCGTATCTATTGCCTGAGTAGCTATTATCTTTGATGATAACGTCATGGTCGGCAGCAGGCCCCAATCTGCGCTGGTGTGCTGCGGATGGTCTGGCGAACTGCCGTACAGCAAGATACCCGGGCGGATCCAGTCAGACACCAGGCTGTCTTGCGGGTCTGAATCTGTCGCCGCATGGTCTGTCATGTGGCGCAAGGTGGCGGCGCTGTTGCTTAAAGTGCGCTCGCCGGGCAAATCGCGAGTGACCTCGTTGAACACCCGCGTCTGGTGAATGATGCCGCGCGCACCGTCGGCGTCGCTGAAGTGCGTCATCAGCGAGATTTCATCCACCTGCGCCAGCGCATTGAGCCGCGCCCAGGCACTGCGAAAGCGCTCTGGCGTGAAACCCAGCCGGTTCATGCCGGAATTCAGTTTCAGGAAAACGCGGTGCGGCAGATTGGTCTTGTGCGCGGCCAGCATGTCAATCTGCTCGTCGCAATGCACCGTGTGCCACAGGTCCAGGCGCGAGCACAGTTCCAGGTCACGCGTTTCAAACACGCCTTCCAGGAGCAGGATCGGGCCACGCCAGCCCAAAGCGCGCACCCGCTGGGCTTCCTCCAGATCCAGCAGGGCAAAACCATCGGCGCTGCGCAAGCCCTCAAACGCCCGCTCAATGCCGTGACCATAGGCATTGGCCTTGACCACTGCCCAGGTTTTGGCGTCAGGGGCGGCCTGGCGCGCGCGCGCCAAATTGTGCTGCAGTGCAGCAGAGTGAATGGTGGCGAGGATCGGGCGGGGCATGGTGTGATGCGCTTTGAGACAATAAGAATGAGCGGATTTTGACACTGCCGTGCCGTGCTATAACCCCGCCCTGTTCGGAGACAAATAACATCGATTGGAGCCTGGTTCACAGGCGTGTCTTTTTTCCTGATGAAACGCGGCTTTTACACCATCATGGCAGCGCAGTTTTTTAGCTCGCTGGCAGACAACGCATTATTTGTGGCCGCCGTGCAGTTGCTGCGTTCCAATCAGTCCCCTGATTGGCAGCAGGCGGCGCTGGTGCCAATGTTTGCGCTGTTTTATGTGGTGCTGGCGCCGTATGTTGGCGCGCTGGCGGACTCCATGCCCAAGGGCCGGGTCATGCTGATCAGCAATTTCATCAAGGTGGCGGGTTGCCTGTTCATGCTGTTTGGCTCGCACCCGCTGCTCGCTTATGCGGTGGTGGGCCTGGGCGCAGCGGCCTATTCACCTGCCAAATACGGCATCCTGACCGAATTACTGCCCGCCTCGCAGTTGGTCAAGGCCAATGGCTGGATTGAGGGGCTGACCATTGGCTCGATCATTCTGGGTGTGTTGCTGGGCGGCCAACTGGTCGCACCGATCGTGGCCAACAAGATTTTGGCGGTGCAGCCCCTGGGTTACCTGGGCATCGTGACCCAAGCTGAAGCAGCGATTGCGATGCTGATTTTTGTCTACCTGCTGGCTGCCTGGTTCAACACCCGTATACCGCTCACAGGCGTGTTGATGCGCCCGTTGCCCAAAAAGATGAGCTCGTTGCTGCCCGATTTCTGGTCGTGCAACACCCGTTTGTGGCGTGACAAGCTGGGCCAGATCTCGCTGGCGGCCACCACCTTGATCTGGGGTGTAGCGGGCAATTTGCGCTTTATTGTGCTGGCCTGGGCCTCGGCGGCGCTGGGTTACGGGGTGACGCAAGCGTCGGCTTTGCAGGGTGTGGTGGCGATTGGCATGGCGGCTGGTGCGGTGCTGGCGTCGATGCGCATGCGCCTAGAAGACGGGCCACGGGTCATCACGCTGGGCATTGGCATGGGCCTGCTGATCATCATGCTGATTTTTATCACCAACGTCTGGGTGGCGGCACCGTTCTTGATTCTGCTGGGCGCTTTGGGTGGTTTTCTGGTGGTGCCGATGAATGCGCTGTTGCAGCATCGGGGCCACAACCTGATGGGCGCCGGGCGCTCGATTGCGGTGCAAAACTTCAACGAGCAGGCCTGCATTCTGGTGCTAGGTGCGTTCTACAGCCTGTCTACCGGGCTGGGTTTGCCCACCTTTGGCGCTATCACCATGTTTGGGCTGACCATTGCCGGGTTCATGTGGGTGATCAAGCGCTGGCACGCGCGCAATTGCCGCGAGCACAGCGCCGAGGTGGAGCGCTTGCTGGACATAGCCCGCAACGACAAAGCTCACGGCTAATTTCAAGGTTGATTCGCTGCGATATGTCGTTGCACCGCTTTGCCGTGCTAAAGCACTGTCTGCAGCGGTGCGCCTAATCTCGCAGCGAATCAACCTTGAAATTGTGTGGTTCTACAAACTGCCGTGCTAAAGCACTGTCTGCAGCGGTGCGCCTAATCTCGCAGCGAATCAACCTTGAAATTGTGTGGTTCTACAAACTGCCGTGCTAAAGCACTGTCTGCAGCGGTGCGCCTAATCTCGCAGCGAATCAACCTTGAAATTGTGTGGTTCTACAAACTGCCGTGCTAAAGCACTGTCTGCAGCGGTGCGCCTAATCTCGCAGCGAATCAACCTTGAAATTGTGTGGTTCTACAAACTGCCGTGCTAAAGCACTGTCTGCAGCGGTGCGCCTAATCTCGCAGCGAATCAACCTTGAAATTGTGTGGTTCTACAAACTTTTTTGGAGGAGCACTGTCTGCAGCGGTGCGCCTAATCTCGCAGTAGGGGGAACCTTGAAATTGTGTGGTTCTACAAACTGCCGTGCTAAAGCACTGTCTGCAGCGGTACGCCTAATCTCGCAGCGAATAAGCCTTGAAATTGTGTGGTTCTACAAACATGAGAGATTACGCCCATGACTACTATTTACGACTTTGACGCGCTGTCCATCGATGGCAAACCGGTGCCTTTGAAAAATTTCGAGGGCAAAGCCATGTTGATCGTCAACACCGCCAGCGCCTGTGGCTTTACGCCGCAGTTTGCCGGGCTGGAAACGCTGCATGAAACCTATGGCGCCAAAGGGCTGGTGGTGCTGGGCTTTCCGTGCAACCAGTTTGGCGCCCAGGACTCAGGCACCAACGGCGAGATTGCCCAATTTTGCCAGCGCAACTATGGTGTGAGTTTCCCGATGATGGCCAAGATCGAGGTCAACGGCAGCGCCGCGCACCCGTTGTACCAGTGGCTCAGCGCTGAAGCGCCCGGCCTGCTGGGCAGCAAGTCGATCAAGTGGAATTTCACCAAGTTTCTGGTGGGTAAAAACGGCGCGGTGATCAAGCGTTATGCGCCGACGGACACGCCCGCTGGCATGGCCAAAGACATCAAGGCGGCGCTGGCGCTTTAGTGCGCCTGGGTGCGCAGCCGCTCAGCGGCTTCGCGCAAACCCGCTTCGGTAGCCTCCCAACTCAGGCAGGCGTCGGTGATCGACACGCCGTACTTCAGGTCTTCAGGCTTGCCGAGTTTCTGGTTGCCCTCGAACAGGTTGGATTCGAGCATCACGCCCTTGATGGCGCGGTTGCCGTCCATCACTTGCCCGACCACATCCTTGAGCACCAGGCTTTGCAGGTTGTGATTTTTGCGGGAGTTGGCGTGGCTGCAATCCACCACAATGTTCACGGGCAGTTTGGCGGCTGCCAGTTCGTCAGCCGCTTGGGCCACCGACACTGAGTCGTAATTGGGCACACTGCCGCCGCGCAGAATCAGGTGAACAAAGGCGTTGCCCCGGGTGTGGGTGAGCGCTACCTGGCCGTGTTCGTTGATGCCCAAAAAAGCGTGCCGCTGGGCCGCTGAGAGCATGGCGTTGACCGCCACGTCCAGGTTGCCGTCGGTGCCGTTTTTGAAACCCACCGGACTGGACAAGCCGCTGGCGAGTTCGCGGTGGGTCTGGCTCTCGGTGGTGCGCGCGCCAATGGCGCTCCAGGCGATCAGGTCACCCAGGTACTGCGGGGTGATCGGGTCCAGCGCCTCGGTGCCGCAGGGCAGCCCCATGTCGTTGAGGTCGACTAGCAGCTTGCGGGCAATGTGCAGGCCGTCTTCGATACGAAAAGAGTCGTCCATGCGCGGGTCGTTGATCAGCCCCTTCCAGCCCACCGTGGTGCGCGGCTTCTCGAAATACACCCGCATGACGATGAACAACACGTCTGACACCTCGTCGGCCAGGGCTTTCAGGCGCTGCGCGTAAGCCATGGCGGCGCTGATGTCGTGGATGGAACATGGCCCCACAACCACCAGCAAGCGATGATCGGTGCCCCGCAGAATGTTGCCCAGTGTCTTGCGGGCGCTGCTGACCGTGCGTGTGGCGCGCTCGCTGGCGGGCACTGCATCGTGCAGCGCGGACGGTGGCAACAAGGTTTGCTGCGACAGTACATTCAGGTTTTCAAAGGCGTTGGGAAATGGCATGATGATGTGATAAAAATAGTGCTCTAGCCCTTATTTTATATGCGCTAGTAGCTATATTTAATGTAGTGTGACTGCTGCCATGACAGCAAAGGGTTGGCGTTCAGTATCAGGCCTGCAAGGTCTCTTCACAAGTTTTTGCAAAACATGCGAGCACCCGGGGGAACGCATTAAGGGCTCTTTGAGATCGATGCATTCTGTGACAGAAATTGGACTGCAGCCCGTTTTCTACAAAGTTTCCCAACTACTTTTAGCATAGCGTCCGTGTCTGCTGATTCTGCGTTCATTGGGCGCTAGCGCACAGAATACACGCGCCAAAGCGTCCACAGTCGGGCTCTGACCACCACACTGAAGGAAGCGCTATGTTGCGAAGCATGAAGGATCTCAAGGGCTACACCATTGGCGCCACCGATGGTGAAATTGGGCATGTGACCGATTTTTTCTTTGACGACCAGCGCTGGACCGTCCGCTTTTTGGTGGTGGAAACCGGCTCTTGGCTGTTGAGCCGCAAGGTGCTGATCTCGCCGTATTCGCTTTTGAAGGCCGATTGGGAACACAAGCGCCTGCCGGTGCGTATCACCCGCGATGAGGTCAAAAACAGCCCCGACATCGACACCAATCAACCGGTGTCGCGCCAGCATGAGGTGCAATACGCCGACTACTATGG
This sequence comes from Rhodoferax antarcticus ANT.BR, assembly GCF_001938565.1. Taxonomy (GTDB): domain Bacteria; phylum Pseudomonadota; class Gammaproteobacteria; order Burkholderiales; family Burkholderiaceae_C; genus Rhodoferax; species Rhodoferax antarcticus. Next base: position 129,725 of record NZ_MSYM01000011.1, read on the forward strand.
GTACCCCTATTACTGGGGCGGTGACGGCCTATGGGGCACCGGCTTGTATAACCCGGGAATGGCACCACCGCCAGGACTGGACCCCGAGACCCTGGCCGAGGTCAGGACCGAAGTGGCTGACGTCTACGCGCGCGCCGAATCCACCCTGCGGCAAAACGACGACCCGCATTTGCGCAGCTGCCAGGCGGTGCTCGGGAACCACTTGGAAGCCACTGACGGTGACATCGGCCATGTGCAAGGCATGCTGGTGGAAGAAGATAGTTGGAGCATCCGTTATCTGGTGGCCGACACCAGCAACTGGTGGCTCGGACACCAAGTGCTGATCCCGCCGGACTGGGTCAGTGACATTCGCTGGGCCGACTCTCGCGTGAGTGTGAACCTCACCCGTGAGTTGATCCAGGACAGCCCGCGCTACGATCCCGCGACCGAGTTCACTCGCCAGCAGGAGCACGATCTGTACCGCCATTACGAACGCCCGAACTATTGGGAGCGGGAGCACAACAGCGCGCCGCACGGGTCTTAGGCGCCGTTGTATCGTGCGTTGCTCTGATTCCGGAGTGATGCAAACCTATGCATCAAAATTGCCTCTAGCCCTTGTTCTATAAGCGCCAATAGCTATTCTAATAGTAGCTGCTGATGCGATCAAGAGCTATGGAGGCCTCAGGGCCGGGGTTGCAAAGCCTCGTCTAACAGTTCGATCCAATGCCGCACTGGCGTGGTAGTCCCGCTTTGCAAATGGGTGACGCAGCCGACGTTGGCTGAGACGATTTGGTCGGGCTTCTTGCCGTCAAAAGTCTCGTTCAGATGCCCTAGCTTGCGGTCGCGCAGCTGGGTGGCGATCTTGGGGTTGAGCACACTGTAGGTGCCCGCCGAGCCGCAGCACAAGTGAGCCTCACAGCCGGTAATTTTGAGGTTAAAGCCCAGCTCCACCATGTATTTTTCTACAACGCCCGTCAATTTCTGACCGTGTTGCAGCGAGCAAGGAGGGTGCCAAGCAATCCGGCCGGCGCTGGGTTGCACTTGTTGGCGCAACTTTTCGCTGAATTCGGGCAACCATTCGCAGATGTCTTGGGTGAGTTCGCTGACACGCTTTGCTTTGACGGCGTGGGTTGGATCGTCGCGCAGCACGAAACCATAGTCTTTCACCGTTTTGCCGCAGCCCGACACGTTCATCACAATGCCTTCAACGCCCGGTTTGCCGTCCATGCCTTCGATAGAGGGCCACCAGGCATCAATGTTGGCGCGCATCTCGGCTTTGGCGCCGTCATGGTCGTTCAGGTGGAACTTGACCGCGCCGCAGCAACCGGCCTTGGGCGCGATCACCGTCTGGATGCCAGCTGCGTCCAGCACGCGGGCGGTGGCGCTGTTGATGTTCGGGCTCATGGCAGGTTGCACGCAGCCTGCCAGCATCAGCACCTGGCGGGCATGCTGGCGCGTGGGCCAAGCGCCCGCATGTTGTTTGGCGGGCACGTTCGCTTTCAAACTCTCTGGCAGCAAAGGGCGCACGGCCTGTCCTAAAGCCATCGCCGGGCCGAACAGCGGTGAGGTCAAGCCTTCTTTCAGCACCCAGCGCAGCGCCTTGTCGCCGGCGGGGCGCGGCACCAGGTCTTCCACCATCTTGCGGCCAATGTCCAGCAAATGGCCGTATTGCACGCCGCTGGGGCAGGTGGTTTCGCAGTTGCGGCAGGTCAGGCAGCGGTCCAGGTGCAGCTGAGTTTTGCACGTGGGTGTCACGCCTTGCAGCACCTGTTTGATCAGGTAGATGCGCCCACGTGGGCCATCGAGCTCGTCGCCGAGCAGCTGGTAGGTGGGGCAGGTGGCGGTGCAAAAGCCGCAGTGCACGCAGTTGCGCACAATCGCTTCGGCGGCCATGGCGTCAGAGGTGCCCTGGTATTGGGGGGCGAGTTGGATTTGCATGGGGCAGCGTCCGCCGGCTTAGAGTGACGACACCAGGCGCCCGGGGTTGAAGATGTGCGCCGGGTCAAACTCGGCTTTCAGGCGGACGTGAATCTGGTTATTAGGCTTTTCTAAAGGCTCAAAATGGCCTGTAACCCTTATGGTGCTTGCGCTAGCAGCTCTGAAAAGCGTAGTAAATCCTTCTGCCGCTTGGGTTAGGTCACGCAGCCTCTGAAGCTCCGACTCGGGTGCCCAGACCCAGCGCAGGCCGCCGTGCCACTCCATCAGCTGCGGCCAGGGCAGGTTCAGCGCCGGGCCAGTTTGCGGCAGGCTTAGGCGCCACAGGGCCTCGTCCGGGTGATCTGCGGCGTTGAAAAACGCCAGCGTCTGGTCGCGCCAGGCGCTCCAGTCGGGCCCGGCTTGGGCGTTGTCCACGAGCTCGCCGGGCAGGTCTTGCGTCATTTTGCTGATGGCCGCGTTCACCGCCGCTGCGGCACCGCGCAGGCGCACATACAGCTGCCCTGATTCTCCCGGCGGCGCATCACCCTGCGCCCAGCGACTGGCATTGAGCGGCAAGGGTTGTGCACCCCAGGCGTTGAGCTGGTCCAGCGCTTGCCCGTGGTCAATCTCAAAGACCAGCGTGGCCTCAGCAGGCATCACCGGCATCACTTTCAGCGACACCTCGGTGAGCACGCCCAGAATGCCCAGACTGCCCACGGTCAGGCGTGTTACGTCATAACCGGCCACATTTTTCATCACCTGGCCGCCAAAGGTCAGGTGCTCGGCGCGGCCATTGATCAGCTGCATCCCCAGCACGTAGTCACGCACACCGCCCACACTGGCGCGCGATGGGCCGCTCAAACCGGCAGCCACCATGCCGCCCACGGTGCCGCGCCCGCCGAAGCGCGGTGGCTCAAACGCTAGGCATTGGCCCTTTTCTGCTAGGGCAGCTTCCAGTTCGGCCAGCGGTGTGCCGGCGCGGGCGGTGATCACCAGTTCGGTGGGTTCATAGCTGACGATACCGCTGTGCGCGGTGGTATCGAGCACCGTGCCTTGCAGCGACCCGCCATAAAAGTCCTTGCTGCCATGGCCACGGATGCGCAGTGGCCTCTTGGCGGCGATGGCATCGCGCACGGCGTCGATCAGGGCTTGCAGGGTGTCGGTCATGTCAGCGTCTTCCAGGGCTTCAGGTAACGGGCCGCCATGTTACGACCTGCACGCGCGCAACAGATTGAATTATTTGAAAGCCCTGTGTTCAAAAAATGCTGGGCCCAGCAATGCGCATAACAACGCGCCTAGACCGCCAGCTGCGCCTACATCACATTAGACAGATAAGTACCCAAGCGTCCGTCCGTGGTCAGGATGTGTTCGGTGAGCCAGCGCTCCAGAAACTGTACGTGTTCGTCGGTGAAGGGGTTGTCCGACTGGAGAATTTCCTGCTGCAACTCCCGGGCGCTTTGGATCAGCTCCTGGTGCTCGGCTTTGTGCTCGGCACGCTGCTGGTAACGGTGCTTGAGCATCAAGCGTTCTTCATGGCTGAAGTGCCAGACCGTGCAGTTGATCAGCTCGTCCAAAGTGGCCGCAAGGTATTCCTTGGATTCCTTTTCCCTGATGGCACGGTTGAGGATGTTGAAGATGTGGATCAGCTTTTTATGATCGTCATCAATCTCATCGATACCGACGCTGAGTATGTTGTCCCAAACCAGATCTTTCACAAGCTTTCTCCCCGGTTAAAGCCCAAGCCCGACATGGGCTGGGCTTGATACGCGTCCCTCAGCGTCAGAAGATAGCTCCGGGCCGAGGGCGATGGTCGCTTTGGTCAACCGCTGGCCACCACACAAAATGATTCTACGACCGGCTACCCCGGCGGCCAGTCCTGAAAGACATTCACCGGCAGCCCGGCAGTCTTGACCCGGGTGCTCAGCACGCAGCCAGACAAGGGGTAGGCCGCTTGCTCGGCGGCGCTTGGGCTCAGACCGGCGCTGGTGACATACAGGGTTTTCAGGTCTTCACCGCCCAGACAGACCATGGTTGGGCACAGCAGCGGAGTCGTTAGGCTGGCCAGCAGCGTGCCGTTGGGCGCGAACTGGCACACCCGCTGGCCCTCATACATGGCCACCCAATAATTGCCCTGCGCATCAACCGTAGCGCCGTCCGGACGCCCGCCATAGACGCCATGCCCGCCGTTGTCTGGGGCGGCAGACTTCCACTGCCAACCCTCGGGTTTCGGGGCAAAGCGGGCAAACACCCGCTGTGCGCTCATGTCAGCCGTCAGCGGGTCAAAGTCCCAGGCCCACACGGTGTGGCTGGGGGTGTCGGCCCAGTACAGGGTGCGGCTGTTGGCGCTGAAGGCCAGGCCATTGGCGGTGCTCATGCCACTTCGCGGACTGATTTTGCAAGCCACATGCGCCTCACCCGAGCCGCGCGCGTCGATACAGTACAGCGCGGCATTCTGAAGGCTGCGTGTCTCATCCACGGTGCCAACCCAGAACCGGCCCTGCGCATCGCACTTGCCATCGTTGGTGCGCATGTGGGCCGGGTCGTAATCCAGTGTCGCCAAGCGCACCAGCGGCTCGCCCCAATCGGCAGCACGAAACACGCCATCGCGCAGCGCGATCACCAGTCCACCGTCTTTGGCCGGCGCCATGCAACCAGGTTCGCTGGGCATGTTCCAGGTTTCAACGCTGCCCATGTAGGTGTTGGCGCGAAAAATCTGTTTACCGGGAATGTCGAGCCAATACAGCGTTTGCTCCTGCGGGTGCCAAAACGGCGACTCACCCAGTTGGCAGCGGTGCGGGCTAACGGTTTGCCAAAGCGTGTCGGCAAGGGAGGCGGTGGTCGTCATGGCGGCTCCAGCGGTCAGGATGTAGGCTTTGCATTGTGCCCACAGGCCTGTGACTCAGGTCAAAGCGCTAGCAAAGAGGGTGTCTTGTAAGAGAAATCGGCCTCTTGCCCTTGTTCCATAAGCGCTAACAGCTATGAATAAAATAGCTACTGTGATGTGCACCAGCGCTGTGCCAGTAAAAACCCACCCGAGCCGCAAAGCCCTGGTGGGTGAACGCTTAAACAAACAGACCCTTGAACCAGCTTGCAGACCCGTAGGCCCGCAAGCTGGCTTCTGATCACCTGCCGTAAGCCGTTTCGCCGTGGGAGGTGATGTCCAGGCCTTCGCGCTCGGACTCTTCTGACACACGAAGGCCAATCACCAGGTCAACAATCTTGTAGGCAACAAAGGCCACCACGCCAGACCAGACGATGGTGATCAACACACCTTCAGCCTGAATCAGCAATTGGCTGACGATCGAGTAGTCGTCGCCCTTGACGCCGCCGAGTGATCCCGCCGAGAACACACCGGTCAGCAAAGCGCCCAGAATGCCGCCCACGCCGTGCACCCCGAACACATCGAGTGAATCGTCTGCGCCCAGCATGGACTTCAGCCCCGTTACACCCCACAGGCACAGGAAGCCAGCGAGCAGGCCAATGACAATGGCGCCCATCGGGCCGACCGTTCCGCATGCTGGGGTGATGGCCACCAAACCAGCCACAGCGCCTGACGCGGCACCCAACATCGACGCCTTGCCCTTCGTCACGGCTTCACCCACATTCCAAGACAGCACAGCGGCCGCCGTGGCGAACAAGGTGTTGATGAAGGCCAGCGTGGTGCCGCCATTGGCTTCCAGGTTGGAGCCCGCGTTAAAGCCGAACCAGCCCACCCACAGCAGTGCGGCGCCCACCATGGTCAATGTCAGGCTGTGTGGCGCCATGGCTTCCTTGCCGTAGCCGATGCGTTTGCCAATGACATAGGCACCCACCAAACCTGCCATGGCCGCGTTGATGTGCACGACGGTACCGCCGGCAAAGTCCAATGCGCCCTTGGCGAACAGGTAGCCGCCGCCGCCCCAGACCATGTGCGCGATCGGCAGGTAGCTGAAAGTGAACCAGAGGGCGCAGAACAGCAGGACGGCGGCAAACTTGATGCGCTCAGCAAAAGAGCCGACGATCAAGGCACAGGTGATGCCCGCGAAAGTGCATTGGAAGGCAATAAAGATGTACTCGGGAATCATGACACCTGGCGTGAAGGTGGCAGCAAGAGAGTCCACCGTGACGCCTTTGAGGAACAACTTGTCGAAGTTGCCGATGATCAAGCCATCACCACCGAAGGCCAAGCTGTAGCCGTAGATGGCCCAGAGTACCGAGATCAGCGAGAAGACCACCATCACCTGCATGAGAACCGACAGCATGTTCTTGCTGCGAACCAAGCCGCCGTAGAACAGCGACAAGCCCGGGATGATCATCAAGATCACCAGCACGGTGGAAACCATCATCCAGGCTACATCGCCTTTGTCGACGGTTTCTTTGACTGCTGCGCCAGCAGCGGGTTCGGCTTCTGCCTCTGCAGGCGCTGCGGCCTGGGTTGACGCAGCCAAAGCTTCAACCGTTATTGCGACAGGTGTTGAGTGCATGGCGCCTGTGTCGACAGCAGCGGCGGCGGCGGGGGCCGCAGGCGTGTCGGTATCTTGGGCCATGACCACCGTGCCGCCGAGCAACAAGCTCATGCCCAACGCAAGGGATACAAGTAGTTTTTTCATAGGAGTGATCTCGTGTGATGTGTTGAAAGGCTCAGAGCGCCTCGGCGCCGGTCTCGCCGGTGCGGATGCGGATCACTTGCTCAACGGTGGTGACAAAAATCTTGCCGTCGCCAATCTTGCCAGTGCGCGCGGCAGCTTCGATGGCTTCGATGACCTGGTCGACCAACTCGTCAGCGACAGCGGCTTCAAGCTTGACCTTGGGCAGAAAGTCCACCACATATTCCGCACCCCGATACAGTTCGGTGTGCCCCTTTTGCCGACCGAAGCCTTTGACTTCAGTGACGGTGATGCCCTGCACGCCGATGCTGGAGAGCGCTTCACGCACCTCATCGAGCTTAAAGGGTTTGACAATGGCGGTGACAAGTTTCATGGGTTCTCCTTGGGCTTGGAAAGAGTGGGTCACACTCGGCGGGTTCTGGGTCATTGGCCTAGCCAACAATTGGGTTGACGAACCGATTAAGCAGGGTTCGTGCCAGCGATCCGTGTGATGTGGCTTGGGGCGGGTCAAACCCGCAGGAAATCTGTGGGGTAACATATCTGTATAAATAAACAGTTGACACCAAAATAGTGCACGTTTCAAGCGCCGCCTCAGAGCTGCGCACCTTTTTAGCTAGGGAGTCTTATGAGTCTGTCTTTGGTACAAAGTCGCGCCCTGCTGGGCCTGGAAGCGGCGTCTGTCACGGTCGAAGTTCATCTGGCCAACGGCTTGCCCAGCTTCACAAAGGTTGCAACATAAATGTTGAGTAGTTGGGGTCCACTGGGGGTTGGCAGCCCACAAAGTGGGCACGGCTGGGCATGCAGGCCGCAGGACGGAAAAGTCAGAGTGCAAACCAAAAAAAAGCCCTACGAATGGTAGGGCTTTTAGAGTCGGTTTTGTCCGTAAAAATATGACCACCATCGCCACCAACCCGCCAAGGTTGGTTTGTCGTTCATGAAGCCGCCAAGCTCCATGAAAAGCACCCTACAAATGAGCCGCCAAGCTCCTCCCCGAAAGGGGACACACTACTTTCCACTGCCGTCAACTTTCACCTGAACTTTCGTTCTCGCTTACCGCTTGCATGATTAGTGCTCGAAGTTTGCTCAAAGGCTAGTCATCAACTCTCCCCCTCTTTTGTCACCTTCAGTCGCCAAACTGAATCTCGGTTTCCCGAAGACACGAAGAGGTTCCCACGTTAGCTAATTGTGTCGAAACCACGATTTAAGCCATGTCACCTAAAAGTCAACGCATCGCATACGCTTACTCTGGCAGGAGCCAGATTTCAGCCTCTCGATGTTCCATAGCGAAGGCTTACCCGCGCTGACTTCGTCATCAGTGAATCACTCCCGAAGGAGCATGACCAAGGTTTCTTACCGCGATAAAGGGGACTCACACCCCTATTTACGTGCTTGAGCTATCCAGCGACCCGTCCATTACGACGGTGCCAAGTGTTCCAGGTTTCCCCTCACACCCCTGACGCATTTCTACGCCCTCAGCAGCCCACACGCGCGGAATCTGTCGCGCCGTTCTTATTCCAAACGCCCCAGACTTGGGATTTACACCCATTCACAATTAACAGGGTTAGAGCTTGTTACCAAGCCGCCCGTTTCCGTGTCGCCCATCACCGCCCTTTTTAGGGATTGGGTCGAAAGAATGCTGTCGCACTCTAGCGCCCGTCTCAGCCGCGCCAGCCAGGGTTACCCGGCACGCAGCTAAAGCAGTGTGCAAACGACTTGGCGAGTCGCTGCGATGTCTTTCGACATAGCGTGTGTTTTTCGTAGTTGGCGGACTACGCAAAGCGATCTGTCGCTCAAAGCGCTTTAAGTAGTCCGCCGTGCACGCGAAAACTGCGAGAGCTTGCGCTCTCTCATTTTCCTGCCCACATCGTCTTCCTCGCTTATGTATAGCTCGGCTGCGCGTGAATTCCAGGAACATCAATTAATACAAACCCCCAAAAGCCACTCACATAGCCAGCAAGGCAGTTTTTGAGTGAGCACCAGCCTGCGTGGTGGCGCCCCTCAGACACTGGCACCGCAACCGTCACCCCGCGCGCCAGGAATACCCAACAGCCGTGCCTGGGTGTAAATAATCTGCGTGGCGGTGTAAAACTCGCTTCCTGCCGGTGTATTTACACTATTTACATTTACACCTGTAATTACAGCTATACCTAGTATCTCAACCAAAAAAGGATACCTGTGATTACTTCACCCAACCCACCTACCCAACCTACCTCAACCACTTCAGCGGTAACACCTGTCGACTCTGCGGCATGGAGCTCAGAAAGCACCAGTATCATCTCCACCGGGCCAATCACCATTGATGACGTTCGGTTAGCACTGGGAGGCCATGACCCAATGGGTACGAATGCAGGCGCCCTACGCGTCATCATCGGCCGCGGTTCGATGCAGACAATCCAAAAGCACCTGGGCACGCTGCGCGCGGAGCTTGCACCTGCTGCTGCCGTTGAGCCAGGCAGCGTGCCACCTGCTCCAGTTGACGCTGTGCAGCAAATTTGGGCTGCAGCCTTCAATATTGCACAGTCGACCACTCTTCACCGCATCGACATGCTGGTCGGTCTGCGAGATGCTGCACTTGCTGTTGTTCAAACTCAATCCCAAGACTTAACTGCCTTCGCAGCCAATATCGACTTTCTAACCGATGAATTGTCTAAAGCTGATTCTGCTCAACTAGCGCATCTAGTCGAAATAGAGAAGTCACGCGAGCTTGAGCAGAAGAATGCAAACGCAGCTTTAGAGCAGCTCGAAGCATTGCAAAAAGAGCATGACCAGCTCAAGCATCAGGCACAGCTTGATGAGCGCGACCGCCTCACCGAGCGCTTGTCACAGCAGTCAACCATCGACCGACTCGTCAATCAGCTAAGTGAAGTCAAGAGCCTTCTGCACACCCGGAACGCGCAGACGCCAATTAACGTCATAAAGCAAATATTGCCGCTCAATGCTGATTCGACGGTGAATTTGGCTCAATAGCCTGAAGTTGCTAAAAATGAGGCGGGGGTGCTCCTATACGGTTATTCATAACCACAAGGAGCACCCTATGCCTATTTCAACCCCAATCGCTCGCTCCAAGACTTCGGCACTCGCGAGAGTTTTGGATGCCATCCCCAAGGGATACACCCGCACTACCCAAGGCGCCGTCAAGCCTGCCAAAGCGTTGGCCTTGATTCGCAAGTTCCACGAGCTGTACGGTATCGGCTGCACACCTGGCCAGCGCCTGGTCCGAAAGGCTGCTGGTAAAGCGAACTGCCTTCTGGTCATCTACTGGCCTGAAGGCGCGGTCTCCGTCGAGTGGCTGATGCTGGCAACGCCCGGCACAGGGATTGAGGCTGAGCGACTCCAGCCCGTAGACGGTACACCACGGGCTCACTGGCTGGGCTACGAGCTGGTGCGCCGCCCCAATGAGCGCGGCAATGCAAGCTGGACCTGGCGCAGGCCCAAGGCCGAGATGGCCGAGCACCATGCCTTGATTGCCGAACTCTCGAACCAACATCACCAAAACGCCCTGGCCGCGCTGCTGCAGCGCATCGCCCACCAGCCGGGCTTCAATGGCGTGAGGACCCAAGGCCGTGAACTCTTCAACGAAGCCGTGCGCCGGGGGCACAAGTCAGAAGAACTGCCGATGCTCTTCTGGTTGACAAAGCCCACGCATGGGGAGCGCTACCTGATACCCAGCTGACCCTTCCGCCACCAAAAACTGCCGTCTTCTGACGGCGTTTTTACGAGCTGACCTGGTAGCTGCAAATTCGTCGGGATTTGAGGTCGAGAAATGCTTCGCCGGTGCTATACGGTGAATGTCATCATCACCAAATCCCTCAGTCACCTCAACCGCAGCCGGTCCGTTGCGCTCCCCGCTGGGGGTTCAAGACCTGATTGCCCGAGCCACAAAGAGCTTCGAGACGGCCGAGCTCAAGCGGACCTTCGCCACACCCCCCGCTGCGCCTCCCCTGGTCAGCGAGTCACCAGTTGACGCCCTCGGGCTCCTGAAGCGGCTCTGCGCCATTCAGTCTGCGGTCAGTAGCTACCGGTCATCACTCACCGCCTCAGCAGGCGAGCTCTCTGTGTGGCTCGATGCAAACGATGACGACATTAGAGACGTTGCGATGAACTTCTCGCGTCTGGACCTCACCGGCACGCCGGACCTCTCGCGGCTGTCCTACGCAGAACTGCTTCCCGACCTTCCCTGTCAGGACCAGTTTCCAGGACTTTTGAAGTTCCTGATGCAGCCTGGCTTACCGGCCTGCCCCGTCCACAAGAAGCGCCTGTGGGCCGAGTCCGTCCTGGGCGTCAAGGTGCCTGGCGATAGCCTTACAAAACAGATGGCTCGGCTGTCTGATGCCCGGTTTTGGCGCCGTGCGTTGCGAGTGCGTCTGGCTAGAGAGCGCGAGCACTTCCATTTGCGCCTTCGACTGGTCGGCCGCTCAGCAGAGCCCTACGTGTCAGATGTTCAACTTGCAGCGCGCAAGGCGCAGCTCAAGCGCCAGCTGCAGTGGATGACCGACACCGTGTTGGTGCCGCGCTACCTCGACCCCGAGCAGAAAAACGACACTTTGCTCTCGCTCGCAGACGTTTCAAGCTCTGCGAGCTCGCGCTTCGCGAAGACGTACGCGTTCTTGTGCGCCATGGACTCGATTGCTTCGGACGCGGGCCTCGCGGCAGGGATGTTGACGCTGACGCTTGAGCCGGAGTGGCACGCCAACCCCAGCCATGGCGCCAGCAGCTGGAATGGCGCCAGCCCGCGCGCTGCGCATGAGTCACTGGCCAAGCGTTGGCAGTCTGTGCTGCGCGACCTCAACAACCTTGGTGTTGGCATCTCTGGCCTGCGGGTGGTGGAGCCTCACAAGGATGCGTGCCCGCACTGGCACGTGTGGCTGCTGTACCGCCCTGAATCGGAGCAAGCCATCTTGGAGACGGTGATGAAGTATTTCCCGCACAAGCTCAAAGTGCGCAATCCGAGCGCCAAGCGCAGCAAGTCTGATGCAAAAAGCGCAGCAACTTTGTCGACGCCGGCGAACGCTTGCGATGTCATCTTTGACACGTTGGCCGAACTGAAGGCGAACGCTGGGCGTGCGCCAACTCTTGCAAAAGAAGGCGCGCAGGTGGAGCTGGCCCGCATCGACCGCAGCATCAGCAGCGGTGCCGGCTACGCAATGAAATATTTGCTCAAAACGGTAGACGGCGGCGACAAGCTCAATCAGCAAACCGGTCTGTTTCCCGAGTCACCAGAAGGCGAAACGCTCACGCAGCGGCAGCTGGAGAAGCAAGCGCAGCGCCGCGCGGCGCATCAGGCGAATGCAAGGCGGGTGGATGCCTTTCGCGGCGTGTGGGGCATCAACTCCGGACAACTGTTTGGCGTTTCGAAGTGCCTTACCGCCTGGGACACGCTTCGCCGCTTGGGTACTGCACCGTCCAACCCAATGCTGTGCAAGCTCTGGAGCCTCGCGCGCGGAGGCCTCAAAAAAGGCCGTATCCAGGCGAACTCTGGCATTCGCGGCGACGCCAAGGGCTTCCTCACAGCGCTTGGTGGGCTTGCTGCCTGTGGCAAACCGCCGAAGGGCGCCGTGACTGTGTCAATTGGACGGCTGACGAAAGAAGCGATGAACGGCTATGGAGAAGAAATCAAGCGCACAGTGGGCGTCACCCTGGTTCAGCGCACCCGAGTGATGAAGGTCACTGGCGCTCGCACCTCTAAAGTCACTGGCGAAGTCAAATGCGTCAAGGCTTGGCGGTCGGTCAAGACGGTGCTCGCCGAAATCAACATCCGTGCGAAAGAATGGATGCTGGTGCCTCTCAAAAATGCAGCGCAGGCGATGGAACAATTGAAGAAACGAACCGAGGCGGAGCATGCGGAATTCGGTTCGGCTCACCTAAGCCTTCTTGCGGTGCGCACCTTCTGGTCTGGGGTGTGGGACGGCGTGGCGCAGCACAACGCCGAGCCTCAGCCAGCACCGTTGCCTTGGTTGCTGTCCACTGCCTAGCCACCCTCTGGTCTCAAGCAAAACACACCTGCCGCACTTGCGGCGGGTTAAGTGCGTCCGACTGATTTACGCACAATTTTTTGAGAAGAAAAACGACGAAAAAAAAGCCCCGGCGAGGGGGCTTTTGGGTGAGCTAATGGGTTTCTTGCGTCTAGATGGTCACCAGGATCGCGTCCTTCGGACGCGGTCCAGGCCCGTTGAGCTAGAAAACTTTACTTAGTTATCCAAGGTAAGACTTAAACCACCTGCCCAAAACATTGTTCTGGCATACTTCGAAGCCAAGCTGAAAGCAGGTCGACTAGTTGTCGAGAATTTAGCTAATGTCTAGTGACCGAATTATTTGTGCAGGATTAGAAATGAAAAGACCGGTGGCCGTCGACTTGTTTGCGGGTTGTGGCGGGATGTCGTTGGGTCTGGAGGCTGCTGGTTTTGATGTGGCTGTTTCAGTGGAGTACGATGCCGTTCACTCTGTTGTGCATCACTTCAACTTCCCATATGGAACAACCATGTGCAGGGATGTATCGACTGTGTCAGGCTCCGAAATTCTTCAAGCACTTAGTAAGAATGGGTACAGCATTGATGTTGACTTAGTTGCAGGTGGGCCCCCTTGCCAAGGTTTTTCGCAAATGGGAAAGCGTCAACTAGACGACCCCAGAAATTCATTAGTTTTTGAGTATGTTCGGATAATATCTGAAATCAGGCCAAAATATTTTGTATTTGAAAATGTTCCCGGGATTGCTTCTGGTGCTCATCGAAAGTTCTTGGATGAACTTATTGAGGAGTTTGAGGGGTTGGGATATAAAATCGAAAAGCCCGTTCAAATTCTAGACGCGAGTTTATTCGGAGCACCGCAAAAAAGGAAACGATTGATAATTATGGGTAGCCGCGGTGATGTCGAAATGGCATACTATCCGAAGCCCAAGTACATTGAAGATATGAAAGGTACTTCCGACTTAATTAATGATGCTGAAGGGTCATTAAATACCGTTGGTGACGCCATATCGAATATTGCGAGCGTCGACGTATTTACCCACGAAGACTATGGTATACCACCAGAAATGATATCCTATTCTGGATATTCTGCAAATTTTGCATTGAAGTCAACTGGTTTGTTCAGGCTTTGTCATGTCCGCACTGGAATTGATAAAATATGGGGACATTTGGGTTCCGTTCATACTCAAATTTCGATGGACCGTTTTGCTGAGACAGTCCCGGGTGAGATAGAACCTAAAAGCCGATTTCTTAGATTGAAGAAAGACGGGCTTTGCAACACATTGCGTGCAGGCACAAATAGCGACAAGGGTGCCTTTACCGCTCCTCGACCTATTCACTTCAGCTTATCTAGATGTATTTCAATTCGAGAAGCTGCGAGACTTCACACTTATCCAGATTGGTTTCAGTTTCACAGAACAATTTGGCATGGCTTTAGAGAGATTGGTAATTCAGTTATACCAATGCTCGCCAAAGAGTTAGGAAACTCAATTATTGCTGCATTGAACATCGATGTAAATGAATTGGAGATAAAATCTCTCGTGGCGATTGATGATAAATTGCTACGTTTAACCATGTCAAAAGCTTCAGCATACTGGGGAGTCAATGACGATTTAATTGCAAAAAGAAAACGTTTAATTTAGTAAACCGGATAATCTTACTATGACTGATAACATTGGAACAATTGATGCCGTAATCGAAAAGGCTTTGTCGAAATATGACAAAATTATAGAGCATGTATTCAATAAAAATTTCAAAGAGGGTGACAAGGTTATCTCAATAACAAGGGAGCAACTTGCCGAAGCATGCACCTCTTTAGATATTGGTAGAATAAAAAACTTAGGTGATATTCCTTATTCCTATAGATTTAGACGAAATTTACCTACCTCAGTTGTAGGTCATGCTCCAACTGATTCTGAATGGATTATTGTTGGTAGCGGTGTCGGAAAGTACGAGTTCAGATTGGCATCGCCTGCCAAAATATCACCATCCGACAATAGACAACGCATAAGAATTCCTGACGCAACGCCTGAAATCGTAAAAAAGTATGCTCCAGGTACTGACGAACAGGCCCTCCTTACCAAAGTACGCTACAACAGGTTAGTCGATTTGTTCACTGGCCTTACCTGTTATTCAATTCAAAATCACTTGAGAACGACCGTTACGAACATTGGCCAAATTGAAATCGATGAAATCTATTTAGGAATTAGCAAGAAGGGGGCTCATTATGTCATACCTTGCCAAGCAAAATCACCAGGCGATAGGTTTGGTATTGTTCAGGTTATGCAGGATATAGCATTCTGTAGAGCCCGTTATCCTAACGCCATTTGCAAACCGATTGCACTTCAGTTTTTAACGGAATGTGATGTAGCAATGCTGGAACTTGCTGTCCAGGTTGATAAAGATGTTTTCAGACTTTCAGTCGTTGATGAAAAACACTACCAATTAACTACTAAGGATGGCATTGTAGATACCGACATCACAGCTTACCGAGATAGCGAACAAGAATGACCTACATTTTGCCGGAGAGGTGAAATTATATTTCACTACTTGGGCGATTAATTTAAATGAGCTCTATAATTTTACTTAGGAAGCAACGGACGGACGCAATGGAAAATGCCAGTGGATGTTTTTTCTAAGATAACTCCAGTGTCGCTTGCAATAATTAGGTGCGGTTCCTTTGTATCTTTAAATACAACATACGCCAAACCTTCCCGTCCGTATAAATAGACTTTACTGACATATCGTTGAAGGGTTAGTCGGAGTCCATCGCGAGCTTCTGGGCTTTTGTCCAATGTAACAAGTGCATCCGAAATTGCGTCATATACCGAATCGAAATCCAAAGTATGACTGGATGAAGCGCTAATTCTATGGTGTACTTGATGAAGCGCTTCAGTAGCTTCTTCGAGCTGTTTTTCAACAGCAGCCAGTCGAGGTGCCAATGTTTTAGGCGGAGCATCAGAATACTCTATAGCGTCCAGTATTCGAGCGTGACGTTCGGTGACTTTTATGAGCACAGACCGAGCGGTCTCCAGTTCTTCATTTTGCCTTGACAGTTCATCATCAGAAGTAATGCTATCGGCGATTAATCGATAGACACC
Organism: Rhodoferax antarcticus ANT.BR; assembly: GCF_001938565.1. Taxonomy (GTDB): domain Bacteria; phylum Pseudomonadota; class Gammaproteobacteria; order Burkholderiales; family Burkholderiaceae_C; genus Rhodoferax; species Rhodoferax antarcticus. Next base: position 145,271 of record NZ_MSYM01000011.1, read on the forward strand.
GGTAATCAAATTTCTTTGTGTTTCCCGTGCTCCAGGTCGGCATTTGCAAGTCGTTGTTGCTTTTCTGACATGAGCTGAACAATAATAGCGTCTCGTCTCCCCCATTTGGTGATTCTCTTTCTTTCCATGGTCCCGATAGCCCATTGTGGCGCCACAGTACCCGCAGAATATTAAACCCTGAAAAAGATTGAAGCGCGTATTATCGCGTCTACGTGGGAAACTAGCCCTGCTATCAGCGGTTACTTGAGCGCGTGCAAATTCGCCATAAGATAATACAGCAGGAAAGAAGTCGGGGTGTTCTTCCCCGTTGCGCTCCACGTAAAGGCCAGTTACAGCTGGGTTCTTCAGCACTCGACGCACAAGCGAAACATGCCAACCGTTTGAGTGTGCGGAGCGCATTGAAGGTAGTGGCCAAGCTTCGGCATTCGCGGTTTGACAAATGGAATGTGCACTAGTACCCGCCAAATAAAGACCGAAAACTCGTTTTACTGACTCCGACTTTGCCTCGTCCAATAACCAGCATTTAGCAATTTTGTCTTTGAGGAGCCAGCCTGGGGCAATGTTGCAAATGATTTTGGAGCCCGCAAGTCTGCGTCCAGCATATGACGCGGCGATTAACTCGCTCTTACGTTTGCTTTCACCATGGCCGCGAGCGAAAAGCATCACGCTATAAAAGAGTTCTCTGTCATCTTGCAGCGATTCAGCCGTGTAGACCATTTTGTCACTAAGGGTAACGACTGTGACCCCTGACTCGACCAACTCCCCGAGAAGTGCAACCGCTTTGTAAGTGGCTGTACGCGTGAGCCTGTCTAAGTTCTCAACCAGCAACAATGAACCCCGCTTAACGCGACCTTCTCTAACTGCGCGCAGGAATATCGACAAAGCGCCCTTTTCGAGGTTAGAGCGGTCATATGCTGAGACGCCCAAGTCACGAAAACTGAAGTCATCGCGGAGTGTCAAGTTGTTTAGCGTTGCGTATTCGTAGGCTGCCTTCATCTGGCGGCGTAACGAATCTCCCAGAGTTTGGGCATAGCTTGAAAATCGGATGTAAGAGTATGCGTCAGTCATTTGACAATTATGCATCAAGCTTCACCCTGGTAGGCCTGGCTGACGTGGAGGTGAAAGAGGCGCGTGAGCGGGTGCGATCGGCCATCCAGAACTCCGGCTTGGAGTTTCCTAACAACAAAAAAATCGTCGTCAATCTGGCCCCGGCTGATTTGCCCAAGGATTCTGGCCGGTTTGACCTGCCGATTGCGCTGGGCATTCTGGCGGCCAGCGGGCAGATTGATGCTGGCGCCTTGGCGGGCTGGGAGTTTGCTGGCGAGCTGTCGCTATCGGGCGAATTGCGCCCGGTACGGGGTGCACTCGCCATGAGCTTGGCGCTGTATGGCAGCGGTGTGGTGACGCAACTGGTGTTGCCACCAGACAGCGCCGAGGAGGCCGCCCTGGTGCCCACCGCGCAGGTGTACCGTGCCCGGCATCTGCTGGATGTGGTGCAGCAGTTCTTGCCAGCCACTTCCGAAAGCATAGCTACTAGCACAGGTGAGGGCTGGGAGCGCATTGATTCTGCCCCACTTTTAAAAGCCGCCAGCTACCCCGATCTCGCTGATGTCAAAGGCCAACTGGGGGCCAAGCGGGCGCTGGAAATTGCCGCGGCAGGCGGCCACAGTGTTTTGTTGGTGGGCCCGCCCGGCTCGGGCAAGTCCATGCTGGCGCAGCGTTTTGTGGGCCTATTGCCGCCCATGACCACTGATGAGGCCTTGCAAAGTGCGGCCGTGGCAAGTCTGGGTGGACGCTTTTCGCTGGACTCCTGGGCGCGTCGGCCCACTTGTCATCCGCACCACACCGCCAGCGCGGTCGCATTAGTGGGCGGTGGCTCGCCGCCGCGGCCTGGTGAAATATCGCTGGCGCACCACGGTGTGCTGTTTTTGGACGAGTTTCCCGAGTTTCCCCGCGCCGCGCTGGAAGCTTTGCGCGAGCCGCTGGAGACCGGCACCATCACCATCTCACGGGCGGCGCGGCGCAGCGAGTTTCCGGCACGCTTCCAACTGATTGGGGCGATGAACCCGTGTCCGTGCGGCTATTTGGGCTCCAGCCAGAAAGCTTGCCGCTGCACGCCAGACCAGGTGGCGCGTTACCAAGGCAAGCTCAGCGGCCCGCTGGTGGACCGGATTGATCTGCATGTGGAAGTGCCCGCCGTTGCGGCCCCCGAGCTGATGCAAGCCCCGCCTGGCGAGCCCAGCGCGGTCATTCAGGCGCGCTGCGTGGCGGCACGAGCGCGCGCCATCACCCGCCAAGGCAAGTCAAATCACGCGCTACAGGGGCAGGAGATTGACCAGTTTGTGCTGCTGGACGAGGCCGCCGTCAAATTCCTGAACGTGGCCGCCACCCGCCTCGGTTGGTCGGCGCGCAGCACCCACCGTGCCTTGAAAGTCGCCCGCACCATTGCTGACCTGGCGGGTGCGCGCACCACCCAGGTCACCCACGTGGCCGAGGCCATGCAATACCGGCGGGCGTTAAAGACGGCGTGACGGATCTGTGGCCACGCGACGCTGCTCAATCGGGCTTGAAGGTCCGGATGCCTGCGACGATGCGTGTCACGGTGGTCAACGCGCACAAGGCCGCAAAACCGTAGGCCAGGGCCGCAAACCATGTCGGCCACAGGCACATCAGCGTGAACACCAGCAGGGTTTCAAAACTCTCGGTCAACCCCCCCAGGTAATAAAAACCTTTGCCTGGGTAGGCGGTGCTGCTCAGACCGCGTTTGGCGGCCAGCACGGCAAACGCCAGAAAGGTGCCTGCCGTGCCAATAAAGCTGTAGATCAGCACCGCAGCAGCGAGCGCGTTGTTGGCTGGGTCGGCCAGCGCAAAGGCCAGCGGAATGCTGGCGTAAAACAAGAAGTCCAGCGAAATGTCCAGAAACGCACCGCGATCAGTGGGCTGGGTCAAGCGTGCTATTGCGCCGTCCAGCCCATCGGCCAGGCGGTTTAGCGCCATGGCCAGCAGCGCCCAGGGGGCGTGGCCCAGCGCAATCAGTGGTACGGCCAGCAAACCCAGCGCAAAGCCCACCCAGGTCACTTGGTCGGCGCGCCAGCCGCGGCGCACCATCACACCGGCCATGCTTTTCAGCGGGCGTTGCAGAGCGGCGTTCAGGGCGCGGTCAAACATGCTGTGGCTGCCAGGTACCGATGTCAAAGACACGACCACCAGGCGGCACGTCGGCCAGGTCGTGGGTGACCAGCAGGGTGGGAATGCGCAGGCGTGCAATCTGCTCAAACACAAAGCTGCGAAATTGCACCTTTAGGGCGGCATCCAGCCTGGAAAACGGCTCGTCCAGCAGCAGCGCCTGCGGCTGGGCCAAGAGCGCGCGCATCAGGCTCACGCGGGCGCGCTGCCCGCCTGAGAGGGTGGCCGGGTCGCGTTCTGCAAAACCCTCCAAACCGATCTCGGCCAGGGTTTGCGCAACGCGTTGTCGCCGCTGGGCACCCTTCACCGCAGCAGGCAGGGCAAAGGCCAGGTTTTGCCCCACGCTCAGGTGCGCAAACAGCAGGTCGTCCTGAAACAGGATGCCAATACAGCGCGCCTCAATCGCCAGGCCGTCCAGCGAGCGCCCATTCAGTTGTGCCGAGCCGCTGGCCTGAAAAGCGGCGTCCAGATGGCCCAAGAGCCAGTTCAACAGCGTGGATTTGCCGCAGCCGGAGGGGCCGGTGAGGGTGACGATCTCGCCGGGGCCAATCTCCAGGCTCAGGTGCTCCAGCAGCGTTTGGCTGCCGCAGCGCAGGGTGAAATTCTTGATGCTAAGCATGTCAGCGCAGCCCTAGCCGGTTGCGCCTGCGCAGTCGCACCCAGCTAAAGGCTAAGGCAAACGCCGCCAGTGGCAGCAGCACTTGCAGCAGCGCCTGCACCGCCAGCACCTGGCGGCTGCCACCGGCGCTCAGGGCGACGGCTTCGGTCGTCACCGTGGCAAAACGCCCGCCACCGGCAAACAGTGTCGGCAGGTATTGCGCCACACTCACCGCAAAACCCACCGCCCACGCCAACAGCAGGGGGCGCAGCAGCAGCGGCCACTTCACGCGCAGACAGGCTTGCAACTGCGAGCAACCGAGTGCGCGGGCGCTGGTCATCAGCCGCGCATCAAACGCGCGGTAAGCACCCACCAGCGTCAGCAGCATATAGGGCAGCACCCACAGCAGATGGCTCCACACCAGCGCCAGCTTGGAGGCATCGAGCCGCAGGTGCAACAGCACCGCGTATTGCGCTGCCACCAGCGGCAGCGCCGGCAGAATCAGCGGCGCATAGAGCACGGCATTGAGCTGCTTGGGCCCCCACTCCAGCCAGATCAGCACCACCGGCAGGCACAGCAGGCTCACCGCCAGCGCCAGCCAGAGCGTCGTCCAGAACGGGGTTGCATCAGCATAGCGCCAGTTGTCCCAGGTAACGGCGTCTGGCCACAGTGCCGGGAAAAACCAGCTTTGCGCGACTGACCAAACCACCAGCGCGCCCAGCGCCGCGTAGCCAACACCCAGCACGGGAGCCTGCCACGGCCAAGGCCGCTGAACTGCAGGTAAACGCTGACCAGTGGGGTAGGCGCGCCGCTGCACCCAGGCGCGCCAGCCGCTATAGGCCAGCGCGGCACTAACTGAGAACAGCGCCAGCAGCACCATTGACGCGGCGCCGCCCTGCGTTTGCAGCCGCGCATCGGGGTTGCTGAGCCAGTGCCAAGTCAGCACCGCCAGCGTGGGCGGGTTACCTGGCCCCAGAATCAACGCCATATCCACCACCGACAAGCTGTAGGCAAAGGCCGCCGCCACCGGCCAGCCCAGGCGCGGTGCCACTTGCGGCCACAGCACCAGCCGCCAGGTTTGTGCGGCGCTGTAACCCAGCGAGCGCGCCACGGCCATCTGCCGCGCCACCGCCTGCTCGCCCAGCACGCCAGCCAGCACCCACAGCAAAAACCAGCTCTCTTTGAAGGCCAGCGCCAGCGCCAAGCTCAGGCCATACGGGTCTTGCACGGTGACCCACTCCGGGGGGCTGGCCCATGATAAAAAATAGCCTGTAGCCCTTGCCAGCCAACCGGAGGGTGCTATCAAAAAAAACAAACCCACCGCAAACGCCGCGTGTGGCACCGACAGCAGCAAGGGCAGGCGTTGCTGCAAGCGCTGCCAGGCTGGGCTGGGGTAGAGCCTTGTGGCCAGCCCGGCCGCCATCAGGCAGGCCAGCAGCGTGCCGAACAGTGAAGAGACCAGGGTGGCCAGCAAGGCCTGCGCAAACTGCGGGTCGGTCAGCAGCGCCTGCCAGACGGAAGCGCTCAGGCTGGGGCCCATCGCCCAGAGCAGGCCCGGCAGCAAAGGCACAAAGACCAGCCCGACGAGTGCTAACGCCAGCGTAGCGCCCAGCGGGTGTCGCTCAGCGTGCGCCATAACGCTTGAGCCATTCGGTCTCCAGCGCTTCTACCCAGCTGGCGTGGGGTTCGGCCAGGGTGGGTACTGACTCGGTGAGCGCGCCGGGCGCTTTGTTGCGCATCAACGCCTGCAAATCCGGGGGCAGCTTGCTGACATCCAGCACCGAGCCGTCGCCCCACACCCGGGTGTCGGCCTTGTGCGCCTGCGCGGGGGCCGAGAGCAAAAAGTTGGCAAACACCTGCGCCCCGGCTTTGGCGCGGGCGTTTGCCGGAATGGCGACAAAGTGCACGTTACCAATGGTGCCTTGGGTCCAGCCAAAGCTGTAGGCGCTGCTGGGTAACTGGCGGCTGGCGATCAGATTGGCGGCCTCATTGGGGTTGAAGGTGAGTGACATCTTCAGCTCGCCATCGGCCAACATGCGGTGCATGGCTGCAGCACTTGCAGGGAAGGCAATGCCTGCGCGCCACAAGGAGGGGTGCAACCGGTCCAGATAGGCCCAAAGGGCGGGAGTGGCGCTGGCAAACGCTTGTGGGGTTACGGGTTGCTGCAGCAGGGCGGGCGCGGGCGTGAGGTTCAGCAGCAACTGCTTGAGGAAAGTGGTGCCATGAAAATCCGGCGGCTTCGGGTAGCTGACTCGGCCCGGGTTGGCCTTGGCAAAGGTCAACAGCTCGGCGGCTGAGCGTGGTGGCACGGGCGTGACCGCTTTGTTGGCAATAAAGGTCAGCTGCGCGGTGCCCCAGGGCGCTTCAAACCCCTCAGTGGGTACCGAGAAGTCACTGCGCACCGGTTTTTTCAGGTCCACCAGGCCCCAGCTTGGCAGCGCTTCGGCCCACGGGCCATACAGCAGGCCATTACTTTTAAGGTTGCGAAAATTCTCGCCATTCACCCACATCAGGTCCACCGAGCCGTCTGTGGTGCGGCCAGCGGCCATTTCGGTCTGTACGCGTTTGACAACCTCGGCCGCGTCGGTGATCTTCACGTGTTGCACCGTCACGCCGTAGCGGGCCTGCACCTCTTTGGCCGCCCAGGCAATGTAGGCGTTGATGGCCTCGCCGCCGCCCCAGGCGTTGAAATACACGGTTTGGCCCTTGGCTTGGGCTTCGATTTGCGGCCAGTCCAGTGCTTTGGCGGCGCTGGCGGGCAGCGCCCAGCTGAGGCTGAAGGCGAGCGCCGCCAAGACGGTAGTGGTTTTGGAAAACTTCATGCAAGCTGGCTCCAATAGGTGGCAATAACGAGTCTGACACAGCTTGGTCAAACGTGGCTCACCAAGCTTACAGCCTGCCGCTCAGCTTGCCTGTCGCGGCAGGATTTATGGGACGCTTACAAGTTGGGTGCTAGCAGACGCTGCAGGTCTTTCACCTCCACACCACGCCGCTGCGCCATATCCTGCAACTGGTCTTCGCCAATCTTGCCCACGCTGAAATAGCTGGCCTGCGGGTGGGCCAACATGAAGCCGCTGACACTGGCCGCTGGCGCCATGGCCATGCTGTCGGTCAGGGTCATGCCGATCTCTTCGCATTGCAGCAGCGCAAACAGGGCACGCTTGGCGCTGTGGTCCGGGCAGGCCGGGTAGCCGGGGGCTGGGCGAATGCCCTGGTATTTTTCGGCTATCAGCTGCTGCGGGCTCAATTGCTCGTCAGGCGCGTAGCCCCACAGATCAGTGCGCACCTTGGCGTGCAGGCATTCAGCAAAAGCCTCGGCCAGACGGTCCGCCAGGGCCTTGAACATGATCGCGCTGTAGTCGTCATGGGCGGCTAGAAACTGGGCTTCTTTCTTCTCCACGCCAAGACCAGCGGTCACGGCGAAGAGGCCGATGTAGTCTTGATTTTGTAAGCTTTTTGGGCCTCTAGCCCTTGTACCTTCTGCGTGAGCAGCTACGTGATCGATAGCAATTGATTTGGGAGCCACAAAGTCGGCCAGACAGCGGTTGGGCAGAAAACTGCCATCGTCCTCGGCCTCGCGCACGTTTTGCTGGCGCAGGCCGTACCAGGTCATGGCCACGCTGCTGCGGGACTCATCGGTGTAGAGCTCAATGTCATCACCCACCGCGTTGGCCGGGTACAGGCCCAGCACCGCGTTGGCGCTGAGCCAGCGGCCTTCGATGATCTTTTTCAGCATAGCCTGCGCATCGGCGTAGACCTTTTTGGCTTCCACGCCGACCACCTCGTCTTGCAGAATCGCCGGAAACGGCCCGGCCAGGTCCCAGGTCTGGAAAAACGGGCCCCAGTCGATGAAGCCAGCCAGCTCGCTCAGGTCAAAGTTCTTGAAGACACGCCGGCCGATGAATTTGGGCTTGATCGGTAGCGCCAGCGTCCAGTCGATGGGGGTTTTGTGGCCGCGGGCTTTGGCCAGCGGCCACAGTGGCACCTGCTTTTTATTGGCGTGCTGCTGGCGTACCTTGTCATAGTCGGACTGCAACTCGGCAATATAGGCGCTGGCTTGCTCGCCCAGCAGACTTTGCGCCACGCCCACGCTGCGCGAAGCATCGGGCACATACACCACCGGGCCATCGTAATGCGGCGCAATTTTCACCGCAGTGTGTACCCGGCTGCAGGTGGCACCGCCGATGAGCAGCGGAATCTTTTTGATGCGGAAGTAGTCGTCCTTTTGCATCTCGCCGGCCACATATTGCATCTCTTCGAGGCTGGGCGTGATCAACCCCGAGAGGCCGATGATGTCAGCACCTTCGACCTTGGCGCGCGCCAGAATCTCGTGGCAGGGCACCATCACCCCCATGTTGACCACGTCAAAGTTGTTGCATTGCAGCACCACGGTGACGATGTTCTTGCCAATATCGTGCACGTCGCCCTTGACGGTGGCGATGATGATCTTGCCCTTGGTCTGCACGTCGCGCCCGGCGGCCTCAAAGCGCAGCTTTTCTTCTTCAATGTACGGAATCAGGTGCGCCACAGCCTGTTTCATCACCCGCGCACTCTTCACCACTTGCGGCAAAAACATCTTGCCCTGGCCAAACAGGTCGCCGACGATGCTCATGCCGGCCATCAGTGGGCCTTCAATCACGTGCAGGGGCCGCCCGCCTTTGGCGACGATGGCTTGGTACGCCTCTTCGGTGTCAGCCACGATGAAGTCGGTGATGCCGTGCACCATGGCGTGGCTCAGGCGCTGCTCAACGCTGACGGGCTGCTCGGGCATGCCGCGCCATTCGAGCTTTTTGCTCTCGTCTTTGGCACCGCTTTTGGCGCTGTCGGCAATCTCGACCAGGCGCTCACCCGCAGACAACAGCGGCTCGCCCGGCTTGTAGAAAGGCGTTCTGTTGAGCACCACGTCTTCAACGCGCTCGCGCAGGGTGGGCTCCAGGTCGTCATACACGCCGACCATGCCCGCGTTGACGATGCCCATGTCCATGCCGGCTTTGATCGCGTGGTACAGAAACACGGTGTGAATGGCTTCGCGCACCGGGTCGTTGCCGCGGAAGCTGAAGCTCACATTGCTCACCCCGCCGCTGACCTTGGCACCGGGCAGGTGGGTCTTGATCCAGCGCGTGGCATTGATGAAGTCAACCGCGTAGTTGTTGTGCTCGTCGATGCCGGTGGCAATGGCGAAGATGTTCGGGTCAAAAATGATGTCTTCTGGCGGAAAGCCAACTTCATCCACCAGGATGCGGTAGGCGCGCTCGCAAATGGCAATCTTTCGCTCATAGGTATCGGCCTGGCCCTGCTCGTCAAACGCCATGACCACCGCTGCGGCACCGTAGCGGCGCAACAATTTGGCCTGGTGTTTGAAGGCATCGATGCCTTCTTTCATGCTGATCGAATTGACGACAGCTTTGCCCTGGACGCAGCGCAGACCAGCTTCGATCACACTCCACTTGCTGGAGTCAATCATCACCGGAACCCTTGATATGTCTGGCTCAGAAGCTATCAAATTTAAAAAGCGCACCATGGCCGCCTGGCTGTCAAGCATGGCCTCATCCATATTGATGTCGATGATCTGCGCGCCGTTTTCAACCTGCTGGCGCGCCACGCTCAGCGCTTGGTCAAAGTCGCCGTTCAGAATCATCCGGGCAAACGCTTTGGAACCGGTCACGTTGGTGCGCTCGCCAATGTTGACAAAGGTGGCACTAGGGGCTGCGTCGGCGGCTGCGGCAACGCCAATGCTTAGCGGCTCAAGCCCGGACAACTTCATGGGGGGAACGAGAATTTCAGACATACAACTCACCTGTGGTTTTTAAAAAGCAGGTGAGCGTCGTTGCGGCGGTCTCAAACACATTCCAAGCCTGACGAAATCTTGGTTTCGCTGCAACGCTCCTTGGAGGGCAAGATTTTACCGAAGGCCAGGCGATGGTGATGACCGTGGTGGTATCGACTGCCGCAGCCCGCACTGGAGGCCGGAAACAAGAAAGCCCATCACGTGGACGGACTTTTTAGCAATTTCTGCTGCCCTGGGGCGGAATCGAAACACCGAAACAAGGATTTTCAATTCAAAACACGCCCGAGTTGTCTAGTACGAAAACTTGTAACAGCTTTTTTTAGCGGTTGACCCGCCAAACCCCGTCACGACGTCAATGACAATCCAGCCCATGAGAATCAACCTGACCACCCCGTTCGCAGAGAAGGACCAAGTCAAGGCACTTGGCGCACGTTGGGACGCAAGTAAGAAGCTTTGGTATATCCAGGACGTTGCTGATCTTGAGCCGTTCCGGCGCTGGATACCGAACGGAGCCCCAAATGAAGCCGTGCTGAATATACAGGCTGTAACCGTAACTGGCCCGGCTGGTGTTGCGGATTGCGGCTGCACTGTCCTGCCATGGGACGATTGCGTTCACACGGCTGGCAAACTGTAATGGCACTAAAAATAGACTTCGAGCTTACTGGAACTTAGAGGGCACCGACAACAAAGCCCACCGAACTGCGGCCGAACCCCTACCCCGCTAGTCACTGCTAGTCACTTCGCTATGACCTATCTGGCCATGAAAAAAGCCCCACTCGAAAAAACAAGTGGGGCTTCAATACTGGTGGCCTGGGGCGGAATCGAACCACCGACACAAGGATTTTCAATCCGTACCCAAGCCCTGCAATATGACTGCATTGTCAGCAAATCAACAGCTTAGAGCGGTCTGAACAGCATTAAAACCGCATTATCCCGCTATGCCGTTGACACTTGGTTGACGCTAAACGGGGAACTGCTGGCGAGCATGCAGCACGCGAAGAACCTTGATCGAATCGGCTCCCACCTGGTACACAACAATAAAATTAGGATGCACCACAACCTCCCGACAACCAGGCATGCGCTCGCTTTGGCGATAAAGGTAGGGATGGTCTGAGAGCGGTAGTACGCTATCTTGGATCAACTGCCAAATTCTCTGTGCAGCTATTGGGTTACGCTGCCAAATAAAATCGGTGATTTCTTCCAGATCCGCGTCGGCAGTAGGTGCCCAGATGATGGACAGCATCAGTTGGTCGTGATGCTTTGTTGGCGCAGTCTGGCAAAACGCTCTTGCATACGTCGAGCAACTTCATCGTGTGGGATACCTGGCCGAGTGTCATCCAAGGCTTCTTGAACCTTGGCTCGAAACCACTGGTCATAGCTATCGGCGGCTTCCTGAGTCTCAAACTCAGAAACGATGGGCGACAGAACTGCATTCATAGAAATATGCTAGCACAAACACCCAAAGACGGTGTTGTTCAACGGTTTTTGGTTCACGCATGCAAAGAAGGGCTTCTTCAAGCGAAATTGTCGTTTCAATAATGGATAAAACTTCGGTTGACACTTCGTTCACACCACAAAGAAAAACGGGTTACGCATGACACGTAACCCGTTGATTTCATTACTAATTTTGGTGGCCTGGGGCGGAATCGAACCACCGACACAAGGATTTTCAATCCTCTGCTCTACCGACTGAGCTACCGGGCCTAAGCCGGTCAGTATAGCAGGCTCAGAGGCGATTTCTCAACGAAACAATTTCTGCACAGGCATTGATTGTCAGCTGCGCTTGGTGCGCGCCAAGCTGACGCCGAGTTGTTTGAGTTTGCGGTACAGATGGGTGCGTTCCAGACCTGTTTTTTCGGCAACACGGGTCATCGAGCCGTTTTCCTTGAGCAGATGGAATTCGAAATAGGCTTTTTCGTACTCGTCGCGGCCCTCGCGCAAGGGTTTGTCCAGCATGAAGCTCTGGGTGGCCTGTGGCCCGAGATCGGACGGATTCTCAAACGGCAGTCTGGACGCTTCATCTGCTATGACGTAGCTGTCAGTCCGCTGGATAGCAGCGTCGAAGGGTGGTGCAATAGTTTTGCGCAGCGAGCTACGTGCCAAAGCTTGTTCCACGGCCTTGAGAAGTTTTTGCAAAGTGATGGGTTTTTCCAAAAACGCAATCGCACCGATGCGGGTGGCTTCCACGGCAGTGTCGATGGTGGCGTGCCCGCTCATCATGATCACGGGCATGGTGAGCGTGCCCGCGGCCAACCATTCCTTGAGCAGGGTGACGCCGTCGGTGTCAGGCATCCAGATGTCCAGCAGCACCAGGTCAGGCCGCTCCCGCACGCGTGCTGCGCGGGCTTGCGCTGCGTTTTCGGCCACTTCAACAGTGTGCCCTTCATCGTTGAGGATTTCGCACAACAGATCACGAATACCAAGCTCGTCATCCACCACCAAAATGTTTGCCATGTTGTGCTGCGTCCCTTTAAATGTCAGCCTTTTCCAGCTTCAAACCGATCGTTGCTCCGGTGCACGTTCTATGCCGAATGATAACGACACTTGCGCACCCACCGACTGGCCATCCAGTTGGCGGTTACTGATATCGACCCGTGTACCGTGCTCGTCCGCTATCTTTTTTACAACTGCCAGCCCAAGCCCGGTTCCTTTGTCCTTGGTGGTGACGTAGGGCTCGAAGGCGCGCTTGAGGATGTGATCCGGAAATCCTGTGCCGTTGTCTTGTACCGTCAGACGCACGCGCTGGGAACTGGCCAGCCACTGGGTTTTCAACACCACAGCGCGATCCGGGTCAGCGCGTCCAGCACTCACGGTGGCGTCCTGGGCGTTCTGTAACAGGTTGTGCAGTACTTGGCGCAACTGCTGAGGGTCACCTTGGATTTGTGGGCAAACCGGGTCAAGCTCGGCCAGGATGGGAACTTCGGTGTGCTCATGGGCATACAGAGCGAGCACGTCCTGCGCCAAGGCATTCAGATCGACAGCTTTCAACTCGGCAGCGGGCAGGCGGGCGTAATCGCGAAACTCGTTGACCAGGCGTTTCATGGCGTCCACTTGGTCCACGATGGTTTTGACGGACTTGGTCAGCAGCGCCTGCTCTTGTGCAGCGAGCTTGCCAGTAAGTTTCATCTCCAGCCGCTCGGCAGAGAGTTGAATCGGGGTCAGGGGGTTTTTGATTTCATGCGCCAAACGGCGCGCCACCTCGCCCCAGGCCTGGGCGCGCTGGGCTGAGACGATTTCGGAGATGTCATCAAACACCAGTAGATACTGGTTGCCCGGCAACTCGGCACCGCGGGCGATCAGGGTAAGCGTGTTGTTGCTCGGACGGCCGATGCCGTCCAGGCTGGCGTTACCCAGTTCAAAGGACTGCTGCCAGTGGTCAAGACTGCGTTCCCTGTCAGGCGCGAGAAAGGCGTCAAACTGTTGCTGCACACCTTCGCCAAACGCTGTCAAGCCAGTGATCTCGGCCAGTCTCTGACCCTCGCAAGCGGTCATCGGCAGCTTCAGGATCCGGGTGGCACCCGGGTTCGATGAGATCACGGTGCCATCGGCTTCCAGCACCATGACGCCGGTGGTCAGGTTGTCCAGAATGGTCTGCAGGTTGGCCCGCGCCGCGTTGGTTTGCGACATGCTGACTTGAACCGCCTGGCGAGCATCAAACAGCTGTTGTGTCATGTCTGCAAACGAGCGCGTCAGGCCGTCAAGTTCATCTCTGCCGCGCAGCGACGCTTTGGGCGAGAGGTCGCCAGCCGCCACTTCACGCACACCATCGGCCAGTACCAGCAGCGGGCGCACGATCTGGTTGCCGAGCACCACTGCTAACAGCACACCGCCAAAGACCGCCAAAAACAGGCTGAGTGTGAGTGTGCCGATGTACATACGGCGTAACCCGTCGCGCGCCAGCGCGCGCTCCTGGTACTCGCGGTTGGCTTGGGTCACGGCCAGGGCGTTGTCCACCAATGAGGCGGGTAACTGCTTGGTGGCCAGCAGATAGCGCGCCTCACCCAGACTGCCGACCCCGATGCTGTTGAGCAGGGCTAGGACCTTGATGCGCGCCAGCGCTGGTTGCCCCGCCACGCTTTCCTCCAGGCCCTCGACCCATGAGATGACACGCTGGCCACGTGCAGTACGAAATTGCTGGGGAGACGGTGTGTCTGGTGTCAGCAGGTATCGCGATTGCCCGGCCGCAGCAATCAGCCGCCCGCTAGCGCCCCACAACTGGAGTTCTTCGGCTCCCATGGCATCACGTGCGCGTTCCAGTGGCAGGGCGATGCTGACATCAGCCCGGTCTGCCAATTGCGCTGCGGCTAAACGCGTTTTGCCCACCAGATCGGCAGAAAGTGCTTCCAGTGTGGTTCGCCCGAGATTCAGTCCAGCATCCAGCGCGCCTTCGACTTTGACATCAAACCAGCTTTCAATCGAGCGCGACACAAACTGGTACGAGACCACATAAATCAGTACGCCCGGCATGAATCCCGCCAGGGCAAATACCGCCGCCAGTTTGAGCAGCAAACGGCTGCCGAACTTTTTCTGCCGCAGTCGCTTGATTAAACGGTAAGCAATCCAGCCGATGGCGATTAGTAGCAGGGAGGCTACGACCACGTTGATAGCAAACAGCAGGGTGTAATTGCGCTCGTACAGATCCCGGTTACTGGTGGCTTCAGTCAATAAGAACAGGAGCACCAAACCTATAGCCACCATGGCCGTTAGGCCAAACCCAACGCCCCATCGCATGGCGCGCGATTTCCTTTGCGGGCTGGGGGCGCTCACTTGCTGCGCTCCGGCTCCAGCGGCTGGGAGAGGTTCACGTCCAGCGCCCAGTCGGACTGCCCCAGGGTGCCGATCTGCAGCGGCCGGGGAAGCTGTGAGGTGTCGAGTTCAAAACTAAAGGTGACAAGGTGTTTGACACCGGATTCGATGTTGGTGTCTTCGGCGATCTTCCAGCGCGAGATGCCACGTACAGCGGCCATCGCGTCGTCCAGGCTTTCAAAGTTCTGGCCGAGCGTGAGCCCCTGGGTGGCCTCGGTCATGTCGCCCGAACCCGTGGTGAGGCGCCAGCGGCGCGTGAGCGGGTGGTAGGCCAGGCGAGTTCGCCGTTGCGCGGTGGTGACACTGCGTTTGGTCCAGTACCAGCGCTCGCGCAGCAATTCAGCGCGCGCCAAAAAATAAATGGGGATGCCTTTTTGCAAGGCATCCTCGACCACGGTGGGCAGGGCCAGTCTGAAGCGCGCGGTCAGCAGCAGGTTGCCATCCGAGCGCTCCAGCGTCAGCGAAGGTGTGGTGAAGGCTTCTGACGCGTCGGTTGTAGCCTCGGCAGCCCAGCCCACACCCTGCGTCAGCCACAGCAGAGCCACTGTCAGCAGCCAGCAGTGCAGGCTAGGGAGCAGTCTTTTCGAGAAGGGCATAAAAAAAGCCATCATGGTCATTGCCCGGATTGTCGGTGGGCTCGCCTGACTTCGAGATGGGCGTGGGCAACAAATGTCCCGGGGATGCCAACATTTTGGCCGTGCTGTTGTCGGCAAGAAACGCTGCCACCTGCTCATCGCCCTCGGCGCGGAACACCGAGCAGGTGCAATAGAGCAATCTGCCACCCGGTTTGAGCAAGGGCCACAGGCGTTGCAGGAGGCGCGCCTGAAGGCTTGCCAATTGGGCGATGTCAGTCGCGCGGCGCAGCCAGCGGATGTCAGGGTGGCGGCGCACGATGCCCGATGCAGAGCAGGGTGCATCCAGCAAAATGGCATCGAAGAGTTGGCCGTCCCACCAGCCAGGCACATCGGCGGCGTCCGCCGCAACCACGCGCGCTTGCAGGCCCAGGCGTTGCAGGGTTTGGTGGATGCGCTCACAGCGCACAAGGTCGACATCCAGTGCGGTGACGTCAATATCGGCAATCTCCAGCAGATGGGCTGTTTTTCCGCCCGGTGCAGCGCAGGCATCGAGCACGCGCAGGCCGGACGTGATGGGGAACCCTTGTAGCAGCAAAGGCGCAGCAAGTTGCGCCGCACCGTCTTGTACCGACACCCAGCCCATGCCAAACCCGGGCAACCGCCCAACCGGGCAAGCGCTGGCCAACTGCACACTAAAAGGGCCGACGGCTCTGGCTGCCAACCCGGCATCACGCAGTTTGGCAAGATAGTCTTGCGGTGTGCCATAGCGATCGTTGACGCGCAGCACCATGGGTGCAGGGTGCTCGGCTGCGCTGAGGATGTCTTGCCAATCCTGTGGCCAATCGGCTTTGAGGCGCTCGATCCACCAGACAGGATGGTTCCAGCGTGCAACCGGATCGCGCCCGGACTGCGCCATCAGCGCCTCACGCTCACGCAAAAATCGTCGCAGGCAGGCGTTGACAAAAGCGGCCTGCGGTTTGATGGGGAGGGTTTTTTTGGCGGCCTCCACAGTTTGATTGACCAGCGTGAAAGCGTCGTAGGTGGCGTTCTCCTCGCAACTCAGCAGTGCCAGGGCGGTACACAAGAGCGCATCAACCATGGGGGGCGGGTTGCGCGGTGCCAGCAGCTTGCGCAAAGCCTGGGCACGGCCGAGCGAGCGCAGCACTTCAAAACTCAGGGCTTGCACGCCCGGGCGCAGCGCTGCCTCCACAGCGGCCACCGCCGCCGTGCCAGACTGGCCTTGGCGGATGGCGTATAGCACTTTGGTGGTCGCTTGCAGTTGCCGCCAAAGTGGCTGTCGCTGCTCGTCATTCATAGTGGAAATATCATAAAAAAACGCCTCAAGCCCTTATGTATCGGGCGTGAGGCGCTCTATTTTAAGGAGCATTCAGCTTATTCAGCTGCAGCTCCCTCGCCCAGCTCGGCTTCGCTTTCGCCGGCCAGTTCAGCGGCTTCGGCTTCGGCAATGGCACGGCGCTCGGCGTCGTCCATATTTTCCCGAATGTCGCGTGCTTCGTGGTACGCCATGCCAGTACCGGCCGGAATCAGGCGACCCACAATCACGTTCTCCTTCAGGCCACGCAACTCGTCGCGCTTGCCCATGATGGCCGCCTCGGTCAGCACGCGGGTGGTTTCCTGGAAGGAAGCCGCAGAGATGAACGAATCGGTCGACAACGATGCCTTGGTGATACCCAGCAGCAGGTTGGTGAAGGCGGCAGGCACTTTACCGTCGGCACGCAAGGCGTCGTTGGTATTGAGCATCTCAGAGCGTTCCACCTGTTCACCCTTGATGTAGTTGGAGTCACCCGAGGCCTCGACCACCACGCGGCGCAGCATTTGGCGCACGATCACTTCAATGTGCTTGTCATTGATCTTCACGCCCTGCAAGCGGTACACGTCCTGAACTTCGTCAACTATGTAGCGCGCCAACTCTTCGGCGCCTAGCAGGCGCAGGATGTCTTGCGGGTCAGCCGGGCCGTCGACCACGGACTCGCCTTTGTTGACGATCTGGCCTTCATGCACCAAGATGTTCTTCTCCTTGGGCACCAGTTCTTCCCAGACCTTGCCCTCGGGGTCGGTGATCTGCATGCGAATCTTGCCTTTGGTCTCCTTGCCGAAAGAAATGGTGCCGGTCATCTCGGCCAGCAAACCCTTGTCCTTGGGTGAGCGGGCTTCGAACAACTCGGCCACACGAGGCAAACCGCCGGTGATGTCGCGGGTCTTCTGGCCTTCAACCGGAATGCGCGCCAGCACTTCGCCGGGGCCGACATCCATACCGTCGCGGACCTGCACCAGCGCGCCAATCGGGAAGCCGATCGTCACCGAGTGATCGGTGCCCGGGATCTTGACCTCGTTACCCGAGGCGTCAATCAGCTTGACTTGCGGACGCACCACCTTGGCAGAACCGCGGCGTTTTGGATCAATCACCACCAGGGTCGACAAGCCGGTGACTTCGTCGACTTGCTTAGCCACCGTCAGACCTTCTTCCACATTTTCGAAACGCGCCTTGCCGGCGAATTCGGTAATGATGGGGCGTGTCAGCGGATCCCAGTTGGCCAGAATCGTGCCGGCCTTGATGGCTTGATCGGCTTTGATGGTCAGAATCGCGCCGTAAGGCACTTTATGACGTTCACGCTCACGGCCATGTTCGTCGTGGAGGATGATTTCGCCAGAGCGGGAAATCACCACCAGCTCGCCCTTGCCATTGGTCACATAACGCATGGTGGAGTTGAAGCCGATATTGCCGCTGGACTTCGCTTCCACGCTAGAGGCAATGGCAGCGCGTGAGGCTGCACCGCCAATGTGGAAGGTACGCATGGTCAGCTGGGTGCCGGGTTCACCAATGGACTGAGCGGCAATCACACCGACCGCTTCACCACCGTTCACCAAGCCGCCACGGCCCAGATCGCGGCCGTAGCAGCGGGCACAAATACCAAAGCGGGTTTCGCAGGTGAGCGCGGTGCGCACCTTGACCTCGTCCACGCCAGCAGCTTCGAGCACATCAATCATGTCTTCATCAAGCATGGTGCCAGCCGGGGCCACCACTGACCGGTTTTCCGGATGCAGAATGTCCTCGGCAGCGGTACGGCCCAGAACACGGTCGCGCAGCGACTCAATGGTCTCACCGCCTTCGACTATGGCGCGCATCAGGTAACCGTTGTGTGTGCCGCAGTCTTGCTCGGTCACCACCAGATCTTGCGTCACGTCCACCAGACGACGTGTCAGGTAACCCGAGTTGGCGGTTTTCAACGCAGTGTCGGCCAAGCCCTTACGCGCACCGTGGGTGGAGATGAAGTACTCCAGCACGTTCAGACCTTCACGGAAGTTGGCGGTGATGGGTGTCTCGATGATCGAGCCGTCCGGCTTGGCCATCAAACCGCGCATGCCGGCCACCTGACGAATCTGCGCTGCAGAACCCCGAGCGCCAGAATCGGCCATCATATAGATGGAGTTAAACGACTCCTGCGGCACCTGGTTGCCATGGCGGTCAATGACGGTTTCCTTGGAGAGTTGGCCCATCATTACCTTGGAGACTTCGTCACCCGCTTTGCCCCAGATGTCAACCACCTTGTTGTAGCGCTCACCAGCGGTCACCAGACCTGAGGTGTATTGCTGGGCAATTTCTTTCACCTCTTTTTCAGCGCGCTCGATGATGCCGGGTTTCTCGGTAGGCACCAACATGTCTTCGATCGAGATCGAAATACCGGCACGGGTCGCCAGACGGAAGCCGTATTGCAGCAGCTTGTCGGCAAAAATCACTGTTTCTTTCAAGCCGCACTTGCGGAATGAGGCATTGATCAGGCGCGAGATTTCTTTCTTCTTCAGCGTCTTGTTGATCAACTCGAAAGGCAGACCCTTGGGCAGAATCTCGGACAGTAGGGCGCGCCCAGCAGTGGTTTCCCACAACTTGGTCGACGGCACCAATTCACCGGTTTCCTTGTTCTTGGTGTACTCTGTGAGGCGCACGTTGATGCGTGCACTCATCTCGACTTCACCCGCGTCAAAGGCGCGCTGGACTTCGCTCACGTCCGAGAAGATCAGCCCTTCACCCTTGCCGTTGATACGGTCACGGGTGGTGTAGTACAAACCCAGCACCACGTCTTGCGATGGCACGATAGACGGCTCGCCGTTAGACGGGAACAGCACATTGTTGGAGGCCAGCATCAGCGTGCGGGCTTCCATTTGTGCTTCAACCGACAACGGCACGTGAACGGCCATCTGGTCACCGTCAAAGTCGGCGTTGAAAGCCGCACACACCAGTGGGTGTAACTGAATTGCCTTGCCTTCGATCAGGATCGGCTCAAATGCCTGGATGCCCAAACGGTGCAGGGTAGGCGCACGGTTCAACATCACCGGATGCTCTTTGATGACCTCTTCCAGAATGTCCCACACCACCGGCGTGCCGGTTTCCACTTCCTTCTTGGCGGCCTTGATGGTGGTCGCAATGCCCATGGCTTCCAGGCGCGCAAAGATGAAGGGCTTGAACAACTCAAGCGCCATCAGTTTGGGCAAGCCGCACTGATGCAGCTTGAGCGTTGGGCCGACCACGATGACCGAACGGCCAGAGTAGTCAACGCGTTTGCCCAGCAAGTTCTGACGGAAGCGACCGCCTTTGCCCTTGATCATGTCGGCCAAGGACTTGAGTGCCCGCTTGTTGGCGCCGGTCATGGCTTTGCCGCGACGACCGTTGTCCAGCAAGCTGTCTACCGATTCCTGCAACATGCGCTTTTCATTGCGCGCAATAATTTCTGGTGCTTTGAGTTCCAGCAAACGGCGCAGACGGCTGTTGCGGTTGATCACGCGACGGTACAGGTCGTTCAGGTCGGAGGTCGCAAAGCGGCCACCATCCAGCGGCACCAGCGGACGCAGGTCGGGTGGCAGCACCGGCAACACGTCCAGTACCATCCACTCGGGCTTGATGCCCGATTTTTTGAAGGCTTCCAGCAGCTTGAGGCGCTTGGTGTTTTTCTTGATCTTGAGTTCGGAGCCGCTCGGGTCGTTGCGCAGCTTCTCGATTTCGGACTCGATGTCGAGGTTTTGCAACAGTTCCTTGACGCCTTCGGCACCCATCTTGGCCTGGAATTCGTCGCCGTATTCTTTGAACTTGGCATCGAAGTCATCCTCACTCATGATGCTGAATTTCTTCAGTGGGGTCATGCCGGGATCGGTCACCACGTAAGCTTCAAAGTAAAGCACGCGTTCGATGTCACGCAGGGTCATGTCCAGAACCAAGCCCAAACGGCTGGGCAGGGATTTCAAAAACCAGATGTGCGCGCAAGGTGCCGCTAGGTCTATGTGACCCATGCGCTCACGGCGCACCTTGGTCTGGGTGACTTCAACGCCGCATTTTTCGCAAATCACACCACGGTGCTTCAGGCGCTTGTACTTGCCGCATAAGCATTCGTAATCTTTGATGGGGCCGAAGATCTTGGCACAGAAAAGACCATCACGCTCGGGCTTGAAGGTTCGGTAGTTGATAGTTTCCGGTTTTTTGACTTCGCCAAAAGACCAGGAACGGATCTTCTCGGGCGAGGCCATGCCGATGCGGATCGCATCAAAGTGTTCGTCGGGCGTGAATTGCTTGAACAGGTCGAGTAATGATTTCATGTGGATCAATCCTTAAATGGGGTTCAAACAATCAAGAGCGTTCCAATTCAATGTCCAGACCCAAGGAACGGATTTCCTTGACCAGCACATTGAACGACTCGGGCATACCTGCCTCGATGGAATGTTCGCCCTTGACGATGCTTTCATAAACCTTGGTACGGCCTTGCACGTCGTCTGACTTGACGGTCAGCATTTCCTGCAGTGTGTAGGCAGCACCGTAGGCTTCCAGTGCCCAAACTTCCATTTCGCCGAAACGCTGGCCACCAAACTGGGCCTTACCACCCAGCGGTTGCTGCGTGACCAAGCTGTACGGGCCAGTGGAGCGGGCGTGCATCTTGTCGTCCACCAAGTGGTGCAGTTTCAGGTAATGCATGTAGCCGATGGTGGTGGGGCGCTCAAAGCGGTCACCGGTGCGGCCGTCGTACAGATAAGCCTGTGTACGGGTCTCGGTCAAACCCTTGAGCTTGACGAGGTCGTCCGGGAATGCCAGTGTCAACATCGCACGGATATCTTCCTCAGTCGCACCATCAAACACCGGTGTGGCGAACGGCATGCCAGTCGTCAGGTTTTGTGCCATTTCAAGCAACTGATCGTCGCTCAATTGACTCAGGTCTTCCTTGCGGCCAGTGGTGTTGTAGATTTCTTCGAGGAACTTGCGAAGTTCAGCCACACGCGACTCAGCTTGCAACATGTCGCCAATACGTTGGCCAATGCCCTTGCCAGCCCAGCCCAAGTGAACTTCCAGCACCTGACCTACGTTCATCCGTGACGGCACGCCCAGCGGGTTGAGGACGATATCGCACGGTGTGCCGTCAGCCATATGCGGCATGTCTTCTACCGGCACAATCTTCGAGACCACACCCTTGTTACCGTGGCGGCCGGCCATCTTGTCACCGGGTTGCAGGTGGCGCTTCACCGCCACATACACCTTGACCATCTTCAGCACGCCAGCAGGCAAGTCGTCACCTTGGGTGAGTTTCTTGCGCTTTTCTTCAAAAGCCAAATCGAAGCTGTGGCGGGTTTGCTCATTGGAGTTCTTGATGCTTTCCAACTGCGCTGATACATCATCATCCGCCGGGCGAATATCAAACCAGTGATAGCGGTCCACCGAGGCCAAGTAGGCCTTGTCAATCTTGGTGCCCTTGGCCAGTTTCTGCGGGCCTCCGTTGGCAGCTTTGCCAATCAACAGTTTTTCGATCCGGTCATAAGCATCGTTTTCAACAATGCGCAACTGATCGTTCAAATCGAGACGAAAGCGTTTGAGTTCGTCGTCAATGATCTGCTGGGCGCGGCGGTCACGCACAATGCCCTCACGAGTGAATACCTGCACGTCGATAACGGTGCCTTGTGAGCCTTGGTCGACGCGCAGCGAGGTGTCTTTCACATCGCTGGCTTTTTCGCCAAAAATGGCGCGCAACAGCTTTTCTTCAGGTGTCAGTGTGGTCTCGCCCTTGGGGGTGACCTTGCCCACCAGCACATCGCCGGGTTGCACTTCGGCACCCACGTAAATGATGCCGGATTCGTCCAGACGGTTGAGTTGTTGCTCGCTCAGGTTCGGAATGTCACGGGTGATTTCTTCTGCGCCAAGCTTGGTGTCGCGTGCCATCACCACCAGTTCTTCAATGTGGATCGAGGTGTAGCGGTCTTCCGCCACCACGCGCTCACTGATCAAAATCGAGTCTTCAAAGTTGTAGCCGTTCCAGGTCATGAAACCAATCAGCATGTTCTGGCCCAGAGCCAGTTCACCCAGATCGGTGGAGGCACCATCGGCAATCACATCACCCTTGTCGAGTTTGTCGCCCTTTTTGACGATGGGACGCTGGTGGATGTTGGTGTTCTGATTAGAACGCTGGTATTTGATAAGGTTGTAAATGTCCACGCCGACTTCGCCAGCTTGTGCCTCAGCATCATTCACCCGAACCACCACCCGGGTTGCATCGACATAGTCGACCACACCACCGCGGTTGGCTGTCACCACGGTGCCGGAGTCAGTGGCGGCAACGCGCTCAATGCCCGTGCCAACCATGGGCTTTTCCGGACGCAATACCGGCACAGCCTGACGTGACATGTTGGCACCCATCAAGGCGCGGTTGGCGTCATCGTGCTCCAGGAACGGCACCAGGGAGGCAGCTACCGAGACGATCTGCGCGGGGGAAACGTCCATGTACTGTACGCGCTCGGCACTCACCAAAATGGATTCACCATCTTCACGCGCGGAAATGAGGTCACCCGTCAGGCAGCCTTCCTTGTCAAGAGCGGCATTCGCTTGGGCGATGACGTACTTGCCCTCCTCAATGGCTGACAGGTAGTCAATGTCCATGGTCACTTTGCCGTCGACCACGCGGCGGTACGGCGTCTCGATGAACCCATAGTCATTCAAGCGGGCATACAGTGCCAGCGAGTTGATCAGGCCGATATTCGGGCCTTCGGGCGTCTCAATGGGGCAAACACGACCGTAGTGGGTGACGTGCACGTCACGCACCTCGAAGCCGGCACGTTCACGTGTCAAACCACCTGGGCCAAGAGCCGATACGCGGCGCTTGTGGGTGATTTCAGACAACGGGTTGGTCTGGTCCATGAACTGCGACAGCTGCGACGCACCAAAAAATTCCTTGAGCGCGGCAGAGATCGGCTTGCTGTTGATCAGATCATGCGGCATCAGGGGCTCTTGTTCCGCCTGACCCAGACGCTCTTTCACCGCCTTTTCGATCCGGGCCAAGCCCATGCGGTACTGGTTTTCGGCGAGTTCACCCACGCAGCGCACGCGACGGTTACCCAGATGGTCAATGTCATCGACTTCACCATGGCCGTTGCGCAGATCCACCAGAATCTTGACCACAGCCAGGATGTCTTCGTTGGTGAGAACCATCGGGCCGGTGGACTCAGGACGGCCCATCTTGGCGTTGAACTTCATACGACCCACGCGGGACAGATCGTAGGTGTCGGGGTTGTAAAACAGGCGCTGAAACAGCGCTTGCACTGCGTCTTCCGTGGGCGGCTCGCCGGGGCGCATCATGCGGTAGATGGCAACTCGCGCAGCAAATTCGTCAGCTGTTTCATCTGTACGCAGGGTCTGCGAGATATACGCACCCTGGTCCAGTTCATTGGTGTAGATGCAGGCCAGATCCTGCACGCCAGAGGTGCGCAGCTTCTTCAGCAGTGCTTCGGTCAACTCCTCATTGGCCTTGGCCAGAATTTCGCCGGTCTCACCATCGACCACGCTGCGTGCTACCACGCGACCGATCAGGAAGTCTTCCGGCACCGACACATGTGTCGTTTCGCTTTGCTCCATCTCTCGGGTATGGCGGGCGGTGATGCGCTTATCTTTGGCCACAATGACCTTGCCGCTCTTGTCGGTGATGTCGAAGCGGGCGATTTCACCCCGCAGACGCTCGGCCACAAATTCCATTTGGGCGCCGCTGTCCATCAGACGGAAGTTGTCGTTGACGAAGAAGTTGGCCAGAATCGATTCATGGTTCAGACCAATGGCCTTCAGCAGGATCGTCACCGGCATCTTGCGGCGACGGTCAACGCGGAAATACAGGATGTCTTTCGGATCAAACTCAAAGTCGAGCCAGGAACCACGGTAGGGGATGATGCGCGCCGAGAACAGCAATTTGCCCGAACTGTGCGTTTTGCCCTTGTCGTGCTCAAAAAACACGCCAGGTGAGCGGTGCAACTGCGACACGATCACGCGCTCGGTGCCGTTGATGACAAAGGAGCCTTTGTCGGTCATCAGGGGCACTTCGCCCATGTAAACCTCTTGCTCTTTGACCTCCTTCACCACCTTGTTTTGGGTGGTGGACGATTCGCGGTCATAAATGATCAGTTGCACCTTGGCGCGAACGGCAGAGGCATAGGTTAAGCCACGGGTTTGGCACTCACGCACGTCAAACGCTGGTTTGGCCAGGTTGTATTCGAGATACTTCATCTCGACAAAACCATTGTGGGAAACGATCGGGAAGGCAGCGCTGAACGCGGCTTGCAGGCCTTCGGTCGAACGCTTTTTGGGCGCTACATCAGACTGGAGAAACGCGGTGTAGGCGTCTTTTTGCATCTGCAACAGGTAAGGGATTTCCAGCACGCTGTCGCGAGTGCCAAAATTTTTACGAATTCGTTTGCGTTCGGTGTATGAGTAAGCCATGAAATCTCCGGGCAACTGAGGAACCTGGTGGGTCCTGGACGACTATTTCTTGGTGATTGGCCGCTACCAATCTATGGCGGACAGTTGCACATTGCATGCAACCCGAACCAAGGCATCTTCTTCTGTCGGGATGAGAAGACACTGAAAAACGTTCAACTACAACGTTTTGCGGTGTGTTCTATAGAAACACCAAAGGCTGGAGGCCTGTCGTGGCGCTCCAGCCCTTTGACTCAGCTCAATTACTTGAGTTCAGCCTTGGCACCAGCGTCAATCAATTTCTTCAAAGCTGCGTCAGCGTCAGCCTTGGAAACGCCTTCTTTGACGTTCTTCGGTGCGCCATCAACCAAGTCCTTGGCTTCTTTGAGGCCCAGACCAGTGATTTCGCGCACAGCCTTGATGACCTGCACTTTTTGAGCGCCAGCTTCAAGCAGAACGACGTTGAATTCGGTCTTTTCTTCCACCACCGCAGCAGCAGCACCGCCGCCAGCTGCGGGGGCCGACATAGCGGCAGCGCTCACGCCAAACTTCTCTTCGATGGCTTTCACCAAGTCGTTGAGTTCCATGACCGTCATGCTGTCCAGCGCGGTCAAAAATGCGTCTTTATCGAATGCCATTTTGATTTCCTACAGTTAGTTGGGGACAGAGCTTCGCTGCGCTTCGGGCTGTCCCACAAGTTTTCACACTAATTACTTTTTGCTGCGAGCGGTCAGGCTGCAACTGCTTCTGCGGGCTGGTCTGCGGGTGCTTCTGCACCGCCACCACGTTGCTCTGCCAATGCAGCCAACACACGCGCGGTGCGCGAGATAGGGGACTGCATCAAGCCCAGCAATTGCGCCAGCAGAACTTCCTTGGAGGGAATACTGGCCAACTGCTTCACGCCCTCGACGTCCAAAGCTTTACCGCCGTATGCACCAGCGCGAATGACCAACTTGGCGTTGGTCTTCGCGAAATCCGCCACCACTTTCGCGGCAGCTACTGCATCTTCGGAAAAGCCGTAGATCAACGGGCCGGTCATCTGGTCAGACACAACTTCAAAGCTGCTGCCGGCAACAGCACGGCGGGCCAAGGTGTTTTTCAACACACTCAGGCTCACGCCATTGCTGCGCGCGGTGGAGCGCAATTTGGTCATGTCGGCAACCGTGATACCCCGGTACTCCGCCATCACGAGCGTTTGAGCTTTAGCGGCGAGGCCAGTCACATCACTGATGACCGCTTCTTTCTCACTGCGATTTAAACTCAAGGTCAACTCCTTCTAAATGTGTCTTTCAGTGGCTACTTTGTTCGCCACTTCCATTCACGCCATATTTAAGCGACCAACTGTTAAGAAACCTATCGATTTATTAGCAGCGGGGTCGCCATCTGCGTTGGCGGCTAACTCATTAAGTGCAAATTCTGCAAAGCAGTGATGCACACCAACGGTCTTGGATGGCCTGCCAGCACCAGAAGGTGCCAGCAACCCACCACGTCAGGCACTCTTTGCAGAGCGCCCAATTTCTTGCATCAAGCGGCGATGGTTTGCAGGTCGACGCGAACACCGACACCCATCGTGCTTGACAGTGCAACTTTGCGCAAATACAAACCCTTGCTGGTTGCAGGCTTGGCTTTGGCCAGAGCATCCACCAAAGCAGCCAAGTTGCCCTGCAACTTGTCGTTGTCAAACGAGCGACGACCAATGGTGGAGTGAACAATACCGGCCTTGTCGACACGGAACTGCACCTGACCCGCCTTGGCGTTACGCACCGCTGTTGCCACATCAGGCGTTACGGTGCCAACCTTCGGGTTAGGCATCAAACCACGCGGGCCGAGAATTTGGCCCAAGGTGCCCACAACACGCATAGCGTCTGGGGCCGCGATGACCACGTCGAAAGGCATGTCGCCCGCCTTGACCATAGCCGCCAAATCGTCCATGCCGACAATGTCAGCGCCAGCAGCGCGGGCTTCTTCAGCCTTGGCACCTTGGGCAAACACGGCCACACGTTTAGTCTTGCCAGTGCCGTTGGGCAGAACAACTGCGCCACGCACCACTTGATCAGATTTCTTGGCGTCAATGCCAAGTTGAACCGCCACGTCGATGGATTCGTCAAACTTGGCGCTGGCGCATTCTTTGACCAGACCCAGTGCGTCGCCGATGGGGTACAACTTGTTGCTGTCGATCTTGCCTTGGAAGGACTTTTGTTTTTTAGTCAAGCGGGACATTTACACACCCTCCACATTCACGCCCATCGAGCGGGCCGAACCTGCGATTGTCCTGACGGCTGCATCCATGTCAGCAGCAGTCAGGTCTTTCATCTTGGTCTTGGCGATTTCTTCAAGCTGAGCGCGTGTGATCTTGCCGACCTTGGTCTTAAGCGCGTTGGCCGAGCCCTTGTCAATCTTGACCGCTTTTTTGATCAGGATGGTTGAAGGCGGTGATTTGATGACAAAAGTGAAACTCTTGTCAGCAAAGGCGGTGATCACCACGGGCAAGGGCAGACCGGGCTCTATACCTTGGGTTTGCGCATTAAATGCCTTGCAAAACTCCATGATGTTCAGGCCGCGTTGACCCAACGCGGGGCCAATCGGGGGGGATGGGTTGGCTTTGCCTGCTGGTACTTGCAGTTTGACAAAACCGACGATTTTTTTCGCCATGCTTTACTCCTTTCGGGTGCTAACGCCTTGGTTTGAGTTCAACAAACTCGGGCTCCCCGGTGTGAACGACTCATTTGACAACATTCGCACCGAGTCGGAAAGTGCGAACAAATGCGTTGGGGCAGACAGGGTTGAACCATCTGCCGCGCCTTGGAAACGTTAAGTCTTTTCGACCTGTGAAAACTCGAGTTCCACCGGGGTAGAGCGGCCAAAAATAGTGACGGCCACGCGGACCTTACTTTTGTCGTAGTTCACTTCTTCGACTGAGCCATTGAAGTCCGCAAACGGGCCTTCCTTGACACGCACAAACTCGCCCACCACAAACTCGACCTTGTGACGCGGCTTTTCAGTGCCTTCCTGCATCTGGCTAACGATCTTCATGACCTCAGCTTCAGAAATGGGTGACGGTCGTGTCTTGCCACCACCCACAAAGCCGGTGACCTTGTTGGTGTGCTTGACCAAATGCCAGGTCTCGTCGTCCATCACCATCTCGACCAGCACGTAGCCGGGGAAAAATTTGCGCTCAGTGGTCTTTCTTTGACCGTTTTTGATCTCAACCACTTCTTCCATGGGGACCAGGATACGGCCGAACTTGGCCTGCATGCCAGCGCGGTTGATTCGCTCAAGGACGTTGCGCTCCACGGCTTTTTCCATACCGGAGTAAGCGTGAACAACATACCAGCGCAAATCGGGGTTGGCCGGCGGGGCAGCCAAGGTTTGGGCGGCCGTCAGCGTGCCTGGCTGGGGCGTATCAGCAACTTCTTTTATCATTTTTTCCATCCCAGGATCAGGTCGTAAAAAAGCCACTCGAGCGTTTTGTCCGTCAACCACAAGAACAAAGCCATGACAAAGACAAAGCCGAACACGTACAAAGTCATTTGGATAGCTTCACGCCGAGCCGGCCAAACAACTTTCTTCATCTCGCGAACGGCGTCTTGACCGAAGGCGACCAGCGCCTTGCCAGATTCAGAGGTCAGAAAGACGACCACCGCCACTGCCAGCCCAACCAACAGCCCGAGCCACTGAAATAATGGACCTTGCTTGCCTAAAGAGTAGTAAGCAACTAAAGACAGGATCACCAAAACCGCAGTTGCTGCCAGTTTGGCCTTGTCTGCGGTGGTGTTAACGGTTTGAACTTGAGGAGTAGCCATTGTCAATTGTGTATACGCTGGTGAACCAGATGTTGCTTAAGGCGCCCTACAGACGCACAAGCCCGCCGTTTTCACAGCGGGCTTTTCGAGCCACCTTTTGACCAAATCAGGTGGCAGGGGCAGTAGGAATCGAACCTACAACCTTCGGTTTTGGAGACCGACGCTCTGCCAATTGAGCTATGCCCCTACTTTAATTACGCAAGAATCTTGGCAACCACACCGGCACCAACCGTCTTGCCACCTTCACGGATAGCAAAGCGCAGGCCTTCTTCCATGGCGATTGGGGCAATCAGCTTCACAGTGATCGACACGTTGTCACCAGGCATCACCATCTCTTTGCCTTCTGGCAACTCGATGGCACCAGTCACGTCCGTGGTACGGAAGTAGAACTGGGGGCGATAGTTGTTGAAGAACGGGGTGTGACGACCACCTTCATCTTTGGACAAGACGTAGATCTCGCCGGTGAAGTGGGTATGGGGTTTGATCGATCCCGGCTTGCACAGCACTTGGCCACGCTGCACGTCTTCACGCTTGGTGCCGCGCAGCAGGATGCCGACGTTGTCGCCAGCTTGACCTTGGTCCAGCAGTTTTCTGAACATTTCCACACCGGTGCAGGTGGTCTTGACGGTGTCGTGGATGCCGACAATTTCGATTTCTTCGCCGACTTTGACGATGCCGCGCTCAATACGGCCGGTCACCACGGTGCCGCGACCGGAGATGGAGAACACGTCTTCAACGGGCATTAGGAAGGCACCATCCACCGCACGCTCTGGCAGGGGGATGTAGTTGTCCAAGGCGTCAGCCAGCTTCATGATGGCTTCTTCACCCAGTGGGCCCTTGTCACCTTCCATGGCAAGCTTGGCGCTGCCATGGATGATGGGGGTGTCGTCACCTGGGAAGTCGTATTTGTCGAGGAGCTCGCGAACTTCCATTTCAACGAGTTCGAGCAGTTCGGCGTCGTCGACCATGTCGCACTTGTTCAGGAACACGATGATGTAGGGCACGCCAACCTGGCGCGCCAGCAGGATGTGTTCGCGGGTTTGCGGCATGGGACCGTCGGCTGCGGAGCAAACCAAAATAGCGCCGTCCATCTGAGCAGCACCGGTGATCATGTTTTTCACATAGTCAGCGTGTCCTGGGCAGTCCACGTGGGCATAGTGGCGGTTGGCTGTTTCGTATTCGACGTGAGCGGTGTTGATGGTAATGCCACGCGCTTTTTCTTCAGGTGCGGCATCAATTTGGTCGTAGCCTTTGGCGGTGCCGCCGAACTTGGCTGCCAGCACGGTGGTGATGGCTGCTGTCAGGGTGGTTTTGCCATGGTCAACGTGACCAATGGTGCCCACGTTGACGTGGGGCTTGGTGCGTGCGAATTTTTCTTTTGCCATTTTGTGACTCCGAAAAGTAAAGAACCGTCAAACTAAAAAAATCTGGTGCCCATTCCGGGAATCGGACCCGGGACCTCTCCCTTACCAAGGGAGTGCTCTGCCACTGAGCCAAATGGGCTGAATCTTTGCAAACCAGTCAAACTTCGCAGATGGTGGAGCGGGGTAGGAGAATCGAACTCCTCGCTTTAGCTTGGAAGGCTAAGGTATTACCACTATACGAACCCCGCACGGGCTAGGCCTTCAAGCTATCGCTACAGCGTTCCCACGCCCCTACTGCTATCTAAAAAACAATTTGACACTGGTGGAGAGGGGTGGATTCGAACCACCGTACTCGTAAGAGGGCAGATTTACAGTCTGCTGCCATTAACCACTCGGCCACCTCTCCAAGGTGAACGCGAGATTATGCCATGGAGTTGGGCCGTTGTCACCGGGCGCCTAAGTTTTTCAGCGATTTTGTTGGCAAAAAAATGCGTGTGCAGTTGTCAAAACCGGCGCTACTGGGCGGCTTGATGCGTTTCCCGCCACGTGCGCGCCTGCGAAAAATGCCCACATCCAATAAAAGGCACGGGCGGGCGCAGTGCCGACAAAGGCGACGGGTGGTTGGCGCACAACACCAAGTGGCGCGAGGCATCGATCAATACGCGCTTGCTCTGCGCATGGTTGCCCCACAGCATGAACACCACCGGCGTATCGCCTTGAGAAACCGCCTGGATGATGGTGTCGGTCAACACCTCCCAGCCTTTGCCAGAGTGGCTGGCGGGCTGACCCTCTTCCACGGTCAGGCAGGTGTTGATCAGCAGTACACCGTGGCGCGCCCAACGTACCAGACTACCGCCGGGCACCGGAAACGGCGGCGGAGGTGCGCCCAGATCGCGCTGCAACTCCTTGAAGATATTGCGCAGGGAGGGCGGAATCGCCACCTCGGGGGCGACAGAAAAAGCCAATCCTTCTGCCTGACCACGTCCGTGGTACGGGTCCTGGCCCAATATCACCACCCGCACGCTGGTCAGGGGCGTGAGTTCCAACGCCCGCAGCGGCTGGGGTGGGAAGATGTTGGCCCCAGCATGCAAACGTTGTTGCAAAAACGCGAGGAGTGCGCTGCCTTTTTCAGAATCAAAAAAGGGAGCTACCAGCGCTTGCCAGTCGGGGGCTACAGGCCAATTTAATGGGTCAACCGAGGTGAGTTGATCAGTGGCTGGCATGGTCAGGGTAGGCGACAGCGCGTAGGTAGAAAATCAATCAAACAACGCTGCCAGCACCTCGCCGGGCTCTTCGGCGCGCATGAACGCCTCGCCGACCAGAAAGGCATTCACGCCCGCAGCGCCCATGCGTAGCACGTCTTGACGCGTGTGGATGCCGCTCTCACAGATTAGCAGGCGGTCGGCTGGAATGTCCTTCATCAGGCTCAGGGTGGTGTTCAGCGACACCTCAAAGGTCTTCAGATTGCGGTTGTTCACGCCGATCAGCGGGGTTTTGAGTTTCAGGGCGCGCTGCAACTCATCTGCGTCGTGCACCTCCACCAGCACCGCCATGTCCAGGCCGCGGGCGATGCGCTCAAACTCTTGCATCTGCGCGTCGTCCAGGCAGGCGGCGATGAGCAGAATGGCGTCGGCACCCATGGCGCGTGACTCGTAGATTTGGTAGACGTCCACCATGAAATCCTTGCGCAGCACCGGCAACTGGCACGACGCGCGGGCCTGTTTGAGGTAGTCCGCGCAACCCTGAAAGTACTCGGCGTCCGTCAGCACTGACAAGCAGGCTGCACCAAACTCAGCGTAGCTCTGGGCTATATCGGCGGGAATGAAGTCAGCGCGGATGATGCCTTTGGAGGGGCTGGCCTTCTTGATCTCGGCGATCACCGCCGGTTTGCCAGCGGCGATTTTCGCGCGCAGTGCACCGACAAAGTCGCGGGTGAGCACCCGGCTTTCGGCGTCGGCGCGCACCAGCTCCAACGATTTGCGGTTTTTGGCAGCGGCGACTTCCTCGTGCTTGGTGGCCACAATTTTGTTCAGAATATCAGTCATTTTTGTTGGGTCTCGGTAGGGTCAGCAGCGGCGCTCTCGCTTTTTTTCAGGATATTCACAAACACACGTTTCATCACCACGCCGGCGATGATGAAAAGCACCGAGACGCCGATGGCGATCCAGGCGCCGTCGGTGTCGAGTAACTTCATCATGCTGCGCTGCTCAGGCTGTGGGCCAGCGTGACCAACTCGCCCAGCTTGGCTTTGGCTGCTCCTGATTCAAGAGCAGCTCGCGCATGTGCGATACCGGCTGCGACCGAATCAGCCACATTGGCAGCGTAGAGCGCCACACCGGCGTTGAAGATCACAATTTCTTTGGCTGGGCCGTCCGTGTTGTCCAGCACGTCCAGCAGCATGGCGCGTGACTGCTCGGGCGTTTCCACCTTGAAGGCGCGGCTGCTGGCCATGGCCAGGCCAAAGTCTTCGGGGTGAATTTCGTACTCGGTGACTTTGCCGTCTTTGAGTTCGCCCACCAGCGTGGCGGCACCCAGGCTCACCTCGTCCATGCCGTCTTTGCCATACACCACCATGGCGTGGTCGGTGCCCAGGCGCTCCAGTGCGCGCACCTGAATGCCGACCAAGTCAGGGTGAAAAACGCCCATCAAGATATTCGGCGCACCGGCCGGGTTGGTCAGTGGGCCGAGCAGGTTGAAAATGGTTTTGACGCCCATTTCGCGGCGAACTGGTGCGACGTTTTTCATGGCCGGGTGGTGGTTCGGCGCAAACATGAAGCCCACACCCACCTGTGCAATGCACTGGGCGATGGCTTCGGGTTTCAGGTTGATGTTGACGCCCAGCGACTCCATCACGTCGGCACTGCCGCTCTTGCTGCTGACACTGCGGCCACCATGTTTGCTGACCTTGGCCCCGGCGGCGGCGGCCACAAACATGGCGCAGGTAGAAATGTTGAAGGTGTGTGAGCCATCACCACCGGTGCCGACGATGTCGACCAGATGTGTTTTGTCAGCCACCTCCACCTTGGTGGAAAACTCGCGCATGACCTGTGCGGCGGCGGTGATCTCGCCGATGGTTTCCTTTTTCACGCGCAGGCCGGTAATGAACGCGGCCAGCATCACCGGCGACCATTCGCCTTGCATGATCTGGCGCACGATGTAGAGCATTTCGTCGTGAAAAATCTCGCGGTGCTCGATAGTGCGCAGCAGCGCTTCCTGCGGGGTGATCTTGAGGGTGTGCGTCATGATTTTCCTGAAATTGACAAGGTTGACAGGGCCGGGTGGGGGCGTGCGGGTCAGTGCGACGGATTGTCCATTAAGGCCAGTTTCAGCCCAAAACCGATGAACATTGCGCCCGCGGCGCGCTCCAGCCAGTGCAGACGCTGGCGAACCCAGACCCAGCGCGGTGACTGCGCGCCCGCAAAAGCCGCGCCCATGGAGGCCCCGAGCCAGCCGTAGCCCAGGTTGACCCACAAGCTGTTGAGGTTGAACACCAGACCCAGCATGAAAAACGCCAGCGTCTTGTGGGATGCGTCAGGGGCGATGAATTGCGGCACAAAGGCCAGAAAAAACAGCGCCACCTTGGGGTTCAGCGTGTTCGTCCAGAAACCGTTGATAAAAATAGTTCTTAAGCTTTGTTGGCCTGCAGCCCTTGACGCATATGCGTGAGTAGCTATTGTTTTTGCTGCCCTCTTGGTGCGCAACATGCCCCAGCCCACATAAGCCAGGTAGGCCGCGCCAAGCCATTTCAGTGCGGTGAAGGCGGTGCTTGACGCGGCCAGCAGCGCGCTCACACCCAGCGCGGCGGCGGTGATGTGCACACAGCAGCCCGCCACAATCCCCAGCGCTGCCGCACTGCCAGCGCGCGCGCCGCTCTTGGCACCTTGCGCCAGGATGTAGAGCACATCTGGCCCCGGTGTGAGGTTCAGCAAAATGCCCGCCGCGACGAACAAGCCCAAGTGGTCAATGCCCGAGGCCGCTAGCACAGCGCGCGCAGCGTCCATCAGGCCTTGTCTTCAAAAAAGGTACGGACCAAGGTCACCGCGCGGTCAATGCCGGCGGCGTCTACATCGAGGTGGGTGACAAAGCGCAGCCGGTACAAGCCGGTGGCCAGCACGCCGTGAGACTTCAAATAGGCGAGCAGCCCAGGCGCTTTGGCCTTGGCTTCACCGACGACATCAATGAACACCATGTTGGTTTGTGGCGGCTCCACCAGCACGCCGGGCAGGCCTTGCAGGCCAGCGGCTAGCCGCGCCGCCAGCGCATGGTCGTTGGCCAAACGGGTGAGGTGATGCCCTAACGCGTAGCTGCCGGCCGCGGCCAGCATGCCGGCCTGACGCATGCCGCCACCGGCCATCTTGCGGATGCGGTGTGCGCGGGCGATCAGGTCTGCGTTGCCACACAGCACCGAACCCACCGGCGCGCCCAAGCCTTTGCTCAGACACACCGACACGCTGTCAAAGCATTGGGCGATGCGGCGCGCTTCAGCGACGATGGCGGCTTGGCTGTGCAAGGCGGCGACGTTGAGCGCCTTGGCTGGGTCTTTTAGTGCAGCTACCGGGGCTGCTTGAAGTGTTGCACTTCGTTTTGCGAAATCATCAGAATGAATAGCTACCTGCGCACGTTCAATAAGGGTTGAAGACTGATTTGATACATTTTTTGCAACGAGTTGCACGGCCTGCGCCACCGCTGCGTTGAACAGCCGTGCGCCGTCCAGATGCCGCCCCAGCCCGTGTTGGCGCGCCAGATCGGTGGCGGCTTGCACATAGTCAAACGGCAGCAGCTTGCCGCCCAAGGTGTTTTCCAGCGTCAGCAGCCGGGTTTTGGCAAAGTGCGCGTCGTCAGGCTTAATGGCGGCTTCGATGTCTTGCAGCGCCAGCGTGCCGTCGTCCTGATGGGCCAGCGGCTGCGGTTGGATGCTGCCCAGCACCGCTGCGCCGCCACCTTCCCAGCGGTAGGTGTGCGCCATCTGGCCGACGATGTACTCGTCACCGCGCTGGCAATGCGCCATCAGCGCGCACAGGTTGCTTTGCGTGCCGGTGGGCACAAACAGCGCTGCCTCAAAACCCAGCATGGCTGCCAGCTGGTCTTGCAGGGCGTTGACGCTGGGGTCGTCGCCAAACACATCGTCACCGACCGGGGCGGCAGCTATCACGGCGCGCATGGCGGCGGTGGGTTGGGTGACGGTGTCGCTGCGCAGGTCGACGATTTTCATCATGCTTATATGCATTTTTACCCTCTAGCCCTTATGGAATAAGCGTGAGTAGCTATTGTTTTAAGAGCTTCTGGACTGCAGGAAGTTGGCCAACATCGCATGGCCATGTTCGGTGAGGATGCTTTCGGGGTGAAACTGCACGCCTTCAATGTCCAGTGTGGTGTGTTTCACGCCCATGATCTCGCCGTCATCGGTCCAGGCGGTGACTTTCAGGCACGCCGGGCAAGTGGCGCGCTCAATCGACAGCGAGTGGTAGCGGTTCACGGTGAAATGCGCGGGCAGGCTGGCAAACACACCTTCTTGCGTGGTGCTGATCACCGAGGTTTTGCCGTGCATGAGCTGTTGCGCGCGGATGATCTTGCCGCCGAAGGCTGCGCCAATCGCCTGGTGGCCCAGGCAGACGCCCAGAATGGGCAGCTTGCCGGCAAGGTGCTCGATGGCTGCTACCGAAATACCGGCTTCGGCTGGCGAACACGGGCCGGGCGAGATCACCAGCCGGTCCAGTTGGCCTGCCGCCAGCAGCACGTCAATGTCGTCAAGGGTGATTTCGTCGTTGCGTGCCACGGTGACCTGCGCTCCCAACTCGCCCAGATACTGGACGATGTTGTAGGTGAAGCTGTCGTAGTTGTCGATCATCAGGAGTTGGATGGGTTTGCTCATGATTTACTCCAGCCCTTCTTCAACGAGTTCTGCTGCCCGCAGCAAGGCGCGCGCCTTGGCTTCGGTCTCGCGCCATTCAAGTTCAGGCACCGAATCGGCCACCACCCCGGCAGCGGCCTGCACATAAAGCATCTGGTCCTTGATGATGCCGGTGCGAATCGCAATGGCCACGTCCATATCACCGGCGTAACTCAGGTAGCCACAAGCGCCGCCGTAGAGGCCGCGTTTGGTGGGCTCCAGTTGGTCGATGAGTTCCATCGCGTGCACCTTGGGCGCGCCGGTCAGGGTGCCGGCCGGGAAAGTCGCTTTGAGCACGTCCATGCTGCTCATGCCGTCCAGCAAGGTGCCTTCGACGTTGCTGACGATGTGCATCACATGGCTATAGCGCTCCACACAGAACGCGTCGGTGACCTTGACGCTGCCAACGGTGGCGATGCGCCCAATGTCGTTGCGCGCCAAGTCGATCAGCATGACATGTTCGGCGCGCTCCTTGGGGTCGTTGATGAGTTCGACCTCAGCGGCTTTGTCCAGCTCGGGCGTAGCACCGCGCGCTCGGGTGCCAGCCAGCGGGCGGATCGTGACCTTTTGTAGCGTTTTGCCATCCTGCGTGACCTGCTCCTGGCGCACCAGAATCTCCGGGCTCGCCCCCACCACATGAAAATCAGCGCCGCCGTCCATGGCCCCGCTGAAGTTGTAGTAATACATGTACGGGCTGGGGTTGAGCGAGCGCAGCGCGCGGTACAGGCTCAGCGGGCTCTGGGTGTAAGGCTTCTTGATGCGCTGGCCGACCTGCACCTGCATGAAGTCGCCACCGGCAATCAACTCCTTGGCGCGCAAGACGGCGGCAATGTAATCGGCCTTGGCAAAGTCGCGCACAGCCGGCTGGCCAGGGCTCGGCAAGATCTCGGGCGCTTGCACGCTGCCGCGCAGCAGGACTTTCAGCTGCGCTAGTCTTTGAATAGCAAGATCATATGCATTGGCAAGGGCTGGGTCGACATAAACCATCAAATGCAGCTTGCCTGACAGGTTGTCGATCACCGCCAGTTCTTCACATTGGAGCAGCAGGATGTCGGGCGTGCCGAGCTCGTCGGGCGGGCAGCTGTGCTGCAGCTTTTTCTCGATGTAGCGCACTGCGTCATAGCCAAAATAGCCCGCCAGTCCGCCGCAAAAGCGCGGCATGTTGGGCTGCAGCGCCACTTTGAAACGCTTTTGGTAGTCGGCAATGAAGTCCAGCGGGTTGGCGCGGCTGGTTTGCACCACCCTGCCATCGGTCACCACCTCGGTCCGGGCATCGGCACCAAAACCGCTGGCGCGCAGTAGTGTGCGTGCGGGCAAGCCGATGAAGCTGTAGCGGCCAAAACGCTCGCCCCCCACCACCGATTCCAGCAAAAAACTGAAGGCGGCGCTGCGGGTGAGTTTGAGGTAGAGCGACAGCGGCGTTTCCAGGTCGGCAAATGCCTGGGCGGTGACCGGTATGCGGTTGTAGCCCTGCTGTTTGAGGGCAATGAAATCAGATTCAGAGATCACAGGAAGGTTCTTTCCATAAAGTGCTGACGGTTCTCAGGCGCTGTGTTGTCGCCAAAACAAGCGTGGAACTCAGACCAAATCAGCGGCAGCAAGGCGCTGCGGGAGGGTTTTTGAGCAGGCGCGCATTTGTGGTGCCGCCAGCGGCATCAGTTATGCCCGCCAGAGC
The DNA here is from genome assembly GCF_001938565.1 of Rhodoferax antarcticus ANT.BR. Classification (GTDB taxonomy): domain Bacteria; phylum Pseudomonadota; class Gammaproteobacteria; order Burkholderiales; family Burkholderiaceae_C; genus Rhodoferax; species Rhodoferax antarcticus. The sequence goes on from NZ_MSYM01000011.1 coordinate 182,683, forward strand.
CAGGCTCCCCGGCTGCTGCAACCCGTGATGTTGATTTGGTGGATGAACATTTTTTGAGTGTATCAAACAGCTTAAGACTTGCTGGGCCGCTCTATGATGTTGCTCATCCATTTGCACTTTCTCAACTTGATGCCATGAAACATTTGAAAATCTCCACCCGCCTGTTCCTCGGCTTTGGGGTCATTACGCTGGCTTTTTTGGTGCTCTCAGCCGTCACCGCGTGGCGCATGCAGCAGGTGTCGCAAGCCACAGCGCAGATGGAAACCGAGATGGTGCTGCTGGATCTGGCAGAAAAATGGCAGGCCGACGTTCGCCAAAACTCCGCGCGTTCTTTGGCTGCGGCCTATTCACCGGGGCCAGCCATGTTTGAGTTTTTCAAAGCTGACATGGCTGCCACCAGCGCCCAGACCACGGTGACGCAGAAGAAATTCCTGGAATTGAGCCAAGACGAGGCCGCGCTCAAGAAAGCCCAAGCGGTAGGAGACGTTCGCAAGACCTGGCTGGAGATACGCGAGCAGGCCAACGCCTTGAAAGCGACGGGTGATGAAGCAGCAACCCAAGCGCTGGTGCGTGACAAGTTCGTGCCCGCCACGGCGGATTACATCCGCGTGACCCAATCGCTGGTGGACGGTCAGCTCACCAGCGTCCGTGACACCCGCAAAGGCATTGAAGCCCTTTTCAATCAGATCTATCTGGTCGGCAGCGCGTTACTGGCGCTGTGTATCGGCATTGCGATTTTTGCCAGCTGGAGCATTTCCAGGGGCATTGCCAAAGGCATTGACATGGCAAGCACCGCCGCACAGCGCATTGGGGAAGGTGATTTGAGCCAAAACCTGCCGCAAGACGGCAAGGATGAAATTGGCCATCTGATGCAAGCGCTGGCCAAAATGCAAGCCAGCTTGGCAAATGTCGTGCACGACGTTCGCCAGGGCAGTGAGAGCGTTTCCACCGCCAGTGCTGAGATCGCCCAAGGCAACCAGGACTTGTCCAGCCGGACCGAGTCACAGGCCAGTGCGCTCGAGGAAACCGCCGCCAGCATGGAAGAGCTCTCGTCCACCGTCAAACAAAACGCCGACAACGCCCGCCAGGCCAACCAGCTGGCGGTGAGCGCCAGCCAGGTGGCCGAGCAAGGTGGCGCGGTGGTGGCGGAAGTGGTGGACACCATGCGCGGCATCAACGAAGCCAGCCGCAAGATTGCCGACATCATCAGTGTGATTGACGGCATTGCGTTTCAGACCAACATCCTGGCCCTGAACGCGGCGGTGGAAGCGGCGCGCGCCGGTGAGCAGGGCCGTGGTTTCGCGGTGGTCGCCAGTGAAGTGCGTTCGCTGGCCGGGCGCAGCGCAGAGGCGGCCAAGGAAATCAAGGCGCTGATCAACGCCAGCGTGGAGCGTGTGGAAACCGGCAGCGCGCTAGTGGACAAGGCCGGGGTCACCATGGCTGACGTGGTGACCTCCATCAAACGCGTCACCGACATCATGGGTGAGATCAGTGCTGCCAGCACCGAGCAAAGCCTTGGCGTGGGTCAGGTGGGTGAGGCCGTCATCCAGATGGACCAAGTCACCCAGCAAAACGCTGCGCTGGTGGAAGAAATGGCTGCTGCTGCGAGCAGCCTGAGATCTCAAGCGCAGGCGTTGGTGCAAACCGTGGCCGTGTTCAAGCTCGGCGCGGGTGACCACAGCAGCGCCAGCCCCTTGCCCCCAGCCGCCGTGCGGGCGCATCCGCCCAAAGCGATGGCGTTCAAAGGTGTTGACCGGCGCGCAGGCGGCGTGCCCAAAGGGGCGGCTGCGCGCGGTGCTGCGCCTGCGCAGCCTCGGCCAGCGAAGGCTGCGGCGGTTCCCTTGGCGGCGCCAGTTGCCAAAGCACCCGTGCCCGCCAGCGGCACTTCTGACGCGGATTGGGAGACCTTCTGATAGTCGGCTTTCCCGGTATAAATCTGCGGCTCGCCTCAAGTGCCGGGGCGTAGAATTTGACGCTGTTTAGAAGGAGATTGCCCCATGAAGTTCAGCTCCCGCATTGCCGCTTTTGGCATCATTCCTTCGGTCATTTTCATCGTTGCGCTGGTTGCAAGTATTGGCGCCTTGATCAATGCGCAGCGCGAGTTTGACCGCTATATCCGCACCGAGCAAGCGGTGGAGCAGTCGCTCTCTGACATGTATGCCCAGGGCCTGCAGATGGGTCAGGCCATGCGCAACATCTTGCTCGACCCGCAAAACCCCAAGGCCTTTGACAATCTGAAAACGGCTCAGGCCGACTACGACAAGGCTTTTGCCCGTGCCCAGCAAGCTGCCAAGGGTGGTGAGCTTGACGCCGCCTTGACCAAGCTGCCTGCCCTGCGCGCCACGCAGCAGCAGGCGCAAGAGAAAGTGCTGGCGCTGGTGGCTGCCAGCGCCGATGCCAAAGAGGTCATCAATACAGAGGAAACCCCGGCTTGGCGCGCGCTCAAGGCGGAGTTGCTCAAGCAGGGTCAGGCGGCGTCCAAGACTTCGCAGGACACCTACCAGGACTTCACCCGCTCGATCAGTCTGGCGGTGACCGTCTCCGGCACTCTGGCACTGCTGGCGGTATTGATCACGCTGGTGCTGAGCCTGCGCATGCGCGCCACCTTGCGTCGTGAGCTGGGCGGCGACCCGGCGGACGCGCGAAGCGCCCTGCACGCTATTGCCAAGGGTGACCTCGCGGTCAGCCTGCCGAACCAAGGCGGCGCCGACAGCCTGATGGGTGTGATGGCCGAGATGGATGCCGCGCTGAAAAAGCTGGTGACCGACGTGCGCGACTCTGCCGAGGGCATTGCCACCGCCAGCGCCGAGATCGCCCAGGGCAACCACGATTTGAGCAGCCGTACTGAGAGTCAGGCCGCTGCGCTAGAGCAAACCTCTGCCAGCATGGAGCAACTCAGTGACACGGTGAAGCAAAACGCTGAAAACGCCCGCCAGGCCAATCAACTCGCGCTGAATGCCAGCAGCGTGGCGGTGCAGGGTGGCGCGGTGGTGTCGCAAGTGGTGGACACCATGCGCGGCATCAACGATGCGTCGCGCAAGATTGCCGACATCATCAGTGTCATTGACGGTATTGCTTTTCAGACCAACATCCTGGCCTTGAACGCTGCCGTGGAAGCTGCCCGTGCGGGTGAGCAGGGCCGTGGTTTTGCGGTGGTGGCCAGCGAGGTGCGCTCTTTGGCCGGACGCAGCGCTGATGCAGCCAAAGAGATCAAGACGCTGATCAGCGCGAGCGTGGAGCGGGTGGAGCAGGGCAGTGCGCTGGTGGACCAGGCAGGCAGCACCATGCAAGACGTGGTGACCTCGATCAAACGCGTGACCGACATCATGGGCGAAATCAGCGCCGCCAGCACCGAGCAAAGCCAGGGCGTGAGCCAAGTGGGTGAGGCGGTCTCGCAGATGGACGAAGTGACCCAGCAAAACGCTGCGCTGGTGGAGCAAATGGCCGCCGCCGCCAGCAGCTTGAAGGTTCAGGCGCAAGAACTGGTGCAAACCGTGGCGGTGTTCAAGCTGGGTAACGCCAGCAGCGCAGGCCCGTCTGGCGTGGGCGGTTCGGGTGCGGGTTTGTCGGTGGCGCGATCGCGTGCCCACCCGGCCCGACCCAGCACTTTCAGCGGTGTTGACCGCCGAGCAGTGGGCGTGCCTCAAGGGGCTGCCGCGCGCGGTCGCGTCAAGCCACAGGGCCAGGCTTTGCCAGCCGCGCCTACCACGCCGCCTGTCAAAGCCCCTGCGCTGCCGACTCCGGCGGCGGCCACCGGTACCAGTGATGCGGACTGGGAAACCTTTTAAAATGCTGCGTTATTTATAGCTGCTGGCGCTTATTGAATAAGGGCTAGAGGCTGTTTTGGCCTATAAATTAGGGGCTGAGCGCGCCCTCAATCACTTCCAGCACCGCATCACCATAGGCTTCGAGCTTGCGCACTCCCAGGCCACTGATGCCTTGCAACTCCAGCCGCGACTGTGGTGCGGTCTGGGCGATGGCCACCAGTGTCGCATCGTGAAAAATCACATAGGCGGGCAGGTTGTGCTCCCGGGCCACCTCGGCGCGCCAAGCTTTCAGCGCGGCAAAACGCTGCTGCTCGGCCGCATCCAGCACGGCAGCCACCTTGGGCGCGGGCACCTGGCTGGTGCGCCGGGTTTTGCGCGCAGCGGCTTTGGGTTGCGTCACGCGCAGGGTGATGGGCACCGCGCCTTTGAGCACCGCACGCGACACCTCGGTGAGCGCCAGCGTGTTGAAGGCCTGCGCATCCACCGCTACCGCGCCAATCGCCAGTAACTGACGCAGTACGGCGCGCCATTGGGTCTCCGACAAATCGGCACCAATGCCAAAAGTGCTCAGGGCCTGGTGCCCGCGCTGGGCGACCTTCTCGGTGACCTTGCCGCGCAGGATGTCGACGATGTGACCGGCGCCAAAACCGAAACCGCTCATCTGCTGCACCCGGTAAACGGTGGACAGCAGCTTGCGTGCGGCGTCAGTGGCGTCCCAGACATCCGGGCTTTGCAGACAGTTGTCGCAATTACCGCATTCCGTGCTGGCTTCATCAAAGTAGCGCAGCAGGCGCACGCGGCGGCAGTCGGTGGCCTCACTCAGGCCCAAGAGCGCGTCGAGCTTGCCGCGCAGGCCTTGTTTGAAGGCTTCTTCGGCGGGGCTCTCATCAATCATGCGGCGCTGGTTCACCACGTCTTGCAGGCCGTAACACATCCAGGCGTCGGCTGGCTCGCCGTCGCGCCCGGCGCGGCCGGTTTCCTGGTAATAGCCTTCAATGTTTTTAGGCATATCCAAATGCGCCACAAAGCGCACGTCGGGCTTGTCGATACCCATGCCAAAGGCGATGGTCGCCACCATCACAATGCCTTCGCTGCGCAAAAATTGGTCCTGGTTGGCCTGGCGCACTTTCACGTCTAACCCGGCGTGGTAGGGCAGGGCGGCAATGCCGTTGTCGCACAGCAGGTCGGCGGTGTCTTCGACCTTTTTGCGCGACTGGCAATACACCACACCGGCATCGCCCATGTGCTCGTCCTGGATGAAGCGCAGCAGTTGCTGGGTGGCTTCACGCTTTTCAACAATCGTGTAGCGGATGTTGGGCCGGTCGAAACTGCTGATGAACAGGCGCGCTTCCTGCAGTTGCAGGCGCTCAATAATGTCGGCGCGCGTCAGCGCGTCGGCGGTGGCGGTTAGCGCTACCCGCGGCACGCTGGGGTAGCGCTCATGCAGCAAGGTCAGCGCGCGGTATTCAGGCCGGAAATCATGGCCCCACTGGCTAACGCAATGCACCTCGTCAATGGCAAACAGGCTTAACAGCCCGCGTTCGAGTAACGAGTCCAACTGCGCCAGAAAACGAGGTGTGTTCACACGCTCTGGTGCGGCGTAAAGCAGGGTGATGTCGCCGGCCAGCAGGCGCCGCTCGATCTGGCTGGCTTGCTCGAAAGACTGCGTGGAGTTTAAAAACTCGGCCTTGACACCGGCCTCATGCAGCGCGCCGACCTGGTCGTGCATCAGCGCGATCAGCGGCGAGATCACCAGGGTAATGCCCTGACCTGCCTGCTGGCGGGCAATGGCGGGAATCTGGTAACACAGGCTTTTGCCGCCGCCGGTGGGCATCAGTACCAGCGCATCGCCGCCAGCGGTCACGTGCTCGATGATGTCTTGTTGCGGGCCGCGAAAGGCTTGGTAGCCAAAGACTTCGGCAAGGATGGTGTGAATGGACACAATTATGTTGCTACTTAAATAGTAGCTTTAACCGCACTGTTTATAAGGGTTAGAAGGTCAAATGGCATGATATTGTAACCACTTGGCGGCTTGCACATCAGGCCGCTTTAAAGCGCCAGCCTTGTCAGTCATTACCCAAATTGTGGCATTGCAAAAGTGCGAGAATCCGCGCCGCGGCAGCTTCTAGACACCTTAGGATATCTCCATGACCTTGTTAACTTTTCTGGCTGGACTGGCGCTTCTTGTCCTGGGTGCCGAACTGCTCGTTCGCGGCGCCTCCAAACTGGCGCTGTCGTTTGGCATATCGCCCCTAGTGGTGGGCTTGACGATTGTGGCGTTTGGCACCAGCGCACCCGAGATGGCGGTATCCACCGGCGCCGTGCTCGACGGCAAGACCGACCTGGCGTTGGGCAACGTGGTCGGCAGCAACATTTTTAACATTCTGTTCATCTTGGGCCTGTCCGCGCTGATCACCCCGCTGGTTGTCAATGTGCAACTGATTCGCCAAGAGGTGCCGGTGATGGTGGGTGGCGCGCTGCTGCTGCTGGCGCTCAGTCTGGACGGCCAGATTGGCCTGGCCGATGGCGCCATCCTGATGGGGCTGATGCTGGCTTACACCGCGTTTTTGGTTGTCCAGTCGCGCAAGCAAGTCAATCAAACGCAAGGCGACTATGCGGCTGACAGCGCACCGGCGGCACCGGGTGGCTGGGACGCCAAGCTGCCCGCCCAACTCGGGCTGATTGTGGTGGGCCTGGGGCTGCTGGTGCTGGGGTCGGAGTGGTTAGTAAGTTCGTCGGTCATTTTTGCCAAAGCCTTGGGCGTTAGCGACCTGGTCATTGGCCTGACCATCGTGGCGGCGGGCACCTCCATGCCTGAGGTGGCCACCTCCATCATGGCTGCCCTCAAGGGCGAGCGTGACATTGCCGTGGGCAATGTGGTGGGCAGTTGTACCTTCAACACCTTTGGCTGCCTGGGTCTTGCGAGTTTGGCGGCGGGTGATGCCGGTCTGATGGTGCCAGCGGCGGTGCTCAACTTTGACCTGTGGGTGATGATTGCCGTGTCGCTGGCCTGCCTGCCGGTGTTCATCACCGGGCGTGAAATTGCCCGCTGGGAAGGCGGCGTTTTTCTGGCCTACTATCTCGCGTATGTCACCTACTTGGTGCTGGCCAACCAGCGTCATGATGCGCTGAGCGCGTACTCTTGGACAATGATGAGCTTTGTCATCCCCCTCACGGTGATCACGCTGGTGGTGTCGCTGCTACGCAGACCCATCACGGCCCAACCCACCAAAACCAACTGACAAAATTCCGCCATGACCAAACCTATCTACACCCGCGCACAGGCGCTGCCCGCGCTTCTTGAGCAACGCATTCTGGTCCTTGACGGTGCCATGGGCACCATGATTCAGCGCTTTAGGCTCACCGAGGAACAATACCGGGGCGAGCGCTTTAAAGACTTTGGCAAAACCCCAGGTCAGCACAAAGACGTGAAGGGCAACAACGAGTTGCTAAGCCTGACCCGCCCGGAGGTCATTGCCGACATCCATGAGCGCTACCTGGGCGCTGGCGCCGACATGATCGAGACCAACACCTTTGGCGCCACCCGCGTTGCCCAGGCGGATTACGACATGGCGGATTTGGCATTTGAGATGAATCTGGCCTCGGCCAAGCTGGCGCGCGCTGCCTGCGACAAGTTTTCTACCCCCGAGAAACCGCGTTTTGTGCTGGGCACGCTAGGGCCCACACCCAAAACCGCCAGCATCAGCCCCGACGTGAACGACCCCGGCGCGCGCAATGTGACTTTTGAAGAACTGCGCGCCTCGTATTACGAACAGGTGGAGGCCCTGGTGCAGGGCGGCTCCGACGTGCTGCTGGTAGAAACCATTTTTGACACCCTCAACGCGAAAGCGGCGCTATTTGCCATTGACGAGTTTTTCGAAGCCAGCGGCGAGTGCCTGCCGATCATGATCAGCGGCACCGTCACCGACGCCTCCGGGCGGATTTTGAGCGGCCAGACGGTCACCGCCTTCTGGCACAGCGTGCGCCACGCGCAGCCGCTGACTATCGGCCTGAACTGCGCGCTGGGCGCCGCGCTGATGCGTCCGTATATTCAAGAGTTGAACAAGTGCGCCCCCGACACCTTCATCAGCTGTCACCCTAACGCCGGCTTGCCCAACCCGATGAGCGAAACCGGCTTTGATGAAACCCCAGAAGTTACCAGCCGACTGGTGGGCGAGTTTGCGGCGGACGGTTTGGTCAACATCGTCGGCGGCTGCTGCGGCACCACGCCGGATCACATCGCTGCCATTCACGACAAGGTGGCGCCGCTGGCCGGCCGCAAATTACAACGGGCGTTTTTCTATAAAGAGGCGGCTTAACGGAAAAATAGGATAATGCTCGTTTTTCACCAACTCGCCGGAGCCCATTCATCATGGCCAAAGAATTTCGTACCGAAGCTGAGCGCAAAGCAACCCCTCGTCCCGCGGCCCCCAAGGGCGTCTGCTTTACTGCCCCCCGCGGCCAAAAGCGCAGCCTCGAGCGCGGCCTGGCCACCAACAGCAAGAAAAACCCCGGCAAGCGCTGCGGCCAAGGCGGCTAAGTCGTCTTACGGCCGCTGTACGCGGCCTGCAATAAAAAAGGCCCGGTGAGGGCTTTTTTTATTGAGCTTGTGTGTTTTATGCCTCTAGCCCTTGTCTTGTAAGGGCTGGTAGCTATCGTAAAGACAGCAAATCGCCTTACATATTGCGCCGGTACTGCCCACCCACTTCGAAGAGTGCATTGGTGATCTGGCCCAGTGAGCACACGCGCACCGCATCCATCAGCACCTCAAACACGTTCTGGTTGTCGATCACCGCTTGTTGCAGGCGTTTGATCTGCGCCGGGCTTTCGGCTGCGTGGCGTGTGTGGAAGTCGGCCAGCCGTGCCAGTTGCGACTGTTTTTCTTCGTCGGTTGAGCGGGCCAGTTCCAGCTTGTCGTTGACCGGGTCGCCATGCGGGTTGCGGAAGGTGTTGACGCCGATGATGGGCAGCTCGCCGGTGTGTTTGAGCATTTCGTAATGCATGGATTCATCCTGAATCTTGCCGCGCTGGTAGCCGGTTTCCATGGCGCCGAGCACACCGCCGCGCTCGGTGATGCGCTCAAACTCCAGCAGCACAGCTTCTTCCAGCAGCTCGGTCAATTCTTCGATGATGAACGCGCCCTGTGACGGGTTCTCGTTCTTGGCCAGGCCCCATTCACGGTTGATGATGAGCTGGATCGCCATGGCGCGGCGCACACTGTCTTCGGTGGGCGTAGTGATGGCTTCGTCAAAGGCATTGGTGTGCAGGCTGTTGCAGTTGTCGTAAATGGCAATCAGCGCCTGCAGCGTGGTGCGGATGTCGTTGAACTGGATTTCCTGTGCGTGCAGGCTGCGCCCGCTGGTCTGGATGTGGTATTTCAGCTTCTGGCTGCGCTCGTTGGCACCATACTTTTCTTTCATGGCCACGGCCCAGATGCGCCGTGCGACTCGGCCCATCACGGTGTACTCGGGGTCCATGCCGTTGCTGAAGAAGAAGCTCAGGTTGGGCGCAAAGTCGTCAATGTGCATGCCGCGCGCCAGGTAGGCTTCGACAAAGGTGAAGCCGTTGGATAGCGTGAAGGCCAGTTGGCTGATCGGGTTGGCCCCGGCTTCGGCAATGTGGTAGCCACTGATCGACACGCTGTAGAAGTTGCGCACGTTGTGGTGCACAAAGTAGCTGGCAATGTCGCCCATCACCTTCAGGCTGAATTCGGTGCTGAAGATGCAGGTGTTTTGGCCTTGGTCTTCTTTCAGAATGTCGGCCTGCACGGTGCCACGCACATTGGCCAGCACCCATTCCTTGATCTTGGCAGCCTCGGTGTCGGTGGGGTCACGGCCGTTGTCGGTGTTAAATTTTTCCAGGTTCTGGTCGATTGCGGCATTCATGAACATCGCCAGGATGCTCGGCGCCGGCCCGTTGATGGTCATGCTCACGCTGGTGTTGGGGCTGCACAGATCGAAACCACCGTAAAGCACTTTCAGGTCGTCAATGGTGGCAATAGAGACCCCGGAGTTGCCGACTTTGCCGTAGATGTCCGGACGCGGATCGGGGTCGTTGCCGTAGAGCGTGACCGAGTCAAATGCGGTGGACAGCCGCTTGGCGGCCATGCCCGAGCTAAGCAGCTTGAAGCGCTTGTTGGTGCGAAACGGGTCGCCTTCACCGGCGAACATGCGGGTGGGGTCTTCGCCTTCGCGCTTGAAGGCAAAGGTGCCGGCGGTGTAGGGGTAGCTGCCAGGCACGTTGTCGAGCATCAGCCATTTCAGGATTTCGCCATGGTCCTCGTATTGGGGCAAGGCCACTTTGCGAATCACCGTGCCGCTCAAGGACTTGGTGGTGAGCGCGGTGCGGATTTCCTTGTCGCGGATCTTCACCACGTACACATCGCCTGCGTAGGCCTTTTGCATTTCGGGCCACTGGGCTACCAGTTTCCTGGCTGCCGGGTCCTGGTTTTGTTCGCGCCGCTGGGCCAGTTCGGTGGCGGCCTGCGCCGCATCACCCTGGCTGGGCTTGTCTTGCGTCAGCAGGGTGGCGGCACCGTGCAGTTGCTGAATCTCGCGGGCCAGGCGCGCCTGGGCCAGCGCGTTGCGTTTGTAGCCACGCACCGTGTCGCTGATCTCGGCCAGGTAGCGGGTGCGTGCGGCAGGCACCACCGGCATCTGGTTGGAGCTAAAGCGCACCGCCACACAGGGCAGAACACTTGTCTTGACCGGCATGCCCAGCGCCTGCAGACGTGCCAGCAAGGCTTGGTACAGCGCGGTGACACCGTCGTCATTGAAACGTGCGGCCATGGTGCCAAACACCGGCATCTCGTCGACGGGCGTGGTCCAGGCTTCTTTGTTGCGCTGCACTTGTTTGGATACATCGCGCAGCGCATCGCTGGCGCCCTTGCGGTCAAACTTGTTGATGGCGACAAACTCGGCAAAGTCGAGCATGTCGATTTTTTCCAGCTGGCTGGCCGCGCCAAATTCAGGCGTCATCACATACAGCGGCACATCCACATGCGGCACGATGGCCGCGTCGCCCTGGCCGATGCCGGACGTTTCCACAATGATCAGATCGAAACCCGCCACCTTGCAGGCGGCAATCACATGGGGCAGCGCGGCGCTGATCTCAGAGCCGAAATCGCGCGTGGCCAGACTGCGCATAAAAACCCGCGCGCCGGTATCGCCGTCGGGCCGCCCCAAGGCGATTCCAGCCCCCTCGGGGGGCAGCGAATCACACGCAGTGGGGAGCGTGGGGGCATGTTTTGTCCACGGCGTGATCGCGTTCATGCGGATACGGTCGCCCAAGAGTGCGCCACCGCTCTTGCGCCGACTCGGGTCGATGCTGATCACCGCCACCCGCAGCACGTCGCCTTGATCGAGCCTAAGGCGGCGGACCAGCTCGTCGGTGAGCGACGATTTGCCCGCACCTCCGGTGCCTGTGATTCCCAAAACCGGTATCTTTTTAGTAGCTGCTAGCGCTTGTATATCAAGGGTTAGCGCCTTAAAAGACTCTGAAAAATCACCTTTGTCGACGCCGGAGGCTTGTTCATTCTCCAGCGCAGTGATGAGCTGCGCCAGTGCGCGCCAGTTCTGGTCGGTGTGGCCCTGAATCGCCTCGATGCTGGTGGGGGCAAAGCCGCTGATGTCTGTGTCGCAGTGCATCACCATCTCGCCAATCATGCCAGCCAGACCCATGCGCTGACCGTCTTCTGGGCTGAAGATGTGCTGCACGCCGTAGGCATGCAACTCGGCGATTTCACTGGGTACGATCACGCCGCCGCCGCCGCCAAAGACCTTGATATGTTCGCCGCCACGTGCGCGTAACAGGTCCACCATGTATTTGAAATACTCCACATGCCCGCCCTGATAAGAGCTGATGGCAATGCCCTGCACATCTTCCTGCAAGGCGGCGGTGACGACCTCGTCGACGCTGCGGTTGTGGCCCAGGTGGATCACCTCCGTGCCCATGCTTTGCAGGATGCGGCGCATGATGTTGATGGCAGCATCGTGCCCGTCAAACAGGCTGGCCGCGGTGACAAAACGCACCTTATGGGTGGGGCGGTAGCTGGCGAGGGCCTTCAAATCGGTGGACAGGTCGGTCATGGGGTAGGTCTCTGTTGACTTGTTTTGCGAGGTTGACGTTGACGTAAACGTCAATGCAGGCGGCGATGTTAGCGGGTTTCGCGGCAAAAGGGGCGCAACTGCGCCCCTTTTGCCGAGACAGGTTGGCGCTGGCGCTATTTGTACAGAACCTGCGGCAGCCACAGGCCAATCGCCGGGAACAGGTACAACAGCACGATGGCAACCACTTGGATGCCCATGAAGGGAAGCATCCCGGCAAAAATCTGGTTCAGCGTGACATGCGGCGGGCTCACCCCTTTCAGGTAAAACGCCGACATGGCCACTGGCGGGCTCAGGAAGGCCGTTTGCAGATTCAGCGCCACCAGCAGGCCAAAGAACAGCGGGTCAATGCCAAAGTGCGGCAGCAGCGGGATGAAGATCGGCATGAAGATGACGATGATCTCGGTCCACTCCAGAGGCCAGCCCAGCAAAAAGATGATCACCTGCGCCATGATCATGAATTGCACCGGCGTCAAATCCATGGACAGCACCCAGGTGTTGACCAAGTCTTGCCCGCCCAGCAGCGCAAACGCTGCCGAGAAGATGCTGGAGCCAACAAATAGCCAGCAGACCATGGCGCTGGTCTTGGCTGTGAGGTAGACCGACTCGCGCATTACCGTCATGTTCAGCCGCCGGTAGGCTGCTGCCAACAGCAGCCCACCCATGGAGCCCATGGCTGCCGCCTCGGTAGGCGTGGCCAAGCCAAAGACGATGGTGCCTAGCACCGCCATGATCATCACTGCCAGCGGGAAGAAAGAACCCAGCAGCATCTTGAAGATTTCCAACTGCGCGAAGCTGAAAAACGCATAGAACAGCGCCAAACCAGCCACACAAATGACGACAGCCACCCAGTAGCTATTAGGCGTTGGCTGGCGCTCGGCAACGGCCACTGGGGTTGTGGCGTTGGGGCTGGCAGCGGCGGCCGACTGAGCGGTTGGCGTCGCCATTACTGTGGTAGCTGGGGCAGAGGGCGCAGCCGTTTTGACGGCATCGTCTGCCGCCAAGCCCATCGGTTCGGGTGCAGCATCAAACCCCATTGGTTCAGGCTCGAAATCTCCACCCAGGGACTGAAGTGCTTCGTCGGCGGGGGGCTCGCTTAAGCCTCCATCTACCTCTGGTTCTGCCAGGCCGCCATCGCCAGCAGAGCTGTCTTCGGCGCTGTCAAACGAACCGAAGCCCATGGCTTGCACACCCTCAGTTTCATCAACAGGCAATGGTGCGGTCAGTTGCATATAAGCCAGCCCCAAGGCGCCAGCTACAACCAGTGCTGGTAGCAGGGTGATGCCCAACTGGCCCAGCAGCGTGCCCATGGGCACATGCGCGTTGCACTTGCCCTTGAGGGCACCCAGCAGCCCACTGAGGGCCTTGCTGGTGCCAGACTCAGTGATGGCGGTTGCCAAAGGAGGCAAGGGCACATAGCGTTCCTCAGCCGACATCGGCGGTGCCATTTTGGGCTTCAGTTTAGCCAGAATGACCACGTACACGATATACAGGCAGGCCAGCATCAGGCCAGGGAAAAACGCCCCGGCGTAGAGCTTGACCACCGACACCCCAGCTGTGGCGCCATATACGATCAACATCACCGATGGCGGAATCAAAATACCCAGGCATCCGCCTGCGGTGATGGCCCCGGCTGACAGCTGCACGCTGTAACCCGCTTTGAGCATGGCGGGCAGCGCCAGCAAGCCCATCAACGTGACCACCGCGCCGACGATACCGGTGGCGGTAGCAAAAATAGCGCAGGTGATGATGGTGGCCACCGCCAGAGAGCCCGGCAGGCGCGCCGTGGCCAGGTGCATGCTCTTGAACAGCTTTTCGATCAGGTTCGCACGCTCGATCAAGTAGCCCATGAACACAAACAGCGGGATAGAGATCAGCACGTCGTTGGCCATGACCGCGTAGGTGCGTTGCACCATCAGGTCCAGTGTTTGCTGCACCGCCAGACTCGGATTTTCACTTTGATAGGCAAACCATGCAAACACCATGCCCATGCCCATGAGAGTAAAGGCGGTGGGAAACCCCAGCATGATCGCCACCACCACCAGGGCCAACATGAGCAGCCCCACGTGGCCATTGGTCATCGACTCAAAGGGCGGCAGTAGCAAAAAAGCAGCCAGAACCACGCCTGCCATGATGGTCAGACCGAACCAAACTTCGCGTCTCATGAAGGCTTCCTGTTGGGGTTGTCGATGTACTCGTCCAGCTTGGCAATGTCTTCGTCTTTGACATGCACCATGTCTTTGAGCTTCTTAATGTCGACCTCAGCCACGTCATCTCCGCGTGAGGGCCAGTCACCCACTTTCAGACAAATGATGCAGCGAATGATTTCTGCCAAACCCTGTAGCAGCAAAATCGCGCCAGCTATGGGGATGATGGTCTTGAACGGGTAAATCGGCGGGCCATCGGCGGTGATGTTCGAGTGCTCGTTGATGGCCCAGGAATCGGCGGCGAAGCTGTACCCAGCCCAAGCCAGCGCGACCACGCCCGGTATGAAAAACAGCAGATAAAGCGTCAGATCCAGGCCGGCTTGCAAGCGGGGCGGAAAAAAGCCGTACAGCACATCGCCCCGCACATGGCCGTTTTGCGACAGGGTGTAGGCCCCGGCGGTCATGAACAAGGTGCCGTACATCATGCTCATCACATCAAACGCCCAGGGGTGGGGGTTGTCCAGCACGTAACGCGAGAACACCTCCCAGGAAATCATCAGCGTGAGTGCCAGGATCAGCCAGGCGCAGGTTCGACCCACAAAGGCGCTGATCTTGTCTACCGACAGCAGAAATTTTTGCATCTTCAACCCACATCAAAAAATCAGCCATTCAGAGCAACCCTGAATGGCTGATGAACGAGCGCCTAGAACAGGCGATCAGGCTTTTTTGGCACCAAAGAAGTGGTTCACTGCCATGCGGCGGTTAACGTTGGTGTCCTGGTCCCACTTCACGGCGCGCATAGCAAACACACGTTGCGACTCAAGAATTTCCTTGAACATGGGGTTTTCGGCAGATTTCTTCTCGATGATCTCTGACCACAGCTTGAGCTGGTCTTGCAGCACCGTGTCGGGTGTTTTGTAAAACTTGACCTTATCTTTGGTTTGCAGCTCGACATAGTCCTGCGAGTAGCGGTCGATGGCTTTCCATGACATATCTGCCGAGGCCGCCTCGGTAGCCCCGGCGATGACGGCTTTCATCTTGGCTGGCAGCGCGTCGTACTTGGTTTTGTTGAACATGATCTCGAAGGTTTCCGAGCACTGGTGGAAGCTTTGCAGCATGCAGACTTTGGACACATCCGGGAAACCTAATATGCGGTCAGACGACGCATTGTTGAACTCGGCGCCGTCCAGCAAACCTCGGTCCATGGCGGGCACAATCTCGCCGCCTGGCAGCGCGTTCACCGCGGCGCCCATGGCCGTGAACATGTCAATGGCCAAGCCATTTGTGCGGAACTTGAGGCCCTTGAAGTCAGCCGACTTGGTGATGGGCTTCTTGAACCAACCCAACGGCTGGGTCGCCATCGGGCCATACAGGAAGGACTGCACGTTCATGCCAATAGACCCGTACAGCTTGGACAACAGCTCAGCGCCACCACCGTACTTGTGCCAGGCCAAGAGCATGTTGGCATCCATGCCGAAGGCCGGGCCGGAGTTCCACAGCGCCAGCGCGTTTTGCTTGCCGTAGTGATAACCCAGCACACCGTGTCCGCCGTCAAGCGTGCCTTTGGACACCGCTTCCAACAGGCTGAAAGCCGGCACCACCGAACCCGCAGGCAACACTTCAATTTTCAGGTCGCCACCGGTCATGTCGTTGACCTTTTTGGCATAGTCCAGCGCGAATTCGTGGAAGATGTCTTTGGCAGGCCAAGTGCTTTGCCAGCGCATGCTGATCGGGCCGGTCTGCGCCTTGGCGATCATCGGTGCGGAAACGGCACCAGCGGCAACAACGGCGCCTTTAAGTAGGCTGCGCCGGCGAGGGGTTTTGCTATCGTTCAAGGGAGTCTCCTGTGGATGGAATGGGAAGGGTTGATTTTTATCAGTATCCAGATAGCGCAGCGCTAGGGTTTTCACTCGTCTCGGGTGAAGCATTCAAAAAAGACTTTTTACTTTTTTGCAGGCTATGGCGTCCCAAACACCGTATTGCCTTGTCGTGTTGGTGACAATGGCGGCGCGGTCATTGGCTTGGCCTGGCATCTGTCGGTATATTTAAGGCCAGCGCCGTCGTCCGACGGCAACCCTGACTCTTTGTGATTTAACCAACCGGACTGCTCACCATGAAACCTATCCAACTGTTTGATACCGCCTCTTCAACCTTCACCTATATTTTGTTTGACGCCGCCAGCCGCGAGGCGGTCATCATTGACCCGGTGGACGACCAGGTGCAGCGCGACCTGGAGGTGCTGCGTGAGTACGGCCTGAAACTCATTTGGGCGCTGGAAACTCACGCCCATGCCGACCACATCACCAGCGCGGGTCAACTGGCCGAGCTGGCGGGTGCCAAAACCACGGCGCCTGCAGGCTGCGGCATCACCACCGCGTCAGTGCAGCTGGCCGATGGCGAGGTGCTGCGCTTTGGCGCCGAGCAAATCCGTGCGCTGCACACCCCCGGTCACACTGCGGGCAGCATGAGTTTTGTCTGGCGCGACCATGTGTTTACCGGTGACACGCTGTTGATCGACGGTTGCGGCCGCACCGATTTTCAATCAGGCAGCAGTGCGGCGCTGTTCCACAGCCTGACCGAGGTGCTTTTCAAGCTGCCCGACGACACCACCGTCTGGCCAGGGCACGATTACCAGGGGCTCACCCAGTCCAGTATTGGCCGGGAAAAAGCCACCAACGCCCGTGTAGCGGGCAAAACCCAGGCCGAGTTCGTCGCCATCATGGACGCTTTGAACCTGCCCCCGCCCAAGCGCATTCAGGAAGCGGTGCCTGCCAACCTGCAATCGGGCCTGCGGCACGACGCGCCCGTAGCGCACGAACTGGTGCAGCGCCAGGCTGACGGGTATGCGGGCGATGTGTCTGCCACCCTGGCTTACCAGTGGTTTGAGGCGGGTGAGGCGGTGCTGGTGGATGTGCGCACCGACGCCGAGCG
Source organism: Rhodoferax antarcticus ANT.BR (assembly GCF_001938565.1). Taxonomy (GTDB): domain Bacteria; phylum Pseudomonadota; class Gammaproteobacteria; order Burkholderiales; family Burkholderiaceae_C; genus Rhodoferax; species Rhodoferax antarcticus. The sequence goes on from NZ_MSYM01000011.1 coordinate 199,633, forward strand.
CGCTTGGGTGGGCTTTGTGCCCGGCGCCGTTCCGGTAGCCTGGAAGCAGTGGCCCGGCATGGACATGAACCCTGAATTTGACAACCAGGTGCTGGCGGCCGGGCCCGCGGACAAGAAGGTGCTGTTTTTGTGCCGCAGCGGGGTGCGCTCAGTGGCGGCAGCCAAGCGTGCCACCGAGTTGGGCTTGCAGGCTTACAACATTCTGGAAGGTTTTGAAGGCGACCCCGATACGAACGCCCAGCGCAACCGCCGTGGCGGCTGGCGCTTCAACGGGCTGCCCTGGCGCCAGGGCTAGCAGCTTTGCCCCAAGTTGGGGCGCTTTTCGCCCCTGTTTTGTGCCGATAATCCGCGCCATGACTTTTTTGGCGATCGACATTGGCAACACCCGGCTCAAGTGGTCGCTGTATGCCTCGGCAACGCGTGACGCAGCGATGCTGGCGCAGGGCGTTGAATTTCTGGAGCACATCGAAAAACTGGCCGAAGGCGGCTGGGCCAGCATTGCCCCGCCGCGCCATGTGCTGGGTTGCGTGGTGGCGGGTGATACGGTGCGCCGCCGGGTTCAAGAGCAGATGGAGCAGTGGGACGTGTTCCCTCAGTGGGTGGTGGCCAGTAGCTATGAGGCGGGCGTGAACAATGGCTACGACTACCCGGCCCGCCTGGGTGCTGACCGCTGGGTGGCGATGATTGGCGCCTGGCACCGCTGTCTGGCGCGCGGCCCGGCCCGCCCGTTGGTGGTGGTGATGGTGGGTACCGCCGTCACGGTGGATGCCATTGACGCCAGCGGCCGCTTTCTGGGCGGGCTGATCCTGCCGGGCCACGGCATCATGTTGCGTGCCCTGGAATCTGGCACCGCCGGGCTGCATGTGCCTACCGGCAATGTTGTCGAATTCCCCACCAACACCAGCGATGCGCTCACCAGCGGCGGCACCTTTGCCATCGCCGGGGCAGTAGAGCGCATGGTGGCGCATCTGCGCCAGCGTTGCGGTGCTGAGCCCTGCTGCGTGATGACCGGCGGCGCCGGCTGGAAGATGGCCCCCAGCATGCCCAGCCAGTTTGAGCTGGTGGATAACCTGCTGTTTGACGGCTTGCTGGAAATGGCAGCCCGCCGGTTTGTGTAAATAAGCCGATAATCTAACTGTAAATAAATACAGTTAATGATGTCAAACATGAATTCTCTTGAACTCTGCGCTGGTGCTGGTGGACAGGCCCTAGGACTGGAACGCTCTGGTTTTGAGCACGAAGCTTTGGTCGAGATTGATGCGGCTGCCTGCAACACGCTGCGGCAAAATCGTCCGCATTGGAACGTGATTGAGGGCGATTTGTCGCAATTTGACGCGACTTCTTTTCGCGGTGTGGATTTGGTAGCGGGTGGCGTGCCTTGCCCCCCGTTTTCAAAAGCGGGCAAACAACTGGGTGCAAGCGACGCCCGTGACATGTTCCCCCAGGCGATTCGCATCGTCAGCGAGACACGCCCGCAAGCGGTCATGCTGGAAAACGTCAGAGGTTTGCTGGACGCAGCCTTTGCAGATTATCGGCAGCACATTGCGACGCAGCTGACAGCCATGGGCTACTGGGTCGACTGGCATCTCTTCAATGCAGCTGACTTCGGCGTCAGCCAACTTCGCCCGCGTGTCATTTGCGTGGCCCTTCGCCATGAAGTTGCTGAACATTTTCATTGGCCAGTTCCAAGTCTGCAACTGCCACCGACGGTGGGGAACCTTCTTGACGACTTGATGAAAGCCAAGGGCTGGAGAGGTGCTGAGGCTTGGCGCATGAAAGCCAACGGTATCGCGCCCACCTTAGTGGGCGGCAGCAAAAAGCATGGCGGACCAGACCTTGGGCCGACGCGCTCACGGCAGGCCTGGTTGACACTTGGCGTGGACGCAAGGGGCTTGGCTGATGAAGCGCCCGACGAGGACTTTACTGGCATGCCACGTCTGACCACGCGCATGTGTGCACGTGTTCAGGGTTTTCCTGATGGCTGGCAGTTTGCAGGAAAGAAAACCCCTGTCTATCGGCAAGTTGGCAATGCCTTCCCACCACCCGTTGCACATGCGGTCAGTGCCGAAATTGCGCTGGCCATTGAAAAAGCTGCGGCAACCCGACTGTTTAAAAGGGCGGCGTAATGGCCATTCCTAAGGTTAAACAACACGCCATAGCCAGAGGTGCACGCGCCAAGTTGAGGGCCTACTTTCTTGCGCATCTGGGTCTTGTGTTGGGATCAGATGAACTCCGATTGGTCGCAGGCAACATCAGTGAATGGGCGCGGCGCATTCGCGAGTTACGCTCAGAAGAGGGTTATCTCATCCTGACCCACAACGATAGGGCTGATTTGAAACCCGGCGAATACTTGCTTGAGACTGCCAAGCCCTAACCCGCTTTTGCCAGAGGCGTTTCCAAAGAAACCCGCGCCTTTGTACTGGATCGCAACGGGTTTACCTGTCAGATGTGTGGTGCCGTCGCAGGCGAAGCACATCCCTATGACCCAACCAGAAAAACCCGCTTGCACATCGGCCATGTCCTAGACAAGAGCTTGGGTGGTTCTGACGACGCCAACAATCTGAAAGCCATCTGTTCGGTCTGCAATGAAGGTGCCGCGAACGTCACCCTGCAACGCCCCGACCTGAACAAACTCCTGGTGCAAGTCCGACGCGCCACCGCTGCCGATCAGCGCGAACTGCTTAAGTGGTTGAAGACAAAATTCAAGGAATGAATTTGGCGGCAAATTTTGCGCGAATGTCATCGGCCTTAGTAAGCGGTGACGGTAATAACAACAGACAAAGCGATCATTTGCATAAAAAATGCCTGTAGCCCTTGTTCAGACTGCATATCGCGCTACAGTTTTGATAAGGGTTGCGTCAACCACTTTTGCGCCAGCCGCACCCAGTAAGTGGCCCCCAGCGGCAGCAGCGCGTCGTTGAAGTCGTAACTGGCGTTGTGCAGCATGCACGGCCCGGCGCCGTGGCCCATTTCGCGGTGGTCGCCGTCACCGTTGGCGATGAACGCATAGCACCCCGGCTTTTGCAGCAGCATGAAAGAAAAGTCTTCCGCGCCCATGGTCGGTTCCTGCACCTGGACCTTGTCGGCGCCCACAATGTCGGCCATCACCTGGCGGCAAAACTCGGCCTCAGCGGCGCTGTTGATGGTGGGCGGGTAATTGCGCCGGAATTCAAACTCGGCACTCAGGCCAAACGCCGCGCAGAGCTGTGTCGTCATGTCCTGCATGCGCTGCTCAATGGCATCCAGTACCTCCAGCGAAAAGGTGCGCACCGTGCCTTGCAGCTCCACTGTATTGGGGATGACGTTGGTAGCTTCGCCCGCGTGGATCATGGTGACCGAGATCACCCCAGCGTCGATCGGTTTGATATTGCGGCTGATGATGCTCTGAAACCCCTGCACCAGTTGACACGCCACTGGCACCGGGTCCAGCGCGTTATGCGGCATGGCGGCGTGGCCGCCTTTGCCTTGAATGATGATCTTGAATTCGTTGCTCGACGCCATCACCGGCCCGGCGCTGGCGGCAAAAAAACCGACATCGGAGCCCGGCCAGTTGTGCAGGCCAAACACGGCTTGCATGGGAAACTGTTCAAACAGGCCGTCTTTGATCATCTCGCGCGCGCCGCCGCCGCCTTCTTCGGCGGGCTGGAAGATCAGGTAAACCGTACCGTCAAAGTCGCGATTTTTTGCCAGGTACTGCGCAGCCGCCAGCAGCATGGCGGTGTGACCGTCGTGGCCGCAGGCGTGCATCTTGCCGGGCTCAAGGCTGGCGTGGGAAAAGGTGTTGGCCTCCTGCATGGGCAGCGCGTCCATGTCGGCGCGCAGGCCCAAAGCGCGGCCATTGGCACCGCCGTCACGCCCATGAACGATGCCGACCACGCCGGTGGTGCCGAGCCCGCGATGGATCGAGATGCCCCATTCGGTGAGCTTTTGCGCCACCACCTCAGCGGTGCGGATCTCTTTGAAGCACAGCTCCGGGTGGGCGTGAATGTCGCGGCGCAGGGTGGCGATTTCTGGGCTGTTCTGGGCGATGGCGTCGATGAGTTTCATGGCGGGTGGGGCAGGTTGCGTGGGGCCAAGTAGCTGGAAAGGCATTATGGTGCTGGGCTGGGAATCCTTTTTGTGGGTGGTGCTGTTGTGGCTTTAGGTTGTTGCTGGTGTTGGTGTTTTTGTGCATCGTTTGTGGGTCGTGGGTTGTGGGTTGTGGGTTGTGGGTTGTGGCTTGTGGCTTGTAGGTGCGCCGGGGTGGGTATGGCTGGGGGCCTCATGCTGGGGTTACCAGAAAAATCGGCCCCCAGCCATACCCACCCCAGCTTGACCGGCGACTCGGATGTGCGAAGGATGGGAGACAGAACACCGAGGGCCGACCACTTAAAGTTCGATGTTGTATCTGACTTGCGGTCGCAGCCACAACCACAGCCACAGCCGGCTTGGTCGTTGCGCCTACCGTTACGTTCACCGTCACCGTCACTTCTGCCGTCTGATTTTGGCAACTGGTTTTCAAACCTCCGCGCCCCAAAGTCGTTGGTAGCACTGGGGCTGGCAGGGCCGGGTGCCGATTTTTCTGGTACTCCAGCATGAGGCGCCCGGCCCTGCCTGCCCCAGTGCCACCTGAGCCAGACGCACCACCCGTGCCCCAGTGCCACCTGAGCCAGACGCACCACCCGTGCCCCAGTGCCACCTGAGCCAGACGCACCACCCGTGCCCCCAGTGCCACCTGAGCCAGACGCACCACCCGTGCCCCAGTGCCACCTGAGCCAGACGCACCACCCGTGCCCCAGTGCCACCTGAGCCAGACGCACCACCCGTGCCCCAGTGCCACCTGAGCCAGACGCACCACCCGTGCCCCAGTGCCACCTGAGCCAGACGCACCACCCGTGCCCCAGTGCCACCTGAGCCAGACGCACCACCCGTGCCCCAGTGCCACCTGAGCCAGACGCACCACCCGTGCCCCAGTGCCACCTGAGCCAGACGCACCACCCGTGCCCCAGTGCCACCTGAGCCAGACGCACCACCCGTGCCCCGGTGCCACCTGAGCCAGACACACCACCCGTGCCCCAGTGCCACCTGAGCAAGCGGTTTCACCGGTTTCCCTGTGCCCCAATGGCTCCAACTGCACGACCCGCAAGTTGGCAGTTTGGCTGTTGTGGATGCTCAAACCGGGATATGCTCTTTCCCACCTTTTCGCCCCGAAACAGCCCACCATGCCCCACAGCAATCCCCGTCCCGGCCCGCAATCGATTCAGATCATCGGCGCCTGCCCGCACGACTGTCCGGACACCTGCTCGATGCTCACCACCGTTGAAAACGGTGTGGCCGTCAAAGTGCAGGGCAATCCGAACCACCCGCATACCGACGGCGCGCTGTGTGCGAAGGTCTCGCGCTATACCGAGCGCACCTACCACCCTGAGCGCACCCTGCAGCCCATGAAGCGCGTTGGTACCAAAGGCAGCGGCCAGTTTGAGCCAGTGAGCTGGGACGAGGCATTGGGCGACATTGCCAACCGCCTCAAAGCCATTGCCGCGCAAGACCCGCAAGCCATTCAGCCCTACAGCTACGCTGGCACCATGGGCCTGGTGCAGGGCGAGGGTATGGCCGGGCGGTTTTTCAACAAGCTGGGTGCGTCAATGCTGGAGCGCACCATCTGCGCCTCTGCTGGCGGGGCGGGGCTGGTGCACACGCTGGGCGCCAAGGTTGGCATGCGGGTGGAATTTTTTGCCGAGGCCAAGCTGATCATCATCTGGGGCAGCAACTCGATCACCAGCAATTTGCACTTCTGGCGCTACGCCAACCAGGCCAAACGCGCCGGCGCCAAACTTATCTGCATCGACCCGCGCAAAAGCGAAACGGCTGACAAATGCCATGCGCATATTGCCCTTCTGCCCGGTACAGACGGTGCTTTGGCGCTGTCGATCATGCAGCAGCTCGTTGTCAATGACCGGCTCGACCATGACTACCTGGCGCGTTACACGCTGGGTTGGGCGCAGCTGCGTGAGCGCGCTCTGCAGTGGCCGCCAGAGCGCGCCGCTGCCGTCTGCGGCATTGAAGCAGCGCAGATTGAAGCGCTGGCGCGCGACTACGGCGCGTGTGCTGCCAGCGCCAGCCAGTCCACAGGCGCGCAAGGCCCAGCCGCCATCCGCATGAACTATGGGCTGCAGCGGGTGCACGGCGGTGGCAACGCGGTACGGCTGATCGCCATGCTGCCGGCGCTGATCGGCGCTTGGCGGCATCGCGCCGGGGGCGTGTTGTTGTCGAGTTCGGGCGCGTTTGCGGTGCAGCGCGCCAAGCTGGAGCGGCCTGACCTGCTGGCCGGGCGCACGCCACGCACCATCAACATGACCACCATTGGCAACGATTTGCTGCGCCCGGCCAGCCCCGAGTTTGGCCCGAAGGTGGCGGCGTTGATCGTCTACAACAGCAACCCGGTGGCCATCGCACCAGACTCGGCCAAGGTGGTGGCGGGTTTTGCGCGTGAGGATTTGTTCACCGTGGTGCTGGAGCATTTTCAGACCGACACCGCCGATTACGCCGACTACATCCTGCCCGCGACCACCCAACTGGAGCACTGGGACGTGCACTCAAGCTACGGCCATACCGACGCGCTGTTGAACCGCCCAGCCATCGCGCCGCTGGGCCAGGCCAAGCCCAACACGCAGATTTTTCGTGAGCTGGCCGCGCGCATGGGGTTCGATGAGCCATGTTTTCAGGACACCGACGAAGCCCTGTGCCGCCTAGCTTACGGTGATGCGGTCGATTTCAATGCGCTGCTGGAAAAAGGCTTTGTCACCTTGCCCATGTCCGAGGCCCCGTTTGCCCAGGGCAACTTCCCCACGCCATCGGGCCAATGCGAGTTTTTCAGCCAGCGCCTGGCAGACCGTGGGCTGGACGGCTTGCCCGACCATGTGCCGAACCACGAAGCGGCCCACAGCTCCAAAGCCTACCCGCTGGCGATGATTTCACCGCCGGCGCGCAACTTCCTGAACTCGACCTTTGTCAACGTGACCAGCCTGCGCAACAGTGAAGGCGAGCCACTGCTGGAAATGCACCCCGTAAACGCCGCAGCCCGCCAGATTCAGGACGGCAGCACGGTGCGCGTTTTCAACGCGCGTGGCGAGCACCGCTGCCGCGTCAGCCTGAATCACCGCGCCCGTGTTGGCGTGGTGCACGGCCTGGGCGTGTGGTGGCGCAAGTTTGGGCTGGACGGCACCAATGTCAATCAGCTCACCAGTCAGGCGCTGACCGACTTGGGTAACGGACCGACGTTTTACGACTGTCTGGTGGAAGTGCAGGCGGCCTGAGCTGCGCCCCGCGATGAAAGCAGAGTCACCTCAGCCGCGCAGTAGCAGCACCGCCAGCGACCCCATCACCAGCGCAATCAGCGCGTCGAGCGCGCGCCAGGCGGTGTCGCGCTGGAACAGCGGCGCCAGATAGCGTGCGCCAAACCCCAACGCTGAAAACCACAGCACGCTGCCAGTAGCAGCACCGGCGCCAAACACCCAGCGCCCGGCTTCGCCATGCTGGTTGGCAAGCGCGCCCAGCAGCACCACCGTGTCCAGATACACATGCGGGTTCAAAAAGGTGAAGCCAAAGCAGGCTGCCAGCGCCCGGCCCAGTGTGGCGCCCTGTCTGGCATCGAGGTTCATGTGCCCGCCCACCCAGGCGCGCCGCGCTGCCAGCAGGCCGTAGCTGGCCAGAAACAGCGCGCCGCCATAGCGCGCCAGGGCCAGCAGCTTGGCATTGCCCTGGATCAGCATGCCCGCGCCGCCAATGCCAGCGGCAATCAGCAGCGCGTCTGATAGAGCGCAAAACAGCACGATGGGCAACACATGCTCGCGGCGGATGCCCTGGCGCAGCACGTAGGCGTTTTGCGAACCAATGGCGACGATCAGCGCCAGCCCGGTGGCAAAACCACTCCAGAAAATCACCGATCGGACTCCGGGCTGGAGGTGAAAGCTATATACAAAATCAGGCTCTATCCCTTGAAGCTAAAGCGGTGATAGCTATCTAAAAAAGAGCAATCAGGGCTTGAAAAATTCAAGGCTTGGATAACGTGGCGCTTTCAATCAGCACTTTGTAGGTATAGCCCATGCCCAGGTCGACGTTGCTGCGTAGCGTGCCAGACACGGTGAGCACGTCGCCAATTTGCGCGCTGGCGCTCGAGGTGGCCAGAATGTCGTGGTTTTGGGTGACCGCGCTGCCGCTGCCGTCTTGCAGGTGCAGCCAGTTTTTGCCCATGATGTCGGCGCTGAACTTGACTACCGTGGCGCTCAGGCGCACCGGTTTGTTATTGAGCTGCCCCGCCTTGGCATACAGATCGGCCACGGTGTAGGCGTTGTTGCCGCTGGCCTTGGCCAGTTTGGCGACCGCCACGGGTGCGACCTGGGCGACTCCTTCATGCGGGTTGCCTGCCCCGGCGGGCGCACCCACGAGGCTGCCAAAAACGATGCTGGTGAAAGTTTTGCCGAGCGATTTGCTCTCAAAGTTGTCCATCACCATCTGCGCCTCGACGCTTACGGTGCTGCCTTTAGCCACAGCCGCCTTGTCCACCACCGCCCATTGCTCGCCCTTACCTGTTTTGATGCGAAGGTAGGTGTAGGGCGCCACGTCACGCACTTGCAGCACCACGCCGGTGATTTTTTCGCCAGCAGTCGGCTTGGCCGATGGCGTGGCGTGCAGCAAGGGCGCAGCGGCGATCAGGCCGACGCCCAGAAGTTTGTGCAGAGTGAACAGTTTCATAGTCGCTTTCATATCAATGGGTCGATCGGGTGCAAGGTAGGGTGCAAGGGCTTCGCCTTGTCTTCGGGCAATTCGATCAGGCTCAGCAGCCGCGTCAGCGCATGTTGAACGGTAGCCTGGCGCACGGCGGCGCGGTCGCCATCAAAGTGCCTGACTTCGCTTGTCACGCCAGCCGGTGTGGCCCAGCCAAACCACACGGTGCCAATCGGTTTTTCCGGGCTGCCACCGCCCGGGCCAGCCACACCGGTGACCGCTATCGCCACCTGGGCGTGTGAGTGCGCCAGCGCACCGGCGGCCATGGCGCGTGCCACGGGCTCGCTGACCGCGCCAAACTGGTCAATCAGGCTGGCGTCCACAGCCAGCAACTCGGTTTTGGCGGCGTTGGAGTAGGTGACAAAACCGCGCTCAAACCAGTTGCTCGACCCTGCCAGATCGGTGCAGGCCGCAGCAATCATGCCGCCAGTGCAGCTCTCAGCGGTGGCCAGCAGCCACTGGCGTTTACATAAGAAATCGGCCACTAGCCCGCATAGCGCTTGCGTGGATAGCTCTTGATTTAAGAGTGTTTCAGACATGCTTTTTACCACCAGACGCGCCACAGCGCGATCACCAGCAGCGTGCAAAACGCGGCTACCAAGTCGTCCAGCATGATGCCCCAGCCCGCTTTGCGCCAGGCGGCAGGGTCGGTGGCCGGGTCTACGCCATGGTAGAGCTGGTCGGCCCAAGCCACCGGGCCGGGCTTGGCGGCGTCAAAAAACCGGAACAGCGCAAACGCCGCCGCCTGGCCCCAAAACTCCATCGGGCTGGCCAGCCACAACACCCCCCAGAAGGCGGCAATTTCGTCCCAGACGATGCTGCCCGGGTCCATCACCCGCATGTGCCGCGCGGTGATCGTGCAGGCCCACCAGCCGAGCAGCACACTGACGGCGATCAGCACGCCCCATTGCGTGTCTGACAAGCGGTTTTGCAGCAGCGCAAAGCTCAGCCAGGCCCACAGCGTGCCAGCGGTGCCGGGCGCTTTGGGGCTCAGCCCCGAGCCAAAACCCAGCGCCATCACATGCGCTGGGTGCGCCATCATGAAGCGGCTGGTGGGCGCAATGGGGTCCAGCGGCGCGTCGGCTCCGCGATAGGGTACGTCCTGGGCGGTTGACGAGTCGGTTTGCATGGCGCAATTATCGGTTTCAAACTTGCGCTTGTTGATGCCGTGCGCTTATCGCATGCGCCTCGGTTTAATATCAGTGCCGCCCTGCCCACACGCCTCACCTGCTGCTGCCATGCTTCGCCCGCCCGCCTGTCCCTCCTGCAAAACCGTCATGACGGCACATTCCCTGCCCAGTGTGGCGGGGGGGCAGGTCGAGATTGACCTGTGTTTTTCCTGCCGGGGACTCTGGTTTGACCCAATGGAAAATCTGAAGCTCTCCCCGGCCGCGGTGGTCGAATTGTTCAAGGTGTTGCACGCCCACCGTCATGAGGGGGTAACGGCGCTGGCGCAAAAGCTGGCTTGCCCGCGCTGCAACCGCGTGCTCGTCCAAGGCTTTGACGTGGTGAAAAGTGGTCGCTATATCACCCAGCGCTGCCCGCAGCGGCATGGCCGTTTCAGCACCTTTTCCGCTTTCATGATCGAAAAAGGCTTTGTGCGCCAGCTCACCGCGCTGGAGATTGACGACATGGCGCAGCGCCTGGGGGTGATCAACTGCAGTAATTGCGGCGCGCCGGTGGACTTGCGCAAAGACCAGGCTTGCCCGCATTGCCGCTCTGCGCTGTCGCTCTTGGACCCACAGGCAGTGGAGCGGGCGCTGGTGGGTTACGAGTCTGCCGCGCGGGCGTCAGAAGGCGTCAAATTGCCGCAACTGGCCGACGCGCTGGTGATGCTGGAGCGCGACCGCGTGCAGGCTGCGTGCGAAGCCAAAACCCACCAGACGGGCCGCCTGACCTGGCCCGATGGCCGTGCACAGGGCGCGGTGGATTTGTGGGCGGCCGGCCTGTCGCTGGTGTGGAAGGTGTTGAAGTAAGGGACTTCAAGGCGACGGTTTAACGTGAAATACAGCCGTTATTGCGCCCCCCGCTGCGTCGTTGCGAACGCATTGAAACCATCCATGTCGGCGCATTGCATGGATTGCAGCGTCGCTACGCTCCTCGCAATGGCGGTTTTTTCATGTGTCTGGGTAGCTGATTGAACCCGCCGTTTTAAGCAAAGTGATCAAACGACGTGTAGCTGTTGGCCAGTGGCTGGCCCTGGCTGTCAATCAGCCGCAGCCCGGGCTCGGCGTTGATCTGGCCGATGCGGGTCACCGGGGTTTGGCTGGCGCGGCTGGCGGCCTGCACCGCCTCACGCAAGTGCGCTGGGGCGGTGAACAGCAGTTCGTAATCATCGCCGCCAGACAGCGCGTAGCGGCGCCACTTGTCTTCTGATAAATTTATATTAAATTGGCCTCTAACCCTTATGGATAAAGCGCGAGTAGCTATTAAAGATGTAGCGACATCAGCATCCACAGTGGCACCCATGGCCGAGCTTTCCAGGATGTGACCTAGGTCGCCGAGCAGGCCGTCGCTCACATCTAGCGCTGCACTGGCGACGTCGCGCAAAGCCAGCCCCAGGGCGACGCGGGGTGTGGGCTGCTCCAGCCGCAGGCGGGTGGCGACCAACACGTCATCCGGCAGGACCGTTTTGCCGAGCAAAGCGTCTAGCGCGAGCCGGGCATCACCCAGCGTGCCGCTCACATAGATGTCGTCACCCGGCTGCGCACCCGAGCGCAGCAGCGCCTGCGAGCGGCCAGCCACGACAGGCACCTCGCCAAACACGGTGATGCAAATATTCAGCGGCCCGCAAGTGGTGTCGCCGCCGATCAGCTCGCAGCCATGCGCGTCTGCCAGCGCCAACAAGCCTTGTGCAAAGGCCGCCAGCCAGGACTCGTCCACTCTGGGCAAAGACAGCGCCAGGGTAAAGGCGAGCGGTTGCGCGCCACAGGCCGCCAGATCGCTCAGGTTTACTGCCAAAGATTTGTGACCCAGCCGGCAAGGGTCGGTCTCAGTCAAAAAATGGCGGCCTGCCACCAGCATGTCGGTTGAGATGGCCATCTGCGTGCCCGGGCGCGGTTGCAGCAGGGCACAGTCGTCACCCACGCCCAGCACCGCACGGCGCGCCGGGCGTTTGAAGTAGCGGGCGATCAGGTCAAATTCACCCATGAACTCACTCCTGCGTGGTGCCATCTTTAGTGGTTTGGTTTGCAGCGTTGGGCGGCGCTGCCGGGGTATGGGCGTGGGTGTCGGTGTCGGTTACCACGCCAGCGGCTTCGGGTTCTGGCAAGAAAAAGCTGCGAGTGCGACGGCGAAGGCGTTGGCGCAGGGCCGCATAGATGTTGTCGCGCTGCACGCCGGTCAGGTTGTGCGCGCGCAGGGCCAGCTGGAAAGCCATGTAAAAACTCACCCCCACGTTGAGCAAACCCGTCACCACGATCCCAAGCACGCACCACCAGAAGGCACTTTGGTAAAAAATCTCCAGCCCCAAGCTGGCCGCGGCAGCGGCCAGCTGTCCGGTGGACAGGGTGACGTGGCGCACATCCAGGCCGAGCCCGAAAAACCCGGCAAAGGCCGGCACCAGCCCGAGCATCAGCCCCAGCGACACATTGGCGCTCAGGCCCGAGATGTTGTTGCGCATGAAGGTGGCCCAGCGGTCGGCACGCGCAGTGCCCAGCACCGCAGTGAAGCGCGGGTTGTAGCGCATGGCCGATTCCAGCCGGTGCAGGGCAAACCAGTTTTCGGTCCAGCCCGCGATGATGCTCGACGCAAACAGCAGCACACCGGTGAAGGCGGCAAACAGCGCGGTGGGGCCCAGCAAGGTCAATTCGTTCAGCACATGCTCGGCCGTCGCCGCATCGATCATCGGGCGGCCGACGCTGAACCACAGCACGGTGCTGATCAGCAGCACCGCAGGCGCAACCAGCGCCAGGTTGCCCACAATGGCAGCCGCCTGTGAGCGCACCAGGTGCGCTACCTCGTCCACAAAACCGTCGATGGCACCGGGGTTGCTCAGGTCTTTGAGCTTGGCCGCCATCGCCGGTGCCGTCATGGCCGGCTGTTTGGTGGCCACCGTCCAGTGCAGCAGTTGGATCAGTACAAAGCTCAGCGCGTAGTTCATGCCGGCGAAAAAACCGCCCCAGAAGGCCGACAGACCTGCCGACAGCACCACAAACTTGACCAGTGTGGTGATCGACATCACCGCACCGCCGCCTGCGGCGTCGCGCAGCATCTGCATGTACTCGCCGCGGTTGCGGGTGATGTAGTGCTCGCCGGTTTCCGAACTGCGCTCAGCCACCTTGGCGGCCAGCATGGAGGAGTTGGTGGCGATCAGCGCGCGCAGGCTCCGGCGTTTCTGCCCGACGGTGACCAGGTGCGCCAACAACTGCGCGGTGTCACGCTGCGGCGTGGCGGAAAACAGGCAGTCCAGCAGAGCGCGCACGCGCAGCAGCCGCTCGCGCAACTGGCGCAACTGGAACACCAGATTGACCGAGATGCCGTGCGCCTGCAGATGGGTGTACACCGATGCCGCCGCCTGGCGGCATTGATCCAACTGCTTCCGGTAGTGCTGCAGCGCGTGCTTGCACTGCTGCGTGGGTTGCTGCGGGTTCTCGCGCCAGGCGCTGAGCAGTGTCTCCAGGTCTGAGGTCAGGGCATGAAACTGTCCCGCATCGCGCGCAGATGCACTCATGCGCAGGCGCAACTCCGGTGAAAACCCGGCGGCGCGGATCTGGCTGGCGCAGAAGTTGACGGCTTCCATCAGCTCCGCCTGCCAGGTGCTGGGCTCTGTGTGCGCGGTGTCCTGCGCTTGGGCGGGCGGGGGGCATTCGTTGCGCAGCAGGTCGCCTAGGCGCGCCAGCAGCGTGGCGTCCAATTTGCTCAACCATTGCGCGTCCATCGGATGGTTCAGCACCAAGGTAAACAGGGTCGAGGCGTCAGTGGTTTCCGGGGTGCCGGGTAGCAGCTTGAGGCGGATGCGCTCCAGCAACTCGCTCAGGAAGGCGCTGCGCGAGGCAAACCCGTGGTCGGCCAGCAGGGCGGTGGCATCAACCGTGTCAAGCAGGCGCTGCCACCAGAGTTGAAAGCGCACCCGATCCGTGGGGCGCTGCTGCAGTGCGTCTAGCAGCAGGCTCACCCGGGCGTGTGTTGCAGTGACTGAGCGTGCATCGCCGCGCAACCAGGCCACCAGCTTGATCAGCCACAAATGGCGTTGCACCCCGCTAGCGTCGGGGTCAAGCTGGGTCAGCAGTTCGCACAGGTCGGTGGATGACGGCTGCATGCAGGTTCAGGGTCAGTCCCGTTGGCCCGCGCTGGCGCTCAGGGCGTCCAGCACAAACATGGGCACATCCACATCGAACTTTTCGCCGTCTTCGGCCACGCAGAAATAACTGCCGTGCATGGTGCCGGTAGGTGTCTGCAAGCGGGTGCCGCTGGTGTACTCAAACGCTTCGCCGGGCTGTAGCAGCGGCTGGCGCCCAACCACGCCCAGGCCCTTGACCTTTTCGTGGTGGCCGTCGGCGTCGTTGACGTTCCAGGTGCGCGAGATCAGCTGCGCCGCCAGCGTGCCAGTGTTGCGCACCGTGATGGTGTAGGTGAAAAAATAGATCGCCTGCGCAGGGTCAGACCGCTGTGGCTGGTAACGCGGCTTGACCTGAACGTGGAACTGATAAGTGGGTGGTTTTGGCATGGCAGTGCAAAGGGCCAACAAGAGGTTCAGACCGCACCAGCGCCCCTAAAGGCGTGTGTGCAGCGGCGAAAGCGGATTATGAACGCAAGCGCAAAGGAGCTGAAGTGGCCTAGCCAAGTTAGGGTGATGCATATGCGTTTAAGCATCAAATAAGCCTCTAGCCCTTATTCTATATGCGCCAGCAGCTACATATTAAATAGCTACCAGTCGACCAAACTGAGCCCTACGCTGAGCACGGTGCGCCGGCGGTTGTAGTCAATGAGCGAATCACCGTAGCCTGAGAACACTTGGGTGTGCAATTGCAGGCCACCGGGTTTGCCGCCGCCGTCGTCGGTGCTGTTGAGCTTGCGCAGCCACTCCAGCTTGACCGAGCCGTTGGCCTTGGAGCGCAACGAATGGCGCATGGTCAGGCCAAACGTGTTTTTCAAGTCAGGGTTCCACAGGCCTGTGAGCTCGCTGCGGCCGACTAGGTCGCTGATCTCGGGGTTGTCGTCGCTGCCACTTTTCTCGGGCAGGCGGTACCAGAGCTTGCCGAGCAGCTGAAACTCAGGGCCGTTTTCCAGCCCGGCCATCAGTATGGCGCGGTTCCAGCTGCGTGACAGCGGCAGCGGCTGGCCGTTGGAATTGTGGTTCAGCGCCAGCCCGGCGTAGCGCAGCCGCCAGTTGCCCGGCAAATCCAGGTCGGTCGGGTAGATGTAGATCAGCTCAGGCTCGTGGTCGGTGGTGCGAAACGGGCGCGACAGGTCGCCGCTGAAGATTTGCCAGTTGGACTGCTGGGAGTAGCCAAACCACAGCGAGTCGCGCTTGAGCGGCTGGTTCTGCGTCAACATGCCCTCGGCGATTTTTGTGCGCACCGAGAGCTGGATACGTGTCTCGGTGGTGCGGAAAGCCAGCGCGCTGGTGGCCCGGTGGTCGGGCAGCACCGAGTCGGGTTGGGTGTTGACGCTGTTCGAGCCAATCACCGACAGACTGATCGGCTTATAGCCGCGTATGCCAAAGGTGCCGCAATTTGTACCGGCTTCCAGTTCCCAAAAGCGAGACAGTTCCGAGAATTGAGCGTCTTTGCAGTCATGGGCGGTGGGCGCCACCATGGCGATAACCACTGGCGCGGTGGCGGGCTGTGGGGGTGCTTCAGGCGCAGACGCAAGAGGTGGCGGGCTGGCTTGCGTCGCCGCCCACTGGTCAAAGCAGTGCAGGCGAGCCGCGGTGTCACCGCTCAAGGCGCTGCATTGCTGCCAGCCGGGTACCTGAGTTTTTGTGGCATTTTCGGCTGTAGCCCATGTGGGTAATGCGGTTATAGCTATTAATAGTGAAGCAAATAAAGGTTTCATGACGGGTGGCGTTGCGGTTGATCCGGTGCCGTTTGAGTCGCTGGCGGCAAGGGATAAGGCTCACATTTTGCCTTGTGGCGATATCAGCGCTGTGCGCCGCCCTCGCGCCACGTGCGCGGCTGCCTAACCGGGCGGGTACGCCGACGCACGGACGCTGTGTGGGCGCAGCACCTACAAACAGGGCTGAACCCACCCAGCCAGCCGACCGCGCTGGTGGTTGGCCCCGTCCCTCCACTTCAAAGGCGCGTCATCATGAAAACATCCGTCTCCATCCTCGCACTCTCCTTGGCCGGCGCTTTTGCGGTTCATGGGTCGGCCACCGCCCAAGTGGCGGGCACCACCACCACCACCGGCGTCAGCATTGTGGAATCGACCCAGCTTGCACTGGGCTGGAGCGTCAAGAAAACTTTGCTGGGCGCCACCATCTACAACGAAACTGGGCAGAAGGTTGGCAACGTGCAGGACATCATCATTGCGCCGGACCAATCCGTGTCCTACGTCATCGTCGGTGCGGGTGGTTTTATTGGCATCGGTCGGCACGACGTGGCTATTGCCGCCACACAGATCCAGAGTCAGGCGGGCAAACTGGTGATTGCCGGCGCTACGGTCAATCTGATCAGAGCCATGCCGCAATTTGAATACGCCGACGACAGCGACATTGCACGGCGCGCCCAGTTTGTGAGCGCCGCTGAAAAAGACATCACCCGCGGCAGGGCCCTAGCTGGCTGAACTGGACAGGATGGCCGCTGACGCCAGCGCCGACGCCAAAGCCAAGATCGACCTGGACATCACCACCCTGCGGCTGGACGTGGAGTCTGCCCAGGCCAAGGTGGCCAAGCTCAACCAGGCGGCAGCGAACCGCTGGCGTGAATTTGAAGCCAGCGTGAGTGACGCCACCGCACGGCTGCGTGAGTCCATCGAACAGACACGGGCACAGTGAAGTAGCGCGCCAGCGGCCGGTAAACGGCTGCTGGCTGGGTCACTCAAGTTGGCAGTTGCCAGCCCGTAGGCCGTACTGGGCAAAGTACTTGCGCGCGATCACGACCAACTCGGCCTGCGAGGGGTGGCCCACCCTTTCATACCCAGCGATGAGCTTGGCGGTGTGTGGCCGGTGTTGGTCAACAAAGCGCCCAAAGTCCGCCAATACCTGCTGCCTGCCGCTGATCAATGCCTGGGTAACGCCATCAAGGGCATCACAGACCTCACCAAAAAATGCGTGCTTTGAGTGCGTGTCGTTGGCGTGCTGGCATGTCACATGCTGAGGCACCTGCGACTTGTCGTCCTGGGGATGTCTGCGGCCAAACCGCACCACCAAGGCGCAATGGTCATCGACAAAGACCACGGCGTGCAAGAGGTTCATAGCTATGGCGTCGTTCATCAAAAACTGATCCTGGTTTGAAACCTCCCCCTTCAGGGGGATAGAATTCATTTGGGAGAGGGGTAACCTCTTCCAAATTCGCCCCGTAAGGGGCGTGGATTGAAACATAAACGGCTTGGCAAGTAGGAAATGCGCTGTGGCGGGGCGCCAGTGGTTTAGAAGAAGTCGGACCTTAGACCTGCTGCGGCTTGTGATCTGTGCGATAGAACACTGAGTTCACCCCGGCGTGATTTCCTCGCTCCAGACGATGCATTCTTTCATGGTGTTCGGGGGCCAAGGGTGCTGGCCAGTGCCGCATCTCGACATTGCGCCAGCGCGCCATCGCCAAAGAGGCGCGGTCGCGGCACATGCCCTGGCGAGTTAACGCGCCAGCGCCCGCGCCGCCGCGCCGTCAGCGGCCCTTAGTGCAAATTCGGCGCGTAGCGCCTTGAGCTTGGCGCGCGGGTCTTCTTTGGTGGTGGTCTGGTCCAGCCCCATTTCGGCAATAAAACGGCTGGGCTGCGCTGCCACCATCTCGCGGCCTTTTTTGCGCTTGCGGGTCCAACTCACCGCCAGACTGCGCTGGGCACGGGTGATGCCCACGTACATCAGGCGGCGTTCTTCCTGCAAATGGCTGGTGAGCGTTTCGCTGGCGGCTTCCTGGGCCAGTGCTTTTTGCGCGGCAGAGGCTGGGCCCGCCGACTCCGCCTCTGGGTTGTCGCGCAGTTTGAACGGCAACATGCCCTCGGTCACGCCCACCAGCATCACATGCGGCCACTCCAACCCTTTGGAGGCGTGCAAGGTGGACAGCGTGACCACGTTCTGGTCTTTTTCCTGCTCGGAAATCGTCGAGATCAGTGACACGGTTTGCGCCACTTCCAGCAGCGACTTGATCTCACCAGCGGCATTCACCCCGGTGGCGTCTTCAATTTGCCCGCCGCAGCGCCCGCTCATCCAGTCGATGAAGTCCATCACATTGCCCCAGCGCGCCGCGGCCACCTGTTCGCTGTCTTCGCCGTCGTACAGATATTTCTCGTAGCCGATGTCTTTGAGCCAGTCCAGCAGAAAGGCTTTGGCAGCCTCGGCCCCCAGCGTGTGGCGCGCGCGAAACTCCAGGTCATTCACCTCGCGGCCAAACTCGTGCAGGCTGCCTAGCGCCTTGCCAGAGATCACCGAGCCCAAACTGCTGGAAAACAGCGCGCCAAACATGCTGACTTTGTATTTGCTGGAAAAGTCGCCCAAAACGCTAAGCGTCTGGTGGCCAATGCCGCGTTTGGGCGTGGTCACCGCGCGCAAAAAGGCCGGGTCGTCGTTGTTGTTGATCCACAGCCGGAACCAGGCGCACAGGTCTTTCACCTCGGCGCGGTCAAAAAAGCTGGTGCCACCCGACACCTTGTACGGAATCTGCGCCCGGCGCAAAGCCTTCTCAAACGGTTTGGCCTGGTGGTTGGCGCGGTACAGCACCGCAAAGTCCCTGAACTCCTTGAACTGCGGCCCGGCGTGCGGCAGGCCGTTGATTCGCAGGCTCTGGATGCGGGCCACAGCGCGTTCGGCTTCGTGTTCTTCGGTGTCGGCATCCACCACCCGCACCGGCTCACCTTCGCCCAGGTCGCTCCACAGGTTTTTTGGGAACAGCTTGGGGTTGGGGCCGATCACGTTGTTGGCGGCGCGAAGGATGGCGGAAGTCGACCGGTAGTTCTGCTCCAACTTGATCACTTTCAGGTTGGGGAAGTCGATGGGTAGCTTTTTCAAGTTGTCCAGCGTGGCACCGCGCCAGCCGTAAATGCTCTGGTCGTCATCGCCCACGGCGGTAAAACGCGCCTGAAGGGGGCCTTTGCCACCGACCAGCAGTTTCAGTAACTCGTATTGCGTGGCATTGGTGTCCTGGTATTCATCCACAAGCAAATGACCCGCTAGCCCTTGCCACTTATGCCTCACCTGCTCATGATTTTGTAGTAATTTGAGCGGCAGACCAATCAGGTCGTCAAAGTCCACGGCCTGAAAAGCGGTGAGGCGTTCTTCATAGTGCGCCATCACCCGGGCAATGATGCGCTCGTTGTCGGTGGCAGCAGCGGCTAGGGCGCTGGCGGAGTTGAGGCCCTGGTTTTTCCACAGGCTGATGGTCCATTGCCAGCTGCGCGCGGTGGCTGCATCGACGCTGCCGCCCGCGTCTTTCAGAATGCTGGTGACGTCGTCACTGTCCAGAATGCTGAAGTTGGGTTTCAGGCCGAGTGCCGCACCGTCTTCACGCAGCAGGCGCACGCCAAGCGCGTGAAAAGTACAGATCACCGCGTCCCTGGCGGCTTTGCCGATCAGGGCTCGGGCGCGCTCGCGCATTTCCGCGGCGGCCTTGTTGGTGAAGGTGATGGCAAAAATGCGCTTGGGCACCACGCCAGACTGGATCAGCCGGCCAATCTTGTGCGTGATCACCCGGGTTTTGCCCGAACCGGCACCCGCCAGCACCAGGCACGGGCCGTGCAGGTAGTTCACCGCTTCTTGTTGGGCGAGGTTGAGACCGGTGTTGGGGGAGGGGGGCATGAGCGGACTTGGGGCGGGGGGACGAATCATAGCTAGCGCGGGTTTTACTGATGGCTGCTGTAGTGGCGGTCTTACAGTGTTACTTGATTGAACACCAATTCTTGACCAATGAGGGCATTGGGTTTGTCAGAGTGCCTACCGATAGTTGGCGCATACAGCGGTTACTGAAACTGGAAAGTGCCTCTATCTGCAGTTGGTCGGATCCTTATTTTCAGCTTGCCGGGTCCAATGAGCGCAAACGCAGCATTGTTGACGTTGACTGCCTGAGTCCGAGTGCGGGCCGCGGATCCAAACCAAGCAGTTTGAGTCGAGCAGAGAGGCTATGCTGAACTGATCGCACCAAAAGTCCAGTTCTGCGGCCGCCATGCGTCATCCACCGCCGGAATGTCACACAAACCTGACGCACCTCAAGACCATAGACCGGTAAAGCCGCTAACCTGCTGCCTTACTCCCTGATAAAACACCCCCGATCAGCTCTGATCGCAAAGGAAACGCATGCTCCCCTGGTTGACCTATACCGTGTTTGGCGTCGTGGCGGCGCTGGCCAGCTTCGCGCTGTTCTTTTTCGTCTTGACCCGTGGTGCGCTGCTGGTGCGTGCAGCCCGGGGCCGGATGCAGCGCGATGCTGCGCACGTTTATCCGCTGTATTCAAATATGCGGCTGATCCGTTTTGTCGACTTTCAGCCGGTGATTGCCGCCATTTTGCTGTTTCAATACAGCCGCTTGGTGTCGATCATTACCGAGGGGTTGCAAAGTGCCGACCTCAAGGGCAAGCAAGTGTTGATCACCTCCTGCGCGTTTGGCAATGTGATGCCGCGTGTGGTGAAGGCGGCAGTGCAGGCGGGTGTGCAAAAGGTTCTGGTGGCTGACCTCATCCAAAACGAACTCGACCATGCCAAAGGCAAATTGACGGCATATGCCGGCAAGGTGGTTTACCAGCGCGACAACGCCATTGCCATGAAGCAGGCAGACCGCTCGGTCAGCGCCAACGTCATCTTCTTTTTGCTGCATGAGTTGCCGCACCACCTCCAGGGCGAGGCCGTCAGCGAAGCGGTTCGGGTGCTGGCGCCCGGTGGCCGGCTGTATCTGGCTGAATTTCACCGGCCTCATGGCTGGCTGCTGCGCCTACTGAGCTGGACCTATTTCAAGGTGTTTGAGCCCTTTGGCTTGGCCCTGTGGGACACCCACGACCCGGTGCAGCAGTTGCAAGCCATGCCCGGTGTGACCTGCGAGCGGCATACCGTGTTTTTTGGCAACTTCCAGGTCATTGTGGCAACAAAAGCAGCCTGAGCCCTTACGCAGTAAGCGCGAGAAGCTCTTAAATTAAGAGCGGGTCAACATCCACCGCCCAGCGCAGCAGACCTTTGCACTCGGGTTTTGCGCGGGAGGCGTGCAGGGTGGTTTGCCAGCCGCTCAGAAAACGCTGCAACGCGGTGCGCGACGAGCATTCCAGCAGCATCTGGGCGCGCTCCACATTGGCCACGCGCGCAATACTCATCGGCACCGCTGGGTACAGGCTGACGTGGGCACGCCACGCGGCCAGTTCGGGCACCTCTAGGCTGGCTTGACTGGCGGCGTTCAAAAAGGCTTGCGCGGCCTCTTGGGTGCGGGCGTCGGCGCGCACCAGCGCCTGAAAGCTGAACGGCGGCATGCCCGCCTGCTCGCGCTCCACCAGTTGCGATTGGGCAAACGCTGGGTAATCGTGCTGCTTCAGGGCTTCATACAGCGGGTGCGTGGGGTGGAAGGTTTGCACCCACATTTCGCTGCGGCTGGTGTTGCTGGCATCGCGCCCGGCGCGCCCTGCGGCCTGCATCAGCAGGCCAAACAGCCGCTCGGGCGAGCGGAAGTCGCTGGAAAACAGCGCGCCGTCGGGGTTGATGGCTGCCACCAGGGTGATGCGGCGAAAGTCGTGGCCCTTGGCAATCATTTGTGTGCCCACCAACACATCGACCTCGCCCGAGTGCACTTGCGCCAACTGGGTTTCCAGCGAGCCCTTGAGTTTGGTGGTGTCGGCGTCGATGCGGGCAATGCGCACCGCGCTGCCGTCTGGCCGGCTGATGCCGCCCAGCAGCAAGGCCAGTTGTTCTTCAAGCCGCTCGGTGCCACGCCCGACCGGGGCAATGTCCAGGCTGCCGCAGTCTGGGCAAGCGCGCGGCACGCGTTCGCTAAAGCCGCAGTGGTGGCAGCGCAGGCTGCGGTCAATCTTGTGGAAAACGCGGTAGGCGCTGCAATGTGGGCAGGTGCTTTTCCAGTCGCAATCACTGCAGCTCAGTACCGGGGCGTAGCCGCGCCGGTTCAAAAACACCATGCTTTGCTCGCCACGGGCGATGCGCTGGCCGATGGCATCGAGCAGCGGTGGCGAGATCACGCAGCCCTTGGGCTGGTGGCTCATGTCGACGCGGCGCACCAGTGGTAAAACGCCTGCGGTGCTGGGTAAAACACCTGCGATGTTGGGCAGAACCGCGTTGGCGCCAACCCGGCTGGGCATCTCCAGGCGCAAGTAGCGCCCGCCCTCAGCGGCGGGGCGGCTGTGGTACCAGCTCTCCAGTGACGGGGTGGCTGAGCCGAGGATGACCTTGGCGCCATTGAGGCGGGCGCGGTACACCGCCAGGTCGCGCGCCGAGTAGCGTGCGCCCTCACCGCTTTTGTAGCTGGGGTCGTGTTCCTCATCCACCACAATCAGTTTGAGGTGCGGCATGGAGGCAAACACAGCCATGCGCGTGCCCAGCACAATGCGCGCCACGCCGCTATGCGCCGCCAGCCAGCTCTTCAGCCGCTGTGCCGGGGTCATGCCGCTGTGCATCGACACCACCGCATCCATGCCGTAGACAGCGCAGAAGCGCGCCTGAAAGCGCTCTTCCAGCTGGGGTGTAAGGTTGATCTCGGGCACCATCACCAGCACTTGGGCGCAGGCGCTGGCGGCCAGTGCGTCTGCGGTGCAGCGCATGAAGACCTCGGTTTTGCCGCTGCCGGTGGCACCAAACAGCAGAAAAGGACCGGGATTTATAGAAAAATGGTCGATAGCCCTTGTCTGCTCTGCGGTAAGTGCTATTAATTCAGTAGTTTCTGACCCGCTGCCGCTGCCGCTGCCGCTGCCGCTGCCGCTGCCGCTGCCGCTGCTGCTGCTGTTGCTGTTGCCGCTGTTGCCGCTGTTGCCGCTTGCGACTGCCTGGTCGCTGTCCGGCTGCCCTGCGGACAGAGCGGTGGCGGTGGCCTTTGCCGCTTCGGCCTTAAGCTGCGCTGCCGCCTTCTTTTTCAGCTTGCGCGCCAGCTGCAGGCCAGTGATTTCACGCAGTTGTGGCGGCAGGGCCGCCAGCGCCACTTCACCGGCCGAGCGCTGGTAGTAGCTCGCAGCAAAGCTGATCAGCGCGCGCCAGCTCGGGCTCAATGGGGTCAGCGCGTCGAGCACGGCCGTCACCGGGCGCAGCTTGGCGGGGTCGAGTGCGGGCGCAGGGTTGCCTTGGGGCGTGTCCCACACCACGCCGAGCAACTCACGCTGCCCCAGCGGCACCCGCACCAGAGTACCGGCGGGCAGCGGTTGGGGGCTGAGGTAGGTCAGCGCACCGGCCATCTGGCTGTAGGCTGGCGTGTGAACCAGTACCGAGACCTGGACGGGCTCGGTTGGGCTGGTTTGGGGTGTTTTGTTCAAGTGAACTTGCGAAATTCGCCTTAAGTCATTGATTCTGCGGGGTTTTAAAGGTCATCCAAGTTTTCTGTGGATAACTTTGTGGATACCTCGTCAATAGACCGTGCTGAGCCTTGTAAATCAAGGCTTTTGTTAATTTGCCCAAAAATGAAGCAAAAATTAATTTCCTTTAAAATCAAGCACTTACATGTGCTATGCGTTTAATAGTACAGCTGGATGAATACTTGACTTACCGCAAGGTAGCACACCATTTTTGTGCATAAGTCATTCATTTTTTTGAGCGCTCAACACAAAAATGGGTGAAAAAGTGCTAGCCGACCCGCCTTGCCCTTCAGCAAGCGCCGCGCATCAGCCGCGAATGTTTGTGCACCGCTTCCACCAATGCTGCCACATGCTCAGGCGGGGTGTGCTGGCTGATGCCGTGGCCTAGGTTGAAGATGTGCGTCGGGCCCAAACCTGGGCCGCTGTGCGGTGTGCCAAAGGCGTTGAGCACCTTGATGACTTCGGCTTCGATCTTTTCCGGTGGGGCAAATAACACGTTCGGGTCCAGGTTGCCTTGCAGCGCCTTGCTGCCGCCCACCAGGGCGCGTGCCTTGGTCAGGTTGGCCGTCCAGTCCAGGCCCAGCGCGTTGCAGTCGAGATCGGCCATCTCGTCAAGCCACAAGGCACCGCCTTTGGTGAAGACGATGCTGGGAATGGTGGCGCCATTCCAGGTTTTGTGCAACTTGGCCAGCACACGGCGGGTGTAGGCCAGGCTGAATTCCTGAAACGCACCGTCGGCCAGCACGCCGCCCCAGCTGTCAAACACCATCACCGCCTGGGCGCCAGCTTCAATCTGGTGGTTCAGGTACACCGCTACCGCTTCGGCGTTGATCTCCAGAATACGGTGCATCAGGTCCGGGCGGCTGTACATCATGGTTTTGACTAGGCGGTAGTCGTCGCTGCCAGCGCCTTCAACCATGTAGCAGGCCAGCGTCCACGGGCTGCCGGAAAAACCGATCAGCGGCACCCGGCCGTTGAGCGCCTTGCGGATCGAGGTGACCGCGTCAAACACATACTGCAGCTTGGCCATGTCGGGCACTTCAAGCTTGGCCACCGCAGCTTCGTCGCGCACCGAATGGGCAAACTTGGGGCCTTCGCCCAAGGCAAACGACAGGCCCAGGCCCATCGCGTCTGGCACCGTCAGGATGTCGCTGAACAAAATGGCCGCGTCGATGGGGAAACGGTCCAGCGGCTGCAAGGTGACTTCGGTGGCGTAGTCGGTGTTGGTGGCCAGCCCCATGAAACTGCCGGCCTTGGCGCGGGTGGCGCGGTATTCGGGCAGAAAACGCCCGGCCTGACGCATCATCCACATGGGTGTGTAGTCAGTCGCTTGGCGCATGCACGCTCGCAGAAAGGTGTCGTTCTTGAGAGGGGCGAAAGTGGAGGTAGAGGTGGTATTCATAGGACGAATTGTCGCATTCTGTCGTGGTGGGTTGAAACTCGTAAACTCAAATTTGCCGCGATCCTTGATCTGGCGCAATTGGCCAGGTTACCGTGACACACAGGCCGCCCAGGCTTGAAGGGCCTGCCGCCACCTGCGCCCGGTAGACATCGGCAATACGCCGCACGATGGACCAGCCCAGGCCGCTGCCGCTTTGTGCCGTGCCCAGTCCACGGTAAAAGCGCTCCCCCAAACGCGCCAGATCGGCCGACGGCACACCAGGGCCACTGTCGTCAATCTGTAGCTTGACCAGGCCACCCTTGCAGGTCAGTGCCACCGTGACCTGCGCGCCATCAGGGCTGTAACGCAGCGCGTTGTCAAGCAGGTTGCGAATCAGCACACCGGTCAGCAACTCGTCTGCGGCGATGAGGCTGGGGGCGTCGCAATCGAGTGTCAATACCTGTGAGCGGGCCAGGGCGCCGGGTGCCAGATCGGCGGCAACGCGCCGGGCGATCTGGCATGCGTCCACGCGCACGCCTGGGGTGGTGTTGCCTGCGGTTTCCAGCCGCGAGAGTGTTAACAGCTGCGCCACCAAATGGGAGGCACGGTCGCAGCCTTCCAGTGTGTGGCGCAACGCCTGGTCGCGCTGGTCCACATCGTCCCCGGCTCCCTGTGCCACCTGGGCCTGGGCACGGACGGCGGCAATGGGGGTGCGCAATTCATGCGCCGCGTCGGCGGTAAAGCGGCGCTCGGTCTCCATCATCTGGCCGATGCGCGCCAGCAAGGTGTTGAGCGACTGCACCACAGGCACCATTTCGGTCGGTGTGTCGTCAATGACCAAGGGCACCACCGCTTGTGGCTGGCGTCGAGCCAACGCCTCGCTCAGCGTGCGCAGCGGTGCCAGGCTCTGACGCACCGCCAGCCAGCCCAGTACCGCCAAAATGGGCAAGGTCACCAGCAAAGGCATCAACACCGCCTGCATCACCGCCCACAAAATGGACTGGCGCGAGCGCAACTGTTCCCCCACAAAGACCTGCACATCACCCTCGTTGCCTTGCGCCCCGAAGACCCGCCATGCGCCGCCATCGGGTAAATCTACCGTGGCAAAGCCACGCACCTGCGGCGACATCGGTGTTTCTGGCGCGGTGCCGGAATGCAGCGTCAGCTTGCCGTCGTGAAACACCTGGAACGCCACCCGTGTGGCGTATTTGTGCAAGGTGGGTGCGTCCGGGTGGCGGTCGTCGTAAGTGTGCAGGCGATATGGCTTGTCGTCGCGCTTGGCCTCGTCGGTGTCGGTTTGTTGGGCCACCAGCAGTGCGGCAGACTGGGCCAGATGCGCGTCGAGCAATTCGTCGATCTCATGGCGGGTGTCGATCCAGGTCAGCGCTGCTGCCGAAATCCAGACACCGCAGATCATCGTCAGCAGGAGCGCCAAAAGGCGCGCCTGCAGGGATTCCAGCCGGTTGAACAGGATCATGGCGATGGCTCCCCGGGCGCAACTTTGGGTGGCATCAGCATGTAGCCCACACCCCGCACGGTCTGGATCAGGTCTGCCTGGAGCTTCTTTCGCAGGTGGTGGATATGCACCTCCACCGCGTTGCTTTCCACCTCGTAGCCCCAGCTGTAAAGCTGCTGCTCCAGTTGCTCGCGCGACATGACCCGCTGGGCATTGAGCATCAGCACGTGCAGCAGGTCAAATTCACGCAGCGACAGCACCACCGCCTGCCCGGACAGTGTGACCGAGCGGGCGGACAGATTGATCTGCAGCGCTGCGCAGGTGAGCAGGTCTTGGGTATGCCCATGGGCGCGGCGCACCAGCGAGCGCAGACGCGCACCCAGCTCAAACAGGTCGACCGGTTTGACCACATAGTCATCCGCGCCCAGATCCAGCCCTTTAATGCGGTCCGGCACCGCTTCACGGGCGGTGAGCACCAGCACCGGCAAGGTAATTTTTTGCTGCCGCAACGATTTCAGCACCTCCAGCCCGTCTTTCAGGGGCAGGCCCAAGTCCAACACCGCCGCCTGGTGGTTACCGTTGGCGATTTCGCGCTCAGCGGCCAGGCCGTCACGCACCCAGTCCACCAGAAAACCCTGCTGGCGCAGGCCCGCGCGCAGGCCATCACCCAGCAGGGGATCGTCTTCAGCAAGCAGGATGCGCATGGTGTGGTTGGGTCGTTGGCGGGGACGTCATCGTAGCGGCTGGGTGACAAGCCACGGGCCACCGTGCTCAGATTTTGGGTTTGGGGGCCGGGGCTTTGGGAATGGCCATGGCGCCGTCTTCAAAGGTGCCCGCGTCGGCGTCGGCGTGGCAGGCGGCACAGTTGGCCTTGCTTTTGACCAGCGGGCTGGCCCAGTCGGAGGCCGTAATTTCGCGGTGCTTGCTTGTCCAGTAATGGGTTTCGGTGATGCGCTGCGGCGCTGCGCCTGCGGGGACGGACTGACCAATCTTGAATGCTGGTTCGGTCACCTGTGTCTCGGCAGCGTTGGCCACCATGAAGGCCAGCACGGCGGCGGTGGTCGGTGCGTCCAGCGCTAGGTCGCTGCCAAAGTGCTTATCCTGCTCGGCCATCATTTTCTGCCAAGAGCGTGCGGGCAGCAGACTCGGATGAAATGGCCCGTGACAACTGCCGCACTCGTCACGCCATTGCGCGTTGTCAGGCAGTACTGGGCCGACAAACTTCACATGGCGCACAGGAGGCTGTCCGCTGGCAGGCTGGGCTTGCAGCTGATTTTGTAGCGCGTAGGCAAACCACCAGCCGCCAAAACCGAGCATGGCGACCAGCATGATCCCGGCTACCAGCACTTGTGTTTTGCTTTTCGGCGTACTCGGCCCAGCCTTCTTAAGGCCTGTGACCATGGAGCGAGCCAGGTTTTCCTTGTGCAGCACGCTTTCCGCCACCACCCCGGCGATGTGGCCGCCCACCACCAGCAGCATCAGGTTGGCGGCAAATTCATGCACTTCCTTGAAGAAATGCCCCTGGGAAAAACTGAACCAGCCCGCTGCCAGGCCGTGCTGCTCCTCGGCGCCCAGGGTCAGAATGCCTGCTGCGCCCACCACCGCGGTCAAGGCCAGCAGGATGTAAATGGCCAGGCTGCCGGTCGGGTTGTGGCCCACATGGCGCGCCGCTTGGCCGCGCATCACCTGTTTCAAATAACGGGCTGCGGCTTTGGGGCCAAACCAGAAGCTGGCAAAGCGCGAAAAATGCGAGCCAAGGAAACCCCACAACAGACGGAACCCAATCAGCCCAAGCATCAGGTAGCCAGCAAACACATGCACCGCCAGCCAGGCATCGCTGTCACTGGTGAGCCAGGCCAGCGCAAAGCTGCCCGCCAGCACCCAGTGGAACAACCGGGTGGGCAGGTCCCAGATCAGGGTCGGTTGCAGGTCATTGGCGGGCGGGTTCAGCTCTGATGTGCTCATTTAGGAATGCGGACGTTGTCCTCGTCAAAGTCACCTTTGTCGGCATCACCATGGCAAGCCAGGCAGTTGGAGGCGCTCTTCACCGACTCACGCTTCCACACAGCGGGGTCAATTTCACCAGCGCGGTGTTTCGACTTGAACCATTCACTGTCGGTGATCTTCAGGGGCGCGGTGTTGGCGCTCCAGCGGTTGGACGCATGCTTGACCAGGTAATCGGTGATGGCCTGGGTCTGCGCCGCAGGCAGGGAGGCATCGGTTCCAAAGTGCTTGTCCAGCCCGGTCATCACCTTTTTCCAGGAGGCCGCTGGCAGCAGACCGGGCGGAAAAGCCAAGTGGCAGCCACCACACTCGGTTTGCCATGCTGCGTGTGTCTGCGTGGGCATGACCGGCCTGCCCCGGTCTTCGCCGTTGTACTTGGCATGGGCTGTGAGCGTGGTCATGGCCAGCGCCGCGAGGGTGGCAAAGGCCCACAAGGGTTTGACGTTCATGGTGCCGCCTTACTTCACCGACAGCACATAGGCCATGAAATCACCTTTTTCCTGCGTACTGCAGGCGCGCCCGAGTGCGTCATTGCAATTGCGCTTGAACCATTTTTCGACCTTGGCTGCATCGGTAAAACGCTGCGCATTCACGCTGGGCGCCATCGGGTCGATGGCCTTGTTGGTCTTGGCGTGCTTTCCGGCGTTTTTGGGCGAGTCGGTATGGCACGACGCGCACGCCATCTGGTTGGGGCCCTCGGTGGTGTAGAGCTTGCGGCCAGCCTCCAAGCTAAAGTCCTTGAACGCCGGGTTCTCGGTCTTGGCCTGGGCTTTGTAGCCGTCCAGAATCGGGTTGGCGCTGGCAACCAGCGGCAAGGCGATGGCCAGGCTGGCGAGCCAGGTGGCGGTGCGAAGTTGAAATTTCATGCGTAACCCTCAGTGATGTACTGCGGTCAAGCTTAAAAAGGCTATCTTAAGAAAGTCTTATCGCCGTTGCCGTTGATTGCGCTTAGGCTGATTGTGAGTGGGGAGGCAACCGCGCCGCAGGCGCAAGGAAGTTTGGCTACGCGCAGCCGGATGGCAAAAAAAGTTTTACAAACCAGCAATCGCCGCCCGAACCTCACTCACCGAGAGGATTTCAGACAACACCACCGGCGCCTTGCCAGCCTGGTAAAACACATACACAGGCACGCCGTTGCGCCCGAGTTGTGCCAGCGCAGCGGTGATGGCTGGGTCGCGGCGCGTCCAGTCAGCGCGCAGCAGGATGGTTTTTTTCGCATCGAAGTCCGCCAGAACGCCTGAGTCCGCCAGGGCGGTCCGCTTGTTGTACTGGCAAGTCACGCACCAGGCGGCGGTGAAATCGACAAACACCGGCGAGCCGGCAGCCACCAGTTCGTCCACCTTGCCCGGCGCCCAGGCCTGCCAGCGCGCGCTGCTGGCGACCCCACCCGCAGGCTCGGAGAATGTAACGATGTTTTTGCCTGTAGCCCATGTCATGCTTGCGAAAGCAGCTATACAAATTGCAGCAATCGGCAACCGACTCTTGCCCCGCAGGGTGAATGCCCAGATGACCATCGCCACGCCCACCAGCAGCGCTAGCAGGGCACTGGCACCGTCGATGCCGGTTTGCTGGCCCAGCACCCACACCAGCCAGACCACCGTGGCAAACATCGGAAACGCCATGGCGCGGCGGAAGCTGTCCATCCATGCGCCAGGGCGCGGCAGCAGACGCGCCAGCGCTGGCGACCAACTGGCCGCCAGATACGGCAGCGCCATGCCGACGCCAAGCGTGGCAAAGATCGCCAGCGCCTGCAGAGCGGGCAAACTCAGCGCCAGCCCGAGCGATGCGCCCATGAACGGCGCGGTGCAGGGCGAGGCAATCACCACCGCCAGAATGCCCGATAAAAAAGCGTTGACCGACGGGTTTTTGGCCTCCAGCGTGGCCAGACCAGAGGGCACAAACTGGCCAATTTCAAAAAGCCCGGCCAGGTTCAGTCCGATCACCGTGAACAGCACCGCCAACGCGGCCACCACCACCGGCGACTGCAGCTGAAAGCCCCAGCCCAACTGCTGCCCAGCGCTACGCAAAGCCAGCATTAGTGCACCCAGCGCCAGAAACGACAGCACCACGCCGGCGCTGTAAGCCAAGCCGCTGACACGGTGGCCGCGGCGGTCATCCGCGTGGCGGGTGAAGCTCACCACTTTGATGGCCAGCACCGGGAACACGCACGGCATCAGGTTCAGGATCATGCCGCCCAGCAGCGCGCCGGCCAGCGCCAGCCAGAAGCTGGTGGGCAGTGCGCCGCTGGCTGCAGCAGAGCTGACGGTGAAAGTTGATGGGCCGTCTGACGCTGGCGCTGGCTCACCGGGCGCCGGTGTGGCTGGCCAGCTACCGCTGATTTGGGCGGTGGTGGCAAATCCGCTCAGTTGGCCGTCCACCTCGCTGGTGATCACCATCGGCAGTTCGGTCGGGCTGGCGCTGCGGTGGATAGCCATGGGCACGCTGGCGGTCCAGGTGGCGCCGTTCCAGGCTTGCGACCAGGGCGCGCCGGGCTCAATCACTTCCGGGGTTTCCGGGAAAAACTCCAGCGTCTTGCCGTGCAGGGCGGTGGGCAGGCCATTGACCGAGACTTTGAGCTGTGACCCTTCCAGGGTGATGCTGCTGCTGCCCTTGAGCGCCTGCGGCTGCGCTGCAAAGGCGGCCTGAAACACGTTGCCTTGAAGCGCGGTAGAGCTCTTGACCGGCAGGCGCAGCACAAATTCGCCGTCCTGCGGCACACATTCCTCCTTGCACACCAGCCAGCTGGCTTGCAGCTTGACTTCTAGCTCGGGCGTCAGCAGCGAGGGTTTGAACTCGGGGGTGATGGTCAGCGGCACCGGCAGCAGCACGGTGTCGCCAAAGCCGTAGGTCACCAGGCTGCCGGTGGGCAGCTTGCGCGGCGTGGGCCAGGCCAGGTCGCCAGCGATCACGCCGGGGGGGAGCTTCCAGGTCAGCTGGGTGGGCTGGCCGGAGTCGCCCGAATTCTTCCAGTAGGTGTGCCAGTGCGGCTGGTGGGTAAGCTGCAGGCCGACCCAGACCGTTTTGCCGGGGTCGGCACCGTCGGGCGCGTAGGCCATCAGCTCGGCACGCACCTGTTCGGTGGTGACCAGGTTTGTGATGCTATTTTGGGCGTTAGCCCAGGTGGGTATTGCGCCAATAGCTACAAAAATAAAAGCAATCAGGCGGCTCAGAAAAAGGGGCAGTAAGCTCATGGCGGGTAGGACTCAGGCGCTGGCAAAGGGTTCCGTGGCGGCCAGCACTCAGGCGGCGTAGGGGTTCTCAAACCCGAGTCGGGCCATGATCTCGCTCTCGCGCAGTTCCATCACCTGCGCGTCTTCGTCCTCGTTATGGTCCCAGCCCTGGGCGTGCAGGGTGCCGTGCACCAGCAGGTGCGCGTAATGCTCTTCCAGGGTTTTGTTTTGCTCTTTGGCTTCCTGCGCCACCACCGGCGCGCACAGCACCAGGTCGGCGGTGACGATGGGCTCTTGCGTGTAGTCAAAAGTCAGCACGTTGGTGGCATGGTCTTTGTGGCGGTAATCACGGTTCAAGGCCTGGCCTTCTTCGGCATCAACGATGCGCACGGTGATTTCGGCCTCACTCTGCAGCGCGTGACGAATCCACTTGGCGACCTTGTGGCGCGGCAATGCGGCGCGGTGCAGCGTCGCGTCAGGGAACTTGGCGAACTGCAGGGAGAGGGTAAGCTGGCTCATGTCGCTTGGTCGAAGTATATAAGAAATTGGCCTCTAGCCCTTTATTTATAAGCGCTAGCAGCTATGAAGTTAGTAGCGTTTACTCCGTCAGCTTCTTGTGGCTGCGGGCTGCACGCAGGGCCTGCACCGGCGATTTGGGCGCGGCAGCGGCGCTGGCAAGAGGCGATGCCAGGGGTGGCAGCAACACGGCATCGGCACGCGGGTGTGGGTTGTAGCGCCCAGGCGCGTCGTAGGCCTCCACAATGCGCGCGACCAGCGGGTGGCGCACCACGTCGATGCTGGTCAGGCGGCAGATGGCAATGCCGTCCACGCTGCGCAGCACCCGCTCGGCGTCAATCAGGCCGCTGAGCTGGGTGGCGGGCAGGTCGATCTGGCTCACATCGCCGGTCACCACCGCTTTGGAGCCAAAGCCGATGCGCGTCAGAAACATTTTCATTTGCTCGGGCGTGGTGTTTTGCGCCTCGTCCAAAATCACAAATGCGGTGTTCAGCGTGCGCCCGCGCATGAAGGCCAGCGGCGCGATCTCGATGGTTTGCCGCTCAAAGGCTTTTTGCACCGCCTCAAACCCCATCAGGTCGTACAGCGCGTCGTACAGCGGGCGCAGATACGGGTCGATCTTTTGCGCCAGATCACCGGGCAGGTAGCCCAGGCGCTCGCCGGCTTCCACGGCGGGGCGGGTCAGCACAATACGCTGCACCGTGCTGCGCTGCAGCGCGTCCACGGCCATGGCCACCGCCAGATACGTCTTGCCGGTGCCGGCCGGGCCAATGCCAAAGGTGATGTCATGGCTGGCAATGCAGTCCAGGTAGTTCGCCTGGTTAATGGAGCGCGGCTTCAGGTCGGCGCGGCGGGTTTTGAGCGCCGGGCCCTCTGCGCCGTTCACATCACCATCGCCCGAGAGCATCAGCTGCACGGTGCGCGGCTCAATCGGGCGCGCCGCCATTTCGTACATCGCCTGCAGCATTTCCATGGCGCGCTGGGCGTGGACCTTGAGGCCATCCACCTTGAACTGCTCATGGCGGTGGGCGATCTTCACCTGTAAAGCGGTCTCAATGGTGCGCAAATGCGCGTCCATCGGCCCGCACAGGTGGCTCAGGCGGGTGTTGTTGGGGGGTGAAAACAGGTGACGAAGGATCAAGTTGATAATTCCTTAAGAAGTCACCCATGATAGGCAAAAAATGCTTGGCAATTTGGCGGGCAGGTTGGGTGCCAACAAGCTGACCCGGCTGATCTTTGATTATTTTGATCCGCTCAGTGTGCGCTAAGTCTGAAATCGTATTTTCCAAATCACGCAAATATCTGCTTGCAACCACGAATGAATCCGCCCTGAGCACACTCTCCGATCAGGCCTACGACGTGGTTTTGCTCGATCTTGGTCTGCCAAAGAAAGACTGAATGGAAGTGCTGCACAGCATTCGCAGCAAAAACAATCCGGTGCCCGTGCTGCGTCGCAAGGGGCTACCGCCGGGCCTGTGCTGTCCAATGAAAAGATGTCGCCGGACCCCGCCCGGCGCATTTTTGTCGCAATAAGCTCGGTAGCGCTGTCATTGTCAATGGTTCCAATAGCGCAAGAGATTGACCATAAACGCTGGTGCGCAACCTGGTTGACAACGCGTTTCGCTACACGCCAGAGGCAGGCAAGGTCATGCGACGTTGCCTGCCAGCGATTCAGGCCCAGGTAGTGCCGAGGGTGAGCCCGAGCGCGTGTTTGACCCGTTTATCGAATTCTGGGCAGCGACACGGTTGGGTCAGGTTTGGGCCTGTCGATTGTCAAGACCCTGGCGCAGCGGTTGGGTGCTTCGGTGGGCCTTCAATTCGTCGCGCAAGCAGCAGCCAGATGATGGCCCAGGCAGTGCCGAAGGCCCATCCGCCAAGCACATCGGTGGCCCAATGAACACCGAGCGCCACCCGGCTCAGTCCCACCAGCATCGTCATCAGTGCGGCAGCGGTGACGATGTAGGCGCGTTGCGCCAGACGTGGACGAGTGCCTGCAATCAATGCACCAAGCGTCAGGTAAACCACCGCCGACATGCTGGCATGGCCACTTGGAAAGCTCAGGCTGGGCACCAGAAAGTCCGCATAGGCCAGGGCGGGCCGCAAACGCCCGAATGCCGCCTTGAAAAGGCTAACAAGAAGGGTTCCCGACAGTGCCGATGCCAGCACC
This sequence comes from Rhodoferax antarcticus ANT.BR, assembly GCF_001938565.1. Lineage (GTDB taxonomy): Bacteria > Pseudomonadota > Gammaproteobacteria > Burkholderiales > Burkholderiaceae_C > Rhodoferax > Rhodoferax antarcticus. Next base: position 233,675 of record NZ_MSYM01000011.1, read on the forward strand.
AGAAGGGCGGTGGCCCGGGCTGCGGTCAGCACAAGGTAGCCTGCGGTTGCACCGATCACAAGTGTCAACACAACCGCGCTGCCCATGCCGCTCAAATCGCGCATGACATCAGCAAGCCCAGGATGACCCACCCTGAGCGCCTGTGCCCAATGGAGCAAATACATGTCAAAAGACCGGGTTTCGCCCTCCATCACTTCGCTGCTAAGGGCGGCAAACACCAAGGCCAGCAATGCCGCCAAAAAGACCAGCAACAGCGGTTGGATCAGCGCGTTGTAGCCGTTGGGGTGCGGTGCCGACTGGTCAATCGTGTTGTGGTGCGGATCGCAGTCTGGTTGCGGGGGCGTCAGTTTCATCGGCTGATGGTAGCGTCGCTGTTGACGATGCTGCCGGGTTGACTACCGATAAGCCAGCGTAAGTGGGCAGGTTGACGTTGATAATTCTCCAACTGTTCAATCCACGATAGGCAAAAAATGATCGGCAAACTCACCGGCACGCTGGACCACAAAAACCCGCCCGAACTCATCATCGACTGCCACGGCGTGGGCTACGAGGTGCTGGTGCCGATGAGCACCTTCTACAACCTGCCGGAATTGGGGGCCAGGGTGAGCCTGCTGACACACTTTGTGGTGCGGGAAGATGCGCAGATTTTGTACGGCTTTGCCACGGCGCCCGAGCGCGAGGCGTTTCGCCAGCTCATCAAGATCAGCGGTGTGGGGCCGCGCACAGCCTTGTCGGTGCTGTCGGGAATGAGCGTGTCGGAGCTGTCCCAGGCCATCACGCTGCAGGAGGCAGGGCGGCTGATCAAGGTACCCGGTATCGGCAAAAAAACTGCCGAGCGTTTGCTGCTGGAGCTGAAAGGCAAACTGGGGCCAGACATCGGTGTGGTGGCCAGCGTGGCCAGCGATGCGCAGGCCGACATCCTGCAGGCCCTGCTGGCGCTGGGTTACAACGACAAAGAAGCTGCCGCTGCCCTGAAGGCGCTACCCAAGGAGGTGGGCGTGAGCGATGGCATCAAGCTGGCTTTGAGAAGCCTGGCGAAGTAGGCTGGCAAGCCGTCGTTGCAAACCGGGCAAATCGCTTTCAGGCGATCGGGCTCAACAGAGGCGGCGGAATTTTTGTTCAGCCAAGCCGTTGGCTTGACCGTACCGCCACCCCCGGACGCGTTATTGCGCGCTACCCTTGTTACGGCGTGTGGCGGCCAAGCCAGCCAAGGCCAAGCCCAGCAATGCCAGCGAGCCGGGTTCTGGCACCTCTGACGGTGGGTCACCGGCGATCATGTCTTGGTATGTGTCGTTTTTAAACGTCATCACATACATGGGGTCCAGTGCATCCGTGGTGTCTATCGCTTTTTTGAATTTTTCCCACCAGGTGGTGGTGTCGCTATCTAGGTCCGTCGCCTGGAAGGCGCCGCCAGACAGATCCCAATCTTTATGGGTTTCGTACAGACTCTCCCAAATACCGAGCTGAATCGCCGCGCCTAAGGACGCAGATTTTTTTGCATTATTTGGATAAAGACGTAGCCAAGCATAGGGATCGTAGGCTTTGCCGGCGCTCAACTCGCTGTTCACCGCGCCCAGAAAATCAAGCGTGCGAGGCATTCCGCCTGCCAGATCGATGGTGTAGTTGACAGTCTTTCCGGCTTCAATGTGTTGGTACACGTCATAGCAATACATGTAGAGGTCACTGAGTCCATCCACGAAAATCGAGGCGGGGACACCTGCAAAGCCAGTCACTGTCCCCTGAAAGCGACCCGCACTGACGCCCTGGAGATTTTTGCCTGGGTAGGTGATGCGCACGTTGTCATATCCTGATCCATTGAAGATAGGGTTATCGAACTTAACTTGCACAGTGGCAGCGCTAGCGACCGAAGCCGAAAAACCGCAGACGCCGGCAATGGCCAACATAGCAAAAAGTTTTCGAAACATCATGATTTGGACTCCATAAACAGTTATGTTACAGAATGTAGCAATAACCGGGCCAAAATTCTAAGTCATTGATATTAAAGAAGATTTTTTTATTTCAAAATGTTGCGAGCCTGTTGCTGTAAAGTTTTTCGACACTCGATTGAGCGCCATCACGAGGATTCACCTTGAAATCCTGACGCAGCGCCTAGCGGTATCGCCACGGCGTGGCCCTCACTTGGCATTTCTACGAAGGCTTCAATAGAGGGTGGCCAGAAGTCTGGCAAGGAAATTTCGTTGAATTGGTAACACACCGGCGCTGTGACAGCGCGCCGCGCTTGTGGCACCAGCGCCGGTGCAGCGAACCCGGTCGCGGCGCAGCGTTTCGGGTGCGGCTACCGATGGTGCCGCCTACTTCGCGTTCCTGATCGGGCGGTTGTTGACTGGTTGCACCGGGCGTGCATTGTTGGGGTAGAGCTGCTGAAACAGCCGCAATTGCGCCGCACTGATCTGGGCGGGTTCCTTGAGCACCATCCACAGCACATCTTCGGTGCACGGCGGCGTGGTCAGTGAGCCCAGAAACTGGTAGTAACGCTGGTCTTTGGGCAGCAAATCATTGATGTCGAGCAGGCCGGCAGGCATACGCACCTCGTCACCCACGTCCAGCGGCATATAGGTCCAGACCTTGTCAATCATCGCGTTGGTCTGGCCCGGATCAAGCAGCACGGCCACCACGGCCAGCTGACCGTCGGCGTTTTTGTGCATAAGGTGCACCCCCATCGCGTAGCTGCGGGCGTTCACCTGTATCTCAGAGGGGCTGTGAAATTGCAACTGCACCAGCGAGTAGGTGGTGCCGCGCACCGTTAGCGTGTTGTTGCCCTGCACATTCACCTGGATGCTGTGGCCGTCGTTGACCACCGTGCCGGTGGACGGCTGGTAGTTGAACAGCAGTGGCTCGGCTGGCCCTTGCAGGGTGTAAGAGTCTTCAATGTTGATCGGTGATTGGCGTTTACCCGAGGCGCAGGCATTGAACTCGGGCTTGAGCTGGCCCCAGGCTTGTGGCCCGGTGGCGCCCGAGTAGGACCAGTGGCCGCCTTCGTGGCTGCTGTTGGCGTTGGCGTGAGGCTGGGCATCAGGCTCGTATCCGGCCAGTGAGGCTGCTTTTGCCCGGATGTAGTTGCGGCTGGCCGGGGTGCTGACCAAAGGCTGGTGCACTGCGGCTTTCGGGTGCGCAGGCGCTGTTGCGTTCGTCCGCGCAGGCGTTGCGCGGGGGCGGGCCACTACCGCTGGTGTTACCGGTTCGGCCTGTTCTGCAGTCTTGGCCGTGGTTTTCGGCGGTGGGGTTGTTTTTGCCGCAGCTGCTGCTGGTTCGGGGTTGTCCGTGATGACCAGGGTGAGTTTTTTGCGGCCGGGCAGGCTCTCGCGCAGGGCCTTTTTGAGGTCGTTGCCCAGATCGATTTTTTCCGTGACTATTGCTTCTTCAGAGGACGCGGCCACCGGCTTTTTGGCAGCAGTCTTGCCGCTGCTGGCGCCCGGCTGGGCGGCGCGGTCAGCCGCGTCGGCAGGGGCTGCGGCGTGTGCCAGGCTCCAGGTGCTGCCGATGAGCAGGGCGCTCAGGCCCAAAACCATGGCGCGGGTGCGCCAACCGGCAGCGGGCAGGGCGGTTGCCAGGGCTTTTGAGGCGGCGCTGGGGTGGGGTAAGGTGCAGTGTGTATTCATGTCGGGTCCATGGCCTCTTACTGCGGCGAGCGGGGCGTGAATAGTGTCCATGTCATGTTATCGGCAATCCTGAGCTTCATATTGAGCGCTATAGTGCCAGCCTCCATCACCTGACCCTGCCACTTAAGCCCGCTGTGAGTATCCAAACCGACGACTTTGCCCCGGCACCCGCCAAACGCGTGGTGTCCAACGCACCCGCCTCGCCCAACGAAGAAGCCATTGAGCGCGCGCTGCGCCCCAAGCTGCTCGATGATTACGTGGGCCAGGTCAAGGCGCGCGAGCAGCTGGAAATTTTCATCAGCGCCGCCAAGATGCGTGACGAGGCGCTGGACCATGTGCTGCTGTTTGGCCCGCCAGGCCTGGGCAAAACCACGCTGAGCCACATCATTGCCGCCGAGCTGGGCGTGAATTTGCGGCAAACCAGCGGCCCGGTGCTGGAAAAACCCAAAGATTTGGCCGCGCTGCTGACCAATCTGGAAAAAAACGATGTGCTCTTCATCGACGAAATTCACCGCCTGAGCCCGGTGGTGGAAGAAATTTTGTACCCCGCGCTGGAAGACTACAAGATCGACATCATGATCGGCGAAGGTCCCGCAGCGCGCAGCATCAAACTTGACTTGCAACCCTTTACCCTGGTGGGTGCCACCACCCGCGCGGGCATGTTGACCAACCCGCTGCGCGACCGCTTTGGCATCGTGGCGCGGCTGGAGTTTTACACCGCGCAAGAGCTGGCGCGCATCGTCAAGCGCAGCGCGGGCCTGCTGAAGGTGCCGACCGACGAAAAAGGTGGCTTCGAGATTGCCCGGCGCAGCCGTGGCACGCCACGCATTGCCAACCGCCTGCTGCGCCGCGTGCGCGACTATGCCGACGTGAAAGGTGTGGGCGAAATCACCTTGGACATTGCCAACCGCGCGCTGGCCATGCTCGACGTGGACCCACAAGGCTTTGATTTGATGGACCGCAAGCTGCTAGAGGCGGTGATCCACCGCTTTGACGGCGGCCCGGTCGGGCTAGACAACATTGCCGCCAGCATTGGCGAAGAGCGCGAAACGATTGAAGATGTGATCGAGCCCTACCTGATCCAGCAGGGCTATCTGCAGCGCACGCCGCGTGGGCGCATTGCCACGCTAGCGGCCTACCGGCACCTGGGGGTGACACCGCCCGCAACGCAGAATGGGGACGGCTTGTTCGGCCTGTCAAGGCCTTGATGCCCGAAGTGGAACTCAGGGCCTAAGCGGCAATACGCTTGGCGGCCAGATCAATCTGGCTGCGCAGTTCGGTGTAATTCATCGTCACCGGAAACTGTGGGAATTCGTCGATCACGTTTTGCGGCGGGTGAAACAAAATACCGGCGTGGGCCTCTGACAACATGGCTGTGTCGTTGTACGAATCGCCAGCAGCGATGACCTGGAACTGGAGTTCCTTGAAGCGCTGCACGGCTTCCTTTTTCTGGTTTGGCATGCGCAAATGGTAGGCCACCAGAAAGCCCTGGGCATCGGCTTGCAGCTTGTGGCAAAACAGCGCGGGCAGGTTCAATTGCGCCATCAGCGGCATGGCAAATTCGTAAAACGTGTCAGACAAAATAATCACCTGGTAGTCGCGCCGCAGTGCGTCCAGAAAGTCGCATGCGCCCGGCATCGGGCCCATCTCGGCAATCACTTTTTGAATGTCGGGCAGGCCCAGCTTGTGCGCTTTGAGCAGGCCCAGCCGGTAGGTCATCAGTTTGTCGTAATCCGGCTCGTCACGCGTGGTGCGCGACAGTTCGGGGATGCCGGTTCGCTTGGAAAACTCAATCCAGATTTCAGGAACGAGCACGCCTTCAAGGTCAAGACAAACGAGTTGCACAAAAATTCTCCATCAATGGGTGTTGCAAGGGCGAAGGCCTTGGGGGAAGTGTTAAACCGGGTTCAGACGCGCAGGAGTGTAGTGGTTTGCAGCCGCATATTTGACCCGGGTAAGGGTCGCAGCCAGGACTCACTGGAGAGTTTTCACGCATTGGCTTCCAGCGGTGGCAGATCGTTGAAAACGGCGGCAACGGTGATGCGCAGGTCGGGGAATGCGCTAGGCCCACATTCGTCCTCCAAGCCAAAAACCGACGGCTTTGCGTAGGCGCCGCTATCCATGCGGTAGATCGTGACCGACCGGTCACCCGGATGCACCAACCAATACTCAGCTACCCCGTGGCGCTCGTACAGAGCCCGTTTGGTGCTCTGGTCATACACGGCGGTGCTGGGAGACAAGACTTCAATGACCCAGTCCGGCGCGCCCAGGCAGCCGTGGTTGTCTTTGAGCTGCTCGGGTTTGCACACCACGCTGATGTCGGGCTGCACGACCGTGTCAATTTGCGCGTTGGCTGGGCCCGAGACCGGCAGGCGCACGTCAAACGGCGCAACGAATGGGCGGCAGGGCTTGCCGAGAAAGTAATTGGCAATACATCGAAACAACTCTCCAACGATGAGTTGGTGAAAGTTGCTGGGTGCTGGGCTCATGGCGTAGGCTTGGCCATCAATAAGCTCCCAGCGCTCACCTTCGGGCCAGTTCAGATAGTCAGCATAGGTGAAACCATTTTCTCGATGGCGTCGTGGCAGGCCCATAGTGCAAGCTCCTGAAAACGTGAGTGGGCGTTCAGTTTAGCCCGGTTAGCGCTTGCAGCTTCTTACGCGCTGGTCTCGTCCAGACTGTCGCTCTCCAGGTGCGAGGTATCCGCCCAGCCTACCAGTGTGAGGCCTTCGGGTGTCCACAGCAGCCGGTTGATGGCGGCGTTGCCAAGCTGCCAGGCGCGTGGGGCTTGCAGGCCCTGGCCGGTGGCCAGGCGGTAAAGAATGTCCATCACGCCGCCGTGGGCGACCAGCACCATCTGGGCGCCGATGTGCTGCGCGGCCAGCGTGTTGACGGTGGTGAGCACGCGCTGGCGCAGGGCGGTGAGTGACTCGCCGCCGGGTGGCGCCCAGTCGGGGTCGCGCTTGCGCCATTCTTGTGACATCTCTGGCCAGGTGGTTTCGATTTCGGCGTAGGTTTTGCCTTCAAACGCGCCAAACCCGCGCTCGCGCAGGCCTGTATGTGGGGCCAGTGGGCAATTGGCAACATTGGCAATCGCCTGGGCGGTTTGCCAGGCGCGCAGCAGATCGCTGGCGTAAATGGCGTCTATGGGCTCGTCGGCCAGCGCTTGTGCCACGCGAGCGGCCTGCCAGCGGCCAGCGTCGTTGAGGTCAATGTCCAGGTGACCCTGCAGGCGGGTGTCGACGTTCCAGGCGGTTTCCCCATGGCGGATGGCGATGATGCGGGTGGCTTGCATGAGGCGGTGCAGTTTAGGTTGATGCTACCAAAAGTATAGCTGCTGGCGCTTATTTAATAAGGGCTAGAGCCGTATTTGTCATATGAAATTATAAGGGCTGGCATCGCTGGCGGTGCCGCCGTCTTGTCTAGCCTAAGCGCTCAGGCGGTGCTGGGCGGCAGGCTGGCGATGAGTTCTTCAAACTTGTCTGCGGCCAGGCCTGGCGCGCACAAAAAACCCTGAAAAGACGCGCAGCCCAGGCTGGCCAGGTAGTCGCGCTGGGCGGTGGTTTCCACGCCTTCGGCCACCACCTTGAGTTTGAGACCACGCGCCATGCCGACAGTGGCACTGACAATGGCGCGATCACTCTCGTCGTCGGGCAGGCCGGTGACAAATGATCGGTCGATCTTGAGTTTCGAGATCGGGAAACGCTTCAAATACGCGAGGCTGGAGTAGCCGGTGCCAAAGTCATCAATCGATAGCGCCACACCCAGCTGTGACAAGGCATGCAGGCGGCTCAGGGTCTCGTTGGCATCCTGGATCAGGATCGATTCGGTGAGCTCCAGCTCCAGCAGCTGCGGCTGCAGCCCCGCAATGTTGATCACCGCGGCCACCGTTTCGACAAAATCCGGCTGCTGAAACTGCAGCGCCGAAACGTTGATGGACACCGTCACTGGCGTGCCCCGGTTTTGCCACAACGTGGCCTGGCGCACCGCCTCTTCCAGCACCCAGGTGCCAAGGGTGGTGATGAAGCCGGAGGCTTCGGCCAGCGGAATGAAAAGCCCCGGCGACACCACGCCCAGTTCGTCGTCGGTCCAGCGGAGCAGCGCCTCGGCACCCTGCAGGCTGCCGTTGGCCAGTGAAATCTGTGGCTGGTAATGCAGCCGGAACAGCCCTTTGTCCATGGCCAGACGCATGGCGTGGTCCATCTTCAGGTGAGACAACAGGTTCACATTCATCTGCGGCTGGTAAAAGCGAAAGCTATTGCGCCCGCGCGCCTTCACAAGGTACATGGCGGTGTCGGCGCATTTGATCAGCGCGTCCAGCGTTTTACCGTCTTCCGGGTACAGCGCCACGCCAATGCTGCAGCCGATGGAAAACTGCATGTCATCAATCTGCAAGGCGTGGCCCATGGACGCCAGAATGCGCTGCGCCAGTACCTCGGCACCACGCGCGTCAATGTCTTGCAAAAAGATCACAAATTCGTCACCACCCAGTCGGCACAGGGTGTCGGTATCGCGCAGGCAACGCATGAGCCGCTGCGCCACTTCCACCAGCACCCGGTCACCAAAGGTGTGGCCCATCGAGTCGTTGATGTTTTTGAAGCGGTCCAGATCGATAAAAAACACCCCGCACTCGCCAGCGTTGCGCTCGGCCACGCGCAGCGCAAACTCGGCTCGCTGCGACAGCATCAGCCGGTTGGGTAGGCCGGTCAGCACATCGTTGTAGGCCAGCTGCTCAATGCGTTTCTGCGCCGCGTTCTCTTCGGTCAGGTCGCGAAAGAAGCCGATGCTGTGGGTCACCTGACCAGCATCGTCACGCAGCAGCACCCATGACATCTGTACCGCGCAGGCGCTCAGGTCTTGCTGGCGAACCCACAGCTGGCCACGCCAGAAACCCTGCTCCAACAGTGTGGCGGCCATGGCGGCCATCAGCTCCGGGTCTTGCGGGTCATAAAAAACATCTTGCGCCGGTACGCCGAGCAGCTTGCCTGGCGCGCATTGCATCAGGCACTCACACGCAGGGTTGACTGCGACGATCTCAAAATCCGGGTTGGTGATAAAGATCGCTTCCAGGCTGGACTCAAACACCTTGGCCGCCAGCTTGAGCTGCGACTGCGCCGCCAGGCTTTGCGTGATGTCGCGAAACGATGCCACCCGCCCGGTGGGTTGCCCGCGGCTGTACAGCGGGCGGGTCACACGCTCCAGCACGCGCCCGCTGGTGAGCACCAGAACATCATAGGTTTCCAGCAAGGGGTTGTCGGCTATCTCCAGCAGCCGCTGCCGGTAGCGCTGCACATCACTGACCTGGCTGGCCAGGTGGGCATACAGCGCAGCATCGTCGCGCTGGTGCAGCCGTGCCTCTGGCACGGCCCAGAGCTCGCTGAAGTGGCGGTTGTAGTTGCGAATGGCCCCGGACAGGTCGCTGACCAGGATGCCATCGGCGGTGGATTCCAGCGTCGCGCGCAATTCGGCCAGCAACTGTTCCAACTCGTTTTCAGTGTCGTGCTGTTGGCGCAGATCGCGCATGCCTACCAGGTACACCGAGCGATCTGTCTCGGGCCAGACCAGGCTAACACGGCGCTCTACCGCTACCGCCATGCCGTCCGCGCCACGCAGCAGGGTCTCGGAGTGGATGCTCTCGGTCAGGCCAGCGGCCACGTCCTCCCAAAAAAACTGGTCCTCTGGCGTGGCGGTGAGCTCAATGGCAGGTTTGCCCACCATGGCTTGTCGCTCCAGGCCCAGCAGGTCACAGGCCGCCTGGTTGACCGCCAGAATGCGCAGGTCTACCGGGTCCACCAGCCAGACGGATTCCAGCAAGCCTTCAATCAACGGGCGCCAGACGTCGCGTGTCATGGTGCACTCTGCGTTGGCGACACATCCACGGCGCGCTCAAAAAAGTAGCACATGCGCTGACGCGGTGACAAATAGTCCAGCGCTGCGCGGGGCAGGCTAGCGGGTTTGAGGCTGCGTTTGATGCCCAGATCAGGCGCAGTTTCCAGGTCGAGAATCAGCGCCTCGTGCCTGGGCACCTTGGCATCAAAAACGATCAGTCGCGGTTTCAGTGGCCGCGCCGAATTGACCGACACCACCATCGCATAACGCTGGTCATTGAGTTGCACCACCGAGCCCGTTGGATACACGCCCATCATGCGGATGAAGGCCCGCAGCACGATCGGATCAAAACGGCTCTTGAGCTGTGCAAAGATCAGCGCCAAGGCTTCGTGCGGCGTCACGGCCGCCGCGGGTCGGCTGGGGTTGCACAGGTTTTCATAGCGGTTGACAAGGGCCAGGATTTTCGCCGGTAGCGTGATGCTGTCGCCCTTGAGGTGCGCCGGAAAACCGCTGCCGTCCACCATCTCGTGGTGCTGCGCGATGGCCAAAAGGGCACCGGCCGGTAGCCCAATGCTTTGGCCCAATCGCACGCCTTGGGCCACGTGCTCCTGGTAAACCTTGATCTCATTGGCAGAAAAACTGTCGTCCAGCCAGCGTACCCTGTCGGGGAGCTCCAGCTTGCCGATGTCATGCAAAAACGCTGCTAGGCCGAGGTCGGTCATGTCGGCAGCGCTTAGGCCCAGTTGCTTGCCCAGCAGCAAACAGATGATGCTGATGTTCACCGGGTGCATGGCCAGTTTGTCGCCCATGCTGTCTGAGAGCAGGCGGATGGCTGAGTCGTCCTCGCATAGCATCTCGGTGACGAAGCCGGTGACGAGCGTCAGGCATTGCGTCATCACCGTGTGGGGTTGGCTGTGCACCTGCTCAATGGCTTGCTTGTACTGGCGCACAGTCTGACCAAACCGTCGCTCGCACACCGCCAGGTCGCGCTGCTGCGTAGCCAGCCGCTCAGCGCGCGCTCTGCGAAGGTGCTGCTCTTGGGCGGCGCGTTGGGCAGGAGTGTCAGCCTTGTCCGCTGGGGCAGAAGTCACGTCCGCTGGGGCAGAAGTCACGTCCGCTGGGGCAGAAGTCACGTCCGCTGGGGCAGAAGTCACGTCCGCTGGGGCAGAAGTCGTGCTGGGTGAGGCTGACGTCGCGTCGGGAGCGGTTGCCGCGGGCGACGGCGCAACAATCGTTGGCGCCACGGGTCGACTCAGGTCACTTTTGCTAGGCACATAGCGAATTTGCTTGCGCCCAAGGCTGCGAATGATCTCGATTTGCTTGTCGGAAGTGATCTTGAAACTGCCAGTGGGAAACGGATGCGCCAGCCAGCCCAACTCAAGCTCGACGTACATGCCGGGCTGCAAGCGCTCGACATCAATGATTTCCGACCGAATTTCTTCCATGAACCGTTATGTAGGCGCAGACAGTGCGCTGTTAGCGTGGGATTTCAATATTAACGCGACGCTCGCCAGCGGGCGGGTTGGGCAAGCCCTGCAACGCGGCATCCAGCATAGCACTCAGGATGGCATCGCTGTCTGACCAGGGGCCTTCGTGCACCGCGCGCGACTCGAACACCACCGCTTGGCTGGCACGCTCACGCACGATCAGCCCCACCTCGCGCCAGTAACTGGTGCGCGCGTCCAGCCTCGGGAAAAGCATGCCGTTGCCCACTGAAATACCGCCGTTGCCAAACATCCAGCCCAGGTTCCAGCCTAGGGCAGGGCGGTCCAGCACGAGTTGCTGTGCGCGTTGGGTGGCTGACACCTGCACGCTGTAGCGGGCGGCTTGGTCGTCGCGGGTCAAACCGACTTGGGCCAAAGCCTGCTCGGCCATGTGTTCCAGGCGGTCTTGCGCCGGGTTGGCTTGCTGTGACGGCAACCGCTCAAAGCGATAGCGACTACCCGCAGGCACGCTGGCTGGCGCAAAGCTGTTGACCTGGCTGTCCACCAGCCTCATACCACTGCAGCCAGTAAGCAGGGTTACTACGAAAAGTAGAGCTGTTAGCGCTTTGTACATAAGGGCTAGAGGCTTTTTTTATATTTAAAAAGTGGCTACTGCCAGGGGAATTCCTGGCCGTGTGGATAAGGGAAATTCTTCTTCGTCAAACACTTTGTCGCCATCCACATCGGCCTGACCGGTGGTCTGGATGTTGTGAAAGTCGTGGCGGCTGCGGTCCATCAAATGCGAGGGCACCACGTTTTGCAACGCGGTGAACATCGTCTCGGTGCGCCCCGGGTACTGGCGCTCCCACTGGTGCATCATGCGCTTGATTTCCTGGCGCTGCAAGTTCTCCTGGCTGCCACACAGGCTGCACGGAATCAAGGGAAACTCGCGGTGTTTAGCCCAGGCAATCAGGTCTTTTTCAGCCACATTGGTCAGCGGGCGGATGACGATGTGGCCACCATCGTCGCTCACCAGTTTGGGCGGCATGCCCTTGAGCTTGCCAGCAAAGAACATGTTCAGAAAAAAGGTGTGCAGCATGTCGTCGCGGTGGTGGCCCAGCGCGATTTTGGTGATTTTCAGCTCGTCTGCCACGCGGTACAAAATGCCACGGCGCAAGCGGCTGCACAGGCTGCACATGGTTTTGCCCTCAGGCACCACCTGTTTGACGATGCTGTAGGTGTCCTGGGTTTCGATGTGGTACTCGATGCCGAGCTTGCTCAGATAGTCGGGCAGGATGTGCGCCGGAAAACCGGGTTGCTTCTGGTCCAGATTGACGGCGATCAGGTCAAAGTGGATCGGCGCGCGCTTTTGCAGCTTCAGCAAAATGTCGAGCAGGCCAAAGCTGTCTTTGCCGCCGCTGACGCAGACCATCACGCGGTCACCTTCCTCGATCATGTTGAAGTCGATGATCGCCTGGCCAACCTGGCGGCACAGGCGCTTCTCGAGTTTGTGGGCTTCGCGCGCGGCGCGCACCGTGGCTTCGTGGGGGGTGGGTGCGTGGGTGGTCATGATGGGATGCCCCTTACCACTGCCCGGTTTCCATGCGGATCGCCACTTCGCAGTCGTCAAAAATCTCCAGCTTGGCAATTTTTACCCGCACGCCTTTCACATTGGGCAGACGTAGCAGGCGGTTGCAGAGCTTGCCGATCAGGGTTTCCAGCAGGTTCACATGGACGGCGGTGCATTCGTCAATGATGATTTTGCGCACTTTGCGGTAATCCAGCACATGGCAAATGTCGTCGTCGTGCGGCAGCAGCGGTTGGGGGCCCAGACTGAGTTCGGCGTCCACCTGGATGGGTTGTGGCGCGGTTTTTTCAGCTTCCAGGATGCCCAGGCTGGCATCAAAACGCAGCCCGGTGAGGGTCAGGGTCTGCAGGCCCTGGGTGTAGGTGGCCAGGGAGATGTTGGCGTTCATTGGGTGGTGCCTATTTGGTGTGAAACACTTCAACACCCACGCCCGCGCAGTCTGGGTAAACGTCAGGCTTGCAACTGGACAGTCGCACTGCTTTAACTTGTGGGTGCGCCAGCAATGCAGCAGCGATGTCGTCACAAAGCGTTTCCTGCAAAACGACGGGGCCAGACCCCAGGCGTCGTCTGATGACATCGCGAACGAAGTCGTAGTCCACGACCTCGGTCAATTGGTCTGCTTTAGGTGTGGAGTATTCATAGGGCACAAACAAATCGACATTGAAGATCACGCGTTGAGGATGACTTTTTTCAAAGTCATGTGCACCGATCATGACCTCGACGACGTGGTCGCGCAAAAACAGCCTGCGGCAGGTCAGCGCCAGATTGGCGAGTTCTATGGGATTCATTGGCTATCTTTCAAAAGATCTTGGACCATGAACATCACGTCCCGCGGCAGTGGCACCAAATGCTGGCCGTTGTCCACGGTAAGTGTTACCCCGGTAATGCACTGGTTATCGGCGAGAAACAGGCAACTTGCTGCTACCTGCGCCGGACTCGTGGGCCGGCGCATCAGGTTGATCCGACTTGCCTTGTCAAAATTTTGTTGGGTTTGTGGCCCGCTTAAAAACATCAGACCGGGCGCGACGCCGCATACGCGGAGTTGGGGTGACAGCGCTTGAGCTTGCAGCGCAACCAGTCGCTCTAGGGCAAGTTTGGATGTCGTATAGGAAAAATAATCAGGATTTAGATTGAAGACTTTTTGATCTAGAACATGAATGATGCTTCGCCCGCCTGAAGTATCACTGCAGGGAATGCCTTGGGCCATCAAAGCAGAGAGGGCCATGGGTGCCAGCAGGTTGACTTCGAGTTGTTGGCGCGCTGCGTCGATGTCAAAGTCCCGGGCACTGTCAGGCTCAAAACTGGACGCGTTATTGACCAGACAGTACAGCGGTCCAGACTGCACCATGATGTGGTTCATCATTTGCCGACGCTGTGCATCATCGGCCAAATCGGCTTGAATGGTTCGAATAGAGAAGCCTTGCTGTTCCAACTCGTAGCGCAGTAGCTCGGCCGCGCTGGAGGATCTCTGGTAGTGGCACCACACATCCCAGCCTGCTTTAGCAAAGCAGCGGCAGAGCATGCTGCCCAGCCTATGCGCACCGCCTGTGATTAAGACGCTTCTAGCCATGTTGTGAGTTCGTGGCGACGCTTAGAAGCGCCCTGACAAAAAAGGCCAAGTCTTGAGCAAAATAAAGCCTATCACCCGGATTAAGCAAAAAATCATCTCCAAGTAGTTTGATGAAAACGAACCCCAGATAACCAAGCCTGGCATCGGTGATGGGCGCCGCATTTTGAATGTAACCCTCTGCCAGAGCTCCCGCCAAGACGTGCTGATAGTTCTCTACACCTTGGAGGGATTGAGGCGTGGACTCGTCTCCAGGGACTGGAATCCAAATCACTACATTGGCCTTTTTGACGTTGAGTTCAACTTTGAACTGCAGCGTCACAGCCTTGCTGTCTCTGCCCCTGATCATGCCAACGGTGTTCTCGTGGCCGATAGCACATAGTCTGCAATGCAGTCGCTCAACGTGGGCAGCACTTTTGGATTGTTGTAGCTCGTATCGCCCGAGGTGGAACCGAGATTTTGAAGAATTGCTTCAGGGATCTCTTTGGTTAGTACGATTTTTGTCAATTCGGCGAGTTTTCGGGATCCGCCGTCACCGAAAACCAGGGCGACAACGATCAGACCAATGGGCAATCCAACTGTCAACATGGCAACAGCGGACGAAATGATCTCCAGTTTTGCGTTTAGCAACCCCCAAATCAGCATTCCCAATGCGCTGAAAAGTGTCAGTAGCATCACAACAGCAATCAATAACTTGGCCCAGCTGGGCAAGGTAAGCATCTTCAGCCAGCGGATTAGATCGCTGGATGCTTTCATCGATTCGTCGTTCATGGGTGGTTTTTTTGAACAACGAAAGCGAATGGTTTGACAACGGTTTTCATTTTGTTGGCAAGCGCTATTGTTGTGATGTCTCGTTTTGCGGGCGGACGTCAGTGGTGACCAGATGCTGACCGCCATCCACCAGAATGGTGGTGCCCGTGATTGATTTGTTGTTCAAGGCAAAGGCCACTGTCGCGGCCACATCAGTAGCAGTGGAGGCGTGCCCCAAAGGTGACAATTTATTGACGGCATCAAACTTTTCCGGACTCAACATGTGGCTGGAAAGCGTCAAGCCGGGGGCCACGCCCACCACCCGCATGCGCGGTGCCAACTCAATGGCCAGCATGGTGTTGGCGGCCTCCAGTGCGGCCTTGGACAGCGTGTAACTCATGAAATCCGGATTTTGGTTCCACAGCTTCTGGTCCAGCAGGTTGACGATGGTGCCCCGGCTGTCGGCACCTTGGGTTTGTAAGTGCTCAAACAAGGCACGGCTGAGCAAAATGGCTGCCCCCGCGTTGGAGCGCACGTGTTTTTCCAGCGCGGCAAAGGTGAAGGTGGCAGAGGTGTCGTGCTCAAAGGTGGAGGCGCTGTTGACCAGTGCATCGACATGGCCGAATTCTTCAATCACCGTGGGCAGCAATTTGCGCACCGCGGTCTCATTGGCCAAATTAGCACGAAAAGCGGCGCTAGCCCCCGCCAGTCTTTTGCAGTCTGCTACCGTTTTTACTGCATCTTCAACCGAATCGCGGTAGTGCACCGCAACCCGCCAGCCCTCTTTGGCAAGCAGCAGGGCGATCTCGCGGCCCAGGCGCTTGGCAGCACCGGTGATCAAAACCGTAGGTTGACGCGGAGTGGGGTTGGGATCGGTGGGCATTCGGGGACAATCCGCAGGTTATGACGACACCCCCAAGTTTAACGACGCTGCTTGCGCCGTGCATTGCCCAAAATATTCTTGCGGCGGGTGGCTGGCTTGGCTTTGATGCCTTCATGCACCAAGCGCTGTATGCGCCTGGCCTGGGCTACTACGCCCACGGCAGCACCAAGTTCGGCACGCTGCCTTACACCGTGCAGGGCGGGGCGCGTGTGGCTGGCAGCGACTTTGTTACCGCACCCGAGATGACGCCGCTGTTTGGCTGGACACTGGCCAACCAGGTGGCACAGGCGCTGCAAGTGACTGGCACCAGCGCGGTCTGGGAGTTTGGCGCAGGCTCGGGCGCCTTGGCCCTGCAAGTGCTGCAGGCCCTGAAGGCACAGGGCGTGGTGCTATCAACTTACACCATCGTCGACATCTCGGAGAGCTTGCGCGCGCGCCAGCAGGCTACCTTGGCAGAGTTCGCTGAGCAAGTGCGCTGGGTGGACGCGCTGCCCAGCACCCTGCAAGGCGTGGTGCTGGGCAATGAGGTGCTGGACGCCATGCCTGTCAAGCTGCTGGCGCGCAGCAACGGCGTGTGGCATGAGCGTGGTGTGGCGCTGGGCGAGATGGGGCTGGATGGCGTGCCCACCTTTGTCTGGCAAGACCGCCCAACTGACTTGCGCCCGCCGCTGGAGATCATTGGCGAGCACGACTACCTGACCGAAATCCACCCGCAAGGTGAGTCTTTCATCCGCACGCTGGGCGACAAACTCACGGCTGGGGCGGTGTTTTTGCTGGACTACGGGTTTCCCGAGGCCGAGTACTATCACCCGCAGCGCCACATGGGCACCGTCATGTGCCACCAGGCGCACCGAGTAGATGACGATCCATTGCGCGATGTGGGCCAGAAAGACATCACCTCCCATGTCAACTTCACCGGCGTGGCGCTGGCGGGCAACGAGGCCGGGCTGGACGTGCTGGGCTACTGCAACCAGGCGCGGTTTCTGATGAACTGCGGCCTGCTCACCTACATGGAAGCCGCCGACCTGCCCACCCGGGTGATGGCACAAAAACTGATCATGGAGCATGAAATGGGCGAGTTTTTCAAGGTGATTGGTTTCTACAAGGGCGAGCCCTGGCAGGCGCTGGGCTTTGCGCTGGGCGACAAAACGCACACGCTGTGAATTGATGCCCCATCTGTTACATCTGCCCAACTTGCCGCTCCGGAGTTGCCCATGATCCGCTGGCTGATTGTGGTGCTGCTGGCGTTGATTGTGCTCAACGGTGTCACGCCGTGGCTGCAAAGGCTCGGCTTTGGGCGGCTGCCGGGCGATGTGCGCTTCAAGATTTTTGGCCGCGAAATTTTCTTGCCGTTTGCCACCACCATCATCCTGAGTCTGGTGGCAGCCGGGATCTCAAGAGTTTTGTGAGCCCTGGCGGGGCTTGATATTTCAGCCTTTGCCGATATATGCAGTGCAGAAAGGTTTCACCATGACAGATTCATTGCACATTGTTTGCCCCCATTGCCACACCACCAACCGCGTCGCCCGCACTAGTCTGGCCAGCGCACCCGATTGCGGCAGCTGCCACAAGCCGCTTTTTGAAGCCCATTCCACGGCGCTGGATGAAGTCAGCTTTGACAAGCACATCAGCCGCAACCAGATCCCGGTGCTGGTCGATTTCTGGGCGCCTTGGTGCGGCCCGTGCCGCCAGATGGCGCCGGGTTTTGAGCAGGCCGCGAAACAGTTGGAGCCGACAGTTCGCGTGGCCAAAGTCGACACCGAGGCGAATCAGGCTCTGGGTGCGCGCTTCAATATCCGTAGCATTCCGACGCTGGCGCTGTTTGTCGGTGGCCGCGAGGTGGCGCGCCAGGCGGGCGCCATGGCAGCGGCCGATATCGTGCGCTGGACGCAGGCGAACTTGCCGAGTTAAGCGCCTGGGTGCACCACGCCGCGGCGGGAGGGTGGCGGGTAACCCCTTGGTAACTCAGGCTCGGGTGAAGGTTTAGCATCGACAGATTCCCAAACTGGCCCTGATCATGACCCAGCCTTCACCCTTTGACAGCACGCGAACCCAGCGCCCGTGGGGGTGGTTTGAGACGGTCTCGGAAGAGCCGGGCTTCAAAATCAAGCGTATTGGCGTGCACCCGCACCAGCAAATCAGCCTGCAAAAACACCAACACCGCGCTGAACACTGGGTGGTGGTGCAGGGCACGGCGCATGTCACCCTGGATGAGCGGGTGTTTGATCTGGCCGTGGGTCAGTCCTGTGACATTGCGCTGGGGCAAGTCCACCGGCTGGCGAATCTGACCACTGGCGCGGTAGAAATTGTGGAGGTGCAGTTTGGCGACTATCTGGGTGAGGATGACATTGTTCGCTTGAGCGATGATTACGGCCGAAGCTGAACCCGCTCAAGTGGGCACCGCCCGTGCTTTTTGAAACCACCACCATGAACTCAAACCCTTC
This sequence comes from Rhodoferax antarcticus ANT.BR, assembly GCF_001938565.1. GTDB lineage: Bacteria > Pseudomonadota > Gammaproteobacteria > Burkholderiales > Burkholderiaceae_C > Rhodoferax > Rhodoferax antarcticus. The sequence goes on from NZ_MSYM01000011.1 coordinate 251,780, forward strand.
CATGCCCTCTTTGGATACTTTTAAATTGCCTGCCGGTAGTGCGCCGGTGGCCTGCGTGGACATTGGCGGAACCAAAGTGGCGGTCAACATCGTAGATGAGCACGGCGTGCGTGGCAAGTTGGCTGAACCCACCGCTACCACCGGCAAACCTGATGCGCTAGGTCTGCAGATCATTCGCCTGATTGGCCAAAGTTGCGCGCAAGCGGGCGTGCCGGTGGCGCACATCGCCCGTGTGGGCGTGGCGTCTTGCGGCCCGTTTGTGTTGTGCCAGGGGCTGGTCGAGTTGGCGGCGCCCAACATCTGCGGCGGCCAGGCTGGCCCGGCACGGGGCTTGCCCAACGACTGGAAAACCGCCTTGCTGGAGGCCCCGCTGCGCGCTGCTTTCCCGCAGGTGCGGGTAGAAAACGACGGTATTGGCGCGCTGGAGGCTGAGCGGCGCTGGGGTGCGCTGCAGGCGGATGGCGTGCCCATGGCGCATTGCGCCTACGTCACCTGGAGCACCGGCATCGGCACCGGCTTGTGTGTGGACGGCCATGTGCTGCGCGGCAAAAACGGCAACGCAGGCCACGCCGGACACACCTTTGTGGTGAGCAACGACGATGCGCTGTGTGGCTGCGGCAATGTGGGCGACGTCGAGAGTCTGGTCGCCGGTAACGCCATTGCCCGGCGCTTTGCGCCGCAAGGCTACCCGGACGCTGCTACGCTTTTTGTAGCTGCTTACGCAGGTGACACAAGGGCTACAGCCATTATTGATGACTTATGTGAGGTGATGGGGCGAATGCTCTACGACCTGATTGCCACGCTCGACGTGCAACGCATCAGCATCGGCGGCAGCGTTTACTGGCACCACCGTGACTACCTGTTGCCGCGCCTGCGCGCCGTGGTGCGCGGCAAACTGCCGCCACTCACCGATGGCTGTGAACTGGTGAGCGCTGGCTTGGGCGAGCGCGTGGGCGACTTTGGCGCATTGGCGCTGGTGGCTTAACTGATGTAATTGAACAGCGACAACTGTTGGACCTTGGCGTAGGTTTGCAGCGCGGCGGAGTAGCCAGTCTGCTGGTTGTTGAAATCTGAGATGCCCTTGATCACGTCCAGGTCTTCGGCGTTGGAGCGGTCGGCTTCCAACTGGATGCTTCGGCCTTGCTGGTTGGATGCGATGCGATCGGCCCGATTGAGCAAATCACCCGCCTGACCGCGCACGGCCGAGACGCGGCTCATGCCGATGTCGATGTTGTGCAAGGCTTGGCTGACGGCTTGCGAGGCACTGTTGCTGCTGCTGGCGCTGCCAATGTCCCGGATGGCGTTGTCCAGCACGCTGAATAGGCTGGGGCTGGGTGTGACCTTGATGCTGTCGCCTGCTACCGGTGTGCCGATGATGTTGAAGCTCAGCCCTGGGGTGGTCAGGGGGGCGGCAGGCAATGGAGGGACGGGAGTGGCGACGTTCGATATGTTGATGGCGATGGTGCCACCGATGGATGGGTAATCCGGTCCCCGCTGTGTTGGCAGCGTCGCGCCCGGCAAACCGTTGGCAAGTGTCTCCTTCACATCGTAGGTGACGTAGCTGGTCCCTGCTATTGGATCAACGACAGGGGGGGAAATGTTGCTGATGGCGTAAGACGAGCCGGGGGTTAGCTGCGCCGGGTCTTTCACCACCACGGCATCCGTCTTCAGCGTGCTGGTGCCGATGCCCAACTGAACGTTAAAGACGCCATCGCGGCTGGTTTGCAGCATGAACGCCGCATCACCGTCCACCGTGAACGGAATCGACACATCATTGCTAGCAGCTTGGCCAGGCAAGCCTTTAAAAGAGTAGTCCGGCGCGGTGGAAACCGGGCCGACAAACGGCTGCAGCGCGCTGCCCAGGGCGCTGAACAAAGGCAGACCGTTGGTGTCCGTGGTGTTGGCGAGGGAGAAAATCTGATCACGCAAGCCCTGCATTTCCATGGCGATGGACTTGCGCTCGAAAGCACTGTTAATCCCATTACCGGCGCTCACCGTCAGTTCACGAAATTTTTGCAGCACATCGACCACAGTGCCCAGCGTGCTTTCGGCCTGCCTGATGGCATTGCTCTGGGCATCCAGCGCACGCTGGTCGGTGGCTATGCGGCTGAGGCGATTCAATGCGCGCTCGGCGTTGGCTGCAGCAGTGGGGTCGTCGCTGGGGCGCACCACCCGTTTGCCGGAGGTCAGGTTTTCTTGCAGGTTGGACAGCGCGGACTGGCGTGCAGCGATATTGCGAATGGCGCTGTCATAGGTGTTGGCGCTGCCAATGCGGTTGAGGAGGGTGCTCATGAAAGGCTCCTGGGTGTGTGCCCTAGCGGCTCATGGTTTGAATCAAGGTGTCAAAAATGTTCTGCGCGATCTGGATGACCTTGGCAGACGCTTGGTAAGCCTGCTGGTACTGGATCAGCTTGGAGGCCTCTTCATCCAGATTGACACCCGAAACACTCGTGCGGTCCGTTTCCAGATTGGCGGCAATGGCGCCAGACACGTTGGCCGCGTAATTGGCGCTTTGTGTCCGGATGCCGATCTGCGCAATCATGCCGGCGTAGCCATCGGTGAGTGACGCGCCGTCAAACATGGCGGCATCGCGCAGGTTCATGATGGCATTGGCATTGCCGGCATTGAGTTTGAAGTCGATGCCGTTGTTGTTGGCAATGTCTTTGATGTCAAATACTGTGAAGCTGTCGCCGGTTTTGGGTGAGCCTTGCAGCACCAATGACCACCCGTTGAGCGCTGGTGAGGCATTGCCGTCAATGGTCTGGCCGGATATGTAGGTGTGGACGATGGCGCCGGTATCGCTTCGGGTGTACGTGTTGGTACCGGTAAAGCTGACGGTGAGCGGGACGTTAGTGGGTGGGTTGGCGCGTGCGACCAAGGAGTTCAGTTGAAGGCTGCCGGTGTTGGTGGTGCCCATCTTTCCAGCCACCGGACTGGCCACTGCCAGAGAGCTTGGGCTCGAAAATTCTGCCCGAATGTTGCTGGCCGAGGTGCTGAAGGGCTTAAGCAAAAAGCGGTCGCCGACGTTCGCTACGCCACCTGCGGAAATTGTCAGACCATCAATAATGATGGGCACGCCAGAGAATGTGCTGACCACACCGTCTGACTTGCGGGTGATGCTGCCGACGGCTGCGCCCGTGAAGTTGATCTCATAGTCTGATGCGACAAACTTAGTGACATCGGCCACACCCAAGGTTAAGGTCGCTGTCCCCGTATTGACCACGGCTGGCGCTTTGGGCGCGAAGATGTTGCCTGAGGAGGTGTTCAGAACTGTCGGTGTAAACAGGTTGCCACCCACATTGCCATTCAGATCCAGCCCCAGCGCATGCTGCTCGTTCATGCCGGTGCTGACCGCCAGTGTCAGCCTGCCCAGCAGGTTGCGGCTTTCGGCCAGGTCGGTGTTCTGGAAGCGCAGCAAGCCGGGCACCTCGCCGCCGCCGAGCATGTTTTCGTCGATACGGATGCTGACGCCGTTACGGATGAGATTTAGCTTGCTGTTCAACGGGTCGGCAAAGTCATCGTCTGCGAGCGCCAGTTGAGCCACCGTCGTGCCCAGCACCAAAGGCTGACTGCCACCAATAAAAATGCCCACAGTACCGTCGTCGGCCTGGATCGAAGTGGTCTGGATGTACTGGTTGATTTGCCGCACCAATTGGTCACGCTGGTCCAGCAGATCATTGGGCGCCTGGCCAAGGCCCTTGGCGCGGGCGATCTGGTCGTTGACCGACGCGATGTTCTTGGCAAGGCTGTTGATGGCATCAATTTTTTGCGCTATTTCCTGGGTCACGCCAGCTTGCAGGTCATCCAGGCTCGCGGAGGCACTGCGCATACGGGAGGCGCTTTCGCTCACCCGGGTGAGTGCCACCGTGCGCGCGGTCAAGTCGGTGGGCGAGCTCGCTACGTCTGAAAACGCGTTGAGCATGTCGTTCACAGCGGCACCCAGGCCGCTTTTGCCGCCGGGAAAAAGGGTTTCTAGTTGCTTGAGTTTGTCGGCGCGCGCTGTATCTCCGGATGCAACGGCACCGGCTAGCGTGGATTGGCGTGTCAAAAATTCGCTATAGGTGCGCTGAATGGTGGCCACGCTGACACCCTTGCCAATGTAGCCGCCGCCCGTGTACTGGCCTTGCACCGTCTCCAGCACCGCAGACTGGCGTGAGTAACCCGGCGTATGGACATTGGCAATGTTGTTGCCGGTGGTCTGCAGCACCGTCTGGTTCGCCATCAGGGCACGGGTGGCCACGTTCAGGATACCGCTCATAAGATTTGGGCCACTACTTGCGTGCGGGCTTGCAGGCGCTGGGTGGTTTCAATGGCGCGGCTCAGCTTGGTCGCATAGTGGGGGTCGGTCGCGTAGCCGGCCTTTTGCAAGCTGCTGGCAAAGGCGTAGGGTGTATCGGTTTGCTGTGTCACCTGAGCGTAGCGCGGTGACTGGGTGATGAGTCGGGCGTAGTCGCGGAAAGATTCATCCACCGAGTTGTAAGCGCGGAACTTCGCCACACGCTTCTCGGCCACACCGTTGACATATTCGGTGGTGGTGACTTCGGCGACCTTGCCCTTCCAGCTTGCACTGGCCTTGATGCCAAACAAATTGTGCGAGCTTGTGCCGTCACGCAAGCGGATGTTGTGTTTGCCCCAGCCGGTTTCATGCCCAGCCTGGCCCACCATGTAGCTGGCGGGAATGCCGGTTTCTTTTTCAATGCGCATGGCGGGGGCGGTGTGGCGCTCCACAAACTGGCTTTGGGTCGAGGTTGGCTTGACCGCGCTGGCGCTGTAGGCGGCCAGTGAGGACGATTTTTGTAGCGCGCTCATCGATGGCGTGGTCAATGGGCCCGCGGTGAGCGCGCCCTCCGGAATGTCGACGCCCATCTGGCGCGACAACTGGGCGGCAATCAGGTCGGACAAACCGCCGGGCTGGCCCGACATCTGCACCGCAAACTGTTGGTCCAGCAGATCAGTGCCCAGATCGCTGCCCGGGTTGTCGAGCATGCCGGACTTCATGGTGGCCTCGCGCATGCTCTTGATGAGCTCACGCATGAACAGCGACTCAAACTGTTTCGCCGTTTCCCGGATGGCCGCCGGGCTGTCTTTACCGGCTTGGAATTTGAGTTTGCCCAGCGAGTTGGCGTCTGCCGCCAACGCATTGCTGATGCTGGTTTGACCGACACTCATCAGATCACCTCCAACTCGGCATTGAGCGCGCCTGCCGCCTTGATGGCTTGCAAAATGGCCAGCAGGTCTTGTGGCGTGGCACCTAAGGAGTTGAGGGCGCGCACCACATCAGACAACTGGGGTGCGGCGGGCAGCTGGATCAGCATGCCGGGCTCTTGCTTGATCTGGATGTCCGACTTTTGTGTTACCACGGTTTGGCCGGCTGACAGCGCGTTGGGCTGGCTCACCGTTGGCGTGGTGCTGATGCTGATGGACAGGTTGCCGTGGGCGATGGCGCAGGCACCCAAGCTTACCGCTTGGTTCATGACAATAGAGCCGGTGCGCGCGTTGATGACCACCTTGGCGGAAGGCACCGAGTTTTCCACCGGCAATTCTTCCAGTTCGGCCATGAAGGTCACCCTCGCATTAGGGTCGGTGGGCGCGCTCACCCGGATCGTGCGCCCGTCCAGCGCCTGGGCAATACCGGCGCCAAAGCGTTTGTTGATGGCCAGGGCCACGCCGCGTGCGGTCTGAAAGTCGGAGGCCTGCAGCCCCAGGGTGATGCCATTGCTTTCCTGCAAGGGCGTGGGTACGACCCGTTCCACCTGCGCCCCGTTCGGAATGCGTCCGGCGCTTAAATGGTTCACCTGCACCTTGCTGCCACCCGCTGCGGCACCGGCGCCGGCGACCACCAGGTTGCCTTGTGCCATGGCGTAGATTTCACCGTCCGCGCCCTTGAGCGGGGTGGAGATCAGCGTGCCGCCCTTAATCGACTTGGAGTTGCCCATCGAAGACACATTCACGTCAATTGCTTGACCCGGGCGGGCAAAGGCCGGCAGCTCGGCTGTCACCAGCACGGCAGCCACGTTTTTCATCTGCAATTGCGAGACAGACGCGGTGGGCAGGGTAATGCCGAGCTGTTGCAGGTAGTTGGTCATGCCTTGTGAGGTGTAGGGCATCTGCGTGGTTTGGTCACCGGTGCCGTCCAGCCCAACCACCAGCCCAAAGCCGGTGAGCTGGTTGCTGCGCACACCTTCCACAGCCGCCACTTCCTTGATGCGGGCGGCGTTGGCCGTGCCCAGCAAGCTGCTGGCCAGCAAAAAAGCCAGTACAGCTAGAAACCAGACGCCTGGGCGGCGTGTGGACGGTGTTGGCAGTGATGTGTTGGCTATGGCGTGCATTTGGTTACCCCTCGGCACGATTCTGCGCAACTTTAGAACGGTAGAAAGCTGAAAAAGAACCGCATTAACCAGCCAACTGTTTGCGCTTCGGCTTGCGCGCCCCGGCCCTTGGACTCCATACGGGCGTTGGCCACCTGGGAAGAATTGACCAGATTGCCCGGCTGGATCAGCCGCGGGTCAACGGTGCCAGAGAAGCGCATCACGTCCACATTCTGGTTCACGCCAATTTGCTTGTCACCCGCTACCTTGAGGTGCCCGTTGGGCAGCACCTCGATCACCGTGGCAGAGATCGTGCCGTCAAAGGTGTTGGCGCTCTCAGTGCCGCCTTTACCCGAGAAGTCTTGCTTTGATTCGGTATCGAACCCCGCTTTGAGCCGTGCCAGGTCAGCGGGTGAAAGCAGCGGGAAGGCGCTGACGCTGGCCGAGCCAGAACTGTTGCGGTTGGCCGTGGAGGACGACACCTGCTTGGCGCTGACCCGCTCCACGATGCGAATCGTGATCTGGTCACCCACCATGCGGGCGCGCGCGTCTTCAAACGCCGGGCGGTAGCTGGCTTTTTGAAAGAGGCTTCCGGTGGCTGGCCCCGATATTGGGGCTGTGGAGGCAATGGGCTGCTTGGGCTGCGTGTCAGGAAACTCCACCGCCACTGTCTGGAAGGCCGAGCATCCACTAAGAGTTATGCATAAAAAGAGCGTCAAACCCAATAGATATGTGTGCTGATAGCTATGTTTAACATAGTATTCATGTGTCTTCATGTGGCCCTCCTGGACTTAAAGTTGGCCGAGCTTTTGCAGCATCTGGTCAGAGGTCTGGATCGCCTTGGAATTCATTTCATAGGCGCGCTGGGTCTGGATCATGGTCACCAACTCCTGCACCACATTCACGTTGGAGGTTTCCAGAAAGCCCTGCATCAAGGCCCCCATACCGTCCGAGCCGGGGGTTCCTGCCTGCGGTTGGCCCGAGGCGGCACTCTCGGCATACAGGTTGCCACCCAGGGGTGTCAAACCCGCCGGGTTGATGAAGCGTGCCAGGGAAATCGTGCCAATGCCCTGCGGATTAGGGGTGCCCGGTATGGTGGCCGATACGGTGCCGTCACCGGCAATGGAGACCGCCGTGGCATTGGCCGGCACGGTGACACCGCTGGCGATGGGCAGCCCGGTGGCGGTCACCAGAGTGCCAGCCGAGTTGACCTGAAACGCGCCATCGCGGGTGTAGCTGGTGGTGCCGTCGGGCATGGTCACCTCAAAGAAGCCGTCGCCCTGAATGGCCACGTCAAACTTGTTGTTGCTCTGCTGCATATTGCCCTGGGTGAAGGATCGGCTGGTGGCCACGGTGCGTACACCCAGGCCAATCTGCAAGCCGGTGGGCAAGGTGGACTGTTCGGTGCTGTTGGCACCCACTTGGCGCAGGTTCTGGTACATCAGGTCTTCAAACACGGCGGTGGCACGCTTGAAGCCGTTGGTAGACACGTTGGCCAGGTTGTTGGAAATCACGTCCAGCTGCATTTGCTGGGCTTCCATGCCGGTTTTGGAAATCCACAGGGAGTTGATCATGATGGGTGTCCTAAAAAATTAGCCTTGCATGCTGAGCAATTGCGCGGCGGAGCGGTCGTCTTGCTCTGCGGTTTGCATCAGGCGGGTTTGCGCCTCGAACTGGCGCGCGGTCTGGATCATGCCGACCATGGTCTCAATCGCATTCACGTTGGAGCCTTCGATCACGCCAAGCTGTAAGCGGGCATTGGTGTCATTGGGCATGGGCTCGGTGGAGGTGGTGCGAAACAGGCCGTCATCCCCGCGCTTGAGCGGGTCATCTGCGGTGGGCGTGGCCAGCTTGAGTCGGCCAATACCGGTGGGTGGTTGGTTGCCTACCTTCGCCGAAAGGGTGCCATCGCTGCCCAAGGTCACTTCGGCGCCAGCGGGCGCGGTTAACGGGGCGCTACCGTCACTGAACACGGTGTAGCCGTTGTTGGTTTTGATGGTGCCTTCGGAATCCACCTCAAACGAGCCATTACGGGTATAGGCCTCAGTGCCGTCCAGCCCCTGCACCGCAAACCACGAGTTGCCGGTGGTCATGGCGTCCATGGCGCGACCGGTGCGCTGCGGGCTGCCAGGGATGTCTGAGAAACCAGGGGTGGCTTCCAGCGCCATCACGCGGGTGGTAGAGCCGTCGCCACGCACCGGCACCGCGCGGTAGGTGGAGAGCTCGGCGCGAAAACCGTTGGTGGAGACGTTGGCCAGGTTGTTGGACAGCACCGCTTGCCGGTTGGCAGCGGCATTGGCCCCGGTCATGGCGGTGTAGATGAGTTTGTCCATGGTGGCTCCTGGTCAGCGGGTAGGTCGTGCTAAATCAGCGCAGGTTGACCAGCGTCGACATGATCTGGTCTTGTGTCTTGATGGTCTGCGCGTTGGCTTGGTAGGCACGTTGGGCGGTCATCATGTTGACCAGCTCGGAGGTCAGGTCGACGTTGGATTCTTCCAGTGCGCCGGCCTGCAAGGCGCCAAATCGGCCCGCACCAGGAGCGCCCTGCATCGGTATGCCAGACGCATAGGTGGCTTCCCAGGCATTGCCGCCCAGTGGGTTGAGCCCCTGCACATTACGAAAGTCGGCCAGACTAATTTGTCCTGAAAATTGGGTTTGACCGTTGGAATAGCGCGTGGTGATGACGCCGCTTTCGCCAATGCTCAGGCCGGTGAGTTCACCTGGCGCGTAACCATCTTGCGTGAGGTTGGATATAGCAAAGGCAGATCCAAACTGGGTGACCTTGCTGATGTCCAGCGTGGCGACGATGTCTGGTGTGACGGTAGAGGGCGTGTCAATGGTCAGTGAGGGTGCTGTTGTGGGGGAGATTAATTTGCCACTGGCATCGAATTGCATTTGAAAGCGAAAGCCGGGTGTGCCCGCTGCACCTTGGGGAGGTGGATTTCCTGCAGCAGGTGGTGCCCCGTTAATGGGCACGTCATAGACGTTCCATGTGTCTCTGAGGTTTGGTGCGGTACCAGTTGGCGCTACCCGCTCGAAATACAGACTGACGGGAACTGTGTTGCCCTGTGAGTCGTACGCCGTCAGGGATGTGCCGTAAGTTGATCGCGGTGTGGCCGCAATGGCTGCAACAGCGGGTGGGCCTACCTGTGCAGCCACACCTGCCGTTATGGTGGCTCTTGCATCAAGATTGAATTCAGCAGCAATCGCGGTGGTGGCGTTAGCGGCTATCGGTGCATTGGTGGGCAAAATCAGCTTCTCAATTGTGGCGCTGGTGGGTTTACCCAGTTTGTCAGTGGGATAACCCATGAGAAACGACCCAGTGTTGGTCTTGATGTAGCCGTCCTTGTCGAGCTTGAAAGAGCCATCCCGGGTGTACGCGGACGTGCCATCGGGTTGGGTGAGTTGAAAAAATCCGCCACCGTTGATGGCCACATCCAGACTGTTGAAGGTGGTAGTGATGTTGCCTTGGCTGAATTGCTGTGCAATATCGATGACTGAGACGCCAATACCCGCTTGATTAGAGCCGCTTGCCACGCCCAAGGAGGCTGCCACGATGTCGCCAAACTCCGCCCGCGATGATTTCATGCCGGTAGTGTTGGCATTGGCAATGTTGTTGCCGATCACATCCAGGCTGCGGCTGGAAGCCTGAAGTCCTGAGAGTCCTGTTTGGAATGACATGATGATTTCCTTGGTGAATCAGTGAAGGATTACAAAATTGTTTTGATGGCGCTGTAGGGCACCGAGGTGCCGTCATGCAATTGCACGGTCATGGCGCCATTGCTGCTGCCCACGGCTTGCACCGTTGCCACCGACAGTGCGGTGTTCTCGATGGGCTTGCCACCCAATGTGGCGGTGATTTTGAAGGTGGGGGTGCCGCCGTAGGTGTAGCTGCTGGCATCCCAGGTAAAGCCGTGTTGGCCCGCGTCGAGCGCGCCCAGATTGAAGCTGTCAACAACCTGCCCGCCCGGAGACATCACGTCCACCTTGACGCTTTCGGCTCGGGCTGCCAGGTTGACGGCGCCAGAGGCTTTACCGTCCGTGATGGTCAGTTTGTTGCCTTCCATCAGCACGTTGTGGCCGACCAAGTTGCTGCCTTGCAACACCTGCATGGCGGTGAACTGCTCGGCCATGTTTTTCAGGGTGTCGTTGACCTGCTGAATGCCAGTAACGGTGTTGATCTGAGCCATCTGACTGGTCATCTGGGCGTTGTCCATGGGGTTCATGGGATCCTGATTGTTCAGCTGGGCCACCAGCAATTTCAGGAATCGGTCTTGCGCTTCATCCATGTTGGACTTGCTGGTGCCGGAGGCTGCCGTCGATGTGCTGCTGGCCGCGGGGTTAACGCTGGAGGTAAGCATGGTGGTGTCCTGGTTAGCCGGTTTATTGACCCATCTGCAGCGTCTTAAGCAACAGGGTTTTGGCGGTGTTCATTACTTCAACGTTGTTTTGGTAAGAGCGCGAGGCAGAAATCATGTTCACCATCTCTTCTATCGGGTTCACGTTGGAGTAGTTCACATAACCGTCGGCATCGGCCGAGGGGTGGTTGGGGTTGTGCACCCGCTTGAAGGGGGCGTTGCTTTCCTCGATGGCGCTGACCTTGACGCCCGCCGCCGCATCGCCGCCCATGGGTGTGGTCTGAAACACCACTTGGCGCGCCTTGTAGCCTTGGCCGTCCGGGCCGGCCACCGCGTCGGCGTTGGCGAGGTTGCTGGCCACCACGTTGAGCCGCTGCGACTGCGCGCTGATGGCGCTGCCCGAGACGTTGAAAATTGAAAACATCGACATGGTTTTTCTCCGCAGGCGTCCGGGCTATTGCCCCTGAATGGCGCTCAAAAGGGTTTTGGCTGAGCCGTTGATAAAACGCAGGGTCGATTCGTAGCGCACCGAGTTGTCGACGAAGGCGGCGCGCTCGCGGTCCATGTCCACGCTGTTGCCGTCCACGCTGGGTTGGGTCTGCACGGCGTAGCCCATGGCGTTGCCACCACTGAGCTCGCTGTTGCTCAAGCCCGACAGCGGCAGATGCCTTGAATTTGTCATGTTTGACTCTGTTTTTAGGCTCAAGCCCTTGCCAGCTCTGGATAGTTCGCTATCACTTGTTTTGGTTTGTTGGCTCAACGCATCTTTAAAATTGAAATCACGGGCGATATAGCCTGGGGTGTCGGCATTGGCCATATTGCTGGCCAGCACGCGTTGGCGTTCGGCGCGCAACACCAAGGCGTTGGCTTGAAAATCCAAACTACTGGTCAAGTTAGCGAACATGTGACACCTCTGCTTTCTGTCATGTCCGGTCGATTATGAAAACGCGGGTTTTTTTCTAAACCGTAAATAGAGGCAAAAACGCCGCTTACTTGTGCTGTTTGCCAGCGGCGAGTGCGCATAAAGTGGCCTGAACTTCAGCGAGGTGCGTCATGTCTGTTTTATGTGTTCAATGGGTCCAGCGCCTATTTTTTGGGGTTTTGACTCTTGGTTTTGGGTGCGCGCAGGCGCAGACGTTTGAACCAGCGGGTGATCCCGACGGCGTCTACGCTGCCGCGCAGCGCTGGCTGGATGACTCGCTGGCACAACAAAGCAGTAGCTTGCCTTTGCGCATGGAGGTGGTGGTTGGGCAACTGGACCGCCGCCTGAATCTGGCGCCGTGTCAGCATGTAGAGCCGTATCTGCCGCCCAATGTGCGGTTGTGGGGCAAGGCGCGCCTGGGCTTGCGTTGTGTTGAAGGGCGTATCAAGTGGAATGTTTTTTTGCCGATCACTGTCAAGGCCATGGGCCCAGCCTGGGTCATCAAGGGGCAGGTGTCCCCCGGCACCACCTTGCAGGCCTCCGATGCGATGGCCGTGGAGGTGGACTGGGCCGAGGGCAACAGCGCCATTGTGGCCAACCAAAGCGATTGGGTGGGCAAATCCGCTACCCGTTTGTTGTCAACCGGGCAGGCCTTGCGCCAGGACATGGTCAAGGCAGCGCAGGTTTTTCAAACCGGCGCGCAAGTGCGGGTGCTGGCCACAGGCCCTGGTTTTGAGATTGCTGGCCGGGCGAAAGCCCTGTCAGCCGGGATCGTGGGGCAAAGCGCCATGGTTAAAATGGAAAACGGCCAGGTCATCACTGGCACGGTGTCTGATGAGCGCACGGTGAGGGTGGCGCTGTGATCGGTCAAGCAATTTTGAAAAAAAGATTAAAGTTGGGCTTGCTTTTGCCGAAAGTGAACTTACGAGGCTACGTTATCAGTAGTTTTGGAGAACACCATGAAAATCAGCCAACCTTCCGACACTCCCGTTGCCCACAGCAGCAATGCAGCATCTCTGGCCGCCAAAAGCGCGCCAGCGGCCAGTGCGCAGGCGAAGAACACTGCGGCCAAAGGCCCGCAGGAGGCTGGTGTGGCCGTCACCGTGTCGAGCTTGGCACGGTCCATCAAAGCCGATGGTGCCAACGATCTGGCAGAGGTCGACATGGCCAAGGTCAGCGCAGTGAAACAGGCTATCTCAGATGGCACCTACAAGGTCAACGCTGGGGTGATTGCCGACAAGCTGCTGTCCAACGCGCAGGAAATGCTGCAGCGCAGTCGCGTTTAACACGGGGCGCAGGCCGTGCCTCGGCTTTTGCCAAAGGGGCGTTTCATGGCTAGCAATCCTCTCCAGTCATCTCTGGAAATCGTTGAAACGCACATCCACCAAATCAGCCAGCAGTTGTTAGAGCCCGACTCTGGCGAATTGCTCCAGGCCAGTACCGACTTGCAAGCAGTCGTGCTGGAGCTGTCGCGCCTGGTTCAGCGCACCCCAGCTGTATTCACCCAAGAGCCCTCACTTAAGCTACGCATGCGCACCATATCGGTGGGCTTGGCGTCGTGCCGCGAAACCCTGCTACGCCGCGCCTTCATCACCCAAAGTGCCCTCAGCACCCTGATGCCTGCCACCCGTGACACCATTTATGCACCCGCAATGGGCAAATACTCGCGCCAACCTTACGGCAGTGCGGGTCGTCAAAGTGGTGAATTCCGGGTGATCAGCGCCTGATAGGTCGCGGTTTATCTGCGGACGGTCGTTGCCGGCTGCGGCAGGCCTTTACCGGCCTTGGCCGCTTTGGCTAATATCCAAGTGAAGTCACGCCTCAAGGGCATGCACGTCAATGCGTGCGCATTTTGGCCCGCAGCCGGGCAATGGACTGGCTGTGCAACTGGCAGATGCGTGACTCAGTCACGTCCAGCACGGCAGCTATTTCTTTCAAGTTCATGTCCTGCTCGTAGTACATGCTCATAATGAACTGCTCGCGCTCGGGCAAATTCTTGATGGCGGCCACCAGGGCCTCGCGTATGCGCTGGTTGCGCAGCATGTTGAGCGGGTCAGCCTCGGTATCGCCCATGTGTCGGTCCAGAAAGCTGTCTTCGTCGTCCGAGTTGCGGGTCATGTCCTCCAGGTAGACCAGTTGGGTGCCTTTGACCTTGGCCAGCAGGCTTTGGTAGTCACTCAGCGGCATGTCCAGTTCGACGGCAATTTCGCTCTCCAGCGGCGAGTGGCCCAAGCGGTGCTCCAGGCGGCGAATGGCGGCCTCAATGTCTTTCTGGCTTTTGCGGGTACCGCGTGAAGCCCAATCGTTTTCGCGCAGTTCATCAAGCATGGCGCCACGGATGCGCTGTGTGGCAAAGGTTTCAAACTGCACGCCCTGGGTTGCCTCAAACCGGGTGAGGGCCTCAGACAGACCAATCAAACCGACTTGAATCAGATCATCCACCTGCACATTGGCAGGCAATTTGGCCATCATGTGGTGCGCCAGTTTGCGCACCAACGGCTGGTATTGGCGTATCAAGGCATTGCGGTCCAATTGTCCCTTGGCGGTATACATCAATGCACCCTCTCAATCGGCTTGCGTTTCAGTGGCACGGCGCTCTCTAGGAGTTGCATGGCTAGCCGGGTCATGTCTTCTTGGGATCGATCTGCCCGGGCGCTGGCGGTAATGGTCAGCGGTTTGACGCTGTAACCCAAATAGTTGGACGCGCAGTCCATCAGGTTTTGGGCAGGGGTGGACGGTGGCGTCGGCATCATGGTCTGGGAATCTGGCACGATGTTAGCAACAGTTGGCCGCAATTGGCCGACCACCAGCATGTGTTTCAGCGCCCTGTATGCAGAGACGGCAGCGGTCTGGGCCGGTGGCACCACCAGCAAGGGTGCTAGCGCACAGCTTTTCAGGATTTGCGTCATCCGGTCGGCATCGGCATAAACCAGAAGCACGGCATAAGCCTTGAATAGCTCCCCGACTGAACTGGCCAAGAATCCATGCGCTGACAGATCAGCCAAGCCCTGGGCTGCAGGAAGCACGGACCAGGACACCGGGTTGTCATCTTCAAGCTGACGGCTCAAAGGGTTGGTCAGCAGTTGCGCCAAACCAGGATTTTGTGGAGTTTCGGTGGTGTGGCCATCCAGCACCATCACTGACAAATCCATGCTGACCCAACTGGTGCACAAGCCCCACAGCAACGGTAACTCTCCCAGTTGTTGGCCGTGGCTGGTGACCGCAATCAAACGCGGCACCTGCTGCAGAGCAAGACTTTGCAAACCAGCGGCCTGGTTGACGCAGGGCTCAAGCATGGAATTGCTCCGGTTGCATCGGGCTTGACTGCGCAAAGAAGAAGCCCAGATCAGCTACCTTGGGGTCAAACGCTGACTTGGCAGGCGAGCGCATCGACATGGCGATCAGGTTAGCAGCGTCTGCACGCTCCCAGTCTTCGGGCACCTTTTGCCCGGTGGTGACACCGCGCAGCACCAGTTGGTGGCGAATAGTGGCGTCCAGCGCCGGGCCAATCTTGGCGGCTTCGTCGGTTTTGGACAGAATGGTTTGCTGCATTCCGGTGGTCTTGAACGCGCTGATCATGTCGTCCAGCGTGTCGCCGTGGCCGCCCGCATTGAGTACCAGCAAGCGGTGCACATCGGGCAAGTCGAGCAAGTCCATCATGTCGCGCTTGCGCGGGTCATTGGGGGCGATGCCGGTGGTGTCGATCAGCACCATTTTCTTGTTGGACAACAGACCCAGCAGGTCTTGCAGGGCAGCGCGATCATGTGCCAGATGCGCCACTACACCCAGCATGCGGCCATAAGTGCGCAGCTGTTCGTGGGCACCCACCCGGTAGGTGTCGAGCGTGATCAGGCCGACGCTGGCCGGGCCGTGCGTCCGCGCACAAAGGCCTGCCAGCTTGGCAGCGGTGGTGGTTTTACCGACACCCGTTGCACCCACCAAGGCGTAGGTGCCCCCTTCATCGTGAATCGCACTCGACCCAGCGTCGGTGCGCAGGTTGCGCGTCAGGACTTCAATCACCCAATGGGTGGCAGCCGCCGCGTTCAGGTCTTCGGGCATGCGCTCCATGATGGTCCTGGCCAGTGCTGGCGAATACCCGGAGCGGATCAGCTTGAGCATCAGGTTGGCGTGGATCGGGTTTTGCCGCGCCTGACCCAGCCAGGTGAGCGTGTTGAAGCGGTCTTCAATCAGGGCCTTCATGGCTTGCAGTTCGTCCACAATGCCTTGCGATGGTGCGGCAGATACCGCTACAGATACAGGTGCTGGGGCTGGCGCGCGCGGCGCGACCTTTTTTACTTGGATAGGGGCAATGCCGGGTTGCAGGCTGGCGGCGCGGGCAACAGGGACGGGCGCACGCGGCGCAGCGGGGCGCTCTTGACGCTCAGGCATGGCCGGGGCGGCAGTTTGTGCAGCTATTGCTTCGTGGCGCTTGCGCAGCATGCGCTCACGCACATAGTCTTGAAACGACAGCGTGCTCATCGCCAGCTGGGCGGTGTCTTCAATCACCTGGCTATCCGGGTTGGCCGTCAAGGCGGGGGCTGTCTTGGCCGCCAGCTGGCGTTGGCCTTGGCGGGCTTGCTGGTCGTTGCGGTCCAGCGCGTCGAGCGTCTCTTCACCGGTGGCCACCACTTCCACACCCGAAGCGGTGGGGCGGTTGGACAAGATTAGGGTGCCGTCGCCGAAGGTCATGCGGGCTTTGGACAAGGCTTCGCGGGCGGTGGGGGCAGTAAAGCGTTGGATGTTCATGATGCTGCACCTTTAAGGATGGGACCAATGCGGATGGTGTGTGATTCAGGGATTTCGCTGTGCGCCAGCACCTGCAAGCGCGGGGCCACGCGCCGCACCAGGCGGGCGATGGCGCTGCGGATCTGATCTGGCACCAGCAGGCAGGCCGGGATGCCGATTTCTTCTTGTTTGAGCGCCATTTCGGCGGCTTTTCGCGTCAGGATGTCGGCCACACCCGGGTCAAGGGCTTGGCCTTGTCCTGCGGGGTTGCCCAGCGCTTGCACCAGCAAGCGCTCCAGTGCGGGGTCGATGGCGATCACGTTGAGCTCGTTGGTGGCGCCATAAATCTGCTGCACGATGGCTGGCGACAGTGCCACGCGCACCCGCTTGGCCAGCTCGGCCGGGTCGGTGGTGGCACCTGCATGCTCGGCCAGCGATTCGATGATGGTGCGGATGTCGCGAATGTGTACCGATTCTTCCAGCAATAGCTGCAAGACTTTTTGGAAGACGGCAATGGGCACCATTTTGGGGACTACTTCTTCAATCAGTTTGGGAGCTTGCTTGGCCACGTGTTCTACCAGTTGTTGGGTTTCGGTTCTGCTGAGTAATTTGGCGGCTTGCACTTGCATCAAGTGTGACAAATGCGTGGCCATCACAGTCTCGGAATCAACCACGGTAAATCCGGCCATTTGCGCGGCTTCCTTTTGCTGCGCGTCGATCCAGTGCGCTGGCAGGCCAAAAGCCGGGTCGGTGGTGGGGGTGCCGATCAGCGGGGTGCTGATGCCGCCTGGGTTGATGGCCAGAAACATCCCCGGGAAAGCCTCGCCTTCACCCACAATCACGCCGCGCAGGGTGATGCGGTAGCCACTGGGTTTGAGTTCCAGGTTGTCACGCACATGGACCGGCGGGGGCAAAAAGCCGACCTCTTGTGCGAATTTGCGGCGCACACCTTTGATGCGGGTCAGCAAGTCGCCCTGGCGGTTTTTGTCCACCAGCGTGATCAGACGGTAACCCAGCTCCAGACCGAGCTGGTCAACCGGTTGCAAATCGTCCCAGCTGGCTTCGCCGTCGCCTGCTGCGACTGGGGCCGCCGGCACTTCTTCCACCGCAACCGGGCGATGCGCCAGCGCCCAAGCGCCGTAGCCCAGCAGCAAGGCAATGCCAATGAACACGGTGTGCGGCATGCCCGGGATGACACCCATGATGCCCATGATGATGGCGGTGATCCCCAGCACGCGGGGTGAGACAAACATTTGCGTGACGATCTGGCCGCTCAAATCACGGTCTTTACCCACCCTCGACACCACCATGGCAGCCGCCACCGAGATCAGCAGGCCCGGAATCTGCGCCACCAGCGCATCACCCACCGCCAGCAAAATATAGGTGTTGGCCGCTTGCGAGGCGCTCAGGTCGTGTTGCAGCATGCCAATGCCAAAGCCACCAAAGATGTTGATCAGCAGGATCAAAATGCCGGCCACCGCATCGCCCCGTACAAACTTCGAGGCACCGTCCATGGAGCCGAAAAAGTCGGCTTCTTCCGATACCTCGGCGCGTCGGCGTTTGGCTTCCTTCTCGTCAATCAGGCCAGCGTTCAGGTCGGCGTCTACCGCCATCTGCTTGCCTGGCATGGCATCCAGGGCAAAACGGGCAGACACCTCTGCAATACGCTCGGCACCTTTGGTTACCACGACAAAGTTGATCACCACCAGAATCGAGAAAACAATCAGGCCCACGGCAAAGTTGCCGCCAATCAGAAAGTGGCCAAAGGCTTCAATCACCGCTCCTGCGGCACCGGGGCCGGTATGACCTTCGAGCAACACCACGCGGGTAGAAGCCACGTTGAGCGACAGACGCATCAGGGTGGTCAACAGCAACACCGCCGGAAACGCCGCAAAGTCCAGCGGCTTGAGCATGTAGGCTGCCACCATCATCACCATCAGTGCGATTGAGATATTGATGGTGAAGAAGGTGTCCAGCATCCAGGGCGGCATCGGCAAGACCATCATCGACAAAATCGCCACCACCAGCATCGGCGCTGCGGCACCTTGCATCAGCGCGGTGTTGCCGCCAAACCAGGTCTTGAAGGATTTGAGGGAAGCGTTCATGGTGTTTCAGCCGCAATCACTTTGGACAAAGGGTCCAGTTCAGGTGGCACAAAAGGCGTCGGTGCCTCGCCGGGTGACGGGCCTTCGCCGCGCATGGCGGCTTTGAGCCGGTAGATGTAGGCCAGCACCTGTGCCACCGCGGTGTACAGGCTGGTGGGAATATCCTGGTTAATTTCGGCATTGGCATACAAGGCGCGGGCCAGCATGGGCGACTGCAGCACGGGAATGGCGTTTTCCTTGGCAATGTCGCGGATCTTGAAGGCCAGCAGGTCAGCGCCCTTGGAGATCACACGCGGTGCGTGCATGGTTTTGTCGTCGTACTGAATCGCCACCGCGTAGTGGGTCGGGTTCATCAGCACAAAGTCGGCTTTGGGCACGGCAGAGATGCTGTTGCCCTGTGCAATGTCGCGCTGGCGCTGGCGCAGACGGCCCTTCATCTGCGGGTTGCCATCAGACTCCTTGGTTTCCTGCTTCATTTCCTGGTGCGACATTTTCATGCGTGATTTGTGCAGGTAAGACTGCAGCGGCACGTCAATAGTGGCCACCACCAACAGCACCACCAGCATTTGCGCCATGCCAATCGTCAGCCAGTCAGCCAGGTGGGAAATGGATTGGGCCGAGGGCTGCAGCACCAGCGACCCCAGGGTATCCAACCCGGTCTGCAGGTAATTGAACCCCACCAGCAACAGCATGAAAGCGATGAAAACCATCTTGCCAACTTCTGTGGCCTTGTCTTTGGTGAACATATTGCCCAAACCAGTCAAAGGGTTCAGCCTGCTGAAGTCTGGTGTGATGGGCTTGACGCTGGCCACCCACCCACCGGTTGCCAAAGCGCCCAGGATGGCAATCACACTAACCACCGCGGCCAGTGCCGCAGCGCCCGCCAAGCCCACCCCGACCATGACCCCCAAGCGGTTGATCATGATCTGCGGGTCTTTCAGAGCTTGGGCATCAAACAGCAGTTGCAAACCCATATGCGTCTTGAGCTGGCCGAGCATCATCGGCGCCAGCGCCAGCAAGGCAGCCGCACCACCGCCCAACACCGCTAGGTGCGACAGATCACGCGAACGCGCTACCTGACCATCGTCGCGGGCTTTTTGCAGCTTGCGCTCGGAGGCGGGTAAATTCTTATCTTGGCTGCTGGATTCCATGTTGGGAAGACACCTTGTGTTCTTCCCATTGTCTTTTTGCGCTTCTGGAACTAAAGCGCAATAAGCGGGGGCTTTCCCCGCCTGTTTTACCGGGGCTTATTCCGTTTCCAGATCATTTGTGTCTAAGCGCGAAGCCGCAGGCAGTGCTGTAGCACGACAAGGCGAAGCAACAACGACATGGGTGATTTAGAAATGGAATTAGAAACCCAGGCTGGCCAGCAGGTCGTCCACCTCGGACTGGCCTTTGACCACATCCGGATTGCCTTCGGGGTTGACCACCGGCCCCTGCAAAACCGGCTGCTCATGCACCACGAAAGGTGTCTCTGCAGCGACAGGGCTGGCAGGCGTTTCAACTGGCTTGCTGACTGACTCAGCAGGCGCGGTGATGATCAGCAGTTGCAACAGTTGCGCTTCAATGTTGGCGGCCAACGCAACCACCTTGGAGATCACCTGCCCGGTCAAATCATGAAAGTCTTGCGCCATCATGATGTTGGTCAGATTCGTGTCGATCTGTTGGGTGGCGTCTTCCACGTCATGGATGAAGTTCATCACATGGCCCTTGGCCACCGCTGCCACCGGGTCTTTGACGATCAAGGCACCAATGCGGCGGGTTTCTGCGGCAATGTGGTCGTGATGCGCCTTGGCCTGGTCCACATTATTAAGCACCTTTTCGGCGGCTTCGCCCGTCAAGCGGGCAATGTAGGTCAGGCGACTTTTGGCATCGGGCAGTTCGCCAGCCCAGGTCTTGACCTTTTCAGCCAGCCCCAGGCCCTGCAGCGAGTCGTGCAATTGGCGTGTCAGGATGCCAATGCGCTGATGAACATCTTGCGACAAATCTGCTATTGCCGCTGCTGAACCGGAAGGGGCGCCCGTGCTCATTTCAACCCCACCTTGGTCAGAATCAAGCTGACTTTGTCTTCCAGCGTGGCTTTGGTGAAGGGTTTCACGATATAACCTGCCGCGCCTTGCTGCGCCGCCCTGACGATGTCTTCCTTGCGGGCTTCAGCCGTGACCATCAGCACCGGCAAGTGCTTGAGTTTCTCGTCCTTCTTGATTTCGTTGAGCAACTCAAACCCGTTCATGTTGGGCATATTGATGTCGCTCACCACAAAATGAAAGGTGGAATTGCGCAGCTTGTGCAATGCCACTACGCCGTCTTCTGCCTCATCCGCCTCGGCATAGCCAATTTCCTTGAGCAGGTTGCGCACGATGCGACGCATGGTGGAAAAGTCGTCAACCACCAGAAACTTGAGATCATTCGCCATGGAGGAGCCTTTCGATGGCGCAAGCCGAAACTGTCATAAAGTGATTTCCAAGTGGGATGTCGCGTGGCGTTAAGGTTTGGCCGAAACGTCAACCGGAGGTGTGCTGGGTGGGGCTTCAGCCTCGGCGGGTGCCTCCACCTTTCTGGCACCCAGTAAACGCTCTTCTGCTTCGCGGGTCAATATGGTAATGCTGATTCTACGGTTGGATGCGCTTCGAGGATTCTCCTCATCGAGCAAAACGCTCGATGCCAAGCCCATCACACGAGCCATTTTGTCGTTGGGCATGCCTGCAGCTACCAGTTCACGTCTCGTGGCGTTGGCGCGGTCTGCTGATAGCTCCCAGTTACTGTAGCCACGCGCCTGATTGCTATAGGGGGTCTGGTCGGTATGGCCTTCCAGGCTAATTTTGTTGTCCACATCCGATAGCGCCGAGCCAATTTGCATCAGGATGTCGTGCATATAAGGTTTGACACTGGCACTGCCGCTGTCAAACATCGGGCGCTTTTGATCGTCAACGATCTGGATTTGCAGACCATCGGGCGTGACCTTGAGCTTGATCTGCTCGCTAAATTCAGCCAGTTTAGGGTTTTGCGAGATGAGCGAGCTGATTTTGGCGCTGAGCTCGGCTATTTTCTGGGCGTCTTTTCTGGCGCGCGCCACTTTGTCTTGATTGCCCGAGAGTCTGCGTGCCTGGGGGTCGGAGCCATCGCCGCGCTTGGACTGCCCGGCGGTTTGAGTTAGATCGTTGCCGCCGGCATTGACCAAGCTCTGGCTGGCACCTGCGCCACTGCCACCTTGCATCGCCACCTTCAGCGGTGACTGGAAATAGTCTGACAAACCTTTCTTGTCGCCCTCAGAGGTGCTGCCCAGCAGCCACATGAGCAAGAAAAACGCCATCATCGCCGTCACAAAGTCGGCGTAGGCAATCTTCCAAGCACCACCGTGCGCCACATGCGCGGTTTTCTTGATCCGCTTGATGATGATGGGTTGGAGTTTTTTGGCTTCGGTTGCCATGCTGGTGCCGTGCGGTTGGGCTTATTTCTTTTTGACGAACGCTTCCAACTCAAGGAAGGTTGGGCGCTCGGTGGAGAACAGCACCTTGCGACCAAATTCAATGGCCGTGGCTGGGTTGTAGCCCTGCATACTGGCCAGCAGCGTGGTTTTGATGCATTGCAGCTCTTTGCCGGCCTCTTCGACTTTTTGCTCCAGCAGACCCGCTAGCGGTTCGGCAAAACCGTAGGCCAGCAAAATGCCCAAAAACGTGCCCACCAGCGCCGAGGCAATCATGCCACCCAGCACGGCAGGCGGCTGCCCCACAGAACCCATGGTATTCACCACACCCAACACCGCCGCCACAATACCAAAAGCAGGCAGGCCACCGGCCACCCGTTGCATTGCTGCCACGGCGGCGTGTTCTTCGGCATGGTGGGTATCAATCTCGCTGTCCATCAGTGACTCAATCTCATGGGCGTTCAGGTTGCCCGAGACCATCATGCGCAGGTAGTCGGTGATGAATTCCACCACATGGTGGTCACTGCCGACCGCGCCGTGTTTCTTGAAAATTGCTGAGGTTTCAGGCTCTTCCACGTCTTTCTCAATGGCCATCAAGCCCTCTTTGCGGGCCTTCTGCAAAATGTCGTAGAGCAGCGCCAGCAAATCCATGTAGCGGGCCTTGGTGTACTTGCTGCCCTTGAAGCATTTGCCCAGCCCTTTCAGGCTGGCCTTAATCACCTTCATCTGGTTGTTGGCCACAAACGCGCCGATGGTGGCGCCGCCGATGGTGGCCAACTCAAACGGCAAGGCCTTCAAGACAACCGAAATGTTGCCGCCGTGAAAGATGTACACGCCAAAGACGCACACCAACACAATCAGCCAACCAACAATAACAAACATAGACGGTCTACTTTAGAAGGGCTTGTGTTTCAAAAGACGAGCAGTGCTAGGTGCCCACTCTGCTCTCTATCATATCGACCGCTTTCCCAGTCACTTGAGTTATGAGTGAAATAAGCTTCTAGCCCTTATAAACAAAGCGTTAGTAGCTATAAAATATATTTTTTGGAGTAGGCCGCCTAGTGCAGAAGAATGCCGCCGCCAGTAGAGCCCTTGCCTGCGCGGGCTGGTGGCGTACACAGGCCGCACTCAAAGTGGCGCGAGTTCTCATAGGCTTCTGACACAAAGTGCCCGCCACACTTGCTGCACTTGGTCATGCCCAGCATATTGTTGTCGACAAACTTCACCAGCCGCCAGGCGCGGGTGATGGACAGCAGTGGCTCCACACCGCAAACACTGATCTGCTCGGCATAGAGTTTGTAAGCTTTCATGATGGCGTCAATATCGTCCAGCGCGCTCACCTTGTTCAGATAGTGATAGGTGTTCAAAAACAGCGAGGCGTGGATATTTGGCTGCCAAGTCAAAAACCAGTCGGTAGAAAACGGTAATTGACCTTTGGAGGGCGATTTGCCAGCCACTTCCTTGTACAAGCGCAGCAGCCGCTCATACGACAGGCTGGTTTCGCTCTCCAGCACCTGTAGCCGCGCGCCAAGCTGGATCAGCGCCACAGCGCGCTCCACTTGTTTGGAGTCATTCAAAACGCTCTTGGTCGATACGGTGGCCATGATGTGTCCTTGGTAGCTTGCAGGTGGGGCTGGGGTTGGGCTCAGAGAGCTTCAGCGAAGCGGCCGGCCATCAAAATGCTGGCGTGCAGCTTGGTGGTGGCATCGTTGTCCACCTTGGCTGGGGCGTGGTTGGTCAGCAGGCTCCACACGATGTCATCATCCACCCGGAAGCGGCACAGCAGCATGGGGCTGGCGGCGATCTTCAGAATTTGCGCCGGTGATAGTGTGGCAATCATCTCCGCAGACTCTTCCGAGATGCCGAGGCGAAACAGCGCCTCAGCCTTGTCGCGGCGAATCACGTTTTGCGCCAGCATCAGGTAGGTGAGGTTGGCATCGCGGATTTCCTGGTTGAGTTGCTCGTCGTTCATGGTGGGCTCCGTGGGAAAAATCGGGTCATTTAATTGGATGGTGTTTGGGGCCTAATTACCTTCTTCAGCACCATGGAGCCGATTCTGAAACGGTGCGCCAGAAACTTGAATCAGCGTTTGGCTGTGCTGTGTGTCGGGTTTTGGAGCAGGCTTGTAGGGGAAATTCCTACATGGGTGGCCTTGAACCTGTCTGCTCAGTGTTCGGATGAATATAATCAACCTCATGGAGCCCTTTAAGTCATCTAGTGATTCTGTTGAGGTGGATAAGCCTATATCGTTGCCAATGCCCCTTCCGGTAGATCGGGCCATCCGCAAGCTGGGTAGCGACGTGTCACTGGCGCGGCGGCGGCGCCATATTTCGCAACAGTCGCTTGCCGAAAGAATTGGCGCATCGGTTTCTACCATCCGGCGTATGGAAAAAGGAGACTCGCGTGTGCCGATTCATTTCTATGCGCGGGTGATGCACCTGTTTGGCGTGCTTGATGGGCTCTCCAAGTTGCTTGACACGGCCAAAGACGACATTGGTCTGACTCTGACGGATGCGCAATTACCTCAGCGGATTCGCGCCCGGTCGGTTAAAGGCGATTCGCCGGGCGCGCTATGAACCCGTCGACCCATATCAAGCAGCAAATTGATGTCTGCATCGGTCAGTCTGGCACTACCGTTGGCAGTCTCACCTACGTCAAGCAAGGGCAGCGTGAGAACACAGCTTTTGTGTACGACCCAAGCTGGCTGGCAAGCCCAGACAGTTTCAAGATCTCGCCAGAGCTTGAATTGACGGCCGACTTTCAATGGCGCAGGGCAGCGTCTGCATTGGATTCGCCATTTAGCTATGCAGTGGCAGATACCGCGCCTGATGCATGGGGCCGCCGCGTCATTGCGCGGGACCATGCCAAGCGGCGCAAAACAGCGCCAACCCTGGCCGCCTTGACCGAACTGGACTACCTGCTCGCGGTTGACGACTCCAGTCGGGTGGGCGCGCTGCGCCTGCGCGACAGGGCCAAAAACTACTGCAGGGCAGCCGAACAAGGGCAGCGCAGTACCCCGCCCTTGGTAGAGCTGCAACACATGTATGGCGCCAGTCGAGCCGTCGAAAGCGGCACTGAAACCGCCGAAGACCTGAAATACCTCCAAGGCAAGGGCACATCACTGGGCGGTATGCGGCCCAAGTGCACCGTTATTGATGCTAACGGTCGGCTCGCCATTGGCAAGTTTCCCAGCATCATCGACAACCGTAGCGTCACCCGGGGGGAGGTTTTAGCGCTCCGGCTGGCGCGGCTGGCCGGTATTGACGCTGCACCCGCGCGCGTGATTGACGTTGACGGCGTAGCCATGGCCATCATTGAGCGCTTTGACCGTACCGCAGTCGACGCCCGCATACCCTACCTTTCAGCCGCATCCATGTTGCAGGCGTCACGCCAAGATGAGCACGCCTATACCGAAATTGCGGATGCCATACGTGCCAACTGCGCCGCGCCGACTGCAGATGCCCAGCAGCTATGGAGGCGCATGGTCTTTAACCTGCTCATTACCAACGTGGATGATCATCTGCAAAACCATGGCTTTTTGCATGTTGGCTGTGGGCAATGGCGACTCGCACCGGCCTTTGACCTGAATCCGTTCCCTGATAAAGAGCGCGAATCAAAAACCTGGCTGTCAGAGCTAGATGGCCCGGTGACAGACGTGGCCACCTTGCTGGCGCGCTGTGGCTACTTCGCTCTGACTGCGGCGAAAGCCCTGCGCGTGTTGTCCGAGGTCTATGCTGCGGTTGCTGATTGGAAAAAAGTCGCTCTCAGTGAGGTTGTTGGCTTGCAACCCAAAGATCTGGACGACTTTGCGTCGGCCTTTGAGCATGAGCAGATGACAGCAGCCCGCCATTTTTTGACTACTACGCCTGGCTGAGCCCGCAACATGATCTGTGGGGAACAGTCGCATGATGCCTGTAGGGGCCGACGCGTTTGAACGTTTCAGGCCGATCACCGTGCGCAAAAGATCATTACAGCCGCATTGGATGAGTTCAATGCGAAATAGGCGTCTAGCCCTCGTGGAACAAGGGCGAGAAGCTACGAAAATGGCAGCAGATCTGGAATCCCCTTACTCGGCTAACGCAGAGCAGTGCCAGCATCTTGTGGCGGCGTCTTGGCCGCTGGGCACGGGTTCAGCTTGGTCGCCAGAAAATCGTCATAGTCTTTCATCACCAGCGCGAAAGTTTGGTTGATGCCTTGCTCGACGAGGCTGTCCGCGCCGAGCACGCTCAGGCCGCTCAGAATCTCGCGGGCTTCGCGAAAACCATGCTTAAAGCCGCCGGGTAGCAGATTCAACAAAATTGCGCGCCACTGTTTGTGAGTTCAAATTTTGTTCTAGGGCTGCGCGGCATAAGCGTCGAAAAAAGCTGTAGAAAGCGACAAAATGCGCCCGGCCGTGGCCTGCGGCGTGTATGTATCCGTAGGTGTGAGTATTGGGCGTTAAGGCGCCCCCCTTGACTCATCGGCAAACCTGGCTAAGAGTTGAACCAAACTGGAAAAAACAGGTTTTTTTGAGCTTTAGAAAATGGGCCGGGTGCCGGTGGCAGCGTCCAACGCCGCATAGCCCGGCTTGTCAACAAAGTGTTTGCCAAGTACTCTGCGTTGCCCTTAACGACAAATCCCGGTACAAGACCGGGATTGTTGTTTAGGAGAGACTGCTTTGGTCAGTGGGTTGACGGTGGTGGGCCATCAAAAACCGCCGAAAGGCTGGGCGCATCCAGAACCAAATCCAGCCAGGCATCAAGTTGCTTTGAACTTGCGGTTGTTATCTTGCCAACAGTGTCAGACGGAATAACGCCAAAGCGCTTGGTCAGCAGCTTTTGCAGCGCCAATGCTTCGCCTTGCTGCATACCTTGCCGCATACCTTGCTGCATACCTTGCTGCATGCCTTGCTGCATGCCAGCCTGCATACCCTTTTCAATCGCGATTCGTTCAAAACTTGATACATAAGCCATTTTTTTCTCCTGCGCCAAATTCGCCACATTTTGCCATAGCTGCACTGAAAGATAGTCGGGCAGCTTCATCATCCAGTCCAGCACATACAGCAAATCAAGAATACTTTGACGCGCCCAACCGCGGCGAAACAATAACTGAATCAGCCGCCACTTGGCGGCAAACCGTGCCTGCGGATCGGTGCGGGTAGCTCTGGTTTGCAGGTGGGCCAGTGTGACCAAGGCAAACGGATTGGGGTCGTTTTCAAGGGACGCTGCCCGGTCGGCGTAATCCAGCAGCTTGGCAATCGGAAAACGGATGCCCATCTGGCAGTCCAGCACGTCGTAGCCAAACTCTTGTGGTTTCCAGCTTGGCGTGTCATCAGCCAACACCGCCATGCTGGCCACTGGGCGATGGTAGCGGTCGTAAATCCGGTAGTTGTAGACGAACATGCGCTCCGCAAATTCAGCCTGGGCGCTGCCCTGCACTTCAAGGTGAATGTAAATCCAGTCTTCCTGACCAGACAGGCGGTTGACCTGCACCAGTTTGTCGACAAAGCGTTTGCCAAGTTCGGCGTCTTGCACCACGGCTTGAAGCTCCTGGTCAAGAAAGATGTAGCCCTTTTGCCAGTCAATCTGGCAGTGCGCTTTGGGAAAATAGAAGGCCATGAATTCAGGGAAGTGGTGCTCAATGGCTTCCTTCCACGGCGTGTCGTAGTTGTCAGGGATGGCAGCGATATCGGTGGTCATGGCGGAAATGTTACGCCATCATCGGGTTCGCCGCCCAACGCCAGCAACAGCGCTTCTAAATCACCCAGAGCTAGACCGTGCACAAAAGAGCGTTACGCCCGCACTGAGCTACTTAAAAGCAAAATAGACCTGTAGCCCATATGGAATAAGCGCAAAAAGCTACGAAAGTAATAGCAATTTCTAGCTAATGCCCTTACTTGACTAACGCTGGGCCGCACTTGTGTCTTGTAGCGGCGTGTTGGCCGCTGGTTGGGGGTTCAGCTTTGCGGCCAGAAAATCGTCATAGCCCTTCATCACCAGCGCAAAAGTTTGGTTGATGCCTTGCTCAATGGGGCTGTCCGCGCCGAGCACACCCAAACCGCTGAGGATGTCCCGGGCTTCGCCAAAACCACGCTCAAAACCGCCGCGAATCAAATCGACAAAATTGCGCGCCCCTGTTCCCCCAAAATTTCAAAATAGACAAGATATAGGCCGCTATTGCCAGGCTTGCAGCGCGCAGACTGCGCTTACAGTTGGGGCTTCAAACCTTGGAGCTGCCACGCCATGAAAGCGGTGATTCTTGCAGGGGGTCTTGGGACCCGCATTTCGGAGGAAACCCACCTCAAGCCCAAGCCCATGATCGAGATTGGCGGCAAGCCCATCTTGTGGCACATCATGAAGACCTACTCCGCCCACGGCGTGAATGACTTTGTGATCTGCTGCGGCTACAAAGGCTACGTCATCAAGGAATACTTCGCCAACTACTTCCTCCACATGTCCGACGTCACCTTTGACCTAGCCAACAACCAGATGGAAGTGCATGAGCACCACGCCGAACCCTGGCGGGTAACGTTGGTGGACACCGGTGAAGACACGCAAACGGGCGGGCGTCTCAAACGTGTGGCGCGCTACTTGCAGGGCGAAGACGCTTTTTGCTTCACCTATGGTGATGGCGTGGCGAATGTGGACATTCGCGCCAGCATCGCCTTCCACCAAGCCCACGGTAAGCTGGCCACGGTGACCGCCGTGCAGCCCCCGGGCCGTTTTGGTGCTTTGCAGACCAAAGGTGGACAAGTCAAGAGTTTTGCTGAAAAGCCACGAGGCGACGGTGGGCAGATCAATGGCGGCTACTTCATTCTCTCGCCACAGGTCTTGAGCCTTATTCAAGGCGATGCCAGTCCTTGGGAATCTGCTCCGCTTGAGACCCTGACAAGTCAACAACAACTCATGGCATTCGAACACCATGGCTTTTGGCAGCCTATGGACACCCTGCGTGACAAAACGCAGCTTGAAGACCTGTGGGAATCTGGCCAAGCGCCATGGAAGGTGTGGTAATGCACCCCAACGCATCTTTTTGGCGCGGTAAGCGCGTGCTGCTCACCGGGCACACCGGTTTCAAAGGCGGGTGGCTGGCCTTGTGGCTGCAGCGCCTGGGGGCAGAAGTCACTGGTTTGGCGTTGGTACCCAACACGACACCTAGCCTTTTTGACACGGCGCGTGTCTCGGATGGAATGTGCAGCCGTCTCTGCGACATTCGTGACGCAACTGCCGTTGCGCACCTGATGCAAGAGGCGCAGCCGGAGCTTGTGTTACACCTTGCCGCCCAGCCCTTGGTGCGCGCCAGCTACCGTGACCCGTTGGCTACTTTTTCCACCAACGTTATGGGCACTGCGAACTTGCTGGAGTCCCTGCGCGGCCTAGCCAGCGTGCGGGTGGCCGTCATGGTGACCACCGACAAGGTCTACCGCAACCTGGAGCACGCCTACCCCTACCGAGAAGACGATGCGCTGGGCGGGCATGACCCTTATAGCGCCAGCAAGGCGGCCAGCGAACTGGTGATTGCCAGCTACCGCGACGCTTTTTTGGCGCAGCAAGGTGTAGCTATTGCCAGCGCGCGCGCGGGCAATGTCATAGGCGGAGGCGACTGGTCTGAGGATCGCCTTATTCCTGACGCGGTGCGGGCTTGGCAAGCGGGTCAGACCCTGTCTATTCGTAGCCGCCAAGCCATTCGCCCCTGGCAACATGTACTGGAGCCCTTGGCGGGCTATCTTCGCTTGGCCGAGGTTTTGTGGGAGCAGCCAGAGCTTGCCGGTGCCTACAATTTTGGTCCTCCCACGCATGAGGCCGCAACGGTAGAAAAAGTAATGAAAATGGCATCTAGCCCATACCCCTATTGCGCAACAAGCTATCAGATAAATAGTAGTCATCCGCATGAGACTGCGTGGCTGGCGCTGGAAACCGCCAAGGCGCGCAGCGTGCTGGGCGTGCATCCGCGCTGGACTCTGCCGCAGGCTGTTGCGCGCACCATGGATTGGTATGTAAAGCAGCACGCTGGTGCCGATGCGCGGGAATTGTGTGGCGTGGACATTGATTCTTATGAGTCAAACGAATGAATGCATCCGCTAAAGTCGCCGCCACTGTTAGTCTAATTTTTGGGCGTTACTGTGCTGCAGTCATCATGGCTGTAAATCAGCATTGACGTGCTCACCACGCGCTCAGAAACGGAGTAGCCCATATGCTTGCCATACAAGCCCATTGCCATGACGGTCACATCCAACTAGACCAGCTGGCCCATCTGGGCATCCCCCGGGATGCTGAGGTGGTGGTCGTATTCTTGCCAAAGGGCACATCACTGCCTAGCAACAGCGCCGCTGCACTCAGCGCAGTGGCAGCCAGCCTACGCCCCGAGCAGCGCGCCGCATGGCAAATGCAAAGCCAAAGTGGTTTTGCTCAGACCGATCTACTTAACCCAGCAGAAGACGTGTGGAACCATGCTTGACATTCAACAAGGTGGCATTTACAAGTTGCCGTTTCCCTACCCTGACTTGAGCGAAACCAGATATCGCCCTGCGCTGGCCATAACTCCAACCGATAGCGCTGGCGACGCGCGCTTTGTTTTTATAACCACCACCGAGCCCACCCCGCCAGCCATGCGGTTGCCCTTGGGCGAGGCAGATTTTGACGGCGAACCGCTAGCCTATAAAAGCTACGTACGGGCAGAGAAAGCCATGCTCTTAAGCGCCCGTTTGGCTGTTAAAAAACTGGCGCAGCTCACCCCAAAAGCACTGCAAAGCGTATTGCGTCAAATCATCAAAGACGACGTGGCCCATTTTTCAGTGAGCGCCTACGCCCCAGAGCCGTTCGTTCCGGGTCAGACACCCATCCCCCCTTCCGGCAAGCTGCTTGATGCCGCCGAGCTCAAAAACATGGTGGACGCGTCGCTAGACGGCTGGCTCACCACCGGTCGTTTCAACGCTGAGTTTGAGAAAAAGCTTGCGGCCTTTATCGGCATCAAGCACCTCATCACCGTCAACTCCGGCTCATCGGCCAATCTGGTGGCGTTCAGCACCCTGACTTCGCCCAAGCTGGGCGACCGGGCCATTAAAAAAGGCGACGAGGTTATTGGCGTTGCAGCGGGATTCCCCACCACCGTCAACCCCATCTTGCAGTTTGGTGCCGTGCCGGTGTTTGTGGACGTGGACCGCCTCACCCACAACATCGACGCCAGCAAGATCGAAGCGGCCATTGGCCCCAAGACCAAGGCCATCATGCTGGCGCACAGCCTGGGCAACCCGTTCAACCTGGATGTCGTCACGGCCCTGTGCAAAAAATACAACTTGTGGCTGGTGGAAGACTGCTGTGATGCGCTGGGTACCACCTACCGCGGCCAGATGGTCGGCACCTTTGGCGACATCGCCACCTTGAGCTTTTACCCGGCACACCACATCACCATGGGCGAAGGCGGCGCGGTATTTACCAATAACGACGAACTCAAAACCATCGCCGAGAGCTTTCGCGACTGGGGCCGTGACTGCTATTGCCAGCCGGGCAAAGACAACACCTGCGGCAAACGCTTTTGTCAGCAGCTGGGCGACCTGCCGTACGGCTACGACCACAAATACACCTACAGCCACCTGGGCTACAACCTCAAGATCACCGACATGCAGGCCGCTTGCGGCTTGGCCCAGCTGGACAAGGCCGCGCAGTTCATCCAGGCCCGCAAAGACAACTACGCCTTCCTGAAAGAACGCCTGAAAGCCTGTGAAGAATTCGTCAGCCTGCCCGAGCCGACCGAGCATTCCGATCCCTCATGGTTCGGCTTCCCCATAACGCTCAAAGAAAACTGCCCGGTCACCCGGCTGGATTTGCTGACCTACCTGGACCAAAACAAAGTCGGCACGCGCCTGCTGTTTGCCGGCAACCTGACGCGCCAGCCTTACATGATTGGCGCCAACTACCGCATCAGCGGCGACCTGACCAATACCGACAACGTGATGGACAACACTTTCTGGATTGGTGTGCAGCCTGCGCTTACGCCAGAGATGCTGGACTTTGCGGCGCACAAGATCGAGGTTTTCCTAGGCATTAATTTTTAGATGGATTCAGGAGCAAGGATATGAGCTATATAAGTCAAAAAGACCGGGATTTATTCGAGAATCTTTTTGTTCTAGAGCTCGCCAACAACCATTGGGGTAAGGTTGATCGCGGTCTGAAGATTATTCGTGACCATGCTGCCATAGTCCGCTACAACAACGTCAAAGCTGCTATCAAGCTGCAATTCCGCGACGTGGATGAGTTCATTCATCCCGAATTCAAGGGCAGCATAGATCACCGTTACATCAAAAAGACAGAAGACACCAAGCTGAGCAAGACAGACTTTGCCCGCATGGTCGAAGAAATTCGGTATCTGAGCTGCATCCCAATGGCCACGCCATTTGACGAAGCGTCTGTTGACCTTTGCGTCGAATTCGACATGCCGATCATCAAAATCGCCAGTTCAGACATGAATGACTGGGTGCTGATTGAGAAGATTGCCTCTACCCGGCGCCCCACCATTGTGTCCACCGGCGGCGCTTCTGAAAAAGACTTGGATGACTTGGTTAGTTTTTATGAAAAACGCGATATCCCGCTTGCCATCAATCATTGTGTCTCGCTCTACCCTTCTGAAGATGGCGAGCTTGAATTAGACCAAATTGATTATTTAAAGTCCCGCTATCCCGACCATGTGATTGGTCTTTCGACCCACGAATACCACGATTGGCAATCGTCCATTTTGATTTCATACGGTAAGGGCGCACGCACTTGGGAGCGGCATATTGACATTGATCACGAGGGCGTTTCAGTCGCATCTTATTGCTCTCTGCCGCAGCAATGCGACACCTGGTTCAAGGCGTTTCACAAGGCTGCAGAAATGTGCGGTGGTCGTAGTCGGTCCAAGCGCATCATCTCCAGAAAAGAAGTGGAATATTTGGATGCATTGGTACGCGGCGCCTATGCCAAGCGCAATTTAGAACCGGGTTATGTGTTCACTAAAGAGAGTTTTGAGCGCGACTTCTATCTTGCAATCCCTTTGCGTAAAGGCCAGTTGTCATGCCGTGAAATCATGAATGGTGAGGTGCTAGCGTCTGCAATTGAGGTCGATAGCCCTTTGACGATTGATCACTTGAGCGGACCCTACAACCAGAATCCTGGGCTTAAAAGCCTCATTTTGAATCGCGGGCTCTGAATGAAACGTGTTGCAGAACAGATTGCCGACTGGCTTGTGCGCCAGGGTTTGGAGCAGGTTTTCACCGTCACCGGTGGTGGTGCCATGTTCCTAAACCAAGCCTTAGGTGGTCATCCCAGCCTACGCTGTGCGTTCATGCACCATGAGCAGGCTTGTGCCATGGCGGCAGAGGGCTATGCGCGCATTGCGGGCAAGCCCGCCGTGGTCATGCTCACCACCGGGCCAGGTTCAATCAATGCTTTAAACGGCGTGTTTGGTGCCTATACTGACTCGATCCCGATGATTGTCATTTCCGGCCAAGTCAAGCGCGAGACCTGTCTTGACTTCCATAACCTGCCTGGGCTACGCCAACTTGGCGACCAAGAAGGTCCTACGGTGGCCATGGCGCAGCATCTCTGCAAGCACGCGCAGCTGATGCGAACGCCCGAAGATCTCATCGAAGCCTTGCCTAAGGCCTATGCGCTGGCGGTATCGGGCCGGCCGGGGCCGGTTTGGATTGACATCCCTTTGGATATTCAGCAAGCCGTAGTTGAACTGCAAATCCCTGACGCTGTCCTACCCGAGCTTATGGCCCAAGATGACTTGGGCGTTGCTTGTGCCGAAATCGCACGTCGCCTGCAATCGGCCCAGCGCCCGCTGCTGCTAGGCGGTACCGGCGTTCGACTGGCTGGCGCGGTGGATGATTGGGTTGCTCTGGGTGAACTTTGCGGCGTACCCATGGCCACGGCATGGACTCACGACCTGATTGCCTCCGACCACCCACTGTTCGCCGGCCGCCCCGGCACTATTGGTACCCGACCAGGAAACTTTGCGCTACAGGGTTGCGACTTGGTCATCGTAATTGGCTCCAGGCTCAACATTCGCCAGACCAGCTACAACTGGGAAAGCTTCGCCAAGCACGGCTTTGTGGTGCAGGTGGACATCGACTCAGCCGAGTTGCACAAGCCCGGCGTACAACCGGGTTTGCGGGTGCAATCGGACGCCAAGCGGTTCATCGCTGCACTTGACCAAGCGTTGGTTAATGTGCAACTACCCGACTTCAGTCCTTGGCAAAATTTCGTGCGTGGCCTGAACAAGCGGTTCGACCCGCGCCAAGAGCACCCATTTGTAGAAGGTGCGCCACTGAACCCCTATCGGCTGGTGGACCGTGTGTTTCAAAATCTTCGACCTAACGATGTTGTGGCTTGTGGTAATGCCAGCGCTTGCATCCTGCCGTTCCAGATGGCCCGTCTGCAGCGCGGCAACCGGCTTTTCAGCAATTCCGGCTCAGCGTCCATGGGCTATGACTTACCAGCAGCCATTGGCGCCGCCTGCGCCGAAAAGGGCCGCCGCGTTATTTGCTTTGCCGGCGATGGCAGCCTACAGATGAACGTACAGGAGTTGCAAACGCTCAAGACCTTGCAGTTGCCGGTCATCATCGTCGTGTTGAACAACGCTGGCTACCTGAGCATCTGGCAAACGCACGAGAATTTTTTTGGCCGGGTGATTGGTGCCACGCCAGCCACGGGTGTCGAGTTCCCCGATTTCGAAGCCTTGGCCAAGGCGTATGGCCTGAAGGCCCACACATTGGAAGGCGAGGGCGCGTTGACGGATATCGACTTGCTGATGCAGCAAGCCGGGCCCATGCTTCTAAATGTGCACGTCGATCCGCGCCAAGAATTCGTGCCTCGTATCAAATCGCTCGTCGGCGACGACGGCAAGTTCATCACCCCCGAGCTGGACGATATGCACCCCTTCTTGCCGGTGGAAGAGCGAGACGGCGTGCGCGCTGAGGCTGTAGCTGTGCGGGCAATCAACCGATGAGCGATTGGGCTACGTCACTCGCGGCAAGAGTCAAGCCGCTGCGGCCATTGAATGTCGGCGAGTCGGTGTGGATCTTCGGCACTGGGCTCTTCGGCCGCGCTGTGGCCAGCGCTTGTGTCCAACAGGGCGTGCGTGTCGCTGGTTTTGTGCAAACGCTGCCCGCGCAAAGTGAAGTTGAAGGCCTGCCAGTGCGAGGCTGGAGTCAGCTCACCGAGGCAGATCTGGCCATGCCGTTACTCATTGGTATCTACAACCGCGTTATGCCGCTCAATGGCTTGGCGCAGCTGGCTCGCAAAGTTGGCTGCCAGCGCGTGGTGATGCCCTGGCACATCTATGCTCAATTTGCCTCGCAACTGGGCTGGCGCTACTGGTTGGCTGACCCAGCTTTTTTGTTGCAGAACTTGGACGCTTTGAGTCGCACCCACGCCCGGTTGGCCGACGACGTCAGCCGTCAGTGCTTTGAACAATTGGTTGCCTTTCGCCTAGGGTTGAACGACGCCTACGCAGGTTTCACTCACACGGATGCCCAATACTTCAACGAACTGTCCCTGCCGCACCTGAAGCCAGAGGGTCTGAGCTATCTGGACGGTGGTGCCTACAACGGCGACAGCTTCATTGACCTGCTAGGACATCGTCAAGTGGGGCAAGCTTGGTTGTTCGAGCCCGACAAGGCTAACTTCGCCAAGCTCTGCCAAACCGTGCGTTGGCACCACCTGCCGGGGCTTTGTCTGCCCTTGGCGCTGGCCGACTGCTACCGCTTGCTGCGCTTCAACACTGGCTTGGGCGAAGCCGGCAATGTGCACCCTGATGGCGATGAGGGCATTGCCACCGTGGCCATTGATGAGTTTCTAGCGGGCGCGCAACTTGACTTGCTCAAGCTTGATGTGGAGGGCTCAGAGGTGGCTGCCCTGCGCGGCGCGGCGCAAACCCTGCGCGACTCACGCCCAGTACTGGCGATATCCGGTTACCACCGGCCCGAAGATCTGTGGGTGATTCCCGACGTGCTAGCGGAGCTCTGCACAGACTACCGTTTGCACATGCGGCAGCACACGCATAACAGTTTCGATTTGGTTATTTACGCAGTGCCCGCATGACATCGCAGCACCGTCATTGCCCAGTCTGTAACACCGATCAGCCCAAGCTGTTGCTGCATAACCAACTAGCGGCCGTTCACGACTTGGACATGAGCTATCAGGTGGCCCGTTGCGGTGCCTGCGGTTTTCATTACGCGAGCGACCTGCCACCTGATGCACAGTACGCTGCCTACTATCAAGCGGTGTCCAAGTACGACGCACAAGGTAGCGTATCGGCGCTGGACCGCCAGCGTATAGCCGCCGCTGTGGCTTTGTGTCAGCGTGCCGGGCTGCCCAAGACAGCCCGCATCGTTGACATTGGGTGCGGCTTTGGCGTGCTGCTTGCAGCATTGCGCGACGCCGGCTGGTCGCAAGTGCAGGGTATTGACCCAGCCCCACAATCTGCCCAAGTGGCGCTTGCGCTTTTTAACCTCACCGACATTCGCACTGGCTGGCTGGCGAATGCGGGCGAGGTAATGGACTTGCGTCAAGCAGACCTGGTCTGCCTGATGGCGGTGTTGGAGCACCTGCCCCAGTTGCACAGCGACTTAGCGCAATTGATCAGTCATATGCGACCAGGGGCCCGTCTATTGCTAGAAGTCCCGGCGCTGGAGGAGTTTCGCGGTGATGCGGGCGAACCACTGGGTGAGCTTTCTCTGGAACACATCCAGTTTTTCAGCGTTATTAGCCTGCGCAACCTATTAGGTAGGCTCGGTGCGAAGTTACTGATGCACGAAGTGTTAACGCTGCCTAGCGTCGGGTCCGGCGCATTGTTTGTGATGGCCGAAGTAGGTCAGGGTGGTGCGACTAGTACGCAACGCGAGGACAGCGCGAGGATGGACGCTTACCTTGCCGGATCGACAGTGCGACTGGCCCGGGCACTACAGTGTGTGCCTGATGAGCCCTTCGTGCTCTACGGTGCGGGTTCCCATAGCGCCCGTCTCATACCAGCGCTGCAACCCGAGCAACGTCAATGCGTGTTGGCAGTGCTGGATGGCAACCGCAACCTGCACGGCAAGCAGTTTGATTCATGGCCTGTGCAGGCTCCAGAGGCGCTGGTTGACTACCCAGGCGTGCCCGTTCTTATTTCCTCTTACCGCGCCGAAAAGGCCATTGCGCGTGCGCTGGCTGCGCAATATGAGAACCCATTGGTGCTGATGTATGGCGGTGTTAGTGCGGCCGTCTGATCTAGACGCCCTCGGCTCTCAGCACCATGTGCTTCTTACGGGCGGTACTGGCTTCTTTGGTCTTGCGCTGCTGCGGCATTTCGCAGCACTTGGCGCTGCTGCGCCGCGTCTGACCGTGCTAAGCCGCGACCCAGCCCGCTTTGCAGCCCAGCATCCGCAGTTGGCAGGGCGCGCGTGCTGGTTGCAGGGCGACGTGCTGCAGGCACACAAGCTGCCGCGTGGTAAGCGTTTCAGCCACGTCCTTCACGCGGCTGCTGATTCCACATTGGGGCCGCAGCTGTCGCCGCTGCAGCGCTATGACCAGATCGTCAGCGGCACGCGCCAGATGCTGGACTTCGCACTGGCTTGTGGCGCCCAGCGTTTTCTGCTGACCAGCAGCGGGGGGGTCTATGGCCGTATGCCGGCTGGAATGGTGACTGTGCCCGAGACGTACCACGGCATGCCCGACCCGATGGACCCACAACAGGCCTATGGCGTAGCCAAACGAGCTGCAGAACATTTGTGCGCGTTATACGATCAATCAAGCGGGCTAGAGGTAGTGGTAGCGCGGTGCTTTGCCTTCGTTGGGCCTGATCTACCTTTGAATGTGCACTTTGCTATTGGTAACTTTATTCGTGATGCCTTGCATGGCGACAGGATCACAGTAAGTGGAGACGGCTCACCATTGCGGTCTTACCTAGACCAAGCTGACTTGGCTAGATGGCTAATGCTGTTGCTGCATAAAGGCGAGGCGGGCGCAGCCTACAACGTGGGTTCGGATGAGGCTATAAGTATTGCCGAATTAGCCAATTTGGTTCGAGATACTCTAACGCCGGGTAAGTCGGTGGATATCATTGGAGGCTCAAATTTTGACCATAGTCAGCGCAGCATCTATGTTCCCGATATTCAAAAAATAAAGACTGGGCTGGGTGCCTCTGTTTCCGTCTCACTGCGTGACGCGATCACCCGTGCTGCGCAGGCGGCCGTGCTTGGCGCTTGAAAGAGTCGTTATGCCCAGCATCCAGAACGTCATTTTCGACCTCGATGGAACTTTGATCGATAGCTCGGCCAGCATTCTGGCCTCCTACAACGCTGCCTTCGAGTGTGCAGGTCTTACCCCTGTGCTCGCGCTCACCGCAGACATTATTGGCCCTCCATTGCGACCCACGTTGCAGATGCTCAGCGGCTCGTCGGATACGGAGCTGCTTAACGGGTTGACCCGGGCGTTCATCGCGCACTACGACAGCACTGGATACAGGTACACAACGGTATTCGAAGGTGTTGATGCTTTCCTGCGTGAGCTGGCTGAGGCCGCCGTTCCTCTATTCATCGTCACGAACAAACGAATTGCACCGACCAAGCTCATCTTGGATTACTTGGGTTGGGCGGGCCTTTTTCAAGGCGCCTACGCACTGGATTCTTGGGGGTCGCCCTTGCCGTCGAAAGAGGCTGTTATCCGACGAACCATCGAACTGCATTCGCTGCAACCCGATGCCACCCTGTATGTCGGGGATCGCGTTGATGATCGATTTGCAGCCGAACAAGCAGGTGTCGCCTTTTTTCTCGTGCCATGGGGATATGGGATGTGCTCGCCTACTAATATGGACGAGGTGCAGGACAGTACCTTTGGATGGAAAGCACTACGATTGCATTCGGCTCCCCGTTGATTTAGTTCGCGAACTTCACGAACACGGCATGACCATTTAGGTTATGCATGAAGCGCAATCCACGGGTATTCCGTAGTTCGTTACATAGCTTGGTGACGCCTTCACACCCAAAAAATCCGTAATCGTCGAACACCATTATTGCCCCGACGGATAAGCGTGGTAGACACCAGTCCACAATGTCTTTGCTAGATGAGTAAACGTCCACGTCACAGTGAAGCATGGCGATCTTACTGGGAACGATATGTTGCGTGTCGTCCGGAAAGATGCCTTGTAATAAAGTGGTGTTTCCCAGCGAGACAGTTTCCATGAGATCGGAAACAATATCTCTTGAGGTATCGGAGTGCTCACCGCCCGTGTAGCGGGTGTCTTGCTGTCCCGCTTTAACTACGCCTTTGAATGTGTCGGCCAGAAATACCTGCTTATCTGGGAAGTCCCTTACGGCACTGGCCAGGATTGCACCGGTGCCACCCCGCCAGACGCCAACTTCCAGCACATCACCCTCAACGTCGCCGACTTGTTTCGCAAGCGACCAAAGTTCGTGGCATCTGTAGATATCTACCAGCGTGTGGTTTTTGATTTGCTCGTACAACTTCAAAAAGTCGGGGTCCATTAACCAAGGGGCATAGGTCGCAAAGGGTAGTACCCGGTGGTGCAGGATGGCGGATCGGTCGTGCTGCCAAGGCGGTTGTGCTCTTAACGTGTTGTAGGCTGCGACGATTGCTTCATGTGTACGTATGTTGTCGGTCATCGATCAGACTCACGTTTTTTGGAACTCGTTAATACGTATAGCGCGGGCAGCGTACTCTAAGTAGGTCACCGCAAAATCTGTGTGACCATGCGCATGTTCCACCTCCGCTAAGCATGCAAGCGACACGGGATCATTTGGGACCGCACTGAGAACCAGCTCTGCTAATTCGGTGATTGCCGTCCAGCGCTGGTCCATTCCGTCCTTACCATCTGAATTAACCTTAGCACAGGACGTTGCCAGAGCATTGGCGACCATTTTTTGAAGTCGCTGGTGCACTTCCTCCAGAGTGAG
Source organism: Rhodoferax antarcticus ANT.BR (assembly GCF_001938565.1). Classification (GTDB taxonomy): domain Bacteria; phylum Pseudomonadota; class Gammaproteobacteria; order Burkholderiales; family Burkholderiaceae_C; genus Rhodoferax; species Rhodoferax antarcticus. Next base: position 291,536 of record NZ_MSYM01000011.1, read on the forward strand.
CTTTTCGCCAGTTGCAAGCCCTACTCGGCGGTTAGGGTGTGTACAAAGGTGCGCTGGGCGGCTCGCCTCCCATATGTCCACGATATTTTTTTGGGCAATGCCATCACCTGGATGCTCGATTTTGGCCTGCCATCGGAACCACATTGTCCTCATCGCCGCTGCAAAGTGCTGACAAACGATGTCGTCGCGCATCAATGGAGATTGCTCTACCTCGTGGCGGAACGCTAAGCGAAACTCATTGAGCTGTAAAAAGTTAGACGCCAAATCAATAGCGATATCAAGATATTCGCCCGGAGTTTTCGCTAGCCACTCTGTTCGGCGTAAGTGTGTAAGCGCATCAGTGCTCATGCGGCTCGGGGAGCTACGCCCCTCCATTGACACCAAAGGCACCCCCATCCAAAGCACGTCGCAGGTCGTGGTGCCGCCAGTCAGCGGGAATGGGTCGAGCGCAATGTCAATGTCGTGATAGGCGAGGTATTGCTTTGCTGTATCGAGTGGAATCAACACCAGTCGGCCAGTATCAATGCCCATGCTGGCGCACCGTGTTCGATAGCCTTCTGCAAAATCAGCTTTGCCAAATCCTTTGCCCTCAATCAGTAGGCGGGCAGTCGGCATTTTCTGTAACAACTGACCCCAAAGAGCCAGCACTTCGTCAGTGAGCTTGCCTAGGTTATTGCATGAGCCAAAGGTGATGAATCCGTTGCTTAGAGCAGGAGTTTTTCGCACTGCATAAAGCGGCTGGTAACGCCACAACGGGTTACGGCTCAGCGCCCGGTAAGAGCCGGCATAAGTTGGTAGGCGAAACAAGGCCTCTATGAAGAGATGATCGACACCATGCGGTGTGATCACTTCGTCAGTCAGATAGTAATCAATGGCCGTTAACCCAGTGGTTGCAACAAATCCAAGCCATGTCACCTGAACCGGCGCTGGTTTGCGCACCATGGTTAGCAGGGCGTTATTACCTGTGTGCCCTGTCATGTCAATCAGGATGTCAATTTCATGCGAGCGAATGCATGTGGCTTGCGCTTCATATCCCATGCCCGACAGGGGTATAAAGTAATCGACATGGCATTTCACCCGCTTGGTGACTTGGTCCTCGCTAGGATGTAGATAAAAGGCATAGACTTCAAATTGCCGGCGATCGAGTTGCGCCAATATGCCCTCGGCAAAACACATGACTGCGTGCACCCGAAAATCGGGCGACAAAAAACCTATCTTCAGCTTGCGCCAAGGGTCACCTTGCCGCTCCGAATAGCTGGGCCAGTGAGGTTTGTGGTCTGCTTCAAAAATCTCACCAAATTCGCGTGCAGCGGCCGTCAGTTCTTCTGGGGCTGTTTGTGGGTCAGCCAGCATGAAAAGCAAACGGTTCGTATGGTTGCTTGGGTCAGTGGGCCATAGGGCAATGGCCGCTGTGCAGTCTTCCACAGCTTCGCGAATTTGGCCGAGTTCGCGGCGGTGAATAGCCCGCTGTGTCAGTGCTGCCGTTTTTTCCCAGTTGGTTTTTGCCATGGTGTATGCCACCATGGCCGATCCGAAGCCTTTTTCGTTGAGACCAAGCGCATAACAACACTGAGCAACGTGCGCCCAACTGGTGGAGTCGGTCGGTCGTAAAGCGCATAACTTTTCTAAAAGTGGCAGCGCCTCTCCGCTGCGCGCCTGCTCCAGCAGCAAGTTCGTGTAGTTGGCAATCAGTTCGGCATCGGCGGGGCAATACACCACGCCCGTTTGAAATGCTTGTATCGCCGGTTCGAATTGCCGTAGCATTTTCAGGGCATAGCCCAGAAAACGATTGGCAAGCAGATGACGTTTGTCTTTGCGCAGAGCTTGTTTGCACAGCAGTGTGACTTTCTTCCAGTCTTGGGCTGCGTGTGCCGCACGAAGGCGTGCATTGCTCTGATCGGTATGTTTGCTATTCGTCGTCATTGAAATGAATCTTCCTGCTTTGCCGCAAACATCTTGCTAGAACACTGCCTTGCCTTTGTACCAGAATTAAAAAACTGCTGCGACGACGGTACGTGGCTTAAACGACTTACTCTAGGTTCACACTTACTTCAGCAACTGCAGCACACCCTGCGGAATCTGGTTGGCCTGCGCCACCATAGCCGTACCAGCTTGCTGCAGGATCTGAGTGCGCGACAAGTTAGCAGTTTCTGCAGCAAAGTCTGCGTCCAGAATGCGTGATCGCGAAGCCGATAAGTTTTCCGATGTAATGGTGAGTGCAGAGATGGCTGTTTCAAAGCGTGACTGTAAGGCACCCAATTTGGCGCGTTCACCGCTGATAAAGGACAGCGCTGAATCCACCGTCTTCAGTGATTCCGTTGCTTTATCGAAGGTGGTGATATCGAGGTCAGACACTTTCTTTAGCGTAGACGCCGTAGCCGCCGCCCCCAAAGCGTTGGTAGTGGTTTGAGCCACCGCAAAAGACTTCTCAGAGTCAAACGTGACATAACCGGACACCAAGGCGTTTTCGGCAATGGCGTCAGCCGTCAGAGTCACAGCAGAACCAACATCACCCCCGGTGTTATTCAATTTTTGCACAGTGACGTTGCCCGCGTTGGAGAAGACCGCCGTGTCAGAAACTTGAATATCGTTACCTGTCGCATTCGTCAAAAGGATCGCAGTTTTACCAGAGTTGAGGGCTGCGGTGACCCCTGTCTTTGAAGACTGATCGTTGATGGCACTTACAGCTGCAGAAAGCCCGTCTGCCGTGTCTTTTGCAGACAGGGTGAACGAAATTGTTTGGGCTGTGCTGTTGTCGGACTTCAGTTCTAGCGAATACGCGCCTGCAGACGCAAAGGTCAGGCTCGACGCAGTCCGCGCTGTGGCGACCACGCCGGTTTCGTCCTTGACAGCATTGACACTGGCCGCAATATTTAGAGCTGTTGCATGACTGGCAACACTGACGTCCTTTTTGCCCACAAAGCCACTGACTGCTAGCGTGCCAGCTAACACGCCATTCGCACCAAAGGCACCCGCAGTTCCCGTGCCGCCAACCGCTAGAGTACCAGCCGCAACCACTTGGTTATTTCCGTACACACTGGTGCGCAAATTGGCAGTGGCCGCCACAATAACTTGGTTGGCATTTGCGCCCACCTGGAACTGCTGTGTGCCAAAGCTGCCATCCAGCAACTTGGTGCCATTGAACTCGGTGGTTTGAGAGATGCGTTCCAGCTCTGCCACCAGTTGCCCAACTTCTGCCTGCAGTGCTTGGCGGTCCCCCGCGCTGTTTGACGCGTTGGCTGACTGCACCGCCAGTTCACGCACCCGTTGCAAAATATCGCCCGCTGCCTTCATGGCACCTTCTGTCACTTGGGCTAGAGATATACCGTCGCCAGCATTGCGCACCGCCTGATTTAGACCGCGAATCTGGCTGGTGAAGCGCTCAGAAATAGCCAGGCCAGCCGCATCGTCTTTGGCGCTGTTGATGCGCAAGCCCGATGAAAGGCGTTGAATGGAGGTGTTGAGTGACGTCTGGCTCATGCTCAGATTACGCTGCGCAGTGAGAGACGCGACGTTGGTGTTGATGGTGGCGGCCATGGTGAACTCCTTAAAGGCGGGTAACCCACATTGCTATCCAATTAAGGCAGGCGGGCAACGCGGTAGATGAGTGAATTGTGGAGAGTGCCGTGCGCTGCAGTGCCCCAATAACCCGCGCTAAAACCGCCTTTATTTTGGTTTTGACCTCAAGTTCCCTGCGTTTCCTCCGACGGGGTGGCTTTGTTAGCGCATATTGGGATGGGCTGTGGCCTGCGCGAAAAAAAGAAGTGTCAAACCACTTGTTTGCCATTCAAGTTTTCTGCTGGATACCCGAAAACTATTCCAACGGACCAATTTGATGGCCCGTCGTTTACAGAAGGCCAACCGGCACTGCAAACACGAGGGTCCAGCATAGTGCTCCCCTTGGCTGGCGGTAACGCCATATTCAGTAAGTTCTTTTTAGGAGATTTGCAATGGCTTCCACCATCAACACCAACGTCGCGTCTCTCACCGCTCAACGCAATCTGGGCATGAGTCAGACTTCACTCAACACCTCTATTCAACGCCTGTCATCGGGCTTGCGCATTAACAGCGCCAAAGACGACGCGGCAGGATTGGCCATCTCAGAACGCTTCACTGGTCAAATTCGCGGTATGAACCAGGCGGTGCGCAACGCCGGCGATGGCATTTCTCTCGCGCAAACCGCTGAAGGCGCGCTCAAGGCTTCGGGCGACATCCTGCAACGGGTGCGTGAACTGGCGGTGCAGTCGGCCAACGCGTCAAACAGCGCGGGGGACCGCCAAGCACTGCAGGCAGAAGTTGGGCAACTGGTGGCAGAGCTGGACCGCATCTCGCAAACCACCGAGTTCAATGGCACCAAGCTGCTAGATGGTAGCTTTGGCACACAGCAGTTCCAGGTGGGCGCCAATGCCAACCAGACCATCGTTGCCGCAACAGGTAACCTGCGCACCAGTGTGTACGGAAATAACCAGGTGGTTGCGGCTGGTACTCTAGCGGCTAGCGGCACGGGAGCTGTGGGTGCCTTTGGCTCGAATGGCGTGTCAGCTGGCACGCTGGCGGTCAGTGGCTTTGTGGGCAAAAAGGACGTCAGTGTTGCCAGTCATGCAACAGCTCTAAATATTGCGGCCAGTGTCAATGCTGTCAAGGACGAAACCGGCGTGGTCGCCACAGCGCGGACTGCGTCGAGCCTTTCCTTTGCGGCTGCAGGCGCGTATTCGCTAGTACTGAAGTCCGACAACAGCACAGCCCAAACAATTTCGTTCACCCTTTCTGCAACCAATACTGCAGACGGGCTTTCTGCAGCTGTGAGTGCCATCAACGATCAGTCTTCAAAGACAGGGGTTAGCGCAGCCCTCGACGCTGGTAAAACTAAAATCCTTTTGACAAATGCGACAGGTAACGATATTCAAGTTTCTGACACGGCAGTCGCCAACGCGGGCAGCGTCACTGTGCAAAAATTGAATAACACCGGGGATAATGTTGGTTCTCCTGCTGTGACTCTGGCGGCTGACACCGTTGCCGAAAACGCCTTGGTGTCCGGTTATGTCACGTTTGACTCTGAGAAGTCTTTTGCGGTGGCTCAAACCACTACCAACGCTTTGGGGGCGGCGGCTACGGCGTCTACGCTAAAGAAAGTGTCTGAGCTTGATATCACTGATTTTGCCAAAGCAACGGAATCACTGAAGACGGTGGATTCAGCGCTGTCCTTTATCAACGGTGAACGCGCCAAGTTGGGCGCCTTGCAGTCACGCTTTGAAACCTCCATCAACAATCTGCAAGTGACGTCAGAGAACCTGTCTGCATCGCGTAGCCGTATTTTGGACGCAGACTTTGCCGCAGAAACAGCCAACTTGTCACGTGCCCAGATTCTTCAGCAGGCAGGTACCGCCATGGTGGCGCAGGCCAACCAGTTGCCGCAGGGTGTGTTGGCTCTGCTGCGTTAATTCGGTAAAAACGGTTAACGCGAACAAGGGCTCTTAGCCCTTGTCACAGTGCCCCAGGCGGCGACGGTTTTTCTGTCGCCGCCCTTTTGGTTTTTGGAGTTTGTGCTGCAGGAGTCAGAAATGGGTGTGATCTGCGGGGCTTGACGAGCCTTAACAGACCGCATATTCCCGGCAGAATGCTTGCAGCTTAGTTTTCAGGAGGTTTGTATGGCCACTATTTCATCGCCAGGCGTTGGTACCAACGGACTGGATGTCAAAAGTATCATCTCGCAATTGGTTACGTTAGAGAAGCGCCCACTTGACAACCTCAAGGTGCAGGCGGCAGTAGTCAACACCAAGATCTCAGCCTTTGGCCAAATTAAATCGCTGGTTTCGGCTTTGGCAGACGCGGCGGGCAGTTTGACCAGCTTGACGGGGTGGAACGGCGTGTCCACCACATCGTCTGATAGCAAGTTTGTCAGCGCTACGGCCATCGGCGGTACTCAGCCCACCAGTTTCAGTGTGGAGGTGCAGAGCTTGGCCAAGGCGCAGTCCACGGCCTCGGCACCTGTGTTGCCTGTGGGCGCTGCGGTAGGCGCTGGTACGCTGCGCTTAACGCAGGGCGCTTGGTCTGGCGCGGTGTTTACGGCCGGTGCAGGCCAACCGCTGGACATTGCCGTGTCTGCAGGCGACAGCGTTTCTGACATTGCCAGCAAGATCAACGGCGCCAATGCCAGCGTCACCGCTACGGTGCTGACCGATGCCTCTGGCGAGCGCCTGCTGTTGCGCAGCAAGGCCACAGGCGAGGCGTCTGGGTTTAACCTGACGGTCGATGAAGGCCCAACTGGTAACAACACCGACATGACAGGCCTTTCGCGCTTGACCACGATTAACGCCATGGTGACGCAGTCCGCAGCCGATGCCAAAGCTACGGTCAACGGTATTGCAGTCAGCTCTGCCACCAATACCTTTGACAAGACCATCTCCGGTGTCACCTTCAAGGCAGAGCAGGTGACCACAACGCCCATTGAAATCACGGTGTCCAAAGACACCTCGGCGGTGCAAGCCAAGGTGGATGATTTTGTGAAGGCGTACAACGCCATTAACCAGCTACTGCAAGACGCTACCAAGTACGACGCTGGCGCCAAATCGGCCGGCTTGCTGCAGGGGGATTCGACCGCTATTGGCTTGCAAAACTCGCTACGCTCGGCCATGCAGTCTGTGACGACCAGCGGTGGTGCCTTTCAGCGGCTGGCTGATATCGGTATCGCTCAGGAGCGCGGCGGTAATCTATCCGTCAACGCCACCAAGCTGAACAAGGCGCTCACTGAGAATCCGGATCAGGTCAGAGATCTGTTTCGCAATACGGGCGGCGGTGCGGTGGATGGCATTGCCGTGAAGGTGAAGGCGCTGACGACCAATTTGTTGTCGAACGATGGGTTTTTTAAGTCCAAGGATGACACCTTGCAGATGTCTCTTAAACGCATCAGCAAAGACCAGCTGCGTGTGAATGAGCGGGTGAATGCTTTCGAACAACGCATTACCCGCCAGTACAACGCGCTCGACACACAGCTGAGTAACTTGAACGGCCTGAACGCGTACATCGCGCAACAGGTGACGACTTGGAACAAGTCAAACGGATGATTTGGCGCTTCAGTTTCTTCGGGGTTGGCCGATAAATTAAGTACCAACCCAGAAGGATCGACAGCATGTTTAGCGCTTACAACCCCCGTGCATCGAATGCATACCAGCGTATCAATGTTGAAACGAGCATGCACACCATGGACCAGCACCAGCTTGTCAGCCTGTTGCTGCAGGGCGCCATCAGCGCTATTGCCACGGCACGCGGTGCGCTGGTCCGTGGTGATGTGTTGCTCAAGTGCAATTCGGTCACCAAGGCGATCCGCATCATTGATGAAGGCTTGACTACCGCGCTGGACCGCGAAGATGGCGGTGAGCTAGCAGTGAATCTTGGCAACTTGTATGACTACTGCATTCGCCGTTTGATTACGGCCAACGCTCGCAATGATGACGACATGATGCTGGAAGTGCAGCGCCTGATCGAGCCCATTGCCGTGAGCTGGAACGCCATCAAAAATGGCGGTGCAGCCCTAAGGCCAGAGCCCGCTTTTGCAGGCCAGCGCGTACTGATGGAGGCCTAAGCCATGTCACAACAACTCATCGACTACTACAAAGCCATCGAAAACAGCAGCGCCAAAATGCTTGACGCCGCCAAAACCGAGGATTGGGAGCAGGTGGTGCGCTTTGAGGGTGCTTGCGCGGTGCTGATCGAGCAGCTGCGCGAGCGTGCTGCAAGCGAGCAACTGCACCCCGAGCAGCGCGCCGAGAAGACCCGCATCATGCAGCGCATCTTGAACAACGACGCGCAAGTCCGCTACCTCGCGGAGCCCTGGCTCATGCATTGCGAGCAAACCCAGCAGGGGCAGGCACAGTATCTGCACTGATGGCGGTTTGCCTGCGCAGTGGGGATTATATGAAAAATAGTGCTCTAGCCCTTGTGCAGTATGCGCTAGCAGCTATTAAAAAAATAGTATATCTAAGCATCTGTTGATGCCATTGGCGTTAGGGTTAATGCACTCAGTGCGCAGATTCAAGGCAGTGCAAAAACGGCAGAATCGTGAAGTGGTTAGGCTCAATGCGTCGCAACGCAAACGCATCGCGAGCAAATGAAAACTTCCACCTTTCCATCTCTGCGAGTCAAGGCTGAATTGCCCTGCGCGATACCCGACACGCTTTTGTGCCGTTGTTGCTGGTAGCCGCAAGACGCTGCGTAGCAAAAGCTCAGACGGTTTTGTAGATCGCGAATCAAATAGTGCTCTAGCCCTTTTGCAATAAGGGCGAGTTGCTATCTTATTTTCAGCGACGCAGTTTGCCGCACAATGGGGTTGCGCGGCATACTGGTTCGCTTTGTAACTGCTTCCTAGACCTAACAACACCTGAAATGAATACGGCTGAACTCATCACCGCCCACCTCAATGCGCCCTACGGCGCAGTGATAACGGTGGATGATTTGGCGCAGTCCCTGCGCACAGGCCAGCGCAAGGCCCGCACGGCAGCTGGCAATGCGGTTCTGGCGTATTTGTTCACCGAACTCGAGCCAAGGTTGATCGTGACTTGTGCCCAAGAGGTGGGTGCCAACGTCAGTAGTGCCCATTCTTTGTACCTTGATACCTTGGCTCACGCGGCGCACCCCAGCCCGGCGTGGGAGCGGGCGGTAGCCGATTGGTTATGACAACGCATCAAGACATTGAGAATCACCGGGCTTCGGGGTCGTGGCGGGTGCTTGAGCGGATGGCGAGCGAGATGGTGGATGACGCCGCTGCCGCAGCGAAGACTGAGTTTTGCCCTCTTTTGGGTGGAGGGACAAGGCTAATGCTCAGTTTGGGGCACCGTATCAGCGACGGCATCGATCTTTTTGTTCGGGACCCGCAATGGTTGGGCTACCTGACCCCGCGGCTCAATGACCGCTTTGAAGACCAAATCGACGCATACGATGAAGGTGCGACGTCGCTGAAAATCAAATTGCCGCAGGGTGAGATTGACTTCATTGTGAGTATGTCTTTGCTCGGCTTACCTAGTGAGCAGTCATCAGAATGCCTGTTTGACTTGGAACCGGTTGCCGAGGTTTTGGCAAAGAAGCTGTTCTACCGAGGTTGGGCGCTGACACCGAGGGACTTGTTTGATTGGTGGTCCATAGAGGCCCATTTGGCGGCCGATGAGGTGTTGATGCCACAAATCGCCAAGCTGATCCAGGGGCGTGTAAGCAATATTGTCCAGGCGCTCACTCAAATGCGGGCTTCCGGTGTTGCTGCGGTGGTTTGGCAGCAGATTCGCGCGCCGGACATTCCCAAGTTCTCTGAAACTATTGATTGGGCCGAAAACCGATTGAACGAGTTGCGCACCTAAACCTGCATATTCATGATGTCGGTATAAGCCTGCACCATGCGGTTGCGCACATGCAGCGTGGCTTGGAAGCCGATTTGGGCTTTCTGCATGGCCACCATGGTTTCTTCCAGGCTGACCTTGGGGTTTTCCAACTGAACTTCGCGCTGCAGGCGGGTGGAGGTCTTTTGTGCGGCGCTGACAGAGCCCAGCGCACTTTTCAGCGCACCGGAAAAACCGTCTGATTCGGCGCCAGTGACTTGACCCGTAGCCCGCCCGCCGGTCAAGTTGGGCCGAAGGCCGACCGGCATGGTGTTGGGAGTGAGTCTGAGGTCCATGGCGTGAATACTAGCAACGCCACTGACCAAACATAAATTTGAAGTGAGGGGTAAAAACCGCTCTTATCGAACTCATGTTTTTGGGGGCGTGTCAAATAATCATCCGCATCCGAGTTGCGATACACCCTGTATTGAGCACCCATTAACGGAAGAACCCCATGCCTGCCGCCATTGCACTGCCAGCCATCTCTGTGAACCCCAGCATCAGCCAGCGCTTGGCTGCGCTGGATCAGGGCCAAAAATTGCGTTTGGCCGTGGGCATTGTGCTGTTTGTGGTGATTGGCGTTGTCGGGCTGGTGATGGGGCGCCAGGCCGAGTGGCGTGTGCTGTATGCCAATTTGGCTGAAAAAGACGGTGGCGCCATCGTGGCGCAGCTGACCACCATGAACGTGCCTTATAAATATGCCGATGGCGGCGGTGCCATTTTGGTGCCTGCCGACAAGGTGTATGACACCCGCTTGAAGCTGGCATCTCAAGGCTTGCCCAAGGGTACGGTCACAGGTTATGAGTTGATGGACACAGCCAGCCGCTTTGGCATGACCCAGTTCCAAGAGCGTTTGACCTTTCAGCGCGGGCTCGAAGGCGAGCTGACGCGCTCTATCCAAGCGTTGGCGTCAGTGGCCAGTGCCCGGGTACATTTGGCGCTGCCGAATCAAAATGGGTTTTTCCGCGAGCAGCAAAAGCCCTCCGCCTCAGTGGTGGTGGGCATGAACGCTGGGCGCTCGCTGGACCGTGGGCAGCTCGCCGGCATCATCCACCTGGTGTCCTCCAGCGTGCCAGAGATGGACCCAAAATCGGTCAGCGTGCTGGATGACACTGGTAAATTGCTCTCCACCCCGCCAGAGGGCGATATGGGCATGGGCGGTGATGCCCAGCAGTTGCAGCATGTTCAGCAGTTGGAGCAGTTGTACACCAAGCGTATTCTGGACATTTTGGAGCCGGTGGTTGGGCGCCAAAACGTACGTGCCCAGGTGACCGCCGAGCTGGATTTCTCGCAAACCGAGTCCACCTCTGAGCTGTTCACGCCGAATCAGACACCCGATGCCACTGCCATCCGCAGCCAGCAGTTGATGGAAAGCACCACCGCTAACTCTGGCCTGGCCACCGGTGTGCCGGGCGCAGTGACCAACCAGCCGCCAGGGCCAACGGAGGCGCCTATCAACGGCGCAGCGCAAACACCCGTAGCAGCCAATGGCGTTAACGCCACAGTCGGCGGGGTTGGTCGCAAAGAGTCGATCATCAATTACGAGGTTGACAAAACTGTGCGCGTGGTGCGGGGTAGCACCGGCATGGTCAAGCGCATTAGCGCCGCGGTGGTGCTCAATCACCAAACCAACACCGACGCCAAGGGCAAAACCACCACCGTGCCGCTGACCGACGAGCAGCTGGCCAAAATGACCACCCTGGTGCGCGAAACCATTGGTTTCAGCCAGGAGCGGGGCGACTCGGTGAACGTGGTTAACGCGCCCTTCACCACGGAAAAAGTCACGCCAGTGGATGTGCCGGTGTGGCAACAACCCGAAATGCTGGACTTGGCCCGCAGCATTGCCTGGCCAGTGGGGACGCTTCTCTTTGGTGCTTTGGTGCTGCTGGGGGCTATTCGCCCTGCGCTTAAAGTTATGGCGCAGCCGGTGCCAGCGCGCGCCGGGTATGCCACAGCGGGTGGTGCTCTGGATGCAATTGAATCAGACGAGCTGGCCCGGCCCTTGCTGGCGGGTCCGTCGGTCAGTAGCCTGTCCATGGAGCCTAGCCCGAGCGACCTGGCGCTGGAAGAGGCCCGAAAATTAACCCGTGACAACCCTGCTGCAGTCGCTAACATTGTCAAAACCTGGATCAGCGGCGAGGCGTCGGCCTGATGGTGAAGCCCGCCCAACGCAAGGCACTGAACGGGGGAACGTAAAACATGTCGCAAACTGACGGTCTGGAAGATGCAGCCATCCTGATGATGTCTCTGGGTGAAGCCGAGGCCTCAGAGGTGTTCAAGCACCTGTCGCCCAAAGAGGTGCAAAAGCTGGGCGAGGCCATTGCCAAAACCAAAACCATCACCCGTGAGCGTGTCATCGAGGTGGTGGACAAGTTCACTGGCATTGCCGCTGCGCAAAGCTTGCTGGTATCCAACTCAGGCGACTATGTGCGTTCTGTGCTTAGGCGTGCGCTGGGTGACGACAAAGCCGCGCTGCTGATTGACCGCATCTTGCAGGGTGGCGACGTCTCAGGTATCGAAAGCCTGAAGTGGATGGAGCCCGCCAGCGTGGCAGAGTTGCTGCGCAATGAGCACCCGCAGATCATCGCGGCCATTCTGGTGCATCTGGACTTTGACCAGGCGGCTGACATTCTGAAATTTTTCAATGAGCGCCAGCGCAATGAGGTGATGCTGCGCGTGGCCACCATGGAGGGTATCCAGCCCTCGGCGCTGAAAGACCTGAATGAAGTGTTGTTCAAGGTGCTGGCGGGTGGCGACAAGATGCGCAAGTCATCCTTGGGCGGCGTCAAGACAGCGGCAGAGATGATTAATCTGATGGGCACCGCGATTGAAGGCACGGTGATTGAGTCCATTCGCAACCATGACGCAGACCTGGCGCAGAAGATCATGGACAAGATGTTTGTCTTTGACGACGTGATCAAACTCGACGACAAGTCTATCCAGACGGTGCTGAAAGAAGTGTCAAGCGACGTGCTGATCGTCGCGCTCAAAGGGGCGCAACCCGAGCTCAAGGAGAAGTTTCTCTCCAATATGTCGACGCGGGCGGCCGAGTCGCTGCGCGAAGACCTGGAGTCACGCGGGCCGATGCGCCTGTCCGAAGTGGAGGCGCAGCAAAAAGAAATTCTCAAGACCGTGCGGCGTCTGGCCGACGAAGGCGTCATCGTCATTGGCGGTGGTGCAGATGATGCGATGGTCTAGCCATGCGGAATTACGCGCGTTTTATCCCTGGTGAAGAAATTGATGCGGTTGAGCAGTGGCAGTTTGGCTCAATTAATACGGCTGCCCAATTGCTGGCTGCCCGGGTCAAGGCGCGTGAGGTAGAAGAATCGACTGTTCAGACCGAGTCGCAGATGCAGCAGGTGTATCAAGACGGTTATGCGGCCGGCCTGGAGCAGGGCAAGCTGCAGGCGCAGGCTGAAGCGCAACGCCAGATACAAGCATTCACAGACAACCAGGCGCAAGAAGCTGCCGCCAGATTCGCTGAATTTTTTGCGGCGGCGCAGCGCGGGTTGGATGCCGCTGAACAAGCGATGGCGCAGGGCGTGCTGTCACTGTCTTGCGAACTGGCACGCCAAGTTTTGCGCCATGAGCTGATCGTCAACCCGCAAGTGGTCATGCCGGTGCTGAGCGAGGCCATTGGTCTGCTGGGCACCGAGTTCAAAACCGCGGTGGTCAAGCTGAACCCCCAAGACCTGGCGGTGCTGGGCGAGCAAATCCAGGCAGACTTTGCCGGTATGGGTCTGAGCCTGCGTGCTGACGCGGATGTGCTGCCGGGTGGCTGCCTGGTCGAGTCTGCGGGCTGTGTGATTGATGGAACGCTACAAAAAAGATGGCAAAGAGCCATCGCTACGCTTGGGCTAAGCAGTGTTTGGGAGGTAGCTGATGAACCAGCTTGACGCCACCCTCAAGTGGTCCAATTTTTTGACCGATGCACAGAAAAGGGTGGAAACTGGCACCCAACTGGAGATGCGCGGTACGCTGACGCGCTTGGCCGGTTTGGTGCTTGAAGCGGTAGGCATTCGGGTGCCGGTGGGTTCGCAGTGCTGGATTCGCTCCAAATCGCAGCCACCGGTGTTGACTGAGGTGGTGGGGTTTTCCGGCGACCGCGCCTTTTTGATGCCTGCGGGCGATGTGCATGGCCTGTCCAGTGGCGCCAGTGTGGAGCCCGCGCCCGCCTATGTGGTGGTGCCCCGTCTCGGTGAGCGCCGCCAGACCGATCGGGTGCGTACCCTGGGCGTGCTGCTTCTGCCGCTGGGCGAGGGGTTGCTGGGCCGGGTGGTCGACGCGCATGGCGCGCCGATGGATTACAAAGGGCCGTTGCAAAACGTGAGCTCTGTCCCGCTGGACCGAAAACCCATCAACGCCATGGACCGCGCCCCGGTGCGCGAAACCCTGGACACCGGCATCCGCGCCATTAACGCCTTGCTTACCGTGGGGCGGGGTCAACGGCTCGGCCTGTTTGCCGGATCAGGCGTGGGTAAAAGTGTGTTGATGGGCATGATGGCGCGCTATACCCAGGCGGATGTGATTGTGGTCGGGTTGATTGGTGAGCGCGGTCGCGAGGTCAAGGAATTCATTGAAGACATTCTGGGCGATGAGGGTCGCGCCCGCTCGGTGGTGGTAGCCGCGCCAGCGGATGCGCCGCCGCTGTTGCGCATGCAAGGTGCCGCTTACGCCACCGCTGTGGCGGAGAGCTTTCGTGACAAAGGCAAGCATGTGCTGCTGCTGATGGATTCGCTCACCCGCTACGCCATGGCGCAACGCGAGATTGCGCTGGCCATTGGCGAGCCGCCCGCCACCAAAGGCTATCCGCCGTCGTGCTTTGCCAAGATGCCGCAATTGGTGGAGCGCAGTGGCAACGGGCTGCACGGTATTGGGTCGATCACCGCTTTTTATACCGTGCTGTCGGAGGGGGACGATCAGCAGGACCCGATTGCCGACGCAGCGCGCGCTATTTTGGATGGTCACATCGTGCTGTCACGTTCTCTGGCTGAGGCTGGGCACTTTCCGGCCATTGACATTGAGCAGTCTGCCTCGCGGGTGATGCACAACGTGGCGTCGCGTGAGCATTTTGAGCTGGCGCGCAATTTCAAGGCCACTTACTCGCGCTATGAAAAAGCGCGAGATCTGGTGCAGATCGGTGCCTACGCGAGCGGCTCAGACCCGGCCCTGGACGAAGCCATTGCCCTGCATGAGCCGATGATTCAATTTCTGCAGCAGGACATGTTTGAGGCCGCGCCCATGGCTGCGAGTCTGGATGGTATGCGTGACGCCCTGACCCCGGTGAGCAGAAAGTAGCACTATGACTCACCGAAGCGGCTTGTTACTTGCCATCGATCTAGCCACTGCCCGGCGCGATGAGGCGCAGACGCAGCTGCAGAGAAACCAGCACGCAGAAGCCTTTGCGCAAGACCAGATGCATCAATTGCAGCAATACGCCCAGGAAACCGAACAACGCTGGATGCAGGGTGCACAGGTCAGCGCATCGCCCGAGATGCTGCGCCATCATTACCAATTCATGTCGCGGTTGAACCAGGCGGTTCAACTGCAAGACGGCGTGCTAGCCAGTAACCGGCAGCGCGTGGACGCGGCGCGCCAAGTGCTGCTCAGCGCCGAATTTCGGCTGATGAGTTTCAAACAGGTCGTGGCCACCCGGCAGGGCAGCATTAACCAAGCACGCCAGCGCCAGGAACAAAAGCAGATGGACGAATTTGCCAGCCAGCAATCACAGCGCCAACAGCGCCTTCAAGCGGAGAATGAAACATGACGATCGAAACAACCCGTGCCCCGGAGGGTGCCAAGAACGCGTCTACGGGGGCCAACCGCGCCACTGCATCGGCTCGCGTGGGTGCTGCAGGTGCGCCAGGGGACGCCGCTGCCGGTGGAGGGTTTGCTGGTTTGATGAGTTTGTTGTCAGCATCGGATGCCCCGGCTGAGGCTGGAGATGGCATTCTGGGCGGAGCTGATGCGGCTCTGGTGGCGTCTGATATGCCAGAAGATAAAGAGAAAAATGTGCCTCTAGTCCTTGATTTACAAGCGCTGATAGCTCCTAATTTAATACCTGATGCGCTGCCAGCAGCGCCTGCGGATACAGCAGTGCGCCCAGGCTCAGCCAGCGCACTTTTGGCCACGCAGCTCGCGTCCAAGTCACGTGCTGCTTCCGAGACCAAGCTTGATCTTGGCGATGCTGGCTCAAAGCCTGCCGCTGGAAACACCGATGTGGCAACCTTGCTGGGCCATCGCCGGGCGTCACAGTCACACGCCGCTGTTCAGGCGCAAGCGGAACTTCGCCAGGCCAGCTTGCAGCCGGGCCATCAACCCGCTTTGGCGGCACTGGATGCCAGTCGCGCAACGCCGATCCTGCTAAACGCTGCTGTGTTGCCGGGCTCGGCAGACCCTCGGGCGAACAGGCCAGCCACCGGGCAACCACGCTCCGGTCTGGAAGGTGCTCTGGGCGGCACCGTAGGCGGTCGGCTGGGCATCAGCCCCACGTATGAAGTGGCCGCAGCGTCTGCCGTGGTGGCAGAGGGTGCGGTGGCAGAAACCGTGAGTTATTGGGCGACCAATGGCGTGCAAAGCGCCGAGCTGACGCTGGACGGCTTGGGTGATGAGCCGGTGGAAGTAAGGATCTCGGTGGACGGTGACGAAGCGCAGATTGACTTCAGAAGCAATATGCCCGAAGTGCGTCAGGTGCTGGAGAGTGCGTCTGCGCAGCTCAAGGCCATGCTGTCGAGCGAGGGTTTGCAATTGACCGGTATGTCAGTTGGCACCTCTGGCCGGGGCGGCGCCCAGGACAATGGTCGCCAACCCAGGCCAGGCGCGCGCCAGACCACGCTGGTGTCTGTGGAGCCCGCGCGGGCCAGCAGCACGCGGGTGGCCAACGCCGCCGTTGGGCAAGCGCTTGACCTGTACGTCTGACGTTAGACTCACTAGCAGGACAGATGTGCTGTCGTTGGGCCGCTTATCTGTGGATCACGACAACCACCGTGTCAAATAATGCCCTTGTCTAACGTATCCAAGGAACCATCGTGGCCACCAAACCTGAAGTAGCCGAGGCAGTAGTCGCCAAGCCCGCTAAAAGCAAGAAGATGTTGATCATCATCATTGCTGCGGTAGTTGTGCTTGCACTGGGCGGCGGCGGTGCGTTTTTGTACATCAGCAAACAACGCGCGGCAGCCGCAGCGGCTTTTGAAGACGAAGGGGGCGGCGAGTCTGTTGCGAATGCCGCGGGCTCTCACGACGATAAAAAGACATTGCCGGCGTACCTGCCGATGGACAACATGGTGGTGAATCTGGCCGACGAAGGCGGCGATCGAGTGGCGCAGGTAGGCATCACGCTGCAATTGCGGGACGCCAAGGCGTCAGAGATCGTCAAGGCGTATATGCCAATCATTCGCAGCAGTGTGCTGATGCTGTTGTCGCAGCGCACAGCGGTCGAGCTGCTGTCTGCCGAAGGCAAGCAAAAGCTGATCGAGGATATTTTGCTGGAAGCGTCCCGGCCTTTTGGCGGCGGTAGCGAAGCGGAGCCAGAGCCGGGTAAAAAGGTGCGCAAAAAGGCCAAGGTGGAGTACCCGGTGGTGGGTGTGTTGTTTTCCAGCTTGATCGTTCAGTAAAGTGTTGGCCTAGCCATGAGTGAATCTTTCCTATCGCAAGAAGAAGTTGACGCACTGCTGGAAGGCGTTACCGGCGAGAGTCAGAAGCTCGCCGAGGAGGTTGCCGAAAGCGGCGAGGTTCGCGCCTATAACATTTCCAGCCAAGAGCGCATCGTGCGTGGGCGCATGCCCACCATGGAAATTGTCAATGAGCGATTTGCCCGCAACCTGCGCGTCGGGCTGTTCAACTTTGTCCGCCGCAGCCCGGAGATTTCAGTAGGCCCGGTGACGGTGCAGCGCTACAGCGCCTTCTTGCGTGAACTGGCGGTGCCTACCAATTTCAATATCGTGGCGATACGCCCGCTGCGCGGTAGCGGCATGATTGTGTGTGAGCCGGCGCTGGTGTTTGGCGTGATCGAGTCGCTTTATGGCGGCATTGGCAAGTTTCAAACCCGCATTGAAGGGCGTGATTTTTCTGCCACCGAGCAGCGGGTGATCAACCGGCTGGTGGATGTGATCACCGACGAATACAAGAAAGCCTGGGTTGGCATCTACCCGCTGGAGCTGGATTACCAGCGCTCGGAGATGCAACCGCAGTTTGCCAACATTGCCACGCCGAGCGAAATCGTGGTGTCGACCTCGTTTCAACTCGAAATTGGTGAAATCGCTGGCGCTATTCACTTTTGCATGCCCTATGCCACGCTGGAGCCGATCCGCGATGTGTTGTACTCGTCAACGCAAGGTGACTCGATGGAGGTGGACAGGCGATGGGTGAACGTGCTGACGCAGGAAATTCAGGCTGCTGAAGTGGTGCTGGTCGCTGAGCTGGCACACGCTGACGCCACGGTGGAGCAGTTGCTGGCGATGAAACCGGGTGATTTCATTGAACTCGATCGCCAGCCGCGCATTCAGGCCAAGGTGGATGGCGTACCGCTTTTTGAGTGTCAATACGGTACTCACAATGCAAAATATGCTCTCAAAATTGACAGATGTTTGAGGAGCAATGACCTCAACTGGAAAGGTGAACGACATGTCAACTGACGACAAACCCGCTGAAGACGACGGCCTGGCCGACTGGGCCGAGGCCCTGCTGGAGCAAAAGGCCGCAGACGCCACGCCCGAACCTGGCGGAGTTCTGTCAGAAGATCACTCGCGCTCGTTTTCATCCTCTGGCAGCAACAACGATATTCCTATCAATGACATCAACCGCGTGCTGGATATTCCGGTGCTGCTGTCGGTGGAATTGGGCCGCACCAAGGTGCCGATCAAGCACATTCTGCAACTCGGTCAGGGTTCGGTGGTGGAGCTGGACGCACTGGCGGGTGAGCCCATGGATGTACTGGTGAACGGCTACCTGATCGCGCAGGGCGAGGTGGTGGTGGTGAACGACAAGTTTGGTATCCGCCTGACCGATGTGGTGACGCCTTCAGAGCGCCTGCGCCGGGTTAGCAAAGGCTAGGAGGCAGCCATGGTATCCGCGTGGTTGCCCCTCGTTTTTGCCCTGGGCATTCTGGCGGCTCTTCCGTTTGGGCTGAAATGGTTGCAGCGCCGCATGGGTGGGGGTGTCACCGGCAATGGTGCGGCCTCCAAAGTGGTGTCCGCTGTGGCGGTGGGGCCGCATCAGCGGGTGGTGACCGTTGAAGTGGGGCCAACGGAGGCGCGGGTCTGGCTGACGCTGGGTGTTACCGCGCAGAACATTACCTGTCTGCACACCATGGCTGCGGTGCCAGGTCAGTTGGATGTAGCCCGTATACAAGACGTGCCGGTGACGCCGTTGGAGAAGTAGGCTTCTCGATGAAAGTATTTAAAAATCATAGCATTCAGCGCAGTTTTTATAAGGGCTTGACGGCAATTTTGTTGTTAACCTTGCATGCAGTGACGCTGGCACAAAACAACGCACAACTGCCGCTGCTGGTGGGGACCGGTGGCTCGGGTACGAGTTTTTCGGTGCCGATCCAGACACTGTTGTTTTTCACCGCGCTGTCTTTTCTGCCCGCCATTTTGCTGATGATGACGAGTTTTACCCGCATCGTGATTGTGCTCTCCTTGCTGCGTCAGGCGCTGGGGACGCAGTCAGCGCCGCCCAATCAGGTGGTGGTGGGTTTGGCACTGTTTCTCACGCTGTTTGTCATGGGGCCGACGCTGGACAAGGTTTATGCCGACGCCTATCTGCCTTACAACAACAACACGCTGACTTTTGAGCAGGCTTTGCCCAAGGCAGAGGCACCGATGCGCGAATTCATGAGCAAACAGACGCGGCAGTCGGACTTGGCGCTGTTTGTCAAACTGGCCAAACTCGATGTTAAAACCGATGCCACGACCGCACCCATGCGGGTGCTGATTCCGGCGTTTGTCATCAGCGAGTTGAAGTCAGCGTTTCAGATCGGCTTCATGATCTTCATTCCTTTTTTGGTGATTGATATTGTGGTGGCCAGCGTATTGATGTCTTTGGGCATGATGATGTTGTCACCAGTGCTAGTGGCGCTGCCTTTCAAGCTGATGATCTTTGTGCTGGCTGATGGTTGGAACCTGCTGATCGGCTCCCTGGCCGCCAGTTTTGTTACCTGAGGGCAGACAATGAACGCGCAAATGGTGCTAACCATGGGGCAGGATGCCCTGATCATGATGCTGATGGTGTCAGCACCCGTGTTGGGGGTGATCTTGGTGGTGGGTTTGTTGATCAGCCTGTTTCAGGCGGTGACCCAGATCAACGAGGCAACCCTGGCGTTTGTTCCTAAATTAATAGCGGCTATGGCAGTGTTCGCGCTGGCTGGGCCCTGGATGTTGACGACCTTGGTGGATTACATCCGGCGTACCTTCGAGTCCATTCCGTCGGCGGTGATGTAGTCAGGCACTGGCCGTGATCACTTTTTCAGAAGCGCAGTTGACAGCCTGGCTGTCGCCGCTGATCTGGCCGTTTTTGCGCACCTTGGCGGTGTTTACCTCGGCGCCGGTGCTGTCTTCCAAAGCGTTTCCGGTGCGTGCCCGCATTGGGCTGGCTTTTTTTGTGGCCTTGGCGGCGCAACCTACCTTGGGTCAGCAGCCGGTGATCAGCATCACTGACAGCGCCGCCTTGGGCGCTGTTTTTCAACAGGTGGTGGTCGGGTTGGCCATTGGTTTTGCCATTCGGGTGGTGTTTGCCGCAGTGGAGTTGGCCGGTGAAGTGGTCGGCTTTCAAATGGGCTTGAGCTTTGCCACGTTTTTTGACCCGTCGATAGGGGGGCAAGCCAGCGCAGTCGGTCGGTTTTTCAGTCAAATGACCTTGTTTATGTTCGTTGCGATGAACGGTCATCTGCTGGTGCTGATGGCGGTGATCAAGAGTTTTCAGAATTTTCCGGTCGATCAGAACTTTCTAGAAGCCCTGAAACAGATGAAGGTGCTGGATTTGGGGGTGGATCTGTTTGCCAGCGGTTTGTGGATCGCGCTGCCCATGGTTGGCATGCTGTTGTTTGCCAATCTGGCACTGGGAATCGTGTCCCGAGTGGCGCCGCAGATGAACATCTACGCCATCGGCTTTCCGGTCACCTTGTCGGTGGGGCTGATTGGTATGGCGGCCACTTTGCCGATGATTGATGCGCCGGTGATGGCCTTGATGCAGCGTGCCATCGACGTTTTTGCCATCAAATAACTGGCGCGGTCAGACCAGGTCGTTGCGGATGGCGTAAACCGTCAATTCGGCGTTGTTAGTCAGCCTGAGCTTCTCCAGCACCCGCGCCCGGTAAACGCTGACCGTTTTAGGGCTCAGCATGAGTTCTTCCGCAATGTCCGACAAGCGCTTGCCCGAGGCGATTTTCAGCAGGGTTTGCAACTCGCGCTCTGACAAGCTGGCGTGCAGGCTGGTGTTTTCCGGGGCGTTAAGGTTGTCCACCAGCATTTGGGCGACGCTGGGCGTGACGTATTTGCGCCCCTGGGCCACGGTGCGCACAGCAGTGACCAAGTCTGCCGGGTCGCCAGCTTTGTTGAGGTAGCCCTGCGCGCCGGCTTTTAGGCAGCGAATGGCGTATTGGTCTTCCGGGAACATGGACACCATCAGGACCCTGATGGGTGAGTCAACCTCTCTCAAGCTGGCCAGTACTTCCAGGCCACTGCGCCCAGGCAGGTTGATGTCAAGCACCAGCACGTCACACGGGTGGGTTCGCAAGGCGTCGCGGACTTCGGAATAAGAGCCGGTTTCAGCAACGACCTGAATGTCAACCGCTTCAGCCAGGGTGTCTTTGATGCCGCGCCGGGTCATAGCATGGTCATCACACAAAATGACGCGAATCATGGTGCCACCGTTCTTGTGTCGTCAGGAGGTTGAGAAACTTGGCCGTTGAGGGGAATGGACAGGGTGATGGAGGTGCCCTTGCCCTTGTGGCTGCTGACATCCAACCAGCCCCCCACGGTTTTGGCGCGCTCTTTGAGCCCGTTCAAGCCGAAGCCGCTCCCTTGCGGGGCCGTAGTTTCGGTCATACCTTGGCCATTGTCGGCAATTTCCAGCGTTAAAAAGTGTTCATCACCGACAAGATCGATTTTGACCTGTGTGCACTGGGCGTGTTTGCTGGCGTTGGTCAGGGCTTCTTGCGCGGTCCTGTAAGCGGCCAACTGGATCGCTTTGGGAAGTTGCTCAGTTTGCAACTGAGCCTTGATTTGGGTCGCGATGCCTGTTCGGCGTGAAAAACTGTCGCCGAGCCATTGCATAGCTGCCGCCAGACCTTGGTCAAGGATGGCCGGGCGAAGGCTCATCATGATGCGCTGGCTGGCTTGCACCGCATGCTGCAGCATCTCGGTGGCGGCATCAACATGCGTCAGCATCGTGGTGTCCAGGGTGTGTCGGCTGATCCAGGCCAAGTCGAAGCGTATGGCTGCCAGCGAGCCACCGATGTCATCGTGGATCTCCCGGGCAATCGCAGCGCGCTCCTGCTCAATGGTGAGTTGGAGCTGCTCGGCAAAGCTGGCCAGCTGCCGCTGGGATTGCAGCAGTTCAGCGTCGGCGTGTTCCCTGGCCAGCACGATGCGGTGCGTCTCAATAGCGCGCTGCGTCACATGACGCAGCTTGGCCAGATCTTCCTTGGGCAGGTAATCGCTCATGCCCGCCTGGATCGCCTGGACAGCGGCCGTCTCGCCGATGGCGCCAGAGAGCAAGACGAAAGGCAGGCGAATGGACAGACGCTGCATCACCTGCCAGGCGTCCAACGCCGTGAATCCCGGTAGGCGGTAGTCGGCCAGCACCACATCGAAGCGTGTCGCTGTCAAAGCCTGTTCAAAGGCAGGCAGATTTTCAACGCACAAGATCTCCAGCGGTTCCCCAGATTTTTGGAACTCGCGCTTGACCAATAGGTGGTCTTGTGGGGAGTCTTCAAGATGAAGTACTCGCAATGTAGGGTGCTGTTGTTGGTCTTCGTCGAGCATGATTGGCGCTATGATCATCCGTAGGTTTGATTTTGCTTGTTTTAAGGTGCCTTGAGCGGAGATTTCATTGCAGACGTCGCTTCAACCAACATTTTCAACCCCGACTGTGGCTTTGCCAGTGATGCTGGTGGCTGAGGTTCAGGATTCATTGTTGGTGGTTGTGCATGATTTGAAGCGGCTTGACGGCTTGCTGGCATACACGATGGACAGGTTGATGCAGCGGTTTGCCTCAGCGAGTGCTGATTTGTCAGACCCGGCTTTGGCAACCCTGCGTGAGTTGGAAAGCGTTCGCGCTACTTTGAATGCTGCGGTGACCGAACTTCAGTTTCAGGACATGGCCTCTCAGCTCATTGTGCACACCTCTAAGATTCTGCAAGGCTGTGCTTATCGTCTGGCCTCGGACGCGATGGGGTCCGAGGACGGTGAAGCTGTTCCGTTTGTGGACGATGTGCCAGATCGACCCAACCCGGTGACGCAAGACGAGATGCAGGCGGGATCAATTGAGTTATTTTGATATTGTTGGAGTTGCCCATGCCTGTCATTCTCACCGTTGATGATTCGCCATCCATGCGCAAGATGGTGTCATTTACCTTGATTGGCGCTGGGTACAAGGTCATTGAGGCGGTTGACGGCTTAGATGCCTTTGAGAAAGCACAGGATCAACCCATTGATCTGGTACTGACTGACCAGAACATGCCCCGCATGGACGGGCTAGGCCTGACGCGAAAGCTGCGCGAGCATCCGCACTTCAAAACAGTTCCGATTTTGATGCTGACCACGGAGTCCAGCGATCTCATGAAGCAGGCTGGCCGGGCCGCTGGTGCGACCGGCTGGTTGGTCAAGCCGTTTGACCCAAGCAGGCTCATTGAGGTCATCAAAAAAGTCATTAAGTAGCGGCGTTTTTGCGCCGATTCACAATATTCGATTTCTGGAGACGGCTATGGCTGAAGTGCATCATGAGAGCGGTGGGTCAAGTGCAGACTTTGACCTGAGCCAGTTTTATCAGATCTTCTTTGAAGAGGCAGGTGAAAATCTGGACTTGATGGAGCAGATGCTGCTGAGTTTGAATCTGGAAACAGCAGATGATGAAGAACTCAATGGTATTTTTCGCTGCGCGCATTCGGTCAAAGGCGGTGCAGCAACCTTTGGTTTTTCTGATGTGGCGGAGCTGACTCATCAAATGGAGTCGTTGCTGGACAAACTGCGGCGCCATGAACTCAAGCCAAATGCGGCGATGGTCGATGTGTTGCTTGAATCTGCTGACTCATCCCGGGCCCTTCTGGCCTGCCATCAGTCAGGAAATGTCGGCCAAGGTCCGGCGACCGGAAACCTGGTCAGCCGGATTCGAGCCTTGGTGGCTGGTGAAATTCCGCCGCCTTTGGCGAGCAAGGCTCCCGAGCCAGCCAAACCCGTATTTGTCGAGTCACCGCCCTCTGCCACTGCACCAACAGGCGTCGCCGAGAGTGCTGGTGGAGGTATGCGTCAACTTGAAATTAGCTTCATCAATCTCGATCAACCGGCCCAGGCAGACGCTGTTGTGGAGTTGTTTCGCGATATCCCCGGACTGGGCGAGATCAAACCCCACACGTCTGGCGAAGTCGCAGCTGACGCCCGTGTTTTTGAGGTTCAGACCACTTCCAGCAACGAGGACCTGCTTGATTTATTTGCTTTCCATGTGTCCAGAGAGCATGTGGTTATACGCGATATGGTCTCACCAGAACTCTTAGGTGATCCGCGGGGTCCTGCCGGCGAGCAGTCTTTGCCCGCTCAGGACGCTGCAACGGCATCGCCAGGCTTTGGTTTCTTCGATGGCGCGCCAGGCGCACCGCCAGCGCATGACCGGACGTCAGAATCTGCGCTGCTAGCAACTCAGCCGATGGATTCGGGTGTTGCCAAGTCCTCGCCAAGCGCCGCCAAGGTGCCAGTTGTCGGCAATATGCAGCCTGAGGCGGCGACTATTCGCGTTGCGATCAGCAAGGTGGATCAACTCATCAACTTGGTGGGAGAGTTGGTCATCACGCAGGCCATGTTGGCGCAAAATAGCCGGGCATTGGATCCGGCTGTATACCAGCAGTTGCTGACGGGTTTGACCGATTTGGATCGCAATACACGTGACTTGCAAGAGTCGGTGATGTCCATTCGGATGATTCCAATGTCAATCGTGTTCAGTCGTTTCCCCCGGATGTTGCGAGATTTGGCAGGAAAGCTTGGAAAGAAAGTGGATTTTGTGACTCAAGGCGAGGCCACTGAATTGGACAAGGGGTTGGTTGAAAAAATTACCGATCCGCTAACGCATCTGGTGAGAAACAGTTGTGACCACGGCATTGAGAGCCCGCATGAACGAATTCGGGCTGGCAAACCAGAGACTGGCACGATCACACTCTCAGCGGCTCATCAGGGGGGCTCGATCGTCATTGAGGTCCGTGATGACGGCAAAGGCATGTCACGGCAGAAAATTCTGACCAAGGCCCGGGAACGTGGGCTGGATGTGTCAGATCAGATGTCAGACGCCGAGGTTTGGCAGCTGATCTTTGCGCCGGGTTTCTCCACGGCAGAGGTGGTGACGGATGTGTCGGGTCGCGGTGTCGGGATGGACGTGGTCAAGCGAAACATTGCTTCTTTGAATGGCACGGTTGAGATTGAGTCGTCGGAAGGCTATGGCATGAAGGTGTCGGTGCGCCTTCCTTTGACGCTGGCCATCATGGATGGCATGTCGGTGGGCGTTGGCAATGAGGTGTACATATTGCCGCTGTCTTCCGTGGTGGAGTCTTTTCAGGTCAGGTCTGATGCGGTGAGTACGGTTGGGCAGGGGGCCCAGTTGGTCAAGGTGCGTGACGAATATATGCCGGTGATCGAATTGGAGAAGGTCTTCCAAGTTCCGAGGTACGACTCTGATAAGACCAGCGACATCATGGTGGTGATTGAAGCGGACGGCAGCAGGGTGGTTTTGTTGGTGGATGAGTTGCTCGGGCAGCAACAGGTGGTTGTCAAGAATCTCGAGTCAAACTACCGGAAGGTTCCCAACGTCTCCGGTGCGACGATTCTTGGAGATGGCAAGGTAGCGCTCATTTTGGACACCGGTGCTTTGGTTCGCCGTTCACGACATTAACTTTTCAGTAGCCCAAGTCATGAAGGATTCAAGCGGTATGGATAAAACAAATGAGGAGTCAAATGCCAAGGTTTGCGAGTATTTGACCTTTCGCCTCGATCAAGAGGAATACGGCATCGATATCTTGAAGGTTCAGGAAATTCGCGGCTACGAACCGCCTACCCGCATAGCCAACGCTCCACCCTTTATCAAGGGCGTTGTGAACCTGCGTGGCACCATTGTTCCTATTGTGGATATGCGCCTGAAATTCAATTGTGCCAACGCGAATTACGACGCCTTTACGGTTGTCATCATTCTGAATCTACACCAGCGCATCGTGGGTATCGTGGTGGACTCGGTCAGCGATGTGATGGGCTTGGTGCCCGAACAGATGCGTGCTGCGCCAGACATTGAGAGCATCATCAACTCAGATGCCATCATCGGGCTGGGCTCGCTCTCGGATCGGATGCTGATTCTTCTTGATATCGAAAAATTGATGTCTGACGCAGATATGGGTTTGGTCGCTGACGTGTAATCACTGAAAACATACCCCTCATGATCGATTCTGTGGCTTTGTCGGCCGGGCAGGGCAACAACTCCGCCGACATGCAGAGCAGGGAGTTTTCCTGGTCTGACGCTGACTTTGACCGTGTCCAAAAGCTCATCTACCAACATGCCGGCATCAGCCTGCACAATGGTAAGCATGCAATGGTCTACAGTCGGTTGTCGCGTCGCTTGCGTGAGACCGGGCATAGAAGTTTCAATGAATATTTGTCTTGGCTGGAGTCAAGTGAGGGCCCTGAGTGGCAGGAGTTCATTAACGCTCTGACCACTAACTTGACATCATTTTTTCGTGAAAACCATCATTTCAAGATTTTTCACGATTACCTGACGGCTAATCGCCAAATAAGCAAATGGCGCGTCTGGTGTTGCGCAGCCTCAACGGGCGAAGAGCCTTATTCAATATTGATGACGGCGACGAACGCCTTAGGGGCGCATCCCAACTTGTCCCTTGTCGCGAGTGATATCGATTCAAAAGTCCTTGCCGCCGCCGCCGCTGGTGTTTACCGGGTTGAAAATTTGAAAAACATCAGTGATGCCCAGTTCAAAGAATTTTTTCTACGTGGAAAAGGCGCCAACGCAGGCATGGTCCGGGTCAAGCCAGACTTGCAAAAACTGGTCGAGTTCAGAATTGTCAATTTGGTGCGGGACTCGTGGCCGATTCAGGATTTGTTCGAAGTCGTGTTCTGTCGAAATGTCATGATTTATTTTGATGGGCCGACGCAGCGCAAAGTCCTTGAGCGAATTCACCGAGTTATGTCTCCGGGGGGGCTGCTGTTTGTAGGGCATGCTGAGAATTTCAGTGAGTCCCGGGACCTCTTTGTTCTGAAAGGCAAAACGGTGTATGCGCGAACATAAACCTGATGTGCCGCCCTTTTCAGAAGTCTTGTTTACATCTGATGCCAGGTTGCTGGCTTATCTATGAGCGAGTCTCCATTGGCTTCAAGTCGGGTGTCTGCACAGACGCCAGACTTGCAAAGGAGTTTCATGAGTGCGCGTGTGTCCCAATTGGAGCGTTTAAAGGCCCTTCCGCGTGTTCCAGGCGAGGCGTCATTCTTTTATGCGGATCACCACTTTCAGTACGACGCAGTGAAGGTTTTACCTGGGGAGTACTTCGTTTCCAATCAGGATTTGATGGTGATGACGGTGCTTGGATCATGCATTGCAGCGTGTATTTGGGATGGCCGTGTGCGTGCTGGTGGCATGAACCATTTCATGCTTCCAGAGGGTGATGGTACTGAGGGCGGTGGACGGTACGGATCCTACGCCATGGAGTTATTGATCAACCATTTGCTGAAGTTGGGTGCTAGGAGGGAGTCCATGCAAGCCAAGGTGTTCGGCGGCGCTCAAGTCATGGCCGGTTTTACGTCGATGAATGTTGGCGAGAGAAACACCAAATTTGTACTCGATTATTTGGCGACTGAGCGTATTCCTGTTGTCTCACAAGACGTTTTAGATATTCATCCACGAAAGGTTTGCTTTTTTCCGACATCGGGAAAAGTATTGGTCAAGCGTTTGGCGCATGCGCATCCCGAGACCCTGGCGGTCGAGGAGCGCAAAGGCAGTGCAGCGGCGGTGGTGCGTTCAACGTCTGGTGGCTCTGTTGACTTGTTTTGAGGAACCAGGTTGAAAACGATTCGCGTCCTCGTCGTTGATGACTCGGCTTTGGTTCGCAGCCTGCTTTCAGAAATCATCAACCGTCAATCTGACATGGCATGTGTTGGGGTTGCCAATGATCCGTTAATCGCTCGCGAGATGATCAGGGAGCTCAATCCCGATGTGATCACCCTGGATATTGAAATGCCTCGCATGGATGGCCTTGATTTTCTAGGTCGCCTGATGCGGCTTCGCCCCACACCAGTGGTCATGATCTCTACCCTGACGGAGCGAGGCGCTGAAGCGACATTGAAGGCGCTCGAGTTAGGCGCTGTTGATTTTGTTTCAAAGCCGCGGCTCGGCCTGGCTGATGGGCTGCGCGAACTCTCTGATCAAATAGTCGACAAAGTTCGTGCTGCGTCTCAGGCAAATGTTCGGAGGATCGCGCCCGCATCGGCGGTTAGTTCGACGGCACAGAAAGACACAGCACCCATCACGCCGTCAGTGCGGGCGACAGGGGCGAGCTTTTCGACTGAAAAGTTGGTTTTTATTGGCGCTTCCACGGGGGGAACCGAGGCCATCAAAGAGATTTTGGTTAGGTTGCCTGCGAATTTTCCTGCAGTGCTTGTCACCCAGCACATGCCACCCGGATTTACTAAGACTTTTGCCGCCAGGCTGAACGGGTTGAGCAAACTTGCTGTGAGGGAAGCTGTTAACGGTGAGCGACTGTTACCTGGTCACGCCTACATTGCGCCAGGTGGCACTCAGTTCCGTGTAGATCGAAGCGGTGCAAATTACCTCGCAGTCGTGGAAGATTGTCCGCCTGTGAACCGACATAAGCCATCTGTCGAGGTGCTTTTCAAATCAGCAGCAAAATTGGTCGGTCGCAACGCTTGCGGAGTTTTGCTCACTGGCATGGGTAACGATGGTGCCCAAGCTTTGCGTGAAATGAAGGACGCAGGCAGCTACAACTACGTTCAGGACGAAGCGTCGTGCATTGTGTTCGGCATGCCAAGGGAAGCCATGCTTTATGGCGCTGCCGATGAAGTTTTACCGCCAACAGCAATCGCTGAGAGTCTGATTCAGCGGCTTAGATCAGTTCCTGACCGGTACAGGATCTAGGAATCGGAAGCAGCAGGCCTCATAAAACGAAAATAGTTTAAAAGAACTTTGCAAAGGCGAAAAGTTGTGCAATAATACAAGGCTTCGCTGATCACAGTGGAGCAAGAAGGCAAGCGGTAAAAGCTGCTTGAGAGATCATTAAAAACATACAGCCGATAAGCGTGGGCGTTTGAAGCGAGGGGCTCAAGTTCTTTAGAACTTAGTCTTAATTGGCTAAAAACGCTCATGAAGTAAAAAAGATGTGAAATTCAGAAATGAAGTTCACGTTGATTCCAATTTATGAGTTGCACAGAGATGTGCAAAAAATTCAAGATCGAACTATAGAGTTTGATCCTGGCTCAGATTGAACGCTGGCGGCATGCCTTACACATGCAAGTCGAACGGCAGCACGGGAGCAATCCTGGTGGCGAGTGGCGAACGGGTGAGTAATATATCGGAACGTGCCCAGTCGTGGGGGATAACGCAGCGAAAGCTGTGCTAATACCGCATACGATCTCTGGATGAAAGCGGGGGACCTGCAAGGGCCTCGCGCGATTGGAGCGGCCGATATCAGATTAGCTAGTTGGTGGGATAAAAGCTCACCAAGGCGACGATCTGTAGCTGGTCTGAGAGGACGACCAGCCACACTGGAACTGAGACACGGTCCAGACTCCTACGGGAGGCAGCAGTGGGGAATTTTGGACAATGGGCGCAAGCCTGATCCAGCAATGCCGCGTGCAGGATGAAGGCCTTCGGGTTGTAAACTGCTTTTGTACGGAACGAAACGGCTCTTTCTAATAAAGAGGGCTAATGACGGTACCGTAAGAATAAGCACCGGCTAACTACGTGCCAGCAGCCGCGGTAATACGTAGGGTGCGAGCGTTAATCGGAATTACTGGGCGTAAAGCGTGCGCAGGCGGTTTTGTAAGACAGATGTGAAATCCCCGGGCTCAACCTGGGACCTGCATTTGTGACTGCAAGGCTAGAGTACGGTAGAGGGGGATGGAATTCCGCGTGTAGCAGTGAAATGCGTAGATATGCGGAGGAACACCGATGGCGAAGGCAATCCCCTGGACCTGTACTGACGCTCATGCACGAAAGCGTGGGGAGCAAACAGGATTAGATACCCTGGTAGTCCACGCCCTAAACGATGTCAACTGGTTGTTGGGTCTTTACTGACTCAGTAACGAAGCTAACGCGTGAAGTTGACCGCCTGGGGAGTACGGCCGCAAGGTTGAAACTCAAAGGAATTGACGGGGACCCGCACAAGCGGTGGATGATGTGGTTTAATTCGATGCAACGCGAAAAACCTTACCCACCTTTGACATGTACGGAACCCTTTAGAGATAGAGGGGTGCTCGAAAGAGAGCCGTAACACAGGTGCTGCATGGCTGTCGTCAGCTCGTGTCGTGAGATGTTGGGTTAAGTCCCGCAACGAGCGCAACCCTTGTCATTAGTTGCTACATTCAGTTGGGCACTCTAATGAGACTGCCGGTGACAAGCCGGAGGAAGGTGGGGATGACGTCAAGTCCTCATGGCCCTTATAGGTGGGGCTACACACGTCATACAATGGCTGGTACAAAGGGTTGCCAACCCGCGAGGGGGAGCTAATCCCATAAAGCCAGTCGTAGTCCGGATCGTAGTCTGCAACTCGACTACGTGAAGTCGGAATCGCTAGTAATCGTGGATCAGAATGTCACGGTGAATACGTTCCCGGGTCTTGTACACACCGCCCGTCACACCATGGGAGCGGGTTCTGCCAGAAGTAGTTAGCTTAACCGCAAGGAGGGCGATTACCACGGCAGGGTTCGTGACTGGGGTGAAGTCGTAACAAGGTAGCCGTATCGGAAGGTGCGGCTGGATCACCTCCTTTCTGGAAACAAAAGTTTCTCAAATTGAACGCTCACACTTATCGGTTGTTGGAAAGTCAAGTCGCTGATGACTGCGGTGAAAAGCCATGGTCGCAAGTGACCGACTTGGGTCTGTAGCTCAGTTGGTTAGAGCACCGTCTTGATAAGGCGGGGGTCGTTGGTTCGAGACCAACCAGACCCACCAGTGTCGGGCTATATCAGTGATTTTGGCTATCCAATAATTCTTTCTGGCTTGGGGGGTGTAGCTCAGCTGGGAGAGCGGCTGCTTTGCAAGCAGTAGGTAGCGGGTTCGAGTCCTGTCACCTCCACCAACGGTTTAGTAATACTTATCTGCTGCGTGTTTATTCAACACCAAAGCGGCTTCAGGTTGAAGTGTCTGAGGCCTCTTTGTTGTTGATCAAGATAGCTTGATCAACATTGGCCCATCCGTAAAGATGGGTGGCTGTTCTTTAACAATTTATAGAGTTTAATCAGCGTTGCTAGCGGAAAGTGCACATTCGTAAAGGTTTAGTGCACACCGTGCCGCTAGTGACAAATTTTTGATTGCGTCAAAATGAATATCAGACTTCACGTTTGAAATTCGAGTTATTCAAGTTAAATTGAATACGGCATAACGCGTCAGGTGAAAGACCTGACAAACATTCCTTGATAGAACGATGGTATTTCGAAAGAGTCCGCAAGGATCCTCTGTTGAGATGTCAAAGTTATAGGGTCAAGTGAATAAGAGCATGTGGTGGATGCCTTGGCAATGATAGGCGACGAAGGACGTGATAGCCTGCGATAAGCTTCGGGGAGCTGGCAAATTAGCTTTGATCCGGAGATTTCCGAATGGGGAAACCCACCTGCAAAGGTATCGCATGATGAATACATAGTCATGCGAGGCGAACCGGGTGAACTGAAACATCTCAGTAGCTCGAGGAAAAGACATCAACCGAGATTCCGAAAGTAGTGGCGAGCGAAATCGGAGAAGCCTGCAAGTGATAGCATAACTCTTAGCAAAACAGTCTGGAAAGTCTGGCCATAGCAGGTGATAGCCCTGTATGCGAAAAGAGATGTGTGATACTGAGCTTGCGACAAGTAGGGCGGGACACGTGTAATCCTGTCTGAATATGGGGGGACCATCCTCCAAGGCTAAATACTCATCATTGACCGATAGTGAACTAGTACCGTGAGGGAAAGGCGAAAAGAACCCCGGGAGGGGAGTGAAATAGATCCTGAAACCGCATGCTTACAAAAAGTAGGAGCCCGCAAGGGTGACTGCGTACCTTTTGTATAATGGGTCAGCGACTTACATTCAGTGGCAAGGTTAACCGAATAGGGAAGCCGTAGAGAAATCGAGTCCGAATAGGGCGTTAACTGGAAGGAAACTTCTAGTTTCGAGTCGCTGGGTGTAGACCCGAAACCAAGTGATCTATCCATGGCCAG
>NZ_MSYM01000012.1 GCF_001938565.1 Rhodoferax antarcticus ANT.BR
ACTATTTAGGTAGTGCCTCAAGTATTACCGTTGGGGGTAGAGCACTGTTTTGGCTAGGGGGTCATGGCGACTTACCAAACCAATGCAAACTCCGAATACCGACGAGTACAGCTTGGGAGACAGAGCACCGGGTGCTAACGTCCGGACTCAAGAGGGAAACAACCCAGACCGCCAGCTAAGGTCCCTAAAACGGGCTAAGTGGGAAACGAAGTGGGAAGGCTAAAACAGTCAGGATGTTGGCTTAGAAGCAGCCATCATTTAAAGAAAGCGTAATAGCTCACTGATCGAGTCGTCCTGCGCGGAAGATGTAACGGGGCTCAAGCCAGTTACCGAAGCTGCGGATGTGCAATTTATTGCACGTGGTAGGAGAGCGTTCTGTAAGCCTGTGAAGGTGCGTTGAGAAGCGTGCTGGAGGTATCAGAAGTGCGAATGCTGACATGAGTAGCGTTAAAGGGGGTGAAAAGCCCCCTCGCCGTAAGCGCAAGGTTTTCTACGCAACGTTCATCGGCGTAGAGTGAGTCGGCCCCTAAGGCGAGGCAGAGATGCGTAGTTGATGGGAAACAGGTCAATATTCCTGTACCGATGTGTAGTGCGATGTGGGGACGGAGAAGGTTAGCTCAGCCAACTGTTGGATATGTTGGTTCAAGCCTGTAGTCGTGCCTGGTAGGTAAATCCGCCGGGCTTAGATGAGGGGTGATAACGAGACAGCTTGCTGTCGAAGTGAGTAATACCCTGCTTCCAGGAAAAGCCACTAAGCTTCAGCTACACACGACCGTACCGCAAACCGACACTGGTGCGCGAGATGAGTATTCTAAGGCGCTTGAGAGAACTCTGGAGAAGGAACTCGGCAAATTGACACCGTAACTTCGGAAGAAGGTGTGCCTTTAGTAGGTGAAAGGATTTACTCCTGGAGCCCAATGAGGTTGCAAAAAATCGGTGGCTGCGACTGTTTATTAAAAACACAGCACTCTGCAAACACGAAAGTGGACGTATAGGGTGTGACGCCTGCCCGGTGCTGGAAGATTAAATGATGGGGTGAGAGCTCTTGATTGAAGTCCCAGTAAACGGCGGCCGTAACTATAACGGTCCTAAGGTAGCGAAATTCCTTGTCGGGTAAGTTCCGACCTGCACGAATGGCGTAACGATGGCCACACTGTCTCCTCCAGAGACTCAGCGAAGTTGAAATGTTTGTGATGATGCAATCTCCCCGCGGAAAGACGGAAAGACCCCATGAACCTTTACTGTAGCTTTGTATTGGACTTTGAACAGATCTGTGTAGGATAGGTGGGAGGCTTTGAAGTAGGGTCGCTAGATTCTATGGAGCCAACGTTGAAATACCACCCTGGTGTGTTTGAGGTTCTAACCTAGGTCCCTTATCGGGATCGGGGACAGTGCATGGTAGGCAGTTTGACTGGGGCGGTCTCCTCCCAAAGCGTAACGGAGGAGTTCGAAGGTACGCTAGTTACGGTCGGACATCGTGACGATAGTGCAATGGCATAAGCGTGCTTAACTGCGAGACTGACAAGTCGAGCAGATGCGAAAGCAGGACATAGTGATCCGGTGGTTCTGTATGGAAGGGCCATCGCTCAACGGATAAAAGGTACTCTGGGGATAACAGGCTGATACCGCCCAAGAGTTCATATCGACGGCGGTGTTTGGCACCTCGATGTCGGCTCATCTCATCCTGGGGCTGTAGCCGGTCCCAAGGGTATGGCTGTTCGCCATTTAAAGAGGTACGTGAGCTGGGTTTAAAACGTCGTGAGACAGTTTGGTCCCTATCTTCCGTGGGCGCTGCAGATTTGAGGAAGCCTGCTCCTAGTACGAGAGGACCGGAGTGGACACACCTCTGGTGTATCGGTTGTCACGCCAGTGGCATTGCCGAGTAGCTACGTGTGGAAGAGATAACCGCTGAAAGCATCTAAGCGGGAAACTCGTTTCAAGATGAGATCTGCCGGGGCCTTGAGCCCCCTGAAGAGTCGTTCAAGACCAGGACGTTGATAGGTCGGGTGTGTAAGTGCAGCAATGCATTGAGCTAACCGATACTAATTGCTCGTGCGGCTTGACCCTATAACTTTGATTCACCTAACAGTGTTTCAAGGTAGTTATGCCAAGTTGACGCATTCAAAAATCCTGTAACGCAATACCCTTGCATACAGGTTCGTTCATTCGATGAAGCTGATTAACTCTATAAATTGATCTTCTTGACACCAAAAACGTCAAAAAGATAAAAGTTTTGCCTGACGACCATAGCGAGGTGGAACCACTCCTTCCCATCCCGAACAGGACAGTGAAACGCCTCTGCGCCAATGATAGTGCGGATTCCCGTGTGAAAGTAGGTCATCGTCAGGCTCCCAACGCCCTAAACGCCCAGTCATCTGATTGGGCGTTTTTTGCTTTGTGGCCTGCATTTGTGGCTCCAAATTGTTCGTTGAGCCAAGTCATCTCGCGCTCCCTGATCGTTGTTAAAAAATGTGTCGCTTGCCCGTCTGTCTTTGTAAGACGGCCAAATCGCTCAAACCCGGTTTCAAGAAAAGTCTGCAGATCGCCCAGCCCCGCCATTTCAGCAGGTCGACGCATCATCTTCAACAAAAGTCGCAGGCCACGTTTTTGAGTGAGTTCCGCGAGTGTTTGGCCAATATGCAAAACAGTTTGTAATTGCCAGTGTCGTATTGCTGGTTCGCCCACGCTCTTCCAGGCGTCTAAGTAACGTTCGCTTGGCGAAGCATTGTTTGTGTGGTTCCAGCAACTGGCCATGGCGTGATCGAGTCGCTCGGTGGTGGCATGGAGCTCAGCAAGGGATACCGCAACCGCGATCACATTTTCTGGAAATGTCAGTTCAATCGCTCCTGCCACTTTGGCGAATTGTGCGTCTCGGTGGCTGTAGTTGCGTTCACTGTAGAGCTCTTCAAGAAAAAAACGAGCACAACCGGCGTAGTCTTCTGATTCCAGCAAGTCTTGATAGGTTTGCGCAAAGCGTTTTGACTGCCAAGATTTGATGGCATGCAGTGCACTTGCCAAATTGGGGCTGTCAGCTGTTAGGCGACGAAGCTCATCAACCCTTGCCATCGCGTCCCGGATTTTTTTGGAAGCCTTCATGCTGTGCAGTTTAGGATCCATTGGGCTGAGTTGCCACGTTAAACGCCACAATATGCACCTTTTTCTCTCTCATTAGGGTCATGACACTAGGGAAAACCCGTACAGTTAGGCCATGTTTGAAATGATCATGCCTCACGAGACACCTGATGCCTTCAAGGTGAACCCGACCGCTGTTAGCGGTGCTTTCTCCATGGGTGAGTTGCCCCAGCCTAACCTGATGGTTCCGATTCGTTCTCTGGGCGAAAACCACCGAGCACGGATCGCTGAACATTTGTTGACATTGAGTCAACATGACAGATATTACCGGTTTGGTTTTGCTGCAAAAGACGAGCAGGTTCGAGCCTATGTGGCCGGGCTGAATTTTGACCGCGATGAGATTTTTGGTATTTACAACCGGCGCCTTAAATTGATTGCCATGGCGCACTTGGCGTTCTCCAGCGATTCGCGGGTCAGTGGTTCTTCTGAGTTTGGTGTCTCGGTGCTGGAGCCGGTGCGTGGTCGGGGCTATGGTGGCCGCTTGTTCGAGAGAGCAGTGATGCACGCACGCAACGAGGGCGTGACCACCATGTATGTGCACGTGCTCAGTGAAAACACGGCGATGTTGACGATCGCCAGGCGCGCAGGCGCCACGGTGGTGCGTGACGGCGCCGAGTCGGAAGCGCATTTGAGTTTGACGCCTGCCACGTTCCACAGTCAGATGGCAGAAATGGTGGAAGAGCATCTGGCCCAGGCTAATTACCAGATCAAGGCCCAAGCCAAGCAGTTTTGGGACACCTACGCCGGACTGCAGCGTGCATGGATGCCCGCCAAACGAGAAGATCACCTCAACTGATTCTTGCAGGTGGTCTGGCCGTCAGCGCAATCCGCTATCCTACGGCTCTGTTCAACAACTGCATGTCCTGCGCTACTGGCCGTGTCCGACCCCAATCCCGCCCGTTTTGAACGGGAAGATACCCGCACTTTTCTGCAAAAGGTGGCGGAATTTATCCATCCCGGCCCTGACTCCACCGCAGAATTGATCGAAACGTTGGCTGAGGCTGAGCATAACCAGCTCATTGGCGCTGACTCCCGCAAGATGCTTGAGGGTGTCATCCGCATGGCGGAGATGACTGCCGGGGACGTGTTGGTGCCCACCACGCGCATGGAGCTGGTCAACATCGAAGACCCTTACGACGCGATGATGCATGGCGTGATTGACACTGCACACTCGCGTTTTCCAGTATTTGAGGGCGAGCGTGAAAACATCATTGGCATCTTGATGGCCAAAGATCTGCTTAAACTTCAGCGCGCACCCGAACTCAACATACGCGCGCTGTTGCGCCCGGCCGTGTTTGTGCCCGAGAGCAAGGGTCTGAACGACCTTCTGCGCGACTTTCAGAGCAACCACAACCACCTGGCGATCGTGATTGATGAGTTTGGCCGCGTCGCAGGTCTCATCACGATTGAAGATGTGCTGGAACAGATCGTCGGTGAGATCGAAGATGAATTCGATATCGATGATGATGCGGGTGACATCTTCGGACTTGCTGAACGGACCTACCGGGTCAGCGGTGACACCTTGATTGAGCGGGTGGAAAACACCTTTGGCGTCACGCTCGACAGCACCGACCCGGAAGACGAATTCGAAACGATTGGTGGTTTGATCGCGCATGAAATGGGGCATGTGCCCAGGCGTGGCGAGCACCATGTGATGGCCGGTTTGAACTTCGTTGTGTTGCACACCAAAGGCGGTGCGGTCAAGTGGTTCAAGGTGTCGCCGGCCGCCGAGCAGCCCGGTTGATGCGCCGGGACCAGGTTTGTTTGAGTCTCCCCGTTCGCGGTCTACGGCACCGGTAGCGCTGCTCGTGGCCCTTCTGGCTGGCGCTCTGCAGGCTGCCAGCACCGCGTGGCCCTTCGTCATGCCGCCAAGCTTGGCTGTGCTCGGTCTGATGCGGGGGAATACCGTCTGGTGGCTGCAAGTGCTGTCGATGGCAACGCTGGTCAACTTGCTGATGCGTGCGCCGAATGCGCGCCAAGCGGCGTGGCGGGGTTGGTTGTTTACCTTGACCTGGCTCGCAGCGACCTTCGCCTGGCTGTTTACCTCCATGCATACTTACGGCGGCTTGCCTGCGCCGCTGGCTGTGCTGGCGGTTTTGGCGCTGGCGGGAGCGCTGGCGATCTATTACGCAGCAGCCTGTTGGGTTTTTTGGCCTCTAGCCCTAATGAATAAAGCGCTGGCAGCTATTGTTTTTGCTTCGCTGTGGCTGTTGGCAGAACTTGCCCGCGGCCAGTGGCTGACTGGTTTTGGTTGGGGGGCGGTGGGCTATGCCCAGCTTGATGGTCCCTTGCAGCCCTTGATGGCTTGGGTCGGGATGTACGGAGTGTCTTGGTTCGCCGCCGTGTTGGCGGGGTTGTTGGCCATCGCTCTGACTACGCCGATCCTGAAGAACAAGGGACTGGCAGTTGTCGTTATGTTGGCCTTGCTGGTGCTGCCGTCGGCTTTGCCCGTAATCCAGGGAGCGGATCAGGGCGAGCTCAGCGTCACCCTGCTACAAGGCAATATCGCCCAGGAAGAGAAGTTCGAGCCTGCCACCGGCGTGCTTAAAGCCTTGCGCTGGTACGCCGAGCAACTGCAGGCCAGCCCAAGTGCCCTCATCATCACGCCTGAAACCGCGCTGGCAGTACTACCGGAGCAGTTGCCCGATGGCTACTGGAGCATGTTGCAGCAGCGTTTTGCCACGGGTCAACAGGCGGCTTTGGTGGGCCTGCCGTTGGGCAGTTTTACTGAGGGTTACACCAACTCCGTGGTGGGTTTTAAACCCGGGCAAATGGCGCCCTGGCGTTATGACAAGCACCATTTGGTGCCGTTTGGCGAGTTTATTCCGCCGATGTTTCGCTGGTTCACCGACCTCATGCACATCCCGCTGGGCGACTTCAGCCGCGGCGGCTTGCCGCAGCCCACCTTTAATTGGCAAGGCCAGCGCTTGGCAGCGACGGTTTGTTATGAAAACCTCTACAGCAACGAATTGGCCACCCAGTTTGTGGATGCAGCCAAGGCGCCCACCATTCTGGTCAACATCAGCAACCTGGGCTGGTTTGGCGAACACCTGGCCATGGACCAGCATCTGCAAATTGCCCGCGTGCGGGCGCTGGAGTTTGATAGGCCCTTTTTGCTGGCTACCAATACGGGCCACACGGCTATCGTCAACCGCCACGGTGACATCACCCATTCAGCGCAGCCCCACACCGCGACAGCACTGCAAGGCATGGTGCAAGGGCGAACCGGCCTGACACCCTATGCCAGATGGATGTCGCAGCTCGGCTTGTGGCCTCTGTGGCTGGCCGCGCTAGCGGTGGTGTTGCTGGCAGGGTTGATGCAGCGTCAGCGTTAGCGCGCTAGCGCCTTGGGTTTGCCAACGCGCTTCCTATTGCGCCGGGCCTCTGCGGTATGAAATTTTCACAACGGCACCATTGCGTAAAGCACTCAGCGACGGTCCAAAGTTCACAGGGCCGGATCAGCAGTGTTGGCGTCGTGGGTTTGATTCAACCGACTTTTTGCCTCGCTTGGTGGGGCGGCGCTCTTCAGGACAGCCCGCTGGAGGCGGCCTGTCCTGAACGCGTGCCTAGCCCGTAAAATTGTCATTTGGTGCGCGCGCTCTGGCGTGCCTTTCCCCAACTTCAAGTGCCTGTCAGAACGGCGCTTCCAACTTATGTTGACCTTCCAGCAAATTATTTTGAAACTGCAGTCGTATTGGGATGCCCAAGGCTGCGCCTTGTTGCAGCCCTATGACATGGAAGTCGGCGCGGGTACGTCGCATACCGCGACGTTTTTAAGAGCGCTTGGGCCAGAGCCCTGGAAAGCCGCCTATGTGCAACCCAGCCGCCGCCCGAAAGACGGTCGTTATGGCGAGAACCCCAATCGCCTGCAGCACTACTACCAATACCAGGTGGTTTTGAAGCCCGCGCCCAGCAACATTCTGGCGTTGTACCTGAGCTCGCTAGAAGCGCTGGGCTTTGACCTGAAGAAAAACGACATTCGTTTTGTTGAAGATGACTGGGAAAACCCCACGCTGGGCGCCTGGGGTCTGGGCTGGGAAGTCTGGCTCAACGGCATGGAAGTCACCCAGTTCACCTACTTCCAGCAAGTCGGCGGCATCGACTGCAAGCCGATCACCGGCGAGATCACCTACGGCCTGGAGCGCCTGGCCATGTACCTGCAAGGCGTGGACAACGTCTACAACCTGACCTGGACCACGGCAGCCGACGGTACCCAACTGAGCTACGGCGATGTGTACAAGCAAAACGAGGTGGAGCAGTCCACCTACAACTTTGAGCACAGCGACGCCGACTTTCTGTTTACCGCCTTCACCGCCCATGAAAAGCAGGCGAAACACCTGATGGACGTGAAGCTGGCGCTGCCCGCTTATGAGCAGGTCTTGAAATGCGCGCACAGCTTCAACCTGCTGGACGCCCGTGGCGCCATCAGCGTGACCGAGCGCGCGGCCTACATTGGCCGCATCCGCAACCTGGCGCGCGGTGTGGCGCAAAGCTACCGCGACAGCCGGGCGCGCCTGGGCTACCCGATGGCGACCAGCCAAATTGCCGCGATGGTGCTGGGCGCGGCGGGGATTGACGAGGTGGTGGACGCCGCACGTCAGGCTGAACTCAGCGCCGCGTTGCCAAGTGCGTTGACCGACAAGAACCCAGAGAGAATCAAGGTGGCCCTGTGAGAAACCTCCTCGTTGAATTGTTTGTAGAAGAACTGCCGCCCAAGGCGCTGAAAAAACTGGGTGAAGCGTTTGCCGGCCAGCTGGCAGACCAGTTGCGTGCGTTGGGGTTGGCCAGCGCCGAGTCTGTGGTCACACCGTTTGCCTCACCGCGCAGGTTGGCAGCGCACATCACCCATGTGGCCGCCAAGGCGGCTGACAAGGCGGTTCAGCAAAAACTCATGCCAGTGAATGTGGGGCTGTCGGCAGACGGTCTGGCCACACCCGCATTGTTGAAGAAATTGCAGGCACTGGGTGCGGACGTGTCTGACCCGGTGTTTGCCGTGGCCGCACTGCGCAAGGCGGCAGATGGCAAGGCCGAGGCGCTGTTTTACGACAGCCTGGTCGATGGCGCCACACTGGAGGTGGGGTTGCAGCAGGCGCTGGACGTGGCGCTGGCCAAGCTGCCAATCCCCAAGGTGATGAGCTACCAACTGGAGGCCGACTGTGAATTGCCCGGCTGGAGCAGCGTGAACTTTGTGCGCCCGGCGCATGGCTTGGTGGCGCTGCACAGCGACACGGTGGTGCCGGTCAAGGTGCTGGGCCTCACAGCAGGCAACACCACGCTGGGCCACCGATTTGAGGCGGCCAAGTCGCCAGTGGTGCTGGCCAATGCCGACAGCTACGCCCAAGCCCTGCGCGACGATGGTGCGGTGATCGCCAGCTTTGCCGAGCGCCGTGCCGCCATTGTTCAACAGCTAAAACAGGCTGCAGCCCTTGTAGGGCCTGCGGTAAGCGCTATTGAAGACGAAGCGTTGCTGGATGAGGTCACCGCCCTGGTGGAGCGTCCCAATGTGCTGGTTTGCGCGTTTGAGCCGCAGTTTTTGGCTGTGCCGCAAGAGTGCCTGATCCTAACCATGAAGGCCAACCAGAAGTACTTTCCGCTGCTGGACGCAGCAGGCAAGCTCACCAACCAGTTCTTGGTGGTCAGCAACATTTCGCCCGAAGATGCCAGCTTGGTCATCGAAGGCAACGAACGGGTGGTGCGCCCGCGCCTGGCTGATGCCAAGTTTTTCTTTGACCAGGACCGCAAGAAGACGCTTGCATCGCGTGTGGCGAGTCTGAATAAGGTGGTTTATCACAACAAACTTGGCACACAGGGCGAGCGCATGGGCCGCGTGTGCGACATCGCCCGGGCTATTGCTGAATTGCTGGAACCCGCCACCCAGGTGTCTGATCCGCAGGGGCTGATCCAGAAGGCCGATACCGCAGCGCGCCTGGCCAAGACCGATTTGCTGACCGATATGGTGGGCGAGTTCCCTGAGCTGCAAGGCATCATGGGCGGCTATTACGCGCTCAATGACGGCCTGAGCACTGAGGTGGCGCAGGCCATTGAAGACCACTACAAACCGCGTTTTGCTGGTGACGCGTTGCCACGCAACCTGACCGGTGTGGTGGTGGCGCTGGCCGACAAGCTGGAAACGCTGGTGGGCATGTTTGGCGTTGGCAACCTGCCGACCGGCGACAAAGACCCGTTTGCGCTGCGCCGCCACGCGCTGGGTGTGATTCGCATGTTGGTTGAGAAAGACCTGTCGCTGCGGCTCGATGAACTGGTGGAAGCTGCCATACCGGTATTTGGTGACAAGATTGTGGACCCCAGCTTGGCACTGACCGACTTCATCTTTGACCGCCTTCGCGGCTATATAGATCTGGAGCTGGCATACCCTGCGCCACCCATCGAAGGTGCAGATGCGTCGGCGATTGAAAAGACAGTCGCTGCCAGCTATTCGACGAACGAAGTAGATGCGGTGCTGGCCCTCAAACCCCAGCGCCTGGGGGATGTGCCCAAGCGCCTGGCTGCGGTGCGCACGTTTGCCGTGCTGCCTGAAGCCCCCGCGCTGGCTGCTGCCAACAAACGCATCAGCAACATCCTGAAAAAAGCCGATGCCGCCTCCGTGGCCGATGCCCATGTGAGTGCACTGCTCTTAAAGGAGCCTGCAGAAATCGCGCTTTATGCCGTCATGCAAGACATCACCCCGCGCGCTCAGGCGCAATGTGATGCGGGTGACTACGCCGCGTCGCTGCAAACCCTAGCCGCGCTGCGCGTGCCGGTGGATGCGTTTTTTGAAGACGTGATGGTCAACGCCGAGGCGCTGGACATGCGTCTGAACCGCCTAGGCTTGCTCAAAACCCTGCATCTGGCGATGAACCAGGTGGCTGACCTCTCGCGCCTGGCGGCTTGATTTTTTTTGCGATTGGACGACCCGCATGACTCCCCTCAAACTGGTGATTCTGGACCGCGATGGCACCATCAATGCTGACAGTGCCGAGTACATCAAGACGGCCGAGGAGTGGCGCCCGGTGCCCGGCGCGCTGGCAGCCATTGCTCGGCTCAACCATGCCGGCTGGCATGTGGTGGTGGCCTCCAACCAGTCGGGTCTGGGGCGTGGGCTGTTTGAGGTGTCGGAGTTGAACGATATCCACACCAAGATGCACCAACAGTTGGCCGAGGTGGGTGGCCGCATTGATGCGGTTTTTTATTGCCCGCATGCGCCCGATGACGCCTGCCACTGCCGCAAGCCGGCGGCTGGCCTGTTCGAGCAGATTGGCGAGCGCTACGGCATCAACCTCAAAGGTGTGCCCACAGTGGGTGACTCGGTGCGTGACCTGGTGGCAGGCGTTGCGGTGGGCTGTGTGCCCCATCTGGTGCTCACTGGCAAGGGCGAGGTTTACAAAGGCTGCTCCTTGCCCGACACCTTTCCGCCGGAAACTCAGGTGCACGCCGACCTGCCAGCGTTTGTGGAACATCTGCTGGCCAGCGAGGAAGAGGTCAACTGATGCGGTGCTCGTGCGCTGTGTGCGGTGTGCGGTGTGCGGTGTGCGGTGTGCGGTGTCGTCGCGTGATTATTACTATGTTATTAATAGCTACTAGCGCTCTATCTATAAGGGCTAGAGCCCTAAAAGGCTTGTAATGGCCTGGATCCGTTCGGTATTGCATATGCTGTGGATGACGCTCACCGTCATCCCCTGGACTCTGGCGGTGCTGGCGGTGTCACTGGTGGCTTCACGCACCACCACTTGGTGGGTGGCGGTGAGCTGGTTTCGGGTGGCGATGTGGGGCACGCGGGTGATTCTGGGCGTGCGCATGGAGGTGCTGGGCCTGGAAAACCTGCCGCTGGGCAAAACCAGTGCCGCGGTGCTGCTGTCCAAACACCAGTCCACCCTGGAAACTCTGTGGTTGCCAACGCTCATGTCGCACCCGCTGGCGTTTGTATTCAAGCGCGAGTTGCTCAAAGTTCCGTTTTTTGGCTGGTCGATGGCGCGGCTTGACATGATCCATATTGACCGTGCGTCGCGCAATGTCGCCATGAAGCACGTGATTGACCAGGGACGGCGCCTGCTGGCACAGGGCAACTGGGTCATCATGTTCCCTGAAGGCACACGTATTCCGCGTGGTGAGGCGGGCACCTACCAGACGGCGGGCACGCGCTTGGCGGTGGAAAGCGGTGCGCCGGTGGTGCCGATCGCCGTGGCCACGGCACGCTGCTGGCCCAAACGAGGCTTTGTCAAACACGCGGGCGTGGTGCGCGTGTCGATTGGCCCGATGATCGAGAGCACTGGCCGTGACCCGAAAGCACTGATGCGCGAAGCCCAGGCCTGGATCGAGGCCGAGATGCGTTGCATCGATACAGAAGCCTACCTGTGATGCACCGGCGGGTTTTCAGAGATGCACCCCTTGCTGCGCTTCACGCTTGATCTTTTTGAGCAAAATAAGCCACCAGCCCCCGTAGATAAAGCGCTGGTAGCTCCTAAAAGAGCAGCAGATTTTGCGCACCCGCAAGCCAGCCGCGAGGTGCTGCTGGGGCAAACACGGGTGGCCTATGCATTCAACCGGGGGCAGCGGCGCAGCATTGGCTTCAGCGTGGGCCCGGATGGCTTGGCGGTGCGAGCGCCCAAGTGGGTCACCCTGCGCGATGTGGACGCGGCGCTGCAGACCAAAG
This sequence comes from Rhodoferax antarcticus ANT.BR, assembly GCF_001938565.1. Lineage (GTDB taxonomy): Bacteria > Pseudomonadota > Gammaproteobacteria > Burkholderiales > Burkholderiaceae_C > Rhodoferax > Rhodoferax antarcticus. The sequence continues at coordinate 11,783 of NZ_MSYM01000012.1, forward strand.
CCGACTGGATTTTGCGCAAATTGCAGGAAAGCCGCGAGCGCCACGCGCGCCTCGCCGATCAGGTCATCGTCTGGCAGGACGGCACCACCTTGCCCTTTTTGGGGCAACCCCTCACCCTTCGGCTCGACTCCGAGCGCCGCTTTGGCGCAGGCGGGGCGGCCTTGTTCGCTTGGAGCGAGAACGCGGGGTTGGCAGAGGTCAGCGCCAGCACAGTCGCCGCATGGGTCACTTGCCCGCAGGACGCTGGGTCGAACGAGGTCAGCAGCAGCCAGATTGCCGCCTTGGCCGCGCCTGGGGCGTCGATTGAGCTGTCGCTTGAGCTGCGGGTGAGCCTGCCACACAACGCCAGCGCGCAGCAAATGCGTGACCGGGTGCAGGCCTGGTTGATGCGCCAGGCTAGAGAGCTGTTTCAGCAGCGCCTGGACCACTTTGCGCCGCTGCTGGGCGTGCAGTGGAAAAAACTCGCTTTAAGCAATGCCGGCACGCGCTGGGGCAGCGCCCGCCTTGACGGCAGCATCCGCCTGAATTGGCGGCTGGTGCATTTCAGGTTGTCGGTGCTGGACTATGTGGTGGCGCATGAACTCAGCCACTTGCGGGTGATGGACCACAGCCCGCGCTTTTGGGACACGGTGCGCACGGTAGTGCCGGATTACGCAGCGCAGCGTGCGCAGCTTAAAAGCGGGTCGGTTCCGAAGTGGGATTGAGGCGCGGTTGAGCGCCACCCGGCGCGAGATTTGTACGCCATAATCGCGCCTTGCGTTGACGTTTACGTTAACGTCAATCAACGCCACCCATGCCGCCAACCCCGATTCATCACCCATGCCGCAAACCTACAGCATCAGCGATCTGGCCAAGGAATTTGACCTGACCACCCGCGCCATGCGCTTCTATGAAGACATGGGCTTGCTGCAACCCGAGCGCAGCGGCCCAGGGGGGCGCACGCGCATCTACAGCGGGCGCGATCGTGCCCGGCTCAAGCTCACCTTGCGCGCCAAGCGTCTGGGCCTAAGCCTGACCGATGCCAAAGACATCATCGACATGTACGACAGCCCGCGCGACACTGCCGCGCAGTTGGAGAAGTTTTTGCTGGTCTTGGCGCAGCACCAGCAGCAACTGGAGGCACAAATGATGGACATGCAGGCCAATATGGACGAGCTCAAAGTTCACCAGCGCGAGACCCGCGCCCTGCTGGCCAAGGCGCAACGGAAAGCTTCCCCCAAGCCTGCCCCGACAACGGCCAAGCCAGCCGCTGTTTGAGCCCACCCCCCCCCGCTTGCCACCGATGCGCCTGACGCTCACTCATCAGCTGATTCAGACCCCGCACCACCGGGTGGAGCGCAGTTTTAATCGGCAGGGCCGGATGCTGCAACAAACAGTGATGCCGGTTCACACAACCTATTGACTATTTTTATAAGGGAGACAAATCCATGAGCAACCTGCCCGGACTCAACTTTCAACTTGGTGAAGACATTGACGCGCTGCGCGATGCGGTGCGCGACTTTGCGCAAGCCGAGATCGCCCCGCGTGCCGCGGAACTTGACCGCACCGACCAGTTCCCGATGGACCTGTGGGAAAAGATGGGCGCCTTGGGTGTGCTCGGCATCACCGTGGGCGAGGAATTTGGCGGCGCCAACATGGGTTACCTGGCGCACATGATCGCCATGGAAGAAATCAGCCGCGCCAGCGCCTCGGTGGGCCTGAGCTACGGCGCGCACAGCAATTTGTGCGTGAACCAGATCAAGCGCAACGGCACGCCAGAGCAGCGCACCAAATACCTGCCCAAACTCATCACCGGCGAGCACGTGGGCGCGCTGGCCATGAGCGAGCCCGGTGCGGGCAGCGACGTGATTAGCATGAAACTCAAGGCGCAAGACAAGGGCGGCTACTACCTGCTCAACGGCAGCAAGATGTGGATCACCAACGGCCCGGATGCCGACACGCTGGTGGTGTATGCCAAGACCGAGCCCGAGTTGGGCGCACGTGGTGTCACCGCGTTTTTGATCGAAAAAGGCATGCCAGGCTTCAGCGTCGCGCAAAAACTTGACAAATTGGGCATGCGAGGCAGCCACACCGGTGAGTTGGTGTTCCAGAACGTGGAAGTGCCTGAGGCGCACATTCTCGGCGGGCTGAACATGGGCGCCAAGGTGCTCATGAGCGGGTTGGATTACGAGCGCGCAGTGCTTACCGGTGGGCCGCTGGGCATCATGCAGTCGGTCATGGATAACGTCGTCCCCTACATCCACGACCGCAAGCAGTTTGGCCAGAGCATTGGTGAGTTTCAACTCATCCAGGGCAAGGTGGCCGACATGTACACGGTGCTGCAGGCCGGGCGCAGCTTTGCCTACACCGTGGCGAAAAACCTCGACTTGCTGGGCACGGACCATGTGCGCCAGGTGCGTAAGGACTGTGCCTCGGTGATTTTGTGGTGCGCCGAAAAAGCCACCTGGATGGCCGGCGAGGGCGTGCAGATTTTTGGTGGCAACGGTTACATCAACGAGTACCCGCTGGGCCGCTTGTGGCGCGATGCCAAGCTTTACGAAATCGGCGCAGGCACCTCAGAAATCCGGCGCATGCTGATCGGGCGCGAACTGTTTGCCGAAACCTGCTGATAGTTTCGCGAAAGACGGGCATTATCTAATTCCTCGCAATTAAACCAACCTTCACAGTGCAATAAATCATGACATCCTCTCTGCAAAACCTGCTGGACAACAACGTCGCCTGGGCCGTGCGCATGGAGCAGCAACGCCCTGGCTTCTTCAAGAAGCTGGCCGAGCAGCAAAACCCCAAATACCTTTGGATCGGCTGTGCCGACAGCCGTGTGCCCGCCAACGAGATCACCGGGTTGGACCCCGGTGAGGTGTTTGTGCACCGTAATATCGCCAACCTGGTGGTGCACTCTGACCTGAACGCGCTGTCGGTCATCCAGTTCGCGGTGGATCACCTCAAGGTCGAGCACGTCATAGTGGTGGGACATTACGGCTGTGGCGGCGTGCTGGCGGCGCTGCGCGGCACGCGTGTGGGCCTGGCCGACAACTGGCTGCGCCACGTACATGACGTCAAGATGCGGCATCGCCAGCGGCTCGACCACCTGAGCCTAGCCCAGCAGCAGGACACACTGTGCGAGATGAACGTGATTGAACAGGTCGGCAATGTGTCGATGACCAATGTGCTGCAAGACGCTTGGGCGCGTGGCCAGAAGGTGGCAGTGCATGGCTGGTGTTACGGCTTGGCTGATGGTTTGGTGAAAGACCTGGGCGTGACCATGCAAGGTTCGCACGAGGTGATGCCGATGTTTAAGAACGCCTTCAGGCGTTACCCGCGCGCGCCGCTGACTGACAACAGCCTCTGAACTGAAGACACCCATGTTTGCGACCCGACTCGACTCGACTGCAGCTTACGAGATAGCCAAAGCCATGATTAACGGCTTCAACCGCCATTACCGCCTGTTTCGCACCGAATCCGCCCGTGCCAAGCACCGCTTCGAGACCGCAGACTGGCCCGGCCAGCAGCGCGCGCAGCGCGAACGCATCGAGTTTTACGACATGCGCGTGCGCGAGTGCTCGAATCGTCTGCAGCGCGAGTTCAAGGCCGGTGAGCAGCCCATGGAGATCTGGCAGCAAGTCAAGCTGCATTACATCGGGCTGTTGGTCGATCATTACCAGCCAGAACTGGCCGAGACATTTTTCAACTCGGTGACCACCAAAATCCTGCACCGCAGCTATTTTGAGAACAGCTTCATCTTCTTTCGTCCGGTGCTTAGCACCGAGTACATTGAAAACAGCGCGCCCGACGCTCTGCCTAGCTACCGTGCCTATTACCCCACGCTCTACAACATGCGCGAGGTAATGCAACAAACCGTGCTGGATTTTGGCCTGCACTGCGAGTTTGAAGACCTCAAACGCGACACGGCGCTGGTGATGGGCGTTATCGCCCCCCTGTTTGACCATGTGAAGATCCACGCCAACTTCCAGATCCAAGTGCTCACCAGCCTGTTTTATCGCAACAAGGGCGCCTACCTTGTCGGCAAACTGATCAACGGCTTTATCGAGCTGCCGTTTGCCCTGCCCATTCTGTACAACAAGGCCGAGACCCATCTGCGCATTGACGCGGTGCTGCACGGCGAGGTTGACATGCATGTGCTGTTCAGCTTTGCGCGCGCCTATTTCATGGTGGACATGGACATTCCCAGCGCTTACGTGCAGTTTCTGCGCAGCATGATGCCGCGCAAGCCGCGCAACGAGCTCTACAACGCGCTCGGCCTGGGCAAGCAGGGCAAGAACCTCTTCTACCGTGACTTTTTGTACCACCTGCGCCACTCCAGCGACCAGTTCCGCATTGCACCCGGCATCAAGGGCATGGTCATGCTGGTGTTTGATTTGCCCAGTTTTCCCTATGTGTTCAAGGTCATCAAGGACTTTTACCCGCCGCCCAAGGAGACCAGCCGCGAGCAGATCAAGGGCAAATACCTGCTGGTCAAGCAGCACGACCGCGTTGGCCGCATGGCCGACACACTGGAATACAGCGCCGTGGCCTTTCCGCGCAGTCGCTTTACCGATGAGCTGATTGCCGAGATCGAAAAATTTGCGCCCAGCCAACTGGAGATCAGCGACCGCGACGGCAATGGACAGCTCGAAGTCATCCTCAAGCACGTCTATATCGAGCGGCGCATGATTCCGCTGAACATCTACCTGCAGGACGCGTTTGATGCTGGCGGTGCCGACCCTGCCAACACCAGTGCCAAGGCGCAGCGTGCCCGCGAACAGTTGGAGCACGGCGTCATCGAATACGGCAACGCCCTGAAAGACCTGATTGCTGCCAACATCTTCCCTGGCGACATGCTGTGGAAGAACTTTGGCATCACGCGCCACGGCAAGGTGGTGTTTTACGACTACGACGAAATCGAATACATCACCGACTGCGTCTTCCGCAAGGTGCCCAAAGCGCGCAACGAAGAAGACGAAATGTCGGGCGAAGTCTGGTACACCGTGGGCCCGAAAGACGTGTTCCCGGAAACCTTCGGCCCCTTCCTGTTGGGCAACCCGGTGGTGCGCGAGGTATTCATGAAACACCATGCCGATCTGCTCGAAGCCGCGTTTTGGCAAAAAAACAAGGACCGCATCCTTCAGGGGCACCTTTTTGATGTTTTTCCGTATGACCAAAGCAAGCGTTTTATCCCAAGCATCGCCACTTCAGAGATGCCGGATTCGATTTGATTTGCTTTGCTATTTATAGCTGCTAGCGCTTTATTCACAAGGGCTAGAGGCACTTTTTATCAGCAGTGGCACAAGGGCGCACGTCAGAGCCATGTCGTGTCATCATCGACCAAGAACGGAGTTTTGATCCGGTGACGAGTCCAGCACTTTGGTGCGCGTAGGCACAGACGCGTCTTCGCCACACCCCTAACATCCGCCCATTTGCGAACCCAAGACGCGAATGCCATGCTCGGCGCCCCGGTGGCCGAGCGCGAGCAGCGAATCTCTCGCTGAATGCCACCCTTGGGCCCTGTGGGCCTGCCAACTCATAGGAGATTTTCATGAAATTTATTCCCCACGGCGTTGCGCGCTATGCAGTTGCTGCCGCCATCGTCTTCACCGGGCTCTCGGCGTGTTGCATATTCCGGACCAAAAACACCACCCAATCCGGGGCAAAGAAGCCACTGAATCCGGTTCAAAGAAGCCAGTCAATCCGGTGCCAACCTTGCCAGTCATTCCGACTCAAAAAAGCCACCCCAGTCGATAAAAAACCCGTCACATGGACGGGTTGGTAAAAGCCAGTTGTCGAACGGCTTGTCAAGCCTTGCTTTTATCCTTTGCGACAACCCGTGGCTTACGCATTGAATCCCCCTTGAGCTCAATTCGGTGTGAACCACTGACCAATCGGTCCATGATGGCATCGGCCACTGTCGGGTTGCCACCATTCAAATAGTCATGCCACTTGTCAACCGGCAACTGGCTGGTAATCAAGGTGGCTTTCCTGCCGCGTCGTTGCTCAATGACCTCCAGCAGATCGCTGCGCCCCTGCGCTGTCAGGGTATTGATCCCCAGATCGTCAAGAATTAGCAAGTCCAGCTTGGCCAACTGGGCCAGCCGTTTGCGAAAGCTACCGTCACCGTGGGATACCCCCAAATCTTCCAGCAACAGCGGCAGCCGCTGAAAGCCGACGGACAAGCCGTGCCGGCAAGCCTGATGACCGAGGGCACAAGCCAGCCATGTCTTGCCACCCCCGGTCGGACCTGTGATGATCAGGTTGACCCCATGGCGAATCCAGTTACACAAGGCCAACGAGGCCATATCGGAACGATCCAGATTTCTAGTGGCATGGTAGTCAATGTCCTCGACGCACGCTGACTCGCGCAATTTGGCCATGGCCAACAGCCGCTGCAAGCGGCGGTTATCGCGAAACGTCACCTCCTGGTCCACCATCAGACCCATGCGTTCCTCAAAACTCAGATGCGTAGCTGAAGCGCTGGCGATCTGCTCGTCAAATCCATGGGCCATGCCAAACAGTTTGAGCTCATTGAGTTTGCGCAACGTATCATTTGTCATCATTGTTAAATTCCTGTTCAGTGTTGTGTGTTGATATTTGACCGCTCAGTGGTAATACTGAGCACCGCGCACGTTGTGATGTTCAAAGTCAGCCTCCTGTGTCGTGCCCTGACTGACTGATTCCATGCGGGTTTTGAGGATGGAGCGGATGTTGTGTAACGAACTGGCACAGATGTCGATGGCTTTGCGGCAGGCAGCATCCAACCGTTGCGCACCCGCTTCACGCTCCAGCTTTTTTAGGCCCATGGTCAGGCGGTAACCTTGTTCCTTGAACTGCGTGTCTTGCAATCGGGCCTGCAAAAAGGCATGCACGTTGAGGCCCACCGTCAACGCCCAGTCCAGCTCATTGGCACTGTTCCAGGTTCGGTAGTACCGTTGTGAGTCGCTCAGGTGCAGGGGATCGATCACTGGCTCGCTGCCAGGCGTCCGCTGGTGGCTGGCAACACGGCGGCCACCGTAGAGCACTTCGATGACACCCGCCGTCAGCCGCAACTCCACCTCCTTGCGGACCAGGGTCTGCGGCACGCTGTATGGCCGATCATCCACGGACACGCAGCCATCCATGCTGACACGCACCCGCCGAAACTCGGCATACTCGAAATCGCCGTTGGGCAGGGGTTGCATGGCGGGCAGGTCAAGCGCTTCAAAGGTGCTCCGGCGCGAACCGGGCAGTTTCTGAAACTTGCGTTGGTTAAGGTCCAGCAACAGTTCCTGAATGGCCTGGTTGAGGTCGTGTAGCTGATGAAAGACTCGCTTGCGCAATCGAAACAAGATCCATCGCTCTACCACCAGCACGCCGTTTTCCACCTTGCCTTTATCTTTCGGGGTTCGGGGGCGCGCCGGAATGATCGTCAGGCTGTAGTGGTCAGCCAGGCTTTGATAGG
>NZ_MSYM01000013.1 GCF_001938565.1 Rhodoferax antarcticus ANT.BR
CACTGCACGCATGAGAAGCCTTCACAGTCAGATTGGGTTGAGTTTTGCAAGCTGATGCTGGAGTATCACCAGGTCGTTGTCGATGAATCGATTTTGACAATCACACCCGACTGAGGCTGCTTTCAATGAGTCTAAAAATCAATTACGCGGTTCGCTGCGCAGCCACCAGCTACCAGAAGGGCAAGAACGCTGGCACCGGTGCCGCCATGAGTGCCTACAAGCAGATCGAAGCCCAGGAGCGTCAATGATGAGCAAGCCACAAAACACGGTCGTCGTTGGAGCAGCCAGCGCGGGCAAAACCACCTCCTTGCGGACCAGGGTCTGCGGCACGCTGTATGGCCGATCATCCACGGACACGCAGCCATCCATGCTGACACGCACCCGCCGAAACTCGGCATACTCGAAATCGCCGTTGGGCAGGGGTTGCATGGCGGGCAGGTCAAGCGCTTCAAAGGTGCTCCGGCGCGAACCGGGCAGTTTCTGAAACTTGCGTTGGTTAAGGTCCAGCAACAGTTCCTGAATGGCCTGGTTGAGGTCGTGTAGCTGATGAAAGACTCGCTTGCGCAATCGAAACAAGATCCATCGCTCTACCACCAGCACGCCGTTTTCCACCTTGCCTTTATCTTTCGGGGTTCGGGGGCGCGCCGGAATGATCGTCAGGCTGTAGTGGTCAGCCAGGCTTTGATAGGTGGCGTTGATGACCGGCTCGGTTCGGCTGGCATGAATCACAGCCGACTTGAGGTTGTCGCAGACGATGACTTTCGGTACCGCACCAAAAAACTCGAACATATTGGTATGGGCAGCGATCCAGTTGGGCAATTTCTGAGACCAGTGCGCTTCGGCATAGGTGTAGTTTGATGCACCCATCACCCCGACAAAAATCTGAGCCCGTCGGATTTCTCCGGTGGCCATGTCGATGACCGGCATGGTGGGACCTGCATAATCCACAAACACGCGTTCCCCGGCAACGTGGGTGAATCGCATATAACTTTTGAGTGTTTTGCACCACTGCCTGTAGCGTTCACAAAACTGACTGCGTTGCAAACCATCTGGATGGTCGGCGAGGTATTCAACGTGCAGTTGAATCAGGGTTGCCCCTTTGGCTTTCAGCTCTTGCTGGATATCGACCCAATTGGGCTCGACCTTGCGCTGGAAGCGGCCCGTTTGGGGTGGAAACAAGCGCGCTTCAAGCGCAGCATCGTCGGTGTCTGGCGGCAGTGGCCATACCAAACCGGCTGCGGTGGCTCTGGTAATGTGGTTGCTGACCGCTTCCCGTGACAATCCCAGGCTGCGGGCGATGGCCCGCTGACTGAGATCAGTTTCGTGAACAAGTCTGAGGACTTGCCTGATTTTTCGCATGGTGATTCTCCGATTCATCGTACTTGAACCGGTCAGCTTGGTTCCCGCCGACCGGCACCCTTCGTCGGCTGTGGCACCACGACCTAGTCGTGTCAACCCCAGCAATGAGAAACAGCAGGTGGCCGCCCACCNGGTNGGTCGCAAGCGACTTGACGGCGGGTCGAGGGAAATGCACAATACGCACCGAAGTCCCCACTTCAATGACGTTATGAAACAGCCCGCAGTTGACGCTACGGGCTGTTTCGCTTTTCCCGGCCTCGATTTCAGTCAATCTATGGCATGGGTGGTATCTCCTTCTGGGTTGGAACTGGTCGCTGTCGCCGATTGGCTGACGGACCTCTGGGTTTGAAGCTGTAGCGTGTCGGCCACAACTCCCGGATTTCAAGCCCTACCACTTGGGCTATATGCTGTGCCACAGAGTAGGCAGTGATTCGATCATGAATGACATTGCCAACCACTGCCTGCGACACCCCGAGTTGTCGGGCAAGAAGGGTCTGGGTGACCCCGGCCTGACGCAGTCGATAGTTGATCTCAAATGCTTCCATTCGTGACAGTCTTGCGTGTTGGGTGTAAATTATCTCTATTTAGACTACAAATGTCTTTATAGAGATAAATATACACCAAATGAAACATAAAGATCAAGAAGAATCTGCCTACGACACCCTGGCTGACCTGCCCGCACGTTTGACACAGGTGCTTGCCCATCAGGGCATCTCGCAAACCGAGCTGGCCAGACAGATTGGCATGTCGCCTGGCTTCATCAGCGATGTGATGCGGGGGCACAAGCGCCCAGGTGCAGAATTCTTCGTGGCTGTGCGCAAGCTCTTCTGCGTCTCAATCGACTGGTTGATGACCGGTGACGGCACCATGATGGGCGATGTCGGTATCCGCCATGAACTGCTGCAGGCCATCCGGATTCAAATTGCCGTCGCCCGCGCGGCGGTCAACGAGGATGATCCCGCTGCACGCGCCTTGCTGATCCTGATTCGCGAGGGGCAGTTGGTCAACGCCGCGAAGGATGCGCATTTTCAGGGTCTGCTGGAGCGTATCGCGCCAACTGACCGCGACCTGGATCTGGCGGTGGAGCTTTACAACGGCCATTTGGGAGCCACCGACCCGATTGTCCAGCGACGCAATTTATTGGCGGCCGCCGTGGCTCACTTTGAAGCGCGCAAGCCCATTGACAAGATGGCGGCGATGACGGGCTTGCCCAAAGCAACTGCACCATCACGGGTGCAGATCAACACCGGTCGGAGACAGCGCATTGCGGGCAACGATTACATCGACCACCGTCCGCAAGGTGACGGGAAGAAATGAGCCCATCGGCCAACTGATTTCTTAACCCTCCAGGAGCTCCTGATGAACCAGCAAACCACACCAACGTTGCCATCGCACGCGAATCTTCAAGTCAACCATGGCGACCACCACCGGATCGCGTTCAGGGACTACCATGAAGGTAGTACGCCGGATTCGATCAAGATGTACCTGGCGACCACACCCGCTGCCCAGATCGACGCGGAGTCCATAGATAACGAATTTCTCTTTCGCCATCGTTTTGGGTTCGATGCCAACCCGTCAGGTCGCGCCGAGGTCATTGCATTGAAAAGGCAATTTCAGATAACGGATGCGGAAGTTATTTCCTTACGTCGCTCTGGGCTGCTTTCCATCAAACGAACCGAAGTCAGAATTGCGCCAGATCGTTGGGTGCCCATGATGGGCTGGTTTTACCTGAGCATCATCAGCATTTATTTGCTGCCCAGCTTGCTTGTCATCGCCTTTGGTTCTGCACCACTATGGAAACAATATCTTGGCGTCATTTCTCTGGGTGCTATCTGGCTTGCAGCGATATGGTTCGTATGCAAGACTCACATCCATCCGTGGAGGTTGCTCAAGCAAGTTGGCGCTTTGCACGTTGCAGGAAATTCTGCGGTTTGAGGACGGGACGGGAGACCCAAAAGGCTTACCCATCCAAGAGTGATCCATCCAATCTCTGGGAATGGTCACCCTCCGAACTCGATTTTACCCGATCTCCCCCATTTATCCCGTCAACTCATTTTTAGCCTATTATTTTTTATAATATATTTTTACGTATATTCAAAGAAATGTTTAAATTCTGATAATATGTCTTTGAGCATCAGTGCAATCGAAGTAGTCAGTAATATTGCCATGATAACGTTAAATCTTCTTAAATTGCCAAAGTTTTTTCTAGCAGTAGCTCCGATCGCGCTCCAACCAAGAAGTGACAGCGAGCAGGCAAAAAAGAACACTACGCAAAATAATATCAAAGTAAAATTATAGTAATCGCTCGAATTTACATAAATTGATACTGCAGCAATGGAAACAATCCACGCCTTTGGATTAGAAACCTGTGCTAATACTCCAGAGAATACGCTTGGTGCTTTGGTAATTGTTTCAGTAAAAGCATCGGTCATATCTGCCCTTGCAATTCGGTAGGCTAAATTAAGCATGTAAATCGCTCCACCCAGCGTGAGTAGCACGCGCACAATTGGAATTTTAACTATAAGTTCTCCGAGTCCAATTCCAACGGCCAATAGAACTCCAATAAATCCAAACGTTGCACCGATTACATATGGTATGCTTTGGATAACTCCAAAGCGTGCACCAGACATTGCCAATATAATGTTTATAGGCCCAGGACTTGCTGATGTTGCAAATGCAAACACGCTCATCGGCAATAATTTTTCCATTACTAGTGATATGACCATCCCAATTTCTGAACTCATAGATCTGCGTCTTTCACTTCCCCAGTACCCTTAAAAAGAAATTTTCTTTGGATATCTACAGCGTAGTATTTTTTAGGTAAAACTGTGCCATCAACGCTGTATCCAGCGTATTTTTCCCAATACCCGATCTCGTTAAGACGTGTCACCTCAAGTGTAGCTAGACATTTCACGCATTTGTACAGATAAAGACCGAAATCAATAAGCCGTAAAGGAAAACCGTTTTCAAGCGGTAAGACTTCGCCATCAACATGATATGCTAAAATCGCCTCACGTTCTATTGCTGAAGTTAAGTGAATTGTTGAATCGTACTTTCCATTTACTGTGCCGACACTATTTTGTTTTATGTACAAAGAGCGATCGGTTATATCCACGCCTGCAATAGCAAGTACATCTTTGAGTAATACACCTTTCCAGTGTCTCTTAATACTCCATAGACAAACACAAACGTTTCTTCTATGGTAATCAACAGATGGCATGGTCAGAAGCTCTTCGTATCCGATAGTCACTGGCTTTTCAACTTCACCAAATATTTCTAGTTTCCAGTTTATGAGATCTACAGGACATACACCCTCCTGGAAATATCGGAGTGAAGATGGTTTTTTGTGAAGAAATGGGGTTTTCAGAGAACCATCATTCATATATAAATTGCTCATTTAGTACACATCGAATTCCGACAATATTGTCTCTCAACTCTGGAGAATAATAATCGCGGCTAGCGCAGCGTAGGCAGTCTTCATCGTGGAGTCCGGATCCACCTCGAACAACATGAGGCAGGTTCTCTGCGGTTGCGTAAATCGGATCTATCTTAAATTCATCCCACCTGTAATCTGGTGAGATGTTGTCCAAGCACCATTCATTTAAATTTCCTGCCATGTCGTGGCATCCGTTCCTTGAAACAGCTAAGGGGTGCGCATCAACGCTTGTGCTACGACGATTTAGCTCAGCAGGCTCGCATCCGGGTGCGAAATTCGCCAACGATTCAGTGGGTCGTTCATTTCCCCACGGATACAGATCTATTCCTCCGCAAGCGGCGTATTCCCATTGAGCCTCAGTTGGAAGTGATTTGCCTTCGAACTTTGAAAACGCTATCGCCTCCCACCAAGATACACCCGTGACCGGTTGCTTTGGTTGGTTCCAATTGAAGTCATTCCAATAAAGTGGTTTTTGTTCATCTAAGCTCGTAACGAAATCCCATCCTTGGTCAGTCCAAAACTCTCGTCGTGAGTAACCATCTGCCAAAATAAACTTTGTATATCTTTCGTTTGTGACGGGAAACCTATCTATCCAGAACCCCGAAAGGGCGATCTTTTTGATTGGTCCTTCATTGGTATAAATTGAACTACCGCGACAGAAAATGGCCGGGGCAATATAAACCATATCTATAGTATTCATCGTAATAGTTGAAGATTGCCAGTCATTTTATTTATCAATTTTTTACCACCATATGCCATCAACCCGAATATCTTAATCTCATTTAGACTGCTCTTAGAAACTTGAATTTCATAGTCATCATACGTCTTTGTTCGCATTGCGCATTCGTTAAACACCACCACAAACAATTCTGATCCACATTGCTCTATGAACATTGATCTAAGTTTTTCTGTGGAAGCCTGGAGCAACGGTATTGGAATAGTGGTGATACCTAAGAATTGATGCCCATCGGCTGACTCAACTTCCTTCCCTACGAGTTCCGGGTACTTGGCGCCCAAACTCAGTGTCAAAATGGCAGCAATATTTGCTTTTAAACCAGTTGTTAGTGAATCTTCGACGACAATTACAGCTTTAGTCATTGAAATCACCTCTGCCTGCGAACACCGTCCAAAGCATTGGAATTACTCCAGTATCGACCATCTTTATCAATCCATTTTTTTCGCAGGCCAATTGGGTAGTTAAACAGGCATCTACTTCACCAGCCATAGCCAGACGTGCAGCCTCACCTGTTGAGAATACTTCAATGATGATGTGATCGCAGTTCGGTATCAATTTCGAAATTAAATGGGCCGGTGCCCTGTGTGATGCAACTCGCATCGGCGTGCTCCTGAGGTTTATTGCACCGTGCTTGGTAGCCAGCACATAAGATGGTGTATCAAGAAAGAACGCAGCTATAGGCTTTAACTTGCGAGAAATATAGAATTTATTCACATCTTGATACGCATTGGCGACCAGAAAGGCCGCACTCCCTTTGCTCTTGATGACAAATTCCTCTGCTTTCTCGTAGCTGTTAAATAGTTGGACATCGTCTGTAAGATGTTTCGCGGCAAACTCGCTACTAGTACCAGATGGGCCGAGCGTTGCAATGACTTTACGACAGCAGTCAAACGATTCATCATGACGAATGATGAATTGAAGCAATTGAGTTTCGCCAGAACAGACTATCTCTCTCAATTTATCCTCCCTACTTGATATGGAATAGTCAGTCCAAGTTCCAAGTGGAAAACGGATTGACTTGCACGAACACAGCGCTGTTCCAAATTCTGTACCGATTGATAGCTCAAGTATTGTAAAAAATACAGATCACCTAAATTCTACAGTTTCAGTGCATTAAGGCGTGTTAAATCCATACAAATCAATGACTTACGGATGATATTTATTAGTTTTCAGCAATGATTGTTACGACCTTCGATATCTAAGGAGGAACAGGGGTGTTTTGTACCACGGCGAATGAGGGGCTTTGGAGTTCGATAGCCTTGGTGAAGCTGGGACGAAATCTGTTGAAAGCCACGCCATCACTGGGTTTTCTATAAATTGTCCCCGGCTTTCCTGACTCGCTTTTTCTGCGAGACAGCCTTTTGATCATCGGTATTCAAGGGAATGATGCTGAAGCGTCTCGCAGTAAGTCAGGGTATGAATTCTATAAAACGGCTGTTTGGCAAGCGAAGCGCGACAGGCCGTAGGCATCAAGCCGAGGAGCGGTGGGCAACCCACGCACCCCGCAGGGGCCGTCCATAGGCTTGTCCTGTGGGCGGGTGGGTTGTCCACGGCGGACGTGAGTTGTGAGATGCAGAATCTGCTGGGCTTAAAAAGATTGTAAGGAAGGTGAAACTTTCCCTACGCTACAGCGAGACGCATCTGTTTCACGCTACGTCAGGGGCAGGCGCAACGGCAGCGCACGAACTGCACATGGTTGTTGCGAAGGGTGGCCTGTACACGGCGGGCGCATGTTAAAGATACGTCCGGTTATCGGAACTGTCTACATCGAATAGGTTGGGACGCAAAGTCTGAAATATCGCGGTACGTAACAAATGATGACTGATGCGCGGCTAGTGGCAGGTTGCTGCTGGTGAGCATCACGGCAGACCTCAGTGTCAAGTAGGTTGCTCAGCGATACAAGTCATTGATAGATATCGTGGGCAGTTTTCGGATGCTGAAGTTGAGCGGGGCTTCAAGGTGGTGAAGTCGGAGTTGGAGATTGGTCCGGTGTACCACCGCTTGCCTGAACGCATACGCGCCCATGCCTCAATTTGTTTTGTGGCGCGGGGCTGTACCGGGTGATGCGTATGCGCCTACGCTCAGCCAATACCGACTTCACGCCGGAGCGGGCGCTGCAGTCGCGCAAGCGGATTCAGCATCACCGTGTCTCACTCAGTGGCGCGCAGCCGCTGAGCGGGGTGTCATCCATGAGCGAGGAGGACAGCCAAATGCTGAAAGCGCTGAAGGTCAAACAACCGAAAACAAACCGACAATTGAGCCTCTTGTAGGGGCACGTTCTGAACTCGAACCCAATAAAACAAGGACTTACGTCGTTAGCTGTCTAACTCTGGCTTACAGCCCACTTCTATATGAATTGTGCGCTTTACAAGTTTAATCATGGCTGGTATATTCCACGCCGCCTGCGGCGTTCCCTCTCAACGCGAACGTCAGTGAGTCGTATGGTCTCGTTGGTACCTGATACCCAATCTCTTCAAGTTAAAAGCCTTTTATCGTTAAAAGCCACGAATTCGAGTCAAAATGGCACAAAGGTATGGCTCGGAAGGCCTGATTTCGAAGTAGTCGTCGCTAACTTGAGAAGATTGATCCGATATCCCACCCCTTGGGGCGGGGTTTCCCATCTGTTAAGTCAGATAATTAGTGTCCAAGGATTTGTTTAGGCGTTATACCGGTAGTTCTTTTAAAAGCCTTGATAAAATGAGCCTGATCATAGAATCCCAGTTTGAACATTACATCCAACGGACTTATGCCTCTAAGTAGCATTGCCTTGGCACTCGCCATGCGTCGCACAGTCCAATACGCATAAGGCGATATTCCGACTTTCGCACGAAAGACGTTTACGAGATAATTGGGCTGCAATCCAACCATTTTGGCCAGATCGCCAAGACTAACCGCCTTGCTGTTAAGTTCAAATGGACTTAAGGCTATTGAATTTGCTAAACTGTCAAGATAGTCTTTGACTCGCTGAACTGCAGCAACCTCTTGTCCAGCCTTGCGGACAGAAAGTCCAGCATAGCGAGTCATTAGGGTCTCCAACGTCAGCGTCAGTTGGGTGTCAACTGATATTTTCCAACCGGAATTTTTGGGTCTACTTAGTGCGTATGCGAGTGCGTCAAAAAGTTTCCGGATTTTCCCATCGACATCATGGGCAACACAATTCTGGAAACCTTTAATGGGTTGGTGATCAAGCATTTCCCTCAATTCGTCTTCACTAACGTAAAGCATTTTGTATTTCAGCGACTTAGTTACCGCGTACCCAGTGTGGGGTTCATCTGGATTCATCAGTGAGACGGTGCATGCTGGAAGCACTTCTTTGGAACCTCTTACAAAGTTGCCGCCAACGCCACCTTCAATCATTCCAATTGCAAATGCGTCATGGGAATGTTTTCCAAATGACTCACCTTTGATGCAGACATCAAGCATTTCTATGCCGCGATGCCAGGTTAAAACGTGCAATGCATTCTTATGAGTCATTCCCTACATACTCCCTTGAAACCAATGATTCGCTGTGGTTTTATTACAGCACACAGTGTCTAGCCTCTGGCAGACCGGACAATTATCCCTATCAGTGCCTAGAACCTTGATGCAGCCGGAGTGTAAGGTTTGTGATCATCGTTGAAGACTCCACTCGAGCGCACCTGAGGCACTTCGATGGTGACTTCAACCATGCGGGCCAGGACGGACTTGTTTTGTAGCCGTTGGTGTAGACACGCTGGACACAGCGCTCACAGGGGGGTGTTTGCTGGGCGCTCAATGCGCGATTTTTCGTTGATCAGTATGCGCAGGGCTTCACCTGCACCATTCAGACCTTTGGCGAGCAGGCAGGCTTAGTCATTAAGCTTGGTACGTTGTAGCTTCGAAATACGTTCTTTCTGCGGTGGTTCAGGCTTGCCAGTCAGCTTCCTGGGGGGCCTCCGGCGGCCTGGCAGGGGCCTAATTTAAAAAGCATCAAATCCTAGACTCAAGAGTCAAGCAACCCCGACCTTGCAACGGGACTTGTGTGGGTGTCCAGCCACTGATGATCAATACCAAGATCGTTTGAACTTCTGTTCAGCCTGACCCTGATGCGGCAGTGGCGTTTTAAATCGGAATGGCTGGCAGGGTCTGGACCGGAATGGGTGGCATTTGTGAATCGGAACGACTGGCCGGTTTGAATCGGAACGACTGGCGTTTTTGACCGGAATACGCACGTGTGCCGCAATGTCCGAAGACCTCAAGCTAACTGGCGCGCAGGAAGTCCCGCCTGTCAGCACATCCGCAACCGGATCAGGGTCGATCATGGTCGCTGACGACGGCGCAGTCATCAAAAGCCTCAAGACCACAGGTGTTGTCGGCACCGCTGCTCACATTCACACCGGCGAGAAAGGTGTAAATGGGCCGCCCATCGTCACGCTGACCAAGACAGCCGATGGCGTTTGGTCGGTGCCGCCCGGCGCCAAGCTGAGTGCAGAGCAGGCCAAGCTTTATAAAGCAGGTGGGCTGTACCTGAACGTGCACTCTGAAGCGCACAAGGGCGGCGAGGTTCGTACCCAGTTGACGCCATAGGGTGCGATTGCCGATCGCGCCCATGGACGCCTGCACCGCGTGGTAAAGCGCACCTGGACATCGATCTGGGCGCGGGGGATTGCCAGCAGTCTCGCGGTGATGCGCAAGCTGGCAAAGCCTGCGCTTAAGCGCCCACCCGCCCGCAAGGCAAAGGCTGCTGCGCGTGCCCCCGTTCCTATAGGTACTGGCGCGGTGAACCGGGTCAGCGCAAACGCCAAGCAAAGCACGGGCCGCTGGTCAGCAGGGGTAGCGCTTAGCACGGGCGGTGCGAGCCGCTATAAGCTGTATCGCCCGCCCGGCCTCCAGCCCGGCGAACGGGTACCGATGCTCGTCATGTTGCACGGCTGCAACCAAGACGCTGATCGGTTCGCCGCCAGCACGCGGATGAATCAGATCGCCGCGCGTGCACATTTCGTCGTTCTCTACCCCGAGCAAGATCACCTGGCAAATCCGCAGGGCTGTTGGAACTGGTACGACACCAAATCAGGCCGTGCCTACAGCGAAGCGGCGCGGGTCATGGCCGTTATCGAGCAGGCCTGCCTGAAGTACCCGGTGGACCGGCAACGGGTGGCGGTTGCGGGGCTGTCTGCTGGCGCTGGCATGGCTGCGCTACTGGCCACGCGCTACCCTGAGCGCTTCAAGGCGGTGGTCATGCACTCCGGCATCCCACCAGGCACCGCAAACTCCGCCCTTACCGCGCTGCGTGCGATGCAAGGGCGACGTGCTACAGCACCTTTACCAGCCACGCCCCCGACGATGGGCGCAGGCTTGGCGCCGCTGCTGGTGATCCACGGCACAGTCGACGCCGTGGTTGACGTGCGCAACGGACGCGCCGCCGCGCAGGTATGGGCCGACGCTGCAGACGCCCGGGCCGCGCCAGAGCGTGACGTCCAGCGGGGCAAGCGCTACGCCATGAAGGTGACCGATTTCAAGCACAAAGGCAGCACGGTGGTCACGCTCGCGGTGATTGGCCGCCTGGGTCACGCCTGGAGCGGCGGTGCCGCGAAACAGGCCTTCAGCGATGCCAAGGGGCCCGACGCGTCACGCATGGTCTGGGCCTATGCCGCAAAGCAGTTCCGTAAGTGAGCTTTGGCCCCCGCTTTTTTTCGGTCATGTGCTTTTGCAGCTGTGCGCTCGCCTGAATACGGTGGTCATGGATTCCGTGCAAATCAGATGGCGCTTGTGCGAAAAATTTTGGGACACTACTGACTTTTTTATATAGGACTGAGACATGACTGACTCCATCGTGATCGTCGGCGCGGCCCGCACCCCCTTGGGCAGTTTTCAGGGGGACTTTTCCGCGCTGGCCGCGCATGACCTGGGCGCTGCCGCCATCCGCGCCGCCATCGAGCGCTCAGGCGTTTCGCCTGACGCAGTGGACGAAGTGCTGTTTGGCAATGTGCTCCCAGCCGGCCAGGGCCAAGCGCCGGCGCGCCAGGCCGCGCTCAAGGCAGGTTTGCCCATCAGCGCAGGCGCGGTCACCCTGTCCAAAATCTGCGGTTCGGGCATGCGCAGCGCCATGTTTGGCCATGACATGCTGCTGGCAGGCAGCGCCGATGTGCTGGTCGTCGGCGGCATGGAGAGCATGACCAACGCGCCCTACTTGCTGCCCAAAGCGCGCGCTGGCCACCGCATCGGCCATGACCGCATCCTTGACCACATGATGCTTGACGGCCTGGAAGACGCCTATGAAGCGGGGCGCTCAATGGGCACCTTTGGCGAAGACTGCGCCGCCAAATTCGGCTTTACCCGTGAGCAGCAAGATGCCTACGCCATTGAGAGCGTGACCCGTGCGCAAAACGCCATCAACTCGGGTGCGTTTGCCGCCGAGATCACCCCGGTCACGGTCAAGGCCCGCGCTGGGGATAAGGTCATCAGCATTGACGAAGGCCCAGGCCGCATCAGGCTCGACAAGATCCCCACGCTCAAACCCGCGTTCAAGAAAGACGGCACCATTACCGCCGCCAGCAGCTCCAGCATCAACGACGGCGCCGCCGCGCTGGTGCTGATGCGCGAATCGACAGCGGTGAAACTCGGTTGCAAACCGCTGGCGCGCATCGTGGCGCATGCGGTGCACGCCCAAGAGCCGGCCTGGTTTGCCACTGCGCCGGTCGGGTCGGTACGTAAAGTGCTGGCGCGTGCGGGTTGGAGCGTGAATGATGTGGACCTGTGGGAGGTGAACGAAGCCTTTGCCGTAGTGGCCATGGCGCTGATGCACGACCTGAACCTGAGCCACGACATCGTCAACGTGAACGGCGGCGCCTGCGCCCTGGGCCACCCGATTGGTGCCAGCGGCGCGCGCATCATGGTCACGCTGATATACGCCTTGCAGGCGCATGGGCTGAAAAAAGGTGTTGCTACCCTGTGTATTGGCGGTGGCGAGGCGACAGCCATTGCGCTGGAGATGCTCTGATTTAGATAGCTGTTGGCGCTTTATCTGTAAGGGCTGGCGTTCGATTTGACATATTTTTTTCGGCTGGTGAAATGCGATATCCCGGCCCGTTTTGACAGCAACCAGCGGTCAAAGCGTTCAAGCCGGTTGCCAGCATCAATCCCCCTACCTTTCGTGAACGATTGCCGATGCGTGACCCTTTGAGGACTACATCAATTCCACTTTCGAGGTGTCTGAAATTTCTGTCGGTTGCGGCTTGGAGCTTCTTCGTGCGTGCGCTCGGTTGCCATTAGCGCTACTTGTCCAATGGGATGGATGTTTGGGTTACGTTCTCCAGACTGAACGTCTGCTCCCCGATGATTTCGTTCACTTTTTCAGCAGTCAATCCAGCGTCAATCAACTGTTTGCGCAAGCCCTCAATGCGACGCTCAAATGCAGCCCTTGCCTGGGTCACCCCATCGACAATGAACTAGACACGCACTTATCAAACCAAGCAAAGCGGATCGCAACCTCTTGGCGTGCAAGCGTCCCATGGGCTTGACGAACTCCAAGTTCGCTTAAATAGACGGTCCTTTGGATGTTGGCGAAGCGGTGCCGAGATAAAACGCGTTGGATGTCGGCACAGCCGTTTCTCCAACTAGGATTGCGATAGTGCTGCTCCAGCAGCTTCGCGTCCAGGTCAAAAACGATTAAACAGCGATCCGTCGGTTTTCCTCAATTTGGCTTAAGACTTTGGCATTAATCCAGCAGGCTCGCCACCGGGCCGCGCCAGCCAATGCTGGCCAGATCTGCCTCGCAGTCGGTGCCTTCAAACACAAACAACTCAAAGCGTTCGGCCGCATTGCGTCGGTACACCTCCAGCCGGGCGGTTTCGGCGTCGAGCAGGGCGTATTCTTTCAGCGAGCTCAGTTTTTGCAGGCTGATGAAATTTTGGCCCCGGTCGTAGGCTTGCGTGGAGGGCGACAGCACTTCGAGTATCAGCACGGGCTCGCTGACGGCAACTGCGCTCATGTCGCCCAGGTCTTGCGCGCTGCAGGTCACCAGCACATCGGGGTAAAACCAATGCTCTGTGACGTTCACGGCCACCTTCACATCGCCTGAGAACACTTTGCAGGGCGAGCCCGCCAAGTGGGACTTGAAAGCTAACACGCTGGCAACGGTTGCCAGGTTATGCCGCAGCGTGCCACCGGTCATGGCAAACACTTCGCCGCCAAAGAAGACATGCTTCTCAGGCTGCTGACTTTCCCAGTTCAGATAGTCCGAGACGCTCAAGACAGATTTTTCGAGGGAATCGGTCATGGTGTATTTCCTGTTGCGAAAAATGTACATTGTCGGGTGGAGGCGTTATTTTGAACATCCGTGCCATGACCGCGCTATGACCGCCGTGCCGCCGCCGTGGCCCATAATCAAGCTCATTGACGTGAACGTCAACTGGCTAACGCTTTTTTTGGAAGAACCCATGCTGCTGACAGATGACCAAGAAATGATCCGCGACGCAGTGCGTACCTTTGCCCAGGCCGAACTTTGGCCCAACGCCGCCAAGTGGGACAAGGAGCACACCTTCCCGAAAGAGGTGCACAAAGGCCTGGCCGCCTTGGGTGCCTACGGCATTTGCGTGCCCGAAGAACACGGCGGTGCCGGGCTGGATTACCTGACGCTGGCCCTGGTTTTGGAAGAAATCGCCGCAGGCGACGGCGGCACCAGCACGGTGATTTCCGTTACCAACTGCCCGGTCAACGCCATTTTGATGAAGTTTGGAGATGCCGCGCAAAAGAAGCAATGGCTTGAACCTTTGGCGCAAGGTCAGATGCTGGGTGCGTTCTGTTTGACCGAGCCGCATGTTGGTAGCGACGCATCGGGCCTGCGCACCACCGCCATCAAAGATGGTGACAGCTATGTCATCAACGGCGTCAAACAGTTCATCACCAGCGGCAAACATGGCGACGTGGCCATTGTCATCGCGGTCACCGACAAGGGCGCGGGCAAAAAAGGCATGAGCGCCTTCCTGGTGCCCACCAACGCGCCGGGTTATGTGGTGGCGCGCCTTGAAGACAAGCTGGGCCAGCATTCCAGCGACACCGCGCAGATCAATTTCGACGATTGCCGCATTCCCGCAGAAAACCTGATTGGCAAAGAGGGCGAAGGCTATGGCATCGCCCTGGGCGGCTTGGAGGGTGGGCGCATTGGCATCGCCGCGCAAAGCGTGGGCATGGCGCGCAGCGCGTTTGAGGTGGCGGTGGCCTATGCCAAAGACCGCACCAGCTTCGGCCAACCCATTTTCAACCATCAGGCGGTCGGCTTCAGGCTTGCCGAGTGCGCTACGCAATTGGAAGCAGCTCGGCAACTCATTTGGCACGCTGCTGCGCTGCGCGACGCTGGGCGACCCTGCCTGAAAGAAGCCGCCATGGCCAAACTGTTTGCCAGTGAAATGGCTGAGAAGGTCTGCAGCGTTGCCATTCAGACACTCGGTGGCTACGGTTATGTGAGCGATTTCCCGGTGGAGCGCATCTACCGCGACGTGCGTGTTTGCCAGATTTACGAAGGCACCTCTGACGTGCAGAAGATCATTATTCAGCGGGCGCTGGGGTGAGCGTGGTCGGTTTTTACGCCCTGAGTTCGAGCGGGCAATCCATTTTTCAGCGCGGCACCGTTCTGTACTCGGCACATGCGTGGGTGTTGTGGGGTGAAAACCCATCCGCCGCTGTGTTGCCTTTGCCAGGCGTGACCTGAGTATGGGCGTCGAAGACCGCGACTGGCACCGCAACGCGCAGCGCGAGCGCGACAAGCAGCGCCAGCTGGATGAAACCCGCCAGAAGTTCACTTCGTTTTCCAGCAAAAACATGGGGCGTAAAACCACGTCAAACTCGACAGCACCTGTGCACGCACCGCGCCAGACCGGCTTGATCCCGATGCTGCTGTTCTGGTTCGCGGTGATGGGGCTGGTTTACGGGCTGATGACGTTTTACCTCAAGCCCAAACAGACGCAGGTGCTGGCCAATGGCGACTTGGTGATTCCACGGGCGCAGGACGGCCACTTTTATACACCGGGCACCATCAACGGGCGCGAGGTGGTGTTTTTGGTGGACACCGGGGCGTCGCTGGTGAGCGTGAGTGAGTCGCTGGCTCAGGTTGCCGGCATTCGCGCCGGCGTGCCCACCACCTTTCACACCGCCAACGGCGCGCGCCCAGGGCGCGTGGTGAACGGCGTAGATGTGAGCGTCGGGCCAATGCATGTCACCAACCTCAAAGTCGGCGTGGGGCTGAACCTGGGCAGCGACACGCAGGCGCTGCTGGGGCAGTCGTTTCTCTCAAAGTTTGACATCAGCTTGACCCAGAACCAAATGACTTTGCGGGCGCGTTGAGGGTCAATCTTATTAAATAATGATAGCTGCTCGCGCTTATTTCATGTGGGCTAGAGGCTATTTTTATATATGAATCTTCAGGCAACGCTACCCCGTGGACTCTCCGTGCTGGAGCGCGGCTGGCTGTCTAGCAACAACATCCTGATCCAGGGCGAAGCAGGCACCGCGCTGATCGACAGCAGCTACCACACCCATGCGCCGCAAACGCTGGCGCTGGTGCAGAACGTGCTCAAAGACCAGCCGTTGGACTTGCTCATCAACACCCATTTGCACAGCGACCATTGCGGTGGCAATGCCGCACTGCAAGCGGCTTATCCGCAGGTACGCACCCTGATCCCACCGGGGCAGGCGGGCGATGTGCGGAATTGGAACCCCTATGCCCTGAGCTACACACCCACCGGGCAACACTGCCCGCGCTTCGGCTTTGACGGTGTGTTGCAGCCCGGGGCTGACTTGCGCCTGGGTGACGCGCTGTGGCAAATCCATGCCGCACCCGGGCATGACAGCCACTCGGTGGTCCTGTTTGAGCCGCAAAGCCGCTGCCTCATCTCAGCCGACGCGTTATGGCAGCGCGGTTTTGGGGTGGTGTTCCCAGAGTTGGACGGCGAGGGCGCGTTTGACGAGGTGGCCGCCACGCTGGATGTGATTGAAGCGCTGCACCCGTCGGTGGTGATTCCCGGCCACGGCACGCCGTTTACCGATGTAGCGCAGGCTTTGACGGTGGCACGCCAGCGGCTGGTCAGCTTTGTGGCCAGCCCGCGCAAGCACATTCAGTACGCTGCCAAAGTCATGCTCAAGTTCAAGCTGCTTGAAGCCCAGCGCATCACCCGCGCCGACCTGCTGGCCTGGGCGCAGGGCACGCCTTACCTGGCGCACTTGTTTGCCCAGCAGTTTGGTGGCGCACCATTTGCCCAGGGGCTGGACGCGCTGGTGAGCCAGCTGGTGCGCTCGGGCGCAGCCACCACGCAAGCCACGGTCGTTTTTAACGCCTGACGCCGTCGAGCCGCGTGCGGCCCTCAGGCGAGTGCTTGCCTCAAGTCAAGCGCGGCTATGATTTGGCCAGTTTTTCAGAGGTTTCTTCATGCGTATCTTGATTTTGGGGGCCGGTCGCGTTGGCGAGAGTGTGGCCGAAACCTTGGGGTCGGAGCAAAACGACATTACCTTGATTGACCCCGACCCGCAGCGCCTGCGGTATTTGGAAGACCGGCTGGATCTGCGGGGCGTGGTTGGCAACGGCATCCAGCCGTCGGTGCTCCGTCGTGCCGGTGCTGAGGATGCTGACCTGTTCATCGCCTGTGCATCGCTGGATGAAACCAACCTGGCCGCCTGCAAGGTTGCCAAGACGGTGTTTGGTATCCGCACCACCATTGCCCGTTTGCGCTCGCAAGAGTTTGAGGACGGCACGCCCTTGCTGGGAGCTGAGGGTTTTGGCGTGGACCATGTGATCTGCCCCGAAGAGTCGGTGATGCACTATGTGCACAAACTCATTGATTACCCCGAAGCTTTACAGATTGTGGAGTTTTCCCAGGGCCGCGCGCACCTGATTGCCGCGCGGGCTGCGGTAGACAGCGTGATGGTGCACCACACCATCGGCGAATTTAAAAAACTCTTTCCGAATACACCGATGCGCGTGGTGGCGGTTTACCGGCAAGAGGATGAACTGCCCATCACCTCCCAGACCCGGGTGTTGCCGGGTGACGAGGTGTTTGTGTTGGCCGACAAAAATAAGATCCGCGAGGTGCTCAGCGCCATCCACAAGGACGACAGGCCGGTGCGCCGGGTGATGATCGCAGGTGGCGGCAAGGTCGGCTTGCGGCTGGCGCGCAGTTTGGTTGGGCAGTGTGATGTGAAGCTGATTGAGCTCGACCGCAAGCGCTGTGAATACCTGGCCACCGAGTTGCCCAGCAATATGCTGGTGCTGTGTGGCGACTCGGCCGACGAAGAGCTACTGATGGAAGAAAGTGTCGGCGATATGGACCTGTTCATCGCCCTGACCAGCGATGACGAGGACAACATCCTGTCATCCATGCTGGCCAAGAGGCTGGGCGCGCGCCGCGTGATCTCGCTGATTAACCGGCGCGTTTACGCCGAAATGATGCAGGGCAGCGCCATTGACATTGCCATGTCGCCCGCGCAAACCGTCATCGGCGAACTATTGGTGCACGTGCGCCGTGGTGCGGTGGCAGCGGTGCACAGCCTGCGCCGGGGTGCCGCTGAAGCCATTGAAGGCATTGCGCGGGGAGATGCCCGCTCTTCCAAGCTGGTGGGGCGGCGCGTCAAAGACATCAGCCTGCCCGAGGGCGCGCGCTTTGGTGTGGTGGTGCGCGGCGAGGGTGCAGACTGCGAGGTGCTCATGCCGCACCACGATCTGGTGGTGGAAACCGGTGACCATGTGATCATCTTCATCCCCAATAAGCGAATGCTGCGACAGGTGGAAAAGCTTTTCCTGGTCAGTGCCACCTTTTTCTAGGCTGAAATGAACTTTTTCGGCCCGGTTTTGAATGTTCTGGCGCGCATCATCGTCGGCTATTCCCTGATGTTTTTGATGCCCTTGGCCTGGTCCTGGGGCATGGGTGAGGTTGGCATGGTGGGCGTCTGGCTCAATGGCTTGGCGCTGACCTTAGTGGTGGGGCTGGTGATGGGCCTGGTGAGTCGATCCCATCGCCGTGAGTTGCAGCCGCGCGACGGTTTTTTACTGGTGAACCTGGTTTGGCTGGTGCTGCCGGCCCTGTCTGCCGTGCCCTTGATGCAGGCCATTCCCGCCCTGAGCTTCACCGACGCCTATTTTGAGTCCATGAGCGGGCTCACCGCGACCGGCGCCACCGTCATGAGTGGGTTGGACCTGTTGCCGGTGTCGGTGAACGTGTGGCGCTGCTTTTTGCAACTGGTGGGTGGCTTGGGCATCATGCTGCTGGTGGTGGCGGTGCTGCCGTTGCTTGGGCTGGGCGGCGTGCAGCTCTACAAGGCTGAAACTCCTGGCCCGATGAAAGATGCGCGGCTCACCCCGCGCATTGCCGAGACTGCGCGTGGCCTGTGGGCGGTGTACTTTGTGATGTCGGCCCTGTGCCTGCTGGCCTACCACTGGGGCGGCATGAGCTGGGCAGATGCCTTTATGCACATGTGCAGCACCATGGGCTTGGGCGGTTTTTCATCGCATGACGCCAGCTTTGGCTACTGGGATTCACCGCTGCTGGAAATGGTGGCAGTGCTGTTCATGGCGCTGGCAGGCATCAGCTTTGCGCGCTATTTCATTGTGTGGCGTGCCAAGTCGCTGCGTTCGCTGGTGCGCGATCTGGAAGTGCGGGCTTACGTGACCGTGCTGCTGGTATCCACCTTCGGTTTGGCCGCGGTGCTGTTGCTGCACCAAACTCAGCCGAGCATTCTGGAGAGTTTGCGGGCCTCGGCCTTCCATGTGGTGTCGGTGGCCACCACCACCGGCTACGCCTCGCAAGACTACACGCTGTGGCCGGTGTTTGCCCCGGTGCTGTTGATGTCACTGGGCTGCTTTGTGTCCTGTGCCGGCTCCACCGGTGGCGGCATCAAGATGGTGCGCATGATCATCCTGTTTAAGCAGACCAAGCGCGAGCTGGTGCGGGCCTTGCACCCCAGTGTGGTCAACCCGGTGGTGATGGGGCACCAGGTGATTCCGGCCACGGTGAGCGCCTCGGTGATCGCCTTTATGCTGATCTATATCGCCTCGGTTGTCTGGTTGACCATGCTGCTGTTGCTCTCAGGGCTGGACATCGTGACCGCATTCTCTGCGGTGGTGGCCACCATCAACAACATCGGGCCAGGACTGGGGCTGGTGGGGCCTGCGGGCAATTTTGGTGTGTTGACCGATTTTCAGACCTGGGTATGCACGCTATGCATGTGGATGGGTCGGCTGGAGTTGCTGGCGGTGATGGTGTTGTTTATGCCGCAGTTTTGGCGCAAGTGAAAGCGCTGGGCTCGATGTGAGCCGACTCATTGAGGCTGGCGCTCGCGTGCTGCGCAGCTCGTCAGAGTTTCAGGCGTTGCTCAAATCACTGGGCGCGATGCCTGATGCACCATAGATTTATATAAAAAATCGGGCTCTAGCCCTTACAGATAAAGCGCAAGCAGCTATGAATTTTAAAGCAATCTTGTTTGACTGTGACGGCGTGCTGGTGGACAGCGAAGCCATCACCTGCGGCGCGCTGCGCGATCAATTGGAGGCGTCTGGCTGGCGCATGACGCTGGCCGAGTGCATGGCCTATTTTGTGGGCAAAGCCGTGCGTGATGAGCGTGTCGTCATCGAGGC
This sequence comes from Rhodoferax antarcticus ANT.BR, assembly GCF_001938565.1. Taxonomy (GTDB): domain Bacteria; phylum Pseudomonadota; class Gammaproteobacteria; order Burkholderiales; family Burkholderiaceae_C; genus Rhodoferax; species Rhodoferax antarcticus. Next base: position 20,110 of record NZ_MSYM01000013.1, read on the forward strand.
ACGCACCGGTCAGCCGCTCACCGAGGCCTGGATGCAAGCGTTTTACGCGCAACGCGACCAGGCGCTGCGGGCTAATTTGCAGATCATTCCAGGCGCGTTGGCAGCGGTGCAGGCGGCGCAGGCCCACACCGGCGGGCAGACAGCTTGCGCTTCAGGCGCAGACCGTTTCAAGGTGGAGATGATGCTCAGCCAGGTTGGGCTGATGGATTTTTTCGCTGGCCGCATCTTCAGCGGGCACGAAATGCCGCGCTCCAAACCCGCGCCCGACGTGTATCTGGCCGCTGCCGCACACCTGCAGGTGCCGGGTTCAGAGTGCTTGGTGATTGAAGACACCACTGTCGGCGTGACCGCCGGTGTGGCCGCCGCTGCCACCGTGTGGGCCTATTGCCCGCTGCCTGACGCGGGTGCGGCGCTGCTGCAGGCGGGGGCGAGTCGGCTGTTTTCGCGCATGTCTGATCTTCCAGAGTTGCTGCTGGCGCGCTGATTTGAAAATAGTTGGGAAAGTTGCAGCCACTGCCTATTCCTGAGGCAGTGCGTTGCAGGCCGCACCAGATAAGGCTTTGCCGGGTTGTCCTGTGACTGGTGCACAAAGTTATCCACAAAATCTGTGGGTTGATACCTTAAGCGTTTGTGTTAAGCGCTGCCTGTTTGCGAAAGCCTGCCGGTGCCTGCCCCGTCCACCCCCGAAACGCGCGGATAAAGCTCTTTTCATTCAGGAACCCAACCGCCTGCGCCACCTGCTTGATCGGTCGCTGGGTGCGCAGCAGCAGGTCGATGGCGCGGGCCTGGCGGACTTCGTCTTTCAGCCCTTGCAGTGACGCGCCTTCTTCTTGGAGCTGGCGGTGCAGGGTGCGGGGTGACATGGCCAGCAGCGCTGCCAGATCGTCGGCGCTATGCGTTTCGTTGGGCTGGCTGGCCAGGGCCTGGCGTACGCGCTGCACCAGCAGGCGGTCGCGGCGGTATTGCAGAACGGTCAGCGGCAGGGCGCGCTTGAGCATCTGGCGCAAGGCGGCTTCGTCACGGCGCAGCGGCAGGCGCAGGTAGTTTGAGTCAAAAATAATAGCTGTCCGCGCTTGCTGGAAAAGGGTTGGAGCCGGAAAAAGCACGTTATAGACGTCTTGATGGGCGGTCGCGGCAAAGGCGAATTGCGCCTGATTGAGCGCGATGCGCGAGTCAATCAGCCAGCACGCCAGGCCGTGAAAATTGCGCAGCACCGATACCAGACAAAACTCGCGCAGCGCGCCCAGGTCGCGGTGTTCGGTGATCTCAAGCGTCGCCACGCCGCCCGCATCACGTAGCGTGAGCGTGATGTCGTCGGCAATCAAGCCATGGTGGCGGCACCAGCGTTTTAATGCCACACCCAGATTTGGCGCGCTGATGGAGGCGCGTGCCAGCATGCCGTAGCTGCCCCAAGGCAGGCGCCGGCTGAACCAGCCCAAGCCTTCATCGTCGAGCTCCTGCATGGCGGCGCCGGAGATGCGCTCCATTTGTGCGGCGGTGATGCGCGTGGCTGGATCACCAAGTTTTTCTGGCGTGATTTGTGCCGCTTCCAGCGCCTGGCTTGGGTCTTTGCCCTGTTTGGCGTAGGCCTGCACAATGGCTTGAACAAATGCGATGGGTGTAACCGCTGGGCCAATTTTGGGTTTTTGGGCTAAATTAGGTGAGCCGGGGATGCGTTCAGGCATGGGTTGACGGACTTCTTTGGGTGGCTTGCGTACGGGCGCGATATGGGCAGGAGAGTTTGCACCTGAATGGCAGTATTTGCAACCTGTGTGACACCTGCGGCGCGCCTTGTTGCTCTATGCTTGACGCTGCACAATGGCGCAAAACCTTCAGCGTCAACCCGATACAGAAAGACTGCCATGCCCGCACTCGACTCGAAACTCAACGCCCGCTCTGCCGATTTCCAGATCAACGCCCATGCCATGCGCGGTCTGGTGGATGACCTGAACGCCCAGGTCACGCAAGTGGAGCTTGGCGGCGGCGAAGCCGCCCGCGCCAAACACACCGCGCGCGGCAAACTGCTGCCACGCGACCGCGTGCAAATGCTGCTCGACCCCGGCACACCGTTTCTTGAGCTCTCGCCACTGGCAGCACTCGGCATGTACCCCGACCGCGATGGCACCGACAGCGCGCCCGGCGCGGGCATCGTCGCGGGCATCGGCCGTGTCAGCGGGGTGGATTGCATGATCGTCTGCAACGACGCCACCGTCAAAGGCGGCACCTACTACCCGCTGACGGTCAAGAAACACCTGCGCGCGCAGGAAATTGCCCAGCAAAACCGTTTGCCTTGCATCTACCTGGTGGACTCGGGCGGTGCCAATTTGCCCAATCAGGATGAGGTGTTTCCAGACCGTGACCATTTCGGGCGCATTTTCTTCAACCAGGCCACCATGAGCTCGCTGGGCATTGCGCAGATCGCGGTGGTCATGGGCAGTTGCACGGCGGGTGGCGCTTATGTGCCGGCCATGAGTGATGAGGCCATCATCGTCAAGAACCAGGGCACCATCTTTTTGGGCGGCCCACCGCTGGTGAAAGCCGCCACCGGCGAGGTGGTGACGGCGGAAGATTTGGGCGGCGGCGACGTGCACACCCGCCTCTCAGGCGTGGCTGACCATCTGGCACAAAACGACATGCATGCGCTGGCGCTGGCGCGGCAATCAGTTAAGAATTTATATAAAAATAAGCCTCTAGCCCTTATGGATCATGCGCCAGCAGCTCCTAAATACGTAGCAGAAGAGCTTTACGGCGTGATCCCGGTGGACACCCGCAAGCCTTTTGACGTGCGCGAAATCATTGCCCGCATCGTTGACGACTCCGACTTTGACGAGTTCAAGTCGCGCTTTGGCATCACGCTGGTGTGCGGCTTTGCGCGGGTGGAAGGCATGCCGGTGGGCATCATCGCCAACAACGGTATCTTGTTCAGCGAGTCGGCCCTGAAAGGCACGCACTTCATCGAGCTGTGCTGCCAGCGCAAGATTGCGCTGGTGTTTTTGCAGAACATCACCGGCTTCATGGTCGGGCGCAAGTACGAAAACGAAGGCATTGCCCGCAACGGCGCGAAGATGGTTACTGCGGTGGCCACTGCTGCTGTGCCCAAATTCACCATCATCATCGGCGGCAGTTTTGGCGCGGGCAATTACGGCATGTGTGGCCGCGCGTTTAGCCCGCGCTTTTTGTGGATGTGGCCGAACGCGCGCATCAGTGTCATGGGTGGCGAGCAGGCGGCCAGCGTGTTGGCCACGGTGCGCCGCGATGGCATTGAGCTCAAGGGTGGCACCTGGAGCATGGAGGAAGAAGAAGTCTTCAAAGCCCCCATCCGCCGCCAATACGAAGAACAAGGCCACCCCTATTTCGCCACCGCGCGCCTGTGGGACGACGGCATCATCGACCCCGCCGACTCCCGCCGGGTGCTGGCGCTGGGCTTGAGCGCAGCCCGCAATGCGCCGGTGGAAGACACGCGGTTTGGACTTTTTCGCATGTGATGTGTATGATTTGTTAAATTCATACACATCAAAGGCTAAATCATGCGAACCAATATCGAAATTGACGACAAGCTCATGGACTTTGTCATGGCCACCGGCGAGTTCAAAACCAAGCGCGAGGCGGTGGAAGAGGGCTTGAAGTTGATCAAGCGGCGCAAGGTTTATGACGCTCTTTTGGCCGCCCGTGGCACCTTGCACTGGGATGACTCCGACGAAGCCTGGGCCAAATACCGTGCCGAGCAAACAGCTATGGCCAAGGCCCGGGCGGCTGGCGAGCCCATAACGGGTGAGCTTGACCCGCTTTTCGAAATTTCCATGTCAGACATGGTGCAGCAGCCCTCAGCCGCTTACACCGTTACTAAGGACAACACCAAATGATTCTGGTGGACTCCAGTGTGTGGATTGACTTCTTTCGGGAGACGCAAAACAAGCACACCCTGCAATTGGTCAAGTGGCTACAAGGCAATGACATAGAACTGGCTGTGGCCGATTTGGTCATTTTTGAGGTCATGCGCGGTTTTTTGCTGCCCAAAGATCAAGTTCGCGCCAAGCAGTTGCTGCTGTCGCTAACCGTGGTTGAAATCGGCGGGCTTGACAACGCGCTCATCGCTGCAGAGCACTACCACGCGCTGCGTCAGCGTGGCTACACCATCCGCAGCCCCATCGACGTGCTGCTGGCCAGTTACTGCATCACCCACGGCCACCATTTGCTGCACCGCGATGCAGATTTTGATGTGATGGAAATTCTCAGAGGTTTGAAAACATGGCCGCATTGACTATTGAGACCGACGTTGTCGCCACCGTCACCCTGAACCGCCCCGAGGTGCGCAACGCCTTCAACGACGAGGTGATTGCTGAACTGACTCAGGCTTTTGCCGCACTGGGCCAAAACGCACAGGTGCGCACCATCGTTCTTGCCGCTGACGGCCCGGCCTTCTGCGCCGGGGCGGACCTGAACTGGATGCGCCGCATGGCCGACTACACCCATGCCGAAAACCTGCTTGACGCCGCGCAGCTGGCCGAGATGCTGCGCGTGATCTACACCTGCCCCAAACCCACCGTGGCGCGCATTCAGGGCGACGTGTATGCCGGTGGCATGGGCTTGGTAGCTGCGTGCGACATGGCCGTTAGCGTGGACACGGCCAACTATTGCCTGAGCGAGGTCAAGCTGGGCTTGTACCCGGCCACCATCAGCCCGTATGTGATCCGCGCCATGGGCGCGCGTGCGGCGCACCGCTACTTTTTGACCGCCGAGCGTTTTGACGCGGTGGAGGGCTTGCGCATCGGTTTTGTGCATGCGGTGGTGGGCGCTGAGCAACTCGACGCCAAGGTCGATGAGATCACCCGCGCGCTGGTCAATGCCAGCCCGAATGCGGTCAAACAATGCAAAACCCTGCTGCACGACGTGGCCGGGCAAGACATCAACGCCAAGCTGATCGCGCACACGGTTGAGGGCATCGCCAGCATTCGTGCCAGCGCCGAGGGCAAGGAGGGCGTGCAGTCGTTCCTGCAAAAGCGCAAGCCCCACTGGCTTGCCCAAAGCTGAGCGCAACGTGCGCACTGACCTCTATGGACGCACTTTGGCAAACCCTGACCGGCTGGCTGCACGCCATGGGCTTGTCGCTGGGCGACAGCCCGCTCGGGCTGGTTGGGCCGGTGGCGGCTCAGGCGGCAGACAAGATGGATATGCCCGGCTTGCTGGCGCTAGCCGCCGCGCTGGGCTGGGCCAGTGGTTTTCGGCTGTACGCCGCGGTGTTTCTGGTGGGCATGGCGGGTGCGCTGGGCTGGATCGCGCTGCCCCAGGGGCTGATGGTGCTGCAACATCCGGCCATGCTGGCCGCCAGCGGCTTCATGCTTTGCGTCGAGTTTTTCGCCGACAAGATTCCGGGGCTGGACGCACTCTGGGACATGCTCAACAGCGTGCTGCGCATTCCTGCCGGTGCCGTGCTGGCCGCTGGCGCCTTGGGCGCGGACAGCGCCACCATGGGGCTGGTCGCCGCGTTGCTGGGCGGATCGCTGGCGGCCACCAGCCAGGCCACCAAGACCACCACGCGCGCGGCCATCAACACCTCACCCGAGCCGTTTTCCAACATTCTGGCCAGTCTGGCCGAAGACGGCCTGGTGCTGGGCGCCGTCTGGCTAGCCACCACGCACCCGCTGATTTTTGGCGTGGTGCTGGCCGTCACCGTGGTGCTGATGTGGCTGGTGACCGTTTCACTTTTCAGGTTTCTGCGCGCTGCGCTACGCCGCTTGACGGCACTTTTTGACAATTCCCAGAAGGTGGTTTGAATGTTTACCAAAATCCTCATCGCTAACCGAGGCGACCAGCCGCAAAGCGGCGCAGCAGCGAAGCTAAATTGCATGATGCGCGTAGCGCATGCAGGCGATTGCACCCCGATGGAGGTGGCGTATGTTTAATAAGATACTGATTGCCAATCGGGGTGAAATCGCCTGCCGCGTAGCCGCCACCGCGCGCCGCATCGGCATCAAAACCGTGGCGGTGTATTCCGACGCGGACGCCTCTGCCAAACACGTGGCCGCCTGCGACGAATCTGTGTTTATTGGCGGCAGCGCCCCCAAAGACAGCTATTTGCGCTGGGAACGCATCATTGAAGCGGCCCAAGCCACGGGTGCGCAGGCGGTGCACCCCGGCTACGGGTTTTTGAGCGAAAACGAAGACTTTGCCAAAGCCTGCGCAGCCGCCGGACTGGTGTTTATCGGCCCACCGGCGTCAAGCATTCGGGCGATGGGTTTGAAGGCGGAATCGAAACAGCTGATGGAGCGCGCCGGTGTGCCGCTGGTGCCCGGTTACCACGGCGCGGCCCAGGGCGAGGCGCTGCTGCAGCAGGAAGCCGACCGCATCGGTTACCCGGTGCTGATCAAAGCCAGCGCGGGTGGCGGCGGCAAGGGCATGCGTGCGGTGGACAAAGCTGAAGACTTTCTGGCCGCGCTGGAGTCATGTAAGCGCGAAGCTATCAACAGCTTTGGTAGCGACGCAATGTTGATTGAAAAATACGTGCAGCGCCCGCGCCACATTGAAATTCAGGTGTTTGGCGACACGCAGGGCAACTATGTCTATTTGTTCGAGCGCGACTGCTCGGTGCAACGGCGCCACCAGAAAGTGTTGGAAGAAGCGCCCGCGCCAGGCATGACCCCCGAGCTGCGCCGCGCCATGGGCGAAGTGGCGGTGGCCGCTGCGCGCGCCGTGAACTACGTGGGTGCGGGCACGGTGGAGTTCATCGTCGAGCAGCCCGGCGGTTACGAGCGCCCCGAAGACATGAAGTTTTACTTCATGGAGATGAACACGCGCCTGCAGGTGGAGCACCCGGTGACTGAAGCGATCACCGGACAAGACCTGGTGGAGTGGCAACTGCGCGTGGCCAGCGGCGAGCCGCTGCCGCTCAAACAAGAGCAGCTCAGCATCACCGGCCACGCCATAGAGGCACGCATCTGCGCCGAGAACCCCGACAACAATTTCCTGCCCGCCACCGGCACCTTGGAGGTGTACGCCAAGCCCGTGCATGTGTCGTTTCAGCCGCCTGTGGATGTTGCTGACAACACCAGCGCGCTTCGCAACCAGCCCATCCGCTTTGACGACGGTGTGCGCCAGGGTGACGCTATCAGCCCGTTTTACGACTCGATGGTGGCCAAGCTCATCGTCCATGGCGACACGCGCGCACAGGCGCTGGCCCGGCTGGACACCGCGCTGGCACAAACTCACATCGTCGGCCTGACCACCAATGTGCAGTTTTTGCGCTACGTGGCACAAAGCGAATCGTTTGCCCAGGGCAATCTGGACACCGGCCTGATCCCGCGCGAAGCCGCCGTGCTGTTCAACCAGGAGCGCGTGGGCCTGGCGCTGGCTGCGGCCGCTGACGTAGCGCAAACCCTGCTCGACGAGGGCAGCACGCAAACTACCGATCCGTTCAGTAAAACCGACGGCTGGCGCAGCCACGGTGTTTTTACCCGGCGTTTCGCGTTTGAATTTGGCGGTGAACAAGTGCAGGCGGGCCTGACCTACTTGCACGACGGTGCGCTGTCCTTCAAGGTCGGTGACACTGCTGGCGTGCTGAGTTTTGCCGCCACGCCGCAGGGCATTGACGTGCAATATGCCGGCCAGCGCGCCTTGGTGAATGTGTATCGAAAAGGCGAGGTAGCCCATATCCACACTGCGCAAGGTGCTACACAAATCATTGCGGTTGATTTGCTGTTGCACGCCGGTGAAGCCCCCGCCGAAGGTGGCCGCCTGACCGCGCCGATGCCGGGTAAGGTGGTGTCGTTTTCGGTGCAGGCCGGTGATACGGTCAAAAAAGGCCAGCCGCTGGCGGTGATGGATGCCATGAAAATGGAGCACACCATTGCCGCGCCGATGGACGGTGTGGTGGCCGAGCTGCTCTACGCGCCGGGCGATCAGGTGCCCGAAGGGGCTGAGTTGCTCAAGCTCAACAGCCTGCCGGTTTAACCCGAACTTATAAGCTTTTTAGGCCTCTAGCCCTTATATTTAAAGGGTGAGTAGCTATTAACTTAAAAGTACTATGGGTGCCTTCCACATCACCTTCTGCTGCAGCAACACCGAACCAGAGCCGTGGCTGGAGGGCTTGCGCGCCGCGCTGCCAAAGGCGCAGGTGTCGGTTTGGCAAAGTGGCGCAGCGCTTGCTGACTACGCCGTGGTCTGGGCACCGCCGCAGCAATTTATGGACGAGCAGCTGCAGCTCAAAGGCATTTTCAACATCGGCGCGGGCGTGGATGCGTTGATGAAACTGCGCCTGCCGCCAAACGCGGTGGTGGTGCGCCTCGAAGACGCTGGCATGGCCGTGCAAATGGCTGAGTAGGTGTGCCAGGCAGTGATCCGGTACTTTCGTGACCTGAACGCCTACGCCGGCGATATTCGCGCCGGGCACTGGACCTATTACAAACCGCGCCAGCGCAGCGACTTTTCCGTCGGGGTGATGGGGCTGGGTGTGTTGGGCGCGCGGGTGGCGCAGGCGCTGCAGCAGTTTGAGTTCCCGGTCAGCGGCTGGAGCCGCTCGCCCAAGGCGCTGCACGGTGTGCGCACCTTTATGGGTGCCGCGCAGTTGCCCGACTTTCTGGCCAGCAGCTTGAGCTCTGCGCAGAAGTCCACCACTGTTTGGTGGTCGCGTCCCTCGCAGGCAAAGAGCAGACGTTTTGCTTGAAGGTCATGCACCACAGTGATGTCGTTCTGACCTTTGCGCAGGCTGGTCTCATCAATGCCGACAATCTTCACCTCAGACATGTCGTCGAGCTTGCGGGCGCCCCTACATAGTGTTCAATACGCCGCCATAGCTGTTTGTCCGCGCAGCGCAGCAATGCTGCGGCTTGGCGCACCGGCAGTTCCTGACACAGCGACAGCGCCAGGGCTTCAAACAGTGCGTAGAAGCCACTTCCTTCGCGCGCCCAGGGCCCTGGCATCTGCGTGGTCTTGGCGCAACCACTGCAGGTAATGCGAGGTACTTGAGCGTGCAGCCATGCCTCGTACTGAAAGAAGTCCAGATGTCGCCAGTCTCGCTTTTGTCGGTCACAAATGCCTTGGTCGCTGAGTCCACAGGCCGGGCAAATCAGTCGCATGCCATCACAGGTGAGCTCAAAGTCGATGCGCCGGTGAGCGGTGTCTAGTTCAACTTTTTCGACACGCCAGGGTGCAGCTAAGCCCAGCGCACTGGTGAACAAGGATTCGATTCCAATTCCCATTTCTATATGGCTTGTGTTGGTTAAACATCCGCCCGGTGGATTTGTGGACAACCCGCTGCGCGCGTTGCCCACAAGCCCCACCGGACCCTACTACTGCATTGTATTTTTCAGGGCAAGTTCCACACGAAACGACGAAGGGCCCGCGTGACCCGGAAGATGACCGCGTGCGGGTCAAAGATGACTACAAGCTTTTGGCGCAGTGTGACTGTGAAGCCATCAGTCATTTAATCAGTGAAGATGCCAGCACGTTGTACAAATATTTAGACCGAGCTAGGGGTGCCGGGTTAACCACAACCAAAGCAGTCTTGCTGCGAGATGGTTTTGACACTGCATGGTTTGAGAACGGTCAAACACGATTGCTGCCGTAAACACGAACCCCTTGGCAGCTTTGTCGGCGAAGCAGCGCCGTTGAACGGGTGCATTGTTTTGGCGTGCAGTGCCGCATGGCGGCCAAAGTGAAAGCTGCCAGTGACCGGGTTTCGAGTAAAGGTTTGCGCCATACTTGACACTTGGTTTTCGTCGCAGGATTTGAGCAAGCTGCTCAGTCTGGTGGAGCAACATCAAGCAACTTTTGTGGAGGCCTGGGATGAATTTTTCAATGCTTAAATTGGCGCCTAGGGCCATGGCGGTTGTGTGCTCCGAAGACGAATTGCGAGTGTCCTTGGCCGATGGACGATCGCTCTCGGTGCCGATGGCCTGGTTTGCACGGCTGGCACATGCTTCACAAGCCGAGCGGGCGCATGACGAATTGCTGGGCGATCGCGAAGGTATTCATTGGCCGGAGATCGATGAAGATATTTCTATTGCCGCACTTTTGCTAGGCCAGCCGTCTGTGCAGGCTAGACGCGCACTGGCTTGATCGCCCTGATCGAAGCCAAGCAGGCACTGTTCTACGCCAGCCTCGAACTGAAAGCACAACAGTTTCCAGCTGCGCGTCAGCAACGCGCAAGCCCGACAGTGGTGCGTGACTGATGCTTGTAAGACCCCTCCTTTATTGAAACGAAACGGAACCATCCATGACTCTCCCCACCCACGTCAAACTCATCGATGTCGGCCCGCGTGACGGGCTGCAGAACGAAAAGCAAACCGTTCCCGCCGCCGTCAAGATCGAGCTGGTGCATCGCCTGCAAGATGCTGGTCTGAAAGAAATTGAAGTCACCAGCTTTGTCAGCCCCAAATGGGTGCCGCAAATGGCCGACAACCTGGAGGTCATGGCTGGCATCGCGCGCCAAAGCGGTGTGCGCTATTCGGTGCTCACGCCCAACATGAAGGGCTTTGAAGCTGCGCTGGCCAGCAAGCCTGATGAAATCGTCGTGTTTGGTGCCGCCAGCGAGGCCTTTAGCCAAAAAAACATCAATTGCAGCATTGCCGAGAGCATTGAGCGATTCGCGCCGGTGGTGGCAGCCGCGCTGGCCGCTGGCATCAATGTGCGCGGTGCCATGAGTTGCACCGTGGGCTGCCCGTATGAGGGCGACATCGCCCCGGAGCGTGTGGGCTACCTGGCCGGGTTGATGAAGGGCATCGGTGTGCAACGGGTGGATGTTGCCGACACGATCGGTGTCGGCACCCCTTTAAGCGTGCAGCGCGCCATCGAGGCGACGCTGGCCCATTTCGATCTCAACCACATCAGCGGCCACTTTCACGACACCTATGGTCAAGCGCTGAGCAACACCTTGGCGGCGCTACAGCTGGGGGTGTTCAACTTCCAATCGTCAGTGGCTGGCTTGGGCGGCTGCCCGTATGCCAAAGGCGCTACCGGAAATGTAGCAACTGAGGACGTGGTGTATCTGTTGCACGGCATGGGCATCGCCACCGGTATTGACCTGGACAAGCTCATCGACGCGGGCCAGTTCATCAGCGACTTTCTGGGGCGGCCGACTAACTCGCGCGTTGGTAAGGCACTGCTGAACAAGCGTTTATCCGCATGAGTCACGACGCCAGCAAACCCCTGCCCGAAGGTGTGCAGCGCGTGGCGCAGGTGCTGCGCGACAAAGGTCACCCGCATGCGCCGGTGATGCTCAGCGATGCGGCCCGCACGGCCCAGCAGGCCGCCGATGCGCTGGGCATCGCGCTCGGGCAAATTGCCAAAAGCATCATCTTCAAACGCAAGCCTGACGCTGCTGCCGTGCTGGTCATCACCTCGGGTGACCGACGTGTGGATGAAAAAAAGGTCCAGGCGCTGGTGTGCCAAGACGGGCAAAAGCTCGGCCGGGCCGACGCCGACTTTGTCAAAGCGAGTACCGGGTTTTCGATAGGCGGTGTGGCCCCGGTGGGCCACGCGGTGCCGCTGGTCACGCTGATTGACCGCGAGCTGTTGCGTTTTGACGAAATCTGGGCGGCAGCAGGCCATCCGCATGGCGTGTTTAAATTGCATTCTGAGCATCTGGCGCACCTCACAGGCGCGCCCGTAGCCGATGTCACAGAACAGGCAAACACATGACACTTAATGCAAAAGCTATGATTTTTCTAGCTGCTACCGCACGCGACATAAGGGCTGGAGGCCAAAAGTATGACAAAGGTGTGCCGTCGCCCTGCATGTCTGTCTGCCAGATGGATGACGACACCGCGCTGTGCCAGGGCTGCCTGCGCACGCTGGGCGAAATTGGTCAGTGGGGTAACGTGGACGACAAGCAACGGCGCGCCATCTGGCAAGCCATCGAGGCGCGCATCGTTCAATACGCACCATGAAACACATCACTTTTTACCTGGATTTCATCTCGCCCTACGCCTACCTGGCGTTCGAAAAGCTGCCCGAGGCGCTGCTGGGCCACAGCTACAGCGTCACTTACCGGCCGATTTTGTTCGCGGCATTGCTCAAGCACCACAGCCAACTTGGCCCGGCGGAAATACCGGCCAAGCGTGCGTGGACGGACCGCCATGTGTTGTGGCTGGCGCAACAAAACGGTGTGGAACTGCAACTGCCTGCCCAGCATCCGTTCAACCCGCTGGGCCTGCTGCGGCTGGCGCTGGCCTGCAGCGATTCAGGTTTGCCCAGCCGATATGTGTGTGAACGCATCTTTCGCCATGTTTGGCAAGGTGGCCAGGACGCAGCCGATGCGCAGCGCCTGCAGGCCTTGACGGCGCAATTGGCCCCACCGCACGGTGTCAATGACGCACTGGCCAGGATTCAGCTCAGAAGCCATACCGACGACGCCATTGCCAAAGGCGTGTTTGGTGCGCCCACCTTCGAGGTGGATGGCAAATTGTTCTGGGGCCTGGATTCGCTGCCGATGCTCAAGGCCTATCTGGACGAAGACCCGTGGTTTGGCAGCGCGTGGGCCGCTGCAGACCAAGTTGGCCAGTGGCCGTAGCTTAGTAGTCCGTTTCATCAAAACAGTTACATGAAATCGTGTCTTTTCCTGCCTGGCGTTGTTGTTCGTCGATGCCATAGCTACGGCTATGTCGCCTCCTCTCGCCTAGCCAGCCAGAAAAATCCATCGATTCCATTTCGTAACCGTTTTGGCGAAGCAAACTACTAGCCGCCGGACTCGACCTCAAACGCTTTGTGTTTGCCCTGCGCCAGAAACTGCGCCGCTTGGCCGAGCGCAGCAGTGAGCGCCGCTTTCAGCGTGTGCGGCGGGTTGATCACAAACACCCCGCTGGCAGGCAAGCCGGGGCGCACTACCTCGCCAGCATCGTCGTGCCCCAGCTTGCTGGACTTGACGGTGAGCGTGGCGTTTAACCAAGGCAGCTTCTCGCGGTTAGCCAGGGTTTTGAGCTTGCGCGGCAGGTCGTGCGCCTGCGGGCGCGGAATGATCGGGTACCAGACCATGTAGGTGCCGGTAGGGAAACGTTTCACCGAATCGGTCATCATTTCCACCACGCGCGGGTAGTCGCTTTTGATCTCGTAGCTCGGGTCGCACAGCACCAGCGCACGGCGCGAGGGCGGGGGTAAAAACTTCTTCAACGCCTCAAAACCGTCCTCCGGCAGCACCGCAATGGAACGCCCGGCGTTGAGCTGGGCAATGTTGGCCGCCAGAGTTTTAGCGTCGGTGGGATGGATTTCAAACAGTTTCAGCCGATCGCGGTCGCGCTCTTGCAACAGGTGGTGGATGATGAAAGGCGAGCCTGGATACACCTTGTGGCTGCCCGCCTTGTTGAAGCTGGCCACCATGTCCAGGTAGTCTTGCAAGGCTGGGGCCAGCGCGGCAACCGGGCTTGGTTTTTTGGCGCCTTTGGCTGCAGCAGGTGTTTTGGCTGCTGCACTATCCATAGCTGTCTGTGCTTGATTGGCGGGGGCTACAGGCTTATTTTCTATAGAAGCTGGGGGTGCGATGGCGGCCAGCAGTTTCAGGTAACCATCCGCCGCTTCGCCACTGGTCTGGGCGTAATCGCCGTCCAACCGGTACAGGCCAGCTCCGGCGTGGGTGTCAAACACGTTGAGTGCTGTGTCTTTTTGGGTCATGTGGCGCAGCACCGCCAGCAGGGCGGTGTGCTTGAGAACGTCGGCATGGTTGCCGGCATGGAAGGCGTGGCGATAACTGAACATCTCGTGATGTTACCGCGTTGCCCGGGAAATTTGTATAATGGCGGGCTTCGCAGCGCTTTTGTGGCTCCGCGGCGAAGCAGCTCTTTAGTATCGTCTCACGACCCTGCGCCGAGTTAACCCCACCTAAGAGATTCCCATCAGAGGAACGCCGACCGTGGAAAAGAGCCCTGCAAACCCTCTATATAAAAGAGAAACCTCATGTCAACTTTCAGCGCAAAACCCGCTGAGGTCGTGCACGAGTGGTTTGTGATTGACGCGACCAACAAGGTCCTCGGACGAGTAGCCAGCGAAGTTGCTCTCCGTTTGCGCGGCAAACACAAGGCCATTTACACGCCTCACGTCGATACCGGCGACTTCATCATCGTCACCAACGCAGCTCAGCTGCGCGTGACCGGTGCCAAGTCTACGGACAAAATCTACTACAGCCACTCTGGTTACCCAGGCGGCATCAGTTCTACCAACTTCCGTGACATGCAAGCCAAATTCCCTGGCCGCGCTTTGGAAAAAGCCGTCAAGGGCATGCTGCCCAAGGGCCCGCTTGGCTACGCCATGATCAAGAAGCTCAAGGTGTACGGTGGTGCAGAGCACCCGCACACTGCCCAGCAACCCAAAGTGTTGGTTCTTTAAGGAGCTTTGAGATGATTGGTGAATGGAACAATGGTACCGGCCGTCGCAAATCGAGCGTCGCCCGTGTTTTCCTGAAAAAAGGCTCTGGCCAAATCGTGGTGAACGGCAAAGACATTCAAAACTTCTTTGGCCGTGCAACCTCGATCATGATCTGCAAGCAGCCCCTGATGCTGACCAACCACGCGCAAACCTTTGACATCATGGTCAATGTGGCAGGCGGCGGTGAGTCCGGTCAAGCCGGTGCAGTGCGCCACGGTATTACCCGTGCCCTGATCGACTATGACGCAACGCTCAAGCCTGAGCTGAGCAAAGCCGGTTTTGTGACTCGCGATGCCCGTGAAGTGGAACGTAAGAAGGTTGGTTTGCACGGTGCTCGCCGTCGCAAGCAGTTCTCCAAGCGTTAATTCAGCTTCTCCCAAATGGCCGCCTGGATGCAAGTCCCGGCGGCCGTTTGCTTTTTGGCGTGTGGCCGCTGCGCCGCCAATGACCATACGCCAATTGGCGGCAAACCAGGCTTGAAGTTGCTCTGGATCAAGTTGTTGTAGTATTGCTCTACTCAATTATTTGGAGACCCGTATGAGCGCTGTAGCCGAAGCTATTCAAACCGAAATGCCTGCACCGATTTTGTTCACCGACAGCGCCGCTGCCAAGGTGGCTGACCTGATCGCCGAAGAAGGTAACCCTGATTTGAAGTTGCGTGTGTTTGTACAAGGCGGTGGCTGCTCCGGCTTCCAGTATGGCTTCACCTTTGACGAAATCACCAACGAAGACGACACCACTATGACGAAAAACGGTGTGTCGCTGTTGGTTGACGCGATGAGCTATCAGTATCTGGTGGGCGCTGAAATCGACTACAAGGAAGACCTGCAGGGTGCCCAGTTCGTCATCCGCAACCCGAATGCCACCACCACCTGTGGATGTGGTTCTAGTTTCTCCTGATACTGTCTCTCAGGCATGTTGGTAGCACTATGCCTGGATACGACTGATCTACAAACGAAGTGATCCAGTAACTTGCCAAAAAACCGTCTAACCAGGCGGTTTTTTTACGCCTGATGTGGCTCAGGCTGGGTAGATGGCGCCCAGAATTCTGCGGCCTGCTGCACCGGTGACGCTCGGCAGGTTGCCAGGTTTGTGGTGCATGGTCTGGTAAGCCAACCAGGCAAATGCAGCGGCTTCCACCTCCAGCGGCGGTAAGCCGTCTTGGTCTGAGGTGCTCACCGGTATACCCGCAAGATGCGCTTGCAAGCGTTGCAGCAGATGGTGGTTGAAGGCACCGCCACCACAAACAATTAATCTTTTGCTCTCTTTTGCGTAGCTGCTAATGCAGTCAGCACAAGCGCTAGCAGTCAATTCCGTCAGTGTCGCTTGAACGTCTTGCGCCGGTGCGTTGGTAAAACCCTGTAACTTGTCCTGCAGCCAGTCTGAATTGAACAGGTCTCGACCCGTGCTTTTAGGCAGTGGCTGGCTGAAGTACGGCTCGTCAAGCAGGCGTGCCAACAGGTCGGGCAGACATTGCCCGCTGGCCGCCCAGGCACCGCCTTGGTCAAAGGGCTGGCCGGTCTGCTGCAAGCACCAGGCATCCATCAAAGCGTTGCCGGGGCCGCAGTCAAAGCCCAGCACAGGGTCTGACGCCTGGCCAGGCAGCACGCTCAGGTTGGCGATGCCGCCCAGGTTGAGCACCGCCACAGTCACCCCTGGTTGGCTAAAGACCTGCTGGTGAAACGCTGGTACCAAGGGCGCACCCTGGCCGCCAGCGGCCACGTCACGGCTGCGAAAGTCTGCCACCACGGTGATGCCGGTCAGCTCTGCCAGCAAAGCTGGGTTGTTCAGTTGCAGGGTGTAGCCAGCACCCATAGCGGCTTCGGACCAACGTTGCGGTTGGTGGCGTACCGTTTGACCGTGCGCGCCTATCGCCAACACATCGGTGGCGTTCAAGTCCAAGTTTTGCGCCTGTTGTATCAGTTGGTGGACCACTTGCGCATACGCGGCTGCAATGCGATTGCCGGCCAGTGCCGCACGGTGCAATTCGTTGTAAGAGGCAATGTTGAGAGAGAGCAATTCGGCTCTGAAAGTGGGCTCAAAGGGCAGGCTTGCCTGTGCCAAAACATGAACGCCGGGCCCAGCCAGATCAAGCAAAACGCCGTCCACGCCGTCCAGAGACGTACCGGACATCAAGCCAATACAAAGCGCCTTCTTAATACTGTTTCCAGAGGCCAGCGCTTCAAACGGTTGGCCAACCCCTGCGCTCATTCAAACCGTGTTGGCTGCAGGCTGGCTGCTGCGTGCAGCCCGACTCGCGCCTCGCTGGCAGCCTGCTTGAACACAGGCAGTACAGCTGCCGACACCGGCACGGTTTCGCTCTTTTGAGCCATCTTCATTGGGTCATGCTGCACCCCATTCACCCGCACTTCAAAATGCAGATGTGGGCCGGTGGCCCAGCCGGTAGAGCCGACCAGGCCGATGGTTTGACCTTGCGTAACGTTGTCACCACGCTTGACCATCAGTCGGCTCAGGTGGGCATAGACGGTTTCGGTGTTGTTGCGGTGCTGGACAAAAACCACGTTGCCATAGCCGTTTTGCACCCCAGAAAAAGCCACAACCCCATCGCCCACAGTGCGCGCCGGTGTGCCGGTAGGTGCCGCAAAGTCGGTGCCTAAATGCTTGCTCCACTGTTTCAGGATCGGGTGAAATCGCTCTGAAAAACCGCTGCTAACCCGCGAAAAAGCCACTGGAGCGCTGAGGAAAGCGCGGCGCAGGCTCTGGCCGTCAAGCGTGTAATAGGCACCGGCGTTAGCTTGTCCGGCACTGTTGGTGCCTGGCGGCTGAAACCACATGGCCTGAAACACCTTGCCCGCGTTGACAAACTCGGCGCTCAACACGCGGCCCGTGCGCAAGCGCTCGCCGTCGCCTTCCAGCACTTCATAGACCACATTGAAGCGGTCGCCTTTGCGCAGTGAGCGGCGAAAGTCGATATCGCCAGAGAACAGTTCCGCTAATTGAGTGGCAACGCTATCGTGCAAACCCGCGTCATCTGTCGCGGCGAACAGTGATGACTGGATGGTGCCGCTTGCCAAACGCGCTGTTGCCACCAGCGGCGCAGATTCCAGATGGGCGGTGAAGCCCTGAGCATCACGCTGCACGACCATTCGATTGAACTCAGGACCATCGTCAGGGCTCCAGCGCACGCTCAGCTTGCTCAACTGATGGTTGTCGAGGGTTTCGATGGTGACATGGCGCCCGCTGCGGCTCAGCAAAGCCTGCCGCGCTAGGGGTTGGGTGCGTAAAAACTGGGCCGCTTGCGGGTCATTCACACCCATACGTTTGAGCAAGGTGTCGGTGGTGTCAGTGCTGCGGGTGATGTCAGAGCGATACAGATTCAGCACAGCGGTGCTCTGGTCGGTCTCAGACTCAGCCAGAGGCTGTTGTGGCTGCACCGCCTCGAGCACCATTTGGACCGGCAGTTCCGACACATCGGGGCCTAAGGAAGCCAGCGCCCAAGCGCCGCCGCCGCCTGCCAAAAGTGTGGCAGTGACAACGGCTGTGAGGTGTTTGGGGTATTTTGCCAGCGTGTTCGCTGAAGTTGCCAGCAGAGACTGGCCGCGGATCAAGACGGAATGGATCAAGGGAACATCCTGTATTGGAGCGTGGATTGCATACAACAGAGGTAGCAGAGACCCTGAGAAACACCCACTTAAAATCATACCGATTAACAAAACTTAGTATAAACCCCTCCCCTCAAGGTGGATGCGGGAAAACCCATATGACTCAGCAAAAAACCACAGATTTTCCCCTCTCTGACAGCGTTCGCGAAGCCCTTGCAGTGACTTTGCGCGGCTGCGAAGAGTTGATACCGCAAAAAGACTGGGTCAAAAAGCTGGTGCGCTCCGAGGCCACGGGCACGCCGCTGCGGATCAAGCTCGGCCTGGACCCGACTGCGCCCGACATCCACATTGGCCACACCGTGGTGCTGAACAAGATGCGTCAGTTACAGGACTTGGGTCACACGGTGATTTTTTTGATTGGTGATTTCACCACGCTCATTGGTGATCCGTCCGGGCGCAACAGCACCCGCCCGCCCTTGACCCGCGAGCAGATCGACATCAACGCTCAGACTTACTACCGCCAGGCTTCGATGGTGCTGGACCCATCCAAAACCGAGATTCGCTACAACAGCGAATGGTGCGATGCGTTGGGTTCGCGCGGCGTGATCCAACTGGCAGCGCGCTACACCGTGGCGCGCATGATGGAGCGCAACGACTTTCATGACCGCTTTCACGCCGGCGCACCCATTTCTGTGCACGAATTTTTGTACCCACTGATGCAGGGCTACGACTCGGTGGCATTGAAGAGTGACCTGGAGTTGGGCGGCACGGACCAGAAATTCAACCTGCTGGTCGGCCGCCATTTGCAAGCCGAATACGGCCAGGAGCCGCAATGCATCTTGACCATGCCGCTGCTCGAAGGGTTGGACGGCGTGGAGAAAATGTCCAAGAGCAAAAACAATTACATCGGCATCAGCGAAGGCGCCAACACCATGTTTGCCAAAGTGTTGAGCATTTCTGACCTGCTGATGTGGCGCTGGTACACGCTGCTGAGTTTCCAGTCAGAAGCACAGATTGCCGCACTGAAGGCCGAAGTGGCTACCGGGCGTAACCCGAAAGACGCCAAGGTGGCCCTGGCCAAAGAGATCACCACGCGTTTTCACAACGCCGCAGCGGCGGATACTGCCGAGCAGGATTTCATCAACCGAAGCCAAGGCGGCATCCCGGACGGGATCAATGAGATCAACCTGCCGCTGGGCGAAGGCGGTGCCGCTTTGGGCATTGGTGCGCTGCTGAAATCTGCCGGGCTGGCCGCGTCGAGTGGCGAGGGCAACCGCCTGATAGACGGTGGTGGCGTGCGCGTGGATGCTACTGTGGTCAACGACAAAGGTCTGAAGCTGGGCGCTGGGACCTATGTGCTGCAGGTGGGCAAGCGCAAATTTGCGCGCGTGACGCTGGGCTGAACAGCCGCTTGAGTGCAATGCCACTCCCGTCAAGCGTTTTATAAGGTCTTTTGGGCTCTAGCCCTTATGCCTTAAGCGCGAGCAGCTACTATTTTAATAGTTACCAGCCTTGGGTTGAACCCTGGTACAAGTTCTGGATTAGCCAGAATATAAGACACGTTTTAACTTGAACGACGATTGAATTGCCCCATGCCCTTACCTGACTGCCATGGCAACGAAGCCGCTTCAAAGCATAAAAATCCTGCTGTCAATGCCAGCGTTGCGAGGCAGTCCTGCGATTCGGCGGCATGGATTGCTTCACTGGCGTTCGCAATGACAGCTCGACCTCACCTTAAAACTTTCATATCCGACGCCTTATCTGACACCTCGCCGCTTGAGCGGCGTGCGCCCGCGTGGGCGATGGTGCCGCCATGATGGCGCTGCTACAGCGTGTGCGCTGTGCTCGGGTCGAGGTGGCCGGGCAGGTGATTGGCGCGATTGATGCCGGTTTGCTGGTGTTGCTGTGTGCCGAGCGCGGCGACACC
The DNA here is from genome assembly GCF_001938565.1 of Rhodoferax antarcticus ANT.BR. Classification (GTDB taxonomy): domain Bacteria; phylum Pseudomonadota; class Gammaproteobacteria; order Burkholderiales; family Burkholderiaceae_C; genus Rhodoferax; species Rhodoferax antarcticus. Next base: position 39,949 of record NZ_MSYM01000013.1, read on the forward strand.
GCTGCCGTCTGCGACAGGATGTTGTCCAAGATCCTCAAGCTACGCATCTTCAATGATGCCGCTGGCAAAATGAACCACAGCGTGCAGGACATGGACGGTCATGGCGCAGCCGGTGGCCTGTTGCTGGTCAGCCAGTTCACGCTGGCCGCAGACACCGCTGGCGGCAACCGGCCCGGGTTTACCGGTGCCGCCCCACCTGACGAAGGCCGCCGCTGGTTTGACTATCTGGTTGCACAGGCGCGGCAAAAGCACGCTGTGGTGCAAACCGGTAAGTTTGGTGCCGACATGCTGGTGCATCTGGTCAACGATGGACCGGTCACCATTGCGCTGCGTCTGACCGCCTAGTCGTTCACGCACCGGATAATGAGGCCCCATGTCTTTTGTTTTTGAACGTCCCTCGCTTTGGCGCCGCATTTCGCCGTGGCTGGGTGGTTTTGACGGGCCCCTGGCGCTGGCCGTGCTGCTGCTGGTCTGTGCAGGGTTGATCACCATGTACTCCGCAGGTTTCGACCACGGCAGCCGGTTCCAGGACCATGGGCGCAACATGCTCATAGCTTTTGCCATACTTTTTACGGTCGCGAAAATTTCGCCACAGCGCTTGATGAGCTTAGCGGTTCCGCTTTACATGGTGGGCGTCGCCTTGCTGATTGCCGTGGCGTTTTTTGGGGTCACCAAGAAAGGCGCAACCCGCTGGCTGGATGTGGGAGTGGTCATTCAGCCCAGCGAAATCCTGAAGATTGCCATGCCGTTGATGCTGGCCTGGTGGTTTCAGCGGCGTGAAGGTCAGCTGCGTGCCTTGGACTTTCTGGTGGCAGGGGTACTGCTGGCGCTGCCGGTGGGCCTGATCATGAAGCAGCCTGACCTTGGCACCTCCTTGTTGGTGCTGGCAGCTGGCCTGTCGGTGATCTTTTTTGCCGGCTTGAGCTGGAAACTGGTGATGCCGCCGCTGCTGCTGGGCTTGGTGGGGATCACGCTGCTGGTAGTGTTTGAGCCTGAGCTTTGCGCGCCCGGTGTCGACTGGCCGCTACTGCGGGAGTATCAACAACAGCGGGTTTGTACGCTGCTGGACCCTGGCCGCGACCCGCTGGGCAAGGGTTTTCACATCATCCAGGGCATGATTGCCATCGGCTCGGGCGGTGTCTGGGGTAAGGGCTTCATGCAGGGCACCCAAACGCATCTTGAATTCATCCCGGAGCGCACCACCGACTTTATTTTTGCGGCGTTTTCTGAGGAGTTTGGTCTGGTGGGCAACCTGCTGCTGATTGCCACCTTCCTTTTCCTTGTGCTGCGAGCGCTGGCCATTGCGCTGGAGGCCCCCACCGTGTTTTCCCGGCTGTTGGCCGGTGCCATGGCAGCTATCTTCTTTTGCTATGCGTTTGTGAATATGGGCATGGTCAGCGGCATTTTGCCAGTGGTGGGGGTGCCGCTGCCGTTCATCAGCTACGGCGGTACGGCGATGGTGACGCTCGGCTTGGGGCTGGGCATTCTGATGTCGATTGCCAAGTCAAAGCGGCTGGTGAAGTCATAACACCAGTGGGCGTCGGGTCTGCCCCCAAGCCCTAAAATCGCGGCCATGATTTCACGCGAACCCACCATCGAGCGCCTAGGCGTTGCCAAGTCCCTGCTGCTGACTCCTTTTTGTCTGGATGAGGGGCACCTCAGTCGGGCCTTGGCGGCCATCAAGGCGCACCAAGTCGACGAGGCGGACCTGTATTTCCAGTACACCCGCAGCGAAGGCTGGAGCCTGGAAGAGGGCATCGTCAAAACCGGCTCCTTCAGCATTGATCAGGGCGTGGGGGTGCGCGCGGTGAGTGGCGAGAAAACCGCCTTTGCCTACTCGGATGACATCTCTGAGGCGTCGCTCATGGATGCGGCCCGCACTGTAAGGACTATTTCGGCTGCAGCCCAGAACCGCAAAGGGCGAGTAGCTACTAAAAAAATAGCGCCTTCGCGTGCTCTTTATCATGGGCTGGACCCTATTGCCAGCTTGGACAGCACAGCCAAAGTGGCCTTGCTGGAAAAGGTCGAAAAGTTGGCGCGCGCCAAAGACCCGCGTGTGGCGCAGGTGATGGCTAGCCTGGCCGCCGAGCATGACGTGGTGCTGGTGGCGCGTGCTGACGGCACCCTGGCCGCTGATGTGCGCCCGCTGGTGCGTCTAAGTGTGACGGTGATTGCCGAGCAAAAAGGCCGCCGCGAGGTGGGCTCAGCAGGCGGTGGCGGGCGCTTCGGTTTTGCTTATTTTGACGACGCACTGATTGAAAAGTATGTGGACGAGGCGGTCAGTGCTGCGCTGACGAACCTGGAGGCGCGCCCGGCACCTGCTGGCGAGATGACTGTGGTGCTTGGCCCGGGCTGGCCTGGCATCTTGCTGCACGAGGCCATTGGTCACGGGCTGGAGGGCGATTTCAACCGCAAGGGCTCCAGCGCCTTTAGTGGACGTATTGGCCAGCGGGTAGCAGCCAAAGGTGTGACGGTGCTGGACGACGGCACCCTGGCCGACCGCCGTGGTTCACTCAATGTGGACGACGAAGGCAACGCCAGCGGACGCAATGTGTTGATTGAAGACGGCATTTTGAAGGCCTACATTCAGGACGCGATGAACGCCCGCCTGATGGGCGTCCCGCCCACCGGCAATGGCCGGCGCGAAAGTTACGCCCACGTTCCGCTGCCACGTATGACCAACACCTACATGCTGGCTGGCGACAAAGCGCCGGAAGAAATTGTGGCCAGCATCAAACGTGGCTTGTATGCCACCAACTTTGGTGGTGGCCAAGTGGACATTACCTCTGGCAAGTTTGTGTTTTCAGCCAGCCAGGCTTACTGGGTGGAAAACGGCAAAATTCAGTATCCGGTGAAGGGCGCCACGCTGGTGGGTAGCGGGCCAGAATGCCTGAAACGCGTCAGCATGATTGGCAACGACATGCAACTCGACAGCGGTGTCGGCACCTGCGGCAAAGAGGGTCAAAGTGTGCCGGTTGGAGTGGGCCAGCCGACCCTGCGGCTGGATGGGTTGACGGTCGGCGGCACGGCCTGATCAGGCATCACTTCCGCCATGGCTCACCAGAAGGCCCAATACCGATGCTTCAGTCTGTCAGGTTTTGGTGAAATGACTGTGCTACATTCAAACTCCATGACATCAGTGACCTTCTTCTTTAGCTACTTTTGGTTCTCAAGCGCCGCTGGCGGAAGAGAGTTCTGAAACGTTCCCAAACCAAACGTCCTGATTCTTCAAAACCGCCGGCAGCCCCGGCGGTTTTTTTATGTGTTTTTGATGCCAAACCTGCAAGGAAATCTTCCATGAATGCCAAAACTGTTGTCAGTGCTGATCCAGATGCCTGGAACCATTCTTTGAATGCCAACGCCCCTGATCGAACAGGTCAGACCGACAACGAACGCATCAAGGACATCACCGTGCTACCGCCACCCGAACATTTGATCCGGTTTTTCCCCATCAAGGGCACACCGGCCGAGACCATGATCAGCGCCACCCGCCGCAACATTCACAACATCACGACCGGCAAGGACGATCGCGTGCTGGTGGTCATTGGCCCATGCTCCATTCATGACCCGGCTGCTGCCATGGAGTACGCCCGCAAATTGAAGGTGCAACGCGAAAAATACGCCGATTCGCTGGAAATTGTGATGCGCGTGTATTTTGAGAAGCCACGCACCACCGTTGGCTGGAAGGGCCTGATCAACGACCCGTACCTGGACGAGAGCTTCCGCATCGACGAAGGTTTGCGCATGGCGCGTCAACTGCTCATCGACATTAACCGCCTGGGCTTGCCTGCAGGTAGCGAGTTTCTCGACGTCATCTCGCCGCAGTATCTGGGCGATTTGATCAGTTGGGGGGCGATTGGCGCACGCACCACCGAGAGCCAGGTGCACCGCGAACTGGCCTCAGGCCTGTCGGCACCGATTGGTTTCAAAAATGGCACCGACGGCAATATCCGCATCGCCACCGACGCGATCCATGCTGCAGCGGGCGGTCATCACTTTTTGTCGGTGCACAAAAATGGCCAGGTGGCCATCGTCCAGACCAAGGGCAACAAGGATTGCCATGTGATTTTGCGCGGTGGCAAGGCGCCCAACTTTGACGCTGTGAGCGTCGCTGCTGCCTGCACCGAACTGGAAAAGTCCAAACTGCCGCAGACCCTGATGGTGGATTGCAGCCACGCCAACAGCAGCAAGCAGCACGAGAAGCAGATCGACGTGGCGCGCGACATTGCTGGGCAGATTTCAGGTGGCTCGAAGCAGGTGTTCGGTGTGATGGTGGAAAGCCACCTGAGCGCAGGTGCACAAAAGTTCACGCCTGGCAAGGACAAAACCGACAAGCTGGTTTATGGCCAAAGCATCACCGACGCTTGCCTGGGCTGGGACGATTCGCTACAGGTGCTGGAATTGCTGTCGCAAGCGGTGCTGACGCGACGCGCCGCTTGAGCCGGATGCAGATCGCGAAGCTTGCGCCTTGAGCCGATGCAGCCAAGAGATCAGCGTGTCGAGGGCGATCGTCACAGGTAAAAACCCGTGCCTCTTGTCACTTTAAGGGTTATATGCCTTTTTGGCCTCTAGCCCTTACAGATCAAGCGGTAGTAGCTATATATTTTGTAGTGAATACAATAGTTTGGCATGCACGCCACCAAAGCCGCCGTTGCTCATGCACACGATGTGGTCACCCGCGCGGGCTGCCCGTGTGGCGGCGGCTACCAGCACGTCTAGCTGGTCACTGACCAGCGCCCGGTCAGCCATCGGTGCCAGGGCGCTTGCCGCATCCCAGTCGAGCCCCGCACTGTGGCAGAAAGCCAGGTCAGCGTTCTCCAGGCTCCAGGGCAGCAGTGCTTTCATGGTGCCCAGCTTCATCGTGTTGGAGCGCGGCTCAAACACCGCCAGGATACGCTCTCCGCTTGGCAGCGAGTTGCGCAGACCGTCCAGCGTTGTGCGGATGGCAGTGGGGTGGTGCGCGAAATCGTCATAAACCGTGACCGTGCCAGCCGTAGCGTCATGGCCCACCGTGACCGTGCCGCGCACCTCCATGCGGCGTTTGACGTTCTCGAACCTACCTAACGCGGTGGCTGCGGCCTCTGGCGCAACGCCCAGATGTTCTGCTGCAGCGATGGCGGCCAGCGCATTCAGTTGGTTGTGGACACCGGTCAGCCCCCAACGCACGTGACCTGCGGCATTGCCATGGTGGAGCACCTCAAAATCGTTGGCGGAGCCCACGGCGGTGAAGTCGCCCACTGCCGCGCCAAAGCTACGCACCTCGCTCCAGCAGCCCATGTGCAGCACTCGGGCCAAGCTTTCTTCCAACCCGTTGACCACAATCCGGCCACTGCCGTGTGCACCAGTGCCTGGGACGGTGCGAACAAGATAGTGGAATTGGCGCTCGATAGCGGCAAGATCATCAAAGATGTCAGCGTGATCGAATTCCAGATTGTTCAGCACGGCAGTGCGCGGACGGTAATGCACAAATTTGCTCCGCTTGTCGAAAAACGCCGTGTCGTACTCATCAGCCTCAATCACAAAGGCTTTTCCAGTACCCAGTCTGGCAGAGATGCCAAAATTCAAAGGCACACCACCCACCAGAAAGCCAGGTTGCAGGCCTGCGCATTCCAGCACCCAGGAGGTCATAGCGGCGGTGGTGGTTTTGCCGTGCGTACCGGCAATGGCGACCACATGGCGGCCCTGCAAGATGTGTTCGCTAAGCCACTGGGGGCCGCTGGTGTAGGGCAGGCCAGCGTCCAGAATCGCCTCCATCAACGGGAACTTCGGGTTGCCGTCGCTCAGACGTGCGCGGCTCACCACGTTGCCCACCACAAAGATGTCAGGATTCAGGTTGATTTGGTCCGCCGCAAAGCCGTCCAAGAGGTCAATTCCCAAGGCACGCAACTGGTCGCTCATCGGCGGGTAAACACCCGCATCGCAACCGGTGACCTTGTGACCCGCCTCGCGCGCCAAAGCAGCCAGACCGCCCATGAAGGTGCCGCAAATACCCAAAATATGAATGTGCATGCTCTGATTCTAGAGAACGCACTACCTGCGCCGCTTGGCCTTGCGTCTGGGCGGGTGGTGTGAATCAGGGCAAAATCCGCGCTCTATGAACGATTTGCAGACCGAGATCGCGGCGCAAGCTGCCCGCTGGGTGGTGGAGGAGGGGCTTGAATATGGCCCTGCAAAGCGCCGCGCCGTGAAAGCGATGGGTTTGCCAGGGCGCACCGCACTGCCCGGCAACGATCAGCTCGAAGATGCAGTTCGCGACTACCTGGCGGTGTTTTGCTGCGACACCCAACCGCAAGAGCTGCTGGCGTTACGCCGCTTGGCCCTGGTCTGGATGGAGCGCTTGGAGGAGTTTCGGCCGCACCTTGGCGGTGCGGTTTGGCGCGGCACCGCCACGCGGCTGTCAGATATTTACCTGCAGTTGTTTTGTGATGACTGCAAATCGACAGAAATTGCGTTGATTGACAGGAAAGTGCGCTACCTTCCGCACAGGGTGACCGGTTTTAATGGTGAAACCGTCGATGCGCTCAGTGTTCATGCGTTTTGTGCAGAGTTGCAAGAGGAGATTGGTGTGCATTTGATGATTTATGACCGTGACGATGTGCGCGGCGCCCTGATTCCTGACGGCAAAGGGCGCGCACCACGCGGCGATCTGCGGGCGTTGCGCCGTGTGTTGGCTGAGGTGCAGGCTTGAGCGCGCCAGCCTCTGGCCATTCGCGCCGGGCCTGGCTGGCTGCTGCTGGTGTTGCCGTGGTGGCGGGCGTTACGGCCTACGCGTTGCGCCGCCAGCCTGAAGTCAGCAGACAGCCCGGGCCGGTCGAGGAGGCCTTTTGGCAAACAGAATTCAGCCAACTTGATGGCGCCACTTTGCCTATGGCGTCCTTCCGCGGGCAAAACCTGTTGGTGAATTTCTGGGCTACCTGGTGCCCCCCGTGTGTGGCTGAACTGCCTCTATTGAGCGCCTTTCATAATGAAAACAAGCCTAAAAACTGGCAAGTTTTGGGTTTGGCCGTAGACCAGCCCAGCGCTGTCAAGCGTTTTCAGGCCCAAAATCCTCTATCTTTTCCGGTGGCTTTGGCGGGCATGGACGGCACGGAGATCAGCCGCTCGCTGGGGAATTTGAGTGGTGGTTTGCCGTTTACTGTTGTTTTTAGTCCTGCGGGTGCGGTGGTGCATCGTAAAATAGGACGCGTCTCGCCGGATGATCTGGCTGCCTGGGTGCAAGCAGGCTAAGCTGACAAAAGGCTTTTTGGTTGTAAAATGCTGGTTTTTAGATTGATATTTAAGTCATTTGCTGACAGTTGACAGAAGTTGGCGTAAATTCAGTCTAAATCCCCCTACTGCATGTTGGAGTGTTTATGGACCTTAGAAAACTTAAAACCCTCATTGACCTGGTTTCAGAGTCGAATGTTTCGGAGCTCGAAATCACCGAAGCCGAGGGTAAGGTGCGCATTGTCAAGGCCAGCGCCGCGATAGCTCCGCAATTTGTTCAGATGACCACGCCAGTGGCATCGGTGGCAGTGGCAGGCCCTGTGGCGACCGCTGAGCCTGCTGTGGCGATTGAAACCGGCCACATCACCAAGTCACCCATGGTGGGTACCTTTTACAGGTCAGCCACCCCTGGCGCCAAATCCTTTGTGGAGATGGGTGATGCGGTCAAGGAAGGCGATACTTTGTGCATCATTGAGGCGATGAAGATCCTCAACGAGATTGAGGCTGACAAAACCGGCACCATCAAGCGCGTCCTGGCGGAAAACGGGCAAGCGGTTGAGTATGGCCAGCCGCTGTTCATCATCGAGTGACGCCGGGCGCCATCTATGTTTAAAAAAATCCTGATCGCCAACCGTGGCGAAATTGCCTTGCGCATTCAGCGCGCCTGTCGTGAGATGGGCATCAAGGCGGTCATGGTCTACTCTGAGGCTGATCGTGACGCCAAATATATCAAGCTGGCCGAGGAGGCTGTTTGCATTGGCCCGGCCCAGTCGGGCTTGAGTTATCTGAATATGCCGGCCATCATCTCGGCGGCAGAGGTGACAGACGCGGAGGCTATCCACCCCGGCTATGGTTTTTTGAGCGAGAACGCCGATTTTGCCGAGCGGGTCGAGCGTAGCGGCTTTCAGTTCATTGGTCCCACGCCGGAATCCATCCGGATCATGGGTGACAAGGTGTCGGCCAAGCAGGCCATGATCAAGGCGGGTGTGCCTTGCGTGCCGGGCTCGGAAGGCGAGTTGCCAGACGACCCCGTGCAGGTCAAGCGTATCGCCAAAGCCGTCGGCTACCCGGTGATCATCAAGGCTGCCGGTGGTGGGGGCGGGCGTGGCATGCGGGTGGTTCACACCGAAGCGGCGCTCATCAATGCCGTGGCCATGACCAAGAGCGAAGCCGGAGCCGCCTTCAACAACTCGGCGGTTTACATGGAGAAGTTTCTCCAGAATCCGCGCCACATTGAAATCCAGATCCTGGCTGACAAATTCAAGAATGCGGTGTATTTGGGTGAGCGGGATTGCTCTATGCAGCGCCGCCACCAAAAAGTGATCGAGGAGGCACCTGCCCCCGGTATTCCCCGCAAGATCATCGACCGTATTGGTGAGCGCTGTGTGGCGGCTTGCAAACGCATCGGCTACCGCGGCGCGGGGACGTTCGAGTTTCTATATGAAGACGGTGAGTTTTACTTCATTGAGATGAACACTCGCGTGCAAGTTGAGCATCCGGTTACGGAAATGACTACCGGCATTGATATCGTCAAAACCCAGATCATGGTGGCGGCCGGTGAAAAGTTGCCGTTCACGCAGCGTCAGATCCAGATCCGTGGCCATGCCATTGAGTGTCGTCTGAACGCCGAAGACCCTTACAAGTTCGTTCCGTCGCCCGGGCGTATCACCATGTGGCACCCACCCGGTGGGCCGGGCATCCGGGTTGACTCCCATATCTACACGAACTATTTTGTGCCGTCGAATTACGACTCGATGATTGGCAAGGTGATCGCCCATGGCGATACCCGCGAGCAGGCCTTGGCCCGCATGCGCACGGCGTTAGGCGAGACGGTTGTAGAAGGTATCAATACCAATATCGCGCTGCATCGTGAGTTGATGATCGACGCAAAATTCATGGAGGGTGGTACCAACATTCACTATTTGGAAGGCTGGCTGGCTGACCGCGCTCACAAGTAGGGGCGACGCATGTTTGAACTGCGATTGATGTGCCCAGCGGATCGGGTCGAACCGCTCAGCGAGGCACTGGAGGTGCTCGAGGCGCTGAGTGTCAGTGTGGAAGATGCCGACGCCCAGACCGACGCCGAGCAAGCCCTGTTTGGCGAGCCCGGTATGCCTGCACCCAAGGATGGCTGGCAACGGTCACGCGTGCTGGCTTTGTTTGCGGAGCAGGCTCAGGCGCAAAGTGCCTTGCAACTGCTGCGATTACAAGACTTTTTTGTCGGTTGCGAAGCGTTGGGCATTGAGCACGTGCCCGAGCAGGATTGGGTTCGGCTTACTCAGTCGCAGTTTGCGCCGGTGGAGATCACACCTGAGTTCTGGATCGTCCCCACATGGCACGAGCCGCCTGACGCAGCGCGAGTGGTGATCAGGCTGGACCCGGGCTTGGCGTTTGGTACCGGTACACACCCCACCACCCGCATGTGCCTGCGCTGGATTGCGCGCAATGAGGCGGATGTAGCGCTGTCCAGGGTTCTGGACTATGGCTGTGGCTCAGGCATTCTCGCGGTCGGTGCTGCCAAGTTTGGCGCCTCAGATATTGATGCGGTGGACATTGATACCGGTGCGGTCGAGGCCACGCGCCTCAACGCGCAAGCCAACCATGTGCAACTGCGCGCAGGTTTGCCAGAGTTGGCGTCTGGGAGTTACCAAACGGTGCTGGCCAACATTCTGGCCACACCCTTGACAGTGTTGGCTCCGCTGTTGTGGTCGCGCGTGGCAGACGGCGGTCATTTGGTGCTGGCGGGCATTCTGGAGCGCCAGGCTGACGAACTCAAGGCTGCTTATGCACCTTATTGCAGCTTGACGGTTACGGAGCAGGAAGATGGCTGGATTTTGATGACGGCAAAGCGTTGAGGCGCTAGACTCAACGGCCGTTCCACCCCCCCGTTTATGAGTCTCCTGACACGTTGCCCCGCCTGCACCACCCTCTACAAGGTTGTGCCCGACCAGTTGCGCATTTCCCAGGGATGGGTCAAGTGCGGACACTGCGACGAAATTTTTGACGCCTCCCAGCATCTTTTGGAGGCGTCGATTGAGCCGGCAGAAGTCGTCAGCGCGCCACCGCCTGAGTCGCTAGTCGACCCCATCGACGAGGCCTCGGCGGATGATTTGGCACTTCCCGCAGAACGTGATCAGGATGATTGCGCAGCGGTGAATCATCTAGAAGAGCCAGAGCCAGAGCCAGAAGCCATTGGCGCTCTGGTCGGCCACGAAGATCTATCGGTTGTTTCTGCCGAGTGGGAACCCTCGAATCCCGATGCGCCCGAAGTTCAAAACGTTATTTCAAGCGCAGCGTCTGAAACCACCACTGAACCAGCGCTGCCTAGCGCACCTGAACCTGTTAATGAACCCGTCGCGCCAGAACCCAAAGCTGCGTCAATATCGTTCATGCGTGACGCAGCTCCCATACCGATTTGGGAACCTGGCACTGTCAAGCGGGCCCTGGCGGGAATTGCTATTGTGTTGACTCTGGGTTTGGGTGCTCAGTGGGTTTATCAGGACCACGACCGGCTGTCGGCCTCACGGCCAAACTGGCAGCCTGCGTTGACCAAGGTGTGTGCTTTTCTACGCTGCTCGGTCCAACCATTACAAAAGATTGAATCGATGGCGATCGATTCGGCTGCTTTCACCAAACTGGGCCCCGACCGTTATCGCCTGAGCTTTGTCCTCAAAAATACCGACCCTCTGATGCTGGCGGTGCCCAGCGTTGAATTGACGCTGACCGACGTGCAGGATCAGGTGGTGGTTCGCCGTGTGTTGTCGCCGCGCGAGTTGGCAGCGGCCTCTGAACGTCTGCCCGCTGCTTCTGAATGGCCGGTGGCGGTGAATCTGCGTGTTACGTCGGATGTATCTTCGTTGGCCGTGGTGGGTTACCGCTTGCTGGCTTTTTACCCCTGATCAGCGCAGAAAAAACCCTGGAAAAATGCCAGGGTTTGATGCTGCGAGCGCTCACGCCAATCAGGGCTTGGACCCGGTAGGAAATGGCCACGCTGCCTGAGGATTGAGCTTAGTCTTGGAGGCTGGCGCTAGCGTGGCAGCCGCTGTTTTTGGCGTCTTGGCAGCAGGCGCTGCAGCTTTGACCGGTGCTGCGGCTTTCGCTGGTGCTGCAGCTTGGGCGGGTGCGGCAGCTTTAGCAGGCGTCGCCGCTTTCTTGGCGGGCGCAGCAGCCTTTTTGGCTGGCGCTGGCGCTGGGGCTGGCGCTGGCGCTGGGGCGGCAGCGGCTGCTTTTTTCACCGGGGGTGCAGCTTTCTTCGCGGTGACAGGTGCCTTTTTGGCAGCAGCGGTTTTCGCAGGAGCAGGCGAAGGCGTAACCTTTTTGGCGGGCGCGGCATTCGGTGCGGGTGCTGCCTTGGTTGGTACTGCAACGGCTTTTTTCGCGAGCGCAGTGGCTTTCTTGGCTGCAGGTGCTGCCCTTTTCTTAGCCACAGGTGCCGCAGCTTGTTTCACCGCCGCCACAGATTTTTTGGCCGAAGCAGCAGGCTTGGTCGGGCTGGCTTTTTTAGCTGCTGGCGCAGGTGTTTTGGCCACAACAGCCGTGGGTACTGGAGCCGCTTTTTTCGCGGCGGGTTTTTTAGCAATGACCATCAACTTCTCCTTGGGGTAGCTACAAAGAGCACCTTATGTCAATGATTTGGCATAAAGTGATTCAGGTTGTTGGGGCTGCCCCAGCACCATGAATGGGAACACACAGGCACGCGACAAAGCAGTTTTCGTCTGGCTTGTGAAAGAGGGTGGGCTCGCATCGTCTGGTTCAACGTGAGGCCTCAACCGGCAGGGTCGCGGTAGCCTTGAAGGGGTTGATGACGCGCGACCAGCCCTGAATCTGGCAGTGCGAAAGAGGCGAAGGGTTGGCAGTAGGAGTGACTTTTTGGGACCGGGGCGACATAGTATTTTCCAATCCGCAAATTATCAGAGTTCATTGCACAAATTGAAAGCTGCACAAGCAAGCAAATGGTGATGAAGCCTGCGATGTTGCGTATCAACAGCGACTCTGTGGCGCTGCTGTGTGCGCAGGCCTTGTTCAGGCGCGTACCGCTGCTGGCAACAGCCTTGCGTCTAGGGCCAGAGAGCGCTCTAACAGGTGCCAGTCAAAACCGGCGCCGGGGTCGTGTTTGCGACCAGGCGCAATGTGTTCGTGCCCTGCCAGGTGCTCGATGGGGTAACGCTGCTGGATGCTGGCGCACAGAGCAACCAGGGTCGCGTATTGGGCAGGCTCAAAGCGGGTGCCCTCCAGGCCTTCAAGTTCGATGCCGATGCTGAAGTCGTTGCAATTGCTGCGACCCCGGTAGCTGGAGGCGCCGGCATGCCACGCGCGATCGTCGCAGCTGACAAACTGCCAAAGCTCACCGCTGCGGCGAACATAAAAATGCGAGGACACCGTCAGCCCCTGAATGCGATGAAAATACGGGTGGGCTTGCCAGTCCAACCGGTTGGTGAAAAGTTGCTGAACTTCGTCACCACCATACTGGCCCGGTGGCAGGCTGATGGAGTGCAGCACGATCAAATCAACACAGCTGCCTTTTGGACGTGGGCCAAAGTTGGGTGAGGGCAGTTGGGCTGCAAACTGGTAGCAGCCGTCACGCCACAAGGCGTTCGGGGCGACAGCCCCGCAGCGTTCAGTCGGCGGCGTCATCCGGGTTATCTTCAGTGCCGGGGGCATCAATTTTGAGCCGTGCCATGCGATAGCGCATTTGGCGCAAATTCAAACCCAACCGCGCGGCTGCCGCAGTGCGGTTGAATTGGGTAGCGCGCAGCGCCTGCAGCAACAGGCTGCGCTCCAGTTGGTCGAGTTGCGTTTGCAAGTCGCCGGCCACAGGTTCCGGCGCGATCTGTTCACGGGTGGGCAACGCAGCCGCAGCAAATTCGAGGGCATCCAGCGTGGAGTCGCTGAGCGTTGTCGTGCCTTGCACCGGGCGATCAAGCTGCAGGCTCTGCCCGTCTCCCAGTGCCACGGCACGGTACAGCAGGTTTTCCAGTTCGCGCACATTCCCCGGCAAGGTCAGACACGCCAGCTCCTGCAGCACTTCAACTGGCAAGGTCGGCACCGGTGTGTCTGATTCCTGGGCAATACGTGCCAGCAAAACCTGACACAGTTCGGGCAGATCTTGGGCCCGCTCTCGCAGAGGTGCAATCGTCAGGTCGATCACGTTGAGCCGAAAAAACAGGTCTTGGCGAAAGTTGCCGTTCTGCACCTCTTGCGACAGGTTTCTATGGGTGGCGCTGACGATGCGCACGTCCACCGCCTCTTCCTGGTTCGAGCCCAGCGGGCGAATGCGCCGCTCCTGGATGGCGCGCAGTAGTTTGGACTGCATCGGCAACGGCAAGTCACCAATCTCATCTAGGAACAAAGTGCCGCCACGCGCCGCCTGGAAAAAACCTTCGCGGTCTTGGGTGGCTCCGGTATAAGCCCCTTTGCGCGCACCAAAAAATTCGGCCTCCAGCAGCGTCTCAGGAATAGCGCCGCAGTTCACCGCAACCCAGGGGCCTTTGACACGGTGACTGTTGGCATGAATGGCATAGGCCACCAGCTCTTTGCCGGTGCCAGATTCGCCCGTAACCATCACCGGCGCCATGCTGGTGGCCACCTTGAGGATGCGCGTCTTGATCTGTTGCATGCACTGCGAGTGTCCGATCAGCCGGTCCAGCGCACGCTGGCCCAACGCCCCGGCGACCACGCCTGGCGTCGGTTTGCTGAAGAGGGCACCTTCGTCTGCTGACCCCGGTGTCACGCTGCGCACCGCCGAAGCCACCACCGCCCGGAACTGCTTCAGATCAACCGGTTTGGTCAGGTAGTCAAAGGCGCCTGCCTTGAGCGCTTCCACCGCATTCTGAGCCGACCCATAGGCGGTAATAACGATGCTGCGTTCGTTGCGGGCCTGGGCTTTGATGTCGGTGATGAGCGCCATGCCCAAGCCATCGGGCAGCCGCATGTCAGTGATCATCACATCAAAGCGGTGCGCTTCCAGCAGCGCACGCGCCTGCTGAAGGTTCTCCGCCGTGTCAACCTGATGACCCTCTCGCAACAGGGTCAGCTCGTACAGCGTGCGCAGGTCGGGCTCGTCGTCGACGACCAAAATCCGGGCGTGGCTGGCAGGTGTGGTCATGGTGTTGCGGGCTGGTCAGGTGCTGGCTTGAAAACAACGCGAAATTCGTTGCCTGGTACCAGCTGCTGGTTCAGTAATCTGTCGCTGCGGTCGTAGGAGATGGTGGCGCCATGGCTCTCGCACAGCTCACGGCAAATATACAACCCCAGCCCGCTTGAGCGGCTCTCAGACGAAAAAAAAGGCTCAAACAAATGCTGCTCTACCGACGGGTCCAGCACCGTTCCGTCGCTCCAAACGCGTAGCGTCAGTCCAATTTTTGAAGGCATCTGGCCGCCACTCTCCAGGCTGACCTGAATGCTGCTGGGGCGGTGGCTAGCGAAGCGCTGAGCGTTGTCTAGCAGATTGATCAACACCCGGCGCAAGTGCTCCACATCAAACCAGCCGTTAAGTGGCTCTATGGGCAGGCTCAAGCCGAGCTCGCCACCGGCCGCATGCTGATTGCCCCAATCCCGACAAATGCGCTCTGTGCTTTTGCAGATGTCCAGCGACTTTGCGGAGTCTGCCCGGCCGGGTTCACCCGCATGCGCGAGGTGCAGCACATCTTTGACGATGTTTTCCAGTCGCAGTGCGTTTTGACCGACCATTTGCGCCAGGCGTTGTTGCGCCGGGTCGCTCAGGTCCTCGGTCAATAGGGCGTTCGCCTGAGTGATAGCGGCTAGCGGGTTGCGAATTTCATGTGCCACCGCAGCCGACATGCGACCCATGCCTGCCAGTTTTTCGGCCCTGATGCGCGCCTGAATCTCACGCTGATCCTGCATGAACACCACGCACAGGCCCTGCACTTGCTCTTGAGTTTGGCCCTTCAGTGAGCCGGTCAGCTGGGTGCGTACTCGCAGCCTGCGCGGGCTGCTACCTGGCCTGTCAACGGTGATGTCAGCCTGTTGCGGGTGGTGGCTGGCAAAGCTGGCGTGCACCAACTGCATCAAAGTCTGCCAGCCAGGACGGGTGCTCAGGTCGAGCTCGTCATTTTGCGCCCTCGTGTCTAGCAGCAGACAGGCCGCTGGGTTGGTGGAACGGACCTTGCCACCTTCGTCGACGACCAGCACGCCATCGGTCAGCGACTTGATCACCAGCTCGTTCACCCGGCGCTGCTCGGCGACAGCCAGCTGGTTGCGCTGCGCCCGCAACTCCACATTGGCCAGGCGTGTCGCCAGTTGGCTTGCTATGAATGAAATAGCGAAACACCCAGCACCCGTGAGCGCTGCCTGCAAAAAATTGCCTGTGACATCGCCGGTGTGCCGGGTCATTAGCCAAGCGGCATGGGCAAACAACAGCAAGGTGACGCTGGCCGCAGTGGCCATGGCCAGCAGCATGGACCCCAGCACGCCGACCACCAGCACCGGTAGTGCAAACAAAGGCGTGTAGTCAATGGCACCACCTTGCACGATTTGCAGAGTGGCAAAAGCCAGCACATCCACCCCCACGGTCTGTAGCCAGGAGGCGTCAAAAGACCGCTGCAGTTGCTGTGGCTGCCCGGTCAGGCGCACCGCCAGCGCCGCTGCAAAATAAGTCAGGCAGATCAACAGGGGCGCGCTGCTTTGTTGCGGTATCAGCGCATAAATGCCGACCTGAAACAGTGCCAGCATCAACCCCAAGGTGGCACGGGCGGTCATGAAACCGCGCCACAGGCGTTCAAACTCCTGCGGCTGATCCAGCTCAGCGTGTGAAGCGTTAGGGAAGGAAGTTGGCCAGAGGGAGTTCACTGGCGCAGCAGCCAATCAGGACTCTGACAGCTGCAGATGCTCGGCACAGCAGTAACTGCCTTGACGACCCGTGATCGCATCAGCGGCCGGAAGGTGCAAACCACACTGCTGGCAGCGCACCATGTCCTCCAACTGTGGCTCGGCGGCTCGGGTAGCACGGTCGGGCTTGACCGAACCGGCCCGGCTTCTCCATAGCCAGACAATCACCAGCACAGCGGCCAGAAGTAACAGGCCTCTCACAAGGTCTGCCCCATCATCACCTCAAGCACAAAGCGCGACCCCACATACGCCAGCAGTAGCAGCCCGGTGCCCATGTAAAGCACGCGAACCGCTTGCCGACCGCGCCAGCCAAAGCGCGCGCGCCCGATCAGCAGCACACCAAAAGTTAGCCATGACAGCACCGAGAAAATGGTTTTGTGGTCCCACTTGATGGCGTGCGCGCTGCCATACAAATAGTTGCCAAAGAAGAAGCCGGCAATCAGGGTGGCTGTCAGCAGCAGGAAGCCTACATGCACAAAGCGGAAGGTCAGGCGCTCCATGGTCAGCAAAGGCATGCCGGTAAAACCGTCTGCGCCGATGCGAATGCGCGCCTCAGCACGCGTCATCATCCAGGCGTGGACTACCGCCGCAGCAAACAAACCGTAGGACGCAATGCCCAGCGCCCAGTGCAGTGGCAACCAGGCTGACAAATTCGCACTCAGTGGCTCACCCGGAAAAAGCAGGGTCAGCAGCACGACCGCCGCGCCAATGCTTGACAGAACCCAGGGCGTTTTGAGTTGTGGAAAAACAAAAATTTCAACCGCATACACCAGCCCGACCAGCCAGGCGGTAATCGACAGCGCGGGGGCAAACCCGAACAGTGGGCGTTCCCCACCCCACAAGCTCCAGCCAAGCAAAGCGCCATGCAACGACCACGCCAACCACACGGCCACACGCGACAGTGTTTGGTCAGTACGCGTGGCACCGGTGGCAGATACCGCATAGGCAGCAGAGGCCGCCAGCGACAGCACAAGTGTTAGAGGGGAAGCACTGGGTAAAATCATGGCAACAGTTTACCGTTTTGTCATTTGCCTTATCTCAAAGGCTCCAACTCAGGCTCCGCCCGCCGGACACCCCCCACATGGCTTCTGCTCTTACCGACAAACTCTCCCGACTGGTCAAGGAAATCCGTGGTCAGGCCCGCATCACCGAGGCCAACGTGGCCGACATGCTGCGCGAAGTCCGCATGGCACTGCTGGAGGCCGACGTTGCCTTGCCGGTGGTGCGCGACTTCATTGCCCGGGTGAGGGAAAAAGCGCTGGGCCAGGACGTGCTGGGCTCGCTGACGCCCGGCCAGGCACTGGTGAGCATTGTGAACAAAGAGCTCGCCGCCACCATGGGAGACGGTGTCGCCGACATCAACTTGGCCGCCCAGCCGCCTGCGGTGATTTTGATGGCAGGCCTGCAGGGTGCCGGTAAAACCACCACCACCGCCAAGCTGGCCAAGCACCTGATCGAAAAGCGCAACAAAAAAGTGCTGACCGTCTCTGGCGACGTGTATCGCCCCGCGGCTATTGAGCAGTTGAAAACCGTCACCGCCCAGGCGGGGGCCGAGTGGTTTCCCAGCACGCCAGAGCAGAAGCCGGTGGACATTGCCCTGGCCGCGCTGGACTTCGCCAAAAAACATTACTTTGACGTGCTGCTGGTCGACACCGCCGGGCGCCTGGCCATCGATGACGTGTTGATGCGCGAGATCAAAGACTTGCACGCCGCCATCCACCCGGTCGAGACGCTGTTTGTGGTGGATGCGATGCAAGGCCAGGACGCGATCAACACCGCTCGCGCCTTTAAAGAGGCGTTGCCGCTCACCGGCATCATCCTGACCAAGCTCGATGGCGACTCACGCGGTGGCGCGGCGCTCTCGGTGCGGCAGATCACTGGCGCACCGATCAAATTTGCCGGCACCAGTGAAAAGCTCGATGGCCTAGAAGTGTTTGACGCCGAACGCCACGCTGGGCGCGTGCTGGGCATGGGCGACATTCTGGCGCTGGTGGAGCAGGTGACTGCCGGGGTCGATATGGCCAGCGCGCAAAAGTTGGCCGCCAAGGTCAAGAGCGGCGCCACCTTCGATTTGAACGACTTTTTGAGCCAGATCCAGCAGATGCGTCAAATGGGTGGTTTGGGCAGCCTGATGGACAAGTTGCCCAGCGCCATGGCTGCCAAGGCCGGCCAGGTCGATATGGGCCGGGTTGAAAAAGACATCAAGCGCAAGGAAGGCATCATCCACAGCATGACGCCCAAAGAGCGCACCAAGCCCGATCTGATCAAAGCCACCCGCAAGCGCCGCATTGCTGCGGGTGCCGGGGTTCAGGTGCAGGAGGTGAACCGCATGCTCAAGGAGTTTGAGCAGATGCAGGACATGATGAAAAAAATGAAAGGCGCCGGCATGATGAAAATGATGAAGCGCCTGGGTGGCATGAAAGGCATGGGCGGCATGCCCAAGATGCCGTTTTAGGGCGCATCCGTAATCAAACTTTTAAGCCTCTAGCCCTTATCTTCAAAGGGCTGATAGCTATTTAATTGCGAGTGTCTGTCTACTGGAACATCGCCTGAAAGTTCTGTGTGCCGAGATAGCTCACCAAAATCCACAGAGCCACCAGCACCGCCCAAATGATGTTCGACACCTTGTTGCTGGGGGGGTTGATGATGGCCTCCTTCGCACGCGACATTGGGGTGCCCGGGGTGGTGTCCTGAGGTACCTTCCCCATGCTTTCATCAACGATCAGGTTGGTCTGAATACGTGCGGTCGTCATGATCTGATCGATCAACGCCCGTGCTTCACGGGTTTGGTCGGTTCGCTGCAGTTTCTGGGCTTGCTGGGTGATGGCCTTGAAGGCGGCATATTGCGATTCTGAAGGGTTCATCTGGTGGCTCCGGGTGAAAAATTTCGGGCTATTTTCGCCTCGAAAGAGGCCTGCGGTCTTGCCCTGAATCAAGGAAAGCGTCCGCAAGTACTGGGCCGCTACTGCGACTCAGTTCATGGATTCTGGCCACCCTCGGGTAGACCCGTTATTTCACCCTCCCCAGCGCGCTCAGGCCTATTCTTGCATCTCCGGCGCGGCATGTGACGCGCTTGGCGTGATGGTTGCGTCGCGCGCGCTGCTGCGGGTGCGTCGCAACGCATGACGCTGTGCGCGGGCGCTGCGCCGTTTGCTGCGCTTGGCTGACTTCCAGAGCACATAGCCATACAGCAGTCGGGCCAGGTATCCCACGCCTAATAGCGCCGCCAGCCCGATCAGCCATGGGGTGATTTGGTCAATCAGTTTCTCACGCATCATGCTGGCCATTTCTCTGTCCAACTGAGCTTGCGCGGCGGATCTGGGGGGCTGGGCCGGGTCTTGGCCGCCAGGTGCGTCCCACCGGCCAGGGCCTTTGACGCTGGGGTCGGGTTTATCCTGTTCGCGCCATTGGTTTTTGTTCAGGCCCAGATCAGATTTCAATTCGTGCAGGGCTTGCACCGCACCAGACTCGACCAACTTTTCGAACACCGGCCGAACGCCTTCCTTGATGGCGCTGTGAACCGACACGTCGGCAGGGGTGTGCGTCTGGCCCGGCGACGCGGTGGGGGTGGCACCGGTACGCTGCGGCATCACTGGGCCAGCAGGCGGCGGGGGCAATGTGCGCTGAGCCTTCTCGGCAGGCTCTGGCCGGGTGAGCGCGGTGCCTCTGGTGCCTGTGCGCAGCGGTTCTGCATCCACTGGCAGGGGTTCAGATGCCACTGTCACACCTTTGCGGGTGTCGATGGTCGTATCCGCCGACTCGGTGCCGTCGTACAAAACAATGGGCTCGGCAAGCGCCGATGTGAGCAACCCCAAACACAGTGCACAGACCGCGCTAAGCCGGGTGGAAGCAGTCCAAAGTAGACGCGGTAATCTCTGGTGCATAACGCTGTTGATTTTTCAGGACCGTGGAAAACCGCAGTGGTGCGAGTTAAACGCATCCAACTGTGAAGGAATGCTGAACGGGCGGACTTGATCGACGCATCAGTTACAAATTTTAGCGCTGACCAAAGGCCAGCTCAGCGTGTCGCGGAGGCATTTGTTAGGTGGATGCAGCGCTGGACCGCTTTGGCTACGAAAAATATAAGATTTAAGCCTGTAGCCCTTATGCTTAAAGCGCTAGCAGCTATTTTTTTAATAGCTACTAACCTGCTGTGAGTTCCAGCGTGTGCACCTCGCCACGCAGGGTGTAGGTGCGGGTCTCGGAAATGCTGACGTCCACCATTTGCCCGATCAGGCGCGGCTGGCCAATGAAGTTCACCACCCGGTTGCATTCGGTGCGGCCCATCAGCTCGCCGCCGTCACGCTTGGAGGCGCCTTCCACCAAAATGCGCTGCACCGTGCCGACCAGGCCCTGGCTGATGCGCGCCATGTTGGCGTTAATGGCGGCTTGCACCTCGTGCAGGCGGCGCAGCTTGACGTCGTGCGGCGTGTCGTCAGGCAGATTGGCCGCCGGGGTGCCAGGGCGTGGGCTGAAGATGAAGCTGAAACTGTTATCGAACCCCACATCGTCGATCAGCTTCATCAGCTTGGCGTGGTCGTCTTCGGTCTCGCCGGGAAAGCCGACGATGAAGTCGGAACTCAGCGCCATGTTCGGGCGGATGGCGCGCAATTTACGCACCGTGCTCTTGTATTCCATGGCGGTGTAGCCGCGTTTCATGGCCATCAGCAAGCGGTCCGAGCCGTGTTGTACCGGCAGGTGCAGGTGGCTAACCAGTTTGGGCAGCTTGTCGTAGGCGGCAATCAGCGCGGGCGTGAACTCGTTGGGGTGGCTGGTGACATAGCGCATGCGCTCAATGCCGGGAATGTCAGACACGTATTCCAGCAGGGTGGCAAAGTCGGCCATCTCGCCGGTGTCGCTGACCGTGCCAGGGTGGCTGATCATCTTGGCGCGCCAGGCGTTCACGTTTTGGCCCAGCAAGGTGATCTCCTTCACACCTTGATCTGCCAGGCCAGCCACCTCCACCAGAATGTCTTCAAACGGGCGGTGAATTTCCTCGCCGCGCGTGTAAGGCACTACGCAGTAGCTACAGTATTTGGAGCAGCCCTCCATGATGCTGACAAACGCGCTGGCACCTTCCACACGCGCGGGCGGGAGGTGGTCAAATTTTTCGATCTCGGGAAAACTGATGTCGACCTGCGAGCGGTTTTGCCGTGCGCGCTCGTCGAGCATCTGCGGCAAGCGGTGCAGCGTCTGCGGGCCAAACACCACATCCACATAAGGCGCGCGGGCAATGATGGCCGCGCCTTCCTGGCTGGCCACGCAGCCGCCGACGCCGATCAAGGCGCCTTTCTTCTTCAGGTGTTTGACGCGGCCCAGGTCAGAAAACACTTTTTCCTGCGCCTTTTCGCGCACCGAGCAGGTGTTGAAGAGGATCAGGTCAGCCTCTTCCACGTTGTCGGTGGGCTCATAGCCTTGTGCGGCGCCGAGCACGTCGCTCATTTTGTCCGAGTCGTACTCGTTCATCTGGCAACCGTAGGTCTTGATGAATACTTTTTTGCTCATGGCGATAGGGGGAATGATAATTTTGATAGCTGCTGGCGCTTAATGTATAAGGGCTGGAGCCCGATTTCTTATATAAAGGGGGCCGTTGGCCAGGCGCTGAACCCGGCCCTGCGCGTGGCAAGCCTTGCGTGCCGTCAGTTGCTAGCCGGACGCGCGTCAGACTCGAAGCGGATGTTGCTGATGGTGTCGTTGCCGGGGCGCTTTTGCTGGGCTTCGGCGTCGGTCAGAATCCACACCTCGTGAATCAACCCTTGGCCGTCGCGCACATAGTTCACGCGCAACTGCTGCCCCACCAGCGTGCCCGACATGACGATCAAATTGTTTGTGCCTCTGATGCGCGCGCCGGGTGAGAGCCTAGCTGGTGCACCGTCGAGCAAAATTGTCGGCGGTGTGGTCACCTGAAAAATGCCGCGCAGCGCCTTGGCAGGAAAAGGTCGCGTCATTCCCTGCGCCTCGGCCACCGAGGGCAACAGGCAGGCGACGAAGGTCAGGCACAGGGCCAGAATTAACAAGGGGGCTTTGAAAGCGCGGAGCCAGCGGTTCATGGTGTACATCCAGAGGCTGTTGAAGAAGGCACGATTTTAGGTCAGCGCGGTGCGGGTGTCATGCCGACAGATGTGCCAGACGTGCGGGTGCTGTGCGCGGAGGATGTGCCGGTGCTGTGCGGGGAACGAGCCGGTAGCGTGCCGGTAGCGTGCCAGCGTCAGGCTGGCGCCTTGGGCGGCAGCACGCCAGCGGCGCGCAGTTTGTCTTTTTTACTCGGCCGCAGGCCTTTCACGCCGCCATTGCCCATGCCAGCGGGTGCATCGGCAGAGGTGGAGACCGGCGGTGCCACGTCTTGCGCCTCGAAACCGGGCACGCTTTCGAGTTCAAGTTGAACCTGCTGGCGTTTTTCGATCAGCCGCCAATGGGCCTGCGTGCTGCTGCTGACAAAACTCAGTGCCAGACCGGGCTCGCCGGCGCGCCCGGTGCGGCCAATGCGGTGGGTGTAGTCCTGGGTGGAGCGTGGTAGATCAAAGTTCACCACCACCGGCAAGCCAACGATGTCCAGCCCGCGCGCCGCCACGTCTGTGGCTACCACCACTTGCAGCCGCTCCAATTTGAAGTCGGTCAGCACCTGCGTGCGTTTGCCCTGGCTGAGTTCGCCATGGAAGGGCTCCGCGGTCAGGCCGCCCTTGCGCAGCTTGTCGGCGACGATCTCGGCGGCGAATTTGGTCGCCACAAACACCAGGGCGCGCGGCCAGGCGTGCTGTTGCATCAGCTGGCGCAGCAGCTGGGTGCGCTTGGCCGTGTCGACCGCGATGGCGCGTTGGATGATTTCCATCGGCTGCTGCTGGGCGGCATCCACCTCAACCCGCACGGGGTCGTGCAGCAGGGTGTTGGCCAGTGCGGTCACGCCAGGGCTGAAAGTCGCCGAGAAAAACAGGTTTTGCCGCTGGGCGGGCAACTGCATCAGCACTTGGGCCAGCTCATCGGCAAAGCCCAGGTCAAGCATACGGTCCGCCTCGTCGAGCACCAGAAGGGCTACCGCATCCAACTTTAGGGCGTTGTGCGCCACCAAGTCCAGCAGCCGCCCAGGCGTGGCCACCACCACGTCGGTGCCGCCGCGCAGGCTCATCATTTGCGGGTTGATGGACACGCCGCCAAAAAACACCGACACCTTCACGCGCTGCGGCAGCTTCTGCGCCAGCGCCTGGATTACTTCGCCCACTTGCGCGGCCAGTTCGCGCGTGGGCACCAGCACCAGCGCTTGGGGTTGGCGCACCCGGCGGGTGTTGGGTTGCAGGCGTTGCAGCAGCGGCAGGGCAAACGCCAGGGTTTTGCCAGAACCTGTTTGCGCAGAGCTTAGCAAATCGCGCCCAGCCAGCGCTGGCGCAATGGCCTCCTGCTGGATCGGTGTGGGGCGGCTGTGGCCGAGTTGCGCCACGGCAGCCAGCAAGGCGGGCGAGAGGCCCAGGGAAGAAAAAGTCATGGTGTGGTTAAAGGTCAAAGGTCAAAAGCGGGTTGCGCGTCAAGGAAAATGCGTGCTGAGCGGCAGGTGTAACACAACCAGCGCGCGACCTGGCGGCACTGGTAGAGGCTGGCCGCATAATCGTTACCCTGAGAATTCTGCTGGTGCGCGCTGCCACCCCGTGTGCGCAGCAATGGGTTACCAAGGTGGCCGTTGGCCAGCAGGATTCAAATTGATGCAAAGGACACCGTGAAAAAAACATTCAAAATCAACATCGAAGGCAAAAACCGCGACCGCGTGCTGGAAGCCACCAAGCATGAAATCCGCCAGTACATGAAGCGTGAGCGCAACAAGGCGCTGACCGAAGGCGTGGATTTTTGGGACTTTGACTGCCGTTTTGGCCTGAGCGAGGAAGCCGCTGCCAGCGCGCATCCCGCCAACATAACCGCGCTGATTGACGCTGCCGCTCAGGATGGTGCACAGGCGTTTTATCTGGAACTCGTTGCCAAGCCGGGCGTTCGCCAGCCGCGTGGCGAGGCGCCCGAGGCCACCGAGGCACCGCAATAGCTCTCGCTGCCCAAGCCGCCACAAGAAAAAACCCGCACAGGCTTTTGCCGATGCGGGTTTTTGTATGTTGGCGACGGGTGATTCGCGATCCTGTGCGCGTTCAACCGCGCCCCTACCTTCAAACTTTCAGACGATGTCAGATCATTGCGACGGCATTTCGGATATGGCTCGTGAACGAAAATGGCGCTTTCAAACCATTTGATCTGTGAAAAAACTGCTCCTGCCATTAACCTCCCTCCTGAGCGGTGTCGCGCTGCTGGTGTTGGGCACCGGCTTACTCTTTGCGGTGATCGGTGCGCAGGCGGCAGCGGCAAACTTTTCGGTGTTGGTCACCGGCCTGATCAACTCAGGCTACTTTGCCGGCTTTGTGTTTGGCACCTACGCGTGTCCGCAAATCATACGAAGGTTTGGACATATTCGCGCTTTTGCCGCGATGGCATCGGTGGCGTCAACCTTGCCCTTATTGCACGCGCTTTGGCTCAATGCGGGGTTTTGGGCGGCCCTGCGCTTCACCAATGGCGTTTGCCTGGTCGGCTTGTACATTGTGGTGGAGAGCTGGCTCAATGTGGTGGCCCCCAGTTCACACCGGGGCAAGGTGTTTGCGGCCTACATGGCGGTCAGCGGGGTGGCCATGGCACTTGGGCAATGGCTGATTCTGGTGGGTGACCGCTTTGGTTTTGTGCCCTTTGCCATGGTGTCCATTCTGTTTTCGTTTGCCTTGTTGCCGATCACGCTGACGCCGGTCAACGAGCCCGAGCCGATGCCTGTGCCCAAACTGGGTTTGCTCAAGCTGTATGCCACCTCTCCCATCGGTGTCATTGGCGCGGTAGCGTCCGGCTTGTTAACGGGCGCGTTCTACAGCCTGGGCCATGTGTTTGGTGAGCGTGTGGGCTTGAGCGAAGTGGGCATTGCGACGTTTATGGCGGCGACCATTCTTGGCGGTGCCGCCTTTCAGTGGCCGGTGGGGCATTTATCTGATCAGAACGATCGGCGCTGGGTATTGTTTGGTGTCTGCGTGAGTGGCGTGGTGGTAGCGATGCTGGGGTTCTACTGGGCATTGGCGGCACCCTGGGCACTGATTCTGCTGGGTATTATTTATGGCGGCTTGACTTTCACCATCTATGGTTTGTCGGTGGCGCATGTCAACGACTTGATCAGCCGGGATCGGGTGCTGGAGGTGACCGGCGGCTTGCTGCTGCTGCACGGTGTTGGTGCCACGCTGGGACCCGCCTTGGCCGGTGGGTTCATGGATTGGCTTGGACCGGGCAGTTTGCTGCTGTACTTCGCGGGTGTGTTGGCACTGTTGGCCGTGGCCGTGTGGCGCCTGATTCGCCTGCTGCCGCTGAACCGTGGGGAACCAGGGCAAAAGGATGCTTATGTGGTCATGGGCGCCGGATCGCAGGCCGTTCTCAAACTGGACCCACGCGGCCCGGAAGATGAAGCGGCTCCACCGTGAGCGACCCAGTACAGCAGGAGATCCGCGGATCCATAGACCGGTTCAAACTACAGGAGTCACGACAAATGCAAGCGCACAATTATCTCGTGCCCCGGACCATGGTTGGCATGCAACTGACGGAATTTGGTGGCCCGGAAAAACTGGTTTATCGAACCGACCTGGCTGTGCCAGAGCCGCTGGCAGGTGAGGTGATGGTTCAGGTTGGAGCCTGTGGCATCAACAACACCGATATCTGGACGCGGGAGGGGGCTTATGGCGCGGGCGCTGAAGGTGGTTGGCGTGGGTCCGACTTTGATCCATCAGGACAAGGCGCATTTTCTGGATGCCTGGGGCATGGACGCCATCGTCTACCGAGGCGACCCAAATCCGGCGCAGACGATCTCACAGCAATTGGGCCAGCGCACGGTTGAAAATCGTGGCGTTTGTCGAGCAAGGCCGATTGCAGCCGCTGCTCTTTGGCACTTACCGGCTTCAACAGGTGGCTCTGGCGCAGCTAGATTTCAAGGGCAAAGCGCACTTTGGAAAACTGGTCGTTGTTGCGTGAGACGACCTTCTGCTAAAATACATTTGTTCAAATATATCTTTGAATCCGTTTGACGAATCGAAAGCTTGGCGCTTTCATTGTCAAGTCCGGGTGCACGGGCGCTTCGGATTTTCTCGATTTCATCAGGACTACAACATGCACCATTCCCTCAAGAAATCTTCGACCCTGACACTCGTCTTTGCCGCGTTTGTCACCACGCTACCGCTAGTGGCTTCGGCCCAATCCTGTGGCAGAGTGACCGTTGCCAATATGAACTGGCAGTCTGCCGAAGTGCTGGCGAACATTGACGACATTATTCTGACCGAGGGCTACGGTTGTGAGGTTGAACTGGTTCCGGGTGACACCATGCCCACACTCACCGCCATGATAGAAAAGGGCAAGCCTGACGTGGCCCCTGAGGCATGGATCAATGCCGTGCGCCTGCCGCTGGATGCCGCCGTCAAGGAAGGTCGACTGCACTACGCCGCCCGTTCTTTGCAAGATGGGGGGGCTGAGGGTTGGTGGATTCCCAAGTATGTGGCCGATGCCAATCCGGGCATCAAGACCATTGACGACGCGCTGAAGCATCCGGAGATATTCCCTTCCGCCGAGGCCAAGGGCAAAGGTGCCGTGCACAACTGCCCATCTGGCTGGAATTGCCAGTTGACCACGGGCAACGCCTTCAAGGCGTGGGATGCCAAAGCCAAGGGTTTCTTGCTGGTGGATACCGGATCAGCGGCTGGCTTGGACGGCTCTATTGCCAAGGCCAACGAGCGCAAGCAGGGTTGGCTGGGCTACTACTGGGCACCGACTGCCATCCTCGGTAAATACCCGATGGTGAAGCTCGACGCCGGTGTGCCCTTCGACAAAAATGCCTTCGAGACCTGCAACACGAAAGCGGACTGCGACCACCCGACCAAAACGGACTGGGCCAAGTCCGAGGTCTTCACCGTTGTGACGGACAAATTCAAGAAAACGGGTAGCCCCGCTTTGGCGTACCTGAACAAAAGAACCTGGGGCAACGACACGGTGAACCAGCTGCTGTCCTGGATGAACGAGAACCAAGCCACCGGTGCCGATGGCGCACGCCATTTCCTCAAGACCCAGCCGGAACTGTGGACCACCTGGGTCAGCCCGGAAGTTGCGCAAAAGGTCAAGGCCAGCCTTTGATGGCCAGCGATTGGCTTGACGAATTTCCGTCCATGGGTGCTGACCAGCTCAGCGCCTTGAGGCGGACGATTGACGGCGCATTCCGGTCTTTTTCGCGGGAGTACGGCGAGGCTGTTGAAAACCTCTTTAACCCGTTGCGGGAATTTTTAATTGCATCTGAGCGTCTGCTGACCCAGTCGCCCTGGCCGCTGGTGCTGGGCGGAATTGTCTTGGTGGCGTGGCTAGCATCGCGGTCCCGAAGAATCGTTCTGGGCACCATTCTGACGCTGCTGCTGATCGGCTACTTTGGCATGTGGGACGACACCATGAAGACCATTTCGATGATCTTTGTGTGTACCGTTGTCGCATTGGCCGTGGGTTTGCCCATTGGCGTTGCCATGAGCCACTGGGACCGCTTGCAGCGTGTTATCAACCCGGGGCTTGACGTGATGCAGACCATGCCCAGCTTCGTCTATCTGATCCCGGTGGTGATGCTGCTGGGCATTGGCCGCGTGGCAGGCATGATCGCCGTGGTTGTGTATGCCATTCCCCCAGTCATCCGCTTCACCAACCTAGGGATCCGACTGGTTGATCGAGATCTGCTTGAAGCAGCTGATGCCTTTGGCTCAGCCACATGGCAAAAGATGTTTCACGTGCAGTTGCCGCTGGCCTTGCCAACTATCATGGCTGGCATCAACCAGACCATCATGCTGTCACTGGCAATGGTGGTGGTGGCCTCCATGATCGGGGTGCAAGGCTTGGGCCAACCCGTGCTGAAGGCGATTGCCAACCAGTATTTCACCATGGGCATGTTCAACGGCCTGGCGATCGTCGGCATTGCCATCATCTTTGACCGGGTGTCACAGACCTACGGCAAACGCTTGCAAAAGCATCTGGAGGTTGTACATGGTTGAGGCAGCTACACCGCTCGTCGGCGTAGCCGTCAAGAACTTGTACAAGATATTTGGCCCGACTCCAGAGAAGTTCCTGCAGCCTGTGCGTGATGGCATGAGCAAGCAGGAGCTCCGCGATACCCACGGCCATGTTCTTGGGCTGCGCGATATTTCAATCGACATGCCTGCAGGCGCCATTCAGGTGGTCATGGGGCTTTCCGGGTCTGGCAAAAGCACCTTGATTCGACACATCAACCGCCTGATTGATCCCACCGCGGGTGAGATATGGGTTGGCGCAGACGATGTGGTGCAGATGTCTGCGCGTCGTCTGCTGCGCTTTCGGCGCGAGCGCACCGCCATGGTATTTCAGAAATTTGCCTTGTTTCCCCACATGACGGTGGTAGAAAATGCCGCCTTCGGATTGCAGATCCAGCACATCAGTCCAAAAAAGCGGCACGCCTGCGCGATGCGTTGGGTCGAGCGCGTCGGGCTCAAGGGCTATGAAGACAACTACCCGAACCAGTTGTCTGGTGGTATGCAGCAGCGCGTGGGGCTGGCGAGGGCACTCGCCAACGATGCCCCCATTTTGTTGATGGATGAGGCTTTTTCTGCGCTGGACCCGTTGATTCGTGGCGACATGCAGTCGGTGCTGCTGGATCTGCAGCAGGAGTTGAGCAAAACCATTGTGTTCATCACCCATGATCTGGACGAAGCCCTGCGCCTGGGGGATCGCATCGCGATTTTGCGTGACGGCGAAGTGGTGCAGCAAGGCACAGGCCAGCAAATTGTGTTGCAGCCCGCCAACGACTACATCAGCAGCTTTGTCAAAGATGTCAATCGCGGACGGGTCATCCGCTGCCGCACACTCATGAAAACGGGTGCGCCAGTTCAGGGGCCGGAAGTGGATGCCAGCATGGTCATCGAGGAGGCTGCCCGGCTACTCAGCGGCGTCGGCCAGGAGGCGGCGAACGTGGTCAGCAGCAAGGGCAGGCACTTGGGGACGCTGTCGATGGCCGACATCATCGCCGCCATGGTGCCACCGAACGTGGAAAGTTCGACCCAGCCAACGCCGCTGTCGTAGGGTCGGTGTGCATCAACCCTGGCAACGCTCGACTGCCTTGGACAGAGTTCGGCGAAGCCAGGAGAGCTTGCGTTGGCGCTGGGTCTTGGTTGGTGTCGGGTCGGAAAACGGTCTGATATCCGCCACCAGATCGTCAAAGTAAGGCACTGGAAAAGCAGAAAGCCAGCTACTTATTAGATAGCAGGCTTTCTTGTTTCGTCGGACGTTTAATCTTGGTGGTGATAGGTGGATTTGAACCACCGACATCAGCATTATGAATGCTGCGCTCTAACCAGCTGAGCTATATCACCACAGAGGCGAAAGTATAACGGCTCGCACTGCAAAAACTTTAAGCGCCTTTATTTTTGTGCTGAACTCAACGAACGGATCTGTGTTGTGAGAGGTTCCGGTGCCGCAAACCAGGCGCCTTCACCGGCCCGGTTCAGTTACCTCACTGGTGGGTGAACACGGCCTTGCGTTTGTTCACAAAGGCGTCCATGCCTTCCTTTTGATCCGTCGTGGCAAACAAGGCGTGAAACAGGCGGCGCTCGAAATGGAGGCCGTCATTCAAACTGCCTTCAAACGCCTGGTTGACCGACTCCTTGGCGGCCATCACGGCAATTTGTGAGTACTCACTGATCATCAGCGCGGCGCCCAGCGTTTCTTCCATCAGTTTGTCCAGCGGCACCACGCGGCTGACCAACCCCGCGCGCTCGGCTTCCACTGCGTCCATCGTGCGGCCGGTGAGGGCCATGTCCATGGCCTTGGCTTTGCCTACCGCGCGCGGCAGGCGCTGCGTGCCGCCTGCGCCGGGGATGATGCCCAGCTTGATCTCGGGCTGGCCAAAGCGGGCGTTGTCTGCGGCAATGATGAAGTCGCACATCATGGCCAGTTCGCAGCCGCCGCCCAGTGCAAAGCCGCTCACGGCGGCAATCACGGGCTTGCGAACCGCGCGAATTTGTTCCCAGTTGCGGGTGATGAAGTCGCCTTTGTACACGTCGGCAAAGCTGTAGGTGGCCATGGCGCCAATGTCGGCCCCTGCAGCAAAGGCTTTTTCGCTGCCGGTGAGGATCATGCAGCCAATGGCGGGGTCGGCATCAAAGGCTTTGAGTGCCTCGCCCAGCTCGGTCATGAGCTGGTCGTTCAGCGCATTGAGTTGCTTGGGTCGGTTCAGGGTGATGATGCCGATCTTGTCGGCTTCAGTACGCACGGTGATGAGTTCGTAGGTCATGGTGTTTCCGGTTGTAAGTGATGGATATGTTCAGTTTGTAAACCAAAGCCATTTTGTCGCCAAGCCTCAAATACCGTTACAGCCACTGCGTTGGATAAATTCAGGCTGCGCTGGCCTGCCACCATCGGCAGCTTGATGGCGGTGGTGGGGGTGAAAGACTGGCGGACCGTCTGGCTTAAGCCTTTGGTCTCAGAACCAAACACCAGATAGTCACCGGGGTGAAAGCTCACCTCAAAAACGTTGTGGGTGGCTTTGGTGGTGAGCGCAAAAAGGCGCTCCGTGGGCGGGTTTTCGGTGCCCAGAAACGCCGCCCAGTCGGCGTGGCGTTTGACGGTGGCGTATTCGTGGTAGTCCAGCCCGGCGCGGCGCATATGTTTGTCGTCCATCGAAAACCCCAGCGGCTCCACCAAGTGCAGGGTACAGCCGGTGTTGGCGGCCAGGCGGATGACGTTGCCGGTGTTGGGCGGGATTTCGGGCTCAACCAGGACGATGTGAAACATAGGTGGCATTGTCGCGCAGGCGCTTGGGCCATTGCGGGGGCACCTGCCCCCGACTTGAGCCAGCGAACTTGACCCACCTAAAGGGCCCGCCTGGCGGGTGCTAACAAGGCTACTCAGTGCGGGCAATCACCAACCCGGTCACCTTTGCGACCCCCGCTGCTTTGAGCACCCGCGCTGCGGTGTAGAGCGACGTGCCGGTGGTCATCACATCGTCCACCAGCACGACTCGCTTGCCGCGCAACACATCCGCCAGCAGGGGTTCTACGGCAAACGCATGGTCCAGCGCAGTCAGGCGTTCGGCGCGTTTGAGCGTGTGCTGCGCGGGCGTGTCTTGAATGCGCAGCAGTAGATCAAAGCGGGTTTTGGCTGGCTCCAGGGCGCGCGCCAGCAGCAGGGCCTGGTTGTAGCCGCGGTCTTTCAGCTTTTCAACGGACAGGGGCAGGGGCAGCAGCAGGTCGGCATCTTCCAGCGCCGGTTCTACCCACGGCGTGGCGCGCAGTAGCGTGGCAAAACTACGCACTAGGCCGGGTTCGGAATGAAATTTGTAGTGCGCTATCAAAGTAGACCAAGGGTAAGCATAAGAAACGGCGGCCAGACAGCGGTCTAGCGGCGGCGCGCTTTTGAGGCAGGCGCCGCAGTGGCGCGGGTTGCCGGGGTGCGCCGCGGCTAAGGGCAGGGCGCAGGTCAGGCAGCGTGGCTGCGGCTGGGCAAACTGGTTGACGCAGGCTTCGCACACCGGCTGCGATGGCCAGCTGTGGCACACCCGGCATTGGCTGGGCAGCCGGGGCAGGCCCAGACGCTGTGGCAACGCCCCCGACAACAGCTTGGTGAACATCGGGTCAATATACTCCCCAGACGCCGCTCCAAAGCCCCAAATTTTCAGATGTCAGCTTCCACGCCCCCCCCCACCATTGACCCGCTTGCCGCCCAACGCTGGCAGCAGATGCCTGCCACTGAGTCGCCCTGGCTGCATGAAGAGGTCGCGCGGCGCATGCAGGAGCGGCTGGACTGGATCAAGACCCAGCCCAGCAGTTGGGTGCATTGGCAGCCGATGCTGGGCGGCCTGCAGGCGCACAGTTTGCTGGCGCAGCGCTACCCAAAAGCTGCCTGCACGGTGCTGGAGGCTTCCAATGCTGGTGTGCAACTCGCATCGAAGGCGCTGATGGCGCCGCGCTGGAAGCCGCAAGCCTGGCTGCAGCCCAAGACCAGCGTGGTCCAAAGGGTCGATCAACCCGCGCAGATGCTGTGGTCCAACATGGCGCTGCACATGGCCGCCGACCCGCAGGCGCTGATGGCGCAGTGGCAGGAAGCGCTGCAGGTGGATGGCTTTCTGATGTTTTCCTGCCTTGGCCCCGACACGCTCAAAGAGCTGCAAACGCTCTACCAAACGCTGGGCTGGCCCGCGCACGCGCATGCGTTTACCGACATGCACGACTGGGGCGACATGCTGATGACCGCCGGGTTTGCCGAGCCGGTGATGGACATGGAACGCATCACGCTCACCTTTGAGTCGCCCGAGCGCCTGCTGCAAGAGCTGCGCGGCTTGGGGCGCAACCTGCACACCGGGCGTTTTTCCGCCCTGCGGGGGCGTGGCTGGCACCGGCAACTGCTGCAGGCGCTGGCGCAACAGCCCTTGCAATTGACCTTTGAGGTGATTTACGGTCACGCTTTCAAGCCCGCGCCGCGCTTGTCGGTGGCGGCACACAGCGAGATCAGTCTGGACAACATGCGTGCTGCGCTGGCACGCGGTCGGGCCAAGCCGGGTTAGCGCCACACGGCAGCGGCGCTACCTGGCCTGCGCCAAAATGGCGCGTTTGGGCTGCTGCACGCTGACGCGGATCGCTCTGCACGCCCGCACTTAAGCCATTTACTGCAGCGTATGATCACATGCTTGAACAAACGAAGCGCTCTTCAAAAAATAGCTACTAGCGCAATATTCATATGGGCTGCAAGCCAATTAGCCGCATGTGATCAGGACGCTCTGAAGTTCACCGCCATCAACATCACCGGTGCCAGTTACGGCCGTGACTTTGCCCTGACCGACCACAATGGCCAGCCGCGCACGCTGGCAGATTTTCGCGGCAAGATCGTGATGGTGTTCTTTGGTTACACCCAGTGTCCGGACGTGTGCCCCACCTCCATGACCGAGATGGTCGCCATCAAGCAGTTGCTAGGGCCTGATGGCGACAAGCTGCAGGGCCTGTTCGTCACCGTGGACCCCGAGCGCGATCAGCCCGAGATGCTTAAGGCCTATATGGCGGCTTTTGACCCCAGCTTTCTGGCGCTCTACACCACGCCCGAGAAGACCGCCGCCTTGGCCAAGGATTTCAAGGTGTACTTTAAGAAAGTGCCCGGCCCCGCGCCCACCAGCTACACCGTTGACCACACTGCGGGCAGCTACGTGTATGACACCCAAGGCAAGCTGCGGCTGTTCACTCGCTACGGCACCGCGCCAGAAAAAACCGCTGCTGACATTCATTTGCTACTGAAAAACGCCACCTAGCTACTATTGATATAGGAGCTACTGACGCTTTATCTACAAGGGCTGAAGGCCTAAGAGGCATATAAACGTAACCAGACACCAGACACCAGACACCAGACACCTTGCCCCTGCTCTGAGGCGCTGGGCGGCCGGCAGTCAGTCAGCCAGTCAGCCAGTCAGCCAGATCAGTTACTGGTTGCTGATACCCAGCGTTTTGATCACGCCGCCAAACAGCGCGGTGTCAGAGGTGATGCGGTTGGCCAGGCCCTCGGGCGATGAGCCCACCACCTGCCAGCCCTGCTGGAAAAGTTTTTCCCGCACCTCGGGCGAGCGGGCAATCTCGCTGATCAGCTTGGAGAGTTTGGCCACGATCGGGGCTGGCATGGTTTTAGGTGCCGCCACCGCGTTCCAGATCTCCAAGTTGAAATTGGCCACACCGGCTTCACTCATGCTGGGGAGTTCCGGCGCCAGCGCGCTGCGCCCGCTAGAGGTGACGCCGATAGCGCGCAACTTGTCCCCTTTGACCTGCGCCAGTGCCAGCGCCGGCGGCAGCATCGACAACTGCAGCTGCCCACCGAGCATGCCACCTGCCACCTGGGCGTAGCCGGGGTAAGGCACATGCACAGCTTTCGTCCCGGTGCGCGATTGCAGCAATTCCATGCCGATGTGCCCGACTGTGCCCACGCCTGGCGAGCCATAGCTCCAGCTGTCTGCGGCCTGTTTGGCTGCTGCCAGAAACGCCCGTGCATCGGCACCGGGCGCATTTTTGGGAGCCATCAGCACCAGTGGCGACACGCCGATCAGGCTCACTGGCGCCAGGTCTTTCAAGGGGTCATAGGGCAGCTTGGGGTTGAGCAGCTTGGCGGTGGTCATGTTGCCGTTGATCATCAGGCCCAGCGTGTGGTTGTCCGTGGCCTTGGCCACGAAGTCGGCGCCAATATTGCCGCCCGCGCCCACCTTGTTTTCCACAATCACCGGTTGGCCTAGCGCTTTGGACAGCGGTTCGGCCAGGGTGCGCGCGGTCAAATCGGGCGAGGAGCCGCCGGGGAAGCCGACGATGATGCGTACCGTCTTTGTCGGCCAGTTCACTGTCTGTGAAACATTTTGGCGAAACCCCGAGTCCAGGCCGATAGCCCAAGTAGATATTGCGCTAATAGCTATAAAAAAAAGAGTATTTCGGCGTTGCAAAGAGATCATGAGGGTGCTCCGTTGAGACATAAAAAAACCCTGGGTACCAGCAAGCTGCGGCACCCAGGGTGATTATCGGCGCGCCAGGTGCGCGTCAAACCGGTGGATCAGGCAAACTCAACCAGCGACTTTTTCATCTTTTTCATGGCCGCCACTTCAATCTGGCGGATGCGCTCGGCGCTCACGCTGTAAACCGCAGCCAAGTCGTGCAGCGTCATGCCGCCGGAACTGTCGTCGTTGACTTTAAGCCAGCGTTCCTCGACGATGTGGCGGCTGCGCGCGTCCAGCGTCTCCAGCGCCAGGGCAATGCCGTCACTGGCCAGCTCGTCACGGTGCTGCGCTTCAATCATGGCGGTGGGCTCGTGGGCGGCATCGGTCAGGTACGAAATCGGGCCGTAAGCGTCTTCGCCATCGTCGCCCGGTGTCGGGTCAAGCAGCACATCACCACCGGACAGGCGCGCTTCCATCTCGATGACTTCCTCGCGCTTGACGTTTAACTGCGTTGCCATGGCGTCGATCTGGCTGTCGTTGAGCGTGTCGCGGTGCGAATCCAGATCGGCCATGGCGTCGGCGCTGCGAAAACGCTGCTTCATTGAGCGCAGGTTGAAAAACAGCTTGCGCTGCGCCTTGGTGGTGGCCACCTTGACCATGCGCCAGTTTTTCAGGATGTATTCGTGAATCTCGGCCTTGATCCAATGCAGCGCGTAGCTCACCAGACGCACGCCTTGGTCCGGGTCGAAGCGTTTCACCGCCTTCATCAGGCCCACATTGCCTTCCTGAATCAGGTCGCCATGCGCAAGGCCATAGCCCAAGTACTGACGTGCGGTAGACACCACCAGGCGCAGGTGCGAGAGCACCAGTTTTCCGGCGGCTTCCAGGTCGTTGTCGATGCGGAACTCGCGTGCAAACCGCTGCTCTTCTTCCAGGGTGAGCATCGGCATACGGTTAACGGCGGAAATGTAGGCATCCAGATTGCCCAGCGCAGGAACCAGCGCCCAGGGGTTGGCCAGGGTCAGCGCGGTGCTTGGGGTATCAGTGTGAATCGTCATGCCTGTTCTCCTATGGATGGACGGCTAAATGTTAGCACTCCCTCAGAGAGAGTGCTAATTGATAAGTTCAATGGCTTACATAGCGCAATCGAAAGTCATTTTGTCCGACAGGTTTCTATTGGTGTCTCCCTGATGTTTTGGCTATCGTGGGTTTGCGCGGTGGGACTTATGCGCCCATCAGAGTCCAGGGTGAAAACAAGCCAGCCAGTACCGGGCCGGGCGCAGGATCGCGTCGCGGTGACTGCAGCCATTGGTCAGCAACAGCGCTCAGAAGCTCTCCCAATCGTCATTGCCAGCCTTCACCGTACTGTCATGCAACAAGTTCGCCGGTTTGGTGGCTGCCTTGGCCATCACCTTCTGAGCCGGTGCAAATGCTTTAGGTGCGCTGACCACGGCGCTGGCGCGTGCGGCGGGCGCTGAGAAATCAAGCTCCTGCCCAGGCGCCAGTTTGAACACCGCCACCGTGCTCACCAGTTCCTGCGCCTGGCTTCTCAGACTCGATGCTGCTGCGGCCATCTCTTCGACCAGAGCCGCGTTTTGTTGCGTGACCTGGTCCATCTGCTGGATAGCTTCTCCAATCTGGCCAACGCCTTGACTTTGTTCGGTGCTGGCTGAGCTGATTTCACCCATGATGTCGTTGACCCGGCGGATGGAGCCAACCACTTCGGTCATGGTGGTGCCAGCCTGATCCACCAGTGTGGTGCCTTGCTCCACCCGCTCGACACTGGTACTGATGAGAGTTTTGATTTCTTTCGCGGCTTCTGCCGAGCGGCCAGCCAGGCTGCGCACTTCACTGGCCACCACCGCAAATCCGCGCCCCTGTTCACCGGCGCGGGCCGCTTCCACCGCCGCGTTCAAGGCCAGGATGTTGGTCTGGAAGGCAATGCCGTCAATGACGCTGATGATGTCGCTGATCTTGCGGCTAGATTCGTTGATGCCTTTCATGGTATTCACCACCTGGGCGACAACTTCTCCGCCTTTGACCGCAACAGCGCTGGCGTTTTGCGCCAACTGGTTGGCCTGGCGGGCGTTGTCGGCGTTTTGTTTCACGGTGGAGGAGAGTTCTTCCATGGCGGCCGCTGTTTCTTCCAGCGCGCTGGCCTGTGACTCGGTGCGGCTGGAAAGGTCCTGGTTGCCCTGAGCGATTTCGGCACAGGCGGTGGCCAGGCTCTCTGCGTTGCCACGCACATTGGCCACCACACTGCCCAGTTGGGATTGCATCTCTTGGAGGCACTGCAGCAACACACCGGTCTCATCGCGGGTGTGTACCGTCATGATGTGACTCAGATCGCCGGAGGCCACCCTGCGGGCTGCCGTCATGGCATCGCGCAGGGGAGTGGTGATGGCGCGGGTGATGAGCCACGCGATGGTGGTTCCCATCAATAACATGACCACACTCAGCACGAGCAACAACTTGGAACTGGTCTGATTCAGCGATTTGATCTCAGCGGCTCGGGTATCGATGGCTTGGCGCTGCAGTTGTTTGAAGGCGTCAAGGCCGCTCAGGTAGGCCGTAGCCTGCGGCATGTATTCCTTATTCAAGACTTCATTCGCTTCGTCTAGCTTGCTCACCTTTTTCAACTCGGTGATGCTGTCGCGGGATTGACCGTACTTTTTGCGGATCGTCGCGAGTTCTTCGAACTGCGCCTTTTCTTCGCTTGTCTCAAGCAGTTCCCCAATGGCTTTTTGAGCCTCTGAAGCACCTTTGCCGGTCGCAGTCATATCGGCTGCAAAAAAGTCTACCAGTGAACTGTCGGTGCTCTTGGCAATGGCGGAGGTACGGCGTACCGCAGCGTTGACGTAGGTCGCCCAGTCACTGGCCAAACGTTCCTTGGTCAAGGGTGCGCCCATCATGGCTTCGGTTTCTCTGGCAGTCTCTTGCAGTCGCCACAGGCCGATGCCTGTGATGACCATGGCCAGCAGCAGGATGAGCGCAAATCCAGCGGCCAGACGCTGGCCAATAGAAAGTGTGAGGTGTTTCATGTCAGCGTTTTTCAGAGAGACGGTTTGAAGGTGCCAGCCAGAGCGATGCCCGGTTGGCGTGAGCTGGATGCCTGCACCTTGAGGATGTCGATGCCATACGCCACCGATCCAAGTTGAAAATTCAGGCACTCACGCGCCGGGTTGGGTGAATATGTTGGGTTCTCAGAACCCATCTCATTTATGCATATGTCGTCTATGTTGGCTTTGCCCTCGCTGTTGCAGTAACAAGTCAAGGCTTGCCCAAAAGGAGCCCGACACTGTTGAGTTGTGATAGCAACAACGAGGGTGATAACGAGGAACACAACCCCGCTATCTTCCCTGCTGGTGGCAGGCGTCAGACAGGAGGCTTTGCGTTCTTGGCTTTCGCTCAAGTGTGCCAAACAGCGAATTTTTTTGGTTTTCCCTGAATTTGTCAATCAAATGAGCACATCTGGCACGCTGGACTGCGGCTTTTGTAGCCGCCTATCAACGGTTTGTACTCAAAGATCGGCCACATTGCCCTTGTAGTCAGATCATTGCCCTGCCAGCTGGATACTCCAAAAGGTCAAAAAGCCACCAAACAAGACCAGCGTCGAGATGGGTTTCGCCTCCGGCGGCAAAACCTGCGCCGATGATGAAGCCATCAGTCGCTACATCAATAAAGGTCGCCAGCAGCAGCCCGGTGCTCAAGCCCTTAACGGCACCCGAGATGCTGGTGGCGTGCTCCATGCGCAGCGTCCACAACTTTAGCGCGTACATGAACAAGCTGCCCAGCGCAAACGAGCCCGCCAGAACCAGACCGGGCGCATGTGCCCGGCTGATCTCGGGCAACAGCTCGACCGCCAGTGCAGCCAGAACGACACCGGCTGCAAAGTGCTGAATCAGGCTGCGAGCAGTGTGGCTTGGCGTCCAGAAAGCCGCCAGAATTCCGCCCGCTAGGGCAATCACGGCTGGAATGCCCATGATCAGAAATTGATGTGTGTTCATTTGTTTTTATAGCGGGTATGGCATCAATCGTCGTGTTCGCCGCCACGCTCGCCACCGCCTTCACGGCCGCCTTTGATGTCGTGTTTGTTGCCACTGCGGTGGCATTCGACGCAGTTCTCGTATTTGCTAATACCTTCCTTGATATGTTCTCGGCGGATGTTGTCCGGCGTGTGTTCATGGCAGCCGTAGCAAGTGGACTGGCTGTAGTCATTGCGCACATGGCACGTTGCACAAGGGGCGTTGTGGTCGCGGTCGAGCACAAAGAACTTGTTGTGGTCAAAGGTGGCCGGGGTCCATTTCTGCTGTGTATGGCATGACTGGCAATTGCCGGTGACTTGCTTGTGCAGCGAGTCGGTGGGCGTTTTGTGGCAGGTCTGGCATTGCGTCAAGGTGGTTTGCTTGAGCAGGCTGTGGTCAAACTGACGCTGCCGGGCAAAACGCTTCACCCCTGCATGGTCACTGTGACAGGCCACGCAGTCCTGGCTTTTGAGGTCCTGGTGAAAAGCAGCCTTGGTGCTGGGCATGGTGAGCGCCAGGCCCGTGGTGGTCAGGCGGCCAATGTCGGCTGGCTTGTGACACGTGGCGCACTTGTCGGAACTGGCGCCGGTGAAGACGGCGTGGCAGGCAAAGCAGTCGCCCTCCAGGGCTTTGTGGCCGGGGATCAGTTTGCCTGGCCCGACCATCAAATTAGGGTAAATGAAGGTCAGCGCGGCCAGAATGACCAGGTTGACGGCCAGCAGGATCTTGACGATTTTGCTCATACCCAACCCCAGAACATGAAGACGCTGAGGATGTGCCCTAGCGCGATCACCATGAACACGATGTAAATCGGGATGTGCACCTTGCGCCACTGGTTCATGATGTACAGCGCGACAGCGTCCCAGAACACGGCTTGTTCAACCTCGGGTTTGGACATGCCGCGCAGTTGGAGCTGCTCGCGCTGGTCTTGCACAAGCGCACGCGCCCGTTTGAGCAACATGCGGCCCACCAGACCACTGACCACATTGACACTCATGGCCACAGTGGCCAGCCACGGCAGGATGGCGTTGAAGTGAACGCCTGCGTGGATCAGGATCATTAACGAGCCCAGCCAGGCGCTGAACTCGTGCATGCGCAGCAGCGTGACCGGGTTGCCCGAGGTAACGATCTTGCGCTTGCGCAGCGAGTAATAGAACGAGACGATGATCAGCACGGTGCCCAAAATGCCCAGGTAACGGCCCACCCACACCAGGTTCAACCGATGCAGCAGGTAGTCTCCTGACAAGCTGGCTGCCGCCAGCACACCCAGCAACAAGCCAAAGGGTAAAACGTGGTCGCGCCACAGTGATCGGTTCATTTAAAGCTCCAGCGTCAAAGGCGTTTTGGGCGTGCAGACGCACATCAGGCAGTTGCCCGGATCGGGGTCAAAGTCCGGGGCTTGGGCGTAGCTCACTTCACCGTGCCGAATGCTGGTTTGGCAACTGCCGCAACTCCCGGCACGGCAACCTGAGTCCACCGCAATGCCAAGGGTCTCAGCAAAAGCCAGCAAATTGCCGCTGCCCGGTTGCCACGCCTCCTGTCTGCCGGATTTCGCAAAAGTCACCATCACGGCGGTGTCTGCGCTCGGCGCTGGCGCGGCAGCACCAGGCGCCAACGCTGCACTTTTGCGTTTCACGCAAGCTGGGCCAAAGGCTTCAAAGTGAATGCGTGCGTCGGGCACCCCCCAGTCCTCCAGCGCCGGGACCAGGCTGGCCAACATCGGCGTCGGGCCGCACAGATAGAAGTGATAGGGCTTCAGTGGCAGCAGACGGCGCAGAAGATCTATGTCAACGCGGCCTTGATGCTGGTATTTGCTGCCGAGCGCAGTGCCCTTGTCGGTGTCACTGAGGCAGAAGTAAAGGTGGAAGTTGCTGTGCAGGTCTGCCAGGGCTTCCAAGTGCGCGTGTGCCATCAGCTCCTGGTCATGGCGTGCGCCATAAAACAGCCAGACTTCGCGCTCTGGCCGCTCAGCGATGCACCAGTTCACCATGCTCAGCATCGGTGTGATGCCGATGCCGCCGCCCAGCAGTACCACCGGTGCATCACTGTGGTCGATATGAAAATGCCCTGCAGGCGCACGCACCTGTAAAAGGCTGTCCAGGTGCACTAGGTCGTGGAAAAAATTCGATGAACGCCCGGGTGGATGAGCGCTGTTGGGTGGTGCAGGTGCGCGTTTGATTGATATGCGGTAACCGTTGGAGCGCGGTCCGTCCGAGAGCGAATAACAGCGTGTGATGGACTCAGTGCCGCCCTGGAGTGAGGCAATAGCCAACCGAAAGGTCAGGTACTGACCCGGCATGAAGGCGGGTAGCGGCTGGCCGTCTTGCGGTGCTAGATGAAACGAACAAATGTCCTGGCTGGCGTTCTCCATCACTTTGTGGGTCACCTTGAAGGCGCGCCAGCCAGCCCAAGCGGCAGCCACCGGCCCGGAGTCGACCGGGTCGTCGTTAAGTTTGCCGGGCAGGCCAGCATCAATGACCGTGGTGCGTAACGCCTCGTAAGTCTGCCAATGCCGCCAAAAGCCGATGGTCATGTAGATGGCCAGTTGCAGCAGGATGGCACCAACAATCCAGAGCAGCAGATGGAGCGAGGTCATGTGACCGCCCTTTGGGCTTGCCAGGCCCCAGCCTCAGATGTGAGAAACACGTTGCGTCCCTTTTTCTTGTCGAATTGACAAAAGTTTAGGCTTGCTGTCTTAAGTAACTCTTAACACCATCAGGGGCAAGCGCGGTGGCGCCGTGGCACCAGTTAAGAGGGCCTAAGGTATGCCTGCGAACA
This sequence comes from Rhodoferax antarcticus ANT.BR, assembly GCF_001938565.1. Lineage (GTDB taxonomy): Bacteria > Pseudomonadota > Gammaproteobacteria > Burkholderiales > Burkholderiaceae_C > Rhodoferax > Rhodoferax antarcticus. Next base: position 81,301 of record NZ_MSYM01000013.1, read on the forward strand.
TCGGCCCCGAAAAAACAAACTGTCTCCACCATGATTTCTGATCTGCCAACCCGCTTACTGACACCGAAACGATTGTTATGGGCCTCCATTGCGGTGGCGGTAATCACCATCACCTTGAAAACGCTGGCTTGGTACGTCACGGATTGCGTGGGTTTGTTATCCGACGCGATGGAGTCGTTTGTCAATCTGGCCAGTGCTGTTTTCGCTCTGCTGATGGTGACCATTGCGCAGCGACCGGCTGACGAGGAGCACCCCTACGGCCACCACAAGGCGGAATATTTTTCGTCCGGCTTCGAAGGAATTTGGATTGTCGGCGTGGCGTTCGGCATCATCTGGGCGGCAACGTCGAGGTTATTTGATCCACAGCCGCTACAGGATCTGGCTGGGGCCTGGCTTTGTCGGTACTGAGCTGCGCACTCAACGGGTTGCTGGCCTGGGTGATGTTCAGCGCCGCAAAGCAGCACCGGTCGATTGCAGTGGAGGCCGACGCCAGGCACCTGCTCACCGATGTCTGGACTTCGGTAGGTGTGGTGGTGGGTCTGGTAGGCGTGGCCATGACGGGCTGGCTTTGGCTGGACGCGTTGGCGGCTATTGGGGTGGCGCTGAATATTCTCTGGGAAGGTGGCCACCTGGTGTGGCGCTCAGCGCAAGGCTTGACGGATGAAGCGGTCGAACCCGAGGTTCTAACGCAAATTCAACAGACGATGGCGTCCTTTGACCAGCAAACCATCCGGTTTGACCATGTCATGACGCGTCGCTGCGGCCAGCGCCGCTTCGTGGATCTGCACATGCATATGCCGTCGGGCTGGAAGCTGGGGCGCGCTGCGGCTGTCAGAACCGAGGTAGAGCAGGCGCTCATGCAGGCGGTGCCCGGTCTGAGCGCCACCATTCAACTGTTACCCACCGAAGTGACGTGCAATGTTCACCGCAAAAATTCTGACCCAGACGGCCCTAGGCAGGGTGATTGGGTTATGCGACCGGGCTTCAGGGTGAAAGGCGCGCGCCGACAGCTACGGGCGTACTGATTCATCCGTTTTGCGTGTGATTTCACCCCGAAGCCGCATGCGCATAACCCAGTCGCCATGCCGGGTTTGACATGAAGCATCACGAATGACGAATGAAGCATTGATTTCGAGAGCAACCACAACACTTTGAATCGCCCCCTGAATCCACCGCACAGACCAGGGGTTTTCTGGTGGTGAGGGCATAATTTCTGGATGACACCGCTCACCCACCACGACATTCTGGGCCTGGTTGAACCGTTCACCCGCAGCGGCCACCAGCTTGACCTGGCGGCCAGCGACCGCATCCAGCGCTGCCTGGTGTTCAAGCCCAGAATCTCTAGCGGCTCAGTCACCGCCACCACCCAAAACAGCTCGATCATCAGCCCGGTTCCAACCGATGCTCTGGCGTTGACCGACACGCTGGCGCTGGACTGCCTGGGCGCTGACAACTTTGTACTCAAACGCACCCTGACTCACCCTGACGGTCTGGCGGCCACCCTGGTGATCAAAGGCGCAGACACGGCCAGCCTGCTGGCCAACGTGGAGGCGGTTGACCCGCACGCCCCGTTCAGATCAGGCGAGGGTTGGCAGATGGCCTGCAGCTACCGGCTGGAGCCCGGGCACAGCGCCAGCCAGGCGTCTGTTACCAGTCCGCCAGCTAGCAAGCCCGGCATGCTGCTGACCAGCGGTGTGGTGAAGGTGGCGGGCCTGACATTGCTGCTAAAAATGCCCGGCGTGACGGGTTATCCGGCTGAACTGGAGATCACCGCCAACGCTGCCATTGATCTGCCGGATGACTTGCTGCAGGTGCTGGGCCGGGACTGGGCGCGTCTGGAGCGCGGTGCCAAAAGCTGGAAGAGTACGCTGAAAATTCGCGGCAAAGAACCCGAGCGCATGCGTCTTGCGCAAGACAAGCTGGAGACCGCCGCCCGGCACTTGGTGCTGACGCTGTCCCAACCACCAGCATCTTTTGCGCGTCAGCAGGCGGCTGCGCGCTGGAGGGTGGCCGGCCGGCGTTCTGTGCCGATGCTGACCCTGGTGGGGTTGCTACTGGCTTCACTGGCTGTGCCCTACTTGGGCATCGCGCCGGATTCGGTTTATTGGATGTTGATCTTCAACGCGCCGCCGCTGCTGCTGCTGTGGGGCTTCAGCCTGCGTGAGATGCCGCAGTTTGCTCTGCCGCGCCCGCCCAAGCGGCTGACTGCGGCAAGTTGGTGGCCGGTGGCGCCAGCCGCGTCTGCGGTGATGCCCTCCAGCCAGCCCAGCCCAGCCACCACTGCTACTACCGCGCTCGTCGGGCAACCCTGATGATTTTCAGGACCGCAAGATCAAGACCACAGGATCAAGACCATACGATTGATACAAAACGCTGCAACCACACTGGGGCGGCTCTGCAACAGTCCTGGACAACAAGGTAAAACATGCTCGGTAACCCCATGAACATCCCGCCCGTCTCGATTGCCGCTGCCAAGGCCGCGCTGATCGAGCAATACGCTGACGACACGCTGCGCCGACGCGCCACCATGCTGTGGGGCACACGGGGTGTAGGCAAGTCGTCCATCGTGCGACAGGTGGCAGAGCATTTCAAGGTGCCGCTGGTTGATTTGCGCCTGACCACTATTGAGCCGGTGGACATTCGGGGTGCCATCTATGCCGACGACAAGCTGGCGAAAACCGTGTGGTTTCCGCCCGAGTTTTTACCTTCGCCATCCGACCCGGCGGGCATTTTGTTTCTGGACGAGCTCACCGCCGCAGACAAGCGGCTGCAGGTGTCGGCCTACTCGCTGATTCTGGACCGGCGCGTGGGTAACTACCACCTGCCTGATGGTTGGCAAGTGGTGGCCGCCGGCAACGCCAGTTTTCACGATGCGGTCAGCAACGACATGGGCACCGCGCTGGCCGACCGCATGTTCCACTTCAACGTGCAAACCGTGATTGACGCCTTTCTGGCCCACGCCATGTCGCAGGACTTTGCCCCCGAGGTGATGGCTTATTTGCGTGTGCGGCCTGACAAGCTCGACGACACGCAATCGCAGCTGGCCAATGACTACCTGATAGGTGCCAGCCCGCGCGGTTGGGAAGACATCTCCAACGTACTCACGTCGGGCTTGTCGGAATCTGCCAAACGCATCTTTGTGCAGGGCCGCATCGGCGCGGCCAATGCCGCCGAGTTTTTTGGGGTGCTGCGCGAAATTCAGGCGGCAGTAGATGTGGTTCGGCTGCTGGCGGCCAAACGCGGCGCTGACACCACCGCCTTGCTGCCCAAAACGCTGGACGGGCTCTACGGCACCATTTACGGCTTGCTGGCCGCTTGTCGCGATGAGCCCACGGTGAGCCGCGCGCTGGAGATCATCGAGCAATTTGTCGACATCCGCAGCAACGCAGCGCTGCCCATTGTGGAAGGCCAGACGCTGGCGATGGAACTGTTGATGCAGCGCGCGTTGGAAAGCGGCCTGGAAGCCGCCATTCTGGACAGCCCCGCCTACGCCCGCTACACCGAGCGGCGCGCCAAAGAGGACAAACGTGCCTGACAGCCTGCCTGCCCTGGCGGTGCCGGTGGACGTGCCAGCGGACGCCCCCTACCGGCATCGCGGCACCCGCGCGGTGGCGCGTATGGTCGAGTTTGCGCCGTCCACCGGTGGCCTGGCACTGTGGGTGAAGCACCAGAACATGCAAGAGCTGCAAGCCTTTTTGGCAAAACCCCAAGTCCAGGCCTCTAGCCCTTATGTAGTAACCGATGGCTGCACTATTTTTTATAGCGCCGAGTTTGAAGGCCTGCCGCTACCGGAGCAGGTGGGCCACATCGCCCACGAGGTGCTGCACATTGCGCTGCGTCACCCGCAGCGTTATCTGGACCTGAAACACCTGCTGGGCGATGTCGATTTGCCGCTGTTCAACCTCTGCGCCGACGCCATCGTCAACAGTGCGCTCAGCCACCTGACCTGGCTGAAGCTGCCGCAGGGTTCGGTGTATCTGGACAAGTTGCTGAAAACTTCGTTGCAACTGGACCAGCCGTTGGACAAAGCCTTGCTGCAGTGGGATGTGGAAACCCTCTACCGAGCGGTGGATGACCGTGCGGCGCAGCCCAAACGCGGCAACGTTCAGAGCAACAGCAGTAGCGCCGCAGCGCAAAAGCAGTCCAGCCAAGGCCAGTCGTCCAACAAAACCAGTGCCAACGGCCAAACGGGTCAGGCCAGCGGGCAGGCCAAAGCCACGGACGGCCAGCGCGCCGCGCGGGCCATGGTGCTGAGTCGACCGTCCCAAGCCGACCTGATTCCCGGCCCCGAGACAGAAGGCGCACCCGAATCCGAGGCCGAGCAAGCGCGCGAGTGGAGCGAGCGCATCACCCGCGCCCACGCCGGTGACGGCGCGCACTCCATGCTGCGCGCCCTGCTGGCAGACCTGCCCAAAACCCGCACGCCGTGGGAGCAGGTGCTGCGCACCCAACTGGCGCGCAGCCTCTCCCATGAGCCTGAGCTGTCATGGTCGCGCCCGTCGCGCTCCTACCTGGCCAATCAGGGGCGCAGCGGCCCGCACCACCGCATGCCGTTTGAACCCGGAACCAGCCCGAGCCGCACGGTGGCGCGCCTGGTGCTGGTGGTGGATGTCTCGGGCTCGATTGATGACGACTTGATGCAGCGTTTTGCCCGCGAGATCGAAGCCATCACCCGCCGCCTGGCCGCAGGCATCACCCTGGTGCTGGGCGACAACCGGGTGCAGCGCGTGGAAAGCTATCTTCCTGGCCGCTCCAAACTCAGCGACATCCAGTTCAAGGGCGGCGGTGGCACTGACTTCACCCCGCTGCTGGAAGAAGCCGAGCGGCATCACCCCGACATCATCGTGGTGCTGACCGATCTGGACGGACCGGTGCGCCACCAGCCGCGCTGCCCGGTGTTGTGGGCGGTGCCGCAGGCTTATGCCTTGGCGGCACAGCCGTTCGGGCGCAAACTTGTGCTGAGTTGAGCCCGACATGACCGCTGCGCCACTCACGCACCACGACATCCTGGCACTGGTGGCGCCGTTCACCCGCAGTGGCCGCCATGTGGATTTGCCGGCCTGTGACCGCATTCAACGACGCGTGGTGTTCAAGCCGCTGGAGCACGCCACCGGGGCGCCTGAGTTGTCTGGCCTGCGTGAACTGCTGGAGTTGGAAAAATTCGGGACGAGCACCTACCGCCTGACCCGCACCTTGGTCCTGCCCAGCGGCATGAAGGCAAGGCTGCAGGCCACGGGCAGGGAGCCCGCTGAGTTGCTGCGCCGGGTGGATGCGGTTGCTGCCGACCAGCATTTCCAGACGGGTGAAGGTTTTGTGGTGGCACACCATGACGCTTTGCTTCCGGATGCACAGATCCCCTCTCTGACCAGCGGTGTGGTGCAGGTTGGTGAGCTGACCTTGACCATGACCGTGTCTGCGGTGCGCAGCGTCTCGGCGGATGTGCTGTTGGCTGCCCCGCCGGGCCAGACGCTTGACATTCCGCATGATTTGCTGGCTGTGTTGGGCTGGGCCTGGTCGCCACTGACGCGTACACCTCAAGGCTGGACCGGCAAGTATCGCCTGCGCGGCACACCGACCCAACGCACCAGCCGCGCAGAGCGGGCGCTGCAGCGTGTGGCGATGCATCTGGCGCAGACCCTGGCCGCGCCCCCAAGCCACTTTCACGACCAGCATTTGGCGGCCCGCTGGCGCGTGGTGTTTCGCCGTGCCATTCCCATCCTGACACCGATCTTCCTACTGATCACCTTGTTGCTGATGCCAAAGCTGACGCTGGACGGTAGGCCCGGCTTGTGGACGCTGGTTTACCAGTTGCCTACGGTGTTGATTGCCATCAGTTTCATGACACAAGATTTGGCACGATTTGAAATGCCGCGCTGGCCGCACCGCGCCAGCGCCGTCAGTTGGCTACAACTGCGTGTCGCCGGTGTCGTGCCCAAAGTGATTTGATTTGGGTTTGTACGCAGCATTAGCGCATGCGGCTGGCACCAGCGCAAGCGTCAGGTGCCAGCGCAAGCGTCAGCCGCGTGTTCCGGTATTGCGGAAGGTCTTTCAGTGCGTTCCGGCGACCCCGCCACCGAAGCGGCTTCCAGCATCGGGTGGTCGATCTTGTGCAGAAAGCCCAGCGTGGCGTGTAGTGAGTTGTTCAGTAGTCGGGCAATCTCCTTCACGTCATCGGGCACGGCGGCGTTGTCCCAGTCCACCGCGGTATGGCGCGCCAAACGCACCGCCAGCACCACACATCTGACGTTGCTGCGCCTGGCGTTGCGGTTGTCGCTGATGTTGATCAGCAGTTCGGGCAAGTGCCACAGCTTCATCAGCGCCTGGCGCAAATCTGCCATCTCAACACCCAGCACCTCTTTCTGGATGAGGCTGGAGCGCAAGGTGCTGTCAGCGGCCTGGGCGTCGCGAATCTTGACCGCAAGCACGGGCGCATGCAGCCAGACCAGCATCTCGGCAAAGTCGTTCAGAAACGCAGCCTGGTGGATGATGGTTGCATCGGTATCGCCCCGATGCACTGCAAACCCAAGTGCAAACTGTCCGGCACGCTCTGCTCTTAGTAGCAAAGTCTGTAGACCCTGGCGAGCCTCGGGTTGGTCAGCCAGCCAGTCCTCCACAGTGCGCTGCGGGCCAAAGTGGCGGAAAAACGGCGAGATGCCCATCAACACCAATGACGTGGTGATTGACTCGGTCTGTGTGGCGTGGCTGGGTTTGCGCAGGCCAGCGGCAAAAGACAGCACTTTAAGCGTCATCAACGGATCGGCCTGAATCACCGAGGTGAGCATGTTCGCATCCACATCGTCTTCCCTGGCGCGCAGTTCTTCCAGCGCCGCAGCGGTTGCGGCCAGCACCGGAATCTCGGCTTGCATGAAATAGTGTGTCCAGGCGCCAATGTGCGCCAAGGCTGTCTTTATATAGGTGGCAGGCGGTGGCGCCGGCGCAATGGGTATAGCCGGTACAGCCGTGGCAGCGCCGCTCTGGGGGGTGTCATCGGTCATGGGTGTCCTCGTTTTTGGCGTGGGCGGGAGTATCTGCGCAGCAGTCTGGCGGGTCAAGCCAGGCTGGGCTCGGTTGCTCACCTTTTTATCGGCTGCAGCCGCCGGATAATGAGGTTTTTCCCTTATCACTCAGGATTTTTATGGCCCATACCCATCAAGACAACGCGGTGGCACCAGCCGCTGCCGAAACCAGCAAGACCCAAACACCAGAGCCGCGCCTGACCAGCCTGTCGCATGGCGGTGGCTGTGGTTGCAAGATTGCACCAGGCGTGTTGTCGAGCATTCTCAAAGGTACCACGGCCATGCCCATCCCCAAAGAGCTGCTGGTGGGCATCGAGACCGCTGACGACGCGGCCGTGTACCAGCTCAATGAGCACCAGGCGCTGATTGCCACCACCGACTTTTTCATGCCCATCGTCGATGACCCGTTTGACTTTGGCCGCATCGCCGCCACCAACGCCATCAGTGACGTGTATGCCATGGGCGGCACACCGATCATGGCGCTGGCGCTGGTGGGTATGCCGATCAAGGTGTTGTCGATCGAGACTATCGGCAAAATTCTGGAGGGCGGTGCCAGCGTCTGCCGCGCCGCAGGCATCCCGATTGCGGGCGGCCACACCATCGACTCGGTCGAGCCGATTTACGGGCTGGTGGCTCTCGGCCTGGTGCACCCCAGCCGCGTCAAGAAAAACGCCAGCGCCCAAGTGGGTGACAAACTGGTGCTGGGCAAGCCGATTGGCGTGGGCATCTTGTCGGCAGCGCTTAAAAAGAGCAACCTGGACGCAGCTGGCTACGCGCAGATGATCGCCGTGACCACCCAGCTCAATACACCCGGCCCGGTGTTGGCCGCGCTGCCCGGCGTGCATGCCATGACCGACGTCACCGGCTTTGGCCTGGCCGGGCACGCACTGGAAATTGCGCGTGGTGCGGCAGTCACCGTCACGCTGGACTGGCAGAGCGTGCCCTTGTTGGCAGGGGTGCAAGAGCTGGCGGCGGCGGGCAATGTCACGGGTGCTTCAGGCAACAACTGGGCGGCGTATGGGGCTGAGGTGGGGCTACCGGCAGATTTTTCGGCAGTGCAGCGCGCACTGCTCAGCGACCCGCAAACCAGCGGTGGTTTGCTGGTGACCTGTGCGCCCGACGCGGTAGACGCGGTGCTGGCGGTCTTCAAGCAGCAGGGTTTTGAGTCGGCGTGTGTGGTAGGTGAAGTCACCCCGGCTACCGACAGCGCGAAGCTGGTGTTGCGTTGAAGCGAGAAAGTTCGCGCGGGCATGAGCGCAAATTGTCCGCCGGGCGCTATGCGTCTAAGAAGTCACGCCAAGTGAACTGTCTCGGTTGAAGTTGGCTGGGCGCTTTGTTGCTGCCGTAAAAGACGCTCAGCCATCAACCTATTTGCTATGCTAATAATAGCTACTTGCGCATATACATAAAGGGTTAGAAGCCAATTTCTTATATAAAATCGTTAAACGCCAGACTTTGCTCCGAATGGCAGTTGTTGGGGGCCTGCTACAGCCATGCAGGTCTGGCGACCCTGGCGGATTCCTCACGGCTGCGCCGGGCCGCTGTATTTCTGGATAAAGCCGCGGTCAATGCGGTCTTTGAGCCACCACACCCATTTCCCCTCGGCAGACCAGCCGCCCCAGCTGGCGATGGCGTATTTTTCGCCGCAGGCCAGCAGGTTTAGTGTTTTGGTCTGCGGGATGTAGGGATTGGGCTCCTCGCCTGTCAGCACGGCGCGCAGGTTGGCAGCCAGCGGCACGCCGGCGCGCACGGCATACACGCCGCTGCGCGCCACGGGTCGATCCACGCGGCTCGACACATCGCCTGCGGCAAATACCGCTGGGTGGCTGGTGCTGCGCTGAAACTCGTCTACCGCGATAAAACCTTGCTTGTCGAGCGCCAGGGCGCTGCCCTGCAGCCAGCTTGGCGCCTGCGCACCGATGGCCATCAGCGGCACGTCGCAGGCCAGTTGGCCACCGTTGCCCAACGCAACTTCGGCTACGCTGATGCCAGTGGCTTGCTCCTGAATCACGCTGATGTGGCGCTTTTTCAAGGCCCGTTTGATGCGCGCCTGCACCTTGTCCGAATAATTGGCGCCCACCAGCGCGTCACCCGCCACCAGCGTGACCGACGAGCTTGGCAGCCGGTGCGCCACCGCGCACGCCAGCTCGATGCCGGCCGCGCCGCCGCCAAGCACCGCCACCCGCAGCGCCTTGGTGCCAGCCAGCGCCACCACTTGCGGCCAGAGCGCGCCAAAGGCCTCGATGGGGCGCACAAACAGCGCATGTTCGCGTGCACCTGGCATCATCTGCTCGATCTTCTCGCGGTTTTGCACGGCACCGGTGTTGACCGACAGCAGGTCAAACGCCATCAGGCTGCCGTCGTCCAGAGTGACGGTGCGCGCATCGGCGTCCAGCGCCACAGCGCTGCGCTGCAGCCACTGCACGCCACTATGGGCTAGCCAGGGCGCGAGGTTGATCACGCAGTCTTCCAGCGCGTAATGCCCCGCCACAAAACCCGGCACCATGCCCGAGTAAAGCTGGCGCGGATAGGGCGCCACCAGCGTGATCTGCACCCCGGCCAGTGGCTGCGCCGCCAGCGTCGAGAGCATGTGCACGTGGGCATGGCCGGCGCCCAGCATCACCAGATGTTTCATCGGTCAACCTTCTTCAATTTAGCCAATCCAGCATCAGTCAACCCAACGCAGGCGGGCCAGATAAGCGCTGCTGGCACCGCCGGTGTTGTCGCTGTCAGCGCCAACTGCAATCGCCACCACCGGCGGCATCACGGCGCTCTCGGCGCCAAACAGGCTGGCAAAGTCGTCTGCAATGCGCCTGCGCTGGGTCACCCATTGTCCGGTGGCCGTCTCGGTGCCGTTGAGCACGATGTAGCGCACCCGCGCGCTGTAGGGGTTGGCGCCGCGTGTACCCGCCGGGTAGCGGCTGTCCCACAGGTAACACAGCGTGGCGCTGGGCAGGTCTTGCCCGGTGGCAGAGCGCGCCAGCGACAGGGCGGCGCGTTGAAAGAAGGGGATGTCGGTCAGCGGCTGGTCAAACATCACGCACACCTTCAGCGCGGCATCGTCACCGGCTTTGGTGCTGATGTCAGCCAGCGGCAGACCTTGCGCCAGCTGCCAGCGCCAGGCCAACTCGGCAGGGGCAGGCCCGCTCCAGGGGTGGGTTAACACGCCGTAAGACTTCTGGGTGACGAGCCGCAGCGCAGGCTCGCCCAGCACGGTGGTCAGGTCAAATTGGCTCAGCGGAAATTTGTTACCCGGCAAGCCGCTTACGCGCCAGGCTGGGTTCAGGCTGGCGGGGGTGCTGGCTTCAAAAGGTGCCAGTTGGCGTTTGGGTGTTGCGCTTGCCGTTGGCAGTGTGCTGGCTGGTGCGCTCGTTGCTGGTGGCGGCAAAGATTGAGAAAAAACGGCTGTAGCCCAAGTAAACAAAGCGCAGATAGCTATAATATACAGAGCATATGTCCGGCAGAGATCGCTCAAAGTTGCCAGAGGTCGAGGCCGTGTCTTGTTCACATTGAGCCTATTTAAAGCAAAACGGGTTAGCGGCAAAATTGCGCTAACCCGTTGATTTATATGGTCGGAATGAGAGGATTCGAACCTCCGACCCCTTCGTCCCGAACGAAGTGCGCTACCAGGCTGCGCCACATTCCGAAATGCCAGACTGAGGGAGCGCTAGGTTTGTCGATCCAAAAGTTGGGCTGCCAATTGTATCAAACACGTCCTGTGGGGGCTGTCGGGCAATTGTTCTGCGGCGGCGATGGCTCGGGCGGCTTCGTCGCTGGCGGCCTTGCGGGCCACATCCAGTGCGCCAGTGGCTCTGACGATGGCCACCACCTGCTCGATGGCGTCCACATCGCCGTTTTCGATGGCGAGTTTGACCACCTCGCGCTGCTCGGCATTGCCGCGTTGCATGGCGGCAATCAGCGGCAGGGTGGCTTTGCCTTCGCGCAGGTCGTCGCCCAGGTTCTTGCCCATCAGGGCCGCGTCGCCGGTGTAGTCCAGCACGTCGTCAATCACCTGAAAGGCCGTGCCAAGCGCTTGCCCGTAATGCGCGCAGGCGGTTTCAATCTCGGGGCTGGCGCCCGCCAGAATGGCGCCCACGCGGGCACTGGCTTCAAACAGCTTCGCCGTCTTGGAACGGATGACGTGCAGGTAGCCCTCTTCGTCCAGATCGGCGTTGTGCATGTTCATCAACTGCAACACTTCACCTTCTGAGATCACGGTGGTTGCTTCAGAAAGAACGCTCATGACGCGCATGCTGCCCACATCCACCATCATCTGGAAGGCGCGGGAGTACAAAAAGTCGCCCACCAACACGCTGGCCGGGTTGCCAAAGGTGATATTTGCGGTGGCGTTACCGCGCCGCAGAGAGGAGTCGTCCACCACGTCGTCGTGTAGCAGGGTGGCGGTGTGAATGAACTCCACCACGGCTGCCAATGTGAACCGCTCTGGCCCGGTGAACCCCAGCGCGCCACTCACCAGCAACAGCAGTGTGGGACGCAAACGCTTGCCCCCTGCGGTAATGATGTAGCGTGAAACCTGCCCTATCAATGGCACGCCAGAGTCCAGGCGTTGCCGAATGAAAAGATCGACCTCGCGCATGTCAGGCGCGATGACCGATAGCAAAGTGGATGGGGAGGTGTTGGAGGCTTGCAAGACGGTTGACTCAATAATTTCCACAGATTATAGAAAGCTCCCCGAAGCAAGCCGACAGCCTCTGTAAAAGAGGCCCCAGGTGGGCGCTCTGCGTTGTCAGGCAGCTTCAGTTGCGGCTTCAGAGAGTCTTGAGAGAGCCTGTGCGATAATGTTGGGCTTCGCGAAAATCCGTTCGTGGAGATCTATACAAAGAGGTTCATATGTACGCGGTCATAAAAACCGGTGGCAAACAATACAGAGTTGCTGCTGGCGAAAAAATTAAAGTAGAACAGATTGCTGCGGACGTTGGCCAAGAGATTGTGTTTGACCAGGTTCTGGCGGTCGGTAGCGGCGCAGAGTTGAAGGTTGGCACACCCTTGGTGTCCGGCGCAACAGTCAGTGTCACAGTTTTGGCACATGGTAAGCACGACAAGGTTCACATTTTCAAAATGCGTCGTCGCAAGCACTATCAAAAACGGCAAGGGCATCGCCAGCAGTTCACCGAACTGCTGATCGGCGCCATAACGGCATAAGGAGCTGAGTCATGGCACAAAAAAAAGGCGGCGGCTCGACGCGAAACGGGCGTGATTCCAAGCCCAAGATGCTCGGTGTGAAGAAGTTCGGTGGTGAACTGATCAGCTCCGGCGCGATCATCGTGCGCCAGCGTGGCACGCAATTCCACCCCGGCACCAATGTCGGCATCGGCAAGGACCACACGCTGTTTGCCTTGGTCGAAGGCAATGTGTGTTTTGAAGTCAAAGGCGCGATGAACCGCCGCACCGTGAGCGTGACGGCAGCCGCTTAACAGGCCGGTTATTCCCCTCACAAGACCCTGCGCTCGACGCGGGGTTTTTTATTTCTGCAACTTGGGCGCAGCAGGCCTGTCGCCAAACGCAGCGAAGATCAGGCTTCCTGACGCCAAGTAAAATGAATTTTTTGCGGCGCGCCGCAACTCGACCGAGCAAACCAAGTTCCACAACCGACTGAAGCCATGAAATTCGTTGACGAAGCCTATATTGATGTCTCTGCTGGAGACGGCGGCGCAGGCTGCGTCTCTTTTCGACACGAAAAATACAAGGAATTTGGCGGCCCCAATGGTGGTGACGGCGGACGTGGCGGCCATGTGTTTGCCGTGGCTGACGAAAACCTCAACACGCTGGTCGATTTTCGCTTTTCACGCCGCCATGATGCGCAGCGCGGCCAGCACGGCATGGGCTCCGACATGTTTGGCGCGGCGGGGGACGACATCACCCTCAAAATGCCGGTCGGCACCATCATCACCGACGCTGAAACCGGCGATGTGCTGTTTGAATTGCTCAAGCCAGGCGAGGTCATCACCATCGCCAAGGGCGGCGACGGTGGCTTTGGCAACTTGCGTTACAAGAGCGCCATCAACCGCGCGCCGCGCCAGAAAACACCGGGCTGGCCGGGTGAAAAACGCAACCTCAAGCTGGAACTTAAGGTACTCGCCGATGTCGGCCTGCTGGGTATGCCCAACGCCGGCAAATCGACCCTGATTACAGCCATCTCCAACGCCCGGCCGCGGATTGCTGACTACCCTTTCACCACCTTGCACCCCAACTTGGGCGTGGTGCGTGTTGGGCCCGAGCAAAGTTTTGTGGTGGCTGACCTGCCGGGCCTGATTGAAGGTGCCTCTGAAGGCGCAGGCCTGGGTCACTTGTTTTTGCGCCATTTGCAACGCACGCGTTTGCTGCTGCACATGGTTGACATGGCTCCGTTTGACGACGCCATCGACACCGTGGCACAAGCCAAAGCCATCGTCAATGAACTCAAAAAATACGACAAAAAGCTCTATGACAAACCGCGCTGGCTGGTGCTCAACAAGCTTGACATGGTGCCCAAGGAGGAGCGTGCGGCGTTGGTGAAAGACTTTGTCAAACGTTTCAAATACAAAGGCCCGGTGTTCGAGATCTCTGCCCTGACCCGTGAAGGCTGCGAGCCGCTGATCAAGGCGGTGTACCAGCACATCAGCGCGCAGCAAAAGATCGAAACTGCCCCTGAGGTGATTGACCCGCGTTTCCCCGCTGGTGTGGACCCTATTTAGTTGCTATTTATTTAATAGCTGCTTGCGCATATCTAATAAGGGCTAGAGCCTGAAAATGCTTAAAGAATTTGATGCCTCCATCCTGCGCGATGCACGCCGTGTGGTGGTCAAGGTGGGCTCCAGCCTGGTCACCAACGAAGGCCGGGGTCTGGACGAAGCCGCTATTGGTGAATGGTGCCGCCAGATGTCGCTGTTGGTGCGCGAGGGCCGCGAAGTCATCATGGTGTCTAGCGGGGCGATTGCCGAAGGCATGAAGCGCTTGGGCTGGACCACCCGCCCGCGTGAAGTCCATGAGTTGCAAGCGGCGGCTGCCGTTGGGCAAATGGGCTTGGCGCAGATGTATGAGACCAAGCTGCGTGAAAACGGCCTGGGTAGCGCTCAGGTGCTGCTGACCCATGCTGACCTGGCCGACCGTGAGCGCTACCTCAATGCCCGCTCCACGCTGCTGACCTTGCTCAAACTCGGTGTGCTGCCGGTCATCAACGAAAACGATACGGTGGTGAACGACGAAATCAAGTTTGGTGATAACGACACGTTGGGTGCGCTGGTGGCGAACCTGGTGGAAGCCGATGCGCTGGTGATCCTCACCGACCAACAAGGTCTCTACACCGCCGACCCGCGCAAAGACCCCACCGCGCAGTTCGTCCATGTGGCGCAAGCCGGTGACGCGGCGCTGGAGGCGATGGCGGGTGGTGCGGGCTCCAGCCTGGGCCGTGGCGGCATGATCACCAAAATTCTGGCCGCCAAGCGCGCGGCATGCTCCGGTGCCTCTACCGTGATTGCCTGGGGTCGTGAGCCGGATGCGTTGCTGCGCCTGTGCCGGGGTGAATCCATTGGTACTTTATTGATAGCACCGACGCAAAAAACGCAGGCGCGTAAGCAGTGGATTGCCGACCACCTGCAGATGAAGGGTTCCGTCACGGTGGATGCTGGTGCGGTACACAAACTGCGCAGCGACGGCTCAAGCCTGCTGCCCATTGGGATGACGGCGGTAGAGGGTGGCTTTTCACGCGGCGATGTGATTGCCATTCGCTCGGACGACGGCGTTGAAGTGGCGCGCGGTCTGGCCAATTACGCCAGTGCCGAAGCCCGCCTGATTTGTCGCAAGCCCTCCAGCCAGTTCGAAAAACTGCTGGGTTATTCGGCTGAACCCGAGATGGTGCACCGTGACAATATGGTGCTCAGCCGCTGATGCCATTTCTAAACCATCCCTGTCGCTTCGCCTTGTCAAGCTAAAGCACTGCCTTCGGCTTCGCGCCTAAGCAGGAAGGATTTGGAAACGAACAACCACAGCTATTTTTTCAGCGCCCTGACGATATCGCCCGGTGTGCTGGCGGCAGTAGCTCGCCCATCGCAGGCCGCCTGCCGCGCAAACACCCAAGCGTGTTTGGAAGGCAGGTTGTCGGTGAAGCCACGCCATTGCGGCTCAGTCACTATCGACCAGGGGCCTGTGCCGCCGGCGCGGGCGTAGGTCTTGACCTCGCCGGTGGCACAGCGGATGCCTTCATACATGGCGTTGATCGACCCACCCGCGTTGCGCGCCACCACCACGTAGCGCACGATGCCATCGGGCGAGATGGCCAGCGTCGCCGGGTCAATACCGAAGGTCAGCGAGACATAGGGCGGCATGGCCAGTGGCAGCAATTTGTCCACGCTGAACGCGGGCGGTGTTGGGGTGTCGGATTCTTTCCAGTCTGGGTCGTCTGGCCCGACTTGGGCATGCAGGTGGGTGGCCATCGTCAGGGCCAACGCCCCCAGCAGGGCAGGCGCGCACCAGCGCAGGGTGCGATTCTTGTCAAACATGCTCGTTTCCAGTGTGTGGATCAGGCTCCCAGCTTCCACCGGGTGGTAAGTCGATATGGCCGGCAGAGGCTTCATCACTGCCCGATTCCGCGCCAAGCGGACGCAAACCCTGGCGCAAAAAACGGTTACGGTGCTCGTTGCGCGGCAGGTAACGTGCCAGTTCGGTCAGGGCGGTTGAATACACCTCGCGCTTGAATTCGACCACAGCGTCCAGTGGTACCCAGTAGTCGTTCCAGCGCCAAGCATCAAATTCCGGATGATCGGTGGCACGCAAGTTCAAATCCCAGTCGTGGCCCACCAGTTGCAGCAGAAACCAGATCTGTTTCTGGCCCTTGTAAAAGCCGCGTGAGTCGCGGCGGATAAAACGGTCCGGCACCTCATAGCGCAACCAGTCTCGGGTGCGGGCCACGATGCGAACGTGTTCACGTTGCAGCCCAACTTCTTCATGCAGTTCCCGAACCATGGCCTGCTCTGGGGTTTCACCCCGATCAATGCCACCTTGCGGAAACTGCCAGGAGTGCGTACGGATACGCTTACCCCAAAACACCTGATTTTTCTGGTTGAGCAGGACGATGCCGACGTTCGGCCTAAAGCCGTCTCGGTCGAGCATAATCAAACCCCAAATTTTTAAATTGTGGCCATTATGCACAGCGTTTGCCTTGCATCAAGAGTGGCGACCCTGACATACCGCGAATCGCCTCAATGAAAGCTTCTCAATTCTTTATTTCCACCCTCAAAGAGGCACCCGCTGATGCGGAAGTGGTCAGCCACAAGCTAATGATGCGCGCTGGCATGATCAAAAAATTAGGCGCCGGCATTTACACCTTGATGCCGATGGGCCTGCGCGTGGTGCAGAAAGTTGAGGCCATCGTGCGTGAGGAAATGAACCGCGCGGGGGCTGTAGAGCTGTCAATGCCGGTGGTGCAGCCCGCTGAGCTGTGGCAGCAAACCGGCCGTTTCGGGTCGATGGGGCCGGAGTTGCTGCGCATCGCTGACCGTCACGGCAACGACTTTGTAGTGCAACCGACCAGTGAAGAGGTGGTGACCGACATTGCGCGCCAAGAGATCCGCAGCTACAAACAGTTGCCGAAGAATTTTTACCAGATTCAGACCAAGTTTCGCGACGAACGCCGTCCACGGTTTGGTTTGATGCGCGGGCGTGAGTTCGTCATGAAAGACGCCTACAGCTTTGACCGTGATCAGGCAAGTGCCAAGGCCAGCTACCAAGTGATGGCCAAAGCCTATCGACGCATTTTTGACCGCTTTGGCCTGACCTACCGCGCCGTGGCGGCCGATAGCGGTGCCATTGGCGGCGATTTGAGCGAAGAGTTCCAGGTAATTGCCGCCACCGGCGAAGACGCCATCGTCTACTGCCCCACGAGCGACTACGCAGCCAACATGGAAAAAGCCGAAGCGCTGGCGCCTGTCGACCCGCGCAAGGCGGCGTCGCAAGCGATGGTTAAAACGCCAACACCTGGCATGGCAACCTGCGCGGATGTCGCAACATTTCTCAACATCCCGCTGTGGAACACCGTCAAATCACTCGTGCTGGCCACCGACGAGACCAACGTAGCCGGTGAAGTCTGCAAGACACAGGTCTGGTTGCTGCTCTTGCGCGGCGACGACAGCATGAACGAAGTCAAGGTCAGCAAGGTGCCAGGACTCGCTACCAACCGTCGCTTTGCCACCCTGGCCGAGATTGACGAGCACTTTGGCTGCGAGCCTGGCTATCTGGGGCCGTTGGGCTTGAAAAAGCCTGTCAAACTGGTGGTTGACCGCGAAGTCGCCGTTTTGGCCGACTGGGTTTGCGGTGCCAACGAGGCTGACTTTCATATCACCGGTGTGAACTGGGGCCGCGACCTGCCAGAGCCCAACTTGGTCGTGGATATTCGCAACGTGGTAGCGGGCGACCCTTCACCCGACGGGCTGGGCGTGTTGGCCATCGAACGCGGCATTGAGGTGGGTCACGTGTTCTACCTCGGCACCAAGTACAGCCAGGCGATGAAAGCGACCTTTCTGGATCAGAACGGCAAACCGCAATTCATGGAAATGGGTTGCTACGGCATCGGTATCACTCGTCTTCCCGCCGCTGCCATTGAGCAAAACCATGACGAGCGCGGCATCATCTGGCCGGACGCACTGGCGCCGTTCACCGTGGTCATCTGCCCGATCAATGCGGAGCGTTCACCGGACGTCAAGGCCGCCTCCGATGCGCTTTACGCTGAGTTGATGACGGCTGGCGTGGATGTGATGCTGGACGACCGTGGCGAACGCCCAGGGGCCATGTTTGCCGACTGGGAACTGATCGGTGTGCCACACCGGGTGAATATCGGTGACCGCGCTTTGAAAGAAGGCAATGTGGAGTACCAGCGCCGCCGCGAAGCAGCCGCTACCGCTGTGCCACTGGCCGATATCGCCAGTGTGCTACTGGGCAACCTGAAGGTGTGAGTGCCATTTTTGCGTTCGGAGCATCCCACCCCGGCGGTTTGGTCGGAGGTGCTGAGGTGATGTCATGACTACCCGGCGTCTGGTTTTATCCAGTGTTTTAAGTCTCCAGCCCCTATCTGTAGGGCTTAGTATGCTATTGACTTCGAAGCAATCGTTGGCTGGTGGACAGCTTGAGGAGCCCTTGGCTGATTCGGTGCGCACAGCCTTGAGTTCGGCCATTGCCAATACCGCGCCGCCAGTACCGGTGTTTTATGACACCGAATCGCGATTGGCTTATTTGCGCTGGCTGGGTGCCCAGAGCGATCGCCTGAGCAGAAAAAAAGCCGACTTCACCACCCGCAAGGAATTTTTGCAGACTGTCTGGTACGAGAGCAAGCGCGCTGGGTTGGACGTGTCGCTGGTATTGGGGTTGATTCAGGTGGAGAGCAATTTTCGCAAGTTTGCAGTGAGCCGGGCGGGCGCGCGCGGCTACATGCAGGTGATGCCTTTCTGGACCCGGGTGCTGGGTGACGGCAATGCGTCGAACTTGTTTCACATGCAGAACAACCTGCGTTTTGGCTGCGTCATCTTGCGCCACTATCTGGAGCGCGAGCGCGGCGACTTGTTTTTGGCGCTGGGCCGCTACAACGGCTCGCGTGGGCGCGCACCGTACCCGAACGCGGTGACCTCAGCGCAGCGCAACTGGGTCACCGCCTAAAACCGGGGCAACTCAGGCGCTTGTGCCCAGAGCCTGCTGCAGCTCGCCGGATTCGTACATTTCCATCATGATGTCGGAGCCGCCGATGAATTCACCCTTGAGGTAAAGCTGGGGAATGGTTGGCCAGTTGCTGTAGTCCTTGATGGCTTCGCGCACTTCTGCATCTTCGAGCACATTGACGGTGGTGATGGCTTTCGGGTCCACACCGCAGGCTTTGAGGATTTGCACCGCCCGGCCCGAAAAACCGCACTGGGGAAAGGTCGCTGTGCCTTTCATGAACAGCAGAATCTCGTTTTGTTTAACCAGATCGTCGATGCGTTGTTGGGTGTCGCTCATGGGGTGTCCTGAAATAAGTGTGAACGCGATTATTTCATTGTCGGCGCCAGCCGAGTGCTGGATAACCCTCATGTGACTGGGGTTGCGGCCGGGCAGCGTGGCCTGGCTTCAGTAGTGTGGCGGCAGTTCGTCGCGCAGGTTGCGTGGCCCAGCCGCTCCTTCAGTGGGCGTTTGCTGGCGCAGCCACAGCAGGTCCTGGGTTAGCCGGTCAATCTGGTCTTGCTGGCGGATGATGATTTGGTCGAGTTTGTCCAGCAGGTCTTCAGAAAAACTCGCTTTGATTTCCAGGTTGGTCAGGCGATCTTGCATCGTGTGGGGAGTGGTCATGGGCTGGGGGAAGTGAGGTGGGAGGGTCGGTGGTCGGCTGGCGGGAACGGTGCAAACGGCTCAAGCCATGGCCCTTGATCAGTCGTAACAGGGTTTTTGGCCACCGGTACAGCGCGCAATGCCTGCCAAATCGTTGCGCGACTGAACCGAAGTGAAGCCTTGCTGTGCCAGCAAGTGTTGCACTGCAACTGCGTGGTCGAAGCCATGTTCCAGCAGCAGCCAGCCACCTAGTTTGAGGTGCGCCAACGCGGTGGCGACGATGTGGCGAATGTCGTCCAAGCCATCGACGCCACTGGTCAGGGCCTGGGTGGGCTCAAAAGTCAGTGCCGCCAGATGCGGGTCGTGTTCGGGGATGTAGGGCGGGTTGGAGACAATGCAGTCAAACGCTGGCGCGTCTGCTGGCAGCGCGGCCAGCCAGGCACCCTGGCTGAAAGACACCTCAAGTTGCAGGCGCTGCGCATTGGCTTTTGCCACGGCGAGGGCTGCAGCGCTTTGGTCCGTGGCCCACATCTGAAGTGCGGACCGGGTGGCTTTGAGCGCCAGCGCAATGGCGCCGCTGCCAGTGCCCAGGTCCAGCACGCGCGGCGCTGGGTTTGCAGGGTGATTTGCCTGCGGGGCAGTTGCGCCAACGGTGGCCTGATGGCAGTCTGGCAAGACCTCTAGCGCCCAGTCCACCAGGGTTTCAGTGTCGGGGCGCGGCACCAGTACGTCTGGGGTGACGTGTAACGCCAGACCGTAAAACGCCTTGCTGCCGGTGAGGTAGGCCAGCGGCTCACCCTGCGTGCGGCGTAGCGCCAGCGCTTGCAACGCAGGGACACATTGCAAAGGCAGCGGATCGGTGTCGTGTGCCATCAGCCAGCCGCGCTGCGTCGGGGCGATGCCGAGCACGTGCAGCAGCAACAGCTGGGCATCGAGCCGCTCCAGACCCCGGCTTTGCAGTGCCGTCAGGGCTTGGTCGATGCTGGAGTTGGCGAGTAGAGACATTTAAAATACTATATTAAACGTAGCTACCAGCGCTTTATGCATAAGGGCTGGAGCAAGATTTTCCATATAAAACATCAGGCATTGAGCTCCAGAGCTGCCAGCTGCTGCGCAGCCTCATGGGCTTGCAGCGCGTTCACCACGTCGTCTAGGTCGCCTTCCATGATGCTCAGTAATTTGTACAGCGTCAGGTTGATGCGGTGGTCGGTCAGGCGACCCTGCGGAAAGTTGTAGGTGCGGATGCGGTCGCTGCGGTCGCCGCTACCGACCAGGCTTTTGCGCTCGGCGGATTCTTTGGCGGCGCGCGCGCTGCGCTCTTTTTCCTGAATGCGCGCGGTGAGCACTTTCAGCGCCTGGGCTTTGTTGCTGTGCTGGCTGCGGCCATCCTGGCATTCAGCGACGATGCCGGTGGGTAGGTGAGTGATGCGCACCGCCGAGTCGGTTTTGTTGATGTGCTGGCCACCGGCGCCGCTGGCGCGGTAAGTGTCGATGCGCAAGTCAGCCGGGTTGATTTTGATGGCCTCGGCTTCATCCGGCTCGGCCATCACCGCCACGGTGGCGGCGCTGGTGTGGATGCGGCCCTGGGTTTCGGTCACCGGCACGCGTTGCACGCGGTGGCCGCCGGATTCGAACTTGAGCGCGCCATAGATGCCGGCGCCGCCAGGCGTGTCAGTGTCCTTGCCTTCAATACGCAGTACCAGCTCCTTGTAGCCGCCGAGTTCACTGAGCGATTGGCTGATCACCTCATGCTTCCAGCCCTTGCGGTCGCAGTAGCGCAGGTACATGCGCGCCAGATCGGCGGCAAACAAGGCGGATTCGTCACCCCCGGTGCCTGCGCGGATTTCCACAAAGGCCGGTCGGGCGTCGTCGGGGTCTTTGGGCAGCAGCATGCGCTGCAACTCGGCTTCGAGCTGTGCCAGTTCTGCGGTGGCGGCGTCGACTTCCTCTTGCGCCATGGCCAGCATGTCGGCATCGTCCGCGGCGTCTTTGAGCATCTCTTGGGCGCTAGCCATGTCAGACTCGCGCTGCTGGTAACGCAACCAGCGGCTGGCCACTGCCGCCACCTCGGTGTGTTCGCGCGAGAGCTTTAAAAATTGCGCCATGTCGCCCATGATGTCTTGGCGCGAGAGCAAAAATTCAAGCTCCCCGAGCCGATCGGCGTAGCGGTCAAGTTGCTGGTGGAGAAACGGTTTCATGGTCAGGGCTCGGGTGAGGTGCATGCCCGGATCGGGTCGCAGGGCGGTTCAGGTCGATGAGGGCAGAGCCACTGGGTGCCCCCACGTTTAGGGCAATGCGAGGATCGGGTTCAAGCGCAATGCTGATCGCCCGGTGGCCCAAGCGCGGCCAGTTGGCGCTGTTAGCGGCGCTAGCTAACGCTCTTTGCGCAAAAAGAAGTGATGCACCGCTGAGCTAGCGCGGTCGCGCGCGGCGGAGTCACCGGCGCGCAATTCGGCCATAGCGCCATGCAGCATCTTTTGGGTGATGCCTCTGGACATGGCCTCGAGCACCGTGTCGATGTTTTCACCCTTAAGCAGCAGCTTGCGGGCCCGCGCCATTTCAGCAAAGCGCCATTCGTCCGCCTGGGCGTTAAGCGCCTGAATCAAAGGAACCGTGCTGCGCTGCTCCACCCAATGTAGAAAGTTTTGCACGCCGACGTCGACAATCGCTTCAGCCTGCGCGACAGCGGCCTTGCGGCTGGCCTGGGCGGTTTGCACCACACCAGCCAGGTCATCCACCGTGTAAAGGTAAACGTCTTCGAGTTCCTTGACTTCAATTTCGATGTCGCGCGGCACGGCCAAGTCCACCATGAACATCGGGCGGCGGCGCCGTTTCTTCAAAGCGCGCTCGACCGAACCCAAACCAATCAGCGGCAAGGTGCTGGCGGTGCAACTCACCACCGCGTCAAATTCATGCAGCCGATCAGGTAGGTCGGCCAGGCACATCACCTCGGCGCCGAATTTGCGGGCCAGCTCTTCGCCACGCGACAACGTGCGGTTGGCAATCACCATGCTTTTGGGGTTTTTGGCGGCAAAGTGGGTGGCGCACAGGTCGATCATCTCGCCAGCACCGACAAACAAAATCTTGACTTCGTTGAGGTTTTCAAACAGCTGACCCGCCAGGCGAACCGCCGCAGCTGCCATGCTGATCGAATGCGCGCCAATTTCTGTCGAGGTGCGCACCTCTTTGGCGACTGCAAACGAACGCTGAAACAACTGGCTGAGCGTGGTGCCCATCGACCCGGCAGCTTCGGCAGCACGCACCGCGTCTTTGAGCTGGCCCAGAATCTGCGGCTCGCCCAGCACCATGGAGTCCAGCCCGCTGGCCACACGAAAAGCGTGGCGCGCTGCCATGCCGTCAGTCAGGGTGTAGGAGTGCGCGCGCAGCACATCAGCAGAGACGCCGCCGCATTGCGCCAGCCAGTCCATTGTGTGCTGAAGCTGGGGGTGTTCGCAGGCGCAGTAAATTTCTGTGCGGTTACAGGTTGAGATCAGGGCCGCTTCGGGTTGGCGGCTCAAGGCGCCACGCAAAGCATGCAAAGTGGGAGCCACCTGGTCGATAGCGAATGCGAACCGACCTCGCAGATCAAGCGGTGCGGTGGTGTGATTAATGCCTAAAGCCCAAACTGCCATCGTGTAATTATAAAATCAACTCAATGATTTTCCAAGAGTGTCAACTTATATTGACTGATTGTTGTCGCTGATGGGCATCCTGGCTGCTGTCAACCATGTGATCAATTTTTTTGCGCCCGCAATTTGGCTCGCCTTACTGCTGCCACTGTGTGCCCGATTGTTCTTGAAAAAAAAGGCGGCAGCGCGCACTATAACTTCTCAAGTTGCTCTGCATTTGATAGTGGGTGGTGTGGCGCTGCTGGTGGGCATGCTGGTGTTCGGACGCGATGGCAAAATGCTTACCTACCTGGCGCTGGTGTTGGCCGCTGCCAGCACCCAGTGGTGGTTGTCACGTCGGTGAGAGCAGGTCAACGCTATCGGTGATGATCGCGTCGATGCCCAAGTCTATCAATCGCAGGGCTTCAGTTGCATCGTTCACGGTATAGCTCAGCGTGCGCAGACCTGCTTTTTTGGCTTGCGAGACAGTTGCCGCGTCCCATAGCGTGTGGTCACAGACCACTGCCACGCAACCCAGCCGCTGCGCGGTTTCCAACCAGCCATCCCAGAGTGCTTCGAGCAACAAGCCGCGCGGCAAATCTGGCTGCGACTGCAGGGCGCCTTCAAGCGCTGGAACTTCAAACGAGGTCAACAGCGGTGGCACGACCGCACCGTGCCAAAGTCGGGCAGCATGTCGTGCAACAACCTGGCCTGTGTGGTATTCGGTGCCGGGGCTGGGCTTGATTTCGATGTTCAGGTGAAAACCGTTGTGCCGGCAGTAGCGGGCAATGGCTTCAAAAGTGGGTAAGGTCTCGCCGGCAAAGGCGCGTGAATGCCAACTGCCCGCATCCAGCAGCGACAAGGTGCCCCACGGGTGCTCACCCGCCACCGTGCTCAGACCACTGCCCAAGGCGGTTTCAGCGTTGGTAGTGCGCTTGAGCGTGTGATCGTGCAGTAGGAAAGGCACGCCATCGGCGCTAAGTCGGACGTCGCACTCAAACATGCGGTAGCCGTGCGCGGCACCGGCCCGAAACGCCGCCAGCGTGTTCTCTGGGGCGAGCTTGCCTGCGCCGCGGTGCGCAATCCAGCGCGGGTAGGGCCAGGGCAGGTCATGCAGGGTGTTTTTCATGATGGTAGGTCCTTGCGTTTGCCGCTTGTCGCGTCAAAGTGGTGAATCTTTCCGGGTCGGGGTGTCACAAACAGGGTTTGCCCCAGGCTGGGGGCGGCGTTGCATTCTTCGGTGCGGATGATCACCAGTTCTTCAGCCTGGCCATGCAACCAGCGGCCATAGGTGAGGCGCTCGGCGCCGAGCATCTCTACCGCTTCAACGCGCAGGCCCCAGCCATCCGGGGTGATGTCCAGGTGTTCGGGCCGCACGCCGACGATGGTGCCCGGTGGCGCACTGGGCGCGTCTTTGAGCAAATTCATCGGCGGCGAGCCCATGAATCCGGCCACAAACGTGCTGGCCGGGCGGTTGTAAACCTCTTCGGGCGTGCCAAATTGCTCCATCTCCCCTGCATTCATTACCATCATGCGCTGCGCCAGCGTCATCGCTTCGACTTGGTCGTGGGTGACAAACAGGCTGGTGATGCCCAGTTCACGGTGCAATTTCTGGATTTCAAGGCGGGTCTGGGCGCGCAGCTTGGCGTCGAGGTTGCTCAAGGGTTCATCAAACAAAAAAACCCGTGGCTGGCGCACGATGGCGCGCCCCATGGCCACACGCTGGCGCTGGCCGCCAGAGAGTTCGCGCGGCTTGCGCTGTAAAAAGGGGCCGATCTCCAGAATTTTGGCGGCCTTGTCAACGCGCGCCTGAATCTCGGCCTTGGGGACTTTGGCAATCTTCAGACCATAGGCCATGTTCTCAAACACGCTCATATGCGGATACAGCGCGTAGTTCTGGAACACCATGGCAATGTCGCGCTCAGACGGCTCCAGGTTGTTGACGACCCGGCTGCCAATCGAGATCTCGCCGCCGCTGATTTCTTCCAGCCCCGCAACCATGCGCAACAGGGTGGACTTGCCGCAGCCGGAAGGGCCGACGATGACGACGAACTCGCCGTCATGGATCACCGCGCTGACCCCGTGGATGACTTGGTTGGCGGCTTTGCCCATGCCGTAGCGCTTGAGGACGTTTTTGAGTGTGATGGAGGCCATAAATTTAACCGGTCTGTCCCGCAATCCCTTGATCAGTTGGTAACAGAGCAAATTTGCTGCGCAAATCTTGGTCTGTCACGCAAGCAAGTTTATTTCTCTGTATCCACCAGCCCTTTGACGAACCACTTCTGCATCAGCATCACCACCAGCGCGGGTGGCAGCATGGCCAGAATGGCGGTCGCCATGACGATGTTCCACTGCATTTCGGAGTCGCCGCCGGAAATCATGCGCTTGATACCGATCACCACCGGGTACATGTCCTCACTGGTAGTGACCAGCAGCGGCCACAAATACTGGTTCCAACCATAAATGAACTGAATCACAAACAGTGCCGCAATCGAGGTTTTGGACAGTGGCACCAACACATCCCAGAAAAAACGCATCGGCCCAGCCCCGTCCATGCGCGCCGCCTCCACCAGTTCTTCAGGCACCGTCAGAAAGAACTGCCGGAACAAGAAGGTGGCGGTGGCCGAGGCGATCAGCGGAATGGTCAGGCCAGCGTAGCTGTTGAGCATGCCCAAATCGGATACCACCTTGTAGGTCGGGCCAATGCGCACCTCCACCGGCAACATCAGCGTGATGAAGATCGCCCAGAAGAAAAACATGCGAAACGGAAAGCGGAAATACACGATGGCAAACGCCGACAGCAAAGAGATGGCGATTTTGCCAATGGAGATGATCAGCGCCGAAATCAGGCTCACCGTCATCATCCGCGCCACCGGCGCTTTTGAGCCTGAGCCACCGCCGGTACCGTTCAGCGCCGCTGTGTAGTTATCTATCAAATGCCCGCCAGGCAGCAGCGGCATGGGGGTTTGCACAATCGCTTGAGAGGTTTGGGTGGACGCCACAAAGGTCAAGTACAGCGGAAACGCCACCACCAGCACGCCCAGCACCATCACCGCGTGTGACAGAAATGTCAAAAAGGGGCGGCGTTCAACCATGGGATTGCCGCCGCGCCGGGCTGCCCCAAGCAAGACACGTCTCCCGCTGGGGGCAGCGCAGTGCACGAAGTGACAAGCGTGGGGGTGACATAGTTCAATAATTCACTTTCTTCTCGACGAAGCGGAACTGCACCACAGTGAGCGCCACCACTATCACCATCAGCACCACCGATTGCGCGGCCGAGCCGCCCAGGTCCATCGCCTTGAAGCCGTCGAAGTACACCTTGTAAACCAGAATCGCCGTATCTTTGCCCGGGCCGCCTTGCGTGGCTGCGTCGATGATGGCGAAGGTGTCAAAAAACGCGTAGACGATGTTGATCACCAGCAGGAAAAACGTGGTGGGGGACAGCAGCGGGAACACGATGGTCCAGAAGCGCCGCCAAGGTCGGGCACCGTCAATGGCCGCCGCTTCGATCAGGGATTTTGGGATGCTCTGTAACCCGGCCAGAAAAAACAGGAAGTTGTACGAGATCTGCTTCCACACCGCTGCCATCACCACCAACGTCATGGCGTGCCGACTGTTGAGCAGGTGGTTCCAGTCGATGCCCAAAGCGCGCAGCCAGTACGACACCACGCCCACGCTGGGCGCAAACATAAACAACCACAACACGCCCGCCACAGCAGGCGCGACGGCATACGGCCAGATCAGCAGGGTCTTGTAAGCCAGCGCGCCTTTGACGATGCGGTCGGCAAATACGGCCAACAGCAGCGACAGGCTGATGCCCAGCACCGCCACCAGGCTGGAAAAAATGGCGGTGGTGTAAAACGACGCCAGATAGGTTTCATCGTTGCACAGGTTGCGGAAATTTTCCAGCCCAACCCAATCCACCTGGGTACCAAAGGCATCCGACTGCTGCAGCGACTGCACCAACGCTTGTCCGGCGGGCCAAAAGAAAAAAATGGCGATGACAGCCACCTGGGGCGCTATGAGCACCCAAGGCAGCCATCTGGAACGGAAAAAGACGCGCTTTTCCATAGGGGGTCAGAGGGGCAGAAACGGCGCTAGTTTCGCTGTGAATCTGCCCCGTAGGCCGCATCCAGGCTGTGGCCGGTCATGGCTTGTTGGGCAGGTCATGGGCCTCATTTGCCTTTGTTGGCCTTCTCAAACCGCTCCAGCAACACATTGCCGCGTGTCACGACGGAGTCCAGTGCCTCTTTGGCAGACTTCTTGCCACCCCAGACCTGCTCCAGTTCTTCGTCCTCAATGGTGCGGATCTGCACATAGTTGCCCAAGCGGATGCCGCGTGACTTTTCGGTTACTTTGCGGATCATCTGGTTCACCGCCACATCGGTGCCCGGATTCTCGTTGTAAAAGCCCGATTTCTCGGTCAACTGGAACGCCGCTGTGGTGATGGGCAGGTAGCCGGTACGTTTGTGGCTGGCAGACTGCACTTGCGGACTGGAAATGTAATTGAAAAATTCAGCGACAGCTTTGTACTCATCAGCCTTCTTGCCGGCCATGACCCACAGGCTGGCGCCGCCAATCACGGTGTTTTGCGGCGCCCCGGGTACGTCCGGGTAATAAGGCAGCGGTGCCAGACCAAAGTTGAACTTGGCGTTCTTCTTCACATTGCCATAGAAGCCGCTTGAGGTGGTGATCATGGCGCATTCGCCCGAGACAAAGGTGGCCTCGGGTACGTTGGCGCGGCCCTTGTAGACAAACAGGCCCTGTTTGGCCATGTTGGCCAGGTTGTCGATGTGGCGCACGTGCAGCGGTGAGTTGATCTTCATGCGCGCATCCAGCCCGGCCAAGCCGTTGGACTTGGTGGCAAACTCCACGTTGTGCCATGCCGAGAAGCTTTCCAGCTGAGTCCAGCCCTGCCAGGCAATGGTCAGCGGGCACTTGTGGCCATTGGCTTTCAGTTTGGCCGCCGCCAAGGCCACTTCAGGCCAACTGCTGGGGGCTTTGCTGGTGTCCAGACCGGCGGCCTTGAACGCATCCTTGTTGATGTAAAACACGGTGGTAGAGCTGTTGAACGGCATGCTCAGCATCTGGCCGTTGGGTGCGGTGTAATAGCCGCCCACAGCTGAAATATAGGCCTTGGGATCAAACTTCTGCCCGGCGTCTTTCATCACCTTGGCCACCGGCACGATGGCGCCCTTGCTGGCCATCATGGTGGCCGTGCCCACTTCAAACACCTGCAGGATGTGCGGTGCGTTGCCGGAGCGAAACGCTGCCACGGCGGCGGTCATCGACTCGTCGTAGGAGCCCTTGTAGGTGGGGACAATCTTGTAATCGGTCTGGCTGGCATTAAAGCTCTTGGCCAGATCATTGACCCATTCTCCATTCACCGCTGTCATCGAGTGCCACCACTGGACTTCGGTTATGGCGTGAGCAGACAGGGCCGACATGGCGGCAAAAGCTGCCGCTACGAGTTTCAGTTTCATGCTTTTCTCCTGGAAGTTAAATCGTGCAGCATATGTAAATCGTGTGAAACGCCCGTGACGTCAATATGGCAGTGTGTAAACATTGATTAGACGCAGATTTGGCTCAAACAGGCATCAGGGTTTCCATCAGGGCAGGCATGTTTGAATCAGCCGCAATGAAGCCACTGGCGAGATCATTCTGAAACCCAAGAATGATGATCAGCGCAAAGCGCGACCTAAATGAACTGTTTCGGTTGATACGTAAAACCCATTTACCGAGGACTTCATACCACCGCGAGACGATGCGTCACGCCCCAACCCCGTTCGCTATCTCGGCCATCACTCAGGCTGAACTTCGTGACGGCCAAGCCTGAATGGTGGCAGAAGACAAACGCCGGCGCAGCATCGATTTGATACTCCGGCAACTCACGGCGCTGCCCTGGCCTGCCGCTACCGCCGACATTTACAGCGACATCAAGTCACAGAACAAGCACCAAGGTACTCCCAAAGGCGATCTTGGCACCCAAATCGCCGCCCACGCCCTGGCCGAGACGCTGCCTCCGGTCACCCACAACACCCGCTATTTTGAAAAGATTGCGGGTCTGCAACTTGCAAACCGGATGGCCCCAAGCCTGCAGTAGGGTAATGCTGCGCTGCGGTAACATCGCCTGCCCAGCCCAGACGCAGCTTTCACAGGCCGTTGAACCGCCGTTTGGGCGGCCATCACAACACCCATGAACGCTCCCACCCAGATCACGTCTTTGTTGCCTGCGGATGCCAGCGCGCCGCACGAGCCGCAGCGTATTCGCGAAATCCCGTACAACTACACCTCGTTTTCTGACCGCGAGATCGTCATTCGCCTGTTGGGCGCGTCCGCCTGGGGCTGGGCGAACCAGTTGCGTGAAGAGCGCCGCACCGGCCGCTCGGCACGCATGTTGTATGAGGTGCTGGGTGATATCTGGGTGGTGCAGCGCAACCCCTATTTGCAGGACGACTTGCTGGACAACCCGAAGCGTCGCGTCTTGCTGGTGCAAGCCTTGCAGCACCGCCTGGGCGAGATCGAGAAGCGCCGCAACCCGGACGCTGACCTCGAGCGCGACGCGCTGGTGGGCCAGCTGCTGGGCGCAGCCGTCAAGGCGGTGCAGGCTTTTGACCAGAATTTTGTTGAAACCGCCACGCTACGGCGCAAAGCGCAGCGCCTGCTGGTCAGGCTCACCGCCAAAGACAACATTAAGTTTGACGGCCTATCCCGCGTCAGCCATGTGACTGATGCTACAGATTGGCGAGTGGAATACCCGTTTGTGGTGCTCACCCCAGACACCGAGGCCGAGATGGCGCATCTGGTGGCCGGCTGCATTGAACTGGGTTTGACCATCATCCCGCGCGGCGGTGGCACTGGCTACACCGGCGGCGCCATTCCGCTGACCTGGAAAAGCGTGGTGATCAACACCGAAAAGCTCGAAGCCATGTCCGAGGTGGAAATGCGCACGCTGCCCGGGCTGGACCATGAGGTGGCCACCGTCTGGTCAGAAGCCGGTGTGGTGACGAATCGTGTGGCACATGCTGCCGAGCGCGCCGGTTTTGTGTTTGCGGTGGACCCGACATCGTCTGAAGCGTCTTGCATTGGCGGCAACATCGCCATGAACGCTGGCGGTAAAAAAGCCGTGCTGTGGGGCACCTCGCTGGACAACCTGGCCAGCTGGCGCATGGTGACACCGCAGGCCGAGTGGCTGGAGGTGACCCGCATCAACCACAACATGGGCAAGATCCATGATGTGGACGTGGCCAGTTTTGAGCTGCAGTATTTCAAGGCTGACGGCAAAACCAAGCTGCGTAGCGAACGCCTGGACATTCCTGGCAAAACCTTCCGCAAAGAGGGCCTGGGCAAGGACGTGACCGACAAGTTTTTGAGTGGCCTGCCTGGCATCCAGAAAGAAGGCTGCGACGGCCTGATCACCAGCGCGCGCTGGGTGGTGCACCGCATGCCTGCGCACACCCGCACGGTTTGCCTGGAATTTTTTGGCAATGCCAAAGACGCGGTGCCCAGCATCGTCGAGATCAAAGACTTCATGTTTGCCGAGCAAAAGCGCGGTGGCGTGCTGCTGGCCGGGCTGGAGCACCTGGATGACCGTTACCTGAAGGCTGTGGGCTACGCCACCAAGAGCAAGCGTGGCGCGCAAGGCGGCGGCTCCAGCAGCAAGGTGCCCAAAATGGTGCTGTTTGGCGACATTGCAGGGGACGATGCTGACGCCGTGGCGCGTGTCACCAGTGAAGTGGTGCGCATTGCCAACTCCCGCAGCGGTGAAGGCTTCATTGCTATCAGCCCTGAAGCACGCAAGAAATTCTGGCTGGACCGCAAACGCACCGCGGCGATCTCCAAACACACCAACGCCTTCAAGATCAACGAAGACGTGGTGATTCCGCTGCCGCGCATGGCCGAATACACCGACGGCATTGAGCGCATCAACATCGAGCTGAGCCTGCAGAACAAACTGGCGCTGTGCGACGCGCTGGAAGATTTCTTCAAACAGGGCCATCTGCCGCTGGGTCGCCAGGACGATGCAGGTGATATTTCTGCCGCCGAGATGTTGGAAGACCGCGTGGCCCAGGCGCTGGAACTGCTGGCTGAGGTGCGCACACGCTGGTCGGGTTGGCTGCGCGACGTGGAGCCCCTGTTTGACCAACTACAAGACCACACGCTGCGGGCCAGCTGGAAGACGCAGATTCGTTCACCGCTGCAGCAAATTTTCAGTGGCCAGGCGTTCGAGCCGATCCTGAAAGAATGCAACACGATTCACCAGCGTGTGCTCAAAAGCCGGGTTTGGGTGGCCCTGCACATGCACGCCGGAGACGGCAATGTGCACACGAACCTTCCGGTCAACAGCGATGATTACCCGATGCTGCAGGCGGCACACCGTGCCGTCAAACGCATCATGACGTTGGCGCGCAGCCTGGGTGGCGTTATTTCTGGCGAGCACGGCATCGGCATCACCAAGCTGGAGTTTTTGACCGATGCCGAGCTGCAGCCGTTCATCGACTACAAGGCCCAGGTGGACCCCGAGGGGCGCTTTAACAAAGGCAAATTGCTACGAAATACAGAGCTATCAGCGCATATAGATAAAGGGCTAGAGGCTGATTTCTTATATGCCGACCTGACCAACGCCTACACCCCCAGTTTTGGCCTGATGGGGCACGAATCGCTGATCATGAGTCAGTCAGACATTGGCGCCATTGCTGACAGCGTCAAAGACTGCCTGCGCTGTGGCAAGTGCAAACCGGTGTGTGCCACCCACGTGCCGCGCGCCAATTTGCTGTATTCGCCGCGCAACAAAATTCTGGCCACCTCTTTGCTGGTGGAGGCGTTTTTGTACGAAGAGCAAACCCGCCGTGGCGTGTCCATCAAGCACTGGCAGGAGTTTGAAGACGTGGCCGACCACTGCACCGTGTGCCACAAGTGCCTGTCGCCGTGCCCGGTGGACATCGACTTTGGCGACGTAACCATGGCTATGCGCAACCTGCTGCGCAAGATGGGCAAAAAGAGCTTCCGCCCTGCCGGGGCAGCCGCCATGTTTTTGCTTAATGCCACCAACCCCGAGACCATCAAATTGGCGCGCTCGGTGATGGTCAATGTGGCTATCAAGGGCCAGCGCCTCGCGGCGAATGTTCTGAAACTGCCGGGCCGCAAGCAAACCAAGGCGCCGCCTGCCACCCTGGGCCCAGCGCCGATCAAAGAGCAGATCATCCACTTCGTCAACAAAAAGCTGCCCGGTGGCCTGCCCAAAAAGACCGCGCGCGCCTTGCTGGACATTGAAGATAAAGACTACGTGCCGATCATTCGCAACCCGCAAACCACCACCTCGGAGACCGAAGCGGTGTTTTACTTCCCCGGTTGCGGCTCGGAGCGGCTGTTCAGCCAGGTGGGTCTGGCCACACAAGCCATGCTGTGGCACGCCGGGGTGCAAACCGTGCTGCCGCCAGGTTATTTGTGCTGCGGCTATCCGCAGCGCGGCGGCGGCGAGTTTGACAAGGCTGAGAAGATGATCACCGACAACCGGGTGCTGTTCCACCGGGTTGCCACCACGTTGAACTACCTCGACATCAAAACCGTGGTGGTGAGCTGTGGCACCTGTTACGACCAGTTGCAGGGGTATGAGTTTGACCAGATATTCCCCGGCAGCCGCATCATCGACATCCACGAGTACCTGCTGGAAAAAGGCATCACCCTGGCCAACGCCGGTGCCTTTTTATTCCACGACCCGTGCCACAGCCCGATGAAGCTGCAGGAGCCGCTGAAAACCGTCAAGGCCTTGTTGGGTGACCAGGTGCTGCTGTCAGACCGCTGCTGTGGTGAATCGGGCACGCTGGCGCTGAACCGGCCCGATATTTCCACCCAGGTGCGCTTCCGAAAAGAAGAAGAAATCCTCAAGGGCGAGGCGCAGTTGCGCCAGCAAGCCGGTGTGGGAGCCAAGGACAACCTCAAAATCCTGACCAGCTGCCCCGCCTGCCTGCAAGGCCTGAGCCGTTTTGGCGAAGATTTGCAAAACGGCCTGCTGGAGGCCGACTACATCGTCGTCGAGATGGCCAACCAGATTCTGGGCGACCAATGGATGCCTGACTACGTCAAGCTGGCCAACAGCGGCGGCATTGAGCGGGTGCTGGTGTAAGCCCTCGCTGCCAGACCCCAACACAAGGAGATTTTCCATGGCAGGTTTGAAAGCCGGTAGCCCGCACCCCGAAGACATCACGGTGCACAGCGCCTCCAAGGTGCTGGAGGTGAGCTTTTCAGACGGCGCGAGCTTTCGCATTCCATTCGAGCTGATGCGGGTGTGCTCCCCCTCAGCCGAGGTGCAGGGGCACGGACCGGGGCAGGAGACCCTGCAGACTGGCAAGCGTGAGGTGACCCTAACCGCGTTGGAACCGGTTGGCAATTACGCGGTGCAGCCGACGTTTTCTGATGGTCACACCACGGGTCTGTACACCTGGGAATACCTGTATTTTCTGGGTTCGCAGCAAGACAAGCTGTGGGCGGACTATCTTGCCCAGCTTCGGGCCGTCGGTATGGACCGCGATGCCCCGATGCCCGGAAAAGCCGCCAGCAGTTGCGCCACGCACTGAGGCGTTTACCTGCCGCGTTAATCGCCTAGGTTTGACTGGGCAGGCGGTCGGCATCTGTGTCTGGCAGTGAATGGGTTGGGGTGGCAGCCCCCGACTGTCAAAGGCGCAGAAATCGGCCGCTACCGCAAACCATCAGCCGCTCGAAATGACAGCCCGGGCCAATGCCGGCGAGTAGTTCGCTAGCGGCTCACAAAGCCTAACCCGGTTGCGTCCATCCTTTTTGGCCCGATACAGGGCGTCGTCAGCGTGCCTGTGTAGAGCCAGGCCGTCTTCGCCATGAACGGGGTACAGCGCAAGGCCAAGGCAGCACGATATGCGCACGGTGTGCCCCGCCGCAATAAACGGTTGCTCCAGAGTGGCGCGGATTTTTTCAGCCACGGCCAAGGCTTCTTTCTCCCCAGCGACGTTGCGCAGCAGCACAACAAACTCATCTCCGCCGATGCGCGCAACGGTGTCGGAATCCCTGACGCAACCCACCATGCGCTGCGCCACCTCTTTCAGCAGTGCATCGCCCACCAGATGGCCAAATTGGTCATTCACCGGCTTGAACAAGTCCAAGTCCAGGGCCATCAGTGCCGAGCTACACCCATCGCGTTCAGCGCTGGATAAGGCGTTTTGCAGCCGGTCAGAAAACAGCGCTCGGTTCGCCAGCCCGGTCAGGCTGTCATGGTGGGCCATGTGCCGTATTTTTTCCTCCGTCGCCTTGCGCTCGGTGATGTCGACAATAAAGCCGCTCCACGTTGCAGGCGTTTCTGGCGCCGTGGGGCTTGGCCTTGATTCAATATGCAGCCATTTCAGTTCCCCTTGCGGGGTGATGATCCGGTGTTCGAGAATCAGCCCGGTTCCAGCCTTGTTGCACCTATTGTCTTCATCGCGCACCAGGCACCGGTCATCGTCATGCACAAGGGTCCATAACTTACCTGAGTCAGCGATGATTTCTTCGGCGTCAACACCGTAGATTTCCTTGCACCTGCGGTTCATGTAGGTAAACCGATTGGTGCCATCGGGGTTCAGCACGTAGTCATACAACACAGCGGGAACTGTTTCGGCCATTCGTTCAAATCGCTGTCTGCTTTTCTTTAGTAAGTTCTCGTTCCGTTTGCGCTCAGTGATGTCCTGAACTGTTCCGACCATTGACGCAACTTTACCGTTGCGGCCATGCGTCAGTTCTCCAATGTGACGAACCCACCCGGTCTCGCCATTTGATTTGCGAACGATTCTGTATTCGTGGTTGAACGACGTCCGCTGACCAAGCAGTTTTTTCCTCAAGGATTGCCCGATCATCTCGGCATCCTGCGGGTGCACAAGGTCGATCCATCCTTGAAGGCTCCTGACATAGCCCTTGTCTATGCCAAAAATATTGTCGAGTTCCTCCGAAGATTTCCAAAGCAGCGACCGAACATCAAGTTTGTAGGAACCGATGCAGGCGATTCGCAAGGACTCCTTCAGAAGGAAGTTGCTTTTTTTGAACATTTCTTCAGCGTTCATTAGCCGATGATCGTAGTGAAACATGTGTCCTGCGCCATTCCTAAATGGAGGTAACGACGTTGAAGTACCCGTAACCAAGCACGAAGTTTTCCGACCTCTATGGGTCGTTTGCATCAAGTCGCCGATGTGAGTTGACTGTCTGTTTGCTGCCTGCGCTTGACCTGCCGCAACCCCAGAGAACCCAGTCACGCCGCCTGCCTCGTGCAACCACATTAAGCTTTTTTGGCTTCTTTCCCTTATTCAATAAAGGTTAGAAGCTATTGTTTTTAACGTGACCAGCTTGTAATACGACCAACTGGCCAGCCGTAAAAACTCAACCGGTATTGCGCAACCCCGCAGCAATGCCGTTGATCGACATGTGAATGCCGCGTTTGATGCGCTCGTCGCCCACGCCAGCGCGGTAGCGGCGCACCATTTCCACCTGCAGATGGTGCAGCGGGTCGATGTACGGGAAGCGGTGGCGAATGGAGCGTTGCAGTGCAGCGTTGTGCGCCAGGCGCTCTTTGTCGCCGGTGATCAGCGCCAGCGCCTGCGTGGTGCGCTGCCACTCCTGCTCGATGGCGGAAAAAATCGTCTTGCGCAATTTGCTATCAGTGACCAGTTCGGCGTAGCGCGTGGCCAGCGCCAGGTCACTTTTGGCCAGGACCATGTCCATGTTGGAGAGCAGGGTTTTGAAAAACGGCCATTGCTGCTCCATATGTTGCAGCAACTGAAGCCGTTGTTTATGGGTCTTGGCGGGTGTTTTATCACCCAGCGGCTGTAGAAACTGTTCCACCGCCGAGCCAAAGCCAAACCAGCCCGGCAGCGTCAGGCGGCACTGGCCCCAGCTAAAGCCCCAGGGAATGGCGCGCAGGTCTTCAATTTTCTGCGTGGCCTTGCGTGAGGCCGGGCGTGAGCCGATGTTGAGCTCGGCAATCTCACGGATCGGTGTGGCGGCAAAAAAGTAGTTGGTGAATCCAGGGGTCTCATAAACCAGCTTGCGGTAAGCGGCCATGCTCGCTATTGACAACTCGGCGGCGGCTTCCAGATAGTCGCTCGGGGCGGCCTGGGTGGGGTGCAGCAGCGTGGCCTCAAGCGTGGCGGCCACCAGGGTTTCCAGGTTGCGCCGCCCGATCTCAGGGTTGGCATATTTGGAGCCAATCACCTCGCCCTGTTCGGTCAGGCGGATCTGGCCGCGTACCGTGCCCGGAGGTTGCGCCAAGATGGCCTCAAAGCTCGGGCCACCGCCGCGTCCGACCGTGCCGCCGCGGCCGTGGAACAGGCGCAATTGGATGAATTGGTTGTTATCAGGCGTTGGATGGTTGCGGTTGATCTCGTCAAACACCTCCACCAGCGCGATTTCGCCGCGGTACAGCTCCCAGTTGCTGGTGAAGATGCCGCCGTCTTTGTTGCTGTCGGAATAGCCGAGCATGATGTCTTGCTCGCCATATTGTTCGGCGTTGCCGCGTTGCACCAGCGCCAGCACGCCGGGCAGGGCGTAAAAGGCTTGCATGATGCCGCCGGCGTTGCGCAGGTCGTCAATGGTTTCGAACAGGGGCACGACGATCAGGTCGCAGATGGCGTTGCCTTCGCTCAGGGCGCCACGCATCAGCCCGACTTCTTTTTGCAGCAACATCACTTCAAGCAAGTCGCTGACCGTTTCAGTATGGCTGATGATGTAGTGGCGAATGGCTTGGGCACCGAATTGTTCGCGCATGGCTTTGGCGGCTTCGAACACGCCAATTTCGCTGCGCGTGTGCGCACTGTATTGCGCGCCCATCACCCGCAGGGGGCGCGCTTCATTGAGCAGCGACAGCAGCAGCGTGCATTTGGCGGCTTCGTCCAGCGCGGCGTAGTCTGGGGTGACGCGGGCGGTGGCCAGCAACTCGGCCAGCACGGCTTCATGTTGGTCAGAGCTCTGGCGCAAGTCCACCGTGGCCAGATGAAAGCCAAACACCTCCACCGCGCGTATCAGCGGCTGAAGGCGCTGGGTGACGAGTGGCAGCGCGCGTTGGGTCAACAAGCACGCTTCTATGGTGCGCAAATTCGCCAGAAACTCTTGCGCACTTGGGTAGGGGTTTTGAGGTGCCACAGCGTGGCGTGCTGCCTCGTTGCCGGTGAGGTCCTTGAAGGTGGCTGCCAAGCGGGAATACATGCCAATCAGCGCGCGGCGGTAGGGCTCGTCTTTGCGGTGCTGGCTGGTGTCGGCAGAGCGTTCTGCCAGGGCCTGCATCTCGGGCGAGAATGCCAGCAGCAGGGCAGACTGCGACAAATCAGCGCCCAGCAAGTGAAGCTCGGTGAGGTAGTGGTGGATGGCTACGTCGGCCTGGCGGCGCAAGGCATGCTCCAGCGTCTGTGCGTTGACGTTGGGATTGCCGTCGCGGTCGCCGCCAATCCACTGGCCCATGCGCAGGAAGTTGGCGACGGGCTGCTTGCCCAAAGCTAGCTCCAGGTGGGCGTAAATGCGCGGAATTTCGCGCAGAAAGGTCGCGTGGTAGTAGCTCAGCGCGTTGTCCACCTCGTTGGCGACGGTGAGTTTGCTGTAGCGCAGCATGCGTGTTTGCCACAGTTGCAGCACGCGGGCGCGCAACTGGGCCTCGTTGTTGGCCAGCTCGCGCGGCGCCAGCGCATCGTTGGGAACCTTATAGGCCAAGGCCTGCGCCATGATGTCATCTCGCTGGGCCAGAAGTCGGGCGATGTCACGCTCGGCGTCCAAAATGCTTTTGCGCTGCACCTCGGTGGGGTGGGCGGTGAGCACTGGCGAGACAAAGCTGTGCGCCAGCATCTGGCTGATGGCTTCTGTGGTGATGCCACCGTCGGCCAGGCGCTGCAGCGTTCTGGCGATGCTGCCTTCGCGCACGTCGCCCATGCGCTGGTGCATCATGCGGCGTCGAATGTGGTGGCGGTCTTCGGCTAGGTTGGCCAAGTGGCTGAAATAGGTGAAGGCGCGCACCACGCTGACGGTTTTGTCGCCGCTCAGGGAGGTGAGCAGCTTGCTCAGCGTCTTGTCGGCCTCATGGTCGGCGTCGCGGCGAAAAGCCACGGATAGCTGGCGTATCTGCTCAATCAGCGCAAAAGTCGCCTCGCCCTCCTGCTCACGAATGACATCGCCCAGAATGCGCCCGAGTAGCCGGATGTCTTCAATCAGAGGTTGCTCGGTGTTTTTTGGGCTGGATTTGGCGCGGGGCGGGCTGATTTTGGTCATATTGGGTCCGGAAGTGGGTGCGCTCTGGGCAAGCAGGACTCATGCTAGCATTCCTGTTTCCATTGAAATTGCAAAGGTGATGGCCGCGCGCCGCAAGCTTATGAGTAAATTCACGATCGCTACCAGAGAGAGTCGCCTGGCCATGTGGCAGGCCGAGCATGTGCAGGCTATTTTGACCAACATGGGTCACTCGGTCAGTATTTTGGGCATGACCACCCTGGGTGATCAGATTCAAGACCGCGCTTTGAGCCAGGTGGGTGGCAAAGGCCTGTTCACCAAAGAACTGGAAGTGGCGCTGGAAGACGGTAGCGCCGATCTGGCGGTGCATTCCCTCAAAGACGTACCCATGGAGTTGCCTGAAGGCTTCAACCTGGCCTGCGTGATGGAGCGTGAAGACCCGCGCGATGCGTTTGTGTCACCGCATTACGCCAATCTGGTTGCGCTGCCACTGGGAGCGGTGCTGGGCACGTCGAGTCTGCGCCGCACGGTTCTGCTACGTGCGCTGCGCCCTGATTTGAAGATTATTCCCCTGCGTGGCAACCTCGACACCCGCCTGCGCAAGCTTGATGAAGGTCAGTACGACGCCATCGTGCTGGCGGCCGCTGGCCTCAAGCGCCTGAAGTTGGAGGCGCGCATTCGTGACATTTTTGAGCCCGAAGTGATGCTGCCCGCCGCGGGTCAAGGCGCCTTGGGCATCGAGGTGCGCAACGACGGCGCCGAGGTGACCGCTGCGGTGACACCGCTGATTCACGAGCCCACTTGGCTGGCGGTGGCTGCCGAGCGGGCGGTGAGCCGTGCCATGGGGGGCAGTTGCTCCATGCCGCTGGCCGCCTATGCCACGCTGCAGGGGGAAGTGCTGACCATCAACGCCGCCTGGGGTGACATCCACGCCAAATTGCCGCTGGTGCGCGCTTGTGAGACTGGGCCGGTCAGCGACCAGGCCAGTGCCGCTGCTCTGGGTCTACGCGTGGCTGAGGCGCTGATGGCGGGTGTGCTGGCGCAAGGTGGCAGCCTGGAACACCTGGACAAGGCCGACCTGCTCGGGTTATAGCCGTGCGCGTGATCGTGACCCGGGTGCAGCCGCAGGCGGCCCGCTGGGTGCAATCGCTCGCCACCCGGTTTGATGCCGTTGCGCTGCCGCTGCTTGAAATTGGACCTTTGGCGGATACCGCTGCACTGCAGGCGGCCCGTGATTCCTGGGCGAACTACACCGCAGTGAAGTTTGTCAGCATTCCAGCGGTTGAATTCTTTTTTGCATCAAATCAGGCTCTAGACGTTATAAAACAAGGGCCAGAAGCTATAAATACGAGAGCATGGGCACCCGGTTTGGGCACCCGTGAGGCGCTGTTGGCGCATGGGGTGCCGCCGCTGCTGGTGGATGCGCCCGCGCCAGATGGTGGGCAATTTGACTCCGAGGCGCTTTGGCTGCAAGTGCACCAGCAGATCACATCCGGGAGCCGGGTGCTGGTTGTCCGGGGTGACTCCCCGGGCGCCGACGACTCCAAAGCCGACCGGTCCGGTGCCGCTGCAAGCGGCGCTTCAGGCGTTCAAGGCGTGGGGCGTGAATGGATGGCACAGACTTTGCGCGAGGCCGGGGCCAGCGTGGACTTTGTAGCGGCCTACCAGCGCCGTGCGCCAGTTTGGGGCGAGGCGCAGCGTGCCTTGGCCACACAGGCCGCCACCGACGGGTCGGTGTGGTTGTTCAGCAGCGCTGAAGCGGCGGGGCACCTGCGCAGTTTGTTGCCAAACCAAAGCTGGGCGCAGGCCCGCGCGGTGGCCACCCATCCCCGCATTGCGCAGACCGCGCGAGACCTTGGATTTGCCGTGGTGTTGGACTCACTGCCAACGCTGGCCGACACCCTTGTCTCTATAGAATCGTTGGCATGACCAATGTCAATTCTCCAGAGGCTGCCCAGCCCGGCGGGTTGCCCGAACCACGCGCTGGCGTGGCCGCGCCGCAGGTAAAGGCTGGCAACTCATCCATACCGGTAGCCGCGCCTGGGCGCAGTGCCGCCCTGTGGCTGGGTGCTGTGGCGGTGCTGGCGCTGCTGGCGACGGTAATGCTGTGGCAAAAGGTCAACAACATGCAGCAGCAGCTGGCATTGCAAAGCGCCAACGCACAAGGCACATCGCAAGAAGCCCAGGCGCTGTCCAAGCAGGCCCTAGCGCTGGCGCAGGAAACCGTGGCACGTGTGGCGGTGCTCGACGTCCGCCTGAGCGAGGTTGCCCTGCAGCGTGGCCAGCTCGATGAACTGATGCAAAGCCTGTCACGCTCGCGCGACGAAAACCTGGTGGTCGATATTGAGGCCGCTTTGCGCCTTGCCCAGCAGCAGGCGGAGCTAACCGGCACCGTGGAACCACTGTTGGCCGCCCTGAAAAGTGCCGACAAGCGGGTGGCCCGTGCGGCGCAGCCGCGTCTTGCGCTGCTGCAGCGCGCGCTGGCGCGCGACATTGAGCGCGTTAAGTCGGCTGCGGTGAGCGATACACCCAGCATGCTGGCGAAGCTTGACGAACTGGTGCGCCTGGCCGACGACTTGGTGTTAGCCAACGCGGTGGGGCCAGCCGCCGAGGCCGCTGACAAGCCCCAGGCCGCGGCATCAAAACCGCTGGAGCAGTGGCAAAGAGTCTTGCAGCAAGCGCTGGGCGAGGCCAGTAACCTGGTTCGGGTGAGCCGTGTTGAGGCGCCTGACGCTGCCTTGTTATCACCCGAGCAGTCGTTTTTCGTGCGGGAAAATTTCAAGCTCAAGTTGCTCAATGCCCGCCTGGGACTGCTGTCGCGACAAACTGACTCAGCTCAGGGGGATCTGGTGGTTGCCCAAGATGCGTTGCGCAAGTACTTCAATGGCACAGCCCGCAGCACCCGCACCGCAGCGGGCTTGCTGCAGCAGTTGCAGTTGCAGATGCGGCAGTTGCAAATTCCCCGGGTTGACGACACGCTGGCGGTGTTGGCCACGGCCGCTGCAGCAGCAGGGCGCTGACGCATGCGACTCACCTTGTGGTTTCTCGGGCTGTTTGGGGTGGCGGTAGCGCTGGCGCTGTTTGCCAGCACCAATCCAGGTACCGTGACTGTGTTCTGGCCACCCTACCGGGTTGATTTCTCGCTCAATCTGGTGGTTTTGGTGCTGATCGTGGCGTTTGGCCTGGTATATGTGGCGCTGAAAGGTGTCTTGGCGCTGTTTGCCATGCCGGCGCAAGCGCGCTCGTGGCGCTTGCGCTACCAGGAGCGGCAGATGCATTCAGCGCTGCTGGACGCACTGTCGCATTTGGTGGCGGGGCGGTTTATTCGCGCTCGAAAGGCGGCAGAGCTGGTGTTGGCGCGTGAATCAGCCATGCAACGCAGCGGTGAAGTCTGGCCGGATGCGGCGCGCCTTCGGGTGCTGGCGCATTTGCTGGCGGCTGAAAGTGCACAGGCACTGCAAGACAAGGTGGCGCGCGAAGTCCATTTCCAGGAGGCCGTGGCGCAATCCGCCAGTGCCGACGCCAGCAGCACCCGCGAAGGCGTGCAACTGCGCGCGCTGCGCTGGTCGCTGGAAGACCGCGATGCAAGCGCTGCGCTGGGCTGGCTGGCGCAGTTGCCTTCAGGCGTGGCACGGCGCACGGTTGCGCTGCGCATGCGACTGAAGGTGGCGCGGCTGGCGGGCCAAAACGATCTGGCGCTGGAGACAGCGCGTCTGCTGGTTAAACACAAGGCGTTTTCAGAGTCGGCGGCGCGCAGCCTGGTGCGAGCCCTGGCGCTGGAATACCTGCAAAACGCCCGCGAGCCTGAGCAACTGACCGCTGCCTGGGCAAAGCTTGAGGCCAGCGAGAAAATTGTGCCCGAGGTGGCAACCGCTGCCGCCGGGCGCCTGCTGCGCCTAGGCGGTGATGTGCGGCTGGCGTTTGAGTGGCTGCTGCCCGTGTGGGAGCGCTTGCAAAATCCGGCGCAGGGTTTGACACAGGATCAGAAAATTGTCTTGATCCGGGTTATGGAAAACGGTTTTTCTGTGGCCGGTACCGGTTCGGACACGGCTTGGCTTTCGCGCATTGAAAAAGCCCAGGAGGCCACCCCAGGAGACGCGGCGCTGCAATACCTGGCCGGGGTGGCGTGTTTGCACCTGCAGCTTTGGGGCAAGGCGCAGCAGTTGATCCGCCAGGCGTTGCCGCGGCTGGAAGACAGCAGCCTGATCACCCGCGCTTGGCAGGTGCTGGCGGAGTTGGCTCAGCAACAAGGGGATGAGACACAGGCGATGGCCGCCTGGAAAAACGCTGCACAGGTGTCTTTGCGACGCCGCGTTTAGGTCTCGGGCCACGCTGCTGCATGGCGCGCGCCCGTTCGGGTGGGGTTGGCGTGACTTGGCAGCCTTTGGCGTCTATGATTTAGCGATGAACACATTCATCGAACACATTGTCAAACTGACCAATCACCGCGACCGTGACTTGCTAGAGCTAACGTTCTCTAAAGCGCTGATCGACCTGCTGCCTCTGGAGCGCCTCGTGATTGCGCGCGTCATGCGCGAAGAGGGTGTAAGCCGTTGGCTGGAAGTGGCTCGCCTCGATATCAAGGGCGGCGGGCGGGTGATTGACCCGCAGCGGGTGGAATTTCAATCGCTGGTCAAACTCGAAGACGCCTACGACCGCTTCAAGTGCCTGCAAAGCCGCAGTTTGGTCGAAGTTGCCTGGGCTGGGTCAGACGGGCCGCGAATCACGATGCTGCCGCTGTTTTCAGATTCCCGGTTAGAAGACTGCGGCGTGCTTGAGCTGCATTCGGAAGCCGCTCTGAGCCCCGGCAGCCTGGCCTTGGTGGATGCCCTGCGGCAGATTTACCGCAACATGTACGCGCTGCTGGAATACAGCGACCGCGACTCGCTGACTGGCCTGCTCAACCGCAAAGCACTGGACGATGCGTTTTACAGTGCCGTGCTTGAAGACCAGGAAGGAATTTGGCCCAACATGGGGGGCGCCGCCGAGCAGGAGCGCCGACACCGCGTGCCCGCCAATTATTGGCTGGGGTCATCATCTGTCGACAACTTTGACCTGATCGCTGCCAACCACGCTGCAGCCGCATCGCAGGAGGTCTTGCAGCGGGTCGCCCGCATCATGAGCAGCACCTTCAGAACCTATGACCGGCTGTACCACTTCGGAGCAGCAAAGTTTGGTGTGCTGATGCATTGCCCTGACGAGGCACTGGTCCTGGCGGCTTTTGAGCGTTTTCGCGCCAATGTAAAGGCGACCCAATTCCCGCAAGTGGGGCGGGTCACGGTCAGCTCGGGCTTCACTACGGTCAGGGCAGATGACTCCCCGGCCAGTGCGCTAGAAAACACTGAGCGCGCGGTCGACTTCGCCCGCCGGGGCGGCGGCAACAAGGCTTGCAGTCATCTCGGCTTGGTGCGCCGTGGTTTTTTTGGGCCAGTCGCCACTCCCAGCGATGAAGCCGTAGCGGGGTAACGTCTATTCAGATGAAAAAAAGGGCACTTAAAGTGCCCTTTTTTGATAGCTGCCAACCTTTACAGAATGAGGGCTTAGAGCGTTTCTGACTTCTCGAACGGCAAAGTCACGTTGCGCAGGTCGAGGCGCGTTTCAACCAGCACCAGAGGGCGATCATCGATCGTGACTGTCTCTGGGCGCTGGCGCAGTACACGCACCGGCTCAGGCTGGGCAGCAATGGCGGCTTGCACAGCCGCTACCTTGTCGGCGTCGGACAACACCCAAGTCAAACCGCTGCTTTGCGCAAGCTGGGCCAGGTCTTCCAAAGGCAAGTGGTAGGCCGCCACCTTTGGCATGCCGCCAGCCACGACAGCGGATGGCTGGGCTTTGGGCAGCGGGTCAGCTGCTGCTGTCAGAAGGACGGGTGCTGCAAAGGGCAGCGCTAACACCACTTCGGCCCCCACCGCTGGCGCCATTGCCGCTGCTGTTGGCATGGCAGTTGGCGCTTGGGCAGCGGGTTGCGCTGGCACCGTCTCGGGGGCTTGCGGCAGGGCAGCCGCCGCTGCGGGCAGGCTTGCTGCAGGGGTGCTGAAGTACGACTTGCGGGGCGCGGCATCTTCCACGGTGTCAGGCGCAGCACTCAGTGGCAGGGTTGCCTGAGCGTCATCAGTGGCCTCTGCTTCAGTGGCTGGCCTATCGGTACGCTCGCCGCGCGGTTTGCGATCGCGGGGATACCGGTCACGCGAACGCTTTTCACGTGGGGCCGATTCGTCACGCTCAGCATGCTCATCCGCTGGCACATTCGACGGAACGTCCAGCGGTGCGGGCTGGGTAATGGCAGTGCTGGGATCTAGCGCCGGTTCGAGCTTGTCTTGTGGGCGGCCTTGCGCGTCACTGCGCGGACCGCGAGGCGG
This sequence comes from Rhodoferax antarcticus ANT.BR, assembly GCF_001938565.1. Taxonomy (GTDB): domain Bacteria; phylum Pseudomonadota; class Gammaproteobacteria; order Burkholderiales; family Burkholderiaceae_C; genus Rhodoferax; species Rhodoferax antarcticus. The sequence continues at coordinate 125,776 of NZ_MSYM01000013.1, forward strand.
GCGGCGCTCGCCGCGTGGGGCACGGCCGCCGCGATCCGGGCGTGGCTCGTTGCGATTGGCCTCAATCCCGTTGGTGTTGACCTGCAGGTCGCCCTCCGACCGCACTGCCTCGTGCGCGACAGCGTTGGCTTGGTTGTCGGCGCGCTCGCGTGGGCCGCGGTCAGTGCGTTCGCTCCGATCTGTGCGTTCACCACGCTCCGGGCGGGTGCCACGGTCACCGCGGTTTGTGCGGGAATCTTGTCGACCGTCAGCACGTCCTTCGGGGCGGCCATCCGTGCGGCCATTGCGAGCGTCAGTGCGTGGGGCTCGGCTGCCTTCGGGGCGGTCGCCGCGTGGCTCATTGCGGCGGCTGCCGTCGCGGCCTTGTGTAGAACGGCCACCCGGCTGGGCAGCGCGTGGCTCGGGGGGTGCTGTGACGGGCGGTGTCGGCGCTTTGGTCATCGGTGCAGCGACCGGCGCTGGGGCAAACAGGTTTTTTAGCCAGCCAAAAAAGCCTTGTTCAATCACCGCTGGCGCGGCGACTGGGGCCCTAGGCGGCTGCGGCACTGGGGCGGGCTGCGGCGCGTAGGCCACTGGAGCTGGCTTGGGAGGCGCGATCGGTGCCGGAGCGTCTGGGAGCACGCCTTTGAGCACGGGGGTCTGCCGGTTGGTGGGCTCCTGGGCACGGCGCGTGACGGCGGTGACGTCTTCCACCTCTTCAGCCATGGTGTAGCTGGCGGTGATGCCGTCCAAGCGCGGGTCGTCGTGTTTCAGGCGCTCCAACTTGTAATTGGGCGTTTCCATCGACTTGTTGGGCACCATCAGCACATTGATGCGCTGCTTGAGCTCGATCTTGGCGATTTCAGTGCGCTTCTCGTTGAGCAGGAACGACGCCACTTCGACTGGCACCTGACAAAACACCGAGGCGGTGTTGTCCTTCAAAGACTCTTCCTGGATTACGCGCAGAATTTGCAGCGCGCTGGATTCGGTGTCACGGATGTGGCCCGAACCACCGCAGCGCGGGCAGGGAATAGACGCGCCTTCGCTCAATGCCGGACGCAGGCGCTGACGACTCATCTCCATCAGGCCAAACTTGCTGATGGAGGCAAACTGCACGCGGGCGCGGTCTTGGCGCAGCGCGTCGCGCAGGCGGTTTTCCACCTCGCGGCGGTTCTTGCTTTCCTCCATGTCGATGAAGTCGATCACGATCAAGCCGCCCAAGTCGCGCAGTCGCGCCTGGCGTGCCACTTCGTCAGCGGCTTCCAGGTTGGTGCGGGTGGCGGTTTCTTCGATGTCGCCGCCCTTGATGGCGCGTGCTGAGTTCACGTCAACCGACACCAGCGCTTCAGTGTGGTCGATCACGATCGCGCCACCGGACGGCAGCGTCACGGTGCGGGCGTAAGCGGTTTCGATCTGGTGCTCGATCTGGAAGCGGCTGAACAGCGGCGCGTCGTCACGGTAGCGCTTGACGCGGGCAGCGTGCTCTGGCATCACATGCGCCATGAACTGCTGCGCCTGATCAAACACGTCGTCGGTGTCGATAAGGATGTCGCCAATGTCGTTGTTGAAGTAGTCGCGGATGGCGCGGATCACCAGGCTGGACTCCTGATAGATCAGGAAGGCTCCCTTGCCACCCTTGGCGGCGCCGTCAATGGCGGTCCAGAGTTTCAGCAGGTAGTTCAAGTCCCACTGCAACTCGGGCGCGCTGCGACCAATGCCCGCGGTGCGCGCAATGATGCTCATGCCGTTGGGGTATTCCAACTGGTCCATGTTCTCTTTGAGCTCGGCCCGGTCTTCACCCTCAATGCGACGACTAACGCCACCGCCGCGCGGGTTGTTGGGCATCAGCACCACATAGCGGCCAGCCAGTGACACAAAGGTGGTGAGCGCTGCACCCTTGTTGCCGCGCTCTTCTTTCTCAACCTGGATGACCAGTTCTTGGCCTTCACGAATCACGTCTTGGATGCGGGCCTGACTAACGGACACGCCTGCCTGAAAGTAGGTTTTGGAGATTTCCTTGAACGGTAAAAAACCGTGGCGCTCTTCGCCATAGTCAACGAAACAAGCTTCCAAAGAGGGCTCGACACGGGTCACGACGGCCTTGTAGATGTTGCCCTTGCGCTGTTCGCGCCCTTCGATTTCGATTTCGTAGTCGAGCAGTTTTTGCCCGTCCACCACCGCCAGGCGGCGTTCTTCGGCTTGGGTGGCGTTGATCAGCATCCGTTTCATGGGGAGCGTTCCTTCAATTCAAATATCACAAACAAGCTCATGACGAGCTACTGATACCTAAACTGACGCTTTGAAATACGCAGGAAACTGCCGTTTAACGCCAACTCACACAGTGAATTGGCACGGTGGCGCGTGGAGGGGAGTCACTGGGTCTGTGGTGGATACTGCTGCTACTGATCTAGTAGCTATTTGCGCCGGTTTGACGGGCACTAGTGCCTGACGCGCGCCAACAAACAGCACGCATACGCGCTGCAGGCAAAGACACATCAGGGACATCAACACAAACATATCACTTCATTCCGCTCACAGTCCAGGACTGCAAGTTTTGGTTATTCCGTATCTTGATTTCAAGGCGTCGTTCAAACCCTTCATCTGCGCCGCCACGGGTGACAAGAGGTCAACCGTTTGCAGATCAGGTGTCAGGCGGTACCGACTTTTCTGGCGTGGCAGCTGGTGCGTGAACTAAACTTCACCCAACCAACGAATTAACTTTCTGTAAAATCAACCACTTACAGCACATCGCCAGTGAAAGTCATTATAGGGGGCAAACCTGCTCCACCCGCCCCCAAGGTCGAAACCCTTTCTATTGACGAGGACAGTGCTGGCCAGCGTGTCGACAATTTTTTGATGCGGCACCTCAAGGGCGTGCCCAAGACCCATGTGTACCGGCTGATTCGCAGCGGTGAGGTGCGGGTCAACAAGGGTCGGGTGGGTGTTGATACCCGTTTGCAAACCGGCGATATGGTGCGCGTGCCGCCGGTGCGTATTTCTGAGCGGGTCGCGGAAAAAGAGCAGGCCATGGCCGAGCAGGTGGCGCGTGGCGCACCCGCCCGCGACTTTCCAGTGCTGCTGGAAGACGACTATTTCATCGCCATCAACAAGCCAGCCGGGGTGGCGGTGCATGGCGGCTCCGGAGTAAGTTTTGGCGTCATCGAGCAATTGCGCATGGCACGTCCCCAGGCCAAATTTTTGGAACTGGTGCACCGGCTGGACCGCGAAACCAGCGGTATTTTGCTGGTGGCCAAAAAACGCAGTGCGCTGAAAAATCTGCAAGACCAGTTTCGCGAGCGGCAAACCGGCAAGACCTATCTGGCGATGGTGCGCGGTCACTGGCCAGCCAAGCTCAAGGTGCTGGACAAGCCGTTGCACAAATATTTACTGGACGGCAACGGTGCCCAGGCGGGCGAACGCCGCGTCAAAGTGGTCGCGCGAGATGACCCGAACGGCATGCCCTCGGTCACCCTGGTCAAGGTACTGGCCGCATCCAAAGATTATTCGCTGCTGGAAGTCACCATCAAAACCGGGCGCACGCACCAAATCAGGGTGCATCTGGCCAGCGAGGGTTACCCGATTCTGGGGGATGACAAATATGGTGATTTTGAATTGAACAAGTCATTGGCCCATGCCAGCGCAGCGCCAGGCCTGAAGCGCATGTTTCTGCATGCTTGGCGGCTGCAACTCAATCACCCTGCCAGTGGCGAGCGCCTTGAATTGCTGGCAGACTTACCCCCCGAGTTGGCCCAGTTTGCCAGCACCGCTTTGCCCCCACCTCAACCCCCTGAGATGCCATGACCCCACGCCGTTTTGATTTGATCGCCTTTGACTGGGATGGCACCCTGTTTGATTCCACGGCCATCATCGCCCGCTGCATTCAGGCTGCGGTGCGCGACGTGGGCGGCAAGGAGCCGACCTTGGAAGCTGCCTCGTATGTGATTGGCATGGGCCTGATGCAGGCGCTGGCGCATGCCGCGCCTGATGTGCCGCAAGCCTTGTACCCGCGTCTGGGTGACCGCTACCGCCACCACTACTTTGCCATTCAGCACGAAATCAACCTGTTTGAAGGCGTGTTGCCGCTGCTGGCTGATTTAAAAGGGCGGGGGCATCTGCTGACCGTGGCCACCGGTAAAAGCCGCCGGGGGCTGGACGAGGCGCTGGCGACCTCAGCGCTGGCGGGGGTGTTTGACGCCTCGCGCACGGCCGACCAGACTGCTGGCAAGCCCGACCCGCTGATGCTGCGTGAGTTGATGGCCGAGTTTGATGTGCCGGCAGAGCGCAGCCTGATGGTCGGCGACACCACCCACGACCTGCAGATGGCTTTGAGCGCCGGTTGCGCCAGCGTGGCGGTGAGTTATGGCGCGCACGACCACCAGGCGTTTGAGGCGCTGTCGCCCCTGTACATTGCGCACAGCGTGCGCCAACTGCATGATTGGTTGCTGGAGCAGGGCTAGCTGCTCCTCACAAACGCCCGGTATTTTTGCCTGTTGCTCCTGATAAAGCCTGCCAATAACGCGTTGCCTCAAGCCCTGTTGTTGTGCGATGCCACCGTCTTGCAGAACGGTGGCGCTGCGCTGGCAAGGTTTACGCCTATCTGAACCGCTGCACGCACGTGGCGATGGAAATGGACTTCCAACCCAACTAATTTTTTGACCTCACCGGCCACTGGCTGATGTGCGCCACCCACGGCGCACATTACGCACCCGAGACTGGCCAGTGCCGCATGGGGCCATGTCAAGGTGGCTTGGTCAAGATTGAGGTCAGCGAGACCGATGGCCAAGTGCACTGGCATACTTCCGACAAACTTCAACCCGTCCAGACCGTATGACTGACCCAAAAGACGCGGCATCCCGCGACCCGACCATGCCACCAGAAAATATGCCAAATAAGCCTCAAACCCCCGTAAACCAAGCGCCAGCAGCTACTGAAAGCATATCAAACCAGACACCTGGTGGTGCGGGTTGGGAGCGCGCCACTCTGGAAAAGCTGGCCTTTGCAGCCCTGAATGAGCAACGCTCGGCGCGGCGCTGGCGCATCTTTGTGCGCCTGGCTTGGCTGGTGTTTCTGGCGGGGTTGGTCTGGATTGTTTTTCAGGAAAGCAACATCAACAAGAATGTCACCACACCGCACACCGCCGTGATTGAGATCAAGGGTGAAATTGGTTCGGGCGCCGAAGCCAGTGCCGAGCTGATTTTGTCGAGCGTACGCACGGCATTTGAAGATGCTGGTGCCCAGGCGGTGGTATTGCTGATCAATTCTCCCGGCGGCAGTCCGGTGCAGGCGGGCATCATTAATGACGAGATCCTTCGACTCAAAGCGCTGCACAACAAGCCGGTGTATGCGGTGGTGGAGGAGTCTTGTGCTTCAGCCGCTTATTACATTGCCGTCGCGGCGGACAAGATTTATGTCGACAAAGCCAGCATTGTGGGCAGCATCGGCGTGTTGATGGACGGATTTGGCTTTACCGGCCTGATGGAAAAGCTGGGCGTGGAGCGCAGGTTGATGACCGCTGGCGTTAACAAGGGTTTTCTGGACCCCTTCAGCCCGCAGACCGAGACCCAGCGCCAATACGCCCAGTCCTTGCTGGACCAGATCCACCAGCAATTCATCGATGTGGTGAAAGAGGGCCGTGGTAACCGCCTAAAAGAAACACCAGAAACCTTTAGCGGGCTGTTCTGGAGCGGCCAGCAAGCGGTTGAAATGGGGCTGGCAGACGAACTGGGCAGTGTTGACTATGTGGCGCGCGAGGTGGTGAAAGCCGAGGAAATCATCGACTACACCCGCCGCGACAACGTGGCTGAGCGCTTGGCCAAGCGTTTTGGTGCGGCTATGGGCGAGGCTGCGGTGCAAGGCGCGAAGTCGTCAGCAGCGTTGCGCTGATTCCAAAAAGCTTATCAGTGCCCCATGGCAAACACCGCGGGCGTGGCATTGTTTAGCGGGCAGGCTTTCTTCTTCCAGTTTTTCACGCTGTCACTCACCAGTTGAGCGCGATCCAAAGTGAGCCCCGACCCAATCGCCAGGCGGGTATTGTGCTGCAGGTGTTGTAGCAAAGCCTGCAGCATGGCGAGATTGCGGTAAGGGGTTTCAATGAACAACTGGGTCTGCCCAGTGCGCAACGCCAGAGTTTCCAATTCACGTATGCGCCCGCCACGCGCGATTGGGTCTTGCGGCAGGTAACCGACAAAAGCAAAGTTCTGACCATTGAGCCCGCTGGCCGCAAGGGTCAGCAGCAGCGATACCGGCCCGACCAGTGGCACCACCGTGATGCCCAGATCATGCGCCGCACGCACCACCGATGACCCCGGGTCAGCGATGGCAGGCATGCCGGCCTCGCTGATCAGGCCCAGATGGTGCCCGTTCAGTGCCGGTTGCAGCAGGTGACGGGCGTCAAAGTTGCCCGAGTGGTCGCCTTTTTTGTGCACTTCACGTGGCAGCTCCACCAGTTGCATCTCCTGAATGCTGCAGCACAGTGGCGTGACTTCATGAATACGTTTGAGGTAAGCGCGGGCGGATTTGGCGTTTTCACAAACCCAGTGGCAAAGCCCGGCGGCCGCTTGCAAGGTGCCCAGCGGCAGGGTGAGTTGCAGGTCTGGCGTCTCGTCGCAGCCAAAGTCCAGCGGGGCAGGCACCAGATACAAGCTGCCTTTTTGAGGTGTTGTCGGGTCGCTCATGTTGCCAGCACCCCGATGCCCGCTGCCTCGATCATCCGGCAGGTGCGAATCAGCGGCAGGCCGATCAGCGCGGTTGGGTCGTCGTTGTCGATGCGTTCCAAAAGGGCAATGCCCAGACCCTCGCTTTTGGCGCTACCAGCGCAGTCGTACGGCTGCTCGGCCAGCAAGTAGGCTTCAATTTGCGCGTCACTCAAGGCGCGAAAAGTCACTTTGACCTGCGCCAGATCGGTTTTCTCAAAACCGGTTTCCTGGCACACCACCGCCACGGCGGTCTGAAAAATGACAGTTTTGCCGCGCATGGCCTGCAACTGCTGCACTGCGCGCGCATGGTTGCCAGGCTTGCCCAGCGCCTGCCCATCCAAATCAGCCACTTGGTCGGAGCCGATCACCACAGCGCTCGGGTGCGCCTGAGCCACCGACTGTGCCTTGGCCAGCGCCAGGCGACGGGCCATGTTTTTTGGGGATTCCCCGGCGAGAGGGGTTTCATCGACCTGCGAGGCAATCACGCTAAAAGGCAGGCGCAAGCGCTCAAGCAGTTGGCAGCGATAGACCGATGTGGAGGCCAGGATCAAGGGACGTTGGGGTAAAGATGACATGCCGTGATTCTCTTACACTGCTGCCATGATGGAACACAAGCACCCCCCTCTCCTTGACGTCAAACACGCAGCGCAGGCCAGCCTACACCAGGAAGGTGTTGAGACGCTCTCAAATTACGAGCGATTGATGCAGGAAACTAAAGGGCTAGACGGTGAAAATGCATTTAGCTGGACGGCGTTGACAGAACTGCGGCCCGATCCTTCCGGGGAGCCAGCACCGTGGCTGCGGCTAACCGTGCTCACCACCGTGCCACAAATTTGCCAGCGTTGCCTGGAACCGGTGGAGGTGCCAGTGCAGGTCGCCCGCGAGTTCCGTTTTGTTGAGAGCGAAGCGCTGGCCGCGCAGCAAGACGACGAATGTGAAGAAGATTTGCTGGTGATCAGCCGCGACTTTGATCTGGCTGCACTGATTGAAGACGAGGTGCTGCTGGCCTTGCCGTTGGTGCCGCGCCATGAGGTTTGCCCGGTCAAAGTCAAGATGGCAGCGGCCGATAAAGACTTTGACGCGCCTGCCGAAAAACCCAACCCGTTTGCCGTGCTGGCGAATCTCAAAAAACCTGGCTGAACAGGGGCTGGACTGCCCGATTGGCAATCGGCTATACTTTAAGGCTTTCGCGCTTCAGACCCGTGCGTATCTCAATAACCCCAAGTCGCCTGATCGCAGGTGGCTTTACAGCCTCTAGGAGCGGAACATGGCCGTCCAACAAAACAAAAAGTCGCCTTCCAAGCGCGGTATGCACCGCTCACACAACGCCTTGGTGGTGCCCGGTATCGCCGTGGAATCCACCACCGGTGAAATACATTTGCGTCACCACATCAGCCCGACCGGTTTTTACCGTGGTCGCAAGGTTCTCAACACCAAGTCTGAAGCCTAATCCAGCTCAAACACCCAAGGCCCGGGGCTACCTTAGCGTGTAGCCTCGGGCCTTTGCCGTTGTGGCTTGAAGTTTTTGGCTTGAAGTGTGTCGTTTTGTCTTTTGTTGATTTGCCCTCGGGCTCGCTGGTTATAGCTATTCATGATCACTATCGCTGTTGACTGCATGGGGGGCGACCACGGCCCGCGTATCACCTTGCCGGCGTGTTGCCGTTTTCTGGAGCAGCATCCAGAGGCCCGACTGATCATGGTGGGCTTGCCGCAGAGCATGAAAAACTTTAACCATGCCCGTGCCGCTGTGGTGTCGGCCAGCGAAGTGGTGACTATGGATGATCCGCTGGAAGTGGCCTTGCGCCGCAAGAAAAACTCGTCCATGCGGGTGGCTATCAACCAGGTGAAGGAAGGTGCGGCGCAAGCGGTGGTGTCTGCCGGCAACACTGGTGCGCTGATGGCCATCTCGCGTTATGTTCTCAAAACCCTGGACGGCATTGACCGCCCGGCTATTGCGGGACAAATACCCAACGCCAAAGGTTTGGGAACCACCGTGCTTGACATGGGTGCCAATGTGGATTGCACTGCCGAGCACCTGGTGCAGTTTGCGGTGATGGGCTCGGCCTTAGTGTCGGTGTTGAGTGGCAACGAAAACCCTACGGTGGGTTTACTCAATATTGGCGAAGAAGCCATCAAAGGCAACGAAGTTATCAAAAAAACCGGTGAGCTGTTGCGCATTGCCTCCAAAACCGGTGATCTCAATTTTTACGGCAATGTCGAAGGAAATGACATTTTCAAGGGCACGACAGACATCGTGGTGTGTGACGGCTTTGTCGGCAATGTCGCACTGAAGGCTAGCGAGGGCCTTGCCGGCATGATCGTGGACTTCCTTAAAAGAGAATTTTCGCGCAATATATTCACCAAGATGTCGGCTTTCTTGGCCTACCCTGTCATATCAGCGCTTAAAAAGCGGATGGACCACCGGCGCTACAACGGTGGTGCCTTGCTGGGTTTGCGTGGACTGGTGTTCAAGAGCCACGGCTCGGCCGATGAGCTGGCGTTTGGCTTCGCTTTGGCTCGGGCGTATGATGCGGCCCGCAATGACCTGCTGGGACAGGTGCGCGTTCGCATCGCCCGTGCGGCACCCTTGCTGGTGTCGGCAGATCAAAAGCAATTGAGCCAAGCCGCTGTTTTAGCCTGATTTATGAACATTTACGCACGCATCACTGGAACTGGCAGCTATTTGCCGCCAAATCGATTGACCAATGCTGACCTGGTCAGCCAGCTGGCGGCGCAAGGCGTGCAAAGCAGCGACGAATGGATTGTGGAGCGAACTGGCATCCGGGCGCGACACTTTGCACCGGCTGGCATGGCTTGCAGTGATATGGCACTGCAGGCTTGCCAGAATGCCATGCAAGCCGCTGGCGTTACCGCGCAAGATATTGATTTGATCATCGTCGGCACCTCCACGCCAGACATGGTGTTTCCCTCGACCGCCAGCATTCTGCAAGGCAAGCTTGGCGCAGCCGGGGGCGCGGCTTTTGATGTGCAGGCGGTGTGTAGCGGTTTTATCTACGCGCTCACAGTGGCGGACGCGATGATCAAGTGCGGGTCCGCCCGGCGCGCTCTGGTGGTTGGCTCAGAGATTTTTTCGCGTCTTCTTGACTTTCAGGACCGCACCACCTGCGTGCTGTTTGGTGACGGCGCGGGCGCCGTGGTGCTGGAAGCCTCAGAGGAGCCAGGTATTTTGGCCACGGATCTCCACGCCGATGGCAAGTACACCAGCATCTTGTATGTGCCGGGTCATGTGGCCGGTGGAAAAGTTCAGGGTGAACCTTTGTTGCGCATGGACGGCCAGGCCGTGTTCAAACTGGCGGTGGGCTTGCTGGACGAAACCGCGCGTGCAGTCTTGGCCAAGGCCGGCAAGACTGCCGCGGATATTGACTGGCTGGTACCTCACCAGGCCAACATCCGTATCATGCAAAGCACTGCGCGCAAGCTGAAGCTGGCGATGGAGAATGTGGTGGTTACGGTCGACCAGCACGGCAACACCTCGGCAGCGTCGATTCCCCTGGCGCTGGACACGGCGGTGCGCTCCGGCCAGATCAAACCGGGCCAAACCCTGCTGCTGGAGGGCGTTGGCGGTGGTTTCACCTGGGGTTCGGTACTTCTGAAACTGTAGCTACTCGCGCTTATCCAATAAGGGCTAGAGGCTTATTTCTTATATATTTCTGGATCGCTTTCTGCAACGTTTATGAAACCATTCGCTTTTGTTTTTCCGGGTCAAGGTTCACAGTCGGTCGGCATGCTCGACGCCTGGGGTGATCACCCGCAGGTCGCGTCAGCCTTGGCCGAGGCCTCTGATGCGCTAAGTGAGGATCTGGGCGCGCTGATCAAAAACGGCCCGAAAGAGGCTTTGGCGCTGACAACCAACACCCAGCCGGTGATGTTGGTCGCTGGTGTGGCGGCGTACCGTGTCTGGATGGCTGAGGTGGGTGTGGCACCCGCTGCGGTGGCCGGGCATTCGCTGGGCGAGTATTCGGCGCTGGTGGCCTCAGGTGTGCTGACGCTGGCCCAGGCGGCGCCGCTGGTGCGTTTTCGAGCCCAAGCGATGCAGGAGGCAGTACCGGTCGGGGTTGGCGCGATGGCCGCTATTTTGGGCATGGAAGCTTCCAAAGTGATCGCTATCTGCGCAGAGGTGACGGCGTCGTTCGGAGGAAATGCTGCAGAAGTTGTGGAAGCGGTCAATTTCAATGACCCGGGTCAAACAGTGATCGCAGGCTCCAAAGCCGCGGTCGAGCAGGCTTGTGTGGCACTTAAGGTCAAAGGCGCCAAGCGTGCCCTGCTGCTGCCGGTGTCGGCGCCGTTTCACGCCAGCCTGATGAAGCCTGCCGCGCTCAAACTCAAGGACAAGCTCGACGCGACCGCGTTGGCCGCGCCGCAGATCCCGGTGATCAACAACATCGACGTGGCGGTGGAGCAAGATCCTGCGCGTATTCGTGATGCGCTGGTGCGCCAGGCGTTTGGCCCGGTGCGCTGGGTGGAATGTGTGCAAGCTCTGCAAGCGCGGGGCTTGTCGACGCTGGTGGAATGTGGCCCAGGCAAGGTGCTGGCAGGGATGACCAAGCGCATTGCCGCCGACATGCAAGGCCTGGCGCTGTTTGACGCCGCCAGTCTGGCAGACGTCAAAGCAACTCTTTCGCAAGCCTGATGGATAGGACTAAAGCTATGAGTGAACAGACTTTTGCGGGGCAAGTCGCCTTGGTTACTGGCGCCTCGCGCGGTATTGGCGCAGCGATTGCGCTGCAACTGGCGCATCTTGGCCTGAAGGTGATTGGCACCGCCACCACCGACGACGGCGCCGCCAAAATCAGCCAGGCGCTGGCCGCTTTTGAAGGCTGCAGCGGCAAAACGCTCAACGTCAACGATGCCGCTGGCGTCGATGCGCTGATTGACAGCATGGTGAAAGCGCATGGTGGCTTGCAGATTCTGGTCAACAACGCCGGCATCACCCGCGACAACCTGGCCATGCGCATGAAAGACGATGAGTGGGATGCGGTGCTCGACACCAATCTCAAGGCCGTTTTCAGGATGAGCCGCGCCGTGATGCGCACTATGACGCGCCAGCGTTATGGCCGCATCATCAGCATCACCTCGGTGGTGGGCGCGTCCGGCAACCCGGGCCAGGCAAATTACGCTGCAGCCAAGGCAGGCGTGGCGGGCATGACCCGTGCGCTGGCGCGGGAGCTGGGTTCACGCAACATTACCGTTAATTGCATTGCCCCGGGGTTCATCGAGACCGACATGACCGCTGGCTTGGCGCCAGAGCAGCACAAGGCCTTGTTGGGGCAGATTCCGCTGGGCCGCCTGGGTAAGCCATCAGATATCGCGCATGCGGTCGCGTATTTGGCCTCACCGCAAGCGTCTTACGTCACTGGCCAAGAATTGCATGTCAATGGTGGCATGTTCATGGTCTGATCAGTGTATAAATCGGAGTAATCCAGCCGCTATATCCGTCCGGTTAAAATGACGGATCTTTTTACAACCCTTTGAGGGAACTCATGAGCGATATTGAAGCACGCGTTAAAAAAATCATTGCCGAGCAACTCGGCGTCGAAGAGTCACAAGTCACCAACGAAAAAGCGTTTGTGGCTGACTTGGGTGCCGATTCACTCGACACCGTGGAGTTGGTGATGGCCCTCGAAGACGAGTTTGGCATTGAAATCCCTGACGAAGATGCTGAAAAGATCACCACAGTGCAAAACGCTGTGGACTATGCGATGACGCACAAAAAAGCGTAAGTATCCAACCCAGATTGGCACCGCCCGGTGCCGTCTTCGCTTTTAGGGGTCGACACACCCGCTGCTGTTGCCCCTAATGCAGCGAGTTTCATTGCTTGATGCCTGAAGCAGGCGTCAGGCCTTTCACAGACGAACCACTGACTGCAAAATTCATATGTCCCGTCGTCGCGTCGTTGTTACCGGTTTAGGTTGTATCAGTCCCGTTGGAAACACGGTTGACACGACCTGGGCCAACCTGCTGGCTGGCCAGTCGGGCATTGGCCTGATCACCAAATTCGATCCTTCCACCTTCAGTTCCAAGGTGGCGGGTGAAGTGAAGGGTTTTGACGTTGAAGCCTACATGAGCGCCAAAGAGGCGCGCACCATGGACAGTTTCATCCACTTTGGTATTGCGGCTGCGGCTCAGGCGGTTACCGACGCTGGTTTGCCAACCGGTGACGCCCTGGATGATGAGCTGGCCACCCGCATTGGCTGCGTGATCGGCTCCGGAATCGGCGGTTTGCCGATGATCGAGCACATGCACTCCGAGTACATGCAGCGTGGCGCGCGGCGTATTTCGCCATTTTTTGTGCCCTCGACCATTGTCAACATGATTGCCGGGCATGTGTCCATCCGCTTTGGCTTCAAGGGTCCAAACCTCGCCATCGTGACTGCCTGCACCACCGGCTTGCACAGCATTGGCCAGGCCGGGCGCATGATCGAATACGGTGACGCCGATGTGGTGGTGGCGGGTGGTGCCGAGGCTTCCATCTCGCCGCTGGGTGTGGGCGGCTTTGCCTCCATGCGCGCCTTGAGCACCCGCAACGACGATCCCGCCACCGCGTCGCGCCCCTGGGACCGTGATCGTGACGGTTTTGTGCTGGGCGAAGGCGCAGGCGTCATGGTGCTGGAAGAATACGAGCACGCCAAAGCGCGTGGCGCCAGAATTTACGCTGAGCTGGCTGGTTTTGGCATGAGTGCTGATGCCGGACACATGACCGCACCCAACATGGACGGTCCGCGCCGCGCCATACTTAACGCCATGAAGAACGCTGGCGTGAATGTTGATCAGATTGACTACGTCAACGCCCACGGCACCTCCACGCCCCTGGGTGATGCCAACGAGTCAAACGCCATCAAGGCGGCACTCGGTGACCACGCTTACAAAACCGTGGTGAGCTCCACCAAATCCATGACCGGACACCTGCTCGGTGGTGCTGGCGGGTTGGAATCTGTGGTGACTGTGCTGGCGCTCTACCACCAAAAGAGTCCGCCCACTATCAACCTCTTTAATGCCGATCCCGACTGCGACCTGGACTACTGCGCCAACACAGCCCGTGACATGAAGATTGATGTGGCGATCAAAAACAACTTTGGCTTTGGTGGTACCAACGGCTCGCTGGTTTTCAAGCGGGCGCCTTGATCGCCGCTGATCGCAGGATTCACGTTTCTCAGCGGCTCTTGCCACATGTACAACGCCCCAGCGGTCAGCTACCCGGTGGGGCGTTCGCGTTTTCACGCGGGGCTGTTGGCGGCAGTGCTGTTAGCCGGTGCCAGCAGCTTGGCGGTGTGGATCATGCAGTCTGATCAAGCCGGGGTGCGGCATCTGGCTGCGCTAGGGCTGTGGCTGGTGACCGCCAGCGTGGCCATCTGGGCTTGGTTGCGCTCGCCTGCTGGCCAGCTCACCTGGGACACGAAAACCTGGCTCTGGACCTCCGGCGAGCAAGCCCGGCAGGTGAATGTAAGTGCGGTGCTGGACAGTCAGAGTGTCTTGTTGTTGCATTTACGCACGCCAGAAAATTCCCTGCTCTGGATTTGGCCTGAGCGGCAAACGGCGCCTGTGCGCTGGCTTGCACTGCGGCGTGCAGTGTTTGCGCGTCTCCCGGCCTCAGCCACCGCGGATGCCGATAAGGTCGTGCCATGACGGACGATTTGCCGCCAACTGCTGCGTCACCTCGCGAGCCCGACAGCGACGCCATGCTGGTGGAGCGCACAGTCGCCGGTGATCAGCGCGCGTTCGAATTGTTGGTCATCAAATATCAGCGCAGGGTCGAGCGACTGATTGGCCGCATGGTGCGCGACGTTGATATCGTGGAAGACATTGCGCAGGAAACCTTCATCCGCGCCTACCGGGCCTTGCACCAGTTTCGCGGCGACGCGCAGTTCTACACCTGGCTGTACCGCATTGCGGTGAATACGGCGAAGAAGTTTCTGTTGGACATGAAGCGCGACCGCACGGTGTCGGACAGCGCTATGGGCCCAAAAGACGATGACGATGAAACTTTTCGCCCCAGAAACGAACCAAGCACAGACGAAACCCCTGAGTCGGTGCTGGCCGCCAAAGAGATTGGGCAGGCGGTCAGTGATGCTTTAGCAGCTTTGCCAGAAGATTTGCGGCAAGCGATCACCCTGCGTGAAATGGAGGGGATGAGTTATGAGGATATTGCGCAACTGATGGCCTGCCCGATTGGCACGGTGCGCTCGCGTATCTTCAGGGCGCGCGAAGCCATCTCGGCCAAGGTACGGCCCATGCTGGACAAACAGACAGGCAAGCGTTGGTAAGTTACGGACAGGTGCAACGGTGTGAATAGTTGGAACGTTACAAGAGTGAAGTGAGGCGAAAAAAGTCATGTCTGAACCATTGCGTGAAAGAAGCGAACAGGTGTCTGCCCTGGTGGATGGGCAGGTCCGGGGGGACGAGTTCGCCCGCACGGTGGCTTACCTGGCCAGCACGCCACAGGCGCAGGATACCTGGGATACATACCACCTGATAGGCGCCGCGATGCGCTCCTCGGGCGCTACCATGCGCGCGCATGACCCAGCCTTTGTTGCGCGACTGCGCTCTAAATTGGCAGAGGAAACTATTGAAACTATAGCTGCTAGCGCTTTGCTTATAAGGGCTGAAGGGAAAAAAGGCATAAAGGTTGTGGCTGCGAACGATCCGTGGTGGAAGCGTGTGGTGGGCTTGGCCTCGGTCGCTTTGGTGGCGGTGCTGGCCTGGCAGGGCGTGGCGCTGCTAGGTTCGGCTGGCCGCAGTGGTGACAGTGCAGCGCAATTGGCCAAAGCGCCAGCACCGACACCCCTGGCGGCGCCATCAACTCTGGTGGTCGCTGATGGCACCCCAGGGCTGATCATTCGCGATCCGCAGCTTGATGCCTTATTGGCGGCCCACCGACAGATGGGTGGCGCGACCGCTTTGCAGATGCCCTCCGGGTTTATGCGTAACGCCACCTTTAGCGAGGGCGAGCGTTGAACTTCGGCTGGGGTCTTTTGCTGTGTGTCTTCGGCTGGCTGGCCCAAGGCGGCGCTGCGGCGCAGCCCATACCGCCCCAGCTGGTCAATGCTCAGACGACGGCCACCGGCATTGAGCGCTGGCTGATGCGCCTGCACGATGCGCCCCGCGCATGCGCCTACATCGGCACCTTTGTGGTGACCACAGGCAGCGACATGTCCACCTCGCGCATCTGGCATGTGGGCAATGGCGAGCAGCAGATGGCGCGGGTGGAGTCGCTCACCGGCACGGCGCGCACCACCTTTCGGCGCAACGACCAGGTGGTTACCTTTTTGCCGGATAGCCGCACGGTCATTCATGAAACCCGTGAGGCACTCGGCCTGTTTCCCAATCTGCTGAACCGGGCCGATGCATCGGTGACCCGTTTTTACCGCCTGCACACAGTTGGGCAGGCGCGCGTGGCCGGGCTGGACGCCGACATCGTGCAACTGCTGCCGATCGACCCGCTGCGCTTTGGTTACCAAATCTGGACCGAACGAAAAACCGGGTTGATGGTCAAGTTGCAAACCCTTGATCCGGCGGGAAATGTAATAGAGCAGGCGGCTTTTTCGGAGCTTCAACTTGGTGCACCGGTGGTTATGGCCAAGCTCAAAGCCATGATGGACAACCCCCAGGGCTACCAGGTGGTCAGCCCCACGCTGGTCAAAACTACGCTCAACGACGAGGGCTGGGTGCTGGATACCGCTGTGCCGGGCTTCACGCCGGTGCGCTGCTACAAGCGCATCGTCGGCGGCGCCGGGGCGGCCAACGCACCTGTGCAATGTGTTTATTCAGACGGCCTAGCCTCAGTGTCTCTGTTTGTCGAGTCTTTTGATGTCCAACGCCATGGCCACCTGCTGGCGCACAACCTGGTGTCGATGGGGGCGACGAGTGTGCGCATGCGTCAGCTCGGTGCGTGGTGGTTGACAGCGGTGGGCGAGGTGCCAGCGCAAACCCTGGCGGTCTTCGTGCAGGCGCTTGAGAGAAAGCGCTAAGCGTTCATATGCCCTCTATTTTGTTCACTGGAAAGGTCACACATGATTCGGTTTAACTGGAAGCGCTTGTATGCGTGCGCCCTGAGCGGTGCTTTGATGGGTACCTCTTTCACCGCCTTGGTGCCTGTGTCCTGCGCCTGGGCGCAGGTCAGTACGTTGCCTGATTTTGCCGACTTGGTAGAGCAGGTCAGCCCGTCGGTGGTGAACATCCGCACCCTGGAAAAAGTCAACGCCCAACCGATGCAAGGTCCGCAAATGGACGAGGACATGCTGGAGTTTTTCCGCCGCTTTGGCATGCCGATGCCCAACACGCCGCGGCAGGCTCCGCCGCGCAACCACCCGCAAAAGCCGCGCAGTGAAGAGCAACCCAGGGGCGTCGGCTCCGGCTTCGTTTTGTCGGCAGACGGCTTCATCATGACCAACGCCCATGTGGTTGACGGTGCCGACGAGGTGCTGGTGACGCTGACCGACAACCGTGAGTTCAAGGCCAAAATCATTGGTGCCGACAAGCGCAGTGACGTGGCGGTGCTCAAGATCGACGCGACTGGCTTGCCCGCTGTCAAGGTGGGCGATGTGAGCCGCTTGCGGGTGGGTGAATGGGTGGTGGCGATTGGCTCACCCTTTGGCCTGGAAAACACGGTGACGGCCGGCATCGTCAGTGCCAAACAGCGCGATACCGGCGAGTACCTGCCGTTTATCCAGACCGACGTGGCCATCAACCCCGGCAATTCCGGCGGCCCGCTGATCAATATGCGCGGCGAGGTAGTGGGCATCAACAGCCAGATTTACTCACGCTCGGGCGGCTCCATGGGTATTTCTTTCTCAATCCCGATGGACGAGGCGCTGCGCGTCAGTGAGCAGCTGCGTGCCACCGGCAAGGTCACGCGCGGCCGCATTGGTGTGCAGATTGACCGGGTCACCAAGGAGGTGGCTGAATCCATTGGCTTGGGCAAGGCCCAAGGTGCGCTGGTGCGTGCTGTGGAAGAGGGGGCTCCCGCTGACAAGGCCGGTGTGGAGGCGGGTGACATCATCGTCAAGTTTGACGGGAAAGCTGTGGAAAAGTCATCCGACTTGCCGCGCATGGTGGGCGCAGTCAAGCCCGGCACCAAGAGCACACTCACTGTGTTTCGCCGGGGTGCGACCAAAGAACTGACGGTGGTGATTGTTGAAATACCTTCCGACAAACCGGTGGCCAAGGCACCTGACAAGCCGGTCAAACCCAAAGGCTCAGCTGCCGCGCAAGCGCTTGGGCTGGTGGTGGGTGAGCTGAGCGACGCCAAAAAGGCAGAGCTTCGCATCAAGGGGGGTGTGACCGTGGAGTCGGTCGCTGACGCAGCAGCCCGCGCCGGTCTGCGCGAAGGCGATGTCATCACCCAGGTGGGCAATACCGCAACGCCAGACCTGAAAACGTTTGAGTCTGCCCTCGTCAAGCTTGATAAGGCCAAGTCAGTCGCTTTGCTGGTTTACCGGGACGACATGGCTCAGTTTGTCTTTGTCAAGCCATCGCGCTAAGGCCTGGTTAGACAAGCCAATTACAATCGCTTGTTTTGGCTGGCAGCTGCCAACCGACTCTGAATTGGGCGCACACCTCAAACGTGCGCCCTTTTTATGCGGCAGATGCTGCACCTCCTGCGTTAGACCTACCCGATGAATCACATCAGAAACTTCTCCATCATTGCCCATATTGACCATGGCAAGTCAACGCTGGCCGATCGGCTGATCCAGCGCTGCGGCGGGTTGCAAGAGCGGGAGATGCAAGCTCAGGTGCTGGACTCAATGGACATCGAGAAAGAGCGTGGCATCACCATCAAGGCGCAAACTGCTGCGCTGCAGTACAAAGCCAAAGATGGTCAGATCTACAACCTGAACTTGATCGACACCCCCGGCCATGTGGACTTTTCTTATGAAGTGAGCCGCTCGCTCTCAGCCTGCGAAGGCGCGCTGCTGGTGGTGGACGCCAGTCAGGGTGTCGAAGCCCAAACCGTGGCCAATTGCTACACCGCACTGGATCTGGGTGTGGAAGTGGTGCCGGTGCTCAACAAAATGGACCTGCCCAACGCCGACCCGGAAAACGCCCGTTCGGAAGTGGAAGACGTTATCGGTATCGATGCGTCTGAGGCCATTGCCTGTTCGGCCAAAACTGGCATGGGTATCGATGAGATTCTGGAAGCCGTGGTGGCGCGCATTCCCGCGCCTAAAGGCAATCCCAACGCGGCTTTACGCGCCATGATTGTCGACAGCTGGTTTGACAGCTATGTTGGTGTGGTGATGCTGGTGCGCATTGTCGATGGCCGTCTCGCCAAAGGGGAGCGCATCAAAATGATGGCCACCGGCACCACTTACAACGCTGATAGCCTGGGCGTGTTCACCCCGGCCAACCAGCCACGTGAAGCGCTTGAGGCAGGCGAGGTGGGTTACATCATTGCCGGTATCCGTGAACTGCAGGCCGCCAAAGTGGGCGACACCATCACTCTGATTCGCCCCGGCACCGGTGGTGCGGCAGCCACGGCCACCGAGCCATTGCCCGGCTTCAAGGAAATCCAGCCGCAGGTGTTTGCCGGGCTGTACCCCACCGAAGCCAACCAGTACGAAGGTCTTCGTGACAGCCTGGAAAAGTTGAAGCTCAACGATGCGTCGCTGCATTACGAGCCGGAAGTGTCGCAGGCGCTGGGCTTTGGCTTTCGTTGCGGCTTTCTGGGCTTGCTGCACATGGAAATAGTGCAAGAGCGCCTAGAGCGCGAGTTTGACCAAGACCTTATCACCACCGCGCCCAGCGTGGTTTACCAGGTGGTACAGGCCGATGGCACAGTAAAGATGGTGGAAAACCCCTCCAAGATGCCCGATCAGGGCCGCCTGGAAGAAATCCGTGAACCCATCGTGACCTTGCATCTGTACATGCCGCAGGAATATGTGGGCCCGGTGATGACGCTGGCCAATCAGAAGCGCGGCGTGCAGATGAACATGGCCTACAAGGGCCGCCAGGTGGTGCTGACCTACGAGATTCCGCTGGGCGAGATCGTGATGGACTTCTTCGATAAGTTAAAAAGTGTCTCGCGCGGGTACGCTTCGATGGACTATGAGTTCAAGGAGTACCGCACCGCCGACGTGGTCAAGGTCGACATTTTGCTCAACGGTGAGAAGGTTGATGCCCTGTCGATCATCGTGCACCGCTCGCAGTCGGTGTACCGAGGCCGCGCGGTAGTGAGCAAGATGCGTGAAGTGATTTCACGCCAGATGTACGACGTGGCGATTCAGGCCGCCATCGGTGCCAACGTGATCGCTCGTGAAACCATCAAAGCATTGCGCAAAAACGTGATCGCCAAGTGTTACGGCGGCGACATTTCACGCAAACGCAAGCTGTTGGAAAAGCAAAAAGAAGGCAAGAAGCGCATGAAGCAGATTGGTTCTGTTGAGGTGCCGCAAGAGGCGTTCCTGGCAATTTTGAAGGTGGATGCGTGATGCAGGCCCTAACTTCTGCTGTTTTGGCTGCCTTTGTGGCCTATGTCGGGGCCTGGTACTTTGGCATGGTGGAAGGCAACTTCGCTCTGCTGCTCTTTCTGGCCAGCATCATCACCGGCGCCTATTGGCTGGCTGAACGCTTTGTTTTCCTGCCGCAACGCCAGAGAGCCGCTGCCGAGCTGGAAGTGCAAACCCTCAAACGCAACGAAGAACTGGGCAAGCTGGGCATCAGCAAGGTGGATGACAACCTGACTGAGGCCAAACACCGCCTGCTGGCGCAGCCCTGGTGGCTGGATTGGACGGCCGGGCTGTTCCCGGTGATCATTGGCGTCTTTATTCTGCGGTCGTTTCTGTTTGAGCCATTCAAGATTCCATCGGGCTCGATGATTCCGACCCTGCTGGTGGGTGACCTGATTTTGGTCAACAAGTTCGAATACGGCCTGCGCCTGCCGGTGCTCAACACCAAGGTCACTGCTGGCACACCGCCGCAGCGCGGTGACGTGATGGTGTTTCGCTACCCGCCCAAGCCCAGTCTGGACTACATCAAACGCGTGGTCGGGGTGCCCGGTGACGAGGTGGCCTACCTCAACAAACGGCTTAGCATCAACGGCAAAGCGGTGCCAACCGACACCTTGCCTGAATTTTTTGACGAAGACACCATGCGCTACTTCAAGCAGTTTGAAGAAGACATGGGCACCGCCAAACATCGCCTGCTCAATGACGACAGCCGCCCCGCCTTTGTGCCGGGTGCTGGTGAGTTTCAGTTCAAGCAAAACTGCCAGTACAGCGTCGAGGGGGTGATGTGCAAGGTGCCCGAGGGCCACTACTTCATGATGGGCGACAACCGCGACAACTCTCTTGATTCGCGCTATTGGGGTTTTGTGCCAGAGAAAAACATTGTCGGAAAAGCCTTTTTTGTCTGGATGAACTTTGGTAACCTCAAGCGTATTGGTCCTTTTAACTGAGCAGGAGTTTTCTATGGTTCGCGCCGTCAAATCAGGTCAACGTGGCCTCTCACTCATCGGCTTCATCTTTGTGGGTGCTGTGCTGGCGGTATCAGGCGTGATCGTGGCGCAGATCCTTCCTACTGCCATCGAGTACCAGGCCGTGCTCAAGGCGGTCCAGAAAGCCTCTGAAGGCAATACGGTGGTGGAGGTGCGCTCTATTTTTGATAAGGCATCGGCCATCGACAACATCAGCTCGATCACCGCCAAAGACATTGAAGTCACCAAGGAAAATGACAAGGTGGTGGTGAGTTTCGCCTACCAGCGCGAGATTCATCTGGCCGGCCCGGCCTACCTGACGATGAAGTATGCAGGCCGCTCAAACTAAGGTGACAACACAGGTGACGCCTTGAGCGCGGGGCTGGCAGCGCTGCAACAGCGCCTGCAGTACCAATTTTCTGATCTGAGCCTGCTTGCGCGGGCCACCACCCACCGAAGCTTTTCCGCTGACCACAACGAGCGGCTGGAGTTTCTGGGCGATTCGGTGCTGGGTGTCTGCGTGGCGGATCTGCTTTACCAGCGACTCAGTGCGCTGCCAGAAGGTGATTTGTCGCGGGTACGTGCGGGTCTGGTGCGCCAGGAGGCGTTGCATCCGCTGGCTATCAAGCTGGGTTTGGGCGAGGTGATCCGCCTGGGCGAGGGCGAAATGCGCTCCGGAGGGAAAAAACGCCCGTCTATCCTTGCAGATGCTTTGGAAGCTGTGATTGGTGCCACCTATCTGGATGGCGGCTTCTCTGCAGCGCAGGCGCTGGTGAACCGGCTGTATGCCTCGCTGGAAATCAACCCGGCCATGGCTGCCATGGGCAAAGATCCTAAAACCGAACTGCAGGAATGGTTGCAGGCGCGGCGCATGAAAGTGCCTGGTTACAAAGTCGTCGCCACGCTGGGCGCGGCCCACAAGCAAACCTTTGAGGTTGAATGCGAGATCACCGAACTCAATCTGACGGCGCGTGGCACGGGTGGCTCCCGCCGCGCTGGCGAACAAGCTGCCGCCACCACCATGCTGCAAACACTCAAGACCAAAGGGCCTCAATGACTACTATAAAAAACGAAGCTGCCGACGCAGATGGCACGGGGGCTACAGCCCTAAATGACGTTGAAGCGATGCTGGCAGGCCTGCACCGCAACATGCGCCCCGCCGGGCCGGTTGATGCGCCGGTCGCTGGCCAGCGCTGCGGCTTGATCGCCATTGTGGGCAAACCCAACGTGGGCAAATCGACCCTGCTGAACGCGCTGGTCGGGCAAAAGATCAGCATCACCTCACGCAAGGCGCAAACCACCCGCCACCGTATCACCGGCATGCACACGGTTGGCGCAACGCAGTTTGTGTTTGTCGATACCCCGGGTTTCCAAACCATCCACGGCAACGCCTTAAACAAGTCGTTGAACAAAACCGTGGTGGGCGCGGTGGCCGATGTGGATTTGATTTTGTTTGTGGTGGAGGCGGGCAGCTTTACCCCTGCCGATGCCCGCGTCTTGGCGCTGCTGGGCAAAAACATCCCGACGCTGCTGATTGCCAACAAGCTCGACAACGTGCACCGCCGTGGTGACATCGCGCCCTGGTTACAGGACATGCAGGCCAAACATACGTTCACTGAATTTGTGCCAATGTCGGCCAAAAACGCCAAAGATGTCGATCGCCTGCTCGACATCTGCGCCAAGTACTTGCCCGAGCAGAGCTGGTGGTATGCGGCGGATGAGTTGACCGACCGCAGCGAGCGCTTCATGGCCAGTGAAATGGTGCGTGAAAAGCTGTTTCGCCTGACCGGTGACGAGTTACCTTACACCTCGACTGTGATCATTGATAAGTTTGAAGAGGAACCTCCCGCGAAGAAGGGCCAGAAACGCCTGCTGCGGATTGCCGCCTCCATCGTCGTTGAGCGTGATGGCCATAAAGCCATGGTGATTGGTGACAAGGGGGAGCGCATCAAACGCATTGGCATGGAAACCCGTGTCGAGCTAGAAAAGCTGCTGGACTGCAAGGTTTTCATCGAAATGTGGGTCAAAGTGCGCTCAGGCTGGGCCGATGACGAAGCCCGGGTGCGCTCCTTTGGCTACGAGTAAAAGCCAAAGCGCCATGTTTGACAGCCCCAAAAGCAACAAGGCAGCTTAAGCGGCCTTGTTTGTTTGACCGCCAATGCATGCTATCAACCGAAAAGGGTATTCACCGCATAGGGGACAAGGGGTAACAGGCTAACTGCGACAACGGTCCACACGATAGCAAGGTCGAGATTTCTGAGCTTGGTTTCAGTCAGGGTGTTTTCTTCTGGTTAGAAATTGAACTGTTGAGTCACAAAGATACTTGATGTTCAAATTAATAATAAACAGGTTATATATTTACCCATGATTCTGTTGGGGATATTGGCCCTTGGCAACCAAACGTGTCCCAAGTGAACCCGTCTTCAAGCGGTATGGCTGCAAGGGGCCGAGTCTTAAGCTTTCCGGCTCATTCTTTTTGTTGGCGTAACGTTGTCTTACAACTTGGGTGTCGTTGAGCGACGTATGCGCCTTAAACTAGAAAAATCACCTCAATTTTCATTGGTGTAACTAGACGGACCGCTTAAAAACGAGCAAGCGCGTGATCATCCAAGACGTCGACTGCACAAATCACATGATTCACCAAAGCCTGACCGACCTTTTTCAGACCCATTTTGAGGTGATTCCTGCGGATGAAGAACACTTGCTAGAAAAGGTCTACCGCATCCGCCATCAGGTTTACTGTGAAGAGCTTGGCTTTGAACCGCACCAGGTCAACCAAATGGAGCAGGACGAGGCGGACAAGCATTCGATTCACTGCCTGTTGCTGCACAAACCTACCGGTGTCTATGTGGGTTGCGTCAGGTTGATTTTGTCGGACCAGCGTGCGCCTGATGCGGTGTTTCCGTTTGAAAAAACGTGCGCTCAGTCCTTGCGCTGGGTATTCGATAAATCAACGGGGACGTGCCGCAAGCGTTACGGTGAGATATCGCGCCTGGCCATCATCTCTGAATTTCGCCGACCCAGGCATGGCGTTCTGATGGCAAACGGCAGCATCGAAAAGCTCGATATGGGCGACGTCGATGCCAGGAAACTGTTTCCTTCGATGGCGCTCGGACTTTATCTGGCGATCACGGCGATGGGGTTGGACCAGGGTCTGGATGGTGTGTTTGCGATGATGGAGCCGCGACTGGCACGCCAGTTACACGGTTTTGGCATCCATTTCGAGCAGGTTGGCGATGTCGTCGAGCACCGCGGGGTGCGTGCGCCCTATTACATCAGCCGCCACTCGCTGCTCGACAATCTGAAGCTGGAATGCAGAAACCTGCTGACCAGAATCCAGGACTGTCTGACCGTGCCGCAAGCGCTGGTCTTGAAGTCGGGGCGCTAAGGATCCTGGCTGGGTTGCCTGTTCGGCAGGTGTTTATTTACCGGGCGGACGCGGTTTTGGCGTTGTTTGATGAACAATTCAGACCCTGAATGGCAACCAAACGTATCTCAGATGAACCCGCCTTTGTGCTGCACCGCTACGACTGGAGCGAGACCAGCCTGATCCTGGAGGTGTTCACCCGCCACCATGGGCGACTGGCGCTGGTGGCCAAGGGGGTCAAGCGGCCCAGTTCCAGCTTTCGGCCGATCCTGCTGCCACTGCAGCCACTGCATCTGGCATTTGGTGGCGACGCTGAAATCAAAACCCTGAAAGCCGCCGAATGGCAAGGCGGCCATGTCATGCCCACCGGCGACGCGCTGATGTCGGGCTACTACCTCAACGAGTTGCTGCTGAACCTGTTGGCGCGTGAAGACCCGCACCCGGCGCTGTTTGACAGCTATGCCAGCGTGGTGGCGGTGATTGCCAGCGAGCACGGCGAAGTGCTGGAGTCTGCCCTGCGCGCGTTTGAGCTGCTGCTGCTGCGTGAAATTGGCCTCTTGCCGCTGCTGGACGCGCAAACCATGACACTGCTGGCGCTGCACCCCGATACGCGCTACAGCCTGGTACCCGAAGGCGGCCTGCGCCAAGCCAGCGAGGCAGACCGTGCCAGCCTGAACGGCGCGCAGTGGACCACCCTGCAACACGTGCTGGGCGAGCGCGCGCCGTTTACCGCCGTGCTGCGCGCCTGCGCTGAGGTGGCATCCGAGCTCAAACCGCAGCTGCGCACCCTGCTCAATTACCATTGCGGGGTGAGCGCCCTGCGCACCCGGCAAGTGATGATCGACCTGCAAAACCTATGAATACCACCGTACTTTCTGTGAATCTCAACAAAGTCGCCACAGTGCGTAACACGCGCCACCTGGGCATTCCCAGCCTGACCCGCGCCGCCACCTTGTGCCTGCAAGCTGGGGCAAACGGCATCACCGTGCACCCGCGCCCAGATGAGCGCCACATCCGCGGCAGCGACGTGCCCGAGCTGGCGCGCCTGCTGCAGGCCTGGCCGGACCGCGAATACAACATTGAAGGCAATCCATTTCACAACCTGATGGACGTGGTCGGCAGCCTGGTGGCGCAAAAACTGCCGGTGCACCAGGTCACCTTTGTGCCCGACGGCCAGGGTCAGTTCACCAGCGACCACGGCTGGAGTTTTCCGCAGGATGCGCAGCGCCTGAAGCCGCTGATCGAGCAGGCGCATGCTTGGGGTGTGCGGGTGAGCCTGTTCATGGATGCTGAAACCGCTTCAATGGCTGCGGCCAAAGCCGTGGGCGCAAACCGTGTTGAGCTTTACACCGAACCCTATGCCGCCGCCTGGGGCACCCCGGAAGTTGCTGCGCAGCTGGCGCGTTTTGCCAGCGCCGCCCAAGCCGCGTTGGCGGCGGGCTTGGGTGTGAACGCCGGGCATGACCTGAACCGCGATAACCTCACCGTCTTTTTGAATCAAGTGCCCGGCGTGAGTGAGGTGTCGATCGGCCACGCGCTGATTGCGGATGCGCTGGAGCTGGGTTATGAGGCCACCATCAAAGACTATTTGCGCTGCATCGCTCAGGCTGAGCAGCTGCACATGGTGGGCTGAACAACGCGCTTCGCAAAGCCAAACCCACATCATGATTTACGGCATTGGCACCGACATCTGCGACGTGCGGCGCATCCAGGCCAGCCTGAACCGCCACGGTGAGCGTTTTGCCAAAAAAGTGCTCAGCGAGGGCGAATTCGCCACCTGGCAGATGCGCAGCCAGCGCTGGCCCGAACGCGGTGTGCGCTACTTGGCCACGCGTTTCAGCGCCAAAGAAGCTTTCAGCAAAGCCATTGGCCTTGGCATGACCCTACCGATGACCTGGCGCAGCTGCGAAATTGGCAAGCTGCCCAGCGGCAAGCCGGTGGTGCTGCTGCAGGGTGCGTTGAAAGACTGGTTTGACAGCCGACATTTGTCTGCGCACATCACGGTGACTGATGAGACCGATTACGCCGCCAGCTTCTGCGTGGTGGAAGTGACTGTTTAATTTAGCATAAAAAAGGCCTCTAGCCCTTACTGCATAAGCGTAAGCAGCTATCAATAATAAGGACAGTTCAATGAGCTTTCACGCCCCTTTGATCATCGACATTGCCGGCACAACCCTCAGCAAAGCCGACAAAAAGCGCCTGAAGCACCCGCTGGTGGGCGGCATGATTTTGTTTGCCCGCAACTGGGAAAGTCGCGCGCAGCTCACCGAGCTGTGCCGCAACATCAAAAAAATCCGCCCTGACCTACTGATCTGCGTCGACCATGAAGGTGGCCGGGTGCAGCGTTTTAAAACCGACGGCTTTACCCACCTGCCGCCGATGCGGGCTTTGGGTGAAATGTGGCGCCAGGAGAGCGTCGGGCTTGCCGGTGAAGGCGCCATGCATGCCACTGCGGCGGCCACCGCCTGCGGCTATGTGCTGGGTGCCGAGTTGCGTGCCTGCGGCATTGATTTGAGCTTCACCCCGGTGCTGGACCTTGATTACGGCCCCAGTGGCGTGATTGGTAACCGCGCTTTTGATGCGGATGCCCGCGTGGTCAGCCTGCTGGCCAAGAGCCTGATGCACGGCCTGCTGCAAAGCGGCATGGCAAACTGCGGCAAACACTTCCCCGGCCACGGCTTTGTGGCCGCTGACTCCCACACCGACCTGCCGGTGGACACGCGCAGCTTGAAAGCTATCTTGAAGGATGACGCCGCGCCTTACCGCTGGCTGGGCAACAGTCTGGCCGGCGTGATGCCCGCCCATGTGATCTACCCCAAAGTGGACAAACGCGCGGCGTGTTTTTCTAAAAAATGGCTGACCGACATCCTGCGCCACCAGCTCGGGTTTACCGGCGCCATCTTCAGCGACGATCTGTCCATGGCGGCTGCCCGTGTCATCGATGGCCAGCCGGTCAGTACTACGCAAGCGGCGCTGGCCGCTCTGAACGCAGGCTGCGACATGGTGCTGCTGTGCAACCAGTCGCTGGGTGACGGTGCCGAGGTGGATGCCTTGATTGACGGCCTGACCCGCGCCCATTACCACGGCCAATGGGAGCCGCTGGATATCAGCCAGGAGCGCCGTCTGGCGCTGCTACCCCGAAATTGCGTCATGCTGTGGGACGATTTGATGGTGCAGCCTGCCTACATGCAGGCGCTGGATCTGCTGCCTTGATACGTCAACCCAAATGGTTTGTTTGGGGAGTGCGTCAATGGCCATCAACGGCCGCACGGGGCCGCAGGGTGCGCCCAATGCAAAGGCTGGGTTTTCAGGGCGAACGGTGCAGCCGTGGTGACGATAGTGCGGCAATCATGTCGCTGGTGGCTGCATCCACATTCGGGTGCGCCTGCATTAACCGCGCGCCGGTCAGCAGCTTGCGCAGCTCCTGCAAGTCTTTCACGGTCGGTGCCACCTTGATCTGAGCGATGGCAGCGGTCGCATTACCGCCCTTGATGAGAGCCAGAACCTTCGGTGCCCAGAGGCTTGGACGTGACATGCAGTGTTTTCCTGATCGTTTGACAATTGTGAATTAAATTGGCCTCTAGCCCTTATTTTATAAGCGCCAGAAGCTATTGAATATATAGTAATCTGTCCAAAGATTCACGCCACTTGCGTGGCCAGTCAGCAGCCGTGCCGGACAATCGACGATCACATTTTCACTTACCTGCCCGATGAAACCCAAATCTTCCACCGGTGGTCTGGTTTACAGCACCGACCTGGGTCGCATCTGCCCGGCGTGCCGTCACCCAGTAGCTGCCTGCCAGTGTGCGTCTGCCAAGCCCAAGGCAGTCACCGACGGCATCGTGCGTGTCTCGCGTGAGACCAAGGGCCGCGCGGGCAAAGGCGTGACGCTGGTGAAAGGGTTGGCGCTGGACGAGCCTGCGCTGGTGACTTTGGCCAAGCAGCTTAAGACGGCCTGCGGGTCCGGCGGCACGGTGAAAGACGGCGTGATTGAGGTGCAGGGCGACCACTGCGAGCGGGTGATGGCGCTGCTGCAGGCGCAGGGCCACAAGGTCAAGCGCGCAGGCGGGTGAGCATGACAACGGCCACCCAATGAACCCTCAAGACCTGCAACTGCTGGTGACACGCACCATGCCCTTTGGCAAATACAAGGGCCGCTTGATCGTTGACCTGCCGGGCGATTACCTGCGCTGGTTTGTGCGTGAGAGCGTGCAAAACGGCAGACGACAAAGTGAAATTGGCCGCCTGCTGGCGCTGATGCACGAGATTGACCACAACGGCCTGTCAGACCTGCTCAAGCCGTTGCGCCCTAAGTAAGGGGCAGGACAACTCTGGCAATGGCAAGCGCGGGTACGCTGCTACACCCCGGCAATCACCGCTTCAATCTCGGCAAAGGTGCGGGCCATTTCATGCGTGTGGATCTGCACACCCAACTGGCGCGCGATTTGCGACGCGGAAAAGATGCCCATCAGCGCTTGTTTGCCATCGGCGTCTAGGCCCACCACGATGGCGTGGGCGCGGCCGTCGGCCTTGAGCGAGGCGACGATGTGGCCCACGCGCGCCTTTTTCACGTCCTCAATGTTCAAAGCATCCATCTTTTCCACCGACACCATCACATCGGCCACATGCAACTCATGGCGCTTGACCTGGTGGCGTTGGGCTGCCAGAACCGGCTTTTCGCCCAGAACATCCACAGAGGTCAACAGGCCGGCCACCTGCTGGCGGCTGTCATCTACCACCAGCAACAAGCGCACCCCGCGCGCAATCATCGAGCGGTTGGCGTCATCTAACGTGGCGCTGGCATTGATGCTGGCTACCGGCACTTGCGCCAAGTCGGTCATGACCTGGACGGCCGGTGAATCAATGTGTACCGGCGGCGGGTTGAAAGCGCCGGGCAGGTGACAGCCGGAGGTGGCGATCGATGTTTTTGGCAGGGGTTTGTGGCCGGTAGCGTCGTTCATGATATTGTCCTCGTTGGTTTCAGGGGGAGTATGCTCGGCACCGCAGAGCAGTCTGGCGCGCAGTCACACTTTATGGTTTTTCCCAGGACTTTGGCAAGGCTGGTTCAATACCCACTCTGGGGGAGCATTGGATGTCGCAGGTTCTGGGCCTTGTTACTTGCAACGCTTTCTCTGCGTGACATGCAGAGCCTGTTTTTTGCATGACCGCGTTGCGCTCTGATAACCTTCAGCGCTGGGGCGGGTGTAAATGCGATGCACCCTCGCCGTATGCGGGGAAAATATGACGATGACAACAGGCAATCCAATGGTTCTACTCGTCGACGACGACGAGTTCCACCTTGACATGATTTATGCGCAACTGCTGGCCATTGGCTATGAGCGGGTAGTTTGCGCTGCCAGCGGCGCCCAGGCATTGGCCGAGCTGGAGACCTGGGGGCCAGCCATTGGTACGGTCATCTGCGACCTGTCGATGCCCGACATGGATGGCTTGGTCTTGATCAGGCACCTGGCGCAGCGCCATTTGTCGGCGGGCATCATCCTGCTCTCAGGCGCGCAGGGCGAAATTTTGCACAGCGCCGCCCGGCTGGTGAGCGCGCACAAGATGAATCTGCTGGGTGTGTTGGCCAAACCCTGCTCCAACGCCCAACTGCAGCAGCTGCTGTCGCGCCTGCAGCCTACCAGCGCGCCCAGCCGGCCAGACCTCGCCCCCGAACTGACCGCGCAGCGCCTGAAGCTGGCGCTGGCCAGCGGCGAGTTCATTCCCTGGTACCAGCCCAAGCTGGACATCCGCAGCGGCCTGGTGGTGGGGGTGGAGGCGCTGGCGCGCTGGCCCTGTGCGGCGGGCGGCATGATCGGCCCGGCGCGGTTTGTGCCCGCCATGGAAGCGGCTGGCCTGGCCGATGCGTTGTTTTTTGCGATGGCCCGCCAAGTGGCACAAGACCTGTCTGACTGGCAGCGGCAGCATATTTTTGTCAAGGCGGCGTTGAATTTGTCAATGAGCACCGCGCTCAACCTGGCGGTGCCAGAGCAGCTGCAGTGCATCGTCCACAAGGCGGGTCTGCAGCCTTCAGACTTCATCATTGAAGTCACCGAGAGCCAGTTGATGGTGAACCGCGCGCTGATCATGGAGAGCCTTACCCGCCTGTCACTGATGGGTTTTGTGCTGTCGATTGACGACTTTGGCACCGGTTACTCCAGCCTGGTGCAATTGATTGACCTGCCGTTCAAAGAGCTGAAGATTGATGGCAGTTTTGTGCAGCGCGCCAGCACCGAGCAAAAAGCCCAGTCGGTGCTGCGCATGGCCATTTTGCTGGGCAACAACCTAGCCATGCAGGTGGTAGCCGAAGGGGTTGAGACGCAGGAGCAGCTTGAATTCGTGCGCCTTTGGGGTGGCCACATGGTGCAGGGTTACCACTTTGCCCGGCCTATGCCGCTGGCAGAATGCACCGCGTTTTTAGTGCAGCCCAGACAGCTTTAGTGTCAGCCCTGACGCGGCTTGGAGAAGATCGAATAATTTAAGTAAAAATGGCCTCTGGCCCTTATAAATAAAGCGCTAGTAGCTATGAAATATATAGTAATTAGGGAAGCAATGAACGCTCACGATTTGTGCCAATTCAATATTCTGTTGGTAGATGACGACGATCAACTGATTGAAACAGGGCTGACCAACGCCAGAGCGTGCACGTCGTCCGCCAGCCGCTGATTGGTTCACCCTTGGCTTCAGTGCGCAAAACCTCGACCCTGCTGTGGGCCAGCGGCGTGCTGGTGCTGGGGCTGGGGCTGACGGGCGTCTTCTGGCGCCAGGCCAGAACGGTAGCAGCAGAGCAAATCCAGGTTGAGTTGGCGCGCGAGGCCAGCGACATTACCGGCACCCTTGAGCGCAACCTGAAGGCCAACGCGTTGATGCTGATGGGTTTTGCGGGTTTGTTTGATGCCTCGGATGAGGTGACACGCCAAGACTTCAGAGGCTACTTTGAGGTGCTGAGCGCCGCCGCAAAAACCCAGGGGTTCGCCGGGGTGGCCTACGTGGAGCAGGTCAGCGCGCAAAACCTGCAGCAGCACCAGGCCCGGGTGCGCAGTGATGGCTTGCCGTACTACCGCGTCAGCCCGCATGGCAACCGGGCTGCCTATACGCCCATCGTTTACATCGAGCCGATTGACAGCGGCAACAACCGTCGTGCGGTGGGCTTTGACATCAGCACCGTGCCAGCGGAACGATCTGCCTTGGCACTGGCGCGTGACACCGGGCAGCTGGTGATCTCGGGCAAGCTTACCCTGAAGCAGGACGAAGGCCAGGGCCAGCCCGGCTTTGTCATGTATGCGCCTGTTTACCAGCGCGCCGCCCGCCCCAAGACGCTGGCCGAGCGTCAATCCAGCATCGTTGGCTGGGTGGACGTCCCCTTTCGCGTGGCAAGTCTGATCGCACAGTTGCTGCCACAGGGTCTGCGCGACATGGGCCTGTCGATCTACGACACCGGCGATGTGTCAGCCGCCAACCTGATGTTTGATGCCGAAGGCCCGCACACCAGCGCGCCAGCGGGTGCTGCGCGCTTTACCAGGCAGCTGAACTTTGGTGGGCGCCAGTGGACGCTGGCTTATCTGGCAAAGCCAGGGTTTGGCGCGCCGGCCATCAAGCAACGGCCTGCACTGGTCGGCGCTACCGGCATGCTGCTGAGTTTGTTGCTGAGCCTGTTGACAGCCTTGCTGCTACGCACGCAGCAGCGGCGCGAGCAGGCGGTGCTGCGTGATGCTGGCGAGGCAGAGCGCCAGGTTCGCGAGGCGTTGCGCGCTGACAATGAGCGCGCCCTGCAGGCCAGCGTGTGGGCCATGAGCGAAGCCCAGCGCATTGGGCGGGTGGGCACTTATATAGCCGACATTCAGAAAGCCACCTTTCAAGAGTCCGGCGTGCTGACCGATATTTTTGGCATTGATCACACCTATGACAGGAGCATCAGCAGCTGGTTGGCGATGATCGTGCCAGAGTATCGCCAGTCGGTGCAGGAGCACTACCAGCGCACGATTGAGGGGGATGGCCTATTTGACCAGGAATACCCCATCATCCGCCCAGTGGATGGCCAGACGCGCTGGGTACGGGCACTGGGCGAGTTGTCTGCGGCCGCGCAAGGGCAGCCCAGCGTGCTGTGCGGCACCATTCAGGACATTACCGCGCGCAAAACCGTCGAGCTGGAGCTGCAAACCTACCGCGACCACCTGGAAGAGTTGGTGCAGCAGAAGACGCAGCATCTGGAGCAGGCGCTGCTGGCACTGAAGCAGCAAAAATTCATCCTTGACGAGCATGCCATCGTGACCATGACCGATATGGATGGCCTCTACACCTATGGCAACGCCAAGTTCACAGCCATCAGTGGCTACAGCCCAGAAGAATTTTTAGGCTGCCACCATAGCCTGGTCAGCTCAGGGGTGCACCCACCGGCCTTTTTTCAGGCGATGTACGACGCAGTGAACCGTGGTGAAGCCTGGCATGTGCAAGAGTGCAACCGCGCCAAAGACGGGCACCTGTATTGGACCGACACCACCTTTTACGCTTTCCGTGACGCCAGTGGCCAGCCCGAGAGCTACCTCTCAGTGCGCACCGAGATCACCCAGCGCAAAGCCGCCGAGCAGGCGCAGCAGCTGGCCATGTCGTTACTGGCCGCCACCCTGGAGTCCACTGGCGACGGCATTCTGGTGATGGACCGAGCGCATCACATCACCCTGTGGAACCAGCGTTTTGTGGCGCTGTGGCGCGTCCCCCCAGAACTGCTGACTGGGCAGGCCAGCGACGCGGTGTTGGCCTGTGTGGCGGGCCAACTGGCGCAGCCCGTGCTGTTCACCGACAAGGTGCTGGCGCTCGAGCGCACGCCTGAGGCCTCGAGCAATGAGACCGTCGACCTGGCCGACGGGCGCGTGTTCAGGTGCATCTCGCACCCGCAGAAACTCGGCCAAGAGGTGGTGGGCCGCGTCTGGTCGTTTGCCGACATCACCGAGTTCAAACGCGCCGAGAGCGCTGCCAACGCTGCCAACCAGGCCAAGTCAGATTTTCTGGCCAACATGAGCCACGAGATCCGGACCCCCATGAACGGCGTCATTGGCATGGTCGACATCCTGCAGCAAACGCCGCTTCAGTCCGAGCAAAAGCGCATGCTCGACACCATTGCCAACTCGTCACAAACGCTGTTGCACATCCTCAATGACATTCTGGATTACTCAAAAATCGAGGCTGGCCACATGGCCGTGGAGCGCCTGGCCACACCGCTTGTGCCGCTGTGCCAGAGCGTGGTGCAGTTGCTGCAAAGCTCGGCCAGCGCGCAGGGTGTTGCGCTGTCTTTAGCGATTGACCCCGCGCTGCCCTGCGCGATCTACACCGACCCGACCCGGCTGCGTCAGGTGCTGCTCAATCTGCTGGGCAACGCCATCAAGTTCACCCTGGCGGCACCTGGGCGCGTGCCCAGTGTGGCGTTGCGTCTGGAAACCGGCACCCTTGACAGCGGCCAGCCTGGTCTGCTGCTCACGGTGCAAGACAACGGTATTGGCATCAGTGAAGCGGTGGTGGCCAAGCTGTTTACCCCGTTTACCCAGGCCGACGCCAGCACCGCGCGCCAGTTTGGTGGCACCGGTCTGGGCCTGTCGATCAGCCAGCGCCTGGTGGCGCTGATGGGCGGCCAGATCACGGTGCAAAGCACGCTGGGTGAGGGCTCTGCATTCACGGTGGCGCTGCCTTTGCATGAGGCGCCATTGGAGCCAGCGGCCCCCGATCTGGATGAGCGCCGCCTGCGCCCACGACCGCCTGCACCCAGCGTGGCGCAAGCGGCCGCCAGTGGGCAGCTGATCTTGCTAGCCGAAGACAACGAAACCAACCGCGACGTGTTGCGCGAGCAGTTGCGCCTTCTGGGTTATGCCGCCGAGGTGGCAGACGACGGTGTGGCTGCGCTGGCACAGTGGCGCAGTGGCCGCTACAGCCTGCTACTGACCGACTGCCACATGCCGCTGATGGACGGGTTCGCCCTGGCCGGCGCGATTCGCGCCGAGGAACTGCCGGGTCAGCGACGACCCATCATCGCGGTGACTGCCAACGCCATGCGTGGTGAGGCGCAAAACTGCCTGTCCAGCGGCATGGACGACTACCTGAGCAAGCCGCTGCGCTTGCAAGAGCTGGGGTCGATGCTGGCCAAGTGGCTGCCCTTGGCGGGTGATGCTACGCCACAAGATCCTGAGCAGGCTCTAGCTGAGCTCGCGCCAGCGCAAGCAGCTGCCGTCCCGCAGGCCAGCCATGAACTCCCCAGTGCGCCGTTGTCAGTGGGCCTGCCCATTTGGAACCCTGACACGCTGGCGCAACTGGTGGGCAACAACCCCGGTTTGCATCAGCGTCTGCTCACCAAGTTTCTGACCAATGCCACCAGGCAGTTGAAAGCGATCCAACTGGCTGCGCTGGCGGGTGAGGCCAACAAGGCGGCGCAAGTGGCGCACACGTTCAAGTCATCCGCCCGCGCGGTGGGTGCGCTTAGCCTGGGCCAGTTGTGTGAGCAGCTCGAAACCGCTGGTCTGGCGGGCGAGGCTACCACCTGCCTGGCGCTGGCGGCTTCCTTAGATGCTGCATTTATCCAGACCCGGGACGCGATTCTGGCTCGGGATACGGGCGCTGAGGCCTGACAGACTTTTTTCCGCTATCGCTATTGTTGCAGTCATCGCCTCAACCATTGCCCTCTTGAGGAAAGCGCAAAAGCGCATCGTGGTGCCCGTTCTGCCGGGATTTTCCGATATACTATGCAGCTTCGCGGCTGTAGCTCAGTTGGATAGAGTACTTGGCTACGAACCAAGGGGTCGTGGGTTCAATTCCTGCCAGCCGCACCATATAGAACAAGGACTTAGCGTCGAAAGACTCTAAGTCCTTTCTTCTTTGTGGCTTTGAACATCGCTCTGGTTGCCGTTCGGTTGCCTCCTTCGGCTTCAATTCCATCGGATCACGGATGTGCGACATGTTTGGTCCGTCTTTGACGGGCCTCGAACAAAAAACTCACATGTAAATGTATTTGGGCGAAAACCTTCCCCCCAACTTTCTTTGCAAATGCACCTGCATGTTGGCATAATTGCCAACATGCCAACCGAACTGATTACCCGTTTCAAGAACATCACGCCCGACGGGGCGATTCTGGAACTGGTGGTGTGGAAAGTGCCCGCGCCGGTGCCGCCCACGGAGCACGGCTACAAGTACCGCGCCGTGTATGCGGTGAATGGCGTGCGGGTGGTGGGCTTTGACAATGAGCGCGGTAAGGGCGATCACTGCCATTTGGATGGCACCGAGGTGCCCTACACCTTTGTCAGTGTGGAGCAGTTGGTGGAAGACTTTATTGCGGCAGTCGCCGCCAGGAGAGCACTATGACCGAACGATTTTTGACGATCACTTTGCAGCCCGACTGGAAAGGCGCGTTGCGTGCTGCAGGCAAAGCGGCTACAGCGGCCACCTACCAGGGCGAGGTGCTGAACTTTGAGAGCCCCGGCCACTTTTTTGGCCAACTGTCTGAGAAACGGTGGGAGATCGTGCGGGCAGCGCAGGGCAAGGGTGAACTATCGGTGCGCGAGCTGGCGCGGGTGGTGGGCCGCGATGTCAAGCGTGTGCACGAGGATGTGGGCATTCTGGCTGAGCTCGGCCTGCTGGAGCGCACCGAAGGCGGCGGGGTGCTGTGCCCCTATATGTCGATGCACATCGACATGTATTTGAAGGCGGCTTGAAGCGGGGGGGGCTGAGCCGTAGTTACTCAAGGCTTCATGCTCATGGGCCCAGTAAATTCTAAAACATGCACTTGACGGAATATTCCGCAAAGGTTATATTTGCGCATGACTTGGGATGTTGAATACACAGACGAATTTGGTGACTGGTGGGCCAGCCTGACGGAAGACGAGCAAGCGTCGTTGGCCGCCTCTGTGAAGTTGCTGGAAGCGCGGGGGCCGTCGCTGGGGCATCCACACAGCAGCGGCATCAATGGCTCCAAGCATGGCCATATGCGCGAGCTGCGCACCCAACACGGCGGGCGACCGTTTCGCACGCTGTACGCATTCGATCCGCGCCGCATGGCGATTCTTTTGATTGGTGGCGACAAGACGGGTGACAACCGTTGGTATGACGTGAATGTGCCGATTGCCGACCGGCTGTATGACCAGCACCTGGACCAACTTCGACGTGAAGGAGAGATTGATGGCTAAGAAATTTACAGAACTGCGCGCAGGCATGAGCCAGGCCGCACGCGAGAAGTCTGACGGCATGGCCAGGCAGATGTTGGCGGAAATGCCACTCAATGAGCTGCGCCAAGCCCGTGGCCTGTCTCAAAAGATGTTGGCCGAAGTGCTGCATGTGCAACAGCCGTCGATTGCAAAGATAGAGAAGCGGACCGATATGTACCTGTCCACCCTGCGCAGCCACATTGAGGCCATGGGCGGTGAGCTTGACGTGATTGCGCGGTTTCCAGACGGGTCGGTCAAGATCAATAACTTTACCGATTTGGGGGCTGTCGCTCCGCTCTGAATTCCGACGGCTAAACTGGTGGCTCTCAGGGCTTCATATATTTTCTGATGGTCTCGGCGTCCCGATTCTTTGCTATCGGCAACTTGGCGATTTGACGCGAGTACCAAACATCTGACATAGCCGGGCGTTCCTTTGCAACAGCGCGGTAGGCCTTCTGCCATTCCTTGTACATGGATTGTGTGGTGAGCTTTCTTGCATCACGGCGCACAGTGGAGCCCGTCGATTTTATGAGTTCGCTTGTAGGTAGAGGGGGCCGTACATGCACGTTGGCATCGAGCTCTTTCGCCGTTTGATTTTTAGCCATGGTGTCGATTGCTGAACTAAATTCCGAAAAGTCTTCGGTTTCAATTTGCTGCACATGTGACAAGGGAAACAACCCACTTTCCAGTGACGGCCAATCCGGATGTTCTGAAAAAGTGCCGCGTGTACCCCCATAGATAGGGTGAATATCCAAAAGGCGGGACTCCGGTATCTTGGCTTGGATGAAGGCCACCGCCTGCAAACCTGGTTGTTTGCTCCACCGCTCGATCAGTGCTGCGCCTGCGATGTAACGGTCGGCAGGATCAAACTGGTTGATGTCCTCTTCCCTAAACCAACAAGCCATCAAAGGGGCGATGTAGTCGTGGGTGTCACTACCCGTCGCATAGAAAAAACGGGGAGGTGGCACTAACTCGTTGGCATTCAAGTACGCGGCTAAACCCCCATCCTTTGGACCAAGCCATATCCATGCAGCCAGTTCCTCGGGTGTGGCACCCAGCCGCCGCGTCAATTGGTGCATGGCATTGGGGTACGCGATGTACCGGGCAGAAACTGTCGGCCCTGTTGAAGGCGCGCCATCCACGTTTTGACTTGGCGTTCTCTCGGGAAAGTAGTCACCCCGCGCCAGCCGCTGTTGCGCATCCATGCGGGCGAGCTCCTGCTTGAGTTCTGTCAGTCGGGTTTCCTTAAGCGCCAGCTCGGCGGCGGTTGGTGTTGCAACTGCTTCCTACTCGGCCACCTGCGTCTTCAGGCTGCTCATCCGCTCAAAGAAGTCCCACCAAAATTTTTGATCTTGCGCCGTGGCTGGGTCATGCTGGTAGTCCAACTGCAATGCCACACTGCGCCGCTGGTCAGGGGAAAGGTCGTCCCGCGGCATTGGGGAAAACTCTTGCTCAACCCGTTGGCGCAGTGGGTCGGGTAAGCCGCTAAGCGGCGTGTCGAACCAGTCTTCAAATGCAAGTGTGAGTGCGTCAAAGGTACTCATGCCGTGAATCGCTGCCCAGAAACTTGTGCACTGGGCATCTGCCTGAAGAAGTCTCTGGTCGAGTAGTGACGGGCCATTGTTTTTCTCCCTGAGATGGGGGCACTAACGTGGTGCCTACGCCATCGGATGCCCTGGGACTTTACTGCACAATGCAGCTTTAGCATTGATCCGGGCTTAGAGGCGACGGCAAGCGCGTTGAAGGGAGTCATTCACAAATATGAAAAATAAAACCGGCAACGACCTGTTCATCGTCGATAACAGCGACGAGGATTGGAAAGTTCTGAACTACCTGGCGGAATGGTCAGAAATTTCCCACAAGTTTGATATCGCGACCGGGTACTTTGAAATCGGCGCCTTGCTGGTACTACATGGCAAGTGGCAAAAGCTGGATCAGATCCGCATCCTGATGGGGGACGAGGTCACCAAGCGCACCCACCGCGCATTGGCGCAAGGGCTTGCGCGGGTCGGCCAACTGCTGGACGACAGCATTGAGCGCGAAAAGCAAAAGAATGATTTTCTGACCGGGGTTGATGAAATCGTTCAGGCCATTGCCAGCGGCAAGATCATGTGCCGGGTGTACACCAAAAAGAAGTTCCACGCCAAGGCGTACATCACTCACAGCAAGCTGGCTGTGGTGGGTTCGTCCGCTCTGGTGGGTTCCAGCAATTTCACGTATCCCGGCCTCACCGGGAATGTCGAACTCAACGTGCAGCTTCGCCGCGAAGTGGAAGAGCTCCAACAATGGTTTGACGCGCATTGGGATGAGGCCGAAGACGCCTCTGCGGAAGTGCTCAAGGTCATGGAGCGCCAAACCCGCAACTACCTGCCTTTTGAGGTTTACGCCAAGTCCCTTCAAGCCTATTTCAATAACTACGAAGAAACGGCGGGTGACTGGGAGCGGCACCAGTCGCGCATGTACCCCATCCTTGACCAGTACCAGCGCGATGGCTACGGCGCACTGCTCAAAATCGGTGGCAAGTACGGCGGTGCTTTTTTGTGCGATGGCGTGGGTTTGGGTAAGACATTTGTTGGGCTCATGCTGATTGAGCGGCTGGTGAAGTTCGAGCGCAAAAAGGTGCTCTTGGTCGTACCAAAGTCCGGGCGTGAGCCAGTTTGGGAATCCAGTTTGCGGCGTTACCTGCCTGAGTTGTTCGGGGACTTTTCCAACCTGGTGTTGATCAACCACACTGACTTGCAGCGCGGTGGCGACTGGGTGGAGAAAATCCAACGCCTCAAAGAGCAGGCGGATGTGATCGTCGTTGACGAGGCCCACCACTTTCGAAATCCCAGCACCAAAAAAGACACATCGCGTTATTGGCAAATGCAAGCGCTGGCCAAAGACAAGCAAGTGTTCATGCTCACGGCCACGCCCATCAACAACCGTTTGATCGACCTGCAGCACTTGATAGAGCACTTCACCCAGCGCGAGGCAGGGCACTTCAAAGACACCCTGGGCATTCACTCACTGCCGGGGCACTTTCGCAAGCTTGAAAAAGAGTTAGCCAAGCGCATGGGCAGTGAACTGCTTCAGGGCGAACTTGCGGGCTTTGAAACTGGCGACATCCTCTCGCAGGACAGTTTGTTCCGCGAATTGGTGGTGCAGCGCAGCCGCGCCTATGTGCGGCAAAGCCAGATCACTGCCGGTGCCAAGGCGGCGCTGTTCCCCAAGCGTGAAGCGCCCAAGGTAGCGGACTACTCGGTCAAAAAGACCTACGGCAAGCTGCTGACCATGGTGGAAAAGGCCTTCAACAAAAAGCAGCCGCTGTTCACCTTGCCCATGTATTACCCACTGGCTTACCCCAACCCGGATGCTACGTTTCCTATAGACGGTTTTGAAGACAACCGCCAAAAGCAGGTGGTAGGCCTGATCCGTATTTTGTTTCTGAAGCGGTTCGAGAGCTCAGCCAGCGCGTTTGAGGCCTCATGCCAGCAACTGCTGCGCAAAGTGATGGCGTTTGTGCAGGTCAACAGCACCACCAAACATGAACAAGCAGCGTTTGAACGCTGGCGCATCCACCAGGAAGAGCTGCTTGGCGACGTGCAAAAGCGCCAACACCAACTGTTTGACAGCGGCACCGAGGATGAAGCAGAGCAGGACGAGGACGTTATTCCCGAAGAAATGTTGGCGGCGGTGGATTTGCTTGACCGCGACCAGTTTGACGTGCCGCAAATGCTGTCCGAGTCATTGCAAGACCTGAACCAGTTGGCCGAATTTTTGAACGAGCTGCGCCAGTTCAAACCCAGCCACGACGACAAGCTGCGCGCACTCATTCAACTGCTCAAGACAGACCCGGTGCTGAAAAAGCACAAGGTCATGATCTTCAGCGAGTTCTCCGCCACCGCCCGCTACCTGGCCAAGGAGTTGGCGGCGGCTGGCATCAAAGGCATTGACCAAATCGACTCTGCCACCAAGCGCAGCCGTGGTGACGTGATTCGCCAATTTGCCCCGTACTACAACAACATGACCAGCCAGGCATTGGCAGACAAGGGCCACACCGAAACCCGCGTGCTGATCGCCACCGATGTACTCAGTGAAGGCCTGAACCTGCAAGACGCCACGCGCCTGATCAATTACGACCTGCACTGGAACCCGGTGCGCCTCATGCAGCGCATTGGCCGGGTAGACCGGCGCATGAACCCCGACATTGAAAAAATGCTGGTCAAAGACCACCCCGAGGTCAAATCCATCCGTGGCACGGTGGAGTACTGGAATTTTCTACCCCCCGGCGAGCTCGATGAGTTGCTCAACCTGTTCAAAAAGGTTTCCAACAAAACCCTGCTCATCTCTAAAACCCTGGGCATCGAGGGCAAAAAGCTCCTGCGCCCAGAAGACGACTTTGCCGCCCTGCGTGACTTTGACCACCAGTTTGAGGGCGAGCCCACCGCACTGGAAACCATGCACCTGGAATACCAGCGCCTACTGGCGGCTCACCCCGACTTGCCGGAGCGCCTGCAAGCACTGCCGGGCCGTGTGTTCAGCGGAAAAGTGCATGTGCAACCTGGCACGCAGGCCGTATTCTTTTGCTTTGCATTGCCCGGCAAAGACAACAGCGTTACGGCTCCGGTGATCGAATCCGATGCGTGGACCTTGAACGCGGGCCGCACGGAGTGGCTGTTGCTGGACCTGCAGAGCGGCAAAGTGCTAGACGATGCGGCGGCTATTGATGCCGTGATTCACTGTGAGCCCGAAACGCCAAGGCATTGCCACATCGCGCAACCCACCTTGTCTGAGGCCCGGGCCAAAGTGGAAAAGCACCTGAAGAACGGCTATCTGCGGCAGGTGCAGGCACCCCTGGGCGTGGTGCCTCAGCTCATCGCGTGGATGGAGCTGAACTAAAAATCAGCTACAAAACGTCCGTTTCTATTGAATTTATACCAAGTTATCCTTGTTATTTATAAAATTACTAAACCGCAGTAACTTCAATTGATATGAACCCCCTTACCAACCCTTTTTCCCCCGGTGCTGGCAACCAGCCGCCAGAGCTGGCTGGGCGCGATGAACTTTTGCGTAAAGTTGAAGTGCTTCTGGCCCGCGTCAAGGCCGGGCGTAGTGAGCAGAGCATGTTCATGGTCGGCCTGCGCGGCGTAGGCAAGACGGTGCTACTCAACCGGGTGCGCGAAATGGCTGAATCGCAAGGCTATCAGGCCCTGCTGATTGAGGCGCATGAGAGCAAGCCCTTGCCTTTGTTGTTGCTGCCGCCGTTACGCCAGACATTGTTTGCACTCGATCGCATGCAAAACGTCAGCCAAAAAGTCAAACGCGGGCTGCGGGTGTTGCGTAGTTTCATTGGTGCGGTCAAGGTCAAGGTGGGCGAGGCAGAGTTTGGTTTGGACATAGACCCCGAAACCGGCTCCGCCGACAGCGGCGATCTGGAGGCCGACTTGGCCGAATTGTTTGTCGCCGTGGGCGAGGCCGCTGCTGACCGAGGCACTGCGGTGGCCATCATCGTTGACGAACTGCAATACATGACCGAAGTCGAGATGAGCGCGCTCATCATGGCCATTCACAAGGTGTCACAACGCAGCTTACCTTTGGTGTTGATTGGCGCGGGTTTGCCACAGCTGGTGGGCCTGGCAGGCAAATCCAAGTCATACGCCGAGCGCTTGTTTACCTACCCGGAAGTGGGGGCACTGACTCTGCAAGACAGCTCTTCAGCCTTGCAAGGACCTGTTGTAAGCCAAGGCGTCACATACACGCCCGAAGCGCTGGCCGAGGTCTTCCGCGTCACCCAGGGCTACCCGTACTTTTTG
The DNA here is from genome assembly GCF_001938565.1 of Rhodoferax antarcticus ANT.BR. GTDB lineage: Bacteria > Pseudomonadota > Gammaproteobacteria > Burkholderiales > Burkholderiaceae_C > Rhodoferax > Rhodoferax antarcticus. The sequence continues at coordinate 168,219 of NZ_MSYM01000013.1, forward strand.
CAGGAATGGGGCTACCAATCTTGGAACCTGGCACGGCAGTCACCCATTGACCTGGCGCTGATCCAGCAAACCACCGTCGCGTCAACCGCCCGCTTGGACCAGAGCTTTTTTCGAGTGCGATTTGACCGGCTCACACCCAGAGAAAAAGACTACCTCAGTGCATTGGCGGAGCTTGGCACCGGCAACCAGCGCTCTGGTGGCGTGGCAGAACGACTCGGCGTCAAAGTGCAGACTATCGCGCCACTTCGGTCCAGTCTGATCAAAAAGGGAATGATCTACAGCCCGGCCCATGGCGACACCGCATTTACCGTGCCCTTGTTTGATCAGTTCATGCTGCGCACCATGCCCGACGGCCCACGCAAAGCCGGTTCCTGAGCCAGGGCGAAATCAAAGAGGGAGAAAAAAAGATGGCAACCCAACCCACCACAGCGCTTGACCCCTTAGCCGACAAACTGCGCCAGGTTCATACCATTCCAGCCTTGGTGCACTACCTGCACGACGAGCTGGGCTGGCCCGTCAATGTGGAGGACTGGGAAGACAACCTCTTTGACTGGCAGCCCGACGAGCTCAACCTCAAGGCCGAGCACGAAGTCAAGGTCAAATCCATCAAACAGTTGCGCCCCTTGGTCAGCGGCCAGCCCTGGGGTATTTTCTTTGTAGAGTTCAACAAAGGCCGCCTGCCCATTACCGCGCTGCGCCGCGTGCTCAACGGTCTGGTGCCAAAAGGCCGTGCGACCGGTGGCGGCCACCAAACCTGGGCAGCGCACGACCTGTTGTTTGTTTCGAGCTTTGGCGAGAGCAACGCCCGTGAAATTGCGCTGGCCCATTTCACCGACGAGTCCGCCAAAGGCGACCTGCCCACCCTGCGCGTGCTCGGGTGGGACGATGACGACACCCCCATGCAATTGGGCTATGTGGCCCAAACCCTGCGCGAGAAATTGCGCTGGCCCGCCAACACGCGCACCGCTACCGAGCTGCAAGCCTGGCGTGCGCAATGGTCGAGCGCCTTTACGCTGGGTTACGGCCAAGTCATCAACGACAGCAAAACGCTTGCGCTTGCCATGGCCGAGTTGGCCAAACGCATCCGCAGGCGCGTCAACACCGTGCTGGCGCTGGAGAGCGACACCGGCCATTTGCGCCAAATGCACAAGGCCTTCAAAGACAATTTGATTGCCGACTTGTCTGAAGACGCCTTTGCCGACATGTTTGCGCAGACCATCACCTACGGACTGTTCACCGCCCGCGCCAGCCGCAGCAGCGGCGCACTGGTGGCCGATAACCTGGCCGATATGGTGCCCAGCACCAACCCGTTCTTAAAAGAATTGCTGAGCAGCTTCTTAAACGCCGCTGGCCGCGCCCGCAACCGGCAAAAACGGGTGGATTTTGACGAACTGGGCATCAACGAAGTAGTAACCGTGCTGCGCGAAGTGCCCATGGATGCCGTACTGCGCAGCTTTAACGCCAGCAAGCCGGGCGACGACCCAGTCATTCACTTTTACGAGGACTTCCTCAAAGCCTACGACAAAGCCCTGCGCACCAGGCGCGGCGTGTTCTACACCCCCAGCCCCGTGGTGCAGTTCATTGTGCGCAGTGTGGACGAGATTTTGAAGACCGAGTTTGGTATTGAAGACGGTCTGGCCAGCACCATCACCTGGGGTGAAATGCTGGTGCGTAAGCCAGAGCTCAAGCTGCCCAAGTTCTGCACGGCAGACACGCCTTTTGTGCAGGTGCTGGATCCTGCCACTGGCACCGGCACCTTCATTGTGGAAGTCATCACCCAGGTGCACGCGCACATGGTCAAGAAGTGGCAAAAGCTGGGCCACACTACCAAAACCCAGTGGCAGCCGCTGTGGGTGGAGTACGTCAAGCAGCACCTGCTGCCGCGCCTGTATGCCTTCGAGCTGATGATGGCCCCGTATGCCATCGCGCACATGAAGATCGGCCTGAAGCTGGCGGAAACGGGCTACACCTTTCCCGAAGACGGGCCGCGTGTGAATGTGTTTTTGACCAATGCGCTGGAGCCTGCGCACCCGGTGCAGGCGCAACTTGAATCCATGGCGCCTATGTTGGCGCACGAGGCTAAGGCAGCCAATCGAGTGAAAGAACAGTTGGCGGCTACCGTGGTGGTTGGAAATCCACCTTACTCTGTGTCCTCCTGGAACAAAAACCCTTGGTCGGATTCACTAATCAAGGTTTTTAAAACAGGATTGACTGACTCAGAAAGCCAAATACAAGCACTATCTAATGACTATATAAAGTTCATTGGTCTAGCGAAGTTAAGCCTTCAAAAATCTGGAGCTGGGGTGCTGGGATTCATCACTGGGCACGGGTTTCTGCATGGTACGCAGCCGCGCGTGCTTCGCAAGACACTATCTGAAGCCTTCCCGCGAATTTCATTAGTTGATCTTAATGGTAGTCAAAAAAGGGACAACGCAGGGGCAATAGCAGACGAGTCAGTTTTCGAGATATTAACGGGTGTGGCAATTACTTTGGGGAGAATGTCTGCCGGATCTCGTAATTTGGGTTCCTTGCAGATTGATGTATTCGGCACCTTCGACATGAAAGCTGCGTGGCTCACAGAACACTCGCTCGCTTCTTTACCAACTAGTCAATACGCACCTACATCACCCAACTTCTTCTTCAGACCAATGATGGAAGGTTTGATACTGGAAGCTGAATACAACGTCCTGCCGTCAGTAGCAAACTTTTTCGGCTGTGGTCACCCAGAAGTGGACAAAGAAGTTGCATGGGCTACAGGATTCGCAACACAGCAAGACGATATTGCAATATCGTTTTCGCTGTCAGATGTTCGAATAAAAATGAGTGCTTTGCGTAAGGCAACCAGCATCCAGGAACTGTCTGACAAGTATCGGGTTTGTTCCACTAACCAGTGGAATTTTACCCAAGCAAACGAATGGGCTATGACAGACTCTTGGAAGAGTGATGTCTGTAAAGTCGACTATCGACCATTTGATCAGCGTTGGTCAGTCTTCAACAAACATGTAATGACAATACGACGCCGTGAAGTCATGCAGCACTTAGGCCATGCTGATAGTTTGGCCTTAGTGTGTTCTCGTGCTGTCAATGATTTCGAATTTAGACACGCTTTCGTTTGCCGTGAAAAAGTAGACAAGATATTTCTGTCAGGAAAGAGTTCGACCAACGCTTACGTGTTCCCACTCTGGAACTTTACAGAAGGGGGAAACCAAAAACCAAATATCAGCAAATTCATTGTTGGACGGCTATACGAGGCAATGGAAATTGATGATGTCACCGCAGCTTCATCTTTGACAGCGGAAAACGTATTTTTTTACCTCTATGGGCTTTTGTATAGCCCCGCATATCGTCAACGCTACGCGAGCTTCTTGCGAATTGACTTTCCCCGTATGCCCATCCCCGGCTCGCTGGCGGTGTTCAACGCACTGGCCGGGCTGGGTTCCCAATTGGTTGCGTGGCATTTGCTGGAGCATCCAGATGCTATAAAAATAGAAGCTACTTACGCAAGTAAGTCGGGGGCTACAGCCTGGTTTGGCAAAGATTTAGCTCTGACCAAGGTGGCAGAGAAGGGCAAAGCGCTGGCAGAGCTAACTGGCATCACCGGCAAGGTGTTCATCAACAGCACCAGCGGCTTTGTCAATGTGCGCCAGCCCATCTGGCAGCACACTATTGGCGGCTACCAAGTGCTGCACAAGTGGCTGGACGACCGGCGCAAGGCCGGCCGCAGCCTCAGCCAGGACGACATTACCCATTGGCTGCGCATCTACGCTTCCTTGCAGGCAACGCAGGCGCTGATGCTCCAAGTGGACGCGGCCATTGAAGCCAACGGCGGCTGGCCTGGCGCGTTCAGCCAAAACCATCCGCCACCCGATGCCGTTACTTTGGCGGCAGAGCAGATGGTGCAAAAAGACCAAATCAAGGCGCAGAAGAAGGCTGCAACTGCTACTAAAAAGAGAGCTGCTTACGCAAGTCCTACGGGGGCTAGAAGCCTTTTTGATGACTTAGAAGATATGGCAAGCGCCGCAGGAGGGCCAGACCGCCCAAAATCTAGGGCCACCCCTGCCAAGGCAGCGGGTGGCAAATCTTCTGGCAACGCTGTCAGTACGGACGGGTTGAACGACGGCCAAGTGATGTGCGCCATTCGCCGCGCGTTGACCAGCGCTGGTAGTGCAGGGCTCGGTCGGGATGACTTGATTCGATCCACGGCGCGGGAGTTGGGCCATGCCCGCACCAGCCCGGCGTTAAAGGTGGCGCTGGACGTGGCGATTCGTCGTGCCGTGCGCCGAGGCATTGCCGCAAACGCCAGCTGTGTGCTGACCTTGTTGGTCAAGGACATTGATGGTTACGACCGCGATCACCTGAAAGCCCAGCTCTTAGCCGCAATACGTGCGATGGGTGGTACTTGCCTTAAAGAGGATGCCCCCTTGTTGCTGGCCCGCTTTATGGGGTTTGCGCGCACAGGCACCAGCATCAACAACACGGTGGAAGCTCTTGTACGCAGCTTGGTAAGGGCAGGTCGGCTGGAGTCGAAGGCGGGTCAATTGACTGTGACGCGGAAAAAAGCATGATATGAACACCAGAAAGAAGACCGTACTTACCCCGCCGACCAACGCCAAGAACAGCGAGCTGAGCATGGACTTTGACGCCCTGGTGGCGGCCATCGGGCAGGTGCATGCACAAAGCGCCGCCGCCGCTAGCCGCGCCATCAACACCACGCTGACGCTTCGCAATTGGGTCATCGGCTGGTACATCCGTGAATACGAGCAGCAAGGGGCTGACCGGGCCACTTATGGCGAAGGCATCATCAACCGGCTGGCCGAGGCCTTGGCGGCGCGCGGTATGCGCGACCTGGCCCCGCGCACCCTGCGCCAGTGCCGCCAGTTCTACACCGTGTACCCGTTGATTTGGCAGACAGCGTCTGCCAAATCCCTAGCCACCCAGCTTGCGCCCCCAATGTGGCAGGCACTGTCTGCCATATCACCCGTTGCGCCCGCCGCGCCCGATAGGGCGACGGGCGGGGCAATGGCACATGCTCTGGCGGCGCCCATCGAGAAGCTGTTCACCACGCTCTCGTTCAGCCACCTGGCCGAGCTCATCAGCATTGAAGACCCGCTGAAACGTGCCTTCTACGAGATCGAATGCATCCGGGGCAACTGGGCGGTGCGCGCCCTCAAACGCCAGATCGACACGCTGTATTTCGAGCGTTCTGCCCTGTCCAAAGACAAAGAGAAACTGGCCGCCATGGTGCGTCAGGGCATCGAGGTGGCAGAGCCGCGGTTGGCGATTCGGGACCCCTATATCTTCGAGTTTTTGGGCCTGCGCGCGCAAGATGCGGTGGCCGAGTCGGACCTGGAGGCTGCTCTGGTGGCCAATCTGCGGGAGTTTCTGCTGGAGCTGGGTCACGGCTTTTGCCTGGAGGCCCAACAAAAAAGTATCCTCATCGGCAAGACGCGCGGCTTTGTCGATCTGGTGTTCTACCACCGTATTCTCAAATGCCATGTGCTGGTGGAGCTGAAGGTGGACAAGTTCACGCATGAGCACATCGGCCAGCTCAACACCTATGTCACTTGGTATCGCCAGCACATGATGATGGAGGGCGACAACCCGCCCGTGGGCCTGCTGCTGTGCATCGACCAGGACCACACGCTGGTCGAGTACGCCACTGCCAGCATGGACAACCAGTTGTTCGTCTCCAAATACCAGCTTGAGCTGCCCAGCAAGGAGTCGCTGCACAAGTTTTTGGAAACCACGCGCAAAGAGGTCATCGGCCCGCCATGACGCCAGACGGAACTCGCCACCCCTGGAACCGCATAGACAAGTTGGCGCAATGTGCGCGCTCTGCGTTACAGAATGTTTGAAAGGTATCCATGAATTTCAATTTTTTAACGTCACCGAAAACCCTGACGGGTTGGGGCATTGACCTTGGCACCACCAATGCAACACTGTGCCGCGCCTCGCTCGCCGACGGCAGTACGGTGCCAGACGAACCGGAGGTGGTGGAGCTGCGGCAACCAACGCAGGCAGGTACGTTCATCGGCACGCTCGTACCTTCAATGGTGGCGCTACATCAGGGCCAGGAATATGTCGGTGAAGGGGCAAAGAACCTGCGCGCGCTGACTGCCACGGCCGCAGGCGGCATGACCCGCAATGTCAATCTGTTTCACGATTGCAAGAATGAGATTGGCACCTCGCGCACCTACCCGAATGCGCCCGAGGGCTACCGCAGCCCAACGGATATTGCAGCCAAGATTCTGGGCTTTATTCAGCGGGAGGGCATGGCCGAAGCAGGCGGGGATGTGGTGGTGACGGTGCCTGCATCTTTTCAGACCGCGCAGCGTGCCGAGACGGCGCGCGCCTGTGCCATGGCCGGGCTGTACGTGGGCGGTGGTCGCTTATTGGATGAGCCAGTGGCAGCGTTTATTGACTACGCCTATCGCTACGATCCGGCACTGCTCAACGATGTCACTGCGAAGAAGAACCTGATGGTGTTCGATTTTGGTGGGGGCACTTGCGACATTGCGCTCATCGAGCTTTCGCGTTCGGAGAAGGGCGGGCCGGTAAAAGTGGCCAGCCGATCGGTCTCGCGCTTTCACCGCCTGGGCGGCGGTGATGTTGACCTGGCTGTCCTGCACCAAGTGCTGGTGCCGCAGCTCCTCAAGGAAAACGCTTTGGACGACTTCGCACTGTCGTTTCAGGAAAAGACGAAGGTGGTCACCCCGGCGTTGATTGCGGTGGCAGAGGCCCTGAAAATCCAAATGTGCAACGAGCTTTGGCGGCTGGCGCAGTTCGGCCGCATCACCGGCACACCGCGCGAGCAGATCGTGGCGCGTTACCCGGCGCAGGTGATTGTGCGGCTGGGCAATCGCGAGCTGAAGCTTGCATCCGCCACCCTAAATGCCGCGCAGTTCGACCTAGCCTTGGCACCGTTTCTGGACCGTGAACATCTGTTTGTGCGCAGCACCGAGTACCGGTTGGAGAACTCAGTGTTCGCGCCGATCACCGATGCCTTGGAGCGTGCGGACGTGGTGCCTAGGGATATTGATTACGTGCTGGCGGTGGGCGGTAGTGCCCTGATCCCGCCGGTGATCGACGCGCTGGCCGCCTACTTTCCCGCCGCGAGAATGCTGACTTATGAAGACCGAAAAGACGCACAGTTGGCTGTTGCGCGTGGTGCCAGCCTGCAAGCTTTGGCGCTGGCGGCCAACGGGCGCGGAATTATTGAGCATGCGGCGCAGGACGACATTTATCTGCGCACCAGCGGCGAAGACATTAAGCTGGTGCCGCGCGGCGCCGCCCTGCCGTATCCAGCAGAGGGCCCAGCAAGCTATACCGGTCTGACAGTGCCAGCCAACGCTTTCGATGCGCCATTGCACCTGGCAGTAGAGCTGGTGGCGGGGCCGGAGCGGCGGCCTTTATTTCGCGGCACTTGGCCGCTCACCATGGTGAGCAAGGGCACGCCCCTGATACTGCACTACAGCTACGACGCGAACCAGGTGTTTGCGCTTGAACTGAAGCTCGCGGACATGCCGGAGTCGCTACCGTTCCGTGCCACCATGGAGAACCCGCTCTCGCATGTAGTCAACCCCAACAAGACGCAGGAAGAGATTGATCGACTGGAGGAGCAATACCGTAACGACACGCGCAAGTCTGAAGAGCTGATGCCGAAAATTGCCGAACTCTGCGCCGAGCTGGGGCAGCACGAAAAGGCGGTGGGCCTGATACGCACCTTGTTGCGCCAGCTCAACCGGCCGGTGCCTTGGCTGCTCAACCGCCAGGCGATCTATGAGGACGCGCGGGGCAACCGGACTACGGCCATCGCCACGTACGAGCAGGCCGCGCAAGCTGCCGGTGCAAGTTGGAGCGGCCCCCTGTTCAACCTCGCGTTGCTGCATTTCCGTCAGCGCGAATACGAACGCGCTCTTGCCGCCGCTAATCGCGCGATTGCGGTTGACGATGACGCGCCATCTCAAACCTTGAAGCTGTGCATCCTTAAAGCCATGCGACCGGCCGACGATGTAGGCCCCGTCGCGCGCAAAACGTTGCGGCGCTTCGCTATACCCAAAGAATTGAAAGACTATGAGCTTCATTGGCTGTTGCGTGCAGCCGAACTGGTGGACGACGATGCTGTACAAAAGGCTGTAGCGGACGAACGTCGTGCACGGCGCAAAAGCGGCACACACCCTACTGCTGGTGCGGGCGATCCAGGTGTGTTGCCCGACCGGCGTGACGAAGGGGTTTGACCATGGCCTGGCTGATTCCTTTTTCAAACCTCACCCCTGCGCAGCAAGACGCGGTGCAAATGGACACGCGCAACCACAAAGCGATCATTGGCGGTCCCGGTGCCGGCAAGACCTTGGTGCTGCTGCATCGGCTCAATCTTCTGTACCACCGCGCAGGTGACAAAGCGGATGCGGTGCATTTGTTTGTCTATACCAATACCCTCAAGGAATTCATTCGCGCGGGTAACGACATGCTGGATGTGCCGGATGAGTGCATCGGCACTTTTGATAAATGGTGTGCTGACGTGTACCGCGCGCATATTGCAGAGACTCTGCCACGCATAGAAAAACCACACGATTTCGAGCGCACTGCCAGGCGCGGTAAGAAATCGTCTAGGACTCTGCCACGCACAGGAGGAACCCTGGATTTCGAGGCTATTCGCGCTGGCGCGTACCAGGCGATTGCGGATAACTTACTGAAGACGCCCGTCTTCGAGTATGTCCTGGTGGATGAGGCGCAGGACCTTGATGTCAAGGCAATTGACGCGCTCAAGCGGATCGCGCGTCATGTCACCGTCTGCATGGACGGCAACCAGCAACTTTACGAAAGTGGCGTGTCGGAGATTGACGCGCTGGCAGGGCTGGGACTTGCACGGCACAACGCGGCGTTGCTGTCTGCATTTCGCTGCAATCCGATGGTGACGCAGTTGGCGGCCCAGTTCGTCACCGATGCCCGACGGCGTGAAGAATTTCTGCGGCAGGCGACGAATGCAAATATGGACCGTGCCACGCCACTGCTCTACCTTTCAAGCGGCTTTGAAGACGAGAAAGCGCGATTGACAGAAATGGTGCGGCTTCGTTTGTCCTACGGTGACACCATCGCAGTGCTTTTCCCGACGCAACGGCAGGTACATGGTTTTGCAAACGGTTTTGCCGATGCTGGTATCGAAGTGAGTGTGCAAAAGCGTGACGAGCCCATCGATTTTGCAAGCCCTGTACCAAAGCTGATGACCTATCACCAAGGCAAAGGGTTGACCTTTGATAGTGTGTTTCTGCCACGTCTAGACCAAGGTTCTTTTCAGGGTGCCATGCAGACACGCATCAACAACATGCTGTTTGTCGGCATCAGCCGGGCGATCAAGTGGATTTTCATGAGCGGCACCAATGGCCGTCTCATCGGTCCTTTGACTGAGCTGGCGCAGCGTGACAATCACGCGTTTCTGGAAACGCAGCTTGCCGACGGCGCGGAGGGCATGTTTGGCGGGGGCGCTATCGATGCAGCAGTACCGGCGACGCCCGATGACTTTGGATTGGATTGAGGGTTTTATGGTGCAGAACGATTCGATGGAAAGCCTCCTTGCCTATTGCCGCGTGAGCTCCCGCATTTGCCCGAAGGATCATCGACGCGCCCACTACGCAGCGGAGCGTGACAAGATTGCGATCCAATTGACAGAAGTCGTTGACTCAAATTGCGCCGCTTTGGCCCATTAAAGTTATGCCATTAAGTTCAAAAACCATTCGTGTACCGGTGACCCGTGTGGAAGGGCGATGGGAGTTTCTCTATGGCGGTGATGTGAAGGTGAAAGATGGCACAAGTGGGGAGCTCCATCTTGATCAGATTCATTTCTCTGACAAAAAGTTTTTGAAAGCACTGACTGCCAAGCGCAGTGTGGCCATCCTGCAACCCGGTACGGAGTTAAGAGTAGCGCTCACGATAAAGCCGGGGCTGGGTTCCAAGCTTTATTCGCTGTTGCTGCCGCGAGATGCAACACGCCACACGCATTCGTCTAAATTGAGTGTCGATACGCGGTTTGTACCCATTCATTTGGGTGGCCCGACCGATGCCCAGCGAAAGAAAAAAGTGGAGGAGGGTGGCTTGTTTTTGTTGCTGGAGGGTATGGAGCCACGAGCCATTGAATCGGGCATGGTCACATTGCCCGCAGCGCCAGATTTAGAGCCTGTTGACAGTTTGAACTACGCATTTACCCGACTATCTGAAGTCTTCGAGCCCTGGCGCAAGGCGCACACGGGCAGTATTTACGAACGCGTGTTTTACCTAGAACCCGATGGTTTCTGGTACCCCTTGAAGGATTTGCGTGACCGAGCGCTTGTAAGTGCGGAGCGCAAGTTGATTTCAGAACTATGGGCGAACGTCGCTGAGCTATTGGGGACGGCACTATTTTGACTTCAATCATTGCAACCCTGGAAATGGCAACCTATGAGCGTCAATTCTGAGCCAGAGGATTCGACCCCTGTAACCTGGTTTGTGGATGAGGCCGGGGACCCTACGCTTTTCGGCAAAGGCGGCAAGGTTGTTGCGGCAACCGAGGGTTGTTCGCGGTTCTTTATTGCCGGAAAGCTAGAGTGCCGCGACGTGGACGCGCTGACTGCCGACCTGGAGCGCTTGCGCAAAGACGTGGTGGCTGACCCTTTCTTCAAGGATGTGCCCTCGCTGGACCCGGCTCGCAAGCGCACGGCTGTGCACTTTCACGCCAAAGATGATCCGCCCGAGGTGCGGTTCATGGTCTATAAGTTGTTGGCGCTGCACGATCTTCGCTTTGTGGCGGTGGTGCGCGACAAGTTGCGACTGGTGGACTATGCCCTGCAGCGGCGCGGGATAGACCCCCTCAAGTTCGACACTGTTTTTCCGAATTCCTGGTTTTCCCGCCCTGGCTTACCAATGAATTCAACCACTTACGTTGATTTTCTGGTTGAAAGCAAAAAGTGCATGTAGTGGCACGTTTCATTTGGTGGGTAGTTTTCGTTTTTTCTGACTTGCGCTACACTCAGCGCCATGTTCATCAAAGTCACCCAGTCTGGCGGTCGCCGCTACGCCCAGTTGGTGGAGTCCTTTCGCAATGATGAAGGCAAACCCCGCCAGCGCACCGTCTGCACCCTGGGTCGTCTGGAGTCCGGCGGCGACGTTGACACCCTGATTGCCTCCTTGCAACGCGCCCGAGGTATTGCCCCTGCTGCGTCTGCACTTGATGACCTGCGCTTTACTGACAGTCGCCATGCTGGTGACATCTGGGCCTTGTCTGAACTCTGGCGAACCTTGGGCTTTGATGATTTGGCGACTTCTTGGCGGCGCTCCAAAACAGAGATTGATGTTCTGACCTGTTTGCGCCTGATGGTCTTCAACCGCCTGTGTGACCCTGGCAGCAAACTCGGTGTGCTGCGCTGGCTGCAAACCGTGGCTTTGCCCGCAGGCTCTGGCATCGTCACTGAGCATCAGCACCTGCTGCGCGCCATGGACGTGCTCGATGAGCACAGCGACAAACTCAAGCTCCGACTGGCCACGCTCATGCGTCCGCTGATTGACCAAGACCTCTCGGTGGTGTTTTATGACCTCACCACGGTTGCGGTCACCGGACAGACGGATTTGCAAGACGATGTGCGCGCTTACGGCTTGGCCAAGTCGGGCCTGATTGAGCGCCAGTTCATGTTGTCCTTGGTGCAAACCTGCGAGGGCCTGCCCATCGCGCATGAAGTACATCCCGGTAACACGGCAGAGGCCAAAACCCTGCTGCCCATGATTCGGGGGTTGTTGGTGCGTTACCCGCTCAAGCGTGTGGTGCTGATTGCCGATCGGGGGCTGCTCAGCACGGCCAACATTGAAGAGTTGGACAAGTTGCAGGCCCAGTTGAAAAAGGATGGCCGTGATGTCGCCGTTGAGTACATCCTGGCGGTGCCGGCGGCGCGTTATGGTGACTTTGCAGATGATCTGCAAAAACTGCATAAGGGCCAGGATGCCACCCAAGAATGGTGCGTTGAAACAAAATGGAGCGATAGCCGTCTGGTGGTCGCACACGACCCGGTGGCTGCCAACCGGCGCACCACGGCGCGTGACAACACGATGGCAGAGTTGCTCAAATTGGGCCAGCAGTGCAGTGTCAAACTCGATGCGCAAGACGAGAGTCAACGCGCGGGTCAAAAGAACAAAAGCAAAGGCCGCCCGATGTCGGATTCGGGGACCAAAGCACGCTTCTACCATGCAGTCAAAGACGCGCATATGGCGCATTTGATCAAGGTGGATTTGAAGGCCGACCTGTTCAGCTATTCAATTGATGAGGATAAGAAGCGCTACCTGGAACTACTCGATGGCAAGTTGCTGCTGGTGACCAACACCAATGCACCAGCGGCTGAGGTGGTGCAGCGTTACAAGAGTCTGGCCGATATTGAACGGGGATTTCGGGTGCTCAAATCTGACATCGAGATTGGCCCGGTGTACCACCGGCTGCCTCAGCGCATTCGCGCGCATGCACTGATTTGCTTCATGGCGCTAGTGCTGTACCGGGTGATGCGCATGCGCCTGAAAGCTGCGAAGCGATCCGAGTCGCCCAGCACGCTGCTGGAGAGCCTCAAGCGCATTCATCAGCAGACCGTGCAGAGCGGCGATGGCAAAACGCTGGCGGGTTTAACTGAGATCACACCGGCTCAGAAGTCGCTGTTTACCGCACTGGATTTGACACCGCCAACCCCGTCTGACTTGGCTAAGCCTGTTTTGTAGTCTACGCTTTGAAGTCCGTTTCTAATGAAATCAATCACTTGCGTGCAGGAAGTGTCGAACTTGGGGACCCCACGTATCGGTACGACCCTACCGGCCACGAGCTGTATGACGAACTGACCCGGCACCTGTTTTCTCGCCTGCACGGTTGGAGTGACCACAAAATCGTGTTCGCGCAGCGCGGTCACAAACCCCGCACCAAGGCATTTGTGGACGCCATTGCCCAAGAGGGCGACGGGTTTACGCGGGACTTTGGCTTGTCAAAGCCCAAGCCAACGGAGGTGTTGTGCTCGGTGCCCAAGGACCATGCGGGCTTGCAGGCGGTCGATTACTACCTGTGGGCATTGCAGCGCTTTTATGAGCGCGGCGAGGCCAGATACCTGAATTTTGTATGGCCGCAGACGCTGGAGGTCTTGGACTTGGATGTGGAGCCGACCCGTAAGGGCAAGAAATCCGCGCGGCAAACTGGAATCTTCAATAAAGAACACCCGCTGACTTTGGAAAGTAGAGCGGGTGTCGGGAGGATGGATCGAGAGATATAGGATGAACCAAATCACCTCACGGCGTGAAGCCGATTTTTGTCTCTCGAAGGGCATATTATAGCCAGGCCACGGCTGACGGGGTAGGGGTCAACGACTCCGTTGCATAGCTACGACATTGGTAACGCTGCCATCGGCCATGCCCTGAAGTAGAGCAAGCCGTTGCCCCAAGGCATCGAACGCCTTGACCTGTTCAGACTCACGCCGATCCTGAATGTAAACACCACTCATGCCCTGCTTGATGTGGTTCTCGCATTCGTTGATCACGTCGTTCGAGATGCCCAATTGACTCATCAGAGTGGACGCAGTGCGGCGCAGGTCGTGCGCGGTCCAGCGGCCGCCTTCCAGCACCAGCGCATCAACAGACTTGGTTCTGTTTTGCAGGCGCGCGCTTTCGCTGCTTTGGCGGTCCGCCAGTTGCTTGCCAAAAGACTTGATACCCACAGGCCCGGTGCCACGGCTGTCGGGAAAGACCCAGGCCAGGGGCTCGACCGTGACGCGATCCGCTTCGCGCAGGGTGGCCAACTCGGTGAACTGCTTTACGGCGAAGTCGCTCAGGTGGATCAAGTGATCGCGTTGGTTCTTGGTGGTGGGCAAGTACCAGGTGCGGGCGTGCAGATCAACGAAGCCGAGTTGCACTGCGCCAGACTTTTGCGCCACGTTGTGTGCGTCCACGGTGGCCTGCAATGCTGGCTGCTGGGGTTTGCCATCGGCCCACACCGCACCCATGAGCTCGCCGATACGGCAGCCGGTTGCCAGAATCAACCAAAGTCCGAGGACAGTGCGCTTGCTGAGATTGGCGTTTGGCAGTTGCTTGACCAGTGCGGCCAATTCGTCGTTTGACAGCACCCGGTCGCGCTTGATGTCTTTGCCGCCGACCTTGCGTTTGCTGATCAGCTCAATGGGGTTGTGTTCGATGATTTCACGCTCGGCGGCGAAGCGAAACATCTGTTTGAGGTCGGCCAACAGCATATTGGCGGTGCGCAGCTTGCCCTCGGCCTTGACGGCGTCCAGGATGGCGGGAATGTCGGCCTTGCGCACGTCCATCACGGCGATCTCGCCCAAGGTGCCAAACACCCGCCGGTCAAACTGCTCACGTACATACTGTCCGCCATCTTTGCGCCCGATGCGCTTGCCGTCGCCGCCGACGTGTGGGGCCAACTCGGTGGCAGCCCAGCGCTCGAACACTTGTTTGACGGTCAGCCGACGCTGCCGGTCCAGTTCGGCTTGTTGCTCTGCCGTGGCCGCAGCGCGTTTGTCTTTGTCGGCCTGCTGATGCGCATCTTCGCTTGCTTGCAAGCGGTCTGCCTCGACTTTCGCAAAGTGCTGGCGCAGATCGCGCGCACCGTCTTGGTATTGCTTCGACCAGCTCGCAGCCTTTTCGCGGGCTGCGGCCAAGGTCAGATAACCGTCCCGGCCTTTGGGATCGTATGCGCCCACCGCAAGGGTGTCGCGCTGGCCGGTGCTGGCGGTGTAGCGAAAATAGAATGACCGTTCACCGCCCGGTGTGATCCTGCCCGAGACTTACTTTCCAGTTGCCGTTCGGTTGCCGTTTCTCGCTGGCAGTCATGGTACATCTTGGGATGACATTGGATGCTGAACTGTTGCAAGTCATTGATTTGTAATGATTTTGTTAAATAGTATGAGCGCGGTTGAATCTAATAAAGCTATGTTTTTATTGACTACGAACCAAGGGGTAGTGGGCTCAATTCCTGCTAGCCGCACCATATGCAAGGCCTGCAACTTGTCATGAGTTGCAGGCTTTTTACTAGGGGCACCCGTTTCGCTCACATGCCTCGTGTTGCTCTGGCAGCTTTAATCGGCAATGGGTGAGGTGTTTTTGGATCGCTGCACTTTGAGTACAGCGGTGGTGCGTCGCAGGTGCTTGAAGATGGCTTCGAGCTGGTTCAAGTCGCGCACGGCGATGATGAAACGCAAGTCCAGCACGCCGTGGGTGGCGTCGTTGGCCATGTCAACCTGGATGATGTCTGCCCCACCAGAGGCAAGCGCACTCGCCACGCTGGCCAGCACGCCTTTGCCGTTGGTGACGGTGACCACAATACCGGTCTCGAAAGCCCGCACCGGCTCCTCGGCCCATTCCACGGTGATGAATCGCTCACTGTCTTTGTGATGCAGCTTTTTGGCTACTAGGCAATCGCTAGAGTGAATGGTGAGGCCTTCGCCGCGCCCCAGGTAGCCTAAGATGCTGTCGCCCGGAATGGGTCTGCAGCAGTGCGCAAAGCGAACCGATGTGCTTTCGCTGCCGTCGATCGACACGCTGCCTTGGGAGATGCTCTCGCCTGTGACGAAGCGCTCGCGGGTGAGCAGCAGCGCATCGGGTTTTTCACCGATGTCCGACAGCAGTTTGGCCAGTCGCTTGGCGACGATGCTGGCGATGCGCTTGCCCAAACCAATATCGGTCATCAGTTCAGACTGGGTTCTGTTGCCACTAAAGCGCAGCAATTTGTCCCAAACAGCAGCATTTTGGTCTGAGCCGTCGGGAAGGTGCTCGATGCCCTCTGCACGCAGTGCTTGCGTCAGCATCTTCTCGCCGAGGTTCTCAGAAGCGGTTTGGTTCAGCGTTTTGAGGTGCTGGCGTATTTTGGAGCGCGCGCGGGCGGTTCTGACAAAACCCAGCCAAGCCGGGTTAGGACTGGCCTGCGGGGCGGTGATGACTTCGATTACGTCGCCGTTCTTGATTTCAGTGCGCAAGGCAACCGGGTCGCCATTGACTTTTGCTGACAAGGTATGGTCGCCCACGTTGCTGTGAATGGCGTAGGCAAAGTCAATGACGGTAGCCCCTCTTGGCATGGCCATGATCTGGCTCTTGGGGGTAAACACGTAGACTGCGTCCGGAAACAGATCCACCTTGACGTGTTCCCAAAACTCAGTAGCGTCGCGGTTCTCGTCCTGAATATCCAGCAGTGACTGCAGCCATTGCGTGCCCATACGGTCGTTTTGGCGGCCGTCACCGCGCGCGACTTCCTTGTACAGCCAATGCGCTGTCACCCCGGTTTCAGCGACCAAATGCATGACTTCGGTGCGCAATTGAAACTCCACATGGATTCCGGACGGCCCGACCAGCGTGGTGTGCAGCGACTGGTAACCATTGATTTTGCTGATCGCGATATGGTCCTTGAATTTGCCGGGCACCGGTTTGTAAAGCTGGTGCAGCAGGCCTAAGGCGGTGTAGCAGTCGATCAGGTTGGGGACAATGATGCGAAAACCGTAAATGTCGGTTACTTGCGCGAAACTCAGATTTTTTTCGTCCATCGTCTTGTAGATGGAGTAGGTGGTTTTCTCGCGGCCAGCGATCCAGACAGCCATCTGATGCTGTTTGAAGGTGGCATCCAGATCGGCCTGCACCTTCTGAATGAGATCACGGCGACGCCCACGGGCTTTCGCCACTGCCTTGGACATCACCGTGTGTCGCCAAGGATTGAGGTATTTGAAAGACAGGTCTTGCAGTTCGCGGTAGGTCTGGTTCAAGCCCAGCCGGTAGGCAATGGGTGCGTAGATGTCCAGAGTTTCTGAGGCAATGCGTGCCCATTTGTCGCGCGGTGCGTCTGACAGCGTGCGCATGTTGTGGGTGCGGTCTGCCAGCTTGATGAGGATGACGCGAACATCACGCGCCATGGCCAGCAACATTTTGCGAAACGACTCGGCCTGATTCTCTTCACGGGTGTTGAAGTGCAGTTTCTCCAGCTTGGTCAGCCCATCCACCAGTTCCGCTACGGACGGCCCAAACTGTTCGACGAGTTGCTCTTTTGTGACACCGCAGTCTTCCAAGGCGTCATGCAGCAGGGCAGCCATCAGCGCCTGGGCATCCAGCTTCCACTCGGCGCACTGAGCGGCTACCGCAATCGGGTGGGTGATGTAAGGCTCGCCGCTGTTTCTAAGTTGGCCCAGATGCGCCGCATTGGCAAACCGATAAGCGATTTGAACGCTGGCCAGATCTGCCGGGCTCAGGTAATCCAGCTTGTTGGTCAAGCTCGCCAAGCTGGCTGCAGTGGCGTCTACGCCTGCCAAGCTGACCGCTGTAGCAGCTGCCTTGGGCGCGCCCGTGCTGGCTGCTGGTTCTGGCTTGACGGGGTTACTCATCCCTTTAATATAGCTTGCGCTCAGGGTTTTCCAACAACAGTAACAAAAAAGCACCGCAAAGCGGTGCTTGATTTGATGCCGGAAGAGCGCAGATCAGAGAGGCACTTTTTTCAGCATCTCAATACCGATCTTGCCCGCAGCAATTTCGCGCAAGGCCGTCACGCCGGGTTTGTTTTTGCTCTCAACTTTGGGGGCGTGGCCTTGGCTGAGCATGCGCGCACGGTACGACGCAGCCAATACCAGCTGAAAGCGATTGGGAATCTGCAACAGGCAGTCTTCAACGGTGATACGGGCCATGACTTCTCCAAAAACCGGGTGGGTGCACTAGGAAATATGCAGTGCTTTAAATGTTTCAGCTCTAGCGCGTCGCTGCGCTAGATACTTGAGCCGCTGAGCGTGGACGATGGATTTAAGATCAAACACGGCCCGGTCAAACGACTCGTTGATTATAACGAAGTCAAACTGTTGCACCTGCGCCATCTCTAGGGCAGCGTTCTGCAGCCGCACTTCTATCACCTCGGACGAGTCTTCACCGCGTCGCTCCAGCCGGGAGCGCAGTTCTTCCCAGCTCGGAGGCAGGATAAAGATCGTGGCCGCGTTGGCGAAGATTTGTTTGATCTGCAGGGCACCCTGAAAATCAATCTCCAAAATCACATCGGCACCCTGGCTCATGCGCTCTTCAATGGCTTTTTTGGAAGTGCCGTAGCGATGGTTGTGAACGTGCGCCCACTCAACAAACGCATTGGCCTGCACCATCGCGTCGAATTCTGTCTCGGAGACGAAAAAATACTCACGCCCGTGTTTTTCCTGGCCGCGCGGCGCCCGGGTGGTGTGGGACACCGAGGGCTGCACATGCGAGTCAAGCTCCATCAAGGTTTTGACCAGACTGGATTTGCCCGCTCCGCTGGGCGCGGCGACAACGAAGAGATTGCCCGGGTAGTCCATAGAGTTACTCGATGTTTTGTACCTGTTCGCGCATTTGCTCGATCAGCACTTTCATGTCGACGGAAATATGGGTGAGTTCCAGTGCGGCGGATTTGGATCCCAGCGTGTTGGCTTCGCGGTGCAATTCCTGAATCAAAAAGTCGAGCCGCTTGCCGATTTCGCCGCCTTTTTTCACCAGCCGCTCAAGCTCGTCCAGATGTGACGCCAGCCGGGTGAGCTCTTCAGCCACGTCAATGCGGATGGCGAATGCGGTGGCTTCGGTCAAAGCCCGGTCTTGCGCCATGTCAGACGTGGCCTGGCCCTCGGTCAACGCCATGGCCTGGGACCAGCGGTCAAGAAAGCGCTGACGTTGCTGTGCGACCAACTGCGGGATGAGTGGCTCGGCTTTGGCAGCCAGGGTACGCAGTAGCGCGATGCGGTCAAACAGCATGGCGGCTAGGCGCGCGCCTTCGCGTTCGCGGGCCGACAGCAGGGCATCAAGTACCGTGTCGGCCAGCGCCAGTGCTGGTGCTTGCCAATCTTTGCTGGGTGCGGATTCGTCCACCGCCAGACGGATCACTTCGGCCACGCTGAGCGGCTGCGCTGCGGGCAGCCAGGCTTTGACGTTGTCCTGGATGGCGTTCAGGCGTTGCAGCAGCCGGGTGGAAGGCTCGCAGACGACGCTGGCGCCAGCGCTGTCGATGGCAGCGCGTAGCTCCACCTTGCCGCGTTTGAGCCGGGCGTTGAGCTTGTCTCGCAAGGCAGGCTCGCAACCGCGCAATTCTTCAGGCAAGCGAAAAGATAAGTCCAAAAAGCGGCTGTTGACTGCCCTGATTTCGATGCCCAACCGGCTGCTGGCGGTGTTCCTGGCGTCGCCTTCAGCGCACTCTCTGGCAGGGGTGTGTTGGGCGCTGGCATAACCAGTCATGCTGTAAACTGACATTGCGGTGTTCTTCTGATAAGGTGCTTTTGAGAATAACCCGGTTCTTACCCGACAAGCCGCTCCCCAACTTAAAAATATGTCCAAGGTCAAGCCATCGCCATTGCCCCCCGGAACCCTGATTGGCGGCTACCAGGTTGTTCGCAAGGTGGCTGCCGGTGGTTTTGGTGTGGTCTATCTGGCCACCGACGCCGAAGGCCAGCAAGTTGCGATCAAGGAGTATTTGCCAGCCTCACTCACCACCCGCGAAGCCGGTGAGCTGGTGCCGCAGGTGGCCCCGGAAAAGCTGTCGCTTTACCGACTCGGGTTGAAAAGTTTTTTTGAAGAAGGCCGCTCGCTGGCGCAGATCTCCCACCCATCGGTGGTGAGCGTGATGAATTTCTTTCGGGAAAACGACACCGTCTATATGGTGATGAACTACCTGGAGGGTGCCAGCCTGCAGGACTTCATCATCATCGCGCGCGACCTGAAGCAACCCAAGGTTTTTCGCGAGTCGACCATCCGCTCGCTGTTTGAAGAAATTTTGCGCGGCTTGCGCATCGTGCATCAGCACAAGATGCTGCACCTGGACATTAAACCGGCGAATATTTTCATCACCGATGACAACAAGGCGGTGCTGATTGACTTTGGCGCTGCCCGTGAGGTGCTCAGCAAAGAAGGCAACTTCATCCGCCCGATGTACACCCCCGGTTTTGCTGCGCCCGAAATGTACCGGCGCGACAGCACCATGGGTCCGTGGACCGATATTTACGCGATTGGCGCTTGCATCTTTGCCTGTATGCAGGGTTTTCCGCCCAACGAGGCACCGCAGCGGGTCAGCGCCGACCCCTTGGTGCAGGCCTTCAAGCGGCTGCAAGGCGTGTATTCCGACAACCTGATTGAAGTGGTGCAGTGGTGCATGATGCTTGACCCCTTGTCTCGGCCACAGTCGGTATTTGCGCTGCAAAAAGAGCTCAACAGCCCTGGTGAGCGCCGCTACACCCGCCTGAGTGTGAGCGAAAAAGTGCGTCTGCAGTTTGACAACATGGTCTCTGGTACCAAAAAGACCGTGCTCAAGGCCACCGTGCCGAGCAACAAGGTGAAATGAAGTTCTCCGTTTTTCAGGTGAGTCGCAAAGGCGCACGGGACAAAAACGAAGACCGCATGGGCTACTGCTACACCAGCGGCTCGGCGATGTTCATGCTGGCTGACGGCATGGGCGGCCACCCGGAGGGCGAAGTGGCCGCGCAACTGGCCATTCAGACCATGGCTGCCCTGTTTCAGAAAGAAGCCAAGCCTGAGCTGGCCAATGTGGCTGGTTTTTTGAACAACGCGGTGCGATCGGCGCATCGGCAAATCTTGCGCTACGCCAACGACCGGGGCATGCTGGACGCGCCTCGCACTACGGTGGTGCTGGCTGTCATCCAAAACGGCGCCATGTCCTGGACGCACTGCGGCGACTCGCGGCTGTACCTGATCCGCCAGGCTGAGCTACTGATGCGATCGCGTGACCACTCGCTGCTGGAGCAGGACTTGCTCAAACCCTCAGCGCTGCGGTCTGACAACGTCAGAAACCGCAACGTGCTGTTCACCTGCCTGGGCTCGCCGACCCGACCGGTCTATGACCTGGTGGGGCCGGTCAACTTGCAACAGGGCGACCGCGTCATGCTCTGCTCCGACGGCCTGTGGTCGGCATTGAGCGAACAAGACATCGTGGCTGACCTGATGCAAAAGCCGGTGGATTTGGCGGTGCCGGATCTGGTAGAAAAAGCCCTGCGCCTGGCTGGCAGCCACTCAGACAATGTCACATGCCTGGCGCTGGAGTGGGAAACGCCGGACACCTTTGAGACCACCCGCGCCGCCATCACCACTGACTCGATTCTGGACGGCGTGTTTGCCTCCACCGTGCAGGCGGGATGGCTGGATTCGGAGGCAGACGATCTGGACGATCAAGCCATTGAGCGAAGCATTGCCGAGATTAACGCAGCTATTCGCCGCTCGGCGCAGAAAAAAGCCTGATGACAGACTTACGCAAAGCCGCCCCAGCGTCGTTGCGTCCACTTGCCGTACCAGGTGTACTGCCTGCGTGGGCGAGCATGGCAGCCTGTCGGACTTGCGCAAGCATCGGCTGCAATTCGACCGCAGCGGTCCATTTTTTACCGTCTTTTCGCCCCTTAGCCAGGCTATGGGGCTGCAAATCCGGCAAAAACTGTCCTCGCTGGGGCCGAATTTCGCTTCGATGCCGAAAGTCAGACAGGCTGCTAGCTGGGACAATTTTGCGTAAGGCTTTGATTTACATTTGAAAAGGTGTCTTGATCGAGATGCGCGGCAAACTTCGTCCTTCAGGGCGCAGAGGATAGCGCGGACACCATAGGTGTGCTGGGTTCTGTTTTGGCGCGGCCAATGCTGCGCTTTCAGTGTGGTGTTTGCTGCTGCTCGATGTACTGTCGAATCACTGCAATCGGTGCCCCACCACAACTGCCCGCGAAGTAGCTGGGGGACCAAAGCGCATTGCCCCAGAGCTTCTTTCGAATACTGGGAAAGTTCTTTTGCCGCACCATGCGACTCGATACTCCCTTGAGACTGTTCACCAGCGATGACACGGACACTTTGGGCGGGTAGTTCACCAACAGGTGAACGTGGTCATCTTCCCCGTCAAACTCAACGAGTTCAGCCTCAAAGTCAAGACAAGTTTGCGCGAAGATGACGTGCAAGGCATCTAGGATTTCTTTGGTGAACACCTCGCGCCGGTATTTTGTAACGAAGACCAAATGAACGTGCATCAAAAATACACAGTGTCTACCGTGGCGAATATCTGGATTATTTCTCATAGGCCAAGTATAATTTATGCATGCAGCGCCTTCAAGCCTACAGATTCGAACTCATTCCCAATGGGGAGCAGCAGCGCGACATGCGCCGGTTTTCTGGTGCGTGCCGATTCGTATTTAACAAGGCACTGGCGCTGCAAAAAGCCAACACGCAAGCGGGCGAGAAGTTCATCGGCTATGTGGCCATGGCCAAGCGTCTGACCGATTGGCGTAATGGAGCCGAGACGCCGTGGCTCAAAGATGCCCCTTGTCACCCGTTGCAGCACGCCCTTAAAGACCTGGAGCGTGCATACAAGAACTTCTTCGCCAAACGCGCAGACTTCCCGCGTTTCAAACGCAAAGGCAGTGGCGAGAGCTTTCGCTACCCCGATGCCAAGCAGTTCAAACTCGACGCTGGCAATGGCCGCATCTTCCTGCCTAAGCTGGGTTGGATGCGTTTGCGCCTAAGCCGTGAGGTGCTTGGCACGCTCAAGAACGCCACCATCAGCCTGAATGCTGGCAGGTGGTACGTGAGTATTCAAACTGAGCGTGAAGTCGAGCAGCCGGTGCCAACGGCGACCACAGCCATTGGTATCGACATGGGCATCACGCGCTTTGCCACGCTGTCGGACGGCACGTTCGTTGCCCCGCTTAACAGCTTCAAAAAGCACGAACAACGCTTGGCCCGTTACCAGCGGCGCATGAGCCGCAAAGTCAAGTTCAGCAAAAATTGGCTCAAAGCCAAAAGGAGAGTGCAAAACACGCACACCCGTATCAGTAACGCCCGGCGCGACTATCTGCACAAGACCTCAACAACGATCAGCCAAAACCACGCTTTTGTGTGTATCGAGGATTTGCGGGTACGGAACATGTCCAAGTCAGCGGCAGGCGATACTGAAAAACCGGGTAAAAACGTTCGGGCCAAGTCTGGCCTGAACAAAGCCATCCTCGACCAAGGCTGGTTCGAGTTTCGCCGCCAACTGGAGTACAAACTCGGCTGGAATGGCGGGACGCTGGTGGCCGTGCCTGCGCACAACACGAGCAGAACGTGCCCGTGCTGCGGGCATAACGCCAAAGAGAATCGGCTCACGCAATCGAAGTTCTTTTGTGTCGATTGTGGCTATGAGGAAAACGCCGATGTCGTCGGCGCAATGAATGTATTGGCGCGGGGACACCGCGTTGCAGCCTGTGCAGAGGACGGCTCTGGCCTGGGGCGCAAGCCCAAGGCGAAACCAGCCTCAGTGAAGCAGGAGCCCACCGAAGCGACTATGCACGAGGTTTCTCATGCGTAGCACCGTAGGAATCCCCGTCGCGCGCGGCGGGGAGGATGTCAAGACTGATTTTTCACGCGTGGACGCGCGCGCTGTGGATGCCATGCGCCCGGTGTCCATCATTCGCAACTACACCATGCATGCCGAGGGCTCGGTGCTGATTGCGTTTGGCAACACCAAAGTGCTTTGCACTGCCTCGGTCGAAGAGAAGGTGCCCGGCCACAAAAAAGGCAGCGCCCAGGGCTGGGTCACCGCCGAATACGGCATGCTGCCGCGCGCCACCCACACCCGCAGCGACCGCGAGGCCGCGCGTGGCAAGCAGTCGGGCCGCACGCAGGAGATCCAGCGCCTGATTGGCCGCGCGCTGCGCAGCGTTTTTGACTTGAAACTGCTGGGCGAGCGCACCATCCAACTGGACTGCGATGTGCTGCAAGCAGACGGCGGCACCCGTACCGCAGCCATTACCGGCGCGTTTGTGGCAGCGCAGGATGCGGTCAACTGGCTGCTGGCGCAGGGCAAGATCGCCCAGTCGCCGATCCTGAACCACGTGGCCGCCATCTCGGTGGGCATCGTCCAAGGCACGCCGCTGCTGGATCTGGAGTATGTGGAAGACGCCGCCTGTGACACCGACATGAACGTGGTCATGACCGGCGCCGGCCACTATGTGGAAGTGCAGGGCACGGCCGAGGGTGCGGCGTTTACCCGCGCCGAGATGGACGCGCTGCTGGCGCTGGCCGACAAGGGCATCCGTGAGCTCATCGTCTTGCAAAAGAGTGCTTGAAAATTGATAGCTACTAGCGCTTTGTTCATAAGGGCTAGAGCCTTATTTCTTATATGAAAATTGTTTTGGCATCGAATAACTCCGGCAAGCTGGCCGAGCTGCAAGCCATGTTTGCGCCGCTGGGTTTTGAGCTCATCACCCAGGGCAGCCTGGGCATTCCCGAGGCGGCTGAGCCGTATCACACCTTCATTGAAAACGCCCTGGCCAAAGCCCGCCACGCGGCCCAGCACAGCGGTCTGCCAGCGGTGGCCGACGATGCGGGTTTGTGTGTGGATGCCTTTGGTGGCCTGCCAGGCGTGCAAACTGCGTATTACGCGACCCAGTTTGGCTACCCCAAAAGTGACGACAACAATGTGCAAGCATTGCTGGAGCAAATGGCGGGTCTGGACAACCGCCGCGCCGCCATGGTCAGCACGCTGGTGGCAGTGCGCCGCCCGCAAGACCCCGAGCCACTGGTGGCGGTGGGCCGGGTGGTGGGGGAGATTGCGCGCGAGCGGCTGGGTTCTAATGGTTTTGGGTTCGATCCGGTGATGTTCATCCCTGAGTTTGGCAAGACGTTTGCGCAGTTGCCGACCGAGGTAAAGAACGCCCACAGTCATCGGGGCAGGGCGGTAGCGGCCATGGTGGCGCTGATGCGTGAGCGGTGGCTGTGACGGCGGCCGGCCCTGCGGTCAACGCTTTTCCGTTGCGACATATGGCTCAACCCGCGAGGCGGGACCTTTGGGCGGCTTCCTCATACTGGGGTACCAGAAATCGTCAGCCGCCCAAAGTCCCCACCTCGCTGGACGCTCACGCAAGTCCAGCCAGTCCAACAGGTCAGACAGGTCAGACAGGTCAGACAGGTCAGACAGGGCAAACCGTCGATAGGCTAGCAAACGGGCTTTCGGTATCGGGCCAACAAGCGACGGCGATCCACCACATCGGCGTGGAAGTCGGTAGGGGTGACCGCCGATTTCTGGTACCCCAGTATGAGGCGGGCGCCCCTACCGGCTACCGCGCAGCGCTTGCCAATAGCACCTCGAAAAACGCCTCGAATAACGCATCCCGACAGTGCTCCTGAAACACATCAACCGAACAAATGATCCCCATTCTCCCAGAGCCCAGCACCCCCGATGAGCCGGTGCAGCCGCGCGACATTCAACACTACTTGCGCCCCGGCACCCTGCAACTGGCCAGCCTGCCGCCGTTGTCGCTGTATGTGCACCTGCCGTGGTGTCTAAAAAAGTGCCCCTACTGCGACTTCAACTCGCATGAACTGCGTGCCACAGACCTGCCCGAGCAAACCTACATCAACGCACTGATCGCCGACCTGGAAGCGGCGCTGCCGCTGATCTGGGGCCGCAGTGTGAAAAGCATTTTTATCGGCGGGGGCACGCCCAGCCTGTTTTCACCGCAGGCGATTGATCAGCTGCTCGCCGCGTTGCGTGCCCGCTTGCGGTTGGCGCCGGATTGCGAGATCACGCTGGAAGCCAACCCCGGCACCTTCGAGACAAACCGTTTCAAAGCCTTTCGTGCAGCCGGGGTGACGCGCCTGTCAGTGGGCGTCCAGAGCTTCAATGACGACCATCTTCAGACTCTTGGTCGTGTGCATAATCGTGCGCAAGCCCTTGCAGCGCTTGCGGAAGCTGCTCTCTATTTCGATACCTTCAACCTCGACCTGATGTACGCCCTGCCGGGCCAGTCGCTTGACGATTTGCGCGCTGATGTGGCCACCGCCTTGTCGTTCCAGCCACCGCACCTGTCGATCTACCAGCTGACCATCGAGCCCAACACCGCTTTTGCCAAGTTCCCACCAGCCGCCGTAGACGACGACATGGTGGCCGAGATGCTCGACCTGATCACCGACCTGTCTGCGCAGCACGGTCTGCAACGCTACGAGGTATCCGCCTACGCCAGACCAGGTCACGTCTGCGCACACAACCTGAACTACTGGCAGTTTGGCGACTATCTGGGCATTGGCGCGGGCGCGCACAGCAAGCTCAGTTTTGCGCATCGGGTGCTGCGCCAGGTGCGCCTGCGCGACCCCACTCGCTACATGGCGCAGGCCGCAGTGGGCAGCGCCATCGCCCAGGAGCACGAGGTGAGCCGAATCGACTTGCCGTTTGAGTTCATGCTCAATGCCTTGCGACTGGCCGACGGGTTTGAGCTGCAACGCTTTACCGAGCGCACCGGGCTGCCCATTAGCGCCATTGCCCGCACGCTACAGCAGGCGCAGCAGCGCGGCTTGGTGCTCTGCGACCTGACCCATGCCAGGCCCACCGCACGCGGCTTTGACTTTTTGAACGATTTGCAGGCCATGTTTCTGCCTGGCGCCTAAGAAGACGACGCTGCGCATCAAGTCGCAGCTGACTTGGGTCGATATAGCAGTTAACGAACCAGATTGACGCTGGCGATGGCAGGCGCTATCGTTTGACAGCCGGATCGCCCGCAAAAGCGGCAGTCCGGCATATTGACGCAGGAGGCAAATCACCATGTTTTCGGTTTATGGCATGCAAGGGCGACTGTTTCGCGGCAGCCTGGAGCAACTGCGCCAGGTGGGCGGTGTCAGCGCGCTCCCCCGCACCCGCAACCTGTTGCCGGTTGCCAAAGAGGGGCGCGATCGGCTGGCCGAGTCGTTTGGCGCCTTTGTCGAGTCTGAGGCCAACTCGGGCAGCAGCAGCAGCAGCAGCCGCGGCGGCGCCGCAGACGAGGCCCGCAAATCCCCGTTGTCTGCCTATACCGACACGCAACTGGGAAGCCTTGACCGCCGACCGCTAACACAGGTCCAGGATCTGATGAGTAAGCAGATCATCAGCCTCAAGGACACCGCCACGGTGCTCCAAGCGTGGCAGATTTTGAGCGAAAAGGCGGTGGGTCAGGCACCTGTGGTGGACGAACAGGGGCATTTGGTAGGCCTGCTCACGCGTGCAGACCTGCTCAAACCCGAGCGGCTGCCCTCACCAGACAGCCATGCGCTGGCGTGGCGCGCGTTCACGCTGCAAAACGTCACCGAGATCATGGTCACCCCGGTGCCCAGTGTGGCGCCAGAGACGGACATCCGCCGCGTGGCCCGGGTGCTGCTGGACAGCGGCCTGCCCGGCTTGCCAGTGGTGGACGATCAGGGCATGTTGGCCGGGTTTATTGCCCGCTCGGACATTCTGCGCGCGGTGGTGACCGAGCCACCGCTGGATTTGTGGGGGTGAACCGACCCCGGTGCGTATCTGGTAGTCCGTTCGTGAAATTACTTGCCAAAACACGCTCTAGCCCTTGTCGTGTCTGCGCTGGC
The DNA here is from genome assembly GCF_001938565.1 of Rhodoferax antarcticus ANT.BR. Lineage (GTDB taxonomy): Bacteria > Pseudomonadota > Gammaproteobacteria > Burkholderiales > Burkholderiaceae_C > Rhodoferax > Rhodoferax antarcticus. The sequence continues at coordinate 195,549 of NZ_MSYM01000013.1, forward strand.
AGCTATGAAGTTCGACATTGGCTGATAGCCGCCAGCGTTGCACCAGTCGTAATCTGCGGTGAACTCTGAGCGGGTCAGGCGCAGTTCGGAAACCAGGCTGGGCGTTGGGGTGTATTCGAACCAACCGTTGCGCAGCACCGCGTCAGCAGGGGGCTTCATGCCCGCAGCGGAGCCCCGAATGCGCGCACGCACGATGTGCAGGGTGGGTGTCTGGCCGACCTGGGTGGGTGCGTGGACTTCATCAGCAGATGCCGATTGCCCAGGTGGTATGCGGCGCGAATGAAATCAAGTGGTGTGCCGTAATCAAGGCAGGGCGTGATCTTTAGCACAGCTTGCGCGGCTTATGCATTCTGGTCAACAGTAACAATTGTTATAACTTACCGGGGACCAAAATGACCGCACTCAAACTCACCCAAATTGGCAACTCAGTGGGCGTGATTTTGCCCAAAGAGGGGTTGTCAAAACTCAAGTTAGTCAAGGGGGACACAGTTTTTCTGTCCGAGGCCGTTTATGGCGTGAATTTAAGTCCCTATGCGCCCGACATGGAGGAGCAACTCAAGCTCGGTCGTGAGTTCATGCATGATTTTCGTGACACCTTTCATCAATTGGCCAATTGAGCGCCTTGAAGTGGATTGATCGGCGAGTGCTCCTGCTGCTGCAAGAAGAAAGTCTGGCAGAACAAGGGGGTGCCAGCGGTCTGCGTGACGAGGGTTTGCTTGATTCGGCGTTGGCCAGGCCGCTGAATGTGTCACTTTATGAACAGCCCGACGCCGCGCGGCTGGCGCCGGCCTATGGTCTGGGGCTGGCCAAGAACCATGCGTTTGTGGACGCAAACAAGCGAGTAGCTTTTCTGGCGGTAGGCTTTTTTCTGGCGATCATCGGCTACCGATTGCGCGCTAAACAGTCAGATGCAACGCTGGTCATGCTCTAGGTCGCCTCGGGTGACATTGATGCAGCCGCTTTCGCCGCCTGGATTCGCGCTCACATTCAAGCGCGCTGAAGCCGAACTTGAGGTGCAAACCCGCACCGCCGCTGCCGCTATGGCCTTTGAGTGTCTAAACAGCAGCTTGATCGACCCGCTGGCACCAGATACGCCCAAGCCGCCGGGCAGCGCATCAGTTGCACGCGACGGCCACTTGTTTCAGGCTAACGGGTGTTGATGCCTCGCTGTGCCCAGCGGCGCCGATGTAACTGCCCGCGGACAGTCAGCAGCATCAGAGCCAGCGCCACCAGCCACAGGCTGTCGGGCTCAGGAATAGCTGCGGCGAACTGAGCGCCCAGAATGGTATGCCCGGCGGTCGTTGGGTGCACGCCGTCCCAGAACAGCCAGGTGTTGGGGTCGTTGCAGCGGCCATTTTGGAGGTTGGCCACACACTGTTGCGTCACGTTGGTGAAACCAAAGAGTTCCTTATCGGCAATGATTGCGTTGAGCGCGCCAAAGGTGTCGAACTGCGTGATGCTCACTTCGTTCATGCCCTGGTCCAGAGCAGTCAAGGCGCCAGCCAGAGCGGTGTTAAACGCCACCGTCAGGCCCGACACATTGGCGCTAAGGCTAGGGTCCCCAGAAAAAGCAGGGGTTTTGCCGAGGTCAGGCATGTTGGGGATCAGGAAGTTGGTTGCGCCTTTACCCGATAGCTGTTGAACAGCGCCTACGATGTTGGTGACGCCGGTGGTGATCAACTCTTTGGGTGAAAGGCCAGCGGCGCCAAGCAACGCGTTTGAAAACACGTCATTGGGAAAGGCCCAGATCACGAAGAGCGACTCGTCCGGCACGATGCTTCCTCTGAAATCAGTCGTGAATTTGCTCACCTGGCTGGCCACGCCCCCTTGGTCAGCAAAAAAGGTTTTCAGAGCGTCTGGCACGCTTGGATTGAGAGCGTTCGCGTTGTAATTCAAGCTGCCGCTGGTAGCGCCACCCAGCGCATAGTTGGTGCCGCCAAAGTTGGACGGTTTGAAGGTGGTGTCACCCGAGTGATAGGCCTGCCAGAGGTACTCCACCGCGGTTGGACCGTTGGAATAGCGGGTGTCGGCGAAGGGGTAGGGCGGAAAAGCGCCTGGCCCGCTGTAGTTCCCCCCATCCGAGAGTGAATCGCCAAAGACAAAGAGCTGATTAAGCGTCGTTAGGCTGGCATGCGCGTCGAGCGCCAGCATCAGCGCCACGGACAGGGCAAGCAGTAGTTTTTGGAAGAATCGTGTCATGTTGTCTCCTGTTTTTTATCGGGAAAGCACGTGAAAAATACTCTACGGCACTGGTCGCCCCAGCCCCTGCTGGTCCTGTGAGCGCGCTGACAGGTAGGCAAACAGATCGGTGATGCGCGCGGTCACACGCGGTTCGCCTTGCCAGGCGGGCATGATTACCACCGGGCCTTGGCGTTGCATGATCTGGCCCACCAGTTGATCCAGTGCGGCACCGTCCGGGCGCGGTTGGTGGGGGGCTAAATTCCAGTCATAGCGTTTGAGCACCAGGCCGACAAAACGGCGCTCACTCATCTCGCGCACTTTGGGCAGCAAGTCAGGCGCTTTGGCGGTGCCCAGCGCATTCGGGCCGTGGCAGGCGGCGCAACGGTCTTGAAACACACGCCAGCCGGTGTACACAGAGCCGGCCGGCTGGACCTCCTGCGCCAGTTCTTGCGCGGGTTGTTTGTTTTTCAGTTCTACCGCGCAACCCGCCAAGATCAGGGCTGCGCTCAGGGCCGCGATCCCGGCGCTTACCGGCCAGAAGCGTTTGCCAGATAAGGGTTTGATTTGGGTGATGATGATCTCCTGGTAGTGGAATCTGCTGCGCGGCTACTGACTGGCTTTCAATGCTGGGTCAGTCAAGTGAGCCTTGCAAGGTGGTGGGTGGTGCTTCATCTGCGGTACATACGCGGTTGCGCCCGGTCTGTTTGGCGCGGTACATGGCTTTGTCGGCCAAATGCAGCGCCGTCTTCACGTCGGTCACATCAGCGGTGATAGACGCTACGCCCAAACTGATGGTGAAAGGCACCGTTTGTCCCGCTTGAAGGGCCGGGCTGGCCTGCACCGCCAGGCGCAGGCGCTCAGCCAGTTGCACGGCGGCCTCATGGCTGGTGCCCGGCAGCAGCACGGCAAATTCTTCGCCGCCGAGTCGCCCCAGAGAGTCCACGCCGCGCAAACCTTCGTACAGCACCGCCACCAGATGTTTGAGCACTGTATCGCCCACCACGTGTCCGTAGGTGTCGTTGACGCGTTTGAAAAAGTCAATGTCCAGCATCAGCAGTGCTGCTTCCTCACCATAACGCTCCACGCGCGCCAGTTCGTTCTTAAGCTTTTCCATGAAGATGCGCCGGTTGTCCGCCTGCGTTAGCGGGTCTTGGTAAGCCATTTGCTTCAACTGCAGTTGCCGGGTTTTGTTCTCGGTGATGTCAAACAAAAAACCACTCAAATGGGTGACGTCGGGGTTGTTTTGCAATGCTACCGACGTGGCGGTGGTCTTGAGCCATCGCTGCTCGCCCGTGTCTGTAGTTAGCCGGAACTCATGGTCGTAGTCTTGGCGTTTAGAGATGGCATCCTGAAAAACGGTGATTAATCCGGCGCGATCCTCAGGATGCACCATCCGGAACAACAAGGTGTAGTCTGCCATCAGCACTTCGGGCGCCACGCCGAGCAGTGTCTGGCTATAGGGGCCGACTTAGGTCAACCCAGGGTGGTTCTGGTCAGTCACGTCAAAGTGAAACAACATGCAGGGAATAGTTTGCGCCAGTTGTTCAAACCGCTGATGGCTCAACCGCAGGGCCTGTCGTGCTGCTGCCACCTTGGCGGCCAAGCGCGTCCCGCTGCGCTGGTGGCGCAGCAGCCCCCAACTCGACAGCGCCGCCATGGCCAGCCAGATCGACACAAGGGCGATGCACATGGCGCGCCAGGATGCGTAAATCGCGCTGGTCTCCCGCGAGGCCACGGCCACAAAGCTATGGGTGGCGTGCAGGCCTTGCAAATTTACGGTGCGCGTCACGGCCATCGTGGGCTTGCCGCTGACTCCTGGGCCGACAACGTCACTCTCTGGCAGGTTACTGGCCAGATGGTCATTTAAAAAAGAACGTGTCGTGAGCCGGTTTCCCTGTTGAAAAGGCAGATTGGGTAGGGAGGTGACATAGACCTGCCCCTGGTCGTGCACCAGTGTGGTTCGCAAGTCCGGCGCATATTGCAGATTTTTCATCAGCGCCTCAAAGTAGACCGGCGACAGCGTGGCCGTCACCACACCACCGAATTCACCGTTAGGTCGCACGATGGTGCGTGACAGGGTGACCGACCAGACGTTCAAAACGCTTTGAAACGGCGGTGCAATGTGCAGCAGGGCGCCTGTCTTGTCAGCAGCAGCCTGCTTGAAGTAGTCGCGGCTGGAAAAATCCTGTCCCAGCAACTCGGTGCGGTTCGAGAGCTGGCAGATGCCATTGGAGTCGGTGACCGCAAAAGTGCGCGTGCCCGGCATCATGTGGGCCACGCGTTGCAGGTGCTCGTGGGCGAACGGCAAATAGCCGTTGGGCCCGCGCCAGCGCACCATGCTTTGCAGCATGGTGCGCAGGGCAGCGTCTGCGGACTGAATTTGGGCGGTCAGCGACTCATCAAGCACCCTGACTTGGGTCCGCAACCGTGCGCGTTCGGCATCGCTCGCGGCGACGTAATCGCGCCACTGACCTCCCGCCATAACGACCCCGAGGGTGAGCAACACCACGCCAAGCAAAAGCCACTGGCCCAAGTTCTTGCTCTTGTGCAACGCAGGGGGGTGAAAGTCAGAGGCCATCAGTCTCCATCGGGGCGCTGAGCAAAGCATAGTCTTTACAGAACGGCATAGCAAGAGACAGGGTCGACTGGCGTGCGGCTCGGGCGCAGCGTTAGGGGCTGGTGCCTAATGCGCCGCTTTTAGCGTTCGATCTGAGCCAATGGCAGCACGGTGCTGCTTTTGATGCTCTGCAACACGATGTTGGAGCGAACGCTGTGGACCACTTTGATGCGTGCCAGACGGCGCAGCACTGACTCCGACAGGTCCTGCAGGCTGGCCGCCACGATTTGCAGGATGTAGTCCGACTCGCCGGTGACCGCAAAGCATTCCAGCACCTCGGCAAAGCCAGCAATCTCACGTTCGAAGGCAATGCCCTCGACATCACCGTGGCGTGCCAACGTCACATAGCAGATGGCGCGCACACCCAGTCCGATGCGCGCCGGGTCCAGCAGCGCCACGGTGCGTCGAATGATGCCGCTGGCCTGCAGACGCGCCACGCGACGGCTCACTTGCGAGGGCGACAGATGCACCGCCTCGCCGAGCTGCTGGTGGGTGGCACTGGCGTCTTGCTGCAGTGCGGCCAAAAGCGCTATGTCGAATTTATCAAGCAATGAATCATCGATAACTGTTTTATTCATGCATGAATTATGCAGGTTGGAACCCAAATGCCCAACAAATTGCAAACCTGTTGCAGGTGCTTCTGGCTACCATTCATATCAGCTATTTTTTACCTGATGCCATTACCAACGCATCCTTGTCGTTGATGCTTCGCCTTGTCGTGTGACAGCACTGCCTGCGGCTTTGCGCCTGGATGCGACGGATCTGGAAACGCATTGACACCTTGAAACCCCTATGAACACCATGCCGATCAACACCTCTTGTCTGGCCACCGCGCCCGCTGCTATTGGCGCAGCCGAGGCTACCCAGCCACTGCCAGCCGCCAGCCGTTTGGAAAGTGGCAGTAGCCTGGTTGCGCCACGTCACCAGCCTTTTGAAGACGTGCAGGCGCTGTTCACCGGCACCTTGTTTGTGGCGTTTGGTGTGTTGATGTTTGGCAACACCGGCTTGCTGACCGGCGGCACCACCGGGCTGGCCTTTTTGATTCACTACACGCTGGGCTGGAACTTTGGCGCGGCGCTGTTTCTGGTGAATGTGCCGTTTTACGTGCTGGCTTGGCGGCGCATGGGGCGTGTCTTCACGCTCAAGACGGTGTTGGCCGTGGGGCTGCTGTCGGGTTTGGTCACGCTGCTGCCCAAGTGGGTCAGCTTTGGCGTGCTGTCGCCGCTGTTCACTGCGGTGATGGGCGGGCTGCTGATGGGGGTGGGCATTTTGATGCTGTTTCGCCACCGGGCCAGCCTGGGTGGCTTCAATGTGCTGGCGCTGTTTCTGCACGATCGATATGGCTGGCCCGCCGGGCGGGTGCAGATGGCGATGGACGCCGTCGTGCTGCTCGGCTCCTTTGCCGTGCTGGACTGGCAGCATGTGGCGCTGTCGGTGCTGGGCGCGGTGATGCTGAACCAGACGCTGGCCACCAACCACCGCAAAGAGCGTTACGTGGCGCTGTGACGTTTATATGTAAAAAGTGCCTCTAACCCAATCATTACAAGCGCCAATAGCTATTATTTATAGAGCGTTGATGGTGGCTTGGTAGCGGGATCCCTGCCAAGTGCCACGGCGTTCTAGTTCGGCCGTGATGCGTGGCGCCAACTCAAACAGACGCAGGTTCCACGCGGGCGCCAGCTTTTGCGAGGGTGGCACCTCGCTGCCCACGCGCTGCAGCCAGATGCGCGGTGACAGGCGCTCAATGAAGTCCGCCAGCAGGCTGATGCAGTCTTCCTCACCCAGCAGCGGCACCGAGTCCGGGTTGCGCTGCCAGTCGCGCGCCAGCAGCGTGCCGCGCACCACCTGCAGTTGATGGAGTTTGAGTGCGTGGATCGGCAGGGCAGACAACAGTCGTGCGCCGTCAAGCATGCTCTGAACCGATTCGCCCGGAAGCCCCAGCAATAGATGCGCAGTGACTTCCAGACCACGCGCCGCCGCCCGCTCAATCGCATCGACGCTGGTGGCAAAAGTGTGGCCGCGGTTCACCCGCGCCAGTGCCGTGTCGTTGCAAGACTCCACGCCAATTTCCAACTCGATGATGTGGCTGTGTGAGAGATCTACCAAGTAGTCCAGCACCTGGTCTGGCAGGCAGTCGGGCCGGGTGCCGATGGCCAGGCCGTTGATGGCTGGGTGCGCCAGCGCTTCGTCATAGCAGGCGCGCAGTCGCTCGATGTCGCCATAGGTGTTGCTGTAGCTTTGAAAGTAAGCCAGGTAGTGCGGTGTGCCGGGGTAGCGCCGACGCAAAAATTCCAGCCCCTCATCAAGCTGCGCGGTGATGGTCTGGTTTGCCTCAAGATAGCTCGGCGTGAAACTGTCGTTGTTGCAAAACGTGCAGCCACCCTTACTCAGCAGCCCGTCGCGGTTGGGGCAGGTGAAGCCGCCCAACACCGACACCTTTTGCACCCGACCTCCGTAGCGGGCTTTAATATGTTCATTCCACGCGCGGTAGCGGCGTTCGCCCAATGGGGATGGCACAGATAAAGTCATGCTGCCGATTGTCGATGACGCGTTTCCGAGGATTTGCCGACAATGCTAGGCATGCTTGTCTGTCTACCCCCAAAAAAAACCATCACCTTCTTGCTGACTGTGCTTCTGCTCACGCCCCTGGCGCAAGCCAACTTGCTATTGCACTGCGAGGTGACCTACGCTGGCAGCACGCAGGTCATTGAGACGGGTCCGGTGGCTGACCCGTACCCGGTGCAGTCCATTGATATTGGCGGGCGTTTCTGGTTCAAGCCGGTGATGGTGGGTGAGGGCAACAGGGTGGACTACGTCAAGCTCTACGCCTATCTGGATGCCCAAAAGCAGCCGCTGCTGCTGCAAGAGGCGATTTATCGGCCCCCGTTTCCAGCCGCTACGACGCCGCATCCGCTGACCGGCGAGCAGCATCTTTACGGCGGTGCGCTGGAGCGTGAACTGATCTACAGCTGCACGCTGCAAGGGGTGCAACCATGAGCCGCACCCGGTTGTCACTGCGCCACTGCATTCTGGCGGGTGTCTTGCTGGCGGGCTGCGCCGCTGGTTTTGCGGCAGACAACACCGCGCCAGTGAGCCTGGTGTTTGCCGGCGACATTGTGCTGGACGACGCCGCGGGCGAGATGATCCGTGCGGGTGACGACCCGTTCGCCGACTTTGCCGGGACATTTGGCAATGCCGACATTCGCCTGGCCAACCTGGAATGTGTGGTGGCCACCACCGGCACGGCGGGTGACAAGATCTACACCTTTCGGGCGCACCCGCGCACGCTGGCGGTGCTCAAGCGCCACTTTGACGCGCTGGCGCTGGCCAACAACCACTCAGGCGACTTTGGCCGTGAGGCCTTTGCCGAGATGCTGGGTTTGTTGAAGCAGTCACAGCTGGGCCAGTTTGGCGCTGGCCACAACTTGTCTGAGGCGCATACCCCGTTGATCATCGAGCGCAAGGGGCTGCGCATCGCCTTGCTGGGCTACAGCGAGTTCATGCCCCGCAGTTTTGAGGCCGATTACAACGCGCCCGGCGTGGCCTGGAGTGAAGACGAGCAAGTGGTCGCCGACATCAAAAAAGCGCGCAGCTTTTACAAGGCTGATGTGGTCATTCCAGTGATGCACTGGGGTTGGGAAAACGAGCTCACTTCCACCCCACGCCAGCGCCAACTGGCGCACCTGATGATCGACGCGGGTGCCGATGCGGTGATTGGCGGACACCCGCATGTGACGCAGGAGATTGAGCCTTACCATGGCAAACCGATCATCTACAGCGTGGGCAACTTCGTCATGAAAGAAACCGACAACGCCCGCCAACGCCAGGGCTGGCTGCTGCGCCTGCAGCTTGACAAAGACGGCGTGCGCGCTTTCGATACCCGCGTGGCCGCGATCAATATGGAAGGCATTCCCAGCCTGGACCGCACCGCGACCAGCGCATGTTGGCAGCGGGGGCAGGGTGCGCTCCAGCTGTGTGCCACAACGGAATAAGACCGGTTATTTCAGTGATTCCGTATAAAGCGATGGTTTTCACCGCTGGTGGGCGTTTTAGCCTGGAGGCACACTACCCCACTTCGCTTAACGGGAGTTCTCATGCTGCAACTGATTCGACAAAGCCTGCGTGCTGGTGTTGTGGTTCTGGGGTTGGGACTGTGCGCTTGGGCCAGCGCAGCCGCGCTTGATGGCTTGGCGCCGATGGAGCTGCAAAAAGTCGGCAAAGACATTTACTTTGTTCAGGGCCAGTCGGGTGCAGCCAGCTCAGCCAACGCCGAATTCATTTCCAACGCCGGGGCAGTGGCCACGGGTGAGGGGTTAGTGGTGTTTGACACGCTAGGCACACCTGCGCTGGCGGCGAAAATGCGTCAGCTCATCTAAGCGGCCAGTGGTGAAAAGGTCAAAATCGTGGTGGTATCGCACGACCACCCTGAGCATTTTTATGGCGTGCAGTCGTTTGCCGGGCCGGGTGTAGAGATCATTGCGCACCCCAACTCGGTGGCGGTGTACAACGGTGAAAACACCACCCGCCGCCTGGAGCAGCGCCGCCAAGACTTGTTTCCTTGGGTCAGCGAATACACCCACCTGATGCTGGCAACGCGACCAGCCAAGATCAGCCCCACGCAAAACGAGACCTTCATGCCCGGGCGCTACAGCTTCACGCTGATTGATGGCTTGGGCGCACACGCGCCAGACGACATGATGATGCGTGTGCAGGAGCTTGGCTTGCTGCTTGCCGGTGACCTGTTCTTCACTGGCCGGGTGCCGTTTGTCGGTGAGGCTGGCCCCAATCTCTGGCTCAAGGCGCTGGACCGCAGGTCCGAGACCCCACCCAAAGTGGCGATTCCGGGCCACGGCGCCGTGTCTTATGCGCCTGACAAAGACCTCACCCTGACGCGCCGCTACCTCACTTACCTGTCCGAAAAGATGGCCACGGCCGAGGCCAACGTGCAAAGACCTGAACGCAGAGAAAGACAGCCTGCAGCAAAAATAGCGCCAACTGCCAGAGGGCTCAACCCCGTTTGGCGCTTTGAACGCTGCTGACACAGTTGCGCCCCCGGCCCTTGGCGACATAAACACCTTCGTCGGCCGCTTTAAGCAGGGCCTCGAAGTTGGTCATGTCGCTCTGGCGGGCCGCCACGCCAATGCTGACGCTACCAGTCCAGGTGCCGCTGCCCGCAGGCACGCGCAAGTCATCCACCTCATGGCGCACCTTCTCGGCTAGCCGCAGGGCGCCCTCCAGTGGCGTGTGGGCGCAGATGATCAAAAACTCGTCGCCGCCCAGGCGGCAAACCAGATCGTCGTTGCGCACCGCCTCTTGCAGGCTGTGCGCCAGTTGGCGCAGCACCGCATCACCCGCATCGTGACCGCAGGTGTCGTTGATCTTTTTGAAGCCGTCAGCGTCAATCATCATGCAGGCCAGAGGCGCGCCACTTTGGGTAGCCGCCTGCCATTCGCGCTCCAGCACCAGCATGGCCTGGCGGCGGTTGGGCAGGCCGGTCAGCACGTCGGTCATGGCGATCGTTTCCAGGCGCTGATTCAGGTCAGACAGCGCTTGCGTGCGCTCGGCCACACGGGCCTCCAGGGTCTGATTCAAATTAAACAGGGCGCGGCTGCGCTCGGACACCTGGATCACCAGCTGGCTCATGGCTTGCAGCAAGGTGGCGGTGGCGGGGTCGCGGGTTTTTTTGAAGGCTTCCAGCGCTTCTTCGGCCGACTTGCCGTCTTGTGCGGCTTGCATCAGCCAGGTCATGAGCCGGTCGGTACCCAGAATGTGGTAGGCCAGCCAGTTGCTCAGAAAGCTCAGCAGCGCGTGGCCGCCATCTCGGTCGTCGCCCATCATGCGGGTGTGCATGTCGACGATGTCCTGCAAAAACTGGGCGTGTTCTTTGCGGTGGCGTGCGATATGGCTGGGGTACACGCCGCGCTGCACCATCAGCGCTTCTTCTTCCTGGAAGTGATACAGCGTATAGCGCTTAAGCTCTTGAAAAAGTGACTCGACCTCGGCCCTGCTGGCACCAGTTGGGCGCATCAGTGCATCGCCGAACTGGTTAATGCAGTCCACCAGGTAATGGTGTTGCTCATCAACGGTCGGCAGGCCGGTCAAAAAAACGGTATCCCAACGAAATGCTTGCATCGCATCCACCTTCTCTTATGTGTTTTCTTGCACCTTAAGGCAGTCATTGTTGCACCAAGTCAGGTCAAAATGTTGCTATGACTGAACCATCTTCCCCGCCACCTGACGCACCCGCCCCGCCTCAACCAAGCCCTGCGGCGCAGCCCCGCAACCCGCTGCATGGTGTGACGCTGCAAGCCATGGTCACCGCACTGTCCGACTTTTATGGGTGGGACGGGCTCAGCGCACGCATTCCGGTGCGCTGTTTTGCCCTGGACCCCAGCGTGCCGTCGAGCCTGAAGTTCTTGCGCAAAACGCCCTGGGCGCGTGAGAAGGTCGAAGGGCTTTACCTGTTTATGCTGCGCGAGCAACGCCGGGGTCGCTGATTTTCTGCATTTAAGTTGCTGCGCTAAACATAGCTACAGGCGCTTTATGGATAAGGGCTAGAGGCCTATTTGATAGTCAAAGCGTGTCAAGCTGCCCACGGATCTGGTTGGCGCGCAGCCGCAATGCCGCCAGCGCTGAATCATCCATGCGGGCGAGTTGCTGGTAGGCCATGCCAATGCGCGGGTTGTTTTTGAGTTTGTCTGCGTTGCGCAGGTAAAAGTCCCAGTACAGCGCATTGAACGGGCAGGCAACGTCCCCCAGGCGCTGTTTTTTGTCATAGGCGCAGCCTTTGCAGTAGTCGCTCATGCGGTCAATGTAGGCGGCGCTGCTCACATAGGGTTTGGTGGCCAGCAGGCCGCCGTCGGCAAACTGGCTCATGCCCAGGGTGTTGGGCAGTTCCACCCACTCAAACGCATCGATGTAGACGCCCAGATACCAGCGGTGCAAGGCTGGCACATCCAGCCCCGCCAGCAGGGCAAAGTTGCCAATCACCATGAGGCGCTGAATGTGATGCGCGTGGGCGTTGTGTAGCGAGGTGGTGATGCTGGCGGCCAGGCAGTTCATGCGCGTGTCGCCGCTCCAAAACCACTTGGGTAGCGGCGTGGTGTGGTCAAAGTAGTTGTGTTCGTCGTAGCCCGGCATCTGCGCCCAGTAAATGCCCCGCACATACTCGCGCCAGCCAATGATCTGGCGGATAAAGCCCTCGGCAGCGGCCAGCGCTACCCGGCCTGCGCGCCACTCGGCTTCGACCCGCTGCACCACTTCTTGGGATTTAAGCATCTTCACATTGAGAGAAAAAGAGAGCAGCGAGTGGAACAGCCGCCAGGCTTTGCGGCTCATCGCGTCCTGAAAGTCGCCAAAGTGCGGCAGCGCGTGGGTGATGAAGTGCTCCAGCTGTTGCAGGGCTTCAGCGCGGTTGATCGGCCAGCGTGATTGCGTTGCTCTGGGCTCGCCAAAGCTGTTGACGCCAGCCGCCTGAATGCTGGCCCACAGCGCGCTGTGGTCATGCTCTGGACGCAAGTCGGGCGGCTCGGGTGGCGTGCCTTTCCAGGGCTTGCGGTTGTCTGCATCAAAGTTCCACTGGCCGCCAGCGGGTTTGCCCGCCGCGTCCATCAGCACATGGTGGCGTTTGCGCAGGTGGCGGTAGAAGGTTTCCATCAGCCACTGCTTGCGGTTGGCAAACAGCTCGGCGGCTTCGTGGCGCTGGGTGTAGAAATGCTCACTATCAACTTGAGAGCTACCTGCGCTTATTCCACAGGGGCTAGAGGTTTGTACTTGGGGTTTTGCCTGGACTTGGGGTTTTGCCTGGACTTGGGGTTTTGCCTGGACTTGGGGTTTTGCCAAAAAGGCTTGTAACTGCTGATCCAGCCTGAATTCATCGGGGTCCTGGTACTCGAACACTTGTACTTGGAAATGGGCGATCAGCACGCTCAGGTTGTCAGTCAGGCTTTGTGTGTTGGCCGGGTCGTTGATGCTCAGATAGTGCACCCGATGGCCAGCCTCGGCGAGCTGGCGCGCCAGTTCGCGCATGCCGGCAAAGATGGCGATGATTTTTTGCGCGTGGTGCAGCACGTAGTCGGTTTCCTGACGGATTTCCATCAGCACATACACCACCTCGGAGCGCACTGTGGCAAACCAGCTGTGCTGCGGATTGAGCTGGTCGCCCAGGATCAGGCGCAGGGTGTGCGCAGTCAGGTGGGTTGGGGTGGCGTTCATGCGCTTATACGTTCAGCCGAAGCTGCCGGGAATGGCAGTCGCGGGTCGTTGCGGAACCAGTCATTGAGCGTGCTCATGGCACGGGTTTGGCAGCACGACGGCAGCGCTCCGAGCAGTATTTGACGTTGTCCCAGTCGCGCGCCCACTTTTTTCGCCAGGCAAAAGGCTTGCCGCAGGTGAGGCAGATTTTGCTCGGCAACTCGGATTTTTTGCGCATTTTCATGGGACCGTGATCTCACTCAAAGCCGAAACTGAGTTGCGCGCTGGCGGCAGCAGAGGCGGGTGCTAGCCGACGCGTGCTCGCCGGTTGGCCGTCACGCCCCTTGCGCGAGCCATGTTTTTCTACGATGGCCGCCTTGGCGGCGCGCACTTCGGGGCGGCGGCGCAGGCTGTGCAGGCGGTCTTTGGCTACGCGGGTTGCTCTCTCTAGGTCGACGGGCGGCAGCGGCCACGCATCAGGCGCACCCGCTGGTGCGTCGGCGCTCACACGCACACCGCAGGCGGCCTGCACGCTCTCGGGCATGCGCCAGGGCTCCAGCAGCCAGCTGTCAGGCACGCGGCGCAGGGCCGGGCACCAGCGGCGCACAAAAAAACCTTGTGGGTCATGGTCTTGCGCTTGCTTGACGGGGTTGTAGACACGCGTGGTGTTGATGCCGGTGGTGCCGCTTTGCATTTGCATCTGGCTCCAGTGGATGCCGGGCTCATAGTCCAGAAACTGGCGCGCCAGCCATTGCCCCACCAGCTGCCAGTGCAGCCACAGCGGGTAAGCCGCCACCGAGACCAGCATGGCGCGCATGCGAAAGTTCAGCCAGCCGGTCTCGCGCAGCATGGCGACGCAGGCATCCACCATCGGCCAGCCGGTGCGCCCTTGGGTGAGTGCTTCAAAATGCGCCGGGTTCCAGTCGGGCTCGCGCAGGCCGTCGTAACCCCGGTGCAGGTTGCGCCACGCCAGCTCGGGTTCACTTTCCAGCTTCTGGATAAAGTGGCAATGCCAGTGCAATCGGCTCAAAAATGCCTCTAGCCCTTTTGCAGCATAGGCAGAGCGCTCTTTAAGTTGTAGTAATTTGGCATCCGTGGCTTGCACCACTTCGCGCAGGCTTAACGCGCCAAAGCTCAGGTAGGGCGACAGGCGTGAGCAGGCGCTGGGGGCCGACAGCGGTGACGAGATGCCGCCCCGGTAGTGGCGGCAACGGTCGTTAAGAAAACTCTCCAGCACCGCAAGCCCGGCGCTGCGCCCACCGCGCTGGCGATCCGGCGGCTCAAACGCAGCCAGCCCCAGCTCTTGCGCGCTGGGCACTGCTTGCGCGGGCCACGGGCTGGGTTGAAACTGCAGCTTATTGCGCTCCCAAATCATCGTTGTTGCTTCGCCTTGTCGTGCGACAGCACTGCCTGCGGCGTCTGTCCTAGAAACGAATGATTTGAAAGCGGAATTTTCGGGCTGGGGACAGGGGAGTTGCGGCGCTTGCGTGTGAGACGCCCAATGGCTTTGCCAGTGGTTGCGGCTGGTCAACCGGCGCACCACGCCAAACTGCGGGAACTCCTGCCAGCTCACACTTTGTGCGCGGCACCAGCGGGCTACCGCCTTGTCGCGCTCAAAGGTGACCGCGTTGCCGGTTTCTTCGTGTGAAAACAGCCGCTCAAAATTTGCCAGCGTGTGTAACTGCGCCAAAACGTCGGTCACCTCGCCGGTGCGCACTTGCAGGCGGCCGCCCAGGGTTATCAGCGCGTGTGCCAGTTCGCGCAGGCTCTCCAGAATAAATTCGTAGTGCTGGCGTGCTGCATCAGGCTGTGTCCACAGGCTGGGCTCGATCACATACAGACACAGCACCGGCCCCTGCGCGGCAGCGGCTTGCAAGGCGGCATGGTCGTGCAGGCGCAAATCGCGTTTGAACCAGACCAGGCTGTAACCCATGCCTTGAATTAGCTCAACGGCGAGCCGTGTCAGATGGCGCGTCAGGGGACGGGTTTGCTGCTATTTCTGCAGCTTCCAGCCCTTTCTCTACAAGGGCTGGAAGCCGATTTGACTCGGAATCCGGCGGCAGCATATTGTTGCCGTTCCAGCGCTGGCCGCACCAGCAAAGGCCTTCGGCATTGATCAGGCAGGTGCCCGTGCCGCAGCAGCGTGTGTCAGTGGTCATGGTGTGCTCCTTGGGGTCTACGCGGGTTTTAACCAGCAGTGAAAAAAACCACCGCCAGGCATAAGCAGGCCACCACGCTCAAACGCAGGCGTAGCGGCAAGTACCAGACGGGCAACTCAATCATCCGCGCCAGGCGCAGGTCTTGTCGGTAGTGCGCCAGCAGCCCGGCAATCAACAGGATGGCACCGGCTTTAGGCACCAGCATCAGCGCCGCCCAACCCAGCAGTGAGGGCACGACGCTCCAAAGATACAGCGGGTGGCTCGGCACGCCCTGCAGCTGCGGGTGCGTCATGGCAAAGGCCCAATGCAGTGCGCCGACAAAGCTCAGTATCACTGCGCCATAAGCGAGCAGGCCTGGCACCCAGGTGGCACTGTGCGCAGGGTCCAACCAACTGGCGCCGGCCAGCGCGAGGAACGGAATCAGCCCGCCGTAGCCTAGCCAGGCAACGACGGTGGGGCTGGTGGGTGAGGAAGTCATTCGCGTCAAAAGTAAGGTGGGCTGGGTGAAATAAGCGGGGTGAAAAAGTGCGGTTGATCGGCCGAATTGTGTCTGAAAGCCGTTGCCCCGGTGAATACTTGGCGAGCAAAGCCAGCGCATGCCCGCGGTTTTTTCATGGCTTTTTTGGCAGCGCAAACCGCTGCGCAGGCGCAAACAGGTATCTTCTGAAACCAAGATGTCGTCTGCACCGTGACGGCCAGCCCCATGGACATGCTATGAAACCCACTTCAGCCGCCGTTCTGCGCTCCCATTCATCCGACTATTTACACGCTCATTCATCCGCCCTGCGCGACCTGCGCCGAACCACCTTGCGGGCGCTTGGCGCCTTGCTGATATTTGGCGCTGCGGTGCTGGCGGGGGGGCGGGCCAACGCCCAGGCACCGCTGCCCAGCGGTGTGGCCGCACCAGTCGGCCAGGCGGTGGCGATCTTTGCCGGGGGGTGCTTCTGGTGTGTGGAGTCTGACTTTGACCCGGTGCCGGGGGTGATTTCCACCACCTCAGGCTACACCGGCGGTAAAACCGCCAACCCCACTTATGAAACCGTGTCAAGCGACACCACTGGTCATGCCGAAGCGGTGAAAATTGTGTTTGACCCGGCCAAGGTGAGCTATCGCCAACTGGTTGACCGTTTTTGGCACACCATTGACCCCACCACTGAAGACCGCCAGTTTTGCGACCGTGGCACGTCTTACCGCAGCGCCATCTTTGCGGTGAATACCGAGCAACTCGCCCAGGCCCAGGCCTCCAAAGCGGCGCTGGACAAGACCAAGCCGTTCAAAGAGCCGGTGGTCACGCAGATCCTGCCTGCCAGCGCCTTTTATCCCGCTGAAGACTACCACCAGGACTATTACAAAAAGAACGCTCTGCGCTACAAGTTTTACCGCACCAGCTGCGGGCGTGATGCGCGCCTGAGCAGCCTGTGGGGCGACTTGGCGGGCAAGTAGCGGGAAAAACAGCGGTTAGAGGGTCGCGTTCAAACCAGGCAAGCGGCGCTCCCTTGGCGGGCTGTGCGGCCTAAACTGCAAGGCAACATGATGCACACCGAACTCCCACCCACCAGCCAACTCGAAGATGCGCTGGCCCTGCAGCGCCAGGCTTACCTGGCGCACCCGGTGCCCAGCCTGGACGAGCGCAAAAAAGACCTGCGCACGCTGCAGCGTTTTATCCGCGAGCACCAAGATGCTCTGGTGGCCGCCATCAGTGCCGACTACGGCCACCGCTCCCGCCACGAGACCTTGCTGGCTGAAGTGTTTCCGGCGGTGGACGGCATTGACCACATCATCAGTCACCTGCGTGGCTGGATGCGTGTGCAACGCCGGGGCCTGGACTGGCGCAGCTTTCTGGGTGCCAGCAACCGGGTCATTCCGCAGCCGCTGGGCGTGGTGGGGGTGATCGTGCCGTGGAACTTTCCGCTGAACCTGAGCATGGTGCCGCTGAGCTATATCTTTGCCGCTGGCAACCGCGCCATGGTGAAGATGAGCGAGAACTCGCGCCATCTGGCGGCCTACCTCATTGAGCACATGCCCGCCTACCTCCCCCCGGAAAAGCTGCAGTTTTTCGATGAAACTGGCGGCGTGGGCGTGGCATTTTCCAAACTCAAGTTTGACCATCTGCTGTTCACCGGCAGCGGCCAGACCGGCAAAGCAGTGATGGTCGCCGCCGCGCAGAACCTGTGCCCGGTCACCCTGGAGTTAGGCGGCAAGGCACCCGCCATCGTCTGTGACGACTTCCCGCTGCCACTGGCCGCCGAGCGCATCATGTTTGTGAAACTGCTCAACGCCGGGCAGATCTGCACCACGGTGGACCATGCCTGGCTGCCCGCCGCGAAGGTGGACGCGTTCGTTACCCTGGCGCGCGCGTTGGTGGCCAAGCGCTACCCAAGTTTGAGCTCGCCCGACTACACCGCCATCATTGACCAGCGCGCCTTTGAGCGCCTGCTGGTGGCCCTGGACGATGCGCGCAGCCGTGGCGCACAGGTGATCAGCCTGATGGACGGCCTGGCGTTTGACCGCGCCAGCCGCAAAATCGCGCCGCACATGGTGCTGAACGCGCCGCCACAGAGCCTGCTGCTACAGCGCGAGATTTTTGGCCCGATCCTGCCGCTGCGCACCTATGACCAGCTCGACGACGTCGTCACCAGCATCAACGCCGGGCCGCGCCCGCTGGCCATTTACCCGTTCAGCTATGACGCGACCAAGGTGCAGCACTTGATTGACCATGTGATGAGCGGCGGTGTGTCGGTGAACGACGCGCTGTTTCATGTGGGCCAGCACGATCTGCCGTTTGGTGGCGTGGGCGACTCCGGCATGGGCCACTACCACGCGCGCGAGGGTTTTGAGACCTTTTCCAAGCTGCGCCCGGTGTTTTATCAGACCCGTTTTTCCAGCCTCAAATTCCTCTTTCCGCCGTATGGCAAATTGGCCGATTGGGTACTGCGCTTTTTGATCCGTTAGCATCAAAGCATGTCCGATTTGGATTTATAGAAGAAAATGGCCTCTAGCCCTTATATTCAAAGCGCTAATAGCTATAAAAATAAGAGTAAATATGCCAACCATGATGTCGCCAAGTTCACCTGCCTGCGCGCCCGCTGATGCGGTTTTAAGGGTGGCTGGGCTGGGTTTTGCTTATCCGCAGCAGGTTTTGTTTGAAGCTTTTGGGGCGCAGATTCCGGGCGGCGTGACGCTGCTGCTGGGGTCTGACGGCAGTGGCAAAACCACCCTGCTGCGCCTGCTGGCAGGCGACCTGTCGGCCAGCACCGGCAGCCTGCAACTGCAGGGCACCAGCGCACAAGACCAGCCGCTGGCCTACCGCTCCCAGGTGTACTGGCAAGAAAGCGCGTCCCAGGCTTTTGATGCGCTCACTGCGCTGGCGTATTTTGAGCAGCAGCGCAAACGCTACCCGGCTTTTTTGCCAGCCAACGCGCCAGAGCTCCAGGCCTTGCTGGATGGCCTGTCACTGACCGAGCACCTGACCAAGCCGCTGTACATGCTGTCTACCGGCGGCAAACGCAAGGTCTGGCTGGCGGGTGCTTTTGCCGCTGGAGCCAAGCTGACATTGCTCGACGAGCCTTTTGCCGCGCTCGACAAGCCCTCTATCCGCTTCGTCCAGCAGCAGTTGGCCCAAGCCGCGCAGCAGCGCGAGCGCGCCTGGGTAGTAGCGCATTACGAGTCGCTGGACGACGTGCCGCTGGCGCTGGTGATTGATTTGGATGCCTAACGCGTTTTGCCCGCCGTGATTGAGGCCTTTATATGCCTCTAGCCCTTGTAGTTAAAGCGCCGATAGCTATCAATAAAATTCCATCAAGGCGCCAGGGCAGGGTCGGCTCGCCGCCTGCGCATCAGCAGCACAAACACCATCGCCCCGCCGTTCATCAGCAGTGCGTACACAACGCTGGGCGCACTCATGGCGGGTGAGGCCAGCAACTGCAGGCAAACAAAAATGCCCAGCGCCGAATTCTGCAAACCA
Source organism: Rhodoferax antarcticus ANT.BR (assembly GCF_001938565.1). Classification (GTDB taxonomy): domain Bacteria; phylum Pseudomonadota; class Gammaproteobacteria; order Burkholderiales; family Burkholderiaceae_C; genus Rhodoferax; species Rhodoferax antarcticus. The sequence continues at coordinate 214,663 of NZ_MSYM01000013.1, forward strand.
CATTCGGTGACGATGGCGATGCGGTCTGTGTGGTGCAGGCGCACCTGCGTGGCCAGCAGATAGACGCTGCTTAAAACCATCGCGTTCAGCAGCAGCGTGGCCGGGCCCAAAGTGGGCAGATGCACCCACAGCACCTCACGCTGGTCCCAGAAGGTGGCCAGCACAATCATGACAAACAGGCTGGTGGCCACTTTGGATGCATTGGGCAGCCCGCGTGTCACCATTCTGGGGAATTTCCAGCGCAGCGCCATGCCCAGCAGCACCGGTAACGTGGTCAGCAGAAAGATGCTCTGCACCATCGGTGCCAGCGGCAGCTGTGCGGTGAGGCTGCTGCCCATGAAATGCTGCAAAGACGCGTTGACGATCAAAGGCAGTGTCAGCATGGAGGCCAGGCTAGTGACTGCGGTCAGCGAGATTGACAGTGCCGTATCCCCGCGCGCCAGATGGGTGAGCAGCCCTGCACTGACGCCGCCCGGGCAGGCGGCCAACACCATCAGGCCGACTGCCATCACCGGGTCTAGCCCGGTTAGCGTGGCGACTGCAAAACCCGCCAGCGGCACCACCAGCATTTGCCCTGTCAAACCGGCCAGCAAGGCTTTGGGGCGTTGGGCCACGCGCCGGAAATCGGCCAGCACCAGCGTCATCCCGAGGTAAAACATGATGAAGGCCAGCGCCAGCGGCAGCAGCTTTTGAACAATCGCCGGGTTCACAAAAATACCCCGATAGACAGCAGTAGCCCCAGAAACAAGCCCAGTTTGGCGGTGGCCCCGAGCAGCAAATTAAGCTGCGCGCCAGAGGCTTCCCGGCGCAGCCGCGGGATCAATTTCAGCGCATAGGGCAGGGCCAGCAGGGTTAGCAAAGCGCCGGTGTGGGCCGACCACGCTACGCCAGCTGCCAAGACAAACGGCAGCAGAACCATAACGGCAAAGGCGCTGCGGGCGCCGGCATCGCCCAGGCGCGCGGCCAGGGTCTGACGGCCGTTGCGCAGGTCCGCATCGCGGTCGCGGTAATTGTTGACCAGCAGCACCGCGGCTGCGGGCAGGCCTACCACCGCACCGCCCAGCCAGGCGGACAGCGAGGCGCTGCCGCTTTGCAGCCAGTGGCTACCCGCCACCGCCAGCAAGCCAAAAAACACCAGCACAAACAACTCACCTAAAGCGGAGTGCGAGATCGGGTGTTTGCCACCCGAATAGGCCCAGCCCGCCAGCAGCGAGGGAACGCCAATCGCCAGAATCGGCCAGCCCCCTTGCCACGCCAAATAAAGCCCGAGCACCAAGGCCACGCCAAAACACCCAGCGGCAGCGCGCTTCACGCTGCCTGGGGTGGCCCAGCCGGCAGCGGTGACGCGCAGCGGGCCGATGCGGTCCGGGCGGTCAGCACCGCGCTCAAAATCAGCCACGTCGTTGTGCAGATTGGTGCCGATCTGGATCAGCAGGGCACAGGCCAGAGTGGCCAGAAATACCACCCACAGCGGTGCTGCGCCTTCGGCCCAGGCCAAGGCAGAGCCCAGCACCACTGGCACCGCGCCCATGCTCAGCGTGCGCGGGCGAATCGCCGTCCACCATACCAGCAGCCTGGACGTGCTTGTGCCCAGCGCGCGTTCAGTTTTCATGTGCACGCGACCCAAAATGCAGGGCAGCAATACCAAAAGAAAGGTTTTCCCAGCGAACGTCTTTAAAACCCGCCTGTAGCATCAGCGCGGCAAAGCCTTTTTGGTTCGGAAAGCGCCGAATCGACTCCACCAAGTATTGGTAGGCGATGGGCTCGCGTGCGACCAGCGCGCCTAGGCGCGGGATCACCAGAAACGAGTACAGGTTGTAAAACGGTGCCAGCCAAAAAGCCGGTTGCGAGAATTCCAGGCAGACAAAACGCCCGCCGGGCTTGAGCACGCGGTGAATTTCTGTCAGCGCCTGCTCCACATGCGTGGCGTTGCGCAGGCCAAACGACACGGTGAGCAGGTCCACACTGGCGTCTGGCAGCGGCAGCTGTTCAGCCTCACCTACCAGCCATTCGATGCCTTGCATGCCTGGGCGCTGTTGGCCCACCTGCATCATGGCCTGGCTCGGGTCGCAAACGATTACCTGGCGTTGCGGGCTGCGCAGCAGGCGTGCCACGTCGCCGGTGCCGCCCGCCAGATCAACCGTTTTGCCATGAACACCCGCCACACGGCGCGCCAGCTTGCGCTTCCAGAGCCGGTGAATGCCCATGCTCATCAGGTCATTCATCAGGTCGTAGCGCGGCGCCACCGCCGTGAACACCGTGCGAATGCGCTCGCGGCGCTGTTCTTGGTTCACCGCTTCGCGGCCAAAGCTGTGGTTGATGTCGTGTTCTTGGGTCATGGGGCTAAATGTCAGCGGTCAGTGCACAAAAGGAGCCCGGGCATCCGGGTGAGTGTGAGGCGCCAGGGCGCACGCTTTAGCTCACGCGAGTCAAAAGGTGTCAAGTTTAATTGACGATAGCGCGGCCCATCACCTCTTAAGGCATACCGATGGCCTGCAAGGAGGCTCGCCAGTTTCCCCAAGACGGCTGGCGGCACCGAGCGTCTTGCGCAATGGCATGCGGCGCAGACCCAAGCAGGCTAACGCCAGCGTATTCAACGCGACTTCAGGTGTTTACGAAGATCGCTGCATTCGGCAATGTGAAATACAAGGTGGCGCTTTTCTGGATCAGTGTGGACACGCATTGGCCGGGGAAGGGTGAGGCGGCTGAGCCAGATTGGACTGTGGCAAACCCATCACCGCCTGACTAATCCGACTGTGGGTGCACCACCTAGCCTCATTCGATAGAACTTCCTATCATTGACATCGATACGAACACAAGTATTGATTTTTAGGAGTGAAACCATGGACAAATTGACGACCAGCGAGCACGACGATCTCGCCAAGATGTTGGGTGCGCGCAAGCAAGTGATGCATGACGAAATCCGCACGGGGCTTTCCGGCCTGCGCGGGGAAACGATCGAGGACATCCTGGCTAACACCACGGATGCGGGGGATATCGCCTCGGCCAACCAGATGACCGAAGTCAGCAATGCGGAAGTGGCGCGCGACACCGCAGAGCTGCGCGACATCGTCGCGGCCGAAGCACGTCTCACCGATGGGACCTACGGCGTCTGTGTCGACTGTGATGAACCGATCCCCTATGCGCGTCTTGCGGCTTATCCGACTGCAAAGCGTTGTATTCGCTGCCAGGAAATCCGCGAGGAGAAAGGCTAGGCGGCATCGCACCGGTCACCGACGCTGCTGCGTATGCCTGTCGGTGCCCTAAGTGCCCAGAGCGATGATGCCCGTGTGGGCGACGTGTTGGGCTGCTCGTCAGCCAGTGGTGTTATTTGACCTTCCGGCGGTCCTGGCCTGCAGGTACGACTGCAAAGTCGACGGTCAAACGTCCGTAAAAAATCAGTACTGCCCTTCGGTCAGCGTATCCAACTGGAAGGTGCCGCTTCGGTGCCACAGCCAAGTGTCGGTGTAGGTGACGCGACCCATGCGCACCGGGGCGGGGTAGGGGGCGGCGGCGCGCACGGTGCGTTCGATTTCGGCGATCACCTCGGGGGCGTGGGTCGGGGCGCGCATCCAACTGGTGCTGGTGACGCGGCCACGGCCGTCCACCTCCACCTGCAGCACACCAATCGCGTACAGCAGTGGCGGCATTTTGCCGAGGTAAATGCGGTCGGTGTTTTTGCTGTACAGGTGGCTGGCAGCATCACGCCGGTAGGCGTACGGGGTAACCGCTTGCGACATCTTGTCTAACCCAGTAGGCGGCGCTATCACTACCGGAGCAGTTACGGGCTTTGCAGGGGGTGGCAGCGGTGTGGAGGTGCAGCCCCCCAGCAAAGCAGCAAAAGCTGAGGCCAGCGCCAGGCCCAATGTGGCCAGACGCGCGCGAGATTGTTGCAGCAAATTCATGGTGTGTTTTTTGTCTCTGGGTGTTAGGCCATGCGCGCATGATGCACGGCACGCAAAGCAACTCGTAATATGCCGCAAAAACGAGGTTTTAGGGAGCTGGTTGCCACGCCAACCAAGTAAGGATTTGTGACTTTGTTGGCGCTTAGTCAACGCGGGCGCCAGTGTCTTTCACCACCACCTGATACTTGGCGCGTTCACTGGCCATCAGGGCACCAAAGGCCTCGGGCGTGCTGGCTACCGGCTCGGCCATCAGGGTGGCAAACCGGGCTTTGGTTTCAGGGGCATTCAGCGCAGCGACAAAGGCGCTGTTGAGTTTGGTAATTACCTCTTTTGGGGTGCCCGCCGGTGCCACCAGGCCCCACCAGGTGTCTATGGAAAAGCCCTTCAGGGTGTCGGCTAGCGGCGGCACGCCAGGCAGCGCGGGCGATGCGGTCAGGGTGGTCACCGCCAGGGCCTTGAGCTTGCCGGCCTTGATGTTGGGGGCCGCGGTGGACAGGTTGTCAAAGTTGAAATCTACCTGGCCGCTGAGCAGCGCCAGCTGTGCCGGGTTACCACCGTTGTAAGGGATGTGCACGGCAAAAATCCCCGCGTCTTTTTTGAACATTTCACCGGCCAGATGCCCGGCACTGCCGTTGCCACCGCTGCCATAGTTGAGCTTGGCCGGGTTGTCACGGGCGTAGGCAATCAGGTCTTTGACACTGTTGATCTTCAGACGTGCGGCGGTGTCGGCATTCATCACCAGCACGTTGGGCACGCGCACCATTTGGGTGATGGGCGTAAAGTCAGTGGCGGCGTTGAAAGGCATCTTGGCGTACAGCCAGGGGTTGACCGCGTGGGTGGCGGTGGCGGCGATGCCAATGGTCAGACCGTCCGGTGCCGCTTTGGCCACCGCGCCAACACCAATGTTGCCACCGGCGCCGGGCTTGTTGTCGACGATGACGGTGCCCAGGCTGTCCTTGACGCGCTCAGCCAGCACGCGAGCGGTGATGTCCAGTGGGCCGCCCGGCGCATAAGGCACGATCAAGCGGATGGGTTTGTCCTGTGCCTGCGCTAGCGGCAAAACGGTGGCGGCAGCGAGGGTCAAGGCGCCAAGAAGGAAAGTGCGGGTGTGCATAAGTCGTCCTTTAAATTGCGTCAAAGGGTGTTGGCGGCCTTGTCAGCCTCGGAGGTAAACGCGTCGGCATAAAACTCGTCAACCGGCAAACCCGCCAGCAGGTAGTCGCGCTGTGCTGACGCCACCACGATCGGCGCGCCGCAGGCATACACCTGGCAGCCAGAGAGGTCAGGCACATCCTGCAGCACCGCCAAGTGCACAAAACCAGTGCGCCCGCGCCAGCCGTCCTCTGGCAAGCCGTCTGACACCACCGGTACAAAACGCAGGTTGGGCATCTTCGCCAACTGGGCGCTGACCCAATCGGTCATGTACAGATCAGCGGGCCTGCGCCCACCCCAATACAGCGTCACAGGGCGGGTGATGCCCTTGAATTGCATGTGCTCCAGCAGCGCCTTGAGCGGGGCAAAGCCGGTGCCTGAGGCCAGCAAGATGATCGGCTTGTTGCTGTCTTCGCGCAAGTAGAAGCTGCCATAAGGCCCTTCAATGCGCAAAATGTCGCGCTCTTTCATGCTGCCAAAGACCTGATCGGTGAAGAGGCCGCCCGGCATGTGGCGAATGTGCAGTTCCATGCCTTCACCCGCGGCCAGTAGGTGTGGCGCGTTGGCTATCGAATAACTGCGTCGAACGCCGTCTTTCAGCAAAAACTCGACGTATTGCCCGGCGTGAAAAGGAAACGGCTCGTTGGCGGGCAGTTGCAGCAGCAGGCGCATGACATCGTCAGATTTTTTCTCCATCAGCTTGAGGCGCGTTGGCAGTTTCTTGATGGAATAGGCGCCCTGGGCGGTGACTTGGCGCGATTCCAGCACCACATCGCTAGTGGCTGTGGCGCAGCAGGTCAGCACCATGCCCTGGGCTTCGTCGTCGTCGCTCAGGGCCTTGGCCTGATGGGGGCCGTGGGTGACGGTGCCACTGACTTTCTGGCATTTGCAAGAGCCACAGGCGCCGTCCTTGCAGCCGTAAGGCAGGTTAATACCCTGGCGAATCGCGCCAGCCAGCAGGGTTTCATCCTTTGAAGCGGTGTAGCTGCGCTGACTGGGTTCGATGGTGACGTGAAAACTGGAAGCGTCGGTAGCGGTGAGCGGCATGTTGTCGTTATCCTTGACACTGAGAACAAAACTGGAAGGACCGAATTTTGCCTGCATTGAAAAGCCCCCATTCCCTTTTATATGCCACCCGACCGGGTGCATTGCCCGCGCGCTTTCGCCGCGAGCGGTTGCTGCTGGTGGGCTGTGGCGACATCGGTCTGCGCGTGGCGGCACTGCTGCGCCCCCGGGCGCGGTTGCTGGCGCTGACCTCCAGCCCGGCACGTGTGCCAGAGTTGCGTGCGTGTGGCATCACCGCGCTACACGGCAATCTGGACGAACCCGCCAGCCTGCGACGCCTGAGTGGCCTGGCCAACCGTGTGGTGCATCTGGCGCCACCGCCAGAGGGCAACGACGGCGACCCGCGCACCAAGGCGTTGACACGGGCCTTGCGCCTGCGCAGTCCACCGCAGTCATTCGTCTACGGCTCCACCAGCGGCGTGTATGGCGACCTGCAAGGTGGGGTGGCTACTGAGACAAGAGCTGCTAACCCTTACACATCAAGGGCTAGAAGGCGAATTGACGCAGAAAACAGGGTGCGCCACTTTGGCCGCGCCACGGGCGTGCGCAGCGCCATTTTGCGCATCCCCGGCATTTACGCCCCGAACCGCGTGGGCGGCACACCGCGCGAACGCCTGCTGCGCGGCACGCCGATGCTGTGTGCCGCAGATGATGTGTACACCAACCATATCCACGCCGATGACCTGGCCCGCACCTGTGTCGCGGCACTTTGGCGCGGTGCGCCGCAGCGCATCTACAACACCAATGATGACAGCTGCCAAAAGATGGGCGAGTATTTTGAGATGGCCGCTGACCTGTATGGCTTGGCGCGCCCACAGCGGCTGACACGCGCTGAAGCCCAGCAACGCTTGCCGCTGGCACTGCTGAGTTTCATGAGCGAGTCCCGCCGCATGGACAACGCGCGTCTGAAAAAAGAGCTGCGCCTGAAGCTGCGCTACCCCACGGTGGCGCAGGGACTCGTTAGTTGACAAAAATGGCAAGTATAAAAGGGCTCCTATTCACATGCCCCATTCGAGATAGGCCACTCTCATCGACGCTTTAGAAGATGGGCTCCCGGGTTCGACAGCTATTTGCCCCCCGTCACCTCAATCCCCAGTGAAATCAACAGTTTTCTTCTCTAAAAATTCATTTGTGTAATGGCGCGATTAACGATTTATTTGTAAATTTGCTAGCCATGTCCTGTGATAGAGTAGTGGCGTGTTTATCAAAGTCACCCGCCGCGGTCCTAATCGCTACGTCCAACTCGTCGAGGCGTACCGTGATGCATCCACCGGTAGACCCAAACAACGCACTATTGCATCGCTGGGTCGCATCGACCAGTTAAACACCGAGCTCAATTCCGTCATTGCCGGCTTGCAGCGTGTCACGGGGCAAACCCCTGCAGCGCTTGCACCGGCAACACCACCCGTTCTCAGCTTTGAGGCCGCCCGTGATTTTGGTGATGTCTACACACTCACCGAATTGTGGAACGCTTTGGGTTTTGATGGCCTGCGCGGTGTTTTTCGCCACACCCGCCACAGCATTGACGTTGAAGCCCTGATCCGGGTCATGGTGTTCAACCGCCTGTGTGATCCTGACTCCAAGCTGGGCGTGCTGCGCTGGTTGGAAACGGTGGCTTTGCCGGGAACGTCACTGGAATCGATTGACCATCAGCACCTGCTGCGCGCCATGGATGCACTGGTCGATCACAAGGCAGAGGTTGATAACGTGATGGCCAGCTTGCTGCGCCCTCTGGTTGATCAAGACCTGGCCATGGTGTTTTATGACATGACGACCATTCGGGCTGCCGGTCTGTCTGAGCAGGAAGGGGACTTGCGCCACTATGGCATGGCCAAAGTAGGCGTGGTTGAGCGCCAGGTCATGCTCGGAGTCGTACAGACCTCAGAGGGTTTGCCTCTGTACCACGAGGTGTTTGACGGCAACACGGCGGAGGTGACCACGATCAAGGGTGTGATCGAGAAGATCGTGGCGCGCTTTCCCATCAAACGCGTCATTGCGGTGGCCGACCGGGGCTTGCTATCCACAGAGAACTTGGCTGATTTGCAGGAAATTGTTTTGCCTGGGGGCAACAAGCTCGAATTCATTCTGGCCGTACCGGGCAGGCGTTATGGGGACTTCGTTGAGCTGCTGGAGCCGTTTCATACAAAGCAGTGTTTACCCGCCAAAGAAGAAATTCTGGGTGAGGCCGCTTGGAACAAGCTGCGCTTGATCATTGCCCATGATCCACAGGTGTCGTTGGATGCGGGTGCCAAGCGTGACAAACGCATTAACGAGTTGAAAGCGCAAGCCGATCTGTGGGTGGGCAAGCTCAATGATCAGGATGCGGGTAAGAAAAAACCTGGTCGCAAGCTCTCTGATGGCGGGGCACGAGCCAAGTTTTACCGCGAGGTGTGCGAGGCCCATTTGGCGCGGATTGTGAAGGTGAACCTCAAGAGTGAGCTCTTCACCTACGACATTGATGAACGGGCTTTGAAGCACGCCAAGATGATGGACGGCAAGCTGCTGTTGGTGACCAATGCGCCAGACTTCACGCCCGAGGAGGTGATCAAGCGCTATAGGTCATTGGCTGACATTGAGCGCGGGTTTCGGGTGATGAAGTCTGAGATCGAGATTGGGCCGATTTACCACCGCCTGCCCGATCGGATTCACGCCCATGCGACCATTAGCTTTATGGCGCTGATTCTGTACCGGGTCATGCGCAGCCGTCTCAGAGACAGCAACACCAAGATATCACCAGAGCGCGCACTCGACAAGTTGCGCCGCATTCAGCATCAGGTGGTGAAGGTCAATGATTTGGAGCCCATTGCCGCGCTCTCAAGCATCAACCACGAACACGCGGAGATTTTGCAAGCACTGACGATCAAGAAACCGACCCTTCCCGCCCAGTTGACCCTTTTGTAGTGGCACACGCGCGGGGCGCACCTATATAAATCAACACGTTACAAATTTAACTGTCGAACTCGGGTGGGCTTTCTTGTAATTTGTCGGGTAGTCCGGACTGAACAGCACCGAATTATTCAGCCTGCTAGACCATGACGGCAAACTTCCAGACAAACAAGACGCGTCGAAGCACCGAGGTGTTAGCCTAACACTTGCCGTCGTGGCCGCGCCTGGTTGGATGCCATTCCAATAGGTTGGCCGGATGCGGGAACAGCGCGGTCTCTACCCCAGGCACGAATGCTGTCAATCTGCTCAGGAGCGGTTTTTGACAAAGGCACAACATTAATGAAACTGCGGCGAAATAGATCTGACGTGACCGCCTGTTACCGGCTGAACATCCGCGAGTGTCTAAACAGCGCTTATTGGCAGTTCTGATCAGCGTGCCGCAGCTGCCCTGCTGTCTGTCGGCTAGCCGGACAGTGGCTCAACTCGCTGGCGGTTCAGCGTTGTCCCACAAGCGCGCGCCTGCCACCTCAAGGTGCGTCAGGTAAACACGCACCTCGAATTCGAGCTGGTGGTAGCGCGGCTCCATGTAGTTGCAGAGTTGGTAAAACGCCTTGTCATGCGCGCGCTCTTTGAGGTGAGCGAGCTCGTGCACTGCGATCATTTTCAGAAACTCAGGCGGAGCCTGCTTGAACAAACTCGCCACGCGAATTTCACGCTTGGCCTTGAGCTTGTTGCCCTGCACGCGAGCGATCGTGGTGTGGGTGCCCAGCGCGTGCTGCACCACTTGCAGCTTGTTGTCAAACAGCACCTTTGCCAGTGGCTCAGCCCCGCGCAGATGCTCAGACTTCAGCGCCTGCATATAGTCAAACAGCGACCGATCGGTGCGCACGGCGTGGCCCTGCGGGTATTTGCGCAAGAGCCAGTCGGCCACCCGGTCTTCCTGCAGCAGCTTTTCCACCTGCGCTAGCGTGTCTGGCGGGTAGCCTTGCAGGTAGCGCAGCGCTGCGGCTACAGGTTGATTCAGTACTATATTCATAGCTACTAGCGCTTTAAACATAAGGGCTAGAGGCCATTTTGGCTTAAACTTCTCGACGCAGTGCTGGGAACAAAATCACGTCGCGGATGCTGCTGCTGTCGGTCAGCAGCATCATCAGCCGGTCCAGCCCAACACCGCAGCCACCGGTGGGCGGCATACCGTATTCCAACGCGCGGATGAAGTCGTGGTCGTAGTACATGGCTTCGTCGTCGCCACTGTCTTTGGCGGCCACCTGGGCCTGGAAGCGGGCGGCTTGTTCTTGCGCATCGTTCAACTCGCTGAAGCCGTTGCCGAATTCGCGCCCGGTGATGTAAAGCTCAAAACGCTCGGTGACTTCGGGGCGGTTGTCGTTGGCGCGGGCCAGCGGCGAGATTTCGGTTGGGTGCTCCATGATGAAGGTCGGGTTCCAGAGCTTTTCTTCCACGGTTTCTTCAAAGTAAAACACCTGCAGGCTGGGCAGGCTGCGCTTCGAGATGTGGTGCTTGGCCTCGGTGATGCCCAAGTTGGGCAACACGCTGCGCAGCCAGGTGGCGCTGTCCACCTTCAGGCCCGAGCCGTCGTCGAGCATCTGGCCGGCGTCGGTGTATTTGCAGATGGCTTCATGGATGGTCAGGCGCTCAAAGGGCTGTTCCAGATCGACCGGTTTGCCTGCGTAGCTCAAGTGCAGGGTGCCCAAGGCCTTTTGTGCAGCATCGCGGATCAGGGCTTCGGTGAAGGTCATCAAATCCTGGTAGTCCCAATACGCCGCGTAGAACTCCATCATGGTGAACTCGGGGTTGTGGCGCACGCTGATGCCTTCGTTGCGGAAGCTGCGGTTGATCTCGAACACGCGATCAAAGCCGCCAACAATCAGGCGCTTCAGGTACAGCTCGGGCGCAATGCGCAAAAACATCTGCTGGTCCAGCGCGTTGTGGTGCGTGGTGAAAGGTTTCGCGTTGGCGCCGCCCGGAATCGGGTGCAGCATCGGCGTTTCCACTTCCAGAAAGTCGTGCGCGACCATGAATTCGCGAATGCCGCTGATGGCTTTGCTGCGCGCCACAAAGCGCTTGCGGGTGGTCTCGTCGGTCATCAGGTCGACATAGCGCTGGCGGTATTTGACCTCCTGGTCGGCCATGCCGTGGAACTTGTCGGGCATCGGGCGCAGGCTTTTGGTGAGCAGGCGGATGCTGCTGGCATGAATCGACAGCTCACCGGTCTTGGTCTTGAACACTTTTCCCTCTGCGGCCACGATGTCGCCCAGATCCCAGTGCTTGAAGGCGTTGTAAAGCTCTTCGCCCAGGTCATCGCGCTTGATGTAGATCTGAATGCGTGCGGTGCTGTCTTGCAAGGTGCAAAAGCTGGCCTTGCCCATAACGCGCTTGAGCATCATGCGTCCCGCCACCTTGGCGCTGTGGCCTTGCTCTAGCAGGTCGTCGGGCGCGGTGTCGGCGTGGTCGGTGAGCAGGCTGGCGGCGTGGTGGGTGGGCTTGAAGTCGTTTGGGAAGGCAACGCCTTTGCCCTGCTGCTGTGCCTGGCGCAACGCGGCGAGCTTGTCGCGCCGCTCGGCCATCAACTGGTTTTCGTCTTGGGGCACGGGAGGTAGGAGGGGTTCGGACATGGCTGACAATCAAAAGGCGGGTGAAGGGTGGCGAAAGCCCGCACGCTGTTGGGGCCACGCAAAAAACCCGTTATTTTAAAGTGCCAGGGGTCGCTATCATTGACCGCTCCCTTCTTGATTGGCTTTTGCCCATGCTGTTCCAAATTGTCTCTTTGTTGTTGGAGGTGGTTGTCGCCATTCTGAGTGGTGCCTGCCTGTTGCGCCTGTACATGCAGTACCAACGCATCCCGATGTCGGCGCGCTCGGGGAACCCGTTGGGGCGCTTCGTGTTTGCCCTGACCGACTGGATTGTTCTGCCGCTGCGTAAAGTAATTCCAGCGGTGGGTGCGCTTGACACGGCTAGCTTGGTTGGCGCGTTTGTGCTGCAGTTTGCATCGTTTGGCTTGCTCTGGCTGCTGGTCGGCGGGGTAGGCGGATTTTTTTCCGTGCCGATTTTGGCCTTCTTTGGTCTGCTGCGCATGACGTTGTCAGCCATGACCGCCGCAGTCATCGTGTACGCGATCTTGTCCTGGGTGCAGACAAATTCAGTGTTTGCTGATGTGCTTGAGCGTCTGGTAAGCCCGGTGCTGGCACCCATCCGGCGGGTGGTGCCGCTGATTGGCGGGGTCGACCTGTCACCGCTGGTGCTACTGGTGCTGCTGCAGGTTGCTTCCATCGTGCTGGGAAGTCTGCAGGGTTGGGCGCTGCTGCTGTTTTGACGCGACGGCGCGTGCTTGCAGCTATCCTCGATGCTCAACAACAGGAGATAGATATGACGCAATCGTGGCTGCCCTCATTGATCACTGCCACGCCTCAAGAGGGTTTTGATCTGGTCATCACGCTCAGCCGACGCGGGGTCAAGTACACCCAACCAGACTCGGACAAGCTCATGGCGATGCGTTCGGCATATGCGGAATCTGCAGACGGGCTGACTGCAGCGTCACAAGTCATCGCCATCAACTTCCAGACGATATCGGCTGCCAACAACTATTGGCGCGGCTAGGCCATTGATGCCATGAAGCGCGCGGCGTCGAGGGGCGATGTCATTGATTCAATTCCCACCCCTGTCCAGCCACACCGTTCACGGTTGATGCGTGGGTTTCTGTGGACCGTTGGCAGCGTGTCGCTCATGCTTGGCCTGATCGGTGTGGTGCTGCCCGGCCTACCCACCACCCCCTTCATCCTGCTTGCCGCCGGCTGCTACGCCAAGGCCTCGCCTAAGCTGCACGCCCGTCTGCTCAACCACCGCTGGTTCGGGCCCATGCTGCGCGATTGGGACCGCGACCACAGTCTGACCCAGCGCACCAAGACGGTGGCGTTAGTGTCGATGACGCTGATGGTGGTCCTGTCGATCTGGGGCTTTCAGGGCCGACCGTTACTGCAAGGCGTGCTGCTGGTAACTGGCATCATCGGAGCTGTGGCGGTGCTGAGGATTGCGACGCGCCGATGACGATCCGCCAGCCATTGTTTTCTCCGGGCACCCTGGGCTGGATTACCCCGTTCCTGTAGCGCTGCGACAGATGGCATCTTGTCGCCATGCTTACAAAGCGTTTACGGTCTGGTAGCAGGGATGCAGCCTTTACAGCCTGCGCCAGGCTTAAGCTTCTCCCCAATGTCGGCGCTGTGCCGATTGCACTGGAGGCAATCAAAATGGCAGTGGATCGAAAAACCTTGGACAAGGCCGTTGGCGGCACCTTACTGGTGGGTGTGCTTGGCTTTCTCGTTCTGAGCTCACCTTGGACTTGGTCGCTGACCCATCCGGGCCGAACGCTGCCCGACTTGGCTGGCGCAGATCTGGCCAATGGACGCAATGTCTTACTGGCGTCGCATTGCGCGAATTGCCATGAGAGCGCTGGACAGAACAACGACACGCTGCTCGGCGGCGGTCGCAAACTCGACACCAAGTTCGGGGTGTTTCACATGCCCAACATCTCCCCCAACAAAACCACAGGCATCGGCAACTGGACTCTGGAACAGTTTGATCGCGCCATGCGCGAGGGCGTCGGTCCCGGAGGTATCTTTCCCGACGGGCGTAACCTGTATCCGTCATTTCCCTATACCTCTTACCAGCGCATGACCGGCGAGGATGCGCGCGATTTGTACGTCTCCATGATGAGTCTGGCACCGGTCAGCCATCAGGCGGCTGATCATGAGTTGAAGCTCCCCATCAACCTGCGCCGCGGCGTTGGGGTGTGGCGCTTGGCGTTCCTGGATGGCAAGCGCGGGGAAGAGGGCCCGTCTCCCGAGGGGGTTGATGTGGCACTTTACAAACGCGGTGAATACTTGGTGGAAGGCGCGGGGCACTGCGCCTAATGTCACTCGCCACGCAATTCCATGGGCAACATCATGAAAGACCAGCGCTACGCTGGCGGAACCAATCCGCAGGGTGACGGCTATTTCCCGAACATCACGCCGGATGAAACCGGCATCGGTTTCTGGTCTGTGGCGTCAATCAGCAACTACCTGCATTGCGGCATTAGCCCAATCGGGCGCGCCTCAGACGGCGATATGGCTGAGGTGGTCAAAAATACCTCGTGCTTGCCGCTGAGCGATATTCAGGCCATGGCGGTGTATCTGTAGCACGTCTTGGCGGTGGATCGACGTGCCCCAGGCTTGCCCGTGCCAAACCGGACCGAAACTTTGGCGATGTTGAAAAATGCGGTCCAAGCCAAGCCCAACCTGCCGACCTCGCCTGCCTCGGCCATCAGTGGTGATGCACAAGCCCCGGTGGTTGCGGCTAAAAACGTCTGGCTTGAGGCATCCGGCATCGGCGGATCGACGCCAGAACAGGGCAAGTTGCTCGGTGGTGCGCAGGTGCGCATCGCTCAGCGCGATGGCGACAAATTGCAGCTGGTGCTGAAGGGCTGGCAGATGGAGGAAGCGCCGTCAATCGTCTGCCAAGCCAAGGGGCATCAGGTGATGCCGGCAGTCTTGTCCGACGCGGTGGCGGCCACTGTCCAGCGCGGCACGCCGGAAACCGAACCGGATACCGGCCAGTCCTGGGTGCCCGTTGAAATGACGCTGTGGTCGAACGTTTCGGACTTGAATACAAACCGTCAAGCGCTCTGGGATTACAGCAAGGACTCTTATCAGAAGGCATGCGCCGGGTGCCATGTGCTGGCGCAGAAGACGCACTTCACGGCAAAGCAGTGGATCGGCACCATGAAGTCGATGAAGCGTTTCACCTCATTCACCGATGACGAATATCGCCTGATCCAGGCGTATCTGCAGAATCACTCGAAAGACCTGGGTGGTGGCATCAAGGGGCCAGTGCAAAGACTGGCAGCACCGACAACGGCGCGCCAGAGGCCGCCGATCTTGCCTTCGTGGCTAAGTGGCTGGCGCAGCAATTCCAGAGCGCGCCCTTGCGTCGCACGCCTGCAAGCCATGCGCACGACGCAAGGGCTGGTGGCCCTGCAATAGATCGCAGAGACGCTCGATCAGCCGGCTGTAACGCAGGCAATCTGTGTCGACCTAACCGGTGGCACGCCCGCCGATATGTCTGTGATCCTGCAGCGTCGTCACGCAGCCTTGTTTGAAGGCATCTTTCGCCACCGCAGCGTTGCGCCGAATGCCAGCGTGTGGGATGGCACGGGGCGGCAGTTCGGGCCTGCGGTTGAGCGCATGCAGCAGCTACTGCGCGACCTTGACGTGCGTGTAGCGTGCGATTGCAAAGAGCCGGCTGACCATGTCGCCCTCGAACTGGTGGCACTTGCACAGGCGTTACGGCAAGGCCGCACGCAGAGCATTCAGGCCCTGCTATCTGAGATGCAAGGCTGGACGGCTGGTTTTGCGCCGGCATTGATTCGCGCCGATGGCAATGGCTTCTACGGGCAGGCAGCACAGTTGCTGACCGCACTGCTGGAAAAGATCGCTTTGAAACCGTCACCGCAGCTACCAGGCGTCATGGATTCGCTGTATTCGGAATCGCGTATCCGTTATCCGATGGTGCGTCGTGCCTGGCTGGAAAAAGGCCCCGGGGCCGATCCCGATGGTCGAGGCAAAGGCGATTTCGTCCGCGTCAGCTGGGACAAGGCCATTGAGTTGGTGGCGGGCGAACTGGTCCAGGTGCGAAAGACCTACGGCCAACAGGCGGTATTCGCGGGCTCCTACGGCTGGAAGAGCCCAGGCAAGCTGCACAACTGTCAGACGCTGTTGCGGCGCATGCTGAACCTCACCGGTAGCTTCACGAACAGCGCTGGCGACTGCTTGACCGGGGCTGCGCAGGTGATCCTGCCCTACGTGTCCGGCTCGATCGAGGTGTATGAGCAATGCACCACTTGGAAGAATCTCGCGGAAAACTGCCAACTGATGGTGCTTTGGGGATGCAATCCCATTAACAATTCGCAGATCTCCTGGCAAATCGCTGATCACGGCGCCTGGCCCGGCATCGAGATGGTGAAAAAAGCCGGCACCAAGGTGCTGTCCATCGACCCGCTACGTACCGAGACTTGCGAAGCCCTGAATGGCGAATGGCTAGCCCCGCGCCCGCACACCGACGTGGCGATGATGCTCGGCATCGCCCACACGCTGTATGTCGAGGGCCTTCACAACCAAAAATTCCTGAACCGCTTCACCACAGGTTTCGACAAGTTCTTGCCTTACCTCCAGGGCACGAGCGACGGCACGCCGAAAACGGCCGACTGGGCGGCAAATATCTGTGGCATTTCTGCCGACACGTTGCGCGACCTGGCACGTCGCTTTGCCAAGAACCGCACTATGCTGGCGCTAGGCTATTCGACCCAGCGCCAGCAATTCGGCGAGCAGGTTCACTGGATGCTGATCACGCTGGCTTCAATGCTCTGGCAGATCGGACTGCCGGGCGGCGGCTACGGGCTGAGTTACCGCTATTCGTCGGGCGGCGCACCGACGCACACCACCCCCATTCTGAAGGCCATCGACGATGCCTCAGGGCAGAGTCAGGCGCAGGCGGTCTAGCTGGCAGGGGGCGGTGCGGTGTCGATTTCCGTCTCGCGTTTGTCTGAGACGCTGCTGAATCCTGGCAAGACCATGCAGTTCAACGGGCATCAGCTGAAACTGCCGTTAATCAAACTGGCTTACTGGGTGGGCGGGAACCCGTTCTCTTACCAGCAAGACCGCAACGAGATGCTGCGCGCGTGTCGCGAACTCGACACCTTCATCGTCCACGATGTGCAATGGACCGCATCGGCTCGCCACGCCGATATCGTGCTGCCTGCCACCACCTCTTACGAGCGCAACGATATCGAGCAAGTGGGCGACTACGCCATCAGCCACATCGTGGCGATGAAGAAGATCGTCGAGCCACTGTTCGAGGCACGCAGCAATTTCGACATTTTTGCCGACATCGCGAAAAAACTTGGCAAGGGTTATGCGTTCACCCAGGGTCGCGACGAGATGGATTGGACCCGCGGCTTCTACGAAGCGGCCAAGATCGAATCCCGCGCCAAAGGGATGGAAATGCCAGTCTTCAGTGTTTTCTGGAACAGCAACAAGCCGTTGGCATTTCCCCTGAGCGACGCGCAGGCAGACTGTGTGCGCCACGCCGATTTCCGCGCTGACCCGCTGCTTAACGTATTGGGCACGGCCTCGGGCAAATTCGAACTCTATATCAGGGCGATTGAGAAATACAACTATGCAGACTGCCCGGCGCATGCCACCTGGATCGAACCCATTGAGCGCTTGGATGGCCCTGCCACCAAGTATCCATTGCACGTCGCAGCCAACCATTCGCAAATGCGCCTGCATTCGCAGTTGTGTGGCACCGTTAATCGCCAGAGCTACGCGATCGCCGAGCGTGAACCGTGCGTGATGCATCCTGACGATGCGTAGGTGCGCGGGCTGTCCGATGGCGATGTGGTGAGGGTGCACAACAACCGTGGGCAGATTCTGGCGGGCTTGAAGATCAGCAAAAACATCCGCCAAGGGGTGATCCGCATCAACGAAGGTGGCTGGTTCTACCCGTTGAACCCGGGAGAGATCGGTAGTCTGTGCCGTTACGGCGACGTCAATATCTTGATGACCGGGCTAGCGACTTCGCGCCTCTCTCAAGGAAACTGCGGTCATACCGGTAAGGCCGAGGTTGAACGCTTCAAAGGCACACTACCGCCGGTGACGGTACTCAGCCAACCGGGCTGACTTTCGGCCCGTCCATCAACCGACTGCATCCGCGCTTTGCCGCGTCAGGATGGCCAGCGTGTTGGCGATGGTTGCACGCAGTTCGCGGCGGTCGCAGATCAGGTCGACGGCGCCTTTGGTCTGAAGGAATTCAGCACGCTGAAAGCCCTCTGGCAACTTCACACGCACGGTAGATTCAATCACCCGCGGCCCGGCAAAACCAATCAGTGCCTTGGGCTCGGCAATCACCACGTCACCCAGAAAGGCAAACCCGGCGCTCACACCGCCCATGGTTGGGTCGGTCAACACGCTGATGAAGGGCAGGCCTTTTTTTGCCAGATGGGTGAGTGAGGCGTTGGTTTTGGCCATTTGCATCAGGCTCAGCAAGCCTTCTTGCATGCGCGCGCCACCTGTGGCTGTGAAGCAGATAAACGGTACTTTTTGCTCGATGGCGCTTTGCACACCGCGTGCAAAGCGCTCGCCCACCACGCTGCCCATGCTGCCGCCCATGAATTCAAACTCGAAGCAGGCCACCACCAGGCCAATGCCCATCACCGAGCCGCCCATGACCACCAGCGCATCGGTTTCGCCGGTGTTTTCCATGGCTTCTTTGAGGCGCTCAGGGTATTTGCGGCTGTCTTTGAACTTGAGCGCGTCCACTGGCAGCACTTCCTGGCCAATCTCGTAGCGGCCTTCGTTGTCCAGAAAGAAGTTGAGCCGCGCACGCGCGCCAATGCGGTGGTGGTGGCTGCAAGTGGGGCAGACGTTCTGGTTTTGTTGCAGATCGGTCTTGTAGAGCACGGTTTCACAGGCCGGGCATTTGATCCACAGTCCTTCAGGCACCGTGCGCCGGTCTTTGGGGTCGGTTTGCTGGATTTTGGGGGGAAGCAGTTTTTCGAGCCAACTCATAGGAGTCTCCGGTCAGAGGGATAGGGTTGCCGCATTTTCCGTCATTGCGAGGAGCGCAGCGACGCGGCAATCCATGGGTTCTGAGGGCATGGACTGCCGCGCTGCGTTCGCATTGGCAAGGCGTCGGTTCATTGAGCTGCGGATTATGAATCCAGCGCGGTGCGCATGTCGCGCAGAAAGGCTTGCGCGGTGGCGGCCACCTGGTCGCGCGGCAGAGGCTCGATCAACTGGATGATCTTGCTGCCAATCACCACCGCGTCGGCCACCTTGCCAATGGCGCGCGCGGTGGCAGCGTCACGGATGCCAAAGCCCACGCCCACCGGCACGCTCACATGCGCGCGGATGCGCGGCAACATGGCGCTTACCGCGTCAATGTCGAGCGCACCTGAGCCGGTGACGCCTTTGAGCGACACGTAGTACACATAGCCGCTGGCGATCTTGGCGACCTGGGCCATGCGCGCGTCGGTGGAGGTGGGGGCCAGCAAAAAGATCAAATCCATGTCGTGGGCCTTGAGCTCGGCGGCAAAGTCTAGGCACTCTTCAGGCGGGTAGTCCACAACCAGCATACCGTCCACGCCAGCGGCTGATGCATCTCGGACAAAAGGCGATGTAGCCCTTGTGTCGTCTGCATAGCCTGCTACAGCTTTTGTTGCGCCATGGGTCTGGTTGTAGCGCTCCACCGGGTTGGCGTAGCCCATCAGCACCACGGGTGTGGTTTGATTCTGCGTGCGAAACACCCGCACCATCTCCAGCACCTGCGCCAGGCCGATGCCGAAAGACAGGGCTTTGTCGCCCGCTTTCTGGATCACCGGGCCATCGGCGCTGGGGTCAGAAAACGGCACACCGAGCTCGATCACGTCAGCGCCACCGGCAACAAAAGCGTGCATCAGCTCGGGGGTAACGTCGGCAAACGGAAAACCTGCGGTGACAAACGGGATCAGCGCCTGGCGCCCCTGCGCCTTGAGCTGGCTGAAAGTGGCGGCGATACGGCTCATATAAATGCTCCTGAAACAATAGCTTCTGGCGCTTGTTTTACAAGGGCTACAGGCTTATTTGTCATATCACCTTTGACCGACTGGCCCTGGCAGCTGGGGCGGCAGAAGAAGTCAGCGCCTGACAGATCGGCCACAGTGCCAATGTCTTTGTCACCCCGGCCCGACAGGTTGACCAGAATCGACTGGTCCGGGCGCAGGGTTTTGGCCAGCTTCATGGCGTAGGCCAGTGCGTGGCTGGATTCGAGTGCGGGGATGATGCCCTCGGTGCGGCACAGGTAGTGGAAAGCCGCCAACGCCTGTGCATCGGTGATGCCGACGTATTCGGCACGGCCGATGTCGTTCAAAAAAGCGTGCTCGGGGCCAACGCCAGGGTAGTCCAGCCCGGCGCTGATGCTGTGGGTCTCAGTCACCTGGCCGTTGTCGTCTTGCAGCACATAGGTGCGGTTGCCGTGCAGCACGCCGGGGCTGCCGCGCTGGATGCTGGCCGAATGTTTGCCGCTGTCCATACCCGCGCCGGCTGCTTCCACGCCGATCAGCCGGGTGGCCTCGAATTCGATGTAGGGGTAGAAGATGCCCATGGCGTTTGAGCCGCCGCCGACACATGCCACCACCACATCGGGCTGGGCGCTGCTGCAACCGGCGGCCCGCAGCATCTCGGGCATTTGCACCAGGCATTCCTGGCCGATCACGCTCTGAAAATCGCGCACCATCATCGGGTAGGGGTGCGGTCCGGCTACCGTGCCGATGATGTAGAAGGTGTTGTCCACATTGGCCACCCAGTCGCGCATGGCTTCGTTCAGGGCGTCTTTGAGCGTCTTGCTGCCGCTGGTCACCGGCACCACGGTAGCGCCAAGCAGTTTCATGCGGTAGACGTTGGGGCTTTGACGCTTGACGTCTTCGCTGCCCATGTAGACCACGCATTCCAGCCCGTAGCGCGCGCAGATGGTGGCGGTGGCCACGCCGTGCTGACCAGCACCGGTTTCGGCAATCACGCGCGGCTTGCCCATGCGCTTGGCCAGCATCGCCTGGCCGATGGTGTTGTTGATCTTGTGCGCGCCGGTGTGGTTCAGGTCTTCACGTTTCAGGAAAATTTGCGCGCCACCCGTCTCGCGGCTCATGCGCGCAGCGTGGTAGATGGGCGAGGGCCGACCGACAAAGTGCGCCAGCTCGGACTCGAATTCTTCAATAAAAGCCGGGTCAAACTGGTATTTGGCGTAAGCGTCTTTGAGCTCGTTGACCGCGTGAGTGAGGGTCTCGGAGATGAAACTGCCGCCGTAGATGCCAAAGTGGCCCCGCGCGTCGGGTTGTTGGTAATCAGACATGTTGTTATTAATTTAGTAGCTACTAGCGCAAGTTATATAAGGGCTAGAGGGTTATTTTGTATATAAAGCTTGATCAGCTTGGCGAACTGCTGCGACGAACTCGCGCATTCGGCCTGCGTCCTTGATGCCTTTGTGGCCCGGCACCTCAATGCCCGAGCTGACATCCACCGCCAGCGTTTTACAGCGCGGGCGTACCTGCGTGATGCCGTCGATCACGTTGGCAGCGGTTAGCCCACCACTCAAGACGAGGTGAGCGTTGACGTTTTTTGGAAGCAGTGACCAATTGAATGTGTGCCCGCCACCGCCGAACCCGTCAACCTGCGCGTCCAGCAAAATGGCTTGAGCCTGTGAAAAATCGTGGGCAAATTTTAAGAGATCAAAGCTCACCGCGGTTTCGTCACGGGGAATACGCGCAGCACGCAGAAACGGCCGCTGTCCCAAACCACTCGCGGCCCAGCAATCCTCTGGCGACTCATCACCATGAAATTGGGCGCTAGCCCCCGCCACGCTTGCGCAGGCAGCTATCACATTTGAGGCAGTCTCGTTGACGAACAGCAACACCGGCAGCACAAACGGTGGCAGGCGGCGGGCCAGTTCTGCCGCGCGCTCGGGCGTCACATAACGTGGGCTTTTCGGGTACAGCACAAAACCCAACGCGTCAGCCCCGGCGGCTACAGCGGCATCCACGTCCTCTTCACGGGTGAAGCCGCACATCTTGATGCGGGTGCGAAACGGTGGCGGCGCGTTAGTCTGCGAGACACGGGATGGGTGCGTGGGCGTGCCGTTGACAGGAAGGCTGGGGTCGGTGGTCATCAAAGGGCTCCGGGGAGTCCGTCCAACAGCGTCGGATGCTCGGGCAACCCCCAGCGCGCATCGTAGCGCGGGCCGACAAAATACAGGCCGTAGGGCGAAAACGTGGGCGCTGCGGCATCGCGGTCACGGGCGGCGAGCACCTCCAGCACCCAGTCAGGCGCCTTGCGGCCATCACCCACCATGATCAGGCAGCCCATCAGGTTGCGGATCATGTGGTGCAAAAAGGCGTTGGCCTCAAACTCAAAGCGCCAGTAGGCGCCGCGGCGCGTGATGTCGATGCGCATCAGGGTTTTAACCGGTGACAAGGCCTGGCAGGCACTGGCGCGAAACGAGCTGAAGTCGTTTTCGCCCAGCAAGTGTTCTGCAGCTTGCTGCATGCGCTCCAGGTTCAATGGCTTATAGACCCAGCCGACACGGCCGGTGTCGATGCTGGGGCGCACCGGGGAATCCAGTAGCACATAGGTATAGCGCCGTGAAGTGGCGCTGGCGCGGCAATGGAACTCTGGTGGCACCTCTTTGGCCCACTGCACCGCAATGTCGCGCGGCAGCAGGGCGTTGGGGCCGCGTACCCAGCTCGGCTCAGGGCGCTGGGCGGGCGTGTCGAAGTGGATTACCTGCATCAGGGCGTGCACACCGGCATCGGTGCGGCCCGCACACAGGGTTGAGACGCGCCGGCCAGTGAACTCGCCCAGCGCTTTTTCCAATTTGTCCTGAATGGTCAGGCCAGACGTCTGGCTTTGCCAGCCGTGGTAGGTCAGCCCGTTGTAGCTGATGCCCAGCGCCAGCCTCAATGCGTGACCCCCCAGGCAGAGTAAATGGCGACTCTGAAACGGCTCAAAGCTTGTTCAGCGCGCTCTGGGCTTTGGCGCGCAGGTCGCCCACTGCTTCGGCAATGACCTCTTCAATCAGCGCGCGCGCACCATCTTCGTCACCAATGGCGCGGAACTCGTCGGCCAGGGCCAGCTTGGTTTCCAGGGGATCCATGGATTCGTCGATGAAGTCGCCCGGTACGGTGGCTCTGTCCTCCCCCAAGTCAAGCGACAGTGAGCCCAGGTCAAACGACATCAGTTCGTTCGCTGCAGATGCGTCCGGGCTGGGCTCAGTATCGGTGACAGTAGGTTCTTCAGTCAGGCTGGTGGGGGGGTAGTCAAGCGCCATTCGCAATGATGGCACCTCAAAGTTCAGGTTCTCGTCCAGCGGGTCGCGCACCGTGGTAGGTTCAGGTTGAACGTCGACCGATTCAGAGGAGGTTTCTGCGGCAGGTGGCAACGCTGCCGAAATGGTCGGCAGTGGTGTCCCACCAAACTCGCCCAAACCTGAAAAGGCGGTAGGCACATCGTCGCTGTAGGGCGGTGCTGCTGGGGGTACTGGTGGCGCTGAATCCGGGGCGACGTCGTCTGTCGAAAAATCCAGATCCAGATCCAGGTCGCCAGGCCCGGTGGCAATCGGGGCCTCGTCACGTGCATCGTCGCCCGCCAGTTTGCTGCTGGATGTCGGCGAGAAGACCGGCTCGGCTTTGTCAAAGTCTGGCAGTTGCGAGGTCAGGGGCTGTCCACCAGGCAGGTAAAGCGCATTGTCCGGGTCAATGGTGATGCCTTTTTCGCAAATTTGCTCCCACTCGGTGCCTGTGCCGTCGGTCAGGTTGAAGGCCAGGGCGGCCACTGACTCGAAGGCTTTGACATCACGCCGCTTGGCATAAATATCGAGCAGCTTCTGGTGGATCGCCACCCGCTGCGGGTTGGTGCGCAACGCGTCTTTCAGAATTTCTTCGGCCTGCAAGTCGCGGCCATAGGCCAGGTAGACATCGGCTTCGGCCACTGGGTCAACGTCGTCCACCGCGTCGAGCTGGCTGGGTGAATAGACCATTGACGAGCCGGTGGTCACGCTGTCGCCGGTATCCACATTCTGGCCGCCGCTGGCGCCTGAGAAGGCGAGATCGCTGTTGGCGAAGGTGCTGTCGAGCTGCTCAGCCTTCTTGCGCTGTCTGGCTCGGTACAGACCCAGACCTGCGAGAAGTGCGATCAAGGCTACCGCACCTGCGGGCAGCATGGGGTCGTCCATGAGGTCGTCGATGAAGCTGGGCTCGGCCATCGGTTCTGGCATGACCGGCGGCGGTGCAGGCTTTTTGGGTTCTGCTTCGGCGGTGGGTGCAATCGGCGCTGGCGCAGAGGCGGACTCGGCAGCTTCTGCAGCTGCCAGTGCCTCGGGCGCACTGGCCGCGAGGGCGGGCACGGGTTCAGCGGCTGCCGAGACCGGTGCGCTCGCGGCTGCGGCTAGCTGGTCCAGATCTCTGATGTTTTTCGCCAACTCAGCCGCACGGTCTTCGGCTAATTTGGTGTTGCGTGCCTGTGTCAGCGCTTCTTCGTCAGACTTGCCATGCACCGCACCTTTGGACAGGGTCAGCTTGTCAGGAATGGCTGCGGTCGGCTTATTGTCTTCAACGGTGGCCTCAAGCTTGCCGCTGACAGCGCGGCTGGCAGGCGCCACTTGGGCGGTTCGCACGTTGGCTGCAAACTTGCGACGGTAGTCGTTGAAGTCCTGGCTTTGAGCGGTGATGATCTGTGTGGCTTCAGGTTTTGGGGTTGCGCTGGCCTCTGCTTGGCTGGGCAGGGTCACCACCGCACCGGCCTTCATCCGGTTGACGTTGTTTTGGATGAAGGCGTCAGGATTAGCGCGCAGCAAGGCCACCAGCATCTGGTCGAGCGACACATTGGTGGGCTTGAGGTTGGCGGCGATCTCGCCGGCGGTATCTCCAGGCCTGATTTTGATGGTCTGAGCCACGGCAGCAGGCCCGCGCGCCTGCGGGGGGGGTGCTAAGGCCTGGGCTTTTGGCACGGGTTGAACCTTAGCCACTGGCGGTTTGGTCGCGGTCGGCGTGGGCATGGGCGGTGCTGGCTCGCGCGCCGTGGTGACCGCTGCTGGCGCTGAGGGTGCCGCCGCCACGGCAGCAGGCGGGGCGACGCGGGGCGCGGGGGTGACCCGCTCAGGCTCTGGCGCAGGCAGTTGCGAAGTGACCGGCACACCACTGGTTCTTCCGCGCAAGTTTGGCGGGTCGAACAGCATCGTGTAGTCGCGAACGATGCGTCCGGTGTCCCAACTGGCCTCCAGAATCATGTCGACAAATGGCTCACCGATGGCGCGGTCGCTGCTGATGCGCAGATAAGCGCGACCGTCCGGGCGGCGTTGCAGTGTGGTGCGCAGGTTGCTCAGTGCCGGGTTGTAGTCAAGCCCGGCGGCCTGAAAAGCCTCAGGGGGCGCCACTTTGGTGACCAGGCTGGAGGCTTCCTGGGCATTGATGTCGAGCACATCAATTTCGGCTTTGAGGGGCTCTCCCAAGGCAGACTGCACGGTGATGCGACCCAGTGATAAGGCCGCTGCCGGAGTACCCCAGACGCTCAAGAGTGCAGCGATTGCCATAGCGGTAAGTTGATATTGATGAGACTTGGCAATCAATTGGTGCTCTCCGGTTTTACAGCCAGCCGCAGATGGTCTGTTGCGGGCGTGTAGCCCTGGGACTCGAAACAATAAAAAGTAACATAACATCAATGCGTTAGGCTGACAAGTTAAGTTAGCTTGTGAACAGGTTGGCCGTGCATTTTGTCCCCGGCATGCGCGATTTTATGTTGTAGGGTGGCAACGGGGCCGCAAACCGAAGCCAGTTAACTCACGTATCCAACAAAATTCGCAGCATGCGCCGCAGCGGTTCGGCAGCGCCCCACAGCAGTTGGTCACCCACGGTGAAGGCGCCGACGTATTCTGGGCCCATGGCCAGCTTGCGAATGCGCCCCACCGGAATGGCCATGGTGCCGGTGACGGCCACGGGCGTCAAATCCCGGATGGTGGCTTCACGGGTGTTGGGTACCACCTTGACCCACGGGTTGTCGGCGGCAATCATGGCCTCGATGTCGGCGCTCGGCACGTCCTTTTTCAGCTTGAAGGTCAGGGCTTGGCTGTGGCAGCGCATGGCCCCCACGCGCACACAAAAACCATCCACAGGAATGGCAGCAGAGCCAAAGCCCTCACCCTGGCCGAGAATCTTGTTGGTCTCGGCCATGCCCTTCCATTCTTCCTTGGACTGCCCCCAACCGGCTTCGTCGTGGTTTTTGCCAATCCCAAGATCTTTGTCAATCCAGGGGATCAGTGAGCCACCCAGCGGTACGCCGAAGTTGGCTGTCTCAGCGGCGCTCAGGCTGCGCTGCTTGGCGATGATTTGGCGGTCAATGTCAAGGATGGCGCTCTTTGGGTCGTTCAGCAGGGCTTTGACCTCAGCGTTCAGCGTGCCGTATTGCGTCAACAATTCACGCATGTGTTGCGCGCCGCCGCCGCTGGCCGCTTGGTAGGTTTGCGTGCTCATCCATTCCACCAGGCCCGCCTTGTAAAGCGCCCCGACGCCCATCAGCATGCAACTCACCGTGCAATTGCCGCCAACCCAGTTTTTTCCGCCCTGGCTAAGTGCGGTCTGAATCACTGGCATATTGACCGGGTCGAGAATGATCACTGCCTCTTTTTCCATGCGCAGGGTGGATGCTGCGTCGATCCAGTGGCCAGCCCAGCCGGTTGCGCGCAGCTTGGAAAAAACAGCGGTGGTGTAGTCCCCGCCTTGGGCGCTGATGATGATGTCGCAGCGCTTCAGAGTATCTATGTTGAAGGCGTCATGCAGCACGGTCTCGTTTTTGGCGAATGCTGGAGCCTTGCCGCCCGCGTTGGAGGTGGAAAAGAACATCGGCTCAATCAAGTCAAAGTCACCCTCGGCCTGCATGCGGTCCAGCAAAACCGAGCCGACCATGCCGCGCCAACCCACCAAACCTACCAAATTGCCAACTTTCATCTCATGTCCTCTTGCGTTTGTTGAATGCCGTTTGTTGATGCCCGATGTCAGTCACTAGCCGCCATCTCAGCGCATGGCCTTGACCACTGCGTTGCCCATGTCGATGGTTGAAACGCGGGTCGTGCCTTCGCTGTAGATATCGGCTGTGCGAAGACCTTGCGCCAGCACTTTTTTTACTGCAGCCTCAATGCGCTGGGCGGCTGCTTCCTGGTTCAGACTGAAGCGCAGCATCATCGCTGCACTCAAAATGGTCGCCAGTGGGTTGGCAATGCCCTGGCCCGCAATGTCAGGCGCGCTGCCGTGGCTGGGTTCGTACAGGCCCTTGTGGGCAGCGTTCAGGCTGGCCGAAGGCAGCATGCCAATCGAGCCGGTGAGCATGGAAGCTTCGTCCGAGAGGATGTCGCCAAACATGTTGCCGGTGACGATCACATCAAACTTTTTGGGCGCCTTAACCAGTTGCATGGCGGCGTTGTCCACATACATATGGTCTAGCGCCACGTCCGGATACTGCAGGCCCACTTCGGTGACGATGTCTTTCCAGAACTGAAAGGTTTCCAGCACATTGGCTTTGTCCACGCTTGTCACGCGTTTGCTGCGCTTGCGTGCCGCCTGAAAGGCAACGTGCGCAATGCGCTCGATTTCCGGGCGGCTGTAGCGCATGGTGTCAAAGGCCTCTTCGGATCCCGCGTAGTCGCCTTCGGTGGCGATACGCCGCCCCCGTGGCTGACCGAAGTAAATATCACCGGTGAGCTCGCGGATGATCAGAATGTCAAGCCCAGACACCAGCTCAGGCTTCAGGCTGGAGGCACTAACCAGTTCCGGGTAACAAACCGCCGGACGGAAATTGGCGAACAGGCCCAGGTTCTTGCGTAGCCCCAAGATGGCTTGTTCGGGGCGCAGGTGGCGGGCTAGCGTGTCGTACTTCCAGTCACCAACCGCGCCGAACAAGATGGCATCAGCGTCTTGCGCCAGCTTCAGGGTGGAGGCGGGCAGGGGGTGGCCCAATGCAGCGTAGGCGGCACCACCGACAGGCGCCGTTTCCATCTCGAACGGGAGTTGCAGGGCGTGCAGTACTTTGACCGCCTCAGTCACAATTTCCGGACCAATGCCATCGCCCGGCAAGACTGCAATTTTCATGATGCTTGTGACTTTCTGAAGAAGATGAAGAGAAGGCTCAACCCGCTAGAACAAGGGTCGCGAGGGAGGGCCGGGTAAAAAAGTTCAGTGGTTTGGATTGGCTCGGAGTGGCTTGGTTTGGAGCGTTGGAGTCAGCGGTTGCTGACCACCTTGCACACTGCCAATGTTCGGATAAATATAAAAATAATAGCTATCTACGCAAGCATGGTATGGGCTAACCACGGTTTTTGTGCCAAACGTTCAGCCTCAAAGGCTTTGATCTTGTCGGCGTGACGCAGTGTCAAACCGATGTCGTCCAAGCCGTTGAGCAGGCAGTATTTGCGAAACGACTGCACTTCAAACGGCAATTCTTCGCCGCTTGGCTTGATCACGACCTGCCGTGCCAGATCCACGGTCAGGCTGTAACCCGCAAAGGCAGCCACTTCGTCAAACAATTGACCGACTTGTGCCTCACTCAAAACAATGGGAAGCAGGCCATTTTTGAAACTGTTGTTGAAAAAGATGTCGGCGTAACTCGGCGCGATGATGGCCCGAAAGCCATATTGGTCCAGCGCCCAGGGTGCATGCTCACGTGACGAGCCGCAGCCAAAATTTTTCCGCGCCAGCAAGACCGAGGCGCCCTGATAGCGCGGCAGGTTCAGCACAAAATCAGGGTTGGGGCGACGGCTGGCGGGGTCTTGGCCCGGAAAACCGGCGTCGAGGTAGCGCCATTCGTCAAACAGGTTTTGACCAAAACCCGTCTTGCGAATGGATTTAAGGAACTGCTTGGGAATGATGGCGTCGGTGTCGACGTTTTCCCGGTCGATGGGGGCCACCAGGCCTTTGAGTAAAGTAAATTTTTGCATGGCTTGTTATCGCTTGTTATGGCTTGTTATGGCTTGTTATGGCTTGGCGGCGCCTTCAATGGCTGAGCCGGCTTTTTGCAGGTCCTGACCGACACCCTTGACGGTGTTGCAGCCGGCCAAGCTCAGAAAACTGGCAACCAGCACAGATAAAACGAGGGTTCTCATAAAGCGTTCCTAGTGCAAAGCGTTAGACAAATCTTCTAACATCCACAAAATGGCCGTGCACAGCGGCTGCCGCAGCCATGGCCGGGCTGACCAGGTGCGTGCGCCCACCGGCACCTTGACGGCCTTCAAAATTGCGGTTGCTGGTGGAGGCGCAGCGTTCACCAGGCTCCAGCCGGTCAGCATTCATCGCGAGGCACATTGAGCATCCAGGCTCGCGCCATTCAAAACCTGCTGCCTTGAAAATCTCGTGCAGGCCCTCACGCTCAGCTTGCTCTTTGACCAGGCCGGAGCCAGGCACCACCATGGCAAGACGGATGTTGGGGGCCACCTTGCGCCCCAGGGTTTTCACCACGGCAGCCGCCTCACGCATATCTTCAATGCGGCTGTTGGTACAGGAGCCGATGAACACCTTGTCGACATACAGGTCGTCAATGGCCTTGCCAGGTTCCAGACCCATATAGGCCAGGGCGCGTTCGATGGCACCCCGCTTGTTGGCGTCTTTTTCCTTGTCGGGATCGGGCACGCGGTCATTCACGCCAAGCACCATTTCGGGCGAGGTGCCCCAGGTCACTTGCGGCACCAAGGCAGCGGCATCAAGCTTCACAACCGCATCAAAATGTGCCCCGACGTCGGAGTGAAGTGTTTGCCAATAGGCCACCGCCTGATCCCACTCCACCGCAGCGGCGGTGTCGTTAGCGGCGTTGGAACCAGGCGCCAGAGGCCGTCCTTTGATGTATTGGATGGTTTTGTCATCCACTGCCACCAAACCTGCGCGGGCGCCAGCTTCAATGGCCATGTTGCACACGGTCATGCGGCCTTCCATGCTTAGCGCGCGGATGGCAGCACCGCCAAACTCAATGGTGTAACCAGTACCGCCCGCCGTGCCGATTTTGCCGATGATCGCCAGCACAATATCTTTGCCGCCACAGCCGCGCGGCAGCACGCCATCCACCTGCACCAGCATGTTTTTGGCCTTCTTTGCCAGCAGGGTTTGCGTGGCCATGACGTGTTCCACTTCACTGGTGCCAATGCCGTGGGCCAGCGCACCAAATGCGCCGTGAGTGGAAGTGTGCGAGTCACCGCACACCACCGTCATGCCCGGCAGGGTGGCGCCACTTTCGGGGCCAATCACGTGAACGATGCCTTGGCGACGTGTCAAAAAGGGAAAGTAGGCAGCCGCACCATATTCCTTGATGTTGGCGTCCAGCGTCATGACTTGCTCTTTGCTGGTAGGGTCGGTGATGCCGTCGTAGCCGCGCTCCCAGCCTTGGGTGGGCGTGTTGTGGTCGGCTGTGGCAACGATCGAGCTGACCCGCCACAGCGGGCGATGGGCCTGCCGCAGCCCTTCAAAAGCCTGCGGGCTGGTGACCTCATGCACCAGATGCCGATCAATGTACAGCAGCGTCGTACCATCTTCTTCAGAATGAACGACATGCTCGTCCCAAAGTTTGTCATACAGGGTGCGGGCGTGTTTTGTTTCCATGCGTGCGGTGGTGTTGGTGTGCAATCACTTGATTTTAATCGGCCCAGGGCAATGGGCGTTCCCCATAAAAAAGCCCGCCGATGTTTGCAATCGGCGGGCTCGGTATGAGGCAGACTTTAGCGCTGACCGACGGGTTTGACGTCGCGAGGGGTGTAGCCTACAAACAGCTGACGCGGACGTCCGATCTTGTACTCGGGATCGCTGATCATCTCATTGAGTTGCGCTATCCAGCCGACGGTGCGGGCCAGGGCGAAGACACCGGTAAACAAGTTGACCGGAATGCCGATGGCGCGCTGCACGATACCGGAATAGAAGTCCACGTTCGGATACAGCTTGCGCGACACAAAGTACTCGTCCTCCAGGGCGATTTTTTCCAGCTTTTTGGCCAGCTTGAACAGAGGATCATTTTCCAGACCGAGTTCCGCCAACACCTCGTTGCAAGTTTCTTGCATCAGCGTGGCGCGTGGGTCGTAGTTCTTGTACACGCGGTGGCCAAAGCCCATGAGCTTGACGCCGGAGTTTTTGTCCTTGACCTGCTCCATGAACTGGCCCACCTTGGCCACGCCACCCTGGCGCTGGATGTCTTCCAGCATGTTCAGGCAAGCTTCATTTGCGCCACCATGAGCAGGACCCCACAGGCAGGCGACGCCTGCGGCGATGGCCGCAAACGGATTGGTGCCGGATGAGCCGCACAGGCGTACCGTCGAGGTTGAGGCATTTTGCTCATGGTCGGCGTGCAGGATGAAGATGCGGTCGACGGCACGTTCGAGCACCGGATTGACCTTGTAGTCTTCACAAGGTGTGCCAAACATCATGCGCAGGAAGTTGCCGGCGTAGCTGAGATCGTTTCTGGGGTACATGTAGGGCTCACCCTTGCCGTACTTGTAGGCCATGGCCACCAAAGTGGGCATCTTGGCGATCAGGCGGATGGCGGCAATCTCACGGTGCTGAGGGTTGTTGATATCGGTGCTGTCATGGTAGAAAGCCGACATGGCGCCCACCAGACCGGTCAGTACGGCCATAGGGTGAGCATCACGGCGGAAGCCGCGCAGGAAGAACTGCATTTGCTCGTTGACCATCGTGTGTTTGAGCACCAGTTTGTGGAAGTCCGAGCGCTGGGGGGCATTGGGAAGCTCACCCTTGAGCAACAAGTAACAGGTGTCAAGATAATCGCAGTGGGTAGCCAATTGCTCAATCGGGTAGCCACGATAGAGCAACTCGCCCTTGTCGCCGTCAATGTAGGTGATGGCTGACTGGCAGGCTGCCGTCGACAAAAAACCGGGGTCATAGGTAAACATACCGGTTTGCGCGTAAAGCTTGCGGATGTCGACGACATCTGGACCGACGCTGCCGTGATACACAGGCAGTTCAACGCTGGGGCTGCCGTTGGAAAACGACAGGGTGGCTTTGTTTTCAGCTAGCTTCATTTTGGCCTTTCGGGTTTGCTCTCAACATGTTCAACACTTCGGATACATCTTCGCGATCCAGATCTGGCTGAACCTGGGCCATCGTTTTGCGCCCCAAATGCAAATCGAGCAGATCGTTATCACTCAGCTCCATTAGAGCCATCAGACCTTGCGCTTGCTTGACAGTTATCAAGGTTTCGAAGCGTTTGAAAAATCGCTCAATAAAAATATCATTTTCGAGCAAGCCCCGGCGACTGCGCCACTTGAGCTTGCTCAGCGTTCTTTCATCAATCAGATCGTTTGGCGAGGTTGCTGCCAGGTGCTGCATGGTTCGTTCAGGTCAGATGGCGCGTCGCACCATCAGTTCTTTGATTTTGCCGATGGCCGCGGTGGGGTTGAGGCTCTTGGGGCAGACGTCAACGCAGTTCATGATGGTGGTGCAGCGGAACAGGCGGTAGGGGTCTTCCAGGTTGTCCAGTCGCTCGCTGGTCCCTTCGTCGCGGCTGTCGGCGATGAAACGGTAGGCTTGAAGCAAGCCTGCCGGGCCCACAAACTTGTCCGGGTTCCACCAGAAAACCGGGCAGGCGGTGGAGCAACAGGCGCACAAAATACACTCGTACAGGCCGTTCAGTTCCTCGCGTTCTTCGGGGCTTTGCAGGCGCTCTTTTTCTGGGGGACGGGTTTCGTTGATCAGGTAGGGTTTGATCGAGTGGTACTGCTGGAAGAACAACGTCATGTCAACGATCAGGTCGCGAATCACCGGCAGGCCTGGCAGCGGCTTGAGGGTGATCGTATCGGGCAGGGTCCGCAGATTGATCAGACAGGCCAGCCCGTTCTTACCGTTGATGTTCATCGCGTCAGAACCGCAAATGCCCTCGCGGCAGGAGCGGCGGTAAGACAAGGTCGGGTCTACTTGTTTCAACTTGACCAGTGCATCCAAAAGCATGCGTTCGCTGCCGTCGAGCTCCATCTCGATGGTCTGCATGTAAGGCTTGGCGTCGGTGTCCGGGTTGTAGCGGTAGATATTGAAAGTGCGTTTTGCCATGATGTGCTTTACTTCGGTAGGGGTCAGAACGTACGGACTTTTGGGGGCACGGACGCCACCGTGAGTGGCTTCAGGTTCACCGGTTTGTAGCTCAGACTGTTGGTGTCACGATCCCATAAGGTGTGCTTCATCCAGTTGACATCATCGCGGCCGAGGGGGCAGGTAGCGTCATCGGCCGGACGGTCGTAGTCCAGCACGGTATGGGCGCCACGGCACTCTTTGCGAGCCGCAGCGGAAACCATGGTGGCTTGTGCCGCTTCAATCATGTTGTCAACTTCCAGCGCTTCGATACGCGCGGTGTTGAAAATCTTGGACTTGTCTGCCAAAACGATGTCATTAACCCGCTCGCGCATGTCAGCGATCTTGACCACCCCGTCGTCCATACTGGCCTGGGTACGGAACACACTAGCGTGGGTTTGCATGATGTTGCGGATGTCGTCGGCCACATCTTGAGCGTATTCGCCGGATTGGGTGTTGTCGAGGCGGTTCAGGCGCTCCAAAGAGATATCAGCACCATTTTCCGGCAGCGGCTTGTGGGTGTCGTTCTCATTGTTGAACTGGACAATGTGTTTGCCAGCCGCACGTCCGAACACCACGATATCGAGCAGTGAGTTTGTACCCAGGCGGTTAGCCCCGTGGACACTCACGCAAGCACATTCACCCACCGCGTACAAGCCTTTGACAACCGATGTTGGGTTACCTTCCTTGGGCACCACCACCTGGCCATGGATATTGGTCGGTATACCGCCCATTTGGTAGTGGATGGTGGGCACGACAGGAATCGACTCCTTGGTAATGTCGACATTGGCGAAGTTGTGGCCAATCTCGAACACGCTTGGCAGGCGCTTGGCAATGGTCTCGGCACCCAGGTGGGTCATATCGAGGTTGATGTAACTCTTGTTGGGGCCACAGCCCCGACCTTCCTTGATTTCCTGGTCCATGCAGCGCGAAACGAAGTCACGAGGCGCCAGGTCTTTCAAGGTTGGGGCGTAGCGTTCCATAAAACGCTCACCGTTGCTGTTGCGCAGAATAGCGCCTTCGCCGCGGCAGCCCTCTGTCAGTAGCACACCCGCACCGGCCACGCCGGTTGGGTGGAACTGCCAGAACTCCATGTCTTGCAGGGGGATGCCAGCGCGCGCTGCGATGCCCAGGCCGTCGCCAGTATTGATGAATGCATTCGTCGATGCAGCAAAGATGCGACCCGCGCCACCGGTGGCCAGCAGCACGGTTTTGGCGCGTAGCACGTGAATCTCACCGGTTTCCATCTCCAGCGCCGTGACACCCACCACGTCACCTTCGGCATCACGAATCAAGTCCAGAGCCATCCACTCGACGAAGAAATTGGTGTGTGCCTTCACATTTTGCTGATAGAGCGTGTGCAGCATGGCATGACCGGTGCGGTCGGCGGCAGCGCAAGCGCGTTGCACGGGCTTTTCGCCGTAATTGGCCGTGTGACCGCCAAACGGGCGTTGGTAGATGGTGCCATCTGCATTACGGTCAAAGGGCATACCAAAGTGTTCTAACTCATAGACCACCTGAGCGGCTTCACGACACATAAATTCAATGGCGTCTTGATCGCCCAGCCAGTCCGAGCCTTTGATAGTGTCGTAAAAATGGTAGTGCCAGTTGTCGTCGGCCATGTTGCCCAGGCTGGCGCCAATGCCGCCTTGCGCAGCCACAGTGTGTGATCTTGTCGGAAAAACCTTGGTCAACACCGCCACGTTCAGGCCGGCATTGGACAAGCGCAGGGATGCGCTCATGCCGGAGCCGCCGGCCCCGACGATGACAACGTCAAATTTGCGCGTGGTGAGTTTGGAGGTAGCAGTCATGATGAATCTTGTGTTTTATTGATGGATAGCGCCGTGCCTGGCCCTTTGCAGCCAGTAAGGCTGAGGCCTGCTGAGCGGTCAAAAAGCTTACAGGCGCCACAGAACCTGGATCGCCCAGCCGGTGCAGCCAGCGAGCCAGACAATGGCAAACACGTGCATCACAAACCGGAACGCGTAGGGTTTGACGTAATCCATGAAGATGTTTCGCATACCCACCCACACATGGTAGAACAGGGACAGCAAGACGACAAAGGTCAGTGTCTTCATCCACTGGGCGGCAAAAATACCTGCCCAGAGTTCGTAGCTGATCGGGCCCTTGCTGAAGATCACCTGCGCCAAAACCAGAATGGTGAATGCTGCAAGCAGCACAGCGGTCACACGTTGTGACAGCCAGTCGCGCATACCGTAATGCGCGCCCACCACTGTGCGATGAGAACCGTAGTTAACAGACATGTATTGCTCCTGAATTAATAAAGACCAAACAGCTTGGCACCGAGTACCACCGTCAGGCTGAGCGTCAGAGCGATGACCAGAGCCGCTGTCTGGCGGCCAATATCTTTTGTCACGTGGTGATGATGGGTATCAAACCAGAGGTGGCGTATACCGGCGATGAAATGATGCAGGATGGCCCAGATCAAGCCCAGTACGACCAACTTCCACAAAAATCCAGGGATGCCAAGCATGCCAATATTGAATGCGGCTTTGAAGCGGGCAAAAGAAATTTCGGACGAAATGGAGGTGTCAAACATCCAGATCACAAACGGCAGCAGGAAAAACATGATGGCGCCGCTGACCCGGTGCATGCCTGACGCGAGCGAAGCCAGCGGCCAGCGATAACTGATCAGACTGGCACTGTCGATATTGCGGAATTCAGGACGTTTTTTTGACGTGCTCGTCACGGTTTCAGACATAACTTACTTTCTTGTTTTGGGTGACTGCGCAGCAACCAGCCTGTTGCCAGCCATCGAAAATTTTATTGCAATGCAGCATCATACGCCGCAGCTGAGGGGATTGAAGGGTGCTCAACCTACCCGAAGCCATTGGCAAAGCGCACCCCACGAGTGGGCATTTTCAGTCTGACACACGCATTACACGAGGCGTCTGGTTGGGGTTCAATTCATGTCGTTTTGGTAGTGGTGGGTGTCAGTGCGGTAATAGCCCTTGCGCAATTCCATGGGCTCTCGCTGGTAGGTGTAGGCAATGCGTTCTACGCTCAATAGTGGGCCACCCACGGCCACTTTGAGCAAGTCGGCGTGCGTTTCAGTTGCCGCTACAGCGCGGATTTTTTCTTCGGCACGCACCATGCGCACGTTGAATTCAGTCTCGAACAGGGCGTACATCGGACCCTTGCACGTGGCCAGTCTCTCTGCAGTCAGGCCCTTGAAGGGCGCTGCAGGCAGCCAGATATCTTCCAAAATAGCAGGCGCGCCGCCAAAACTCAGTACCCGGCGCACTTGCAACACGGTGTCGCCACAGCGCAGAGCTAAGGCTTTGGCCACATCGGCGCTGGCGCGGACTCTGCGGCATTCGATGATGTCGCGCTGCGCTGGCCCCTCGCTGCCCCGAGAACCACTGTCGGGTACCAATTTAAGGAACCTGAACTGCACCTGCTGCTCGGCGTGTGTGGCTACAAACGTGCCCTTACCCTGACGGCGCAACAGCAGGTTTTCAGCGGCCAACTCGTCAATGGCTTTGCGCACCGTGCCCTGGCTGACCCGAAAACGCGCAGCCAGTTCGATCTCGCTGGGGATCACTTCACCGGGCTTCCACTCGCCAGATCGCAAGCTGCCCAGAATCAGGGCCTTGATCTGTTGGTAGAGTGGGCTGAACGTTGGTGTGGCATGGGCTGCGGCTGATACCACTTCAGGTGCCAGGGACATCTCAGGCTCCTCGCTGGTATCGGGCAGGGCTGGCATGAACAGAGTCTCCAAGTAGTCGATTTAGTTGTCAGCAATCATATCTTATATAAGACATAAGACAAGTTGACGACGGGGTGTTTTCACGGCTACACTCCAACTGCCTGGCGGTGATGGCTATAGATCATCTGCCCGACAACCGCTGAATTTTTCCCTAAATTTCTGGAGTCCTACTATGAGCAAGAAGCCCGTTCGTGTTGCTGTTACCGGTGCTGCCGGTCAAATCGGTTATGCCATTTTGTTTCGTATCGCATCGGGCGAAATGCTGGGCAAAGATCAGCCTGTGATGCTGAGTTTGCTGGAAGTGCCGGTTGAAAAAGCCCAGCAAGCGTTACAGGGTGTGATGATGGAGCTGCAAGACTGCGCTTTCCCGTTGTTGGTGGGAATGCAAGCCCATAGCGACCCCATGACGGCTTTCAAAGATGTGGATTACGCCTTGTTGATTGGTTCGCGTCCACGTGGCCCAGGGATGGAGCGCGCCGAGTTGTTAGCTGTTAATGCTGAAATTTTCACGGCACAAGGAAAGGCGCTCAACGCTGTGGCCAGCCGCGACGTGCGCGTACTGGTGGTGGGCAACCCCGCCAACACCAACGCCTACATCGCCATGAAGAGCGCGCCCGATCTGCCGCGCAAGAATTTCACCGCCATGCTGCGCCTGGACCACAACCGCGCCTTGAGCCAATTGGCTACTAAAACGGGCAAGGCCGTGGCCGACATCGAGAAAATGGCGGTCTGGGGCAACCACTCGCCCACCATGTACGCCGACTACCGTTTTGCCACCATCAACGGCGAAAGCGTCAAGGACATGATCAATGACCAGGACTGGAACGCCAACACCTTCCTGCCGACGGTGGGTAAGCGCGGTGCAGCCATTATCGCTGCGCGTGGCGTGTCTTCAGCTGCTTCGGCTGCCAACGCTGCCATTGACCATATGCACGACTGGGCCTTGGGCACGAATGGCAAGTGGGTCACCATGGGTATCCCTTCCAACGGCGAATACGGCATCCCCAAGGACACCATGTTTGGTTTCCCGGTGACCTGTGTCAACGGCGAGTACACCATCGTTGAAGGGTTGCCGATTGATGCTTTCAGCCAAGAATGCATCAACAAGACCCTGAAGGAACTGCAGGAGGAGCAGGCGGGTGTGGCGCATCTGCTCTGAGCTTGACTTTTACGTTAAGCAGCTGATTCCGACACCGTGACCCATCCGCGCCAGGTGCTGTTGGGCGCTGCAGTCGCAGCGCCCTTGCCTGTATGTGATCACTATTGCGGCACCGAGCCGCGCATGCTTAAGGCGCTCGCCTTGCAGGGCGAGATGATGCAAGCGCTGGGTGCGTGCGTTTTTGATGTCACGCTAGATTGTGAAGATGGTGCTCCGGTGGGGGGTGAAAAAGACCATGCTTTTATGGTCTCAGCCCTTGTGCTTAAAGGGTTAGTAGCTATTGAAAATGAATTAACTCCCCTTCAGCGGCGGGTTGCTGTCAGGGTTCATCCGGTGGGGCATCCTGCCTTCGAGCAAGATATTCAGATCGTGTTGGGTGAGGCCGCAGCGGCCTGGAGCCATTTAATGTTGCCCAAGGTGGATTCGGTGAAAGATGTTGACAGGGCTTTGCAGGTGATAGATACGGCACTGGCTTCTTCCGGTCGTACCCAGTCCCTGCCCATTCATGTGCTGATTGAGTCTCCGCTGGCGGTTCATCAGGCGGCATCGATCGCAGCCCACCCGCGCGTCGAGTCGCTCAGTTTTGGCCTGATGGATTTTGTTTCGGCGCACGGTGGTGCCATACCTGCTTCGGCGATGTCGGTCGGTGGGCTAAGGTCTGCTGATGAGTTCGACCAGTTCAGCCACCCGCTGGTGGTGCGCGCCAAGCTTGAAATCAGTGCGGCCTGCCATGCGTATGGCAAGGTGCCCTCGCATGGCGTGGTGACTGAGTTCAAGCGCCTGGACGTGATTCAGGCGGCGGCACAGCGGGCCAGCCGTGAACTGGGTTTTACCCGCATGTGGAGCATTCACCCGGATCAGATTCGCCCCATTCTGGCGGCTTTTACCCCTAAGCAGAGCGAGGTCGAGCAGGCCAGTCATATTATTTGCGCCGCTCAGGCAGCGGGTTGGGCACCGATTTCAGTCGCAGGCAGCCTGCATGACCGTGCGAGTTTTCGCTACTACTGGCAAGTGCTTGAAAAGGCGCACCAAACGGGTCGCCTGGATCGTCAGGATCCAGCTTATAAGTATTTTGCTTGCTAACCTGGGGCGGTAAAGTTTTCAGGAGAACTTGATCATGAATATTCACAACATACATAAATCGCTCGCTTGGCAACCTCGATTGCTGGCTGCCATCGGCGCCTGTATGGCGGTGTCAGCGCTTGCCTTTGCACATGTCGAGGCGCACGCCGAGAGTAAAAAGGTCACCAGCAAAACCCTCAAGCCCCTGCTACAGAGCCGTGTCGAACTCAAGAGCCAGGCGAACCAGATGGCGTCTGGCATCCGCGCCGCACAGGCAGCGCTCAGCCCGGACGAGTTGGTGATTGCTCAGCGCGTTGAAGTCGGTCGGATCCCCTGCGAACTGGGCGCGTTTGTGACGGTGGAGGCAGACCTGCACGAGCCGGGCTACTTTGATATTTCCGGGAAAAAATTCAAATTTCGCATGGTGCCTGTGGTCAGCAGTACCGGTGCCATTCGTCTGGAAGACACAACAGCAGGTGCCGTGTGGTTGCAGTTGTCCAATAAGTCCATGCTGATGAACCACAAGACGGGTTCCCGCATGGCTGACGTCTGCATGACGCCAACGCAAGTCGTTGTAGCAGACGCCATGCTGAAAAATCCTCCGCCCAGTCTGCTGGAGCCATTGCCAGTTGCACTGAGTCCCGTACCCCATCCGACGGCACAGGTGCCTTTTGCGCCAGGCATGGTTCGCTAGGCTGCGCCAGGTTTTCCCAGAAATTTTTGCTTGATTCAATTTAAGAAGGAGTTCATTTATGTTGCAAGCCTACCGTGCTCATGTTGCTGAGCGCGCCACACTCGGAATTCCCGCACTGCCATTGACCGCTCATCAAACTGCAGAGTTGATTGAGTTGCTGAAGACCCCGCCCGCAGACGAAGAGGCTTTTCTGGTTGAGTTGATCACCCACCGTGTGCCTGCTGGCGTGGATAATGCCGCTAAGGTCAAGGCCAGCTATCTGGCTGCTGTAGCGCATGGCACTGAAAAATGCACACTGATCAGCCGCGAAAAAGCGACTGAGTTGCTGGGCACCATGCTAGGCGGCTACAACCTGACGCCGCTGATTGACATGCTTGACGATGCAGCCGTGGCCGCAGTGGCGGCCCAAGCGCTGAAGAAAACCCTGCTGATGTTCGACCAGTTTCACGACGTCAAGGAAAAAGCTGACAAGGGCAACACTTACGCCCAAGCCGTGCTGCAAAGCTGGGCTGATGCTGAATGGTTCACCAGCCGCCCCGAAGTGCCGAAAAGCATCACTTTGACCGTCCTCAAGGTCACTGGCGAGACCAATACCGACGACCTCAGCCCTGCGCCCGATGCCTGGAGCCGCCCCGATATTCCACTGCATGCGTTGGCGATGCTGAAAAACAAGCGTGACGGTATCACCCCTGAAGAAGACGGTAAACGCGGCCCGGTCAAGTTCGTTGAAGACCTGCGTGCGCGTGGCAACCTGGTCGCCTATGTGGGCGACGTGGTCGGCACGGGGTCGAGCCGCAAGTCGGCCACCAATAGCGTGCTGTGGTTCACCGGTGAAGACATCCCGTTTGTACCGAACAAGCGTTTCGGTGGCGTTTGTCTGGGCGCCAAGATCGCTCCGATTTTCTACAACACCATGGAAGATGCGGGTGCCTTGCCGATCGAACTCGACGTCAGCCAGATGAATATGGGCGACACCATCGAGTTGCGTCCTTATGAAGGAAAAGCGCTCAAAGACGGCGTAGTCATTGCGGAGTTCACTCTCAAAAGTGAAGTACTTTTTGATGAAGTGCGTGCTGGTGGCCGCATTCCCTTGATCATTGGCCGTGGCCTGACCACCAAGGCCCGTGAGTCATTGGGCTTGCCTGTATCCACCCTGTTCCGATTGCCACAAAACCCCAAGTCCAACGGCAAAGGCTTTACCTTGGCGCAAAAAATGGTTGGCCGTGCCTGTGGTCTGCTCGAGGGACAGGGCGTGTTGCCTGGTACTTACTGTGAACCCAAGATGACCTCGGTCGGCTCACAAGACACCACCGGCCCGATGACCCGTGACGAGCTGAAAGACTTGGCCTGCCTGGGCTTCAGCGCCGATCTGGTCATGCAGTCCTTCTGCCACACGGCTGCCTACCCCAAGTTAGTCGATGTGAAGATGCACCACGAATTGCCCGAGTTCATCAGCAACCGTGGCGGCATCCCGTTGCGCCCTGGTGACGGCATCATCCACAGCTGGCTCAACCGCATGTTGTTGCCTGACACCGTCGGCACCGGCGGCGATAGCCACACCCGTTTCCCAATTGGCATCAGTTTCCCAGCGGGCTCAGGCTTGGTGGCCTTTGGTGCCGCCACCGGTGTCATGCCGCTGGACATGCCTGAGAGCGTGCTGGTGCGCTTCAAAGGCCAGATGCGGCCCGGTGTAACACTGCGTGATCTGGTGAATGCCATTCCGCTGTACGCCATCAAGTCAGGTGAGCTGACCGTGTCCAAGCAAGGCAAGAAGAATGTGTTTTCCGGTCGTATCCTGGAAATTGAAGGCTTGCCAGACCTGAAAGTTGAGCAAGCTTTCGAGCTAAGCGACGCCTCTGCAGAGCGCAGCGCTGCAGGCTGCACCGTGCATCTGAACAAAGAGCCGATCATTGAGTACATCAACAGCAACATCGTGATGTTGAAGTGGATGATCGCCAGCGGTTATTCGGACGTGCGTACCATCACCCGCCGCATCAAGGCCATGGAGGCCTGGCTGGCCAATCCGGAGTTGCTGAAAGCCGATGCGGATGCGGAGTACGCCAGCGTGATCGAAATTGATCTGGCTGACATTCATGAGCCGATCGTGGCTTGCCCGAACGACCCAGACGATGTCAAAACCCTGTCAGACGTAGCCGGTACCCAGATCGACGAAGTGTTCATTGGCTCTTGTATGACCAACATCGGTCATTTCCGCGCAGCCTCCAAGTTGCTGGAAAACAAGCGTGACATTCCCGTCAAACTGTGGATGGCACCGCCCACCAAGATGGATGCCAAACAACTCACCGAAGAAGGCCACTACGGCGTGCTGGGTAGCGCGGGCGCGCGCATGGAAATGCCGGGCTGCAGTCTCTGCATGGGCAATCAGGCTCAGGTCAAGGAAGGCGCCACGGTGTTTTCCACCTCCACACGTAACTTCCCGAACCGTCTGGGCAAGAACAGCAACGTTTATCTGGGCAGCGCCGAACTGGCGGCTATTTGCGCCAAGCTCGGCCGCATTCCGACCAAAACCGAGTACATGGCCGACATGGGCGTGCTCACCGCTGCAAGTGGCAAGATCTACCAGTACCTGAATTTTGACAAGGTGCAGGATTACACCGATGCGGCCAAAACTGTGGGCATCGCGGTATAAAGTCACGTTTTTTAGTCGCACTAACGAGTTTCTGAAGGCGCTCTGAGGGCGCTGGCGAGGGTCGTCCGGTAGCTGCACTGAAAGTTTTAAAAGCCTCACATACGAAACCTAGCCGGTAGCTTAAAGTGTTGACGAGTTGATTGAGAGCCGCGCCCAGCTTGGGTTTGCGGCTCTTATCTTGTCCAGATATTTTTCAGGCGAAAGAAAACCCGCAGACGCTAAGCGACATGCGTGTTTCGGAAGGATCAGGCCCTTCCAATCAACACTTTAAGCCACCGGCTAGATACGAAACTGCGGGGCTTTTTTTGTTAAAGCGCCACAATGTCTCAAGGTTAAACTGCGCGAATTCATAGCTTGTTCGTCAAGCTATCCTTTTTTCAGGAGCCTTCTGTGTTTTTTGGCAAACTGCTACCGCGTGACACCAATTTTTTCATTCTGTTTGACCAACACGCGAAGCACATCGTCGAAGCAGCCCATGCGTTTTCCAATTTGGTCATCCACTA
This sequence comes from Rhodoferax antarcticus ANT.BR, assembly GCF_001938565.1. GTDB lineage: Bacteria > Pseudomonadota > Gammaproteobacteria > Burkholderiales > Burkholderiaceae_C > Rhodoferax > Rhodoferax antarcticus. The sequence continues at coordinate 257,143 of NZ_MSYM01000013.1, forward strand.
CGCCGACCTTGAATTGCGTCAGAAGTACCACCGTCAGGTCAACCAAGCAGAAGGCGCTGCCGACCGGATCACCCATGAGGTGAACCAGGCGCTGCACAAGACGTTCATCACACCGATTGACCGCGAGCAAATTCACAGTTTGATCAACACGATGGACGACGTGGCCGATCTGATTCAGGATTCGGCTGAAACCATGTCCCTCTACGACGTGCATCACATGACCGACGAGATGCGTCGCCTGACAGATTTGAGTGTGAAATGCTGCGAAAGCTTGCTGAGCGCGGTGAATCTGCTCAACAAGATTGCCGAGGCGCCAACCGCAGACGCGGCCCTGAGAATCTGCGATGAAATCGACGTCCTGGAAAGCGATGCAGATAGCGTCATGCGAAACGCGATGAGTAAACTGTTTCGAGAAGAGTCTGACGTGCGCGAACTCATCAAACTCAAGGCGATTTACGAATTGCTGGAGAGCATCACCGACCGGGTTGAAGATGCGGCCAATCTGATCGAGGGCATCATCCTCGAAAACTCCTGATAGCCCGCGAATTCAGATCATGGAAAACGCGCAAGCTGCTTTGTGGGTGGTCGCCGTCCTGGTGGTGATGGCGGTGGTGTTTGACTTCATGAACGGGTTTCATGACGCGGCCAATTCGATCGCCACGGTGGTCTCTACCGGTGTTCTAAAACCTGGTCAGGCCGTTTTGTTTGCGGCATTTTTCAATGTTGCCGCCATCTTCGTATTTCACCTCAGCGTGGCCGCCACCGTGGGTAAAGGCATTGTTTTGCCTGGCATTGTGGATACCAACGTGGTTTTTGGCGCGTTGGTGGGTGCCATCACCTGGAACTTCATCACCTGGTACTACGGTATTCCCAGTAGCTCTTCGCATGCGTTGATTGGTGGCATTGCTGGCGCCGCGATTGCCAAGGCCGGTGTCGCGTCCTTGATTGTCTCGGGCATTATGAAAACCGTCATTTTCATTTTCGTCTCGCCGTTGCTGGGCTTTTTGCTTGGGTCGCTGATGATGGTGCTGGTGTCCTGGGTCTTTAGGGGATTTCGTCCGCTCAAGGTTGACAAGTGGTTTCGCCGTTTACAACTGGTTTCTGCAGGCGCCTACAGCTTGGGGCACGGGGGCAATGATGCCCAGAAGACCATCGGCATCATCTGGATGCTGCTGATTGCCACCGGTTATACCAATGCGCAGGACCGTGCGCCGCCGAATTGGGTGGTGATCATCTGCTACTCGGCGATCGGTTTGGGCACCATGCTGGGGGGCTGGCGTATTGTGAAAACCATGGGTCAGAGAATTACCAAGTTAAAGCCAGTGGGTGGTTTTTGTGCCGAAACGGGCGGTGCCATCACCCTGTTTGTCGCAACGGCGATGGGCGTGCCGGTTTCGACGACGCACACCATCACCGGTGCCATCGTCGGCGTGGGCTCTACCCGGCGTGCCAGCGCGGTGCGTTGGGGTGTGGCCGGTAACATCATCTGGGCCTGGATTTTGACTATTCCCGCAAGCGCCTTCGTGGCTGCTGTGGCTTATTGGATCAGTCTGCAACTGTTCTGACGCCGGCTGGCGCGGCGGATGACAGCGGCGCGACGGTGGTGCCTAGCCCCAAGGCTTTGTCCATCAGGACCACGTCAAGCCAGCGCTCAAACTTCCAGCCGCAGGATGCCAGCGTGCCAACGTGGGTAAAGCCTGCGCTGCGGTGCACACCGATTGAGCCCAGGTTGGCTGAATCACCAATGACCGCGATCAGTTTGCGCACACCAGCGCGCTCGGCCTGATTGCACAGTTCAGCCAAAAGCGCCCGTCCCAGGCCGCTGCCAGTGGCTTGTGGCGCAAGATAAATGGAATCTTCGGCTGAATAGCGGTAGGCCGGGCGGGGTTTGAACCAATTGCAATAAGCATAGCCCAGCACCTGCTCACCCTCTGTCGCAACAAGATAGGGCAAACCTTTACCAAGAACGTCCTCGCGGCGCTGCAGCGTTTCAAGCTCACTGGGGGGATCGATTTCAAACGTGCCCGTGCCGTGCATCACATGATGCGTGTAAATGGCGGTGATTTGCGCGATATCGGTTACTAGGCTGGGTCGAATGATTGGCATGGTTAGTTACTGGATATAATGCTGGGTTGTCTGGCGTGTCGCTGACCGGGTGGTCAAGTCGCGTGTCTCAAACGTCGGGCTAAGTGCAAATTTTCGTGGAATTAAAATGCCACTTCCCAAAGGATAAATCATGGTCGTCATCCGACTCGCCCGTGGCGGAGCAAAATCTCGCCCGTTTTTCAATATTGTGGTTGCAGACAAGCGCACTCGCCGCGACGGCCGCTTCATTGAGCGCATTGGTTTTTATAACCCAACGGCCACTGCCAGCGAAGAAAGCATCCGTATCGCCCATGACCGCCTGACCCACTGGCGCAGCGTGGGTGCGCAGGCGTCTCCCACGGTGGAGCGGCTGGTGAACCAGGCAGCCAAAAAAGCAGCCTGAACGTGAGTATGCTGCCCGGCCTTGAGGCTGCCGAATTACCGGCAGACGCTATCGAGGTCGGGCGCATTGCAGATGCCTGGGGCATCAAAGGGTGGTTCAAAGTTCTACCCTATAGCGCCAACCCTGAGGCGCTTTTTTCTTCCAAAAGCTGGTTCTTGCTGCCCACCGGAAAAGGTACAACAACCTTCGAAGGCGTTGGAAGATTAAATATCAAGGAAGCCAAAGCCCACTCGGACACCGTTGTCGCTTCAGCGCACGGGGTGGACGACCGCAACGCTGCCGATGGACTGCGTGGCGCTCGCATTTTTATCGCCAAGTCGAGTTTTCCGACACCCCAGAAAGATGAGTACTACTGGGTTGATCTAATTGGCCTGGCGGTGGTTAACCGTGAAAGTGTGGTACTGGGCGAGGTGCGCGAGTTGCTGTCAACCGGGCCGCAAACCGTGCTGGTGATCGACGATCTGGTGGACGGGCAAACGCTGCAGCGGATGATTCCTTTTGTAGCGGCCTATATTGACGACGTCGATTTGATTACCCGTCGAATTCTGGTGGACTGGCAACCCGACTACTGAACGGCACATCATGCAATTTGATGTTGTCACGCTGTTTCCTGAACTTTTCGTGCCGTTTTTGACGACCGGTATCACCCGGCGGGCATTTGAGTCTGGGCAAGTCAAAGTCAAACTGACCAACCCGCGCGACTTTGCCGAGGGTAACTACCGTCGCGTGGATGATCGGCCTTTTGGCGGTGGCCCGGGCATGGTCATGATGGCGCAGCCACTATCGCAATGTGTGACGCGCCTGCGCGCTGAGCGTGCTGACAACCCGCCGGTGGTGCTGTTTTCGCCGACAGGCCAGCCATTGACTCACGCGATGGTGACCCGCTGGGCGAATAGCCAGGGTGCCGTGCTGCTGTGTGGTCGCTATGAGGGGCTGGATCAGCGATTCATTGACGCCCATGTCACCGAGCAGATCAGCCTGGGTGACTTCGTATTGTCGGGCGGGGAAATTGCGGCGATGGCTTTACTGGATGCGGTGGCGCGTCTGCAGCCCGGCGTCCTCAGCGATGCCGAGAGTCACGCGCAGGATAGTTTCAACCCGGCGCTGGATGGCCTGCTGGACTGCCCGCACTACACCCGCCCCGAGGTTTGGCAGGGCAGGGCCGTGCCAGAGGTTCTGTTGTCGGGCCACCACCTGCATATTGAGCGCTGGCGGCGTGACCAGCGTCTGGCGCTCACCGCCCGCCTGCGTCCCGACCTGATTCGGCTGGCCAGGCAAACCGCCAGGCTGACAGCCCAGGATGAGTTGGTATTGGCCGGGCTATAATGGCGGGCTAACCGATCCTCTGCGAGGCCGCTCAAGTGCTTTAAGCGCTGAGCCTGCATCAATCCTGATGCTGGTGCTTGCAAGATCATTTGAGGTCTTCCATGAACCTGATTCAAATCCTTGAGCAAGAAGAAATTGCTCGTTTAAACAAAACCATTCCAGACTTTGGCCCAGGCGACACCGTGATCGTGAGTCTGAATGTGGTTGAAGGCACGCGCAAGCGGCTCCAGGCCTATGAAGGTGTGGTGATTGCCAAGCGTAACCGTGGTCTTAACAGCGGCTTTACGGTTCGCAAAATTTCCAGTGGTGAAGGCGTTGAGCGGACATTTCAAACCTACAGCCCGCTGATCGCCAAAATCGAAGTCAAGCGCCGTGGTGACGTGCGTCGCGCCAAACTGTACTACCTGCGTGAACGCAGCGGTAAATCGGCGCGTATCAAAGAAAAGTTGCCCGCTCGCAAGGTGAAGGTCGCCGCGGTTGCCGCATAAGGTCATACGTGTTTAAAAAAAACCGCCTGCTGGTGACAGTGGCGGTTTTTTTTCGCTTTGCGTCCTTGCCAGTGGCGCCAGTCTGAGTGGTGCGCACGTTCAGACGCTTCGCAACCCGGCGCCTTCGGCGACGCGATGAGTGACCCCCTTTCGCTAAACGTTTCCGCGCCAGCCCTGGATCCGCGCCAGGTGCCGGTGATTCAGGTGGACACGCAGTTGCCGGCGGTGGCTGCTGCGGCCTTGTTGCCGCAGGCACTGCGTCAGCGATTTTTGACACCCCCCAACTGGCAACCCGAGTTGGTGGTTGAGAAGAGGTTCATGGACCGCGCGCCGATGCACGCTGCGGTTCTGATTCCCATCGTGATGCGTACCGAGCCGACGGTGTTGCTCACCCTCCGAACCTCGCATCTGTCCACCCATGCCGGGCAGATCGCCTTTCCGGGGGGCAAAGTGGACGAAACCGATGCAGATGCCGCTGCCGCAGCCCGGCGTGAGGCTTTTGAAGAGGTCGGTCTGGCGCCTGACTGGATGGAAGTGCTGGGCCAACTGCCGCTGTACACCACGGGTTCGGCCTTTATGGTGACGCCGGTGGTGGCGCTGGTTCGACCCGGCTTCACCCTGAAACCCAATGCCTATGAAGTGTCTGATGTGTTTGAAGTGCCGCTGGGTTTTTTGATGAACCCGACCAACCATCGCCACCATCAGATGTTGTGGCTAGGTGAGCAGCGTCAATGGTTGTCCATGCCCTATAGCGATGGCGTGCATGAGCGTTTCATCTGGGGTGCCACGGCCGGCATGCTGCGAAACTTTTACCGGTTTTTGGCTGCCTGAACCCAGTGCCCACAGGGTGCAGCCGCTATGATCATTGCATGAGCTTCATCTCGGTGATTTTGGCCCTGCTGCTCGAACAAGCCCGGCCTTTGAAACGCGGCAACATCATTCACGCGTCGATGCGCGCTTGGGTTCGCTGGTGTACGCGCACACTCGACGCCGGTCGGCCCATGCACGGCTGGCTGGTGTGGGGTTTGGCGGTGGGCGGCCCGGCGCTGGCGGCGCTCGCGATTTATCTGCTGCTCCAATTCTTGGTGGGCTGGCCGCTGGCGGTGCTGTGGAGCGCGCTGGTGCTGTATGCGTCGCTGGGATTTCGTCAGTTCAGCTTTCACTTCACCCAGATTCGCGATGCCCTGGCCGAAGGTGACGATGCTCTGGCCAATAGGCTTCTGGCTGACTGGCTGCGAACAGAGGCCATCGACCTGCCGCGCACCGAGATCATCGGCCGGGTGATTGAAAACTCGGTCCTGGCGTCGCACCGCCACGTCTTTGCTGTGCTGGTGTGGTTTTCAGTGCTGGCCGCTCTGGGGCTTGGGCCGTTGGGCGCGGTGTTGTATCGGCTGGCAGAGTTTGTGGTGCGCTACTGGCAGCACCAGAGTGAATCAAACCACCAGCCTGTCAGCGTGGCCTTGATGTTTGACGCCAGAAAAGCCTGGGATGTCGTGGACTGGCTACCTGCCCGAGCCACGGCCATCAGTTTTGCGGTGGTTGGCAATTTTGAGGAAGCGATTGACGCCTGGCGGCGCTACGCCCAGCAAGGCAGCCCCAGTAACGACGGCTTGGTGCTGGCCGCCACAGGCGGTGCCGTCAACATTGCGCTGCGCGGCACCGATACACGGCCGTACCCGCCAACGCAGGCGGCCGCAGCGCCATTGTTGGACGATGTTCTGGCCGGGCGCCCCACGCCCGAATTGCCGCACCTGGCCATTGTGGTCGGGCTGGTCTGGCGCACGGTGGTGATGTGGGTGCTTTTGCTGGCTTTGCTGACGCTGGCGCGGCTGCTCGGTTAATTTATAAGAAATAGGCCTCCAGCCCTTATCGAATAAGCGCGAGCAGCTATTGTTTTTAAGTAATCATTGATGCCAGTACTTGCGCATCAGTGTGGGCACGCCAGAGCAGCGTGATGCCTTGGTGCAGGCGCTGATGAAGGTGCATGCAGAGGTGCTTTAGTAGCGCCGAATCTGCTTGAGTTCGGCGTACAAGTCGCTATAAATTTTGTATCTGTTGGCGCTTATGGCATCTGGGCTAGAGCCTGATTTGACACTTGCCATCACACCACAGCCTGGCTCGTGCAAATGGCTGCAGTTGTAAAACTTGCACTGCGCCACGTGCGGTTTCAGGTCGGGCATGTAGGCGGCCAGCTGCGCTGGGTCGATGTGGTTCAGGCCAAACTCCTGAAAACCTGGCGAGTCCAGCAGTGCGGTGGTCTTAGTGGCGTCCAGCCAATACCAGGTGGTGCTGGTGGTGGTGTGTTTGCCCGAGCTTAAAGCCTGCGACAGCTCACCGGTTTGCGCCAGCGCACCGGGTATCAGGCAATTGATTAGTGTGCTTTTGCCAGCACCTGAGGGGCCCAGTACCAGCGTGGTTTTGCCGGTCAGACGTTGCAGCAATGTGGCGCGGTCGGCCTCGGTATTTTTCCCCATCGCCAGCGGAATCACGTCGTAACCCATCTGCCGGTAAGGGGCAAGCCAATCCCAGGCGCGGGCAAAGGGCGTTGTCAGGTCACTTTTGTTGAGCGCAATGATTGGCGTGATGTGCTGCTCTTCAGCGGCGATCAGCGCGCGTGAGAGCTGGCTGCTGGAGAACTCGGGCTCGGCGGCGATCAGGATCAGCACCTGGTCCAGATTGGCAGCAAAGGATTTGGTACGCACCTCGTCCTGGCGGTAAAACAGGTTGCGCCGGGGCTCGATTTTCTCGATGGTGCCTTCGTCCTGCGAGGCCTGCCACAACACCCGGTCACCCACCACACCCTGACTTTTTTTGCCGCGTGAGTGGCAGATGCGCCGCTCGCCCGAAGCGTCTTCCACCAGGAAATGGCGGCCATAGTTGGCCACGATCAGGCCGGTTTGCAGGTGTGGTTGCGGCATCAGGCGGTGGCTGCCTCAGGCTGCAAGGCGTCCACGTGCCGGGCGCATTCAAAGTCTGACAGCGAGATGCCGCCCGCATCGTGGGTACGCCAGCGCACCAGGCATTGGTTGTACTGCACCAGCAGTTCGGGGTGGTGGTCTTGGGCGTGGGCGATGAAAGCTACCGCGTTCACAAACGCCAGCGTCTGGTAGTAATTGGCAAAGTCGAAGGGCTTCTCAATGGCCAGGGTGTCGCCGTCACCAGAGAGCGTCCAGCCCTCAAGTTTGGCCAGATGCGCTACTATTTCAGTAGCTTTTAGCGCTCGTGGTGTATGGGCTTTAGGCATATTTCCTTCTTAAGTTTGCGAGAGTGGCTGTGGCACCGCTACGCTGCCAGCCAAGCCACCTGGCAGCATACGCGCCAGTCGCTCCGAGGCACCTGGGTGCGAGTAGTAAAACGACACATATACCGGGTCAGGCGTCAGGGTAGAGGCATTGTCCTCGTAGAGTTTGAGTAGCGCGGTGGCCAGATCCTGCCCGCTGGTCTGCAGCATGGCGTAGGCGTCGGCCTCAAACTCGTGTTTGCGTGAAAGCTGGGCAAAGATCGGCGAGATAAAGAAGCTGAACACCGGCATCACCAGCATAAACAACAGCAGCGCCAGCGCGTCATTCGGTGCCGCCAGATTGGGCATGACGCCTAAGCCGGTGTAAAACCATGGCTGCTGTGCCAGCCAGCCGAGCAGGGCAAAGCCGGCAAAACTCATGGCAAACATCGCCACAATGCGTTTAATGATGTGTTTGTGCTTGAAGTGGCCCAGCTCATGCGCCAGCACCGCATCCACCTCTGGCGGGCTCAGCTTGGCCAGCAAGGTGTCATAAAACACCACCCGTTTGGCGGCACCAAAACCGGTGAAATAGGCGTTGGCATGGGCGCTACGTTTGCTGCCGTCCATCACAAACAGGCCCTTGGCTGAAAAGCCGCAGCGCTGCATCAGAGCGGTCACCCGCGCTTTCACCGTGGCGTCTTGCAGCGGGGTGAATGTGTTGAACATGGGCGCGATCAGCGTGGGGTAAATCACCAGCAGCAGCAGGTTGAACCCCATCCACACGCACCAAGCCCACAGCCACCACAGGCCACCGCTGGCACCCATCATCCACAAAAACAGCGCGGCAATCGGCAGGCCAATCAGCGCGCCCATTAGGCTGCCCTTGAGCATGTCCAGCAGCCACAGCTTGAGCGTCATCTTGTTGAAACCAAAGCGTTCTTCCAGCACAAAGGTCTGGTACAGCGACAGCGGCAGGTCAATCAGCCCGTTGATCAAAGCAAAGCCTGCCAGCAGCGCCAGTTGCTGCACCATGCCTGTGCCCAGCCAGGGCATCAGCCCATCATTCAGCGCCGACAAGCCGCCCAGCAGCGTCCAGCCGATCAACACCGCTGCGCCCAGCGCTGTCTCCAGCAAGCCCAGCCGCGCCTTGGCCACGGTGTAGTCTGCGGCCTTCTGATGCGCCGCCAGGGTGATGGTTTGGGCAAACGCCGCAGGCACCTGCCCACGGCGCAGCGCCACATGCTGGATTTGCCGGGAACTTAGCCAGAATTTCAGCAACAGGCCCAGTACCAGCGCCACGGCAAAGACCGTGCTTAAGCGCAGGGACGGGTCAGAAAAGAAGGGGGTGTCTTGCATGGCGGGGGAGTTTAGGTGATCAGCGACAATTTGCCTCATGCCCACACCCCACGTCCCTACCTCTTCCCCGGTTGCCGAGTCAGCCGCCCCTTTGGCCAAATCGGATCAAAACCTGGTCTGGCTTGACTGTGAAATGACCGGGCTTGACCCCGAGGTTGAGCGCATCATCGAGATTGCCGTCATTGTCACCGGCCCCAAGCTGGAAAACCGCACCGAAGGCCCGGTGCTGGTGGTGCATCAAAGTGATGCGCTGCTCGACGGCATGGACAAGTGGAACAAAAGCACCCACGGCAAAAGCGGCCTGATCGATAAAGTGCGCGCTACCACCCTGACCGAGGAGGAAGCCCAAGCGCAGATCCTGGCGTTTTTGAGCCATTACGTGCCAAAAGCCACGACCCCGATGTGTGGCAACAGCATCGGCCAGGACCGGCGTTTTCTGGCCCGGTACATGCCCAAACTTGAAGCGTTTTTTCACTACCGCAACCTGGATGTGAGCACGCTCAAAGAGCTGTCCAAACGCTGGGCGCCCGAGGTCTACAAGGGCTTCAAAAAGAAGCAGCGCCACACCGCGCTGGCCGACGTGCATGAGTCGATTGACGAGCTGGAGCACTACCGCACGCACTTTCTGAAATTCCCGGTTTGACGCGGTCCCCGCGCCAACTTTCATGCACGCGAGTGCTTGCATACCGAAGCATGATGGTTGTTTCAGGTTAATGCGGCATCAGCTTGCAGCCTGCGATTGTGGTGATGAACCTGCAAAACACCTGTGTCGGCTGATTTTTGGGTCAGTGGCGTTGCAGAATGACTGCAGATAACTATGAAAATAATAGCTACTCGCGCTTTATTGATAAGGGCTAGAGCACGATTTCGTATAAATTCAGAGCCAGCAGTGCTGGCGCACCGTTTAAGGCGACTTGCACCCAACCGGACTCAGGCGCGCACCGCCCAGTGCGCAATGACGGCTTGCACCGCAGCGTCGTCGCCCAGCGGTTTCGCTACCGACAGTTGTAGCTCGCGGTGCTTCGCGGCAAAGCTGTCCACCATGGCGGTCAGGTCACGGGTGACATGCTTGCCTGCCGCCCAGAAAAGGGGCATCACCCGCAGGCTTTGGCAACCCGCTGCGGCCAGCTCGGCCAGGGCGGCGGGCAGGTCGGGCTGCATGAATTCCAGAAACGCCAGTCGGCAAGGGCTGCCGTGCTGGATTTGCACTTGCTCGGCAATGGCCTGCAGTGGCAAGCGCCAAGCCGGGTCGCGCGAGCCATGGGCAAACAAAACAATGCCGGTGCCAGTTGCGGTGATGTTCATGCGTTGCCTTAAGGTGAGAGAGCTTGTCGGTCCCGAGGGTATCCGGAATCCATCAATGACAGGCCGACAGGTATTGCGCATGGGTGTGCAGCGCCACCAGCAGTCGGCAATGCCAGGGCCCGCCGCGCAGTTCAGGAACGGGCGTACCGGCTGGAGGGTGAAGGCATTAGGTAGAAACCCGAATGTGTGCCATAATCACAGGCTGCGCTGCAAACAGCGGTGCATATTTGTACATCTCCCAACATTCACCGGGTCCAATGTCTACCTGCTTGTAGGCTGCGACAAAAAGGACCCCCGGCGCTGAAGATACTCAACACTTTGAGTCAGAGCTGGTTCCGTTTGATGGTTGATGTTTTTTAACCATAAACGGAGCTACCGCTTACCCTGCGGCGCTCGCGCATGAAAGAAATCCATGACTGACGCTACCCTAGCGACAGGCGACTTGTCGTCTGCCGAAAATTTGTCCAATGATCTGCAATCGATCCCCAGCGACACCCCTGACACCGCTTCGGCGGATGACGCCGCCGCTGCCGAAGTAGTGGCCGTTGCGCCCGAAGTACCCAACGGCTTTGTCACCCTGGGCCTGGCCCCGGAGTTGATCGCCGCTGTGAAAGACCTGGGCTTTACCCAGCCCACCACCGTGCAGCTGAAAACCATTCCTCTGGCCATGCAAGGCCACAGCGAAGGTGCCAAAGACGCACGTTTCATCGACCTGATGGTTTCCAGCCAGACGGGCAGTGGCAAGACCGCCGCCTTTTTGCTGCCCGTGCTGCACACTCTGCTGACGCAAATGGCCCAGGCGGAAACCAAAGAACGCGAAGACTACCAACGCGCCGTGGCTGAAGCCGCTGAAAAAGGTGAAGCACCTCCGAAGCGCGCCAAGCGCAAAGACCCGACCAACCCGCGCCACTTCACCGCTCCAACACCCGGCGCGCTGATTGTTTGCCCGACCCGCGAGCTGGCCCAGCAAGTCGCCCATGATGCGATCGACCTGGTACAGCATTGCCGTGGTCTGCGTGTGGCCAACATCGTCGGTGGCATGCCTTATCAGTTGCAAATTGCCAAGCTGCAAAACGCCAACCTGGTGGTGGCCACCCCGGGCCGTTTGCTTGACTTGCAACGCTCGATGCAAATCAAGCTTGACCAAGTGCAATTTTTGGTGGTGGACGAAGCCGACCGCATGCTCGATCTGGGCTTCTCCGATGACTTGGCCGAAATCAATCAGCTCACCATCGGCCGCAAGCAAACCATGATGTTCAGCGCCACCTTTGCGCCGCGCATCCAGCAGCTGGCCGCCCGCGTCATGCGCGAGCCACAGCGCATCACCATCGACAGCCCACAAGAAAAACACGCCAACATCAAGCAGGTGCTGTTTTGGGCTGACAACGCTCAGCACAAACGCAAGTTGCTGGACCACTGGCTGCGCGACACCACCATCAACCAGGCGATTGTTTTTGCCAGCACCCAGATCGAATGTGACGGCCTGGCCAACGACCTGCAGCAAGATGGCTTTGATGCTGTCGCGTTGCACGGTGCGCTGAGCCAAGGCTTGCGTAACCGCCGTTTGATGGCGCTGCGGCAAGGTCAGGTGCAGATTTTGGTGGCGACCGACGTGGCTGCCCGTGGTCTGGATGTGCCTACCGTGACCCATGTGTTCAACTTTGGTCTGCCAATGAAGGCCGAGGACTACACCCACCGCATTGGCCGCACCGGCCGCGCTGGCCGCGATGGTCTGGCAGTGACGTTTGCCGAGTTCCGCGACCGCCGCAAAATTTTTGACATCGAGGCTTTCAATCGTCAGCCGATCAAGGCCGAAGTGGTCCCTGGCCTGGAGCCGCAACAGCGCATGCCCGACGCGCGCCCGAGCGGTTTTGGTGGCCGTGACAACCGTGGTAACGACCGTGACCGCAAGTTTGGCGGCGGTGGCCGTCCGGCAGGTGGTGGTTTCGGTGGCAACCGTGGCGGCTTTGCCGAGAACCGCGGTGGCTTCAATGAAAACCGTGGTGGCGGCTTCGCAGAAAACCGTGGCGGTTTCGGTGACAGAAACGCCTCTGGCCCCCGCGTAGTCGGCCCGGACAGCTATCAAAATAATAAGCCCAGTGGCTTTGGTCAGCGTGACGAGCGCCCAGTTGCCCCGCGTGAAGGTTTCAGCTACGAGCGCAAGGGCGGCTTCAACGACCGCTTTGCCGGTGACCGCAACTCAGGCGCCCCGGCCCCGCGTGGTGACTTTGCCCCGCGTGGCGATTTTGCAGACCGCAAACCGGCTTTTGGCAAACCTGCCTTTGGCAAACCTGCGTTTTCCAAACCGGCTGGTGGCGGCAAGGTGTTTGTGCCACGTGATGCGCAAAAGCGTTTCTCCAAGAACGACCGCTGATTAACACCTCAGCAAAAAAAGGCCGCAGGCATTTAAACCTGCGGCCTTTTTTATCTGAAAAATTGGCGGCTGTCGCCCCAGGTAGTTGGCTCGTAGTCAGCGGGTTTTTCGTGCAATTCCTGAATGTTCAATAGCGCTGCCATGACCTCAGGCGAAAAGCCTTTGCGCTGGTTGTCGCGGCTATCGTCGAACAACCGCGCGATGTAGGTATGCACTTGGTGATGCCCCCACAGCAGCTTGATCGCCTTGGCGATGTGCGGATGCGCAGCCTCAAGGAGTTGAAGGTCAGGATTTGGATTCATAAAAGTGGCGGGAGCCAAGAGATTCGAACTATCTACCTACGGATTAAGAGTTCAATCGGTAGCGTACTCGTCTGCATCGATTGAATTGGTCGACATTCGGAAAAGCGTTTCACCGCCACCTTTTCGACTGGGTGGATGTAAAAATTTGTAAAACTTGCAAGAAACGATTATCGCCAAAGTCGTTGCCATCGCAAGACGTTTCTCAGTGTTTAAGCGAGACCCTGAAAAGTGATGGGTTTTTTTGCGAGACGCGATCGGTAACGGACCTGCATCTTTGAGACTGACAAAAAGTCAGGCATCCGACCTGATCACGCGTCTGAATTGGCGCGGCTGCTATCCCGCTTGAATGCGTCAGTAGTGGCTGACGACTTGAACCTGCGGGTCTGGGGCTTGCATCTGCTTCAAGGGCGTGCGGGTACGACCTGCGCCAACAACAGCTGCATGGGTTTTTACACACGCCTGCAGCAACAATAAAACACCTTGACTTGAGGCCTAAGTGCTTGATTTACAAGTGTATTTGGTGGGAACTGAGAGATTCGAACTCTCGACCTACGGATTAAGAGTCCGCTGCTCTACCAGCTGAGCTAAGTTCCCGATCTGGCTAGGCTGAATAACCTAGCGAAGCTCCCGATTATAGCGAGAAATCCGCGGTGTTTCGGCAGGGTCGGCAGGCGACGGCTCGTATCCGCGCTGGCTTTTGGCGTGTCCGGGGGGGCGGCTAAGAACGCCAAGTCCTATTTCGATTTGTTTGTTTGTTTGTCCTGTTGCACCAATTGCTTGAGCGTTGCCAATTGGGCTAGCAATTCTGCTGAATCCGCATCTGCGTCAGATTGCTCACTGATGGTTTGAGCGCGGGCCCCTTTTTCTGCATCTTGCACGCGAGGCGCTGCATCCATCGGGTTGCGCTTTTTCAACTCAACGGCAGAGCCGGACGCGGCCTGAACAGGATTTTGCATTTCATGGGGCTCTGCAGCAGGCGGTCCGCTCTTCGTGTCGCTTTCTACTCCCGGTTCCACGCCATCGGACTGACGGGAAACGATGAGGCCATACAAGATCGGCCACAAGATGGTTAAAACAATGGTCAGGGTCATCGTACCTACACCCAGCTGAATGCCGACCCATCCGATCACCGTTGCAAAAACCAGGCCGACCGCCATCGCCAGCAACATTTTGGGGAGCGATGCGCTTCGAAAGTTTCCGAGCCAGCTACTTGGTTTTTGGATGTTGGTCATGGACTGATAAGGCCTTTGGCCATTACGGGTTAGAAAACCTTGGCAACCAATTGAGTGCTGAGGCGACAAATAACTCCGACATTACATCAGCAGATGCTCCCCCGCGTTGTCACCACCCAGCGTGACGTAATTCACTTTGCGGATATCCATCAGCTTTTTGCCGCCAGAGTAGCTAATGGAGCTTTGCACGTCTTGCTCCATCTCGATCAGCGTGTTGGTCAGTTTGCCCTTGATCGGCTCCAGGATGCGCTTGCCCTCGACGTGTTTGTACTCGCCCTTGTTGAAGTCGCTGGCTGAGCCGTAATATTCTTTGTATAGCCTGCCATCCACCTCCACGGTCAGGCCAGGGCTTTCTTCGTGGCCGGCAAAAAGCGAGCCAATCATCACCATGGTCGCGCCAAAGCGCACGCTTTTGGCAATGTCGCCGTGGTCGCGGATACCGCCGTCGGCAATGATGGGCTTGGTGGCCACGCGAGCGCACCACTTCACAGCGCTGAGCTGCCAGCCGCCGGTGCCGAAGCCGGTTTTGAGCTTGGTGATGCAGACCTTGCCCGGGCCAATGCCCACCTTGGTGGCGTCCGCGCCCCAGTTTTCCAGGTCAATCACGGCTTCGGGCGTGGCCACGTTGCCGGCAATGATGAAGGTGCTGGGGATTTTTTCGCGCAGGTAGGCGATCATGTTTTTCACGCTGTCAGCATGGCCGTGGGCGATGTCGATGGTGATGTATTCGGGTGCCAGGCCCAGGGCAACGAGTTGGTCGACCGTGTCGTAATCGGGCTTCTTGACACCCAGCGAGATGGACGCGTACAGGCCCAGCGCTTTCATCTCCTGGACGAACGCGAGGTTGTCCAAATCAAAGCGGTGCATCACATAAAAGTAGCCGTTTTGCGCCAGCCAAATACAAATGTCCTTGCTGACCACCGTTTTCATGTTGGCGGGAACCACCGGAATGCGAAAGCGCCGCGGGCCCAGTTCCACGCTGGCATCACACTCGGCCCGGCTTTCTACCCGGCATTTGCGGGGCAGCAGAAGGATGTTGTCGTAGTCAAAAATTTCCATGGTCAAGCGCCTTATCAATAGGTTGAAACAAGAGCGCTTGGATGGCAACCGGTTGCTGCTGGCTACGGCGCGTGGGGCCGTGCGGGCAAAAAAAACCGGGCTGCAATTACTTGGGCCCGGTGACTGATTCTATCGAGTTAGGCGGGCCTGGCGTCTAGGCTCAGTTTTTATCTTCCGGCTGGCAGGCCGACTGCACGGCCGTCAGAATCTGGCCATGCGCGTCCTGCACCCAACTCGCCACCCGCAGGCGACGCGCGTCTACGCCCTGCGGGATACCCATCGCGCGCAAGTCATTGAAGCTCAAGGTTTCCTGATTTGATAGCTGCTCGCGCTTATCCCATAAGGGCTGGAGGGCATTTCTGACCAAATATCTTGGTACGGATGAGCCCTCTGTGCCCACAGGCAATGCCTCCAGCAAAACCACCCAGCCCGACAGCGGCAACGCCAGTGCGCTGCTTTGCGGCAGGCTCAAGGCAATCAGCAGACCCATGTAGTCACCCACCGCAGGTCCATGCGCCACACGCAGGGCGGCTTTTGGCCAGCCCTTGATGGCGGAGACAGGCTGGGTTTGCATGGCCGGGCGCGCCACTTGCAGCTCCGCGAGGCGCGCCAGTGCATCCGTACTGGCGGCTGCGGCCAGCGGCGCATCGTCACCCCGGCTGCCGGGCACGATCCAGTCCAGTGCCAGCGCGTCGCGTGGGGCAGGCGGCGCGGCTGGGTCGCGCCAACAGGTGTCGCAATCGGCGTTGATGAAGCGCTCAAACAGCGCGCTGGGCAGGGGTTGGTTGTCGCTGCTGCAAGCGCTTTGGCTGTGCGCCAGGGGTGACGCCAGCGTCGCCAAAAGCAGCAAGCTGGTCAGCACCCAATGTCTGAAAGTGGGAATTTGCAGAGGTGATGTCATCAAGCGCCTTTCTACAATGAACCCATGTTTTCTACCATGACCCCCCAAACCGCTGATGCCGGTCTGCTGCATAACCTTAACCCCGAGCAGTTGGCCGCTGTCACGCTGCCAGCCGAGCACGCACTGATCCTCGCCGGCGCCGGTTCCGGCAAGACCCGGGTGCTGACCACCCGCATTGCCTGGCTGCTGCAAACCGGGCAGGTGTCGCCCGGCGGCATTCTGGCGGTGACGTTTACCAACAAGGCCGCCAAAGAGATGATGACCCGCCTGGGTGCGATGCTGCCGGTGAACGTGCGTGGCATGTGGATTGGCACCTTCCACGGCCTGTGCAACCGGTTTTTGCGCGCACATTACAAGCTGGCGAATTTGCCGCAGGCTTTTCAGATTCTCGACACGCAAGACCAACTCTCCAGCATCAAGCGGCTGTACAAACAGTTTGGCGTGGACGACGAACGCTATCCCGCCAAACAAACGCAGTGGTTCATTGGCGGCTGCAAGGAAGACGGGTTGCGGCCCAATGCCGTCGTGGCCCGCGACGACGAAACCCGCAAAAAGGTCGAGCTTTACCAGCTCTATGAAGAGCAATGCCAGCGCGAAGGCGTGGTCGATTTTGGCGAGCTGATGCTGCGCAGCTACGAGCTGCTGCAGGGCAACGACCCGATCCGCGAGCATTACCAGCGGCGCTTTCGGCACATCCTCATCGACGAGTTTCAAGACACCAACAAGCTGCAATACGCCTGGATCAAGATGCTGGCTGGCACCGGCGCGCACAGCAGTGTCGACGGCGCCTTTCAGCCCACCGGTTGTGTGCTGGCGGTGGGCGACGATGACCAGAGCATCTACGCTTTTCGCGGCGCGCGGGTGGGCAACATGGCCGACTTCGTGCGCGAATTCGGCGTGCAGCATCAGATCAAGTTAGAGGAAAACTACCGCAGCGGCAGCAACATTCTGGACAGTGCCAACGCGCTCATCAGCCACAACAGCAAGCGCCTGGGCAAAAACCTGCGCACCGCGCAAGGCCCGGGTGAGCCGGTGCGGGTGTTCGAGGCCAGCAGCGACTTTTTGGAAGCGAATTGGATGGTCGACGAGATGAAACAGCTGGTGCGTGAAGACGTCGAGCGCAAAGAGATCGCCGTGCTGTACCGCTCTAACGCCCAAAGCCGGGTCATTGAGACCTCACTGTTCAACGCGGGCATGCCCTACAAGGTCTACGGTGGTCTGCGGTTTTTTGAGCGCGCCGAAATCAAGAACGCGCTGGCTTACCTGCGCTTGCTGGAAAACCCGCGCGACGACACCAGTTTCATGCGTGCGGTGAACTTCCCGCCGCGCGGCATTGGCGCGCGCAGCCTGGAGCAGTTGCAGGACGTGGCGCGTGCCAGCGGCTGCGCTTTGAGCGACGCGGTTAGCGCACTCACTGGCAAGGCGGGCGCCAATATTGGCGCGTTTTTGGCAGGCATTGACGTGCTGCGCGAGCAAACCCAGGGCCTGAGCCTGCGCGACATCATTGCCGCCACACTCGACCACAGCGGCTTGATTACCCACTACAAGGCCGACCGCGAAGGCGCTGATCGCGTGGAAAACCTGGAAGAACTGGTCAACGCCGCCGAGAGTTTTGTCAGCATTGAAGGTTTTGGCCGCGACGCGGTAGCACTGCCAGTGGACGAACTCGGTCAAGCCTTGACGCAATCCCCCGCATCACAAGGCCTGGACCTGAACCAGCCGGTGCTGGACATGCCCGCGCCCGATGCTGATACCGGCGAAACCCTGTCGCCGCTGGCCGCATTTTTGACCCACGCCGCGCTTGAAGCTGGTGACAACCAGGCGCAGGCCGGGCAAGACGCCATTCAGCTCATGACCGTGCACGCCAGCAAAGGCCTGGAGTTTGACTGCGTGTTCATCACCGGCATGGAAGAAGGCCTGTTCCCGCACGAAAACTCGATGACTGACCGCGACAGCCTGGAAGAAGAGCGCCGCCTGATGTATGTGGCCATCACTCGCGCGCGTAAACGCCTGTACCTGAGCCACTCGCAAACCCGCATGCTGCACGGCCAGACGCGTTACAACCTGAAAAGCCGCTTTTTTGAAGAGCTACCCGAAGAAGCCTTGAAGTGGATCACGCCCAAGCAATCCGGCTTTGGTGGGCACAGCTCAGGCGGTTTTGGCGGTGGTTTTGGTTCAGGATACGCTTCACATTCAGGAGCTACTGGCGCATATCCTGAAAGGGCTAGAGGCCAATTTGGCACTGATTATTCAAAATATGCCGCACCCGTGCCGCCGCAGCGCCAGGAGGCCTCTGGCCACAGTTTCAAGGTGGGCCAGAAGCTGTTTCATGCCAAGTTTGGCGAAGGCAAAGTAACGGCGCTGGAAGGCAGTGGCGACGATGCCCGTGCCCAGATCAACTTCCCGCGCCACGGCGTGAAGTGGCTGGCGCTGAGTGTGGCCAAGCTGACGCCGCTGCCGTAAACCCGTTAACTGCCACGGGCGACAGGCCTGTACAGCGGTCGCTAAATCAGCGCTTGCGGCTCAGCAGCAGGTGCAGGAACACCGCGCCAAAGGTCGCGGTTCCAATGCCACCGAAGGCGAAGTCACCGAACTTCAGCGTGTAGTCGCCTGTGCCCAAAATCAGGGTAATGGCAGCCACCAGCAGGTTTTTGTTGTCAGAAAAATCGACCTTGTTGTCGACCCAGATCTTGGCGCCGGCAATGGCGATCAAGCCGAACACCACGATCGACACACCGCCCATCACGGGCAGGGGAATGGCCTGGATCAACGCGCCAAACTTGGGGCTGAAGCCCAGCAAGATGGCCATGCAACCGGCCACCATGAACACAGCGGTGGAGTAGATCTTGGTGGCAGCCATCACGCCAATATTTTCCGCGTAAGTGGTCACGCCGGTGCCGCCTGCGCTGCCGGCCACGATGGTGGCAATGCCGTCGCCCATGAAAGCGCGGCCCATGAACTTGTCCAGGTTCTTACCTGTCATTGCCGTCACGGCCTTGATGTGACCTAGGTTCTCTGCCACCAAAATAATAGCAACGGGAGCAATCAAGCTCATCGCCTTGGCTTCAAATACGGGCGCTGCAAAATGCGGCAGGCCAAACCAGGCAGCGCTGGCAATGCCCGACAGACTCAAAGGCGTGCCAAAACCCATGCCGTTGGTGAGCACCGCGTAAATCAGGCTGGCCAGGATCAGACCCACCAGAATCAGCAAGCGTTGAACCATGCCCGAGGTGAACACCGCCACCAGGGCCACGCAGACAAAAGTGATGCCCTGCATCCAGGCGTCAAAGTTCGTGGGTGCCATGTTTTTGATGGGGATGCCAGCCAGGTTGAGGCCGATCACCGCCACCACCGCGCCAGTGACCACCGGTGGCATCAGCTTTTCGATCCAGAGCGTGCCAATCGCCTGCACCAGCACGCCGATGAGCGTGTAAACCACGCCGCAGGCGATGATGCCGCCCAGCGCCACGCCGATGTTGGCATTCGGCCCGGGGCCGGTGTATCCGCTAGCGGCAATCACCACACCGATGAAGGCGAAGCTCGAACCCAGGTAGCTGGGCACCTTGCCGCCGGTGATGAGGAAAAAGATCAGGGTGCCGACGCCGCTCATGAGGATGGCGACATTGGGGTCAAACCCCATCAGGATGGGTGCCAGCACCGTGGCGCCGAACATGGCGATCAGGTGTTGCACACCCATCACCGTGGTGGAAGGCCAAGGCAGGCGCTCGTCGGGGCCAATCACACCACCGCTTTGCAGCGTGGCGCAAGGCTTCTCTGTCCAGTGAAACATGCTCATGCGAAAAAAATCCAATCTTTGTTTGTTATGCATGGGATTGTCCAAGCAGACCGCACCGCTCATCAGCCAAGAGGCGATTTTCTTTCGCTGTGCCCGGTGGGTTTGCGCGAAGACAAGGCAGCGTTGGTGTTTTGGCTCGTAAAACGCTTCAAATTCAGGAGCTACTGGCGCTTATTCTGAAAGGGCTAGAGGCCATTTTGGTTCTTATTCTTCTAAATACGCCGATCCGGTGTCGCCGCTGAGCGTGGCTAAGCTGACGCTTTAAAGCTGCGCACAACGGCCAGATGGAGCTGTATTTGAAATGGCTGGACAAGTTTGAACGCCAGCCAGGCGAAGAAGCCCCCATTGGCCTCATCCTCTGCGCTGAATCCAGCCGCGAACAAGTGGAACTGCTGCAAATGCACAAAGACGGCATCACCGTGGCCGAATACTGGACCGAGCTGCCACCCAAGGCGGAGCTGGAGCAGCATCTGCACCAGGCTTTGGTCGAAGCGCGGGAGCGGCTGGCGCGCCGCGGGGTGTTGTTGGCGGTCCAGTGACCCCAGCTGGCGCCAGAGCCTGGCAAGCGCCGGGCTACTCTTTGGTGGGGGTGGCATCCCCCGGCGCCTCAAAACTATCCCGGTAGGTGAAAAACAGCGAGGTGAAAAACATCGCTGCCACCAAAAGCAGGGCAGGCAAGAGCATGACGCTGCCCAGAGTGGGCGCGTTGAGCGCGCCAGACAGCGCGGTCAGCATCAGCACCGCGCCAACCATCACCCCCATCCACAAGGCGGCGAACACGGCCAGTGCCCAAAAATTACGCAGGCAGGCCACGATGCTGAAAAACATGGCTTTGACCGGCGTAATGTCTTGCCAATAGACCAGCGCTGGTGCGTGCCAGAACAGCAAGGACAGCGGCAGATGCAGGCCGATAAACGTCCACATGGCCATCTGAAAGCTGCTGTTTTCCATCAGTTCGGCGGTAGGCGCTTTGCCGCCCAGGTACATGGTGGCAAAGCCACCGCCGTCCACTAGGTACGACGCGCCCATCGCGCAGAGGAAACCCACCGCATAGATGGCGCCCAGTGTCAGCATGGCACGCAGTTTCACCGGCCCGGCGCGAAAGCCGGTGAGCAGGATCAGCGGCATCGGAAAGCGGCCTTGAGTGGCTTCACGGCTGGCGACCATCAGGCCCAAAGTGACGGCGGGCAGCAAAGTCATGGCCAGCGGCAAGCCAATCAGCGGCACCATGGTGGCCACCGACATCAGCGCCATGAACATGAAAAACAGCCCGGCCAGCGCCAGCGGCTGTTTGAAAAAGGTTTGCATGCCAAGCTTGACCCAGACAGCGCCCGTGCGGGCTGGTACCAGGGTGAGCTTCATGCGGCACCTGCCATTTGTTCAACGTTCATAGCGTGGCGGGTGCGCTCGCGCAGCACGCGCTCAAAGTGGTCTGGGTCGTGCGCCTGCAGCACGCTGGCAGGGCGCGGCAGATACAAATCGCGCAGGCGCGACACCCAAAAGCGCAGGGCACCAGCGCGCAGCATGGCCGGCAGCAGTGCGCGCTCCGCCTCTTGCAGCGGTCGCACTACGTTGTAAGCAGCTATCAATGCATGCGCACGCTGGGCATGATGGACGCCGGTTTCAGGGTCAATACACCAGTCATTGAGGCACACCGCCAAGTCAAAGGCATAGGTGTCAACACCGGCAAAGTAAAAGTCAAAAAAGCCGCTCAAGTGCGGCTGGCCATTGCGCGTGTCAAACATCACGTTGTCACGAAACAGGTCGGCGTGAATCGGGCCACGGGGCAGGGCGGTGTAGTCTGGCCGGGTCGCGATGCTGTTTTGGTAGGCCAATTCGCCCTGAATCAGGGCTTTTTGGCTGTCTGTCAGGTGTGGCAGCACCACTGGCACCATGACATTGCACCAGCTGAGTCCGTGCAGATTGGGTTGGGCCAACTCAAAATCTCGCCCCGCCAAATGCATGTGCGCCAAGGCCGCACCCACTTGGGCGCAGTGCACCTCGGTGGGGTTGAGCTCGCTTTTACCGCGCAATTTGTCGACCACCGCTGCGGGCTTGCCGTTGACTTCAAACACCAGCTCACCAGACGCATTGGCGTGCGGCTCAGGCACCGCAACGCCACGCAGCGCCAGATGTTTCATCAGCCGCAGGTAAAACGGCAGTTGCTCAAAGGTCAGCCGCTCAAACAGTGTCAATACAAAGTCGTGGGTCTGGCCAGAGAGCTCGGTCGAGGCAAAGTAGTTGGTGTTTTCTATTCCGCCAGCGCAAGCTTTCAGGCTAGTCATTTCCCCCAAGCCCAGCGCACGCATCAGACTGCGCGCCTCTTGCTCAGAGACTTCCGTGTAAACCGCCATCGTTTAAAACCCCAGGACTTTCCAGGTGCGCTCGCCGCTGGCGGGTGCCACCTGGTAGCTGGGCATACCGTTTTTGGGTTTCACGTCGATGCTTTTGGTTTCGCTACCCACACGCACTTCGTCAATGCGCGTGGCGGCATCTTCGACAACGATGTGCTGCGTGATCTGCTCGGGCGCGCGTTTCGCGGCGTCTGCTGCACTGGCAGGTTGAGCGGCTGGTGGGCTGGCCACCGTCTGGGCTTGTGTCTGGGCCTGCGCCGAGCCGCAAAGCAGCAGGCACAGGGGCAGGGCGCAGGCCAATGCGCGGGCAGAAAGCTGCGTGGAGGTGTGTGTAAGGTGCATCATTTGATTGTAGTTGTGCCGCTATATCCCGGTGTCGCAGGCAAAATGCCGCCATGACTACTGCCCCAACCAAAACACTGCTGCTTGTTGACGGCTCCAGCTACCTGTATCGCGCCTTTTTTGCTGGCGGGGACGCCATGAGCGTGACCCTTGCCGATGGCAGCGTTCAGAAGACCGGCGCCATCCGCATCATGATCAACATGCTGCAAAGCCTGCGCAAAGAGGTGCCTGCCGCTTTTGCGGTGTGTGTTTTCGATGCCAAAGGCCCTACTTTTCGCGACGAGATTTACCCCGCCTACAAGGCCAACCGCTCGCCCATGCCGGACGACCTGCGCGCCCAGATCGAGCCCATTCACGAGGTGGTGCGCCTGATGGGCTGGAAGGTGCTGGCCATCTCCGGCGTCGAGGCTGATGACGTGATTGGCACCCTGGCCGCTACTGCCGACGCGCAGGGCATGCAGGTGATTGTCAGCAGCGGCGACAAAGACCTGGCGCAGCTGGTGAATGAAAACATCACCATCATCGACACCATGAATGGCCGTCGCCGCGACGTGGCGGGCGTGACGGCTGAATTTGGCGTGCCGCCGCACCTGATGCGCGACTACCAGGCGCTGGTGGGCGACACTGTGGACAACGTGCCCGGCGTGCCCAAGGTCGGCCCGAAAACCGCCGCCAAGTGGCTCAATGAATACGGCTCGCTCGATGCCATCGTGGCCCAGGCCGACAGCATCAAAGGCGCGGTGGGCGAGAACCTGCGCAAGTCGCTGGACTGGCTGCCCACCGGCAAAACCCTGGTCACCATCAAGACCGACTGCGATCTGAACGACTGGCTGCCCGCGTTGCCTGCTATGGATAAAATAGCTGTTGGCGCAATGAATACGGGGGCTTTGGCCGTTTTTTATGATAAATATGGGTTCAAAGGCCTGGCGCGAGCGCTGGCTGCCAGTGCGCCGGACGCCGCTGGCTCAGGCATTGAGGTCGGATCCGCGACGCGCAGCGCAGACGGCTCTGACCCCATTTCCGCACGATCACCCACCCGCGAACGCGATCTGTTTGACGACTCCGATCCCACTTCATCAGCCGACCCAGCGCCAACCGCCAAACCTGTCAGCACGCTGCGCTACGACACCATCCTGACCTGGGAGGCCTTCGATGCCTGGTTTGCCAAGCTGCAAGCCGCCGATTTGGTCGCCATCGACACCGAAACCACCTCGCTTGACGAGATGCGTGCGCGCATTGTGGGCATCAGCTTCTCAGTCACGCCTGGCGAAGCCGCCTACATTCCGCTGGCCCATGCTTACCCGGACGCCGCTGCGCAACTGCCGCTGGGTGAGGTGCTGGCCAAGATGAAACCCTGGCTGGAGGATGCGGCGCGGCACAAACTTGGCCAGCACATCAAGTACGACCGCCACGTGTTTGCCAATCACGGCATCGAGGTGCAGGGCTACGCGCACGACACCATGCTGCAAAGTTATGTGCTGGAAGTGCACAAACCGCACGGCCTGGCCAGCCTGGCAGAGCGCCATCTGGATCGCAAAGGCATCAGTTTTGAAGACCTGTGCGGCAAGGGTGCCAACCAGATCTGTTTTGATCAGGTGGATATTGCCAAAGCGTCCGAGTATTCCTGTGAAGACTCCGACATGACGCTGGATGTGCACTGCGCCTTGTACCCACAAATTGCCGCCAACGACAAACTGAAGTTTGTCTACGAACTGGAAATCGCCAGCAGCGAAACGCTGTACCGCATTGAGCGCAACGGCGTGCTGATCGACGCGCCGACACTGGCGGCGCAAAGCCATGAGCTGGGCCAACGTATCTTGCAACTCGAAAAAGAGGCGCACGAGCTCGCTGGCCAACCCTTCAACCTGAGTTCGCCAAAACAGATTGGTGAGATTTTTTTCACCCAACTCGGCCTGCCCATCGTCAAAAAGACCGCCACCGGCGCGCCGAGCACCGACGAGGAAGTGCTGGAAAAACTCGCCGAAGACTACCCCCTGCCCGCCAAAATTCTGGAGCACCGCGGCCTGGCCAAGCTCAAAGGCACCTACACCGACAAGCTGGCGCAACTCGCCCTGCCCAGCGACGGGCGCGTCCACACGCACTACGCGCAAGCCGTGGCGGTGACCGGGCGCCTTTCCAGCAACGACCCGAATCTGCAAAACATCCCGATCCGCACCCCAGAAGGCCGGCGTGTGCGTGAGGCCTTTGTGGCACCAGCAGGCTGCCTCATTGCCAGCGCTGATTACAGCCAGATCGAGCTGCGCATCATGGCGCACATCAGCGGCGACGCCGCGCTGCTACTGGCGTTTCACGACGGCATGGACGTGCACCGCGCCACAGCAGCGGAGATTTTTGGCGTCGATACCGCCCAGGTGAGCAGCGAGCAGCGGCGCTACGCCAAGGTCATCAACTTCGGCCTGATCTACGGCATGAGCGCTTACGGCCTGGCCAAAGCGCTGAGCATTGACAACACCGCTGCCAAAAACTACATCGCCCGCTACTTTGAGCGCTACCCCGGTGTGAAGCACTATATGGACCAAACCCGCACCCTGGCCAAAGCGCAAGGCTATGTGGAAACCGTGTTTGGCCGGCGTCTGTACTTGCCCGAGATCAACTCGCCCAACGGCCCGCGCCGCGCGGGTGCCGAGCGCGCCGCCATCAACGCGCCGATGCAGGGCACCGCGGCGGATCTGATCAAGCTCAGCATGGTCAAGGTGCAAAGCGTCATTGACGAACAAAAGCTGGCCACCAAAATGATCATGCAGGTGCACGATGAGCTGGTGTTTGAGGTGCCAGAGTCAGAAGTGAACTGGGTGCGCCACGAGGTGCCAAAACTCATGGCCGGTGTGGCGCACCTGAGGGTGCCGCTTCTGGCCGAGGTGGGTGTGGGCTTGAACTGGGATAAAGCGCATTAGGCGCAGGAAGCGCACCAAGCGCGGCGATACAAGGAGCATGTGACGATGGAACCGATGACAATTTTTGCCCTGACCGGCGCGGTGCTCGCAGCATCCCTGGTTTACGTGGTCATGAAAGTGAGCCACTTTGGTGAGAGTCAGATGCTGGCTGACAAGTTGTTGAGGGTGGAGACCGAAGCCGCCAACACCAAGAAAGAACTTCAGGGCTATAGCCACTACATCACCTGTCTAGACGCCAGTCGCCAAACCGCTGGCGATGCTCTGAAGGGGCCGGTGCTCACGCTCACCCGCGAGTATGTGCAGGTGGAGAAGCTGGCCAGAGGCCAACACCAACTCAGTGCCGACGCCACCGTGGTGGTCAGGTACGCGGTGGAGTTTGCCTATGCGCTGAATGTGAGCTCGGCCGGGCTGGCGCTGGCCCAAGCGACCAACGGTGTCAGCTTGAAGATCACCCGCCCCAGCTTGCTCGGCGACCCAAAAATAAAGACCCTGTCCAGCCAGATCATCTGCGCCCTGGATGTGCCCGACAAGCAGGCGGTGCTGGCAGATTTACAGGGAAAATTTGCGCCTCAAGCACGGGGCTATGGCGCCACCCTGGCGGGTGAAGAGACAGTGCGCAACTTGTGCAAGCTCAAGGCGATGGAGGCCGTTCGAGACGCAATGGCCCGGCAATCCGGCGTGCGGCACGTACCAGCCGTGTTTGCCGAGGTGAAGTAAGCCGCACCGGTTTCTGCGTCGTCAATACCCAATCGGTCGACCCGTTATTGGGTACGGGCAGACACCAGTGGCGGCAGGCCTTGCAGGCGCATCGGCTAACTGATGAACAGCGTGGCGGGGCTTTCGAGGTAGCCGCGTAGGCGCTGGATGAACTCGGCAGCGTTCATGCCGTCCACCACCCGGTGGTCGAAGGAAGACGACACATTCATCATCTTGCGCGCCACCACCATCCCTTTCAGGATCACTGGCTTT
Organism: Rhodoferax antarcticus ANT.BR; assembly: GCF_001938565.1. GTDB lineage: Bacteria > Pseudomonadota > Gammaproteobacteria > Burkholderiales > Burkholderiaceae_C > Rhodoferax > Rhodoferax antarcticus. Next base: position 283,573 of record NZ_MSYM01000013.1, read on the forward strand.
TCAATGATGCGGTTGGGTCCAACGATGGCCACCTCCGGGTGGTTGATCACCGGGGTGTGGCTGATGCCTGAGAGCGGCCCCAAGCTGGTCAGCGTGATGGTGGAGCCGCTGAGCTCCTCGCGGGTGGCACGGCCGCTGCGGGCGACTTCGGCCAGCCGGGATATCTCGGCGGCGCAGGCCCACACATCCAGCGTTTCGGCATGGCGGATCACCGGCACCATCAACCCGCCATCGGTTTGCGTGGCCATGCCTAGGTGCACTGCAGCGTAGCGAGTGATGATGGCCGCGTCGTCGTCATAACGCGCATTCACCTCGGGGTGCTCGCGCACGGCCAGCACCAGCGCCCGGATCAAAAACGGCAGCAGCGTCAGGCGCCCGCGTGTTTTGCCAAACTCGGTGTTCAGCCTTGCACGCAAGGCCTCCAACTCGGTCACGTCGATCTCTTCCACGTAGGTGAAGTGCGGAATGCGGCGCTTGGCCTCCTGCATCTTCTGCGCAATCTTGCGGCGCAGTCCGATGACGGGCAGCGTCTCTTCACGCGTGAGGCGGGCGTAGCGGGTGTCGCCCATCGCTGGCGCGCCTGCGTTGCCGTGGGCTGCGGCCTGGTCCAGATCGCCATGGGTGATGCGCCCGGCCGGGCCAGTACCAGCAATTTGGCTCAGATCAATACCCAGCTCCCAGGCGCGCCGACGCACCGCTGGGGCGGCAATCGGGCGGTCGTCTGGCGCCGGCTCAGGCACGGTATTCGGTGCGGCGGGGGCACTGCTGCGGGCAGCGGCGTCGACGGGGGTGGCTATTGTGGTCGGTGTTGCGTGAGGTGCTGCCTCAGGCGTTGCAGGGGGCGCTGCAGCGGGGGAGGCGGCTAGCGTTGTCGCGGCGGCAGAGGGCACCGACACCGGTCGCAGCGCGGAAGGTGCCTCTGCTGAGTCGGGTACTTCATTAAGCATAGCTACTTGCGCTTGTTCTATTAGGGCTGCAGCCGTTTTGATGTGAATAATAGGCGTGCCCACCGCCACCACCTGGCCGACCGCCGCGTCCAGCGAGAGCACGATGCCAGCCACATGCGAGGGGATTTCTACGGTGGCTTTGTCGGTCATCACATCGGCCAGGATCTGGTCCTCGGCCACCTCGTCGCCCACGGCCACGCGCCAGGCCACCACTTCCACCTCGGCAATGCCTTCGCCAATGTCGGGCATTTTGATACTTTGAATGAGCATGGCTCAGGCCTCCATCACACGTTTGAACGCCGCCGCCACACGCGCCGGGCCCGGAAAATACGCCCACTCCTGCGCATGCGGGTAGGGGGTGTCCCAACCGGTAACGCGCTCAATGGGCGCTTCCAGATGGTAGAAGCAGTGCTCCTGAATCAACGCTGTGAGCTCGGCGCCCAGGCCGTTGGTGCGGGTGGCTTCATGCACGATGACGCAGCGGCGGGTTTTCTTCACGGACGCAATGAGCGTGTCAAGGTCCAACGGCCACAGGCTGCGCAGGTCGATGATTTCGGCGTCCACACCACTTTCACGCGCAGCCGCTTCTGCTACATAGACCATAGTGCCATACGCAATCACAGTAAGGGCTAGACCCGGTTTATACACAGAAGCTGAATCTAAAGGCACGGTGTAATAGCCGTCTGGCACATTGCCCAGTGGGTGTTTGCTCCAGGGCACCACCGGTTGGTCATGGTGACCGTCAAACGGGCCGTTGTAAAGCCGCTTGGGCTCCAGAAAAATGACCGGGTCGTCGTTTTCAATCGACGCAATCAGCAGGCCCTTAGCGTCAAACGGGTTGGACGGCATCACCGTGCGCAGCCCACACACTTGGGTGAACATGGCCTCGGGGCTTTGGCTGTGGGTCTGGCCACCGTAAATGCCGCCGCCGCAGGGCATGCGGATAGTGATCGGGCAGGTGAAGTCGCCCGCCGAGCGGTAGCGCAGGCGCGCCGCCTCCGAGACGATCTGGTCGGTGGCCGGGTAAACATAGTCTGCAAACTGGATTTCAACCACCGGGCGCAGCCCGTAAGCGCCCATGCCCACGGCCGTGCCGACGATGCCGCCCTCTGAGATGGGTGCATCAAACACGCGCTGGTTGCCGTGCTTTTGCTGCAGCCCCTCGGTGCAGCGGAACACGCCGCCAAAGTAGCCCACGTCCTGGCCGTAAACGACCACATTCGGGTCGCGCGTGAGCATCACGTCCATGGCACTGCGCAGCGCCTGGATCATGGTCATGGGGGAGGTGGCCCCCGTGCGGTCCTCGCTATCGCTCGAACCGGGGTTTGTCGCTTCGCGTACTGCACTGCCCCCCGAGGGGGCGTTCACTTGCTTGAGGCGGCTCGGCGCTGCGTTCAAGGGGGTGTTTTCGTTGCTGCTGTCGTTGCTCGCGCTCATGATGTTGCTCCCATCTCTGCACGCTGGCGGATCAGGTGCGCGGGCATGTCTTGGTAAACATCTTCAAACATGCTGGCCAAGTCAAGTGCATGGCTGTCAGCCAGGGTGCCGTATTTCTCGGCTTCTTTCTGCGCGGCCAGCACTTGGGCTTCAAGCTCTTTTTGCGCGGCTTCGTGTTCAGCATCCGACCAGGCCCCTGAGACGATCAGGTGTTGTTTCAGCCGTTCAATCGGGTCGCCAAGCGGGAAACGCTGCAAGTCGTTGGCCGGGCGGTATTTGCTGGGGTCGTCGCTGGTGGAGTGGGGGCCGGCGCGGTAGGTGACCCACTCAATCAGGGTCGGCCCAAAGCCGCTGCGGGCGCGCTCCAGTGCCCATTTTGTGGCGGCGTAGCAAGCCAGAAAATCGTTGCCATCCACGCGCAGGCTGGCAATGCCGCAACCCGCGCCGCGCGCTGCAAAAGTGGTGCCTTCGCCGCCGGCCAGGGCCTGGAAGGTGGAAATCGCCCACTGGTTGTTGACCACGTTGAGAATCACCGGCGCGCGGTACACATGCGCAAAGGTCAGGCCGGTGTGAAAGTCAGACTCTGCCGTGGCGCCGTCGCCAATCCAGGCGCTGGCCACCTTGTTGTCGCCCTTGATGGCGCTGGCCATGGCCCAGCCTACCGCCTGAATCACCTGCGTGGCCAGGTTGCCGCTGATCGAGAAAAAGCCCTGCTTCTTGCTCGAATACATCACCGGCAGCTGGCGGCCTTTCATCGGGTCACGCGCGTTGCTGTAAAGCTGGCAGATCATGTCCACCATGTTGTTGTCCGCGCGGGCCAGCAGCAGCCCCTGCTGGCGGTAGGTGGGAAAACACATGTCGCCCTCACCAATGGCCAGCGCGTGGGCGCAGGCAATGGCTTCTTCGCCCAGGCACTGCATGTAAAACGACATTTTTTTCTGCCGCTGCGCAATCAGCATGCGCGCATCAAACGCGCGAGTCAGCATCATGGCGCGCAGGCCGCGCTTGAGCAGCGCTAGGTCGACCTGCGGCGCCCACGGCCCAACAGCGTTGCCCGAGTCGTCCAGCACGCGGATCAGCGCAAAGGCCAGGTCGTTGGTTTGCGCTGCGGCGACATCGACCGGCGGGCGGCGCTTGGCACCCGCAGCAGACAGGGGGAGGTAAGAAAAATCAGTGTCACGGCCGGGGCGCCCGGTGGGCTCTGGCACGTGCAGGTGCAGCGGTTTGCGCTGGGGCATGAAAAGTCTCCTTGCGGGCTTATGGTCCGCCACAGAATACGTTGAATGACAAGCCGGTGCATCGGGTAAAGCACCTAGCCTGGTGGGGCTGCCAGAGTTGCAGGATCACTGCGGTGCCGACAGGCCGACAAAGCGCAGCCGTTAACGGCTTCTATTTCCCCACAAGATAACCGAACCATTGGGATCGTTAAGCTGTTGATTTAGATCAAAGGAGACGCCCGTGCTTGATGCCAACCAGACCCAGGATTTCTCGTCCCTGTTGCCCGGCCAGTCGACCGAGGCTGGGGCCAGCCGTCGCACCGCACTCAAGGTCGCGCTTGGCGTGGGCTACGCTGCGGCGGCCATGCCAATCATGGCGCAGACCGCCATCAAAACCTCGGCAGATGGCTTGCGCAGCGGCGAAGCCGTTTTTGACGTGGACGGTTTTTCGGTACCGATTTACTTTGCCGCCCCGGCGGGCAAAACCAACCTGCCGGTGGTGCTGGTGATTCAGGAAATCTTTGGCGTGCACGAATACATTGCCGACACCTGCCGGCGTTTTGCCAAGGCCGGTTTTCTGGCGATTGCGCCGCAGCTGTATGCCCGCCAGGGTGATCCCAGCAGCTACGGCGAAATGGCCCGGCTGATGAGCGAAGTGGTTTCTCGGGTGCCTGACGCGCAGGTGATGGGCGACCTGGACGGTGCAGTTAAGTGGGCCGGTGAAAACGCTGGCAACCTGAAAAAGGTCGGTATCACCGGGTTTTGCTGGGGTGGGCGCATCACTTGGCTTTACGCTGAGCAAAGCAACAAGGTCAAGGCAGGTGTGGCCTGGTACGGCCGCCTGGTGGGCGCGGCCTCAGAACTTACCCCGAAACATCCGCTGGACCTGGCTGGGCAAATCAAGGCACCCGTGCTGGGCTTGTACGGCGGGCAGGACGGCGGCATACCGCTGACAACCGTGAATCAGATGAAAGATGCGCTGGCAGACGCCGCTGCCAAAGGCAACGACGCCGCCCAGGCCAGCGAGTTTGTGGTTTACAAAGACGCGCCACACGCCTTTCATGCTGACTACCGGCCCAGCTACCGAAGAGAGGCCGCCGAAGACGGTTTTGCCCGGGCATTGGCCTGGTTCAAATCACACGGAGTTGCTTGAGCTCCGAGGTGAAACTATCAAAAACAATAGCTACCAGCACTTGATAAATAAGGGCTTAGGTGCTATTTTGTCTTTATACAGGAACCACTTTCACCCAGGCGCTGCACCAACCCTCGCCAGACACGTTCTTGCCTGGGAACAGGGGGCAGCCGCCGATTTTGTCGGTGGCCTTGCCTTGGTACAGACCGCAGTTGGCGCAGTGGCTACCAGCCACAAAGTTTTTGTATTTCACTTTGTCGGCATTGGCTGCGTTTTCCACATAGCCCAACATTTGGGCTTGAGAGCTGGCTGGGTCCGCCATGGGCATGCTGCCGCTCTGTGAAGATGTCGCGGGCGCTGTCATCGCGGGTTCTGAAGCTGGCGGCGGTGCTTCCATAGGCGGCGTTGTCACTGGATCCGCGATCGGCGCTGGAGGCGGCATTGGCGCGGGCTCCACAGGCGCTGGTGCGGGCTTGTCGGAGCAGGCAGCGATCATCGCCAGACCGGCCAGCGGGAAGATCTGGATGAAATTTCGACGGGTGGACGCTTTTTGCATGGTGAATTCCTCGGTCGTTGTAAACATGCCGGATCGGCATAGCGCACAGCATACTGGACGCCCGCGTCATTTTCGTGTGCGTTAGCTCACATAAGCGGCTTGGACGTTTGAGGATCTGTTTCCAAAAGTAAAACCAAAAGCAACGCCTGCAGCAGGTTGCGGCAGGTGGCTATGTGGCCTGCAGCGCCGATTAACCCAGCTCAAGCCTGGCTTGCAGGCGAGCGGCGCAGTTGCGCAGCGCAGCGGACGGATTTTGCGTCACCAAATGCAGCAAGTGGCTGGCGTAGCCGGTGTCGGTGTGCAAGCGCTCGGTATCGACCCACCAGCCCTGGCCAGTCATCAGCCACTTGAAATCAACCTCTTCCAGCAGCACCAGGCGCTCATCGGTCACGGCAAAACTTGCCGGGCCGGGTGATTTGTATAGCGTTTCAGTTTGCATAGCCTGCGCTCCTGGGATTGATGATTTTTGCCGGTCGCGAAAGGGGTTGTGCTTTGTGTGGCACTGCTTAGAAGTCTGCGCCTGTAATGCGAGTCTGTTGACTATAAAAACGGGCGAAAAGTTGGGCAGTTATGGCGTTTGGTGTCAAGCGTTTTTACCGTGAGCGGTCAAGTCAGGTTGGATCGCCCTGATGCGCCAGACAAGCGCTCATTTGCGTTGCGGTGGCGCACAGGGCTGCCACCAGCGCGTCGCGCAGCGGGTGTGGCGCGGCCACTTCTGGCAGCAGCAGGCTGACCTGAAAGGTGATCGGCACGCTTAAGCGACGCACCAGCAGGTCGGGCCCACACAACTCCAGCGCAGTCAATGGGTTGACGATGGCGGCCCCCAAACCCTGGCGCACCATGGCGCACACGGCGACAGCGCTGGCGGTTTCCAGGCAAGTGATGCGGGTCACATTGGCTGCAGCAAACATCTGGTCAATCGCCAGCCGATAAGGGTCACCTACGGCTAGGCTGATGAAGCGTTCGCCTTCAAAATGCTCTGGCGCTAGCACATGGTGACGCGCCAGCACGTGGCCGCGGGGTAACAACGCCACTTCGTTGGCCTGCAACAGCGGCTGCAGCGCCACGCCAGCCGGTGCCTCAGAGGTTTCGCTCAAGCCCAGGTCAAAGCGATGCTCACTCAAGGCCTGCTCCAGCCACGGTGACTCCAGCGGCACCACGCTCACCGCGGCCTCTGGCTGGGTCTGCTGGAACGCCAGCAGCGCGCGCGGCACCAGGGCTTGCGCCAGCGCAGGCAGGCAAGCCAGATGCAGCCGCCCGGCGGACAAGGTGCGCAATTCCTGCGCACGCGCGGCAATCTGATCCAGCCCGACGAACGAACGCTCAACTTCCTGCATCAGCGCCAGCGCCCGCACGGTGGGGCGCAAACGCCCGCGCACCCGGTCAAACAGCGTGAACCCCAGCAGATATTCCAGCCGGGCCAGCTCACGGCTCAGGGTTGGCTGGCTGGAGGCGCTCACCTCTGCCGCGCGGCTCAGGCTGCCGTGCAGCATGATGGCGCGAAACATGGCCAGTTGGCGGTGGGTCAAGGTCGGGGCGGTGGCTTGGGGCTGAGCGCGATGCATGCATCAACTATATCCATAGTGAATAGCTGGCGAAATAAATCGGCATTGATGGCATGGGTGAAGGCGGGCATCATCACTGCATGAACCCATTTACCCCCCAAACCCTGGCCACGTTAGCGAAAACCCACGCTACCCCGCTGTGGGTCTATGACGCCAGCACGATCGAGCGCCAAATTGAAGCGCTGCGCCCGTTTGACGTGATCCGCTTCGCGCAGAAAGCCAATTCCAACACCCACATCCTCAAACTGATGAAGCGCTGCGGCGTGATGGTGGATTCGGTGTCGCTGGGCGAGATTGAGCGTGCGCTGGCCGCAGGTTTTACGCCAGGCGTGCATGACGGCCATGCCGAGATTGTTTTTACCGCTGATTTACTCGACCGCGCTACGCTGGCGCGGGTGGCTGACCTGGGTGTGCCGGTGAACTGCGGCTCCATCGACATGCTGGACCAGTTGGGCAGCGTGAGCCCCGGCCACCCGGTTTGGCTGCGTATCAACCCCGGTTTTGGCCACGGCCACAGCAACAAAACCAATACCGGTGGCGAGCACAGCAAACACGGCATCTGGCACACCGATTTGCCGCTGGCCTGCGAGCGCCTGCGCGCCAATGGCCTGAAGCTGATGGGCTTGCACATGCACATTGGCTCGGGGGTGGATTACGCGCACCTGCAAGAGGTGTGCGGCGCGATGGTCGAACTGGTGGCAGTCGTCGCGGTGCAAGGGCTGGATCTGCAGGCTATATCGGCGGGCGGCGGCCTGTCGATTCCGTATCAAGCGGGTGAACCGCAAATCGACACCGCGCATTACTTCAGTCTGTGGGACGCCGCGCGCCAGCAGATTGCCGACCTGCTGGGTCACCCCGTGGTGCTGGAGATTGAGCCGGGGCGTTATCTGGTGGCTGAGTCCGGCGTGCTGGTGAGCGAGGTGCGCGCCACCAAAACCATGGGCAATAGCGCGTTTGTGATGGTCGATGCCGGCTTTAGTGACCTGATGCGCCCAAGCATGTACGGCAGTTTTCACGGCATGGAGATCATTCACGCCGATGGCAGCGCGGTGCCAGGCGCTTTTCAGGACACGGTGGTGGGCGGGCCGCTGTGCGAGTCGGGCGATGTGTTCACCCAAGGCGAGGGCGGCGTGGTGCTCACGCGGCCATTGCCGGTGGCGCAGGTGGGTGACCTGCTGGTGCTACAAGACACCGGCGCCTATGGCGCGTCGATGTCATCCAACTACAACACCCGCCCGCTGATCGCTGAGGTCTTGATTGAGGACGGTCTGCCGCGCTTGATCCGGCGGCGTCAGACGGTGGCTGAGCTGCTGGCGCTGGAGGCGGTGTAATTTTTAGCGCAGACCTGTTAGGTACAGGTCTTTCAACTGCGCAAACTGCTCGGCAGACAGCGCCTTGCGCATGAATTCCACACAACGCTCACGGCCCTTGAAGTGGGCGACTTCGGCGTCCGCAATGTCTTTCATCAAGGCTTCACGCTGGGCTGTGGGCGCGTTGTCCAGAATCGCCATGCGCAGCTGGCCGCGCAGGGCAATGATCTTTTTCTGGATGGCGATGCGCCCGGGTGCGGCTTCTTTGCGGTAGGCGTCCAGGGCGCTGATCTGCTCGGAGGTGAGCTTCAGGTCAACCTCGTATTTCATGGTCAGCGGCATCAGTTCCACCACCGGGGTAGCGCCGTCGCCAGGGACCGATTTGGCTTGCGCCAGCGACGCGCTGGCGACCAGCGCAGCAACCATCAGTAGTTTGACGAGCAGGGGGGAGGCTGTTTTGAATGACATGGGTGTTTCTTAAAAAGTTGATTAGGTGAGCAGGGCGGGGGCACAGCGTCTTATTCCGTTTCCATATCAATAGGATCTGTTGTTGCTTCGCCTTGCCGTGCGTCTGCACTGTCTGCGGCTTCGCGCTTAAGCTCCTATCGATCTGAAAATGGAATTAATGCTTCATCGGCATGTTGCCCGCGCCCAGCGCGGTCACCGGCGCTTGAACTTCCTGCGTGAACTGCTTCTTGGTGGCGGTGTCTTCAAACACCAGCGTGATCGGAACCACGTCGCCGCCTTTGAGCTGTTGTTTGAGTTCGATCAGCATCACGTGGTAGCCACCGGGCTTGAGTTCCAGCACGCGGCCGGGCACGATGTCTAGGCCGGGGATCTGGCGCATTTTCATGATGTTGTTGTCCATCACCATTTCATGGATTTCCACCACATTGGCCACCGGCGACTTGGCGGCGACCAGTCGCGTGTCTTTGTCGGCGCTGAGTTGCATGAAGGCGCCGCTGGCTTGCTGCATTGGCACTGTGCCGCGCACCCAGGCATCGGTGATGGTGATCTGTGCTTGCGCCACGACAGCGGTGGTCAGAAGGATCAGGGAGAGGGTCAGTTTTTTCATGGTCAGGGTTTCGGGTTGGATTGAGTGGGTAGGTGGATAGGTAGGCATCACGGTGTTTTTAGAAGCAGGGCAATGTCATGCGCGTAGTCTTTCGCGGTTTGCTCATGGCGCATGGCTACGCGCAAGTTGCCGCTTGGGTCAAACAGGTAAGACAGGGCCGAGTGGTCCATGGTGTATGAGCTGCCGGTGGGCACTTTTTTGTAGTACGCCTTGAAACTGTCGGCGGTTTCACGGGTGTGCTGGGCGTCGGTGGACAGGGCCAGAAAGCTGGGGTCAAACGCATCCATGTAGGCCTTGAGGATCGGTGCCGTGTCGCGCTCGGGGTCAACCGTGACGAAGATCACCTGCAGGCGTTCGCCGTCTGCACCCAGCAGCTGCTTGGTCTCTACCGCGCGGGTCAGCGCGGTGGGGCAGACGTCCGGGCACTGCACAAAACCAAAATACAGCATCACCACCTTGCCTTTGAAGTCGGCCAGGGTGCGCTCTTGGTTGTTGTGGTCGGTAAGTTTGAAGTCTTTGCCGTACGGCACGCCGGTAATGTCCAGCCCCTTGAACTGGCCGACCACGGGCTCGTCAGAGCGGCTGCAGCCGCCCGCCAGGGCGACCAGCAGCGCCAGCGCAGTGCCTGCCAGAACCTGAACTCTGTTGCGGTTTGTGAAAGTCATACATTTCCAGAATAAGCATTAAAACTGCCTCTAGCCCTTATGCGATAAGCGCTAGAAGCTATAAAAACGATAGTTCAGGAAAAGACGGGCGGTGCGCGGGCCTGCCACGGCTCGTGCGGTTGGGAAGATGGTTGGGCGGTGAGGGACGGTTGCGGTGCACCAGGCGCCTGCTGCGTCAGCTGTGCCAGCAGGATGATCTGCGGTGGGGGCGCCCCCAGGTTGGCGCACAACGGGCAATCCAGGCCACGGCTGCCCAGCTCTACCGCGCCATCGTCGGTTTGTACGATGACTTTCATGGCCCCCGCACTTGAGCAGATCAGGCTCATGGCCTGCGGGTTGATCAGCGGCGAGGCCACTGCCGCACCCAGCGACAAAACAAACCACAGCGCCACCCAACGGGTGAACTGGCGCAAGGTGTGGCTGGTCAACATCGGCGCGATGTTACTCCTGTGACTTGACCTGTGTCACGATCCGGGGTGTGGCCGTCAGCCGCTGCCCCTTAACGCTCAGCCCTGAGCCACCGCCCGGGCAGGGTCGCTGCACCATTCGCTCCAGCTACCCGCGTATAGCCGGGTGCGACCCAGGCCCGCCACTTCCATGGCCAGCAGATTGGGCACCGAACTCACGCCACTGCCGCAGTGGTGCACTACCGTGGCGGGGTCGCGCTGGCCCAGCAAGGCGTTGAATTCAGTTCGGAGCTGGTCGGCAGACTTGAAGAAGCCGTCAGCCTGCAAATTGTGGGCAAAAGGGCGGTTCAAAGCGCCCGGAATGTGGCCTGCCACCGGGTCGATGGGTTCGACTTCGCCCAGAAAGCGCGGTGTGGCGCGGGCGTCGAGAATGGTCTGCGTCGAGCGGCCCAGGTTGTTTGCTACGTCTTCTGTAGTGATCCAGGCAACCAGCGCAGGGGCTAGCGTGAAATTGGACGCTGAACCCGCTGAACCCGTTGATCCCGCTGTGCCTGCTGAAACCGCTGAACTCGCTTTACCTGCTGTACCCGCCCCGGACGCAACCGCACCACCCGCTGCCACCCAAGCCTGCAGGCCACCGTCCAGCACCGCCACCGCCTCATGGCCCAGCCATTTCAGCAGCCACCACAGCCGCCCGCAGTAATTCAGGCCCTGGCGGTCATACACCACCGCTTGCATGTCATTGCTGAAGCCCACGCCAGCCAGCCAGGCGGCCACCGCCTCACGCTGGGGCAGCGGGTGGCGGCCGCCACACAGCGCCTGCGTCGGGTCAAAGCAGCACAAATGCCGATCCAGGTCGGCCCGCACGGCACCGGCGATGTGGCTGTCAAGGTATTGCACATCGCCCTGCTTGGGTTGTAGCAACTCGAAACTGCAGTCAAACACCATCAGCGGCTGGCCGCTGGCGCGCAGGTTTAGGAGTTGTTCAACGGAGATCAGGGTGGTGGACATCGGGCGGTTCCTTGAGTGGGGTGACATTTTGTGTAGATTGTCCATGCTTCGGCTGGGCGAGACGGCCAGTGGTCCGCAGTTCAAGACGGGGCTGTGAGCCATTGGCCCCTGGCGTTCGTCGGTTGATCGGCAGCAACCACTCGCCAGCCCTTTGGCCCGCACGTTCACGCTCATCAGTTGGCCGAGGCACCCAAGCCAAGCCAAGCCAAGCCAAGCCAAGCCAAGCCAAGCCAAGCCAAGCCAAGCCAAGCCAAGCCAAGCCAAGCCAGCGGCCAAGCCAGCGGCCAAGCGCGGGCTAGAATAATTTGCTTGCATTCCCGGCGCACTGAACACCAACACCGCCATTTGCCCAACATGTACACACGCCCACCGATTCGCGCCATCATTGCCGCCTCACTCTGCCTCAGCGCAGCCCTGATCGTCATCTCACCAGCGTCAGCCGCCGAAAAAAAAGGCGAATGGCTTAGAACCGAAAAATCCTGCGAATTCTCTTCCTGGAACGCGATGCCTGTGCCTGACGAAAAAATCGAATGGACGGGAGCGTGCAAGGATGACGTTGCACACGGCACCGGCAAGCTTCAGTGGTACCGGGATGGCAACCCCACTAGCTACGAGCAGGGCCAGTGCGCAAACGGTAAATGGCATGGCCGCGTGGTTAGCTACATCAATGACCATGTCCGTTACGAGGGCAACTTCGCTTACGGCCGCCGCATCGGCCTGACGCGGCAGATCTACGACAAAGTCATTCTGGAAGGGCTTAAGACGCAGAGTCCCTACAAGGAGTGGATCGCGCAAGGCTATTGGGAGAAGGACGAGTTCGTGCTGCCCATGCTCTACAGCCGTTTTCAGGACCGACGCATCTGCCCCAAAGCCGAGCAGGACAAAGACCAGTGTCAGAGCCAGGCGAGCGCCTTTATCGCTGCAGAGGAAGCTGCCATGACGACGATTAACCAGTTGGGGCGTTGCCTGAATCAGGCTGAGGCACTAGCGCAGGTGTATGCCGATTTCAAGCCCGACAAAAAAATGTTGAATTACTACGGCAACGCCTACAACAAGATATCTGCGGTGGCGGTCAAGCGCGGGTTCGGTGAGCACATGGAAGCGGCTCAAGTTGACACCCAGCCAGCCATGTTTGACGACGTGCAGCGCGCGTTAGGCCCTAGGCTCGATGCCTTGCGTCAGCAAGACGAGGATGACGGTGCTGCCAGACGCGCCCAAGCCAAGGCGAGCATTAAAGCCTTGGCGCCCTATTTCAAGAAAAACTGTTCGGTCTTCGCCAAGTGATATGAAGCGGTCTTCTCCCTAGCGGCCAGGGGGCCGCCAGGGTCTTCATTGGCATGCCAGTCTTCGCGGTTTGTGAAGCCAGACGCACGCAAGGCCTCAGTGATCTTCGGCGGGTGTATTGGGCAAAACACGGGTGCGCAGCACGGTGGCGGCCACGCCGCTGACCACGATCACTGCCATGCCGAGCCAGGCGATGGGCGCAATCTGCTCGTCAAACAGCAACAGGCTATAAAACGCGGCGAACACAATGCCAGCGTATTGCAAGTTGGCAACCAGCAGCGTGGGGCCACGGCTATAGGCGCGGGTCATGGCCCACTGGCCAAGCGAGGCCAACACGCCAATGGGTAGCAGCCAAGCGCCCGCTTGCCAGCTGACCGTATGCCAGTCGGTGAAGCCGTCAAACAGCACGCCGATCAGCCCGGCTGCTGCGGTGCCAATGGAAAAGTAAAACACGGTGCGCCCCTCTGGCTCGCCAACCTTGCCCAAAGCCGCAACCTGCAGGTAAGCCATGGAGGCCCCCAAACCTGAGAGCAGGCCGATCAGCCCGGCAAACAGCTGGTTCTGGTCCAGTGTGGGGCGCAGCATCATCACCACCCCGGCAAAACCGGCCAGCACGGTGGCCATCAGCGGGCCTTGCGAGGTGGATTTGCCATACAGCAGCGCGCCGCCCACCACAAAAGCCGCCACCCAGACACCGCTCATGTAATTGAGCGTCATGGCGGTGGCCAGCGGCAGGTGGGCGATGGCGTAAAACCAACTGGTCAGCGAAAACACGCCGATCACGCTGCGCCATGCGTGCATCATCGGCACCGGTGTGGCCAGCCCAATGCCACGGCCGCGCATAACTGCCCCCATGAAAATCACGCTGATCAAGCCACGGTAGAACACCAGCTCCCAGAGGCTGAAACTGCCTGATGCCACCTTGATGCCGACCGCCATGGTGGCAAAAAAGAAGGCCGCCAACACCATCCACAGGGCTTGCATTTTTATATAAGAAATACGGCTCTAGCCCTTATCAATCAAGGGCAAGCAGCTATGGTTTATTTGTGCTGAAAGAAATCAGGTTAGCGGTGACCGAGGGCGTTGTTCTTGCCGTTGTGGATGTGATTGGACTGGTTTTTGGGGCGGCCTGAGTCGCTTAAGTGTCCGTGCCTCACCTCGCTATTTGCCTCCGATACCAGTCGTGAAAATGCTGCATGCCGTCTTCCATCGGGCTCTGGTAGGGGCCCACTTCGTTGTCGCCACGGTGCATCAGGGCGCGCCGTCCGGCGTCCATGCGTTCGCCAATCTCGTCGTCTTCGATGCAGGTTTCCATGTAGGCGGCTTGCTGGGCTTCAACAAACTCCCGCTCGAAAGCCGCGATGTCCTCGGGGTAGTAGAACTCGACCATGTTCATGGTTTTGTCCGGACCCATCGGGTGCAGGGTGGACACGGTGAGCACATGCGGGTACCACTCCACCATGATGTGCGGGTAGTAGGTGAGCCAGATCGCGCCGCGTTCAGGCGGTTTGCCGTCGCGGTAGGCCAGCAGGGCATCATGCCAGCGCTGGTACACCGGTGAGCCGGGGCGGCCAAAACCGCTGGACACGCCTACGGTTTGTACCGAGTACTGTTCGTTGAACTCCCACTTCAGGTCGTCACAGCTGACAAAGCTGCCCAGCCCCGGGTGGAAGGGGCCGACGTGGTAGTCCTCCAGATAAACCTCGATGAACGTCTTCCAGTTGTAGTTGCATGTGTGCAATTCCACCTTGTCGAGCACAAAGCCCGAGAAATCAAGCTGCGCGCGGGTGGCCATGCCAGCCAGATCCGCGGCAATGTCGCAGTGGGTGCCTTCAAACAGCAGGCCGTTCCACTCTTGCAGAGGGTAGTTGTTCAGGCTCAGGCAGGGGTCTTGCGGGAAGTGCGGCGCGCCGATCAGCGTGCCAGCGGGCGCATCACCATGGCCGCTGTAGGTCCAGCGGTGGATCGGGCAGACGATGTTGCCTGCGCTGCCACTCTGGTCGAGCGAGCCGCGGCCCTTGAGCATCAGCGCCTGGCGGTGGCGGCAGACGTTGGACACCAATTCGACGCCCTTGCCGGTGCGCAGCAGCATACGGCCTTCTTTTTCCTGCGCCAGGGCGTAGTAATCGCCCACATTGGGCACACTTGAGGCGTGACCCACGTAACGTGGTCCCCGCTGGAAAAGGGTTGCTTGTTCGCGCTGGTACAGCGCGTCATCAAAATAAGCTGAAACTGGTAGTTGGCCGGTGGCCTGCTGCAGTTGAAGACTTAAATCAGACATGGGTGACCTGACCTAAAGACTCCCCACAGGGAGATGCACCAAAGGTGCAGAGTGAAAAAAACCAGCTAAAAGCTGGCACAAAGCAGGAACCATTGTAGCCGGGGGCTCCGGCGGCCGAATCAACCCTCAGGGGCAAACCCAAAATTGTTGCGGCTGGCGCTTTTGATACTGTACATGGCGCTGTCAGCGCTGCTGAGCAGGGCATCCGCCGTGTCGCCGTTTTCCGGATACACACTAATCCCCATGCTCAAGCCGATGCTGCACAAGTGGCCGTCATAAAACCAGGGCTCGCGCATGGCGTCAAGGAGCTTTTGCGCCACGCTGTCGATCTGCTCGCGCTGCACCGGGCTTTCCAGCAGCACCACAAACTCGTCACCGCCCAGGCGCGCCACGGTGTCGGTCTTGCGCGTGTTGGCTTGCAACTGCTGCGCCACCCATTGCAGCGCGGCGTCGCCCGCATCGTGACCCCAGTTGTCGTTGATTTTCTTGAAGTGGTCCATATCGATGAACATCACGGCCAGTGCTGACTGGGTTCGCTTGGCGCGCTGCAGGGCATTTTCCAGGCGCTCCATGAACAAGCGCCGGTTGGGCAGGCCAGTCAGCACGTCGTGCCGCGCCAGGTGTTCCAGCTCCACCCGGTTGGCTTGCAATTCGGTGAATTGCTGGCGAATTTGCAGCTGCATGTGGTCAAAGCTGCGCGCCAGCTGGCCCAACTCGTCCTGGCGGTGCACGGGCAGCCCGGCAATGGGTTGCTCGGGGGTAAAGCGGGCGACCGCCGTGCTCATGATGTTGAGGGGCCGGGTCACCCAGCGCGCCAGCAGCAAAGCCAGCGCAAATCCGGTCAGGGCAAGCCCGCCGGCAATTTGCAAAATGGTCATGCCCAGCGCGTGCGAGCGGTTCAGCACACTGCTGCGCGGCTGCGCCAGCCCCAAAATGATCTTGCCCTCGCCGTTGGCGATCTTGACTTTTCTGGACAGGAAGGCCGCCACCATCGGCATGCTGGCGTGGGTGCCAGTGTTGGCTTCCAGTACCACCTGGCTAACTTGGTCATCCACCAGTGCCCGGGTGGCCGGGAACTCGTCTTGCATCAACACCCGTCGCCCGGCATCGAAGCCGAAGGTCTTGCTGCTGTCTGGGTGGATCAAAAAGTCACCCTGCTGGTTGGCCAGAAAAAGCTGGAATTCAGCGGGCAAGTCGGCCGCCAGCCGGGTAAACGCGCCTTTAAGATCCAGGTTGACCACGATCACCCCCAGCGCCCGACCCTGTGCGTTGGTCACCGGCGAGGCCATTTGCACGGTGGGTTGACCCAGCCCGGCATGGGCACCGCGCTCGCGGTTAATGACAATGCGCGACAAGTAGGTGCTGCCTGCGGGCAGCTTTAAAGTGTCTGACACATAAGGGTAGTGGCGTTTTTCCTGCAGGTCGTCGCCCTGCACGCGCAGCAAAGTGTCGCCGTCGCGGTCCACACGCACCCGCTCCAGCCCGTAGCTACTGGCGGAAATCAGCCGCATCTGGAAGTAGGCGGGGTTGGCGCTCATCAGCAACTCAAACAAGGTGGCCAGTTGCTCGGCTTGCGCGGCCTGGCCGGCGGGTGGCCCTTGCAGCAACGCTAGGCTGGCCGGGTAGTGCGCCAGCAGTTGCAGGTCGCGCGAGGCGTCCTGGCGGATATCTGAAACGCGCCGCGCTACCACCTGGGTGGCAGTCATCAGCTCGTCTTTGGCAGCCTGCACCAGCAACTCACGCGCCACCTGGTAGGCATACAGGCCGGTCATGCCCGCCATCAGCAGGCTGACCAGCGCCAGCACGCCGCCGAGCCGCGTGGCCAGCCCCCA
The DNA here is from genome assembly GCF_001938565.1 of Rhodoferax antarcticus ANT.BR. GTDB lineage: Bacteria > Pseudomonadota > Gammaproteobacteria > Burkholderiales > Burkholderiaceae_C > Rhodoferax > Rhodoferax antarcticus. The sequence goes on from NZ_MSYM01000013.1 coordinate 300,292, forward strand.
CCTCATGGGGCCAACACCTTGGCAGCACGATCACCGGAATAAATGCGCTCCCAGAGCTGCTGGCGGCGCGCACTGTCTTCCACCGGCTGCAGCCAGACCAGGCGGTCTGTAGGGCGCAGCTGAGACGGCTCGTTGACGGTGTTGGCCAGGCCCTGGCGCATTTCCAGCGCCTGGCTGGGCGCGGCCTCCAGCAGGTAATTGATCCAGGCGTGCGCCAGTGCCGTGTTTTTGGCTTGGCGGGTGATGGCCCAGGTGTCTAGCCACGCTAGCGTCCCTTCTTTGGGAATGGCGTAGCCGACATCCGCGCCCGCCGCCCGCAGCAGCTGCAGTTGCTGCGAGCCGTAGTTGGCCAGCATCAAGGTAGCGCCTTTTTGCCTGAACAGCGCTACGGACTCGTCGGGCTGGGTGTAAAAACCCAGCGCATTGCGCCGCAGTCCAATCAGCTGGTTCACCACGGCAGGCCATTGTTTGCTAGCCAGCTGAAACGGGTTGCTGATGCCCATAGATTGCGCCGTCAGCGAAAAATTATGCGTGCTGCCGTTGTAAAGCAGTACTTTGCCGCGGTACTGCGGGTCCCACAGCGCGGCAATGGAGGTGGGTGGTGTCTTGACCTTCTGGCGGTCATAAATCAGGCCCATCTCAGCGTAGGTGTAGGGCACACCAAACAGCTGGCCTTGGTGCACCAAGCCGCTGATGCGCTCCAACTGGCGAAATCGTGGCAGCTGCCGGGCTGTGTTGGGGATTTGGGCGATGTCAATGGGCGCGACCAGCAGCGCCCGGACATAGCGCTGCAGCTCGGCGGTGTTGACTGCAAACACATCAAAGTCTTGCCCGTTGTTGCGTTGCACACGCTCCCACAAGGCGTCATCCGAGTCGATGTAGGTGATGTTGACCTGGCTGCTTGTGCGTGCTTCAAAGGCCCGGACCAAGTCGGCGTCGGCATACCCTGGCCAGCTCAGCACCCGCAAAGTGTCCGCGCAGGCCAACTGCGGCAGTAGCACGGCCAGCATCCAAAGGCCAGACCAACGCCCGGTTTGTAAGAGGGTTTCTAGGCTGCGCATGGCGGTGTGCCAAAAATGTTGATTTATCTCAATGATTTACCAAGACCCTTTGATCGTACAGGCATTTTGTGTCTCTTATAACGGGGGTTGGCAGCGCCTAAAATGCACCACTTTGCACCCAGGGATAATCCGCCTATGGCTACAGCTTCCAAACACGCACCAGCGGCAACCCCCGCCAGCTATGAAGCCGCCTTGCAGGAGCTGGAGCAACTGGTTGCCAAGCTGGAAGCGGGTGACATGCCGCTGGAGCAGTTGCTCACCCAGTACCAGCGCGGTGCCGAACTGATGAATTTTTGCCGTGATTGCTTGGCTGCCGTGCAAGCGCAGGTGAAGGTGCTGGACCAAGGCGTTTTGAAAACCTGGACTTCGGACGAACGATGACACTTCCTGTTGCGCACCCTTTTGACATCGACCTCTGGATGACACGCCAGCTCGCTGCTGTAGAGCAGGCGCTGGACCAATGGGTTTCGGTAGACGCCTCGGCGCATCTGGCGCACCAGGCCCCCTCTGAATTGATGGCCGCCATGCGTTATGCGGTGCTCGATGGTGGCAAGCGCCTGCGCCCGTTGCTGGTCATGGCGGCCTGTGAGGCGGTGCAGTTCGGCGGGACCGCGACCAGTAGCGGCGACGAAGACGCTGACAAGGCGGCCCGCCGGGGTGTGGCGCTGCAGCCAAGCACCCACCACTTGTCGCACGACGGGCTTGAAATGCAGCGCGTTGCGCTGCGCGCAGCCTGCGCGGTGGAACTGATTCACGCCTACTCGCTGGTGCACGACGATATGCCTTGCATGGACAACGATGTGCTGCGCCGTGGCAAACCCACGGTGCATGTGAAGTTTGGTGAGGCCAGTGCGCTGCTGGCCGGCGACGCTTTACAGGCACTGGCCTTTGAGTTGCTGGCACCTGAGCCTTCAGAGATGCCGGTGGCGCAGCAGGCGCACCTGTGCCGTTTGCTGGCGCGCGCCTCCGGCTGCACCGGCATGGCCGGTGGGCAGGCGATAGATCTGGCCAGTGTCGGTTTGCGCTTGACCGAGAGCGAGTTGCAGGAAATGCACCGCCTCAAAACCGGCGCGCTGTTGAACGCCAGCGTGATGATGGGTGCCGCTTGCGGCCACACCTCACCGGCGGTATGGTCTGCACTGCAGGACTTCGGCGCTGCCATTGGGCTGGCTTTTCAGGTGGTGGACGATGTGCTCGATGTCACCGCCGACTCAGCCACCCTGGGCAAAACCGCCGGCAAAGACGCTGACAGCAACAAGCCCACCTATGTGTCACTGATGGGGCTGACTGAGGCCAGCGCCTTTGCCCAGTCGCTCAAAGTGCGGGCACTGGATGCCCTGAAGCGCAGTGGCTTAGCCGAGGTGCGCGCCTTGCAGGGGCTGGCCGAGATGGTGGTTGATCGCACACACTGAGTGCTGTAACTTATATAGAAAAAGTGCCTCTAGCCCATATGTATCAAGCGCGAGTAGCTATTTAAATCAGAGCATTTATCCATGACACACACGTATCCACTGTTGCAGACCATCAACTCGCCAGACGATCTTCGGCGGCTCAATCGCTCCCAGCTGGAGCCGTTGTCCACCGAGCTGCGGGCCTATCTGCTCGACAGTGTGGCCAAAACCGGTGGGCATTTAAGCTCCAACCTGGGCACGGTGGAGCTCACCGTGGCGCTGCACTATGTGCTCAACACGCCCTATGACCGCATCGTTTGGGATGTGGGCCACCAGACCTATCCGCACAAAATTCTGACCGGGCGGCGCGACCGCATGCACAGCCTGCGCCAGTTGGGCGGTTTGAGCGGCTTTCCCCGGCGCGACGAGAGCGACTTTGACACCTTCGGTACCGCGCACTCCAGCACCTCCATCTCGGCGGCGCTGGGCATGGCCTTGGCCAGCCGCCTGAAAGGCGAAGACCGGCATGTCACTGCAGTGATTGGTGATGGTGCCATGACGGCCGGCATGGCTTTTGAAGCCCTGAACAACGCCGGTGTGGCCGACTGCAACCTGCTGGTGATCCTCAACGACAACGACATGTCGATCAGCCCGCCGGTGGGCGCGCTGAACCGGCACCTGGCCAAGCTGCTCAGCGGCCAGTTTTACGCGGCGGCCAAAAATGCCAGCAAAACCGTGCTCAAGGGTGCACCGCCCCTGTGGGAGTTGGCCAAGCGTTTTGAAGAATCTGCCAAGGGCATGGTGAAGCCGATCACCTTGTTCGAGAAATTCGGCTTTAACTACGTCGGCCCGATTGACGGGCACGATGTGGACACCCTGGTGAGCGTGCTGGAAAACATCAAGCAGCTCAAAGGCCCGCAATTTCTGCATGTGGTCACCAAAAAAGGCCAGGGCTACAAGATGGCGGAAGTGGACCCGGTGGCCTACCATGGCGCGGGAAAGTTTGACCCGGCGGTGGGTCTGGCTAAGGCCAGTGCGCCAGCCAAGATCACTTTCACCGAGGTGTTTGGCAACTGGCTGTGCGACATGGGCGCGGCGGACAACCGGCTGGTGGCCATCACCCCGGCGATGCGCGAGGGCTCGGGCATGGTGGAGTTTGAAAAACTCTTTCCACAGCGCTTTTTTGACGTCGGCATTGCTGAACAGCACGCGGTCACCTTTGCCGCCGGGCTGGCGTGTGAGGGGCTGAAGCCGGTGGTGGCGATTTACTCCACCTTTTTGCAGCGCGCCTATGACCAAATGATCCATGACGTGGCCATTCAAAACCTGCCGGTGGTGTTTGCGCTGGACCGCGCTGGCCTGGTGGGGTCTGACGGCGCCACCCATGCTGGCGCGTATGACATTGCGTTCATCCGCTGCATTCCGAATATGAGCCTGGCCTGTCCAGCCGACGAAAACGAATGCCGCCAACTGCTCAGTACCGCCTACGCTCAGGAAACCCCGGTGGCGGTGCGCTACCCGCGTGGCGCGGGTGCAGGTGTTGCGGTGTCGTGCGCGTTGGAAACGCTGCCATTTGGCAAGGGCGAGATCCGCCGCACCGGCAAAAAAGTGGCTATTTTGGCTTTTGGCACCCTGTTGTACCCAGCGTTGCAAGCGGCTGAAAAGCTCGATGCCACGGTGGTCAATATGCGTTGGGCGAAACCGCTCGATACTGAGCTGTTATTGCAAATTGCCGCTGACCATGAGATGCTGGTCAGCGTTGAAGAGGGCTGCACCCTGGGCGGTGCGGGCAGTGCGGTGCTGGAGGCGCTGGCGCAGGCCAATTTGATGCGGCCCGTGTTGCAACTGGGTCTGCCCGACAAGTTCATCGAACATGGTGATCCGGCTAAGTTGATGACCATGATGGGGCTGGACGCTGCAGGTATTGAAGCTGCAATTCAGGCGCGTTTTGGGGGTTTGATGACCCCCGTTTGAGAAGGATTTGCCAGTCATTGCGGGTAAACCCGCCCAATCCACGGGATGCGGCTTCGTAAACTTATCCGGCTTCAATGACTGGTTGGGTTGCCCGCAAGGCGCCGTGGTCAAGCACTTAACAACAGGAGTTAATCGATGGATCGTCGTTCTATTATTAAAAATGCAGGTATTGCGGGAATTTTGGCTGCAGGTGCCGCGCCCGCTGTGCACGCGCAGGCGGCAGTGCGTTGGCGCCTGGCGTCGAGCTTTCCCAAATCGCTCGACACGATTTTCGGCAGTGCCGAAATGTTTGCCAAAACCGTCAAAGCTCTTTCAGGCGGCAAGTTTGAGGTATCAGTGCATGCGGGTGGCGAGTTGATGCCCGCATTCGGCGTGGTGGACGCCATTCAAAACGACACGGTTGAAATGGCGCAGACAGCGCCGTACTACTTCACCGGCAAAAGCCCCATCTTTGCCTTTGGTTGTGCGGTGCCCTTTGGCCTCAACGCCCGCCAGATGGACGCCTGGATGGAGCACGGCAACGGGCGCAAGCTCATGGATGCGTTTTACGCCAACTACAACATCAAGAGCCGCAGCGCCGGCAACACCGGCACGCAAATGGGCGGCTGGTACCGCAAAGAGATCAAGACCGTTGCCGACCTCAAAGGCCTGAAGATGCGTCTGGGGGGTGGTCTGTTTGGTGAAGCCATGCAAAAGCTCGGTGTGGTGGCACAAAACATGGCCGCTGGCGATGTGTATCAAGCGCTTGAAAAAGGCACGCTTGACGCCACCGAGTTCGTCGGCCCGTACGACGACGAAAAGCTGGGTTTCAACAAAGTCGCCCCGTACTATTACTACCCCGGCTGGTGGGAAGGCGGTGCCGAGTTGGCGTTCTTTATCAGCGCCAAAGCGTATGCAGCCCTGACGCCTGAGTTCCAGGCCATGGTCGACGCCGCAACCGCGGTGGCGGCGCGTGACATGACCGCCAAGTACGATGCCTTCAACCCCATCGCGCTCAAGCGCTTGGTAGGTGCCAAGACCCAGCTCAAGGCTTTCACCAAGGAAATTATGGACGCCGGCTTCAAGGCTTCCATGGAGGTGTTTGCCGAGAACGAGGCCAAGTCACCTGAATTCAAGAAAATTCACCGGGACATGCGGGCCTTCCAGCGCGACCAGCTTCTGTGGGCCCGCTATTCCGAGCTGCGCTTTGACAACTACATGTCGGGCGTGAAGCTGTAAACCTTAGGGCGACGTGGGCCGGGCGCATTTGTCTTGGCAAGCGGCGTATTGACGCCAAGGCTTGCGAGGCAATGCGCCTATTTCTTTTCCTGAACAATCGCCTGTTCTGAGTCCTTCAGCGGGTCATCAAACCCCTGGGCCTCGCCTGCTGCGGGATCGTCGTTGGCGCCAGGGCTATCGGGTGAAGCTTCAATGAGGTTGGACTCGGGCGGGCCAGCGTCCTGAAAGTCGAGCTCTTGCATCTGGTTTTCCATCTGCAAGCGGATTGCATCCATGTCATAGACCTCTTTTTTCTCGAGGCCGCTGGAGACGATGCCAGGGAACGCGATGATCAAGCCGACCATGATCACTTGAATCACCACAAAAGGCACTGCGCCCCAGTAGATCTGCATGGTGGTAATCGGCTGGATTAGTTTTTTGGTCACCCGGTCGGTGTAGGGCACTGCTGGCGCCACGCTGCGCAGGTAAAACAGTGCAAAACCAAACGGTGGGTGCATGAACGAGGTTTGCATGTTCACCGCCAGCAGCACGCCGAACCAGACAAGGTCAATGCCGAGCAATTGTGCGACCGGCGCCAGCAGCGGCACCACGATGAATGACAGCTCGAAGAAATCCAGGAAGAACGCCAGGATAAAGATCAGAATGTTCACCAGGATCAGGAAACCAATCTGCCCGCCGGGCAGGCCAGTGAGCAGATGCTCCACCCAGCGCGAGCCGTCAACGCCCTGGAACACCAAACTAAAGATGGTTGAGCCGATCAGGATGAAGACCACGAAGCATGACAGCCGCGTGGTCGACATCAGCGCCTGTTTGAGCAGCGACAGGTTCAGGCGTGCGCGCACTGTGGCCATGAGGATGGCGCCCACAGCGCCCATGGCGCCGCCTTCGGTGGGCGTGGCCACGCCGAGAAAAATGGTGCCCAGCACCAGAAAAATCAGCAGCAACGGTGGTATCAACACAAAAGTGACCCGCTCGGCCATGCGCGAGAGCAGGCCCAGCCCCGTAACTTTGTTGAGCATGGAGAGCACAAAGGCCAGCGTCACCCCGACACACATGGACACCACGATCGTCTCGTCTTTGGCGACTGCAGTCACGAGCTCGCCCGACCACCATGTGTGCACATCGGCGATGTGTGTAGCGAAAAACAGCGAGGCCCCCACTGACAGCACGGTCAGCACCAGCAGCGATGGCAGACCGCTGTTGCCATTGTCGGCGCGCAGGGTGCGCGCCTCTGGGGGCAGTGCTGGCACCCAGTTCGGGCGGATCAATGCGACCAGTACCACATAGCTCACGTACATGCCCATCAGCATGAACCCCGGAAGGAATGCGCCCTTGTACATCTCACCCACACTGCGCCCCAACTGATCGGCCAGAATGATGAGCACCAGCGACGGTGGAATGATCTGCGCCAGCGTGCCAGACGCAGCAATCACCCCGGAGGCGACGCGACGGTCGTAGCCGTAGCGCAGCATGATCGGCAGCGAGATCAGGCCCATGGAAATCACCGACGCGGCCACAACGCCGGTGGTTGCGGCCAGCAGCGCGCCGACGAAGATCACCGCCAACGCCAGACCACCGCGCACCGGGCCAAACAGTTGGCCGATGGTGTCAAGCAAGTCTTCAGCCATGCCACTGCGCTCCAGAACCAGCCCCATCAGGGTGAAGAAGGGAATCGCCAGCAGGGTTTCGTTCTGCATGATGCCAAAAATGCGCAGCGGCAGCGCCTGCAACAGCGCTTCAGGCAAGATGCCCAACTCAATGCCGATGAAACCAAAGAAAAGCCCGCAGGCACCCAGGCTGAAGGCCACCGGAAAGCCCAGCAACAAGAAAGCAATCAAGCCCATGAACATCACAGGCGCCATATTGGTCTGAAGGAATTCCATGCGTGTCCCTGGCTTCAGGCCGATTTGGTTTGAGCAGTCTTCGCTTGGGCCAGACGTTGAATGGCCTCAGCCAGTTCTTCTTCTGCGGTCTTGTCGACTTTTTTCACTGTGGGGTCGTCGATCAGCCCCTGCAGAAAAGCCACGCGTTTGATCACTTCGGCGACACCCTGCAGCCACAACAGGGCAAAGCCCAAAGGCATGACCGCGTAGACCGGCCAGCGGATCAGCCCGCCTACGTTGCCAGACATCTCGCCGCTGTTGAAACCGTTGAGAAAAAACGGTGTGCTGAACCAAAGGACGCCAGCGCACACCGGAAGCAGAAAAAACACAAAGCCAAAAATATCAATCCAGGTTTGGGTGCGCTTTTTCAGCCGACCATAAATCACGTCAATTTTGACGTGCTCGCCATTGAGCAGGGTGTAACCCGCTGCCAGCATGAAAGTGGCTGCAAACAAATACCATTGCACTTCCAGGAAAGCGTTGGAGCTGATGTTGAACGCCTTGCGCACCACCGCATTGATGGCACTGATCAGGGTTGATGCCAAAATCAGCCAGATGACATGTTTGCCAATAAACCGGTTGATCGCGTCGATGGTGCTGGCTAGCTTTAACAGCGCTTGCATGGTGTTTCCAACTCTCATGGTGGAGGCCGCAACACAGCCTCGCTATTTTTCGATCAGTCACAGAGTTTAGCGGGGCAGGTAACGGGCGAGGTTTAAAACCCTGTCAGCGCAGGAGTGACATACCCCAGTCGCTTGGGTGCTAAAAACATGACGCAAGGAGGCCCCAGGACTGCTTCCCGACGTGGCTTGAGTGACTGAAGCGCGAGCCAAAGCACGATGACCGGTGACAAAAGTGGCGTTGAGCAGCTTTTGCCCATTGCGCCAAGGAAGGCAAAACGCTAAGGCACCGCCTGCCAGCTTTAGGCCCGCAGCGTCGGGTTGCGCAGCAGCACATACAGCGCTGTGCCCAGCAGGATGCTCAGAAGCGGCTGGCGCCACCACCACTGCAGCGCGATCACGCAGGCCACCGCTGCCAGAACGCCCCAGGGGCCAGCCGGGTTGTCACGGGCGCTGCCCACCAGCGTGTGCACCAGCAGCAGCGTCATGATGGCCAGCGGCAAGAAGCGGCCCAGGCGCAGCACCATCGGGTGGTTTTGCAGGAATTTGGCGGCCATAAAAGGCAAAGCGCGCAAGCCAAAGGTCACAGCAGCCATCACGACCATGGCGCCCAGGGCGTAACCGGTGTCGATCATGGCGCCACCTCTTTAGCCACAGGGGCTGGTAGCAGCATGCCCGCCAACACGCTCAGCGAGATGGCAATCAGCAGCGCCTGCTGTGGCATCAGCGCCTGCGCTGCGGCGTAGCTGAGCAGCGCCACCCATAGCGGTGCAGCGCTGTGCGCGCCACGCCATTGCTCCACCACCAGCACCGCAAACAGTGCAGCCAGGGCAAAGTCCAGCCCGGCCAGCGGCACCTGCGCCTGCGTGCCTACAAGCGCGCCCAGCACCGAGCCCAACACCCACCAAGCCTGATTGAGCAGCGCCACACTCACCATCTGTGCGGTGGTGGTACCCGGCGCCAGCGTGGTGAGCACCGAGTAGGTCTCATCGGTCAACGCAAACACCAAATACCAGCGCGCCCATGGCTGGTGCGGCAGTTTGTTCAGCAGCGACAGACCATAGAACACATGGCGCAGATTCACCACCAGCGTGGCCAGCGCGATGGCGGCCAGCGGCAGCCCCCCAGCCAGCATCGGCACCATCATGAACTGCGCCGCACCGGCAAACACCAGAGCGCTGGCAGCGCCTGCCAGCCACCATGTGGCACCGGCTTGCACAAACAAAAAGCCAAAGACCATGCCCAGCGGCACATAGCCCATGGCCACCGGAATGGACAGCGACAGCACCGAGATGGGGGGTGCCGGATGAGTGGTCGAGTGGGCGGGCGGATCGGTTGGGGTAGGGCGCATGGGAAGGACGGAGCCCGGCAGGGGCGGGTGACGAGGTCTATTGAAGCGGCCCATTGTACTTGGCGGGCGGTGGTGGGCGTGGCGCACAAACGGCTCACCACAGCGGTCACACCGTTTGGCGACACGCGCCTGAGCGACGCGATGATCGGTATCGAGCGCTGTGCGGCGGTAATCCTGATGCGCGTCTGTTAGACGCCTTTTTGGCCTCTAGCCCCTATATGCAAAGCGCAGACCGCTATTTAAAATATAGTATGTGGCTATCGTGTACGGGTCACGGATGGCTGGCCTGCCAGCGCTGCACCGCCAGGCGAATCGCCGGCAAGGCCTGGGCTACGGCTCTTTCGCCTTCCAAAATAGCGCGGTCTTTCTGGTCAAAGTCGGTGGCGCCGAACTTGCCCACCTTGGGCCGGATGACCACGTCGGCACGCACCAACTCTTGCTCGCTCAGGCGTTTGATGATGATGATGATGGCCTGGTCGATCACATTGGACAGGCCGTCAAACACCACACGGCGCTCGAGTTGCGCCGAAATATCCACCGCCACAACGATGTCGGCACCCAGCTTGCGCACGGCGTCCACCGGCACCGGGCTCACCAGGCAGCCATCAACATAGGTTTTGCCCAGAATCTGCGTCGGCTTGAAAAACACCGGGAAACTGCTGGAAGCGCGCACTGCCTGCCCGGTGTTGCCACGGGCAAAGTCCACCCGCGCGCCGTTGTCACCCTGGGTGGCTACTGCCACAAACGGCTTGGCCAACTGTTCGATAGGGCGGTTTTTCACCAACTCGTTCACATAGTCCTGCAGCTTCTGGCCAATCACCAGGCCCTCCCAGGGGCTGCGCAGGTTCAGGTCTCTCACCCGGCTTTCATCCAACGCAAAGGCCAGCTCCTGCAGCGCAAAGCCGTCCAACCCGCTGGCGTAGAGTGCGCCCACCACGCTGCCCGCGCTGGTGCCGGCAATCAGTTGGGGTTGCAGGCCTTGCGCCTCCAGCGCCTTGATCACGCCCACATGCGCAAAGCCTTTGGTGCCGCCGCCACCCAAAGCGATGCCAATGCGTGGCTGGCGCGGTTTGGCTGGCACGGTAGGTGCTGCGACAGGCGTTGGGGCGGGCGGCGGTGCGGTGCTGCAGGCTGCCAGCAGGCTTGCGGCAGACACAAGGAGGGAACGACGGTGCATAAAATTTTAAATGTTTTAGGGCTCTAGCCCTTTTGCAATATGCGCGGATAGCTACTAAATTGATAGTATTGCAGCAACTATGTCGGGTTCTCGCCGAGCACCACCCGATTGCGCCCCGCTTCCTTGGCGCGGTACATGGCCTGGTCAGCGTGGTGCAGGATGGCGTCCTGGTCGGTCTGGCCGGGTTCAAACACGGCGACACCCACGCTGGCGGTGCAATGGTGCTCAATGGGTTGGTCGGCGGGCGTCTGCGTGGCGGCGTCGGGCTGCAGCCGGTACACCTGCGACAGCGAGTCGCGGATTTTCTCAGCCACCGCCAGCGCTTGCGTTTTGGAGGCGTCCAGTGTGGCATCCAACTCGCTTAAGACCACTACAAACTCGTCACCGCCCAGGCGCGCCACCGTGTCCATTTCACGCACACAGCTCTTCAGGCGGCTGGCCACTTCAATCAAGAGCATGTCACCCACCCCGTGGCCGTGGGTGTCGTTGAGGGGCTTGAAGTTGTCCAGATCCAGAAACACCACCGCGCCGAAATGCTCGCTACGTTTGTTGACCAGCAGAATCTGCGCCAGCCGATCGGTCAGCAAGCGGCGGTTGGGCAGGTTGGTCAGTGGGTCGAAAAACGCCAGTTGCCGCACTTGTTCCTCGATGGCTTTGCGCACTGATATGTCTGAGAACAAAGTCACATACTGGCGGGTCACGCCGCGTTCGTCGCGCACCGCGCTGATGGTCAGCAGCGCGGGGTAGACCTCGCCGTTTTTGCGCCGGTTCCAGATCTCGCCACTCCAATGGCCGTTGATCAGCAGGGCTTTCCACAGTGCCTGGTAGAAAGCGGCATCCTGCCGGTCTGATTGCAGCAGGCGGGTGTTTTTGCCAATGACCTCGCCGCGCGAGTAGCCGGTGATCTGTGAAAAAGTGTCGTTCACATTCAGGATGTTGCCCTCAATGTCGGTGATGCTGATGCCTTCATGCGCGTGGCTGAACACGTTGGCTGCCATCTCCAGGCGCAACTGGGCAAGTTTGCGATCGCTCACGTCGCGTAGAAAAGCGAAAATTTCGCCGCCGCTTCCAGCGTTGGCGGTCAGGCTGGCTTCCACGTCCCACAGCGAGCCATCCTTACGGCGGTGGCGGGTTTCAAACTGCTGGCGCCCGGTTTTGTACAGATGCACCATGCGCGCGGCAACCTCTTCGGGTTTGTCGGTGGCTTCCAGGTCCAGCACCGACATTTGCAGCAGTTCGTCCTGGGTGTAGCCTGACATGGCGCAATACGCCGGGTTGACCTGCAGCACCAGTCCGCGGCGGTCAAAGCGCAAAAATCCGTCTAGCGTGGTTTGCAGCACGTTTTGCAGGGCGATAAAACTGCGTTGCAAGGTTTCCTGAACTTGTTTGAGCTCAGTGATGTCCTGGATGGAGCCCACCAGCTTGCGCACCACGCTTTTCGCGTCACGCTGGGCCTCGCCGCGCGCCAGGTAATAGCGTTGCGAGCCGTCGCGGCGCAGGGTGTGCAGCTCCACCTCAAAGGGAATGGCGTAGTAACGCGCCCGGTCAACGGCCTCTTTCAGGCGCAGAGCGTCTTGCTGCGTGTACATCCTGAGTTGCTGCCCAAAAGTAGGCGCGCCTTTGGCTGGGTCAAGCCGGAATAACTGAAACAGCTCGTCTGACCAGGTCACCGTGTCGCTTTCCAGATCCCACTCCCAGCTGCCCAGATGGGCTAGCGCCTCGGTGCGCGACAGCATGTCCTGCTGGGCCAGCAGAGCCTGGTTGCGCTCGGCCAGCGCCGTCAGCAGGGTGGTGAAGGCCTGAACCATTTCGCCAATTTCACCCGGCGCGTTGGGGGGCAGGTCCAGCTCGGCGTTTTGCTCAGGCTTGTAGTGGCTTAGCGCCCGCACAGTGTCGAGCACGGGCGCGAGTTGGCGCCGGGCCAGCCACCAGGTCAGCACGCCGGCCAGCAAGGTGAGTAGCAGGGTGGCGTACACGGTGCGCTGCTGCATGGCGCGGATCGGGGCAAAAGCTTCGGCCGTAGGCAGTACGGCAGAGATGATCCAGCCGGTGCTGGGCACGGCCACATGCGAGACCAGAACCTCCTGACCGCGCGAGTTAGTGAAGACTTGCGAACCCTGAAAGCCGTTGATGAACCTGTCCAGCGCCGGGAAAACGCCCGCGGCAGGCAACTGCTCCATGACGCGTTTGGTGTCGGTGGCTGCAATCACCCGCCGCTGCCCCGGCTCAAGCAGAAGGTAGCGGCCTGTGCGGCCATACCGGTTGACGGTGACTTCGCTCAGAAAACTGGGTTTGTTCAGTTGCGTCAAGCCGACCACAGCACCAATGATCAAGCCATTGGCGTCATGCACTGGGGCCGCCATGTCGATCATCGGCACCCCATGACGTGGGTCAAGGTACGCCTGGCCGACGCTGCTGCGATCCTGCGCCATGGCAAATTTCATCGATGTCAGGTGCGGGTGGGTGCGCCCGGTGCGGTCTGCACTGCGGGGTGCGTCGGCAAGGCTCAAGCCGCTGGCGTTCAAAATCATCAGCCCATCGTTGAATTCGGTTGCCAAAATGGGGTGGCTGTCCAGTCGGCTTTGCAGCGCTGGCAGGCTTTGCATCTGCTCGGCGTCGATCTCCTGGGCCACCAATCGCAGCCAGGCAAGCCGCTCCGACAGGCGCTCGTCAATGTGCTGAGCCAGCAAGGAGGCAACAGTAAATTGCTGCGCGCCGAGGCCTTCCTGCATGTCGCGACGCAACTCGAAACTGGCGTAAAAAGACAGGCTCCACAGGCTGGCCAGAAATATGGCCATGGTGGTCAAGGTGAAGCGCGTCTTGAGTGAATGGCGCGCCAGAAAGTTGAGCTGCATAGCGTCATGCTACCGCTAAGCCCAACACTTGAAAAAACGGTTGTGGTGCGTGCACAAAAAAAAGATAAGAAAATAGCCTCTAGACCTTATAAATAAAGGGCTTATAGCTACAAATTAAGGTCCAGAAAAAGCGGCTCAGAAGTACTGTCGACGCACTCAGGGCTTGATGTAACCGTAGCCTTGACCTTGTAACTGGCCGATGCGCACCACGCCCGACTGGGTGAAGCCGGCATCCATCACAAACACATCTTTCTTGATGTCCATGGCGCGCAAGGTGAGCTCGCAGACTTCAAATTTGACACCTTTGGCCACCAGGTCAGAGATCAGCGGGCCGTATTCGATGTTGGGGTTTTTCTTGTCTTTGGCGCCTTCCATCAGAAAGTTCACGCCATCACCCACCGCCACCGCGATGATTGTGGTGTTGGGGGCAGTGTCCATGTAATTGCGCAGGGTGCGCAGTCCAGCCGTGGCCTGGGTGTCGCTGTTGTCGAAGTGGTAAACCACTTTGTCCTGGGCCAGCGCCAGGGTGGCGGCCAGAGTCATCAGCAGGGCAGAAAAGAAGTTGCGCAGGTGCATGGGGCGTCTCCGGTTTGGGTTGTTGTGAATGGTTAAGCGGCTATTTTGGATGAAGGACGCCGGGTTGGGTTGTGCCGGCGTTGCATGGCCACTCACACTATTTGGCCACCACTTGCCGCGCGCTGGGTTTTATGAGCCAAATCATGGTCGAGCCCATGAATATAAGGCGCTAGTAGCTATCAAATAATTGAAGACTATGTCACTGGCGCAGCGTTGCCAGCAGCCGTAAAAAAAACCCGCCGCAGCGGGTTCTTGGGGCTGGTGCACTGGCTTATTTCTTGGCTGCGCTGGCAGCAGGTGTGGCGACTTCGGCCTTGGCTTGCTTAGCGTCAGCTTTTTTGGCAGTGGGCGTGGTGCCTTTAAAGGCTTCACCGTTGACAGTCAGGCCTTCAGCGGAAAACTTGGCAGCGTTGCGGTCGCCCACACCATTGACGCGGTCGACTAGGTCAGCCCAGTCCTTGAAGTCACCCTTTTTGCGCTCGTCCAAAATCTTGGCAGAAATACCCGGGCCAATGCCCTTGATACTGTCCAGTTCGGCAACGCTGGCTTTGTTGACATCCACAGCGGCGAAGCAGGTGGCCGCGTACAGCATGGCCACAAAGGTCAAAAGTTTCTTTAACATGGGTTAACTCTCCTGAGGTTGGGTGGTTTTGTCGTGTGATGCTGACAGGGTGCCGGGGCACAAGTCAGTCACCAATTCAGTGTACGGCGAGCGCTGGCGCAAGCCCAAGAGATATTTGTAGCTATGTGCACAAAGTGTTAGGTTTTTGGGTTGTGTTGCAGCATCCAAGCCACGTAGCTCGCCACGCCGGTCTGCACGTCGGCAAAGTTATGCTTGCAGCCGGTGGCACGCAGGGCGCTCAGGTCCGCCTGGGTGTAACACTGGTACTTGCCACGCAGCGCGTCGGGGAAGGCAATGTATTGCAGCAGGCCTAGCTCAACCAGTTCTGGCAGCGACAGCGCAGGCTGGCCCTCCAGCTGGCGCATGGCGTTGACGACCGAACTGGCCACGTCGTTGAACGGCTGGGCGCGGCCGGTGCCCAGGTTAAAGATGCCAGAGATGCCCGGGTGATCAAAAAACCACAGGTTAACGGCCACCACATCGTCAATGAACACGAAGTCGCGCATTTGCGAACCCGCCGCGTAGCCACCGTAAGCGTCAAACAGCTTGACTTTGCCGTCCAGCTTGAACTGGTTGAACTGGTGAAACGCCACGCTGGCCATGCGCGCCTTGTGCTGCTCACGCGGGCCATACACGTTGAAATACCGAAAACCCACCACCTGCATGGTTTTGCCGGCCAAGGCGCGCTCGAATTGCAGACCGCATTCGCGGCGCATGCGCTGGTCAAACAGCAGCTTGGAGTAGCCATAGACATTCAGCGGATGCTCAAAAGCGGGTTCTTCACGGAAGGTGTCCGAGCCACCGTACGTGGCGGCGCTGGAGGCGTACAGCAGCCGCGCACCGCGCTTCTGGCATGCGTGGTAGAGCTGTAACGATGTTGCAAAGTTGTTTTGCATCATGTACTTGCCGTTGCTTTCCATGGTGTCACTGCAGGCGCCTTCGTGAAAGACGGCTTCCACCTGGCCATAGGAGCTACTGGCGTACTCGTCGTAGAACACGTCAGCATCGACATAGTCGGAGATCTGCAAATCTGCGATGTTGCGGAATTTGTCGCCTTGCGTGAGGTCATCCACAGCGATGATGTCGCTCAGGCCGCGGGCGTTCAGGCCCTTGATGATGTTGCTACCAATAAAACCGGCCGCGCCGGTGACAACGATTCGGGTCATGCAAACAACTCCTCGTAAGAAACAGTGGCGGTGCCAAATTTGCCTACCACCAAGCCACCCGCCCGGTTGGCCAGCGGCAGGGCATCACGCAGACTCAGTCCAGCCGCCACCATGGCGGCCATCGTGGCAATCACCGTGTCACCTGCGCCGGTCACGTCAAACACCTCCCGCGCCTGCGCACTCACGCTGACCTGGCCTTGGGCATCAAACAGCGTCATGCCTTCTTCGCTGCGGGTGACCAGAATGGCCTGCAGGCTAAGGCGCTCGCGCAGGGCCTGGGCTTTGACTTGCAAATCGGCCTCATCCTGCCAGTCACCAATCACCTGTTGTAATTCAGCCCGATTCGGGGTGATCACCGTGGCCCCCTGGTAGCGTGAGTAGTCGGTGCCTTTGGGGTCGATCAGGATCGGTATGCCCGCTGCATGGGCTCGCGCAATCATGTCGCTCACATGGGCCAGGCCGCCTTTGCCGTAATCAGAAAACAGCACCGCGTCGTGTTTGGGCAGCAGGTCAATGAATGCGGCGGTTTGCGAGGCCAGGACTTCGGTCTTGGGGGTGTTCTCGAAATCCATACGCAGGAGTTGCTGCTGGCGGCCAATCACGCGCAGCTTTACCGTGGTTTTGAGCTGCGCATCCCGCCCAAAATGCGCCTGGATGCCGGTCTGTGCCAGCAGGGCTTCGAGTTTGTGGCTGGCTTCATCGTCACCCACCACGGTCAGCAGGGAAGATTGCGCGCCCAGCGTCACCAGGTTGTAGGCCACGTTGGCAGCACCGCCCATGCGCTCATCCTCGCGGGTGACGCGCACCACCGGCACCGGGGCTTCCGGGCTGATGCGGTCCACGGCGCCATACCAGTAGCGGTCCAGCATCACATCACCCACCACCAGCACGCGGGCCTGACTTAATTTTGTTTTGGTAATGGTCATAACTCTTCCACCCGCTTGGCGGGGTAACTGTCCCAGGTTTGGCAACCCGGGCAATGCCAAAAATGCTGGCTGGCCTCAAACCCGCAGGCCGCGCAGCGGTAACGCAACAGCGGCTTGATGGCGTGGTCCAGCGCGCGTTGCACTTGCGGGTGAAACTGCTCGTCTTCAAATTTCTCACCTGCAATCCAGCGGGTGGCCGCCACCAAAGAGGGCTCGCGCTCCAGATGACGCGCGTACCAGTCATGATCGCTCAAGCCCGCAGCGGGTTGGCTGGCCGACAGCCGGACGATGGCTTGCAGCACGTCGAGCGAGGTATTTTCCGCATAGAGTGCCTGCAGACGCGTCAGGGCCGGTGTGACATGACCCAGCCTGAGTGCGATGTCTGCCAATGGCCCGGCCATGAGGGGAATGGCGGTGGGCGCCTGCGCCATCGCATCCAGCAGCGTTTGCTGGGCGGCGGCTAGCTCGCCCGCGTTGGCTTGAAGCTGTGCCAGTGCCATGCGCGCCCGGGCCGCTTCAGGCGCCTTGGTGATGGCCTCTTGTAGGCGTGCTCGGGCTGCGTCCGGTCGGCCTTGC
Organism: Rhodoferax antarcticus ANT.BR; assembly: GCF_001938565.1. Taxonomy (GTDB): domain Bacteria; phylum Pseudomonadota; class Gammaproteobacteria; order Burkholderiales; family Burkholderiaceae_C; genus Rhodoferax; species Rhodoferax antarcticus. The sequence goes on from NZ_MSYM01000013.1 coordinate 317,688, forward strand.
GCGAGGTCGTCAGCGGCTTGCTCACACAGATAGTGCGCCAGCCGCTGGCTAAAGTTGCCTTGACGGGCGCTTTCCAGCTTGTGGGCCACCTCGGCGGCCAGCGCCCAGTCGCGGCTGCGTTCGTAATTGGCCAGCAGTGCCAGTCGGGCTTCGGTTTCAAAAGCGGTGCCTTCGAGCTTGTTGAGCGCTTCTTCAGCTCGGTCTAGCAGACCTGCTTTCAGAAAATCAAGCGCCAGCGCGTGCTGGGCACGGTGGCGGTCAGTCTGGCTAAGGTCACCACGCGACAGCAGATGCTCGTGCACCCGCACCGCACGCTGGTACTCGCCACGCCGGCGAAACAGATTGCCCAGCGCAAAGTGCAGCTCGGAGGTGTCGGGGTCGCTTTGAACGGCTTCAATAAACGCGTCAATGGCTTGGTCCTGCTGCTCGTTGAGCAGGAAGTTCAGGCCCCTGAAATAAGCCTTTGGGGCTTGGCGGTTTTCAAACCGGATCTGCCGCAGATCAAACCGGGATGCCAGCCAGCCCAGCACAAACGCCAGCGGCAGGCCGAGCAAAATCCAGCTCAGATTAAATTCCATCGGCATAGGAAGGTTTTGATGCCGGCACCAAGGCCGATGCCCCCAGAGGAGATGGACTGGTTGTGGCTGTCCAGGTTGGGGTTGCGGTCGGCGCAGGTGCAGCATTGGCCAGGCGGCGCTGGCGCCACCACCACGGCACCATGCCCACCACGCCCACCGCCACACCGGCGGCAAAGGCGGTCAGTACCACCAGCACTTGTGGTGCTTGCCACTGGTTGCCAAAGAAAAAATGCACCGTAGTGTCTTGCTGGTTGTTCAGTGCAAAAGCGAACAGAGTAAAAAAAATGGCTGCTTTGAGCAACCACTTCACTGACCAGATCAATTTGTTCATTGGCGTGTTCCCATGTGCGCAAAATTCTAACGCTGGCAGTTGTCAAAACACCCTCTGGCAGCCAAAGATGCCAGCCAGTCGGCTTGGTTGGCCCAAGTGACGTCAGTTGGGGGTGGTTTGGCTCAATTCTGCAGTACGTTGGTCCACCGCTTCACGCAGGGCTTTGCCGGGTTTGAAATGCGGCACACGCTTTTCTGGAATGGCCACGCTTTCGCCACTGCGCGGATTACGCCCCATGCGCGGTGCGCGGTAATTGACAGAGAAACTGCCAAAGCCACGGATTTCGATGCGGTGGCCACGCACCAGCGCGTCGTTCATTGCCTCCAGAATCGCCTTCACGGCAAACTCGGCGTCACGCAGAGTGAGTTGGCTGAAACGGGCAGCGAGTTCTTCAACAAGATCAGAGCGGGTCATGGTGTAAGGCTTGAAGCGAAGAAAAAAAACGACCGGTGCACGCGGGTGCAGCCGGTCGTCAGATCAATGGAGCAAAAACCCGATCAGTTGTTGTCCAGCTTAGCGCGCAGCAAAGCACCCAGGCTGGTGGTGCCGGCGTTTTCGCGGGCAGACTGCTGGCTCAAAGTGGCCATGGCTTCGTTCTGGTCAGCAGCATCCTTGGCCTTGATGGACAACTGGATGTTGCGGGTCTTGCGATCCACGTTGACGACCACAGCAGTGACTTCGTCGCCTTCTTTCAGCACATTGCGGGCGTCTTCGACGCGGTCGCGACTGATTTCAGAGGCACGCAGGTAACCAATGATGTCTTCGCCGAGGTCGATTTCAGCACCCTTGGCATCGACGGTTTTGACCTTACCAGTGACCACGGCACCCTTGTCGTTGATGGTGGCAAAGGTGGTGAAGGGGTCGGAATCCAACTGCTTGATACCCAGAGAGATACGCTCGCGGTCCACGTCCACGGCCAGCACCAGGGCTTCGACTTCCTGGCCCTTTTTGTACTCGCGCACAGCGGCTTCGCCGGTTTCGTTCCAGGACAGGTCAGACAGGTGCACCAAGCCGTCGATGCCAGCAGCCAGGCCGACGAACACGCCGAAGTCGGTGATGGATTTGATCGGGCCCTTGACGCGGTCGCCACGCTTGGTGTTTTGGGCGAACTCTTGCCAAGGGTTGGCCTTGCATTGCTTCATGCCCAGGCTGATACGGCGCTTGTCTTCGTCGATTTCAAGAACCATGACTTCGACTTCGTCGCCCAAGGTGACGATTTTGCTCGGAGCCACGTTTTTATTGGTCCAGTCCATCTCAGAGACGTGGACCAGGCCTTCGATGCCCGGTTCCAGTTCCACAAATGCGCCGTAGTCGGCAATGTTGGTGATCTTGCCGAACATGCGGGTGCCTTGCGGGTAGCGGCGGTTCACGCCCATCCACGGGTCATCACCCATTTGCTTCAGACCCAGGGAGACGCGGTTTTTCTCGGTGTCAAACTTCAGGATCTTGGCAGTGATTTCCTGGCCAGCGGTCACCACTTCAGACGGGTGACGCACACGGCGCCAAGCCATGTCAGTGATGTGCAGCAGGCCGTCAATACCGCCCAGGTCCACAAACGCACCGTATTCGGTGATGTTCTTGACCACACCGTGAACAATTGCGCCTTCTTTCAGCGTGTTCATCAGCTTGGAGCGCTCTTCGCCCATCGAAGCTTCAACAACAGCGCGGCGGCTCAGCACCACGTTGTTGCGCTTGCGGTCGAGCTTGATGACCTTGAATTCCAGAGTCTTGTTTTCGTACGGAGACAGGTCTTTGGTAGGACGGGTGTCGACCAGCGAGCCGGGCAGGAAGGCGCGGATGCCGTTGACCAACACGGTCAGACCACCCTTGACCTTGCCGCTGGTGGTGCCAGTGACAAATTCACCGGTTTCCAGGGCTTTTTCCAGGCTCATCCAGGAAGCCAGACGCTTGGCGGTGTCGCGCGACAGGATGGTGTCGCCATAGCCGTTTTCGATGGAGCCGATGGCCACGGAGACAAAGTCGCCGACTTGCACTTCGGTTTCGCCCTGATCGTTCTTGAATTCTTCCAACGGCACATAGGCTTCAGACTTCAGGCCAGCGTTGACCACCACGAAGCTGTGCTCAATGCGAACAACTTCGGCGGTGATGACTTCACCGGGGCGCATTTCTGTGCGTTGCAGGGATTCTTCAAACAGGGCGGCAAAAGATTCAGACATTTTTTTTGTGGCTGTAACACCACGGGGTTAAGTTTTGTGAACCTCAACTGCAGTGCGCCAGTGCAGCGCGATAAGGCAGATGAGGGCCGGTGCAAAGGCGTGAGCCCTTGCCATTTTTAGCTCTTGTGAACGATCAAAAGGGCTGTTTGCCCTGCCACCAGCCAAGTACCAGATCCACCGATGTTTCAACCGATAAATCCGAGTTGTCCAGCAACACGGCGTCTTGTGCGGGTTTTAAAGGTGAGGCACTACGGGTTCGGTCCCGCTCGTCTCTGGCTTCCAAATCAGCGCGAAGACTGTCGAGTGTAGTCGAAATCCCTTTTGAAATCAACTGCTTGAAACGCCTTTGTGCGCGCTGTGGTGCGCTGGCGGTCAAAAACACCTTGAGTTGAGCTTGTGGAAAGATCACCGAGCCCATGTCGCGACCGTCAGCCACCAGGCCGGGCAGGCGGTGAAAGCTGTGTTGCAGGGCCACCAGCGCGGCACGCACCGGCGCCAGCGCTGACACTTTGGAGGCGTTCATGCCGTTTTCTTCGGTGCGGATGGCCTCGGACATGTCCTCGCCGTTCAGCAGAATCCGGTTGCCAGCGAATTCGATGCGCAACTGCGGCAACAGGCTGGCGATTTGCGCCTCGCCGCTACTGGCAATGGGCAGTCCGGCGCGGCTAGCAGCCAGCGCGGCGATGCGGTACAGCGCGCCTGAATCCAGAAAGTGGTACCCGAGCCGCATGGCCAGTTCAGCCGCCAGCGTGCCCTTGCCCGAGGCTGTGGGGCCATCAATACAGATCACAGGGACGTGCTTGGGGCTGGTTTGAACCAGTGAAAACAACGCCTCAAAGTAGTCCGGAAAGGTCTTGGCGACACATTTGGGGTCTTCAATGCGCACCGGGAGACCTGCCGGATTAAAGGCGGCGAGTGAGAAACACATGGCAACGCGGTGGTCGTCATAGGTGTGGATGCTGGCGGCTTTCCAGGCCCCCACGCTGGCAGGTGGTGTGATGCGAATGTAGTCTGCACCTTCGTCCACCGTGGCACCCAGCTTGCGCAGCTCACAAGCCATGGCGGCGAGGCGGTCGGTTTCCTTCACGCGCCAGCTGGCAACGTTGCGCAAGGTGGTGGTGCCATCGGCGTAGAGCGCCATCACCGCCAGGGTCATGGCAGCGTCGGGGATGTGGTTGCAGTCCAGGTCAATGGCCTTGAGCGGCCAGGCACCTCGGCTGATCTCCAGCCAGTTGGGGCCGCTGGTAACCTGCGCGCCCATCATTTGGGCGGCTTCCACAAAGCGGATATCGCCCTGGATAGAGGCCGCACCCACTCCCAAAATCTTGATACCTTTTTGGCCTCTAGCCCTTGCTGCTATTGCGCCAAGCGCTATAAAATAGCTTGCAGACGAGGCATCGGCTTCGACATAAATTTCGCCCGGTGTGCGGATCTGGCTGCCCGCCGGGATGGTGAAACGCTGCCAACCGTCACGCTGCACCACCACGCCAAACTGCGCCAGCAGGTTCAGGGTGATCTCGATGTAGGGCCGCGAAATCAGCTCGCCGACCACCTCAATCACCACGTCATTGCCGAGCGCGGGGGCTCGGTGCATGGCTACCAGCGGCAAGGCCATCAGCAAAGCGGTGAGGAATTGGCTGGAAACATCGCCACGAACCTGGATGGGTGCCGACAGGTTCAGCGTCGGCTGGCCAATGCGCAGCGGCGGGTAGCCGGATTTTTCAAGATAGTCGATCTGGCAGCCGAGCTGGCGCATGGCATCGACTAAATCACCAATCGGGCGCTCATGCATGCGCGGCACGCCGCTTAGCTCATAGTCACCGCCCATCACTGCCAACGCGGCGGTGAGCGGCCGAATGGCCGTGCCGGCATTGCCCATGAACAGCTTGGCTTGTGCTACTTTTGGCTTGCCGCCCAAGCCTTCTATGGTGACGGTGCTATGGTTTTGGTGAACACCGCAGCCCAATTGGCGCAGTGCCTCAAGCATGACCCGGGTGTCGTCGGAGTCCAGCAGGTCATGCACGTCCGTGCTGCCTTCGCTCAGTGCGGCCAGCAGCAGCACCCGGTTCGAGATACTTTTGGAGCCGGGCAGGGTGATGCTGCCGCTGGCGGTGTTCAGCGGGGGGATATCGAGGAAGGCGGTTGCGTACATCGCAAGGACGGTTTGGAAAATGTCAGGGCAACTGGTTCATGCGCCAGTTGCTGCGGGTGGCGCTGGCCTGGGTGATCAGGGCGTCCAGCATCTGCGGGTCTGCCGCCTGCATGGCGGCCTCAAACAGCGCCAGCTGGTCGCGAAAGTTCTGGCTCTGCGCCAGTAACTCGGCCCGGTTGGCCAGCAGGATGTCGCGCCAGACCAGCGGGTCGCTGGCCGCAATGCGGGTGAAGTCACGAAAGCCCGGTCCGGCCAGTTTCATGAACTCCTGGCCTCTGAGTTGCCCGGCCACCGAATTCATCAGCGTAAAAGCCAGCATATGCGGCAGGTGGCTCACTGCGGCAAATGCTGCGTCGTGTGACTCCGGGGTCATGTTCACCACCTTACAGCCCAGCGCGCTCCAGACTTCGGCTGCGCGTTGGGTGTGGCTCGGCAAGGTTTTCTCGGTGGGGGTCAGGATGACCTGTTTGCCGTTGTACAGATCGGCATCGGCGTTGTCCACTCCCGCCAGCTCCTTGCCCGCAATCGGGTGTGCCGGGACAAACGAGCCGACCTGCTCGCGTAGGCCGCGTGCTGCGGCTTGCACCACGTCGCTCTTGGTGGAACCCACATCCATGATCAGCATCTTCGGCGTGACCATGTGTTTGATGGCTTTGAAGGTGGCCTCTGATGCCGCCACCGGCACCGCTACCAGCACGATGTCAGCACCTGAGACGGCCAGCAGCGCCGAGGGTGCCTCGACATCGATCACGCCCATCAGCCGGGCCCGTTCGGTGGTGGAAGGCGACCGGCTGTAACCCACCACCCGTTTCACCAGCCCGGCCTTTTTCAGCGCCAAGGCAAAAGACCCACCCATCAGGCCGCAGCCGATCAAACCCAGTTGTTCAAACATGAAGACTCCCGGCAGGTCTGAACGGCTCGCGTGCCTGTGGCATCGGTGAAAACAAGTAGGGTCAGGTGCTGCTGCATGCTCACTCTGCCAGCGGGTAAGTGCCCAGCACCTTGTAAAACGCGCACAGGCTGCGCAATTCTTCCAGCGCTGCCGCCACATTCGACTGCGATGGGTGCCCGGCCAGATCGATGTAGAAGTAATACTCCCACTGGCCAGAGCGCGCCGGGCGCGACTCGAACCGCGTCATCGATACTTTGTGGCGCTTCAACGGCACCAGCAGGTCATGCACCGCGCCAGGGCGGTTGGTGACCGAGACGATCAGGCTGACGCAGTCATTGCCGGTGGCCTGCGGCGCCGCCAGGGTTTGCGGCAGGCAGACCACCGCAAAGCGGGTGCGGTTGAAGGCGTCATCCTGAATCGCGTAAGACACCACGTGCAGGCCAAATTCGCTTCCTGCGCGTTCGCTGGCAATGGCTGCCCAGGTCGGGTTGGCGGCGGCCAAGCGGGCGCCTTCTGCATTGCTGGGCGCAGCGCGCCGGTCAGCGTGGGGCAGGTGGGTGCTGAGCCAGTCTTGGCACTGCGCCAAGGCTTGCGGGTGGGCGTAGACCACTTCGATGTCGTCGAGCAACGGGGTCAGGCGCAGCAGGTTGTGGCGCACCAGGAAACTGGTTTCGCCGATGATGTGCAGCGGGGAATTCAGCAGCAGGTCCAGCGAGCGCGAAATCACGCCCTCGGACGAGTTTTCGATGGGCACCACACCAAATTCAGCGCTGCCCGCGGCTGTGGCGCGAAACACTTCATCAATGCTGACGCACAACACGCGTGCCATGCTGCCACCAAAATACTGAATGGCGGCCTGCTCGCTGAAGGTGCCCGCTGGGCCCAGGTAGGCCACGCGTAGCGGCGCTTCCAGAGCGCGGCAGGCCGACATGATTTCGCGCCAGATGATGGCGATGCTGTGGGTTTTGAGCGGGCCTTGGTTGCTGGCCTGCAGGTTGGCGATGACTTGGTTTTCGCGGTCCGGGCGGAAAACGACCGAACCTTCCACGCGCTTGATTTCACCTACTTCATGGGCCAGCGCGGCGCGTTTGTTTAGCAGCGCGATGAGCTCCAGATCCACCGCGTCGATCTGGCTGCGTAATTCAGGAAGGGTTTTGGCCATGATGGTTGGTTAACGTGAAAAAACAGGGCTGGGATAAGGATAGTCGTCGTGCCGTGGTCAGTCAGGGGTCACGCCGGGCGCACCGATGTCAGCAAAGGTGCCTGTCTGACCAGCCCGCTGGCATCAGCCGTGTTGCGCTTCAAAGTCGCGCATGTAGCTCACCAACGCCTGCACGCCTTCGATCGGCAAGGCGTTGTAAATGCTGGCGCGCATGCCGCCGACCGATTTGTGGCCTTTGAGCTGCAACAAGCCGCGTTCGCGGGCACCCGCCAGAAAGGCGTCATTCAGAGCCTCGTCGCGCAGGTAAAACGGCACATTCATGCGCGAGCGGCAGTGTTTCTCGACCCGATTGAGGTACAGCGCAGAACTGTCAATCGCACCGTAGAGCAACTCAGCCTTGGTGATGTTGCGCGCTTCCATGGCGGCTATACCACCCTGGCGCTTGAGCCACTTGAAGACCAGTCCGGCGATGTAGATTGAGTAGGTTGGCGGCGTGTTGTACATCGAGGCGTTGTCGGCCACCGTTTTATAGGTGAAGGCACTCGGGCAGATGGGCAAAGCGCGGTCCAGCAAGTCGTCGCGCACCACCACCAGGGTCAAGCCAGCGGGGCCGAGGTTTTTTTGTGCGCCACCAAAAGCCAGCCCAACGCGGCTCCAGTCCACCGGGCGCGAGGCCACGTGGGACGAAAAATCAATCACCAGCGGCGCGTCACAACCCAGCGCCTTGAGGTTAGGCAAGGCCTGGTACTCCACGCCGTTGATGGTTTCGTTGCTACAAAGATGCACATAGGCGGGCTGCTTGCTGAGCTGCCAGCTGGCAGGGTCGGCCAGCATGGTGAAGCCGCTCGACTGAGTGTTTGCGGCTTCGTGCGCGGTGCAATAGCGCGCTGCTTCCTGTGCCGACTTCTGGCTCCAGCTGCCGGTGACGACAAAGTCTGCCGTTTCGCCACGCGACAGGTTCAGCGGCACGATGGCGTTTTCCGCCAAGCCGCCGCCTTGCATGAACAGCAACTTGAAATGGCTTGGCACTTCTAGCAGTTCGCGCAAATCGGCTTCGGCCTCGGTAGCAATTTGGCCAAACTCTTTGCCACGGTGGCTCATTTCCATCACGCTCATGCCGCTGCCGTGCCAGTCCAGCATCTCGGCGGCAGCCTGCGCCAGCACCTCCTCAGGCATGACGGCCGGGCCAGCGGAGAAATTAAAAGGTCTGTTCATGCTGAAAATTTATAAGAAATTAGCCTCTAGCCCTTATAGACAAAGCGCTAGTAGCTATTTATTTGATAGTTATTGCGTATCCGGCGTGGGCGTGTCATCGGGGGATTCATCTGGTGACGCATCCGATGTGTCATCTGCTACGTCGTCCACTGCCTCATCAGCCAGCTTGGTAATGGCGTCGTTTTCCACAATGCGCTGCAGACCGCTGAGCTGCGAGCCTTCATCGAGCCCGATCAGGGTCACACCTTGCGTGGCGCGGCCAAGTTCGCGGATCTCGCTGACGCGGGTGCGCACCAGAACGCCCTTGTCGGTGATCAGCATGATTTCGTCGTCGGCGTGCACCAGCGTGGCAGCAACGACCTTGCCATTGCGCTCAGACTGCTGAATGGCGATCATGCCCTTGGTGCCGCGGCCGTGGCGGGTGTACTCGGTGATGCTGGTGCGTTTGCCGTAGCCGTTTTGGGTGGCAGTCAGCACGCTCTGCGATTCGTCTTCAGCCACCAGCATGGCGATCACGCCCTGACCCTCATCGAGCATCATGCCGCGCACGCCGCGTGCCTGGCGACCCATCGGGCGCACATCGTTTTCATCAAAACGCACCGCCTTGCCACCGTCGCTGAACAGCATCACATCATGCTCGCCGTCGGTCAAGGCGGCGCCAATCAAAAAGTCGCCGTCGTCCAGGTCCACGGCAATGATGCCGGCTTTGCGTGGGTTGCTGAATTCGACCAACGCCGTCTTCTTGACTGTGCCCATGCTGGTGGCCATGAACACATACTGGTCTGCCGGGAAGGTGCGCTTTTCACCGGTGAGCGCCAGCACCACGGTGATTTTTTCGCCCTCAGCCAGCGGGAACATGTTGACGATGGGGCGCCCACGCGAGCCGCGTGAACCTTGCGGCACTTCCCAGACTTTCAGCCAGTACATGCGGCCACGGTTGCTAAAGCACAGCAGGTAATCGTGGGTATTGGCAATGAAAAGCTGGTCAACCCAGTCGTCTTCCTTGGTGGCGGTGGCTTGTTTGCCACGGCCACCGCGCTTTTGCGAGCGGTATTCACTCAGTGGCTGGCTCTTGATGTAGCCGCTGTGGCTCAGGGTGACCACCATGTCGGTCGGGGTAATCAGGTCCTCGGTGGAGAGGTCAAACGAGCTATGCTCGACTAGGCTGCGACGCGCGCCAATTTTGGTCATGCCAAACTCGGTTTTGATGGCGGTGAGTTCGTCGCTGATGATGGTGGAGACGCGCTCCGGGCGGGCCAGGATGTCCAGCAGGTCGTCAATCTCGGCCATGACCTCTTTGTATTCAGCAACGATCTTGTCCTGCTCCAGGCCGGTGAGGCGCTGCAGGCGCATTTGCAAAATTTCCTGGGCTTGGGTATCCGACAGGCGGTACAGGCCGTCTTTACCCATGCCGTATTGCATCTCCAGCCCGCCCGGGCGATAGTCGTCGGCATTCACCAGCGCGCCATCGGCGCGGGTGCGGGTGAGCATTTCGCGCACCAGCTTGCTGTCCCAGGGGCGCGTCATCAACTCCAGCTTGGCCACGGGCGGCGTGGGTGACTCGCGGATGATGCGAATGAAATCGTCAATGTTGGCCAAAGCAACCGCCAGGCCTTCCAGCACATGGCCGCGTTCGCGCGCCTTGCGCAGGTTGAACACGGTGCGGCGTGTAACCACTTCACGGCGGTGGTTGATGAAGACTTCAATCAGGTCTTTCAGGTTGCACAGCTTGGGCTGACCATTGATCAGCGCCACCATGTTCATGCCAAAGGTGTCCTGCAACTGCGTCTGCTTGTACAGGTTATTGAGCACCACCTCGGGCACTTCGCCACGTTTGAGCTCAATCACCAGGCGCATGCCGGATTTGTCAGACTCGTCCTGAATGTGGCTGATGCCCTCGATCTTTTTCTCATGCACCAGCTCGGCCATGCGTTCCTGCAAGGTCTTTTTGTTGACCTGATACGGCAGCTCGTCGACGATGATCGACTGGCGTTGGCCCTTGTCGATGTCTTCAAAATGGCACTTGGCGCGCATCACCACCCGGCCACGCCCGGTGCGGTAGCCGTCTTTCACACCATTGATGCCGTAGATGATGCCGGCGGTGGGGAAATCAGGCGCTGGAATGATTTCCATCAGCTCGTCAATCGACGCCTGTGGGTTCTTCAGCAGGTGCAGGCAGGCGTCTACCACCTCGTTCAGGTTATGTGGCGGAATGTTGGTGGCCATGCCCACCGCAATACCGCCGGAGCCGTTGACCAGCAGATTGGGCAGGCGCGTGGGCAGCACCAGCGGTTCTTTTTCAGAGCCGTCATAGTTCGGGCCGAAGTCGACGGTTTCCTTGTCCAGATCGGCCAACAACTCATGGGCGATCTTGGCGAGACGGATTTCGGTGTACCGCATAGCGGCTGCGTTGTCGCCATCGACCGAGCCGAAGTTGCCCTGGCCATCGACCAGCATGTGGCGCATGGAAAAGTCCTGCGCCATCCGCACGATGGTGTCGTACACCGACTGATCACCGTGCGGGTGGTATTTACCAATCACGTCGCCAACAATACGCGCCGACTTCTTGTAGGACTTGTTCCAATCGTTGTTCAACTCGTGCATGGCAAACAACACGCGCCGATGCACCGGTTTCAGGCCGTCGCGCGCGTCCGGCAAAGCCCGCCCGACAATCACACTCATGGCGTAGTCGAGGTAGCTGCGACGCATCTCGTCCGCAAGACTGGTGGGCAGGGTTTCTTTGGCGAATTGGGTCATAGGGCGTTGAGGCGAGGCAAAAGCGATGTAGGTCGACCATTTTAGGCGTTCACACTGTGGCTGGACAGCAACGAAACCATCTATTAGTTGACGCGCTGGCGCAAAGCGCCGCTCTCATCGCCAGTGCTACCTTATTTGATGTAAATCTCTGTGGCACAATTGAGCGACCGATTCACGTGATAGGCACCGTGGGTCGTCAGTTTTAGTATCGCCGCGTCGCTGCGGCCTTTTTCATCTAGGAGAATCATGAAAAAATTGAACAAATTAGCGATGCTGATCGCTACCGCAGCCATCGCTTGCGCCGCTGGTGCACAAACCGTTGACAACTGGCGTGCCACTGACGGCACCGCTGTGAAAAACGGCACCAACGAACTCTGCTGGCGTGACAGTTCCTGGACGCCTGCAACTGCAGCAGTTGGTTGCGACGGCGCCATCGTGGCCGCCAAGGCTGCTCCTGCAGCGGCTGCTGCTCCCGCACCTGCTGCTGCTGCACCGGCTGTTGTTCCTGCCCCCGTGGCTGCTGCCAAGGTAACTTACGCCGCTGATGCTTTCTTTGACTTCGACAAAGCTGTTCTCAAGACTGATGGCAAAGCCAAGCTCGACGATCTGGTTGGTAAGGTCAAGGACGTCAACCTGGAAGTCATCATTGCTGTGGGTCACACTGACGCCGTGGGCTCTGATGCTTACAACCAAGGTCTGTCCGTAAGGCGTTCTGAAGCTGTCAAGGCCTATTTGGTGTCCAAGGGCATCGAAAAGAACCGTGTTTACACTGAAGGTAAGGGCGAGAAGCAACCCGTCGCTGACAACAAGACCTCTGATGGCCGTTCCAAGAACCGCCGTGTAGAAGTTGAAGTCGTGGGAACTCGCGGCAATTAAATTGCGGTAGCCTCACCGGCCAATTAAGAACCCGCTTCGGCGGGTTTTTAATTGGCTGTGCGCCAGGGGTTAACTCAGTTTGTTCGCTGTCGGCCTAGCGCTACGGCATGTTCAGGCCGAGTCGCTTTGTTCAAAACGGTTGTCTTTTGGGTTGAAGCTTCAGTCGCTGGTTGGCAAGTCTCAAGCCATCAAGGGGTTTGCCCTAAAATTGCGGCCTATGTAGGCGCCGGGTGATTTGGCTGTCAAACCCGCAACTCTGGTTGCTAGAGTCCCCAGCTCGGTTGCAAGCCATGTTCAATTGAAAGCAGGCCAACGATGCAGATTCAAGATGAGTATGTGCAGCGCCTGGTTGCTTCACTGGAGTCCTTGAGCGAGCGTATTGCACGCTTGGCGATCGGTCTGGGTGTCCGGCTGGATGACCAACATGCGGTTCAAAAACTCATGGATCAGTCACAGATTCCGCCGATTGCGACAGAACGCAGGGCTGCTTTGGCTGACGGCAAGATGGTTTTTTCAGCAATGTCTGGAGACCGGCGGGCAGCGCACCTGCGGGAGGAGCTTCGCGGCTTGCTGGTGTTGCGCTACCACCTTGAAACCGTCATCCTGACCGACAACGGGCTGCCCTTGACCCGGCAAATCATCGAACAAGCGGAAGAACATTTGGTGCACAAGGGGTTCAAGCCCGGTGCCGACGGGCTGGATCTCGACAATTTTTTCAACTCAAAGTAGGCCACTATGAATCACGCTCCAGATCAGGAACTGATTGAAAACTATGTTTTCGACGAAATTAGCATTGGTCAAAGCGCACGTTTATTGCGCGTGCTCAAGTTGGAAGACATTCGGGCTTTCGCTGCGGTGTCGGGCGATACCAACCCCGCCCACATGGATCCTGAGTACGCCAATGACACGCTCTTTCACGGTGTGATTGCGCACGGAATGTGGAGTGGCGCGCTCATTTCAGCCTTGCTGGGAACGCAGTTTCCCGGCCCTGGCACGATTTACCAGGACCAGGCGCTGCATTTTGCAAAACCGGTCCGGGTGGGTGACACACTCACGGTGACGGTCACGGTGACGTCGAAAAATGCAGACAACCACAGTCTTGAGCTCGATTGCCAGGTGATCAATCAGAAGGGTACTTGCGTACTCAGTGGCACTGCCCGCGTGTTGGCACCGACGATCAAGGTGCGCTTGCCGCGTGTTGCAGCACCGCAGATTCAGTTGTATGACCCGCAGGTGCGCTTCAAGCATCTGCTGGCGATGGGGGACAAGCTTGAGGCGGTGCGCTGCGCTGTGGTGCACCCCTGTGATGAAGGTTCCTTGAGTGGGGCCATGGATTCAGCCCGTTACGGCCTGATCGTGCCGGTGTTGATTGGCCCGGAGGTGCGCATTCGCCATGTGGCCGAGGAGGCGGGCATTGACCTGACGGGTGCCGAGATCATCAACCAGCCGCACAGCCACGCTGCTGCCGAGACCGCAGCAGAGTTGGCCGCCACGGGCAATGTAGAGATGCTCATGAAAGGCAGCCTGCACACCGACGAGTTGATTCAAGCGGTATTGTCCAAAGCCGTGTTGCGCACCGGCCGGCGCATGTCGCATGTTTTCCGTTTCGACGTGCCGCTTTACCACAAGCCCCTGCTGATCACCGATGCTGCGCTGAACATTCGGCCCACTCTGCAGGAAAAAGTCGACATTATTCAAAACGCCATTGATTTCGCCCGCGTCATGGGCGTGGCCACGCCCAAGGTGGCTATTTTGTCTGCGGTGGAAACGGTCAATCCAAATATTCCATCGACGATCGATGCGGCTGCGTTGTGCAAAATGGCCGACCGCGGGCAAATCACCGGCGGCGTGCTGGACGGCCCGCTGGCCTTTGACAACGCCATTTCGATGCACGCGGCGCAGATCAAACACATTACCTCGCCCGTGGCTGGGCATGCCGATATTCTGGCGGTGCCTGATCTGGAAAGCGGCAATATGCTCGCCAAGCAACTGGAATATCTGGCCGGAGCGAGTGGTTCCGGGCTGGTGGTAGGTGCGCGCGTGCCGATTGCCTTGACCAGCCGCGCTGAAGCCCCGGCCAACCGGGTAGCTTCCGCACTTTTGGGCTTGCTGGCTGCGCACAATGCGCGCCGCAGCCAACCTCGAGCCGCTTGGTAGGAGTTTTCATGGCCATTCTTTCGGTGAATGCGGGCTCGTCCTCGCTCAAGTTTTCTTTGTATCCCATGGTTAGCGGCGCGGTTCAGTCGCAAATACTGTCTGGCCTGATTGAAGGGCTGGAGCCCGATGGCGCACCACAGATGAGTTGGAGCTACCAGGGGCAGAAGGAAAAGCGGGTGTTGAATGTCACCGGAGAAAGCGTCTTTGCCCAAGCCTTGTTGAGTCTGCGTGACTTGCTGGCGCAGCTACCCGGCGTGCCCACCCTTAGCGCGGTCAGCCACCGGGTGGTGCATGGTGCCTCCGTTTACCGCGCCAGCATGCTGGTGACCGACGAGGCGCTGGACCAGTTGTCGCAGTTCAATTCTTTGGCACCGCTGCACCAGCCACACAACTTGGAGGGTATTCGTGCCTTTCGTGAGGCTTTTGTGGGCATTCCGCAAATCGCCTGCTTTGACACGGCTTTCCATGCCACGCTGCCCGAGGTGGAATACCGTTTTGCCTTGCCCGAGTCGCTTTACCAGCAGGGCTTGCGCCGCTACGGTTTTCATGGGTTGTCGTACCAGTATGTGATGGGTGCCCTGTTGGAATATTCAGACCGTGCCAAGGGCCGGACCCTGATGGCCCATCTTGGCAACGGTGCCAGCCTATGTGCCGCACGAGGTGGGCAGAGTTGCGCCACCACCATGGGGTTTTCAGCGCTTGAGGGCTTGATGATGGGCTCGCGCACAGGCTCGTTGGACCCGGGGGTGTTGCTCTATTTGCTGGAGCATGGATGGGACCATGATCGCCTGCAAAAGCTGCTATACAAGCAAAGCGGACTGCTGGGCATGTCGGGTATTTCGGCTGATATGCGGCGACTGCGTGCCGATGGTTCTGCAGCCGCCAAACTGGCGATTGATGCCTTCACTTACCGCGTGGTGCGTGAAAGTGGTGCGCTGACGGCTTGCATGCAGGGTCTGGACGTGCTGGCCTTCAGCGGCGGGATTGGTGAGCATGACCTGACGCTGCGCGCTGAGGTCGGGCAAAAGCTGGCGTATTTGGGTGTGCTGATTGACCCTGAATTGAACGCTCGGGCCACCGGTAGCGAAGTCATGGCCATTCATGTGGCTGCCAGTGCGGTCGAGGTTTGGGTGGTACCCACTGATGAAGGCGTGGTGGCCGCGCGCGAGGCGGCGCAATTGATCGCCGCGCTGTAGCGCTGGTCAAGAAGAGGCGCGTTCGCCGTGGCCATCAACCCCGGCTTTGCGATACTGCGTGCATGCAACTACAAGACATTCTCTACACTCAGGGCTTTGGTACGCGGCGGGTGTGCGCCGGTTTGGTGCAGCAGGGTAAGGTGCAGGTTTTTAAGGAAAATGAGCCTCTAGCCCTTGTCACCATTGCGCAAGCAGCTATGGAATTTGAAGCGCCTGGTTTGCGCTTCAGGGTTCATGGAACAGACTGGCCCTATGCCGAAAAAGCCTACATCCTGCTGAACAAGCCCGCTGCCACCGAGTGTTCACAAAAGCCTTCAACCTACCCCAGCATCTACACCCTGCTGCCAGCACCGCTGCGCCAGCGACCGCAAAAAGGGGCGGTGCAGGGTGTGCAGGCCGTTGGAAGGCTCGACCAGGACACCACCGGCATGCTGCTGCTGACCGATGACGGCCAGTTCATTCACCGCATGAGCTCGCCGCGCCACCATGTGCCCAAGGTGTATGAAGTCACCGTCAAACATCCGCTCGATGAGCGTCAGGTGAGCCAGCTGCTGGCTGGCGTTGTACTGGATGATGACCCCAAGCCGGTGCGTGCAGCGGCCTGTGAGGCTGTGTCCGAATGCCACCTTCGCTTGACGCTCACCGAGGGCAAATACCACCAGGTCAAACGCATGCTGGCGGCGGTCAGCAACCGGGTGGAGGGTTTGCACCGCTCGCAAATAGGCGGCCTGCGTTTGCCCGATGCCTTGCTGCCCGGCCAGTGGCACTGGCTCGATGCGGCCGACCTGACGCTGATCCAGCAGCCCGCAGCGTGCTGAACTGGCAGGCCTTGGATCAACCTGCTTTTGGTCGCTGGTCACTAACCATGTCGTCGGCCGTGCAATCGGCCATTCATCCGCTGATGCACCCGGCTGGCTGGCGAGGCGGGTAAAGCCCTCGGGTATGCTTATGCTATGACTTTGCTCTTAGATTCGTTCTGGCGCGCCATGCTGGATTGCCTTCGGCCCCGCGTGATGCTGCTGTCTTTGGCACCGCTGTTGCTGACGGCGGTGCTGTCTTACCTGCTGGGTAGCCTGTATTGGGATGCCAGCCTAGCCTGGGTGCGGGCCAGTCTGGAGGCTTCCAGCATCGTCAGTCTGGTTTCTGGGTGGATGCAGACGATGGGGCTGAGTGGCGTCACCGCGTTTTTGGCGCCGCTGATCGTGATTTTTGCGGTCATGCCCGCGGTGGTAGTGCTCTCACTGCTATCCGTGGCGCTGCTCATGACCCCGGCGCTAACATCGATGGTTGCTGCCAAGCGTTTTCCGGCGCTGCAGCGCAGGGAGGGCGGTTCCTTGGCGCTGGGCTTGATCTGGGCGCTGTTCTCCACGCTGTTGGCACTGCTGGCTTTGGTGATTTCGATACCTCTTTGGTTTATTCCTCCGTTGATTTTGGTGCTGCCGCCGCTGATATGGGGTTGGCTCACTTACCGTGTGATGGCGTTTGACGCACTCGCATCCCACGCCAGCCATGAGGAGCGGCGGGAATTGTTTCGTCGGCACCGGCTCAGGCTGTTGGGCATTGGGGTGTTTTGCGGCTATCTGGGTGCCGCGCCGAGTGTTATCTGGGCTTCTGGCGTGCTGTTTGCTGCAGCTTTTGTGGTGTTGGTGCCGTTGGGTATCTGGCTCTACACCTGGGTTTTCGCCTTGTCTTCTGCGTGGTTTGCGCACTATTGTCTGGCAGCGTTGCAGGCTCTGCGGGATGAGCGGCAAGAGCTCAAACCGCCTGTCATCCACGCGTTACCATCGGATCATGACGCCCGACTCCACCCCCCTTTCGACCTCTGATCTACGTCCCGGTTTTCGCCTGATCATCGTTGGCGATGAGATCTTGTCTGGCAAACGTGCTGATAAGCACCTGTCCAAAGTGATTGAACTGCTCAAGGCACGCGGCTTGGCCCTGGACCATGCCGAGTATGTGGGCGATGATCCTGAGCGCATCACGGCTGTGCTCAAGCGCGCTTTTGAATCCGGTGATGTGGTGTTTTCGACCGGGGGTGTCGGCGCCACGCCGGACGACCATACCCGCCAGTGTGCAGCGCGTGCCTTGGGCGTTGCGCTGGCGTTGCACCCGCAGGCCAAGGAACTGATCAAGCAGCGCATGCAGGACATGGCGCTGGAGCAGGGCAAGGTCTATGACGCTACTGCTGTTGAGAATTTGCATCGCCTCAACATGGGCGTTTTTCCTCTCGGCGCCCGGGTGATTCCCAACCCGTACAACAAAATTCCAGGTTTCAGCGTGGCGCAGGTGCATTTTCTGCCGGGCTTTCCGGTGATGGCTTGGCCCATGATCGAGTGGGTGCTGGACACGCAGTACGCCCACTTGTTTCAGACGCAGGCCTGGCTGGAGCGCTCAGTGATTGTGATGGGCGCTATGGAGGTTACGCTGACGCCATTGATGGAGCGCCTAGAGCAACAGCATCCCGGTATCAAGGTGTTCAGCTTGCCCAGCGTAGATCACTCGCAATGGGGCCGACACATTGAATTGGGCGTCAAAGGCGCCCCTGAGTTGGTCGCATCCGCTTATGCCGCTTTGATGGCTGGTTTGGCGCTTTTTGATCTCAAGCTAGGCCCCGAATTGGTGCGCACCTGAGTCTTTCGTTTATGGCGCAAGAAAAGTGCACTGGTTTGGTGCGGGCGGCGTTAAAAATGTGCGCGAAGTCGCCGTGTTTTGCGCTTGAAGTCTCGAAAGCTTTGTTCAAAGACAGTGCAAAATAGCGGACTTGTCCCGATTGCTTCGTTGCCCTCTGGACTGGCATAAAAACTGCATTCGTTTCCTCAGACCCTTTTTCAACAGCAACCAGGAGTATTTGATGGCCAAGACCGTCGCAGATGTCATGAAGATGGTGAAAGACAATGAAGTCAAGTTCGTTGACTTCCGTTTCACCGATACCCGTGGCCAAGAACAGCACGTGACCGTGCCTGTTTCGCATTTTGATGAAGACAAGTTCACCTCAGGCCATGCCTTTGACGGTTCTTCTATCGCGGGTTGGAAGGGTATTGAAGCGTCGGACATGCAACTCATGCCGGATCCCAACACCGCCAACATTGACCCTTTCTTTGAAGAAACCACCCTGTTTCTCAGCTGCGATGTGGTTGAGCCAAGTGATGGCAAGGCCTACGACCGCGATCCGCGCTCAATCGCCCGCCGCGCTGAAGCCTATTTGAAAGCCTCCGGTATTGGCGACACCGCCTTCTTCGGTCCTGAACCAGAATTTTTCATCTTCGATAACGTTCGCTGGAATACCGACATGTCGGGCACCTTCTTCAAGATCGAAGAATACGAAGCCCCCTGGAACAGTGGTGCCAAGCTCGAAGGCGGCAACCGCGGCCACCGTCCTACCGTGAAGGGTGGCTACTTCCCGGTGCCCCCAATTGACAGCACGCAAGACATGCGCGCCGAAATGTCGTTGATCCTCGAATCTCTCGGCATCCCGGTCGAAGTGTTCCACCACGAAGTGGCGGGCGCTGGTCAAAACGAAATTGGTACCAAATTCAGCACGTTGGTAGAGCGCGCTGACTGGACCCAAGTCATGAAGTACGTGATCCAGAATGTGGCCAACGCCTATGGCAAAACCGCCACCTTCATGCCCAAGCCCATCGTTGGTGACAACGGTAGCGGTATGCACGTGCACCAGTCCATCTGGAAAGATGGCAAAAACCTGTTTGCCGGTGACGGTTATGCAGGCTTGAGTGATGTTGCCCTGTACTACATCGGCGGCATCATCAAGCACGCACGCGCACTGAACGCTATCACCAACCCGGGTACCAACAGCTACAAGCGTTTGGTCCCTGGCTTTGAGGCGCCAGTGAAACTGGCTTACTCTGCCAAGAACCGTTCTGCCTCCATCCGGATTCCATTTGTGGCAAATCCCAAAGGCCGCCGCATTGAAGCGCGCTTCCCTGATCCGCTGATGAACCCGTACCTGGGCTTCTCCGCTTTGATGATGGCTGGTTTGGACGGCATTGAAAACAAGATCCACCCAGGCGAAGCCGCCACCAAGGATCTTTACCACCTGCCGCCCGAAGAAAACGCATTGATCCCGACCGTTTGCCACAGCCTGGATCAGGCTTTGGAATGCCTAGACGCAGACCGCGCCTTCCTGACCAAGGGTGGCGTGTTCACCGACAGCATGCTGGATGCCTTCATTGAGCTGAAGATGGGTGAAGTCACGCGCCTGCGTATGGCCACCCACCCGATCGAGTTTGAAATGTATTACTCGCTCTGATCGGGCAAGTAGCCTGGGTGGTCAGCCATGACACCCTCGCTCAAAAAAAGGACGGCCGGTGCCGTCCTTTTTTATTATGGGAAACTATGACGATGGGGTGAGCGGCCAAGGTTTGGTTGTGCACCATGTCTGGATACGATTGATAAAGTGAAATTCCTATGAAACACCTGTGGCTGCTGATGGCGTTGGTGGGGGCAGTCGCTGCACCAAGCTGGGCGCAAGACGCGATTTACCGTTGTGGCAACGAATACACCAATACCAAGCCCGATGCGCGCTCCAGCAAAGGCTGCAAACTGGTGGAGGACGGTAATGTCACGGTGGTTCAGGGCACGGCTGTCCCCAAGTCGTCAACGCCGAAGCCGAACGCCGACTCAGTCAGCAAAATGCCGCGAGTGGATACCGCGCAACAAAAGGCACGCGACTCCGATATGCGCCGGATTCTGCAAGAAGAGCTAAACAATGCCCAGGCCCGCCTGGAAGAGCTCAAACGGGAATACAAGAATGGCGAGCCCGACAAGTTGGGCCCGGAAACCCGCAACTATCAGAAGTATCTGGACCGTGTGGCTGAACTCAAGGCCAGCCTAGCGCGCACCGAGAGTGACATAGCGGGCATTCGGCGCGAGATTGATCGCCTGCCTGCCGCCGCTAGGCCCCAATAGGTTCACCTTTTTCTTATGAACGGAGCCGCCCTCACGAACGCCGAGCGTTACAAGGCTTTTGATTTGCTGGCCACGCTGGTCGCCGTTGTGCGCAGCGATGGCATCATTTTGTTTGTGAATGCCGCCATGGAGGATGCACTGGGCATGTCGCGGCGCATCATGGTGGGGGCGCACTTTCCGGATTGCTTTACCCAGCCTGAGTATTTGCGAACCATCCTGAAAGGTGTGGGTGGTAATGACTTTTCGGCCCTGCGTTACGACGCTGCGTTGTTGCGTGTCAATCGCGACGCCCTGCCGGTGCATGTGATCGTGACCTTGAACGAAGGCCCGGAGATCATTGTGGAACTGCTGCCGCTGGAGCAGCAGGCGCGGCAAGACCGCGAGGAACGACTGGCCGAGCAGGCGCTGGCCAATAAGGAACTCATCCGTAACCTGGCACACGAGATCAAGAACCCACTCGGGGGTATTCGCGGAGCGGCACAGTTGCTGGAGATGGAACTGGCCCCGCCCGACCTCCACGAATACACCCAGGTCATCATTCACGAGGCAGACCGCCTGCAGTCACTGGTAGACCGGTTGCTGGCGCCTCACCGCAAAGCGCATGTGGTCGGGGATGTGAATATTCATGAGGTCTGTGCGCGGGTGCGCTCACTGATCATGGCCGAGTTTCCCCAGGGTCTGCAGGTGGTGCAGGACTACGACTCGTCGATTCCTGAATTTCGCGGCGATCGTGAGCAACTCATCCAGGCATTGCTCAACATCGCCCAGAACGCCTGTCAGGCACTCTGTGAGCGCATCATCCAGGGCGATGCGCGCATCACTTTTCGAACGCGCGTGGCACGTCAAATCACCTTTGGCAAACAGCGCTACCGGTTGGCACTGGAATTGCATGTGATCGACAACGGGCCTGGCGTGCCAGACGCGATCAAGGAGCGCATTTTTTACCCGCTGGTGTCCGGACGGGACGGGGGGTCCGGACTGGGGCTGACATTGGCGCAAACCTTTGTCCAGCAACATCAAGGTCTGATCGAGTGTGACAGCCTGCCCGGACTGACGGATTTCAAATTACTGATTCCTCTACCCTGAGCTGCAGAACGGCGCGCCGCAAGGTGGGCTTTACCCGGCCCAAACCTGAGGTACTTAACGAGGTGACCACACGATGAAGCCCATCTGGATTGTTGACGATGACCAGTCGATCCGCTTCGTGCTTGAAAAGGCGCTGCTGCGTGACAACCTGCCGACCCGCAGTTTCACCAACGCGCGCGACGTGTTGACCGCACTCCACGACGAGAACGACTGCGGTCCGCAGGTGCTGGTCAGCGACATCCGCATGCCCGGTGGCTCCGGGCTGGACCTGCTGGAAAAAGTCAATGCCAAGCTGCCCGGCCTGCCAGTCATCATCATGACCGCTTACTCTGATCTGGACAGCGCGGTGTCGGCCTTTCAGGGTGGCGCGTTTGATTACCTGCCCAAGCCTTTTGATCTGCCCAAAGCAGTGGCGCTGATTCGCCGCGCAGTGGAAGAAAGCCAGCGTGAGGAAGTGGCGGAAGAACACCTTGCCGACGCGCCTGAAATGCTCGGCCAGGCGCCCGCCATGCAGGATGTGTTTCGGGCCATTGGCCGGCTGAGCCAGAGCCATGTCACGGTGATGATCACCGGTGAATCCGGTTCTGGCAAAGAGCTGGTGGCCAAAGCACTCCACAAGCACTCACCCCGCGCCAATGGGCCATTTATTGCTATCAATACCGCAGCAATCCCGAAAGATCTGCTGGAGTCGGAGTTGTTTGGCCATGAGCGCGGCGCCTTCACCGGGGCACAAACCATGCGCCGCGGACGTTTTGAGCAGGCCGACGGCGGCACGCTGTTCCTCGACGAAATTGGTGACATGCCATTTGATTTGCAAACCCGCTTGCTGCGCGTGTTGTCGGACGGGCACTTTTACCGAGTCGGCGGGCACAGCGCGGTCAAGACCAATGTGAGGGTGATTGCCGCTACGCACCAGAATCTGGAGCAGCGCGTCAAGGACGGCATGTTCCGCGAAGACCTGTTTCACCGCCTGAACGTGATTCGCCTACGCCTGCCCGCGTTGCGCGAGCGCCGCGAAGATATTCCGGCGCTGACCCGGCACTTTTTGCAGCAAAGTGCTGCGCAACTTGGCGTGGACCCGAAGCGGATTTCCGAGGCAGCGCTGGCGGACTTGAGCGAATTTGGCTTTCCCGGCAACGTGCGCCAGCTTGAGAACATTTGCCACTGGTTGACCGTGATGGCGCCAGCACAGTTGATTGAGCCCAAGGATTTGCCGCCTGAGGTGGAGGTGGCCCAGGGTGTCAACCGGCCTGCGCCCGTGCCCATCAGCCGTGCGAGCGAGATAGCCCAAGCTTTTCCTGCCGGTCTGGCAGAAGTGGTCGCCAAGTTGAGTGGGAATCATGGTGCCAGCCAAGCCCCTTCGCTCACAAGTGCCCATCTGGATGACGTCGAGTTGCGTGTGGGTGAGGCCATGGCAGCGCTCACCAAGCCGTCTGACTGGGAGTTGGGCCTGGAAGCCAATGCCCATGCCCTGCTGGCCACCGATCGTTGCGATGTGTGGGATGAGCTGAGTCGCCGGTTCGAGGCGCGCCTCATCCTGGCGGCCTTGGCCAGCACGCGTGGGCGGCGGATTGAAGCGGCGCAAAAACTGGGTATCGGGCGCAACACCATTACCCGCAAGATTCAGGAACTGGGCCTGGAGTAGCCGCTGGGGCGCTGCGGTACAGGTGCTTTTGGGGTTTCTGCGGATGTGTGCACAATGAAGCTAGTCACCATTCACCCAAACGGAGCATTGCATGACGACACAACATCAAACCATCACGCTGGGCGGCGGTTGTTTTTGGTGCACTGAGGCGGTTTACGTCAAGGTCAAAGGCATCATGGATGTGGAGTCCGGCTACTGCAACGGTCGGGTCGAGCGGCCCAGCTACGAGCAGGTCTGCACTGGCCGCACTGGGCATACCGAGGTGGTCAAACTGGTGTTTGATCCCGCCCAGATCAGCCTGCATGAGATTCTGGAAATATTCTTTGTCATCCATGACCCCACCACGCTCAACGCGCAAGGCAATGACCGGGGCACGCAATACCGCAGCGCAATATATGTCTGCAGCCCGGATCAGCAGCAAGTGGCGCAGCAGGTGATCAGTGAGCTGGCTGCCAGTGGCGTCTACCGCCGACCCATCGTCACCGAGGTGCTGCCCCTGAGCAACTATTCGCCAGCCGAAGACGAGCATCAGGATTTCTTTGCGCGCAACCCGTACCAGGGCTACTGTGTGGCGGTGGCGGCGCCCAAGGTGGCCAAGTTCAAAAAAACGTTTGCCCAGTTGGCGATGGATTAGAGAAGGTGACCCATGGACCTCAAAAGCCTAATTGATGAACCCAGCAAGCTGCCCACCATATCCAAGGTGACCCAGCAGCTTATCGCCAGCTTTGGCTCCGATGATGTCTCGGTGACCGAGATCGGCCATCAATTGGCGGCTGACCCCGCCTTGAGCGCTAAGCTGCTCAAACTGGCCAATTCGGCTTACTTTCAGGTCTCGCGCACCATTGGCACGGTTGATGCGGCGCTGCAGATGCTGGGTATGGTGATGGCTCGCAACCTGGTGCTGGGCAGCAGCGTGGCGGGTGCGTTTCGCAGCACCATCGGCATCGATCTGCCACAGTTTTGGCGCTACAACCTGTATACCGCCTGTGTTGCACGCTGGCTAGCCCAACGCACCGATGTCAGTGCTGACAGGGTCTTTACGCTGGCCTTGCTGCACGCCATTGGGCAGCTGCAAATGCACGCCATCATGCCGCAAGCCATGGTCCCTTTGGACCAGCAAATGAATGTGTTGGACCCTGGCCGTGCGCAGCTTGAGCAGCAGATTTTTGGCTTCAATTACGGTGATGTGTCCGCCGAACTGGCTTTGGCCTGGAAACTTCCGCTACCGCTGACCGAGGCGCTGCGGCACATTGCGCGGCCGCTGGCGGCGCCTGAATTTCTGGAAGCTTCAGCGCTGGTGCATCTGGCTGCCTGGCGCGCCCGCGCCGAGGTGCTGGGCTGGAGCGACGCCGAGCAGGTGGCCAGTTACCCTGGCGAGGTCGGGCAGCGGCTGCACCTGCAGCCCACTTGGACGCCTGCGCTGGCGGCCCTGGCGCAGCTAGATAGCCCCCAGCCAGTATTGCCGCCACTGGGCGAACTGACCGCAGGTCTGGAGGCTATGTTTGACTGAAGGAGCCTGCTGCCGGACGCAGTGTTGACTGGATTAATTGACCTGTATCAACCCACAGCAGTTCTAGAATCGAGCGGCTGGACTGCTCTGCCTGCACCCTCTGCCAGCCAACTTGTTCATCCACCCATCGCGCCCGTAAGATCGGGTTCGACCCTGCCACCGAAAGCTCGCCATGACCACTGTTTGCCTCAGCATTTTTCATTTTGACGCTCCCCTGGACCGACTGTGGGTGATTGGCCAGATGGCCTATGCGCGCGCCCCTTTGTCGCGCATGCCCGACCTGCAGTTCTACAAACTGCTGGGCTCAGGCACTGGCGAGGGCTTCACGCCCAAGCCAAATACTGCCGTCTGGGGCATCTTCACCGTCTGGCCGGATGAGGCCACGGCGCGCCGGCATCTGGCAGATGAGCCGCTGTTCAAAAAATGGCGTGCCAAGTCCGATGAGCACTGGACGGTTTATTTGAACCCCATCGCCTCCAAAGGTATGTGGGGGGGCAAGGTGCCGTTTACTTCAGAAAAATACGAGTCCAACGCCACGCCAGAGGGCCCGATCGTTGCGTTGACGCGTGCGCAGGTGAAGCTGGGTGCGGCCACCCGTTTCTGGCGCCGGGTGCCCAATATCTCGCAGATGGTGGGATCAGACCCCAATGTGGTGTTCAAGATCGGCATGGGCGAGTTGCCGCTGATTTATCAGATGACGTTTTCCATCTGGCCCAACGGTGAGAGCATGTCGGCCTTTGCGCGCGGAAACACCTATCACGGCAATGCCATCAAGTCCGCGTTTTCCGAAAAGTGGCTGGTGGAGTATTTCTTTGCCCGCTTCAGGTTGCTGGGCAGCGAGGGGAGCTGGCAGGGCAAAGACCCGCTGGCTGGGCTGGCCAAGGCGGCGCCTGTCAAAACGGCCCAAGTGGCCAGGGAGCTTGAACCTGCTTGAGCCTTTTTGAGTGTTGCCGAATCACTGAGGGTTTTATAAGCTTTTTAGGCCTCTAGCCCTTATGGATAAAGCGTAGGCAGCTATTAATTAAATAGTGGATGGTGTGGCTGGGTGGTGCGCGTTGCCACCCAAACCGCCGAACTCGGATGGTTGATTCAACCGCCCCAGAGCATGCAAACCCTCGTCATTGCGAGGCGCGTGGCGACGTGGCAACTCACGCGTTGCTCCACCATGGATCGCTTCACTTTGTTCGCAATGACGGCTGTGTTTCACCTTGAATTCAAAGCTTAGAACCCGAACTGTGAACGGCTACCAAAAAGCGCCTAAATCTGGCGGAGGGGAAAAACGGGCACGGAAATCGCCGTTCCGTAGCTGGGTCAAGGGCGGGCGTGAGCCCGGCGAAGCGTACCCTTGAAGCGGCGTAGGAACCCGACGTTTGGACGTGACTGTAAGCGCTGCAGTTTTGCGCTTACAGCCTTGGCAGACTGCGGTTTCTTGCCGCCAGATTTCGGCGGATTTGCGAAGCCGGTAACGCCCAAACCTCAAAACCTTGAGCGTCCTGGCTCAATGGTTCAGCTTCATCCCCGCCACCAGTTGCGTCACGTTGTGGCGCATCATCAACAGATAGCTGCTGCCCGGCTCGGTCGGGCCAGACAAAGCGTCCACATACAGTTTGGGGCCGAGGGTGACGTCGGTGTCCTTGGTAATTTGCGCCAGCAGTTGCGGGTTGCTCATGTTTTCCACAAATACCGCGCGGATCTTGTCCTTTTTGATCTGGCGAATGAGTTGCGCCACCTCTTTGGCGCTGGGTTCGCCGTCGGGATGGATGCCTTTTGGCGCCAGAAACTTGATCTGGTAGCGTGCCCCCAGGTAGCCGAACGCATCGTGTGAGGTGATCACCTGGCGCTGCGCTGCGGGCACAGCGGCAAATTGGGCTTGCGCAAAGGCGTCCAGCGCTTGCAGTTCCTTCAGGTAGGATTCGCTATTACGTTGATAGCTGTCAGCGCCTGCTGCGTCAAGGCTGGAGAGCGATTTGGCGATATTTTTTACATACACCATCACATTGCGCGGATCTTGCCAGGCGTGCGGGTCGGTGTTGCCGTGATCGTGGCCGTGACCGTGGCCAGCTTCTTGCGGCAACGCACGGGTAGCAATGCCGTCGCTGGCGATCAGGGTGGCACCTGTGTAACCGGCTGACTTGGCCAGCTTCTGCGCCCACGGCTCAAAGTGCAGGCCGTTGAGCACCAACAGGCGCGCACCCAGAATGATCTTGGCATCGGCTGGGGTGGGCTCGAAGGCGTGGGCATCGGCATCCACACCGACCAGCGTGGTGACCGTGACGCGATCGCCGCCCACCACTTTCACCAGGTCACCGAGGATGCTGAAGCTGGCCACCACCGGCAGCGGCTCGGCCGCGTGGCTGGCCGTGGGCAGCAGCAGTGGCGTGGTCAGGACGGCGCAGGCCAGCCATTTCAGGGTTAAACGTTTCATTAAAAGATACCTTTCAGGTGAGGTTGGGACAAAAAAAGTTAGCCGACGCGATGCGGGCGCATCATCAGGCGGGGCAGCCAGCCACCGGGCGACACCAGCAGCGACAGTGCATACAGCACCCCGGCGCAGCCAATGATGGTGGGTCCGCTGGGTGTGTTCAGGTGGTAAGACAGCAGCAGGCCCGCCATGCTGGCCACCACCGCCTGGGCGCTGGCGTTGATGAGTTGGGCGCTTAAGTGGTCGTGCCAGAGCCGGGCTGAGACGGCGGGCAGCATCATCAGGCCAACCGCCATCAACGTGCCCAGGGTCTGAAAACCGGCCACCAGATTCAGCACCACCAGCACCAGAAAGCCTTGCTGCCAGATCCAGCCCCGGCTACCGGAGGCGCGCATGAACACCGGGTCAAAGGTCTCTAGCACCAGCCCGCGGTAGCCTGCGGCCAGCACCAGCAGGCTCACGCTGGACACTGCGGCCACCATCAGCAGCCCGGGGGCATCTACCCCCAGCGCACTGCCGAACAAGATATGCAGCAGGTCCAGCTGGCTGCCCTGGCGTGAGATAAGCGCCACCCCAAGGGCCAGCGCCACTAGGTACAGCGCGGCCAGGCTGGCGTCTTCTTTCAGGCTGGTGGCACGGCTGACCATACCGGCAATGCCGGCGACCAGCAGTCCGGCCACCACGCCGCCCAGCGCCATGGCCGGCAGCGACAGGCCAAACAGCATGAAGCCCACCGCCACACCCGGCAGCACCGCATGGCTGAGCGCGTCGCCCAGCAGGCTCATGCGTCGTAGCGTCAAAAACACGCCCAGCGGCGCGGCACTCAGCGACAGCGCCAGCGTGGCCACCAGCGCGCGGCGCATGAAGGCGAATTCTGCGAATGGGCCAACCAACGTGTCCCAAAGGGCGGCCATGGCGCTCATCATGCGGCGCGCCTGAGCGCAGGTGCCGGGGCAGGTGCCTCGCCGATGTGGCAGATGTCGGCGTTGTCGTCCCAAGCTTCGGAAAGGGCACGGGCACGCCGCAAATTGGGTTGGGACAGCGCGCTAGCGGTGTCACCCCAGGCCACCAGCTCGCGTGCCAGCAGCACGGTTTGGGGAAAGTGCTGGCGCACCTGCTCGTCGTCATGCAGCACAGCCATCACCGTGCGGCCCTCGGCGTGCCAGCGGTGGATAAGTGCCAGCAGTGCCTCGGTGGTGCGGCTGTCCATGGCGTTGAAAGGCTCATCCAGCAGGATCAGATCGGCCTCTTGCACCATCAGCCGGGCAAACAGCACCCGCTGCAGTTGCCCGCTGGACAGCGAGCCCACGCTGCGCTGCTCAAAGCCTGCCAGACCCACGCCCACCACCGCCGCCTGCACCCGCTGTAGCAGCGCGGGCGTGACCCGGCCCCAGGCGCCCACCGCGCTCCAGCAGCCCAGCAGCACGCAGTCTTGCACCGACAGCGGAAAACTCCGGTCAATCTCGGTGAGCTGCGCCAGATACGCGATGCGCGCGCTGGGCACCTGCACGCTGACCCGCCCACCCTCCGGGCGCAGCAGGCCCATCACACTTTTGAGCAGGGTACTTTTTCCCGAGCCATTGGGCCCGATCACCGCCGTGAGCGAGCCGCGCGCAAATTCTCCACTGATGTGGTGCAGCGCCGGGTGCTGGCGGTAGCTTACCGTCAGGTTGTCCAGCTTTACCATGGTGTCACCTCGGCGCTGGCCCAGGCCACGGCCAGCCACAGCAGCAGCAGCACCGGCAACACCGCCAGCACCCGCAGCCAGGCCGGCCAGCCCAGCACGCTGGTGATGAGCGGCGCATTTAGCAGGGCCGGGTTGGCTGACGTGCCTTCTGCAAGGGCATGCGCTGCGTGCGTAGGGTGACTTTGGCTATGTGAGTCGTATCCGGGTGCGCCGCGGCTGTGTTCGTTATGGCTGTCTTCGTCGTGTATGTGTCCGCCATACCTGTGACCCGCATGCGCTGTTTCCACAGGCGTGTGCACGGCTGCGCTGGGCGCTGGCTTGGGTGTGAGGTGGGGTTTGTTCATGTTGCAACTCAATTGCGTTATAGTTTATCGCAATCCAGTTGCATCAAATTCTTAACGCAACTGGATTGCGATTAAAAGTTATTTCAAGGCGGTACATCCCCATGGTCAATCCTGCAAACCCAGCGCAACTTGAGCCGATCGATGCCTTGTTGTCGGCACACGGTCTGCGTCGCACCGCCACGGCGCGGTTGGTGCTGAGTTGGTTTTTGGCGCACGTCGACACCAGTTACACCCACGCGCAGTTACTCGCAGCCTTGCAAGGTGCCGAACCTGATGACGGCCTCACGCTGGACCGCGTCACCCTGTATCGCCTGATCGACCGGCTGACGCAGGTGAGTCTGCTGTTGTGCCGGGTCGATGCCAACCGGGTGCGCCGTTACCAGGCGATGCCAGAGAGCGTCAAAGCCATGCCGCATTTTGAGTGCCAAACCTGTCACCGCGACAGCCCGCTGACCGGCGAGTTGCAGGGCAACGCGCTGGACCTGGAAGCGGCTGCGCAAAACGCCTTGCAGACGCTCAAGGCGCTGGGTTACGAAGGCCTGAGCCTGGATTTGGCGGTGCGCGGCGTGTGTGCTGACTGCGCTGCCAGCGCCGCCGCACAAGCCAAGGCGGACACATGATCCACAAATAGCGCCGCCAGACGCGCGCGCCTGCTGCCATGAATATCTGCCAGAGTTGATTCATGTCAGGTTTAATGGGGCCAGGTTGGTGCATAGTTGCACTCTAAAGCCGTATTCATTGACCAGTTGAACTTCAAGGACCCGCAATATGAAAGCATTTCAAGACCTTATTTCTACCGACTACGGCATCATGAGCCTGATTGGCATCCTCATGATGGTGGGCGGCTTGGCCTATGCCTACGTGGTGTTGAGAAGGAAAATGGCCGAAACCAGCGACGAGCCTGGCAAGTAACCCCTGCACCTGACCAGCGGGCAGACTGCCCGTGATGGTCTTCCTGTATCACTAAGAACCACCTTTGTTTGAGCGAAGGTGGTTTTTGTGTTTTCTAAGCCACCTGCCTAATCCAACCGCGCCTGCCCGATGACGAACCCTGTTGTTTCTGCCTTGTTTCCGGTGGTATTTCTAATTGCTATTGGTTTCATAGCTGGAAAAGCAAGATTCATCAGGGCTGAGGCCACCAAAGACCTGTCAAACCTGGTCTTCATGGTGCTCGCGCCAGCGCTGCTGTTTCGCACCATGAGCACGGTACATGTGGAGCAGCTCAACTTCAAGCCGGTGGCCATGTACTTTGTGGCGGCGCTCTTGCTGTTTGCCAGCCTGATGGCCTGGCAGGGTTTGAACCGCCGTGCCGCCGTGCTGGCGCTGGCCGCCACCTTCAGCAATACGGTGATGATCGGCATCCCGCTGGTTGGTCTGGCCTACGGGCAGGCGGGTTTGGTTACGCTGTTTACCTTGGTCTCGGTGCATTCCTTGGTGCTGCTGTCCATTGCCACCTTGGTGCTGGAAATGGTCAGCGCGCGTGAGGAGCGTTTGGCGGGTCGGGGCGGCGCGCGGCACATGGTGCTGACTGTGCTGTCGGCCATGAAGGCAGGCATCATTCACCCGGTGCCGCTGCCGATCATCATCGGCTTGCTGTTCGCGCAGACCGGGTGGGTTCTTCCCGAGGTGGTGGACCGCCCCCTGCACCTGCTGGGCAGTGCCTTTGGGCCGGTGGCGCTGGTGCTGGTGGGGGCAATGCTGACGCAGGTGCGGGTCGGTGCTCACCTGGGCAGCGCACTGGGCATCAGCCTGCTGAAAAATATGGCCCTGCCGACGCTGATGGCTGGCCTGGGCTTGGCTTTTGGCATGACCGGGCTGCCGCTGACAGTGATGATCGTCACCGCCGCACTGCCGATGGGCGCCAATGTGTTTTTATTTGCCCAGCGCTATGAGGTGGCGCAGGCGCTGGTGACCGCCAGCATGGCGGTGTCGACCGTGCTCGGGCTGTTGACCGTGTCGCTGGTGATGGCGCTGGTGGACTGGCTGGGGTGACTCTGGCGGCTAAGTGGGAGCCGGTGGCTGGGATGATTTCCAACGCTTCACAAGTTCAATTTGTCACGGGGGATTGCCAGCTTCCCAGTACTTAGGTTGAATATTAATAGCTGCTCGCGCTTGCTGTGTAAGGGCTGGAGGCCTATTTGACTTGTAAGAGGCTTGTCGGAGGGTGAGGTGGTCGAGGTATTGCTGGCACGGTGCATGGCGTGCGCTAAGGCGGGTGGCGGGGCTTGCGTTCTCCGGCCTGCTCGTGGGTCACGGCTTGAGGTGTGCTACTTGCTGTGTCTCGCTATTGGCGTTGGTGCGCAATCTGTCGCGCCACGCGAATCTTGCCTGCGCCCGCAAACTCTACCACCCGTCTTCAATGACTCTTGATGGGCTGGTGTTCTGAAAATTCAGCAGGCTGATCGTTAAGCTGGCTGGCTACCCGTTCGTTGTTGCAGCCTCATTCAAAGAAGCGAGCCAGCCCGCTGCTAATGAGTCATCAGGTGATAGTATTTACTGATGAGCAAACCCAAAAACGACAAGTCCAACAAGTCTGAAAAGTCTGGCAAATTGAGCAAGAGCGATTATGAAGATCGTCTTGAGCCAATGCAGCATGAGCTCAACGATGTGGCGCGCTGGTTGCAGCACACGGGCAAACGGCTGGTGGTGATCTTTGAAGGGCGTGACACCGCTGGGAAGGGCGGGGTGATTGCCGCCTTGTCGGAAACCCTCAACCCGCGCCAGTGCCGCACTGTGGCGCTGGCCAAGCCCAGCGAGCGCGAGGCCACGCAGTGGTATTTCCAGCGTTATGTGACGCATCTGCCCGCCGCAGGGGAGATGGTGTTTTTTGACCGCAGCTGGTACAACCGCGCCGGTGTTGAAACCGTCATGGGTTTTTGCACCCCGCAGCAGACGCAGGCGTTTTTAAAGCAGGCACCGGTGTTCGAGCAGCAGTTGGTGGCCGACGGCTTGCTGCTTTTCAAGTATTGGCTGACGGTGGACCAGGAGAA
This sequence comes from Rhodoferax antarcticus ANT.BR, assembly GCF_001938565.1. GTDB lineage: Bacteria > Pseudomonadota > Gammaproteobacteria > Burkholderiales > Burkholderiaceae_C > Rhodoferax > Rhodoferax antarcticus. The sequence continues at coordinate 349,791 of NZ_MSYM01000013.1, forward strand.
GCAGGAAGAGCGCTTTGCCGAGCGCCTGTCAGACCCGCTCAAGCGCTGGAAACTCAGCCCGATTGATCTGCAGGCGCGTGAAAAATACGCGCAATACGGCCTTGCGCGTGACGCCATGTTCCAAGCCACGCATCAACACGAGGCACCCTGGGTGCTGGTGGACTTCAACGACCAGCGCCTAGGCCGCCTGATGCTGATCCGCCACTTGCTGGACCAGATTCCCGAGCGACAAGTGCCCGTGCCTGCGTTCGAGTTTCCACCGCTGGGCCACGCACCGCTGAAAGAACAGTTTGGCACCAAGCTGAAACCGATCTGACCCAAGGCCGCAGCGCCCCAGCCGTTAGTTCAGGGTGCCAAGCGCTCTCGAATCCATAGTGGTTCACCCTTGTCCTGATTGGGCTGCAGGCTATATTTCAGCCTGTCATGCAAGCGGCTTTTACGCCCTTGCCAGAACTGCCAGGTGTCTGGCTTGAGGCGGTAACCGCCCCAGTGCGGTGGGCGTGGCGGTTGCAGCAAAAACTGCGCACCGTAGCGCGCCGCGTTGGCCACCAGCACGCCGCGGCCGCTGATCACCTGGCTTTGCGGGCTGGCCCAGGCGCCGATGCGGCTGTCCAGCGGGCGGCTGTGAAAGTAGGCCTCGCTCTCGGCGACGCTGACTTTTTCCACCACACCTTCAATGCGCACCACGCGCTCCAGCTCTACCCAATGGAATTGCAGCGCGGCATACGGGTTGCCGGCCAACTCCAGGCCTTTCTGCGATTCGTAATTGGTGTACCAGACGATGCCGCGCGCATCCAAGCCCTTGATCAACACCACCCGGGTGCTCGGGCGCAGGTTGCTGCCCACGGTGGCCAGTGTCATCGCGTTGGGCTCAGGAACCTGGGCGGTCATCGCCTCGTTGAGCCATTGTTGGAATTGTTTCAGTGGGTCGGCACGCGAGGCGTCTTCGCTGAGTTCGGCACGCTCGTAGCTTTTGCGTAAATTGGCAAGTTGGGTCATATGGGCAGTATAAAGAGAGCGCACAAGCCAGCCCGCTGGTGCTGGTTAGGGGTGGGTCGGATGCCGCGTGATGCCGCGTGATGCAGGTTTGCCATGTCGCCAGTTCATTGGATCGGCGTGTTCTGACGTCTACAACGGCTGGCGTCCTTTGTAGCCGGACGCGGGCTAAGCTTAAGTCGCCTGCGTTAAGATGATGTAACTTAGTTACATAAAATTTAGGAAATCATGAAACTCAATACCACCGTTCACGCCGTCACCCAGCGCATCATCGAGCGCAGTCAGCCCACACGCGCCGCCTATTTGGCGCAGCTGCACGCCGACGCTGCCCGCCCACCGGGCGCGCAGCGCTTGGGTTGCGCCAATGTGGCGCATGCCTTTGCCGCCATGCCGGCCAACGACAAGCTGCGGGTGGTGGCCGAGAAAGCGCCCAATATCGGCATCGTCACCGCTTACAACGACATGCTGTCCGCCCATGCGCCGCTGGGGCATTACCCGGATCTGATCAAGAGCGAGGCGCGCAAGCATGGCGCCACCGTGCAGGTGGCCGGTGGCGTGCCTGCCATGTGTGACGGTGTGACCCAGGGGCAACCGGGTATGGAACTGAGCCTGTTTTCGCGTGATGTGATTGCCATGGGCACGGCAGTAGCGCTTAGTCACGATGTGTTTGAGGGTGCGCTGATGCTCGGCGTGTGCGACAAGATCGTGCCCGGCCTCTTGATTGGGGCGCTGCAGTTTGGTCATTTGCCCACGGTGTTTGTGCCAGGCGGACCTATGACCACCGGCTTGTCGAACAATGACAAGGCCAAGGTGCGCGAGCTTGCGGCGCAAGGTCTGGTCGGGCGTGAAGAGCTGCTGGCCGCAGAGTCGGCGGCCTACCACGGCGAAGGCACCTGCACCTTTTACGGCACCGCCAACAGCAACCAGATGTTGCTCGAAGCCATGGGGTTGCATGTGCCCGGCACCGCGTTCATCAACCCCGGCGCCGCCATCCGCGACGAGCTGACCCGTGAAGCCTTGCGCACCGTGCTGGGCTCTGCCGACTTCAAGTGCCCGCCGATCGGGCTACTGGTGGACGAGCGCTGCATCGTCAACGCCATGGTGGCCTTGCTGGCCACCGGCGGCTCGACCAACCACCTGATCCACTGGGTAGCGGTGGCACGCGCGGCGGGCATTTTGATTGACTGGAGCGATTTCTCGGCACTCTCAGACGTGGTGCCGCTGCTGACACGGGTCTACCCGAATGGCAGTGCGGATGTGAACCAGTTTCAGGCCGCCGGTGGGCCAGGCTTTGTGATCCGCGAGCTGCTTGATGGCGGCTTCATGCACGCCGATGTGCTCACCGTGCGTGCCGGTGGTTTACGCGAATACACCTGCAAGCCTGAAGCGGCCGAACCGCGTGGCATTGCGGTAGAAAAGTTAGAGGGAAAAGTGCCTCAAGCCCTTGTCTGGCAAGCGGTAGGTGCTAGCAAAGATGAAGCGGTGGTGCGTCCGGCCAGCAACCCGTTCAGCGTCAGCGGTGGCCTGAAACTGCTGCTGGGCAACCTGGGGCGTAGCGTCATCAAGATCTCGGCCGTGCCCGATGACCGACATGTGATCGAGGCACCTTGCCGGGTGTTTGACTCGCAGGATGCGCTACATAAGGCATTTTCCGCCAACGAGCTCAATCGCGACGTGGTCTGTGTGGTGCGCTGGCAGGGCCCACAAGCCAACGGCATGCCCGAGCTGCATAAGCTCACCCCACCGCTGGCGGTGCTGCAAGGCAAGGGTTTCAACGTGGCGCTGGTGACCGATGGACGCATGAGCGGTGCCTCCGGCAAAGTGCCCGCAGCCATTCATGTCTCACCCGAAGCGTCGGCAGGCGGCCCACTGGCCCGTGTGCGTGATGGTGATGTGATCCGGCTGGACGCCCCGGCAGGCACGCTGCAGGTGCTGGTGCCGGATGATGTCTGGGTGGCCCGTGAAGCGGTGACCATGCCCGAGAGCCTGCGCGCTGCCAATGGCGTGGGCATGGGCCGCGCGCTGTTTGCCAGCATGCGCCGCAATGCCAGCAGCGCCGAAGAGGGTGCCTGCAGCTGGTTGTGAGCCTGCCGCCAAGCCAGGCCAGCCTGCGCGGCATCGCTGTACAGTCAACAACGTTTTATCTTTTTGAAAGCAGCCATGAACGCGACAACCCCTTTGACCGCTTTGCAGGTCATGCAAGATTCCCCGATGATTCCGGTGATTGTGTTGAACGACGTGGCGCACGCAGTGCCTCTAGCGCGGGCGTTTCTGGCAGGCGGCATCCGCATGCTGGAAGTGACGCTGCGTACACCGCAGGCGCTGGCCTGCATTGAGGCGATCGCGCGCGAGGTGCCTGAAGCCGTGGTCGGCGCGGGCACGGTGCGCTCCAAGGCAGATGCCAAAGCAGCTGCCAACGCCGGGGCGCGTTTTGCCGTCAGCCCCGGCTACACCGGGGCGGTTGGGCAGGCCTGCCGTGATGCCAGTCTGCCACTGCTGCCCGGTGTGGCCAGCAGCAGCGACATCATGATGGCCACGGAAGACGGCTTCACCGAACTCAAGTTTTTCCCGGCCGTGCAAGCAGGTGGCGTGGGCATGCTCAAGGCCTGGAGCGGGCCGTTTTTTGATGTGAAGTTTTGCCCCACTGGGGGTGTCACTTTGCAAAATGCGCCAAATTTTCTGGCGCTGAGCAACGTGGTGTGTGTGGGCGGTTCTTGGCTGGTACCAGCCAATGTGCAAGAGTTGGGCGACTGGGGCCGTGTCACCCGCTTGGCGATGGAAATCCAGATCTTGCGCAAATAGACCGCCGGTGCTGCCGCGCGGGCAGTTCGGTTGTATTTTGATGCGCCCTCAGGCGGGGCTCAGCGCAAACCGGTGCCCTCGCTGTGGTGTTCTGCGCGCTCGATCAATTCCACCTTGTAACCATCCGGGTCGGTCACAAAAGCGATTACGGTGTTGCCGCCTTTGACCGGGCCCGCTTCACGCGTGATATTGCCGCCGGCCGTGCGGATTTTGTCGCAAGCGGCTTTGGCGTTGGGCACTGCCAGCGCAATGTGGCCGTAGGCGGTGCCCATCACATAGTCCGTCACACCATAGTTGTAGGTCAGCTCGAGTTCGGCGTGATCCGGGTTGCTGCCATAGCCGACGAATGCCAGCGTGTAGCGGTATTCGGGGTTGTCGGAGGTGCGCAACAGAGTCATGCCCAGCACTTGGGTGTAAAAATCAATCGAACGTTGCAGGTTGCCAACGCGCAGCATGGTGTGAAGAAGTCGCATGGTGATGCCTTTTCTGAGAAGTTTTTGGGGGTGCAGCCGCGTTGCTCGCTACGCCGTGACTGGCTGCCACACTGATCATTAAGCACTTTACCGGCCAGCACCTTGGCGGACAAGGCTTGGGGAATAATCCGGGCAATCACTACCAGCCCGAGCCGATCATGCCCACATTCACCCAAGTTGTTTTGCTCACCGACACCGATGGCCGAGCGCGTTTTCGCGAAGAAAGCCTGGCGCTGGACCAGGGCACGCCGCAGTCCGCGCTCACCCGTTTGATGCCCAGCGGCGGTTTTCAGCTGCGTCAAAGTCCGACGGGGTTTCGCAGCAGCTTTCACTGCACCACCGAACCGCAGTGGGTGTTTATTTTGCAGGGGCAGATGGAAATCAGTCTGCAAGACGGCAGCTCGCGCATTTTCAAGCCGGGCGAGCATTTTTATTCGGCAGACACGCTGCCCAACGGACAAAGCTTTGACGCGCAAGTCCACGGCCACTGGAGCCGTCAGGTTGGGCCTGAAGCCTTGGTCACGCTGTTTGTGCTGGGCTAAAGCATTGCCGCTTCAGACAATCATTTGCTATTCATATAGAAGCTACTAGCGCTTGTATTTAAAGGGCTAGAGCACTAAAAAGCTTATGAAATTTGTGGCGCGGCGAAGCGCCACGGCAGCAAGTTTTAGCGGCTGCTGGGCCCCCGCGGACCACCGCTTGGGCCGCCAGAGCGTCCACGGCTGCCAGACCGGTTGCCGCTACCAGATCGGCTCGGACCACTGCCACCGCCAAAGCTGCCACTCGGAGCGCCTGCACTGCGGTTACCCCCGCCACTGAAGCCGCCACTGCGGCGCGCGCCGCGGTCAGCCATCATGTCGACGCTGGTGCGCATCGGATCCGGCTGACCACCCGCACTACGCGAAGGTGCGGGTGCAGGGCCGCCGTAGCCGCCACCATTGCCGCCACCGTAACCACGCGCTTGCCGCTGGCCTGGGCCACGCGCCGCTTGTTCTGCGGCTGACAAATGGCTACGCGGCTCGGCTTCGCGACCACCACCCAGTTCTAGTTCGATACTGCCTTCAGTGCGCAGACCTGCCGGGCGACGCTCACCACCAGCGGGTCGTGGGCCGCGCGCACCGCCACCGCCACCCGTAGAACTGCGGCCTCGGCCTGCACCGCCACCGTTGCCAGCACCGTTGCCGGGTCGGGCTGCGCCCGGGCCCTTGCTTTCGCGCACCCGCGTCAGCATCTCTGAGCGTGCGGCCTTGCCTGCGGCCATCATCACCTCACGGCTCGGCGGCTTGCCGGCACCGCCCCAGATGGTCTGGCGGCCCATGGCGATGGGCTCGGCCTTTTCGCCGGGCTCAGGCATGAAGCCTTCCTTGATTTCAACCGGAATGTCTTGTTTGGTGAAGCGCTCAATGGCCTGCATGAAGCCTTCTTCGTCCAGACTCACCAGGCTGACTGCCTGACCTTCGGCGCCTGCGCGGCCGGTGCGGCCAATGCGGTGCACATAGTCTTCGCAGACGTTGGGAATGTCGTAATTCACCACATGTGGCAGGTCGTCAATGTCGATCCCGCGCGCAGCAATGTCGGTGGCCACCAAGGCGCGAACGTCGCCGCTTTTGAAGTCGGCCAGCGCTTGCGTGCGGGCGGTCTGGCTCTTGTTGCCGTGCAAGGCCATGGCGTTGATGCCGTTTTTGGTTAAAAATTCGGCCACATTGTTGGCGCCAAACTTGGTGCGGGTGAACACCAGCACCTGGCTCCAGTTGTGTTCTTGCACGATGTGGGCCAGCAAGGCCTTTTTCTTGCCGCGACCCACCGGGTGAATCAGCTGGGCAATGCGTTGCACCGTGGTGTTGCGCGGCGTGACCTGCACGCTTTGTGGGTTTTTCAGCAGAGTGGCAGCGAGATCGCGAATTTCGTCGCTGAAGGTGGCCGAGAACAACAGGCTTTGTTTGTCTTTGGGCACCGCGGCCAGCACTTTTTTCACATCATGGATGAAGCCCATGTCGAGCATACGGTCAGCTTCGTCGAGCACCAGAATCTGCACCTGGCTCAGATCGACCATGCCTTGTTGCATCAGGTCCAGCAGCCGACCCGGGGTGGCCACCAGAATGTCCACGCCTTTTTTCATGCGGCTGATTTGCGGGTTCATGCCGACGCCGCCAAACACGGCGGCAGAGGTGATGTCCAGGTATTTGCCGTAGGTTTGCACTGATTCTTCAACCTGCGCTGCGAGTTCGCGGGTGGGGGTCAGCACCAGGGCACGCAGGGCGATGCCGCCAAATTTGTTGCGCGGGGCCTCAGCGCTGCTTAGCTTGTTGAGCATGGGCAACACAAACGCCGCTGTTTTGCCGGTGCCGGTTTGCGCGCCACCCAATAGGTCATGCCCGTCAAGCACCAGCGGTATCGCCTGGGCCTGAATCGGCGTGGGGGTTTCGTAGCCTTGTTCAAGCACGGCTTTGATGATGGCCGGAGCCAAATTGAGTTCTTCAAATTTCATTGTGAAATGCACCCCATCCAGGGCGCCAGGACATCAGCCCGTTTTGCCGCGTTGTCGCGTCAATTCAGTCAAAGGCAGATGGGATCAAAAACGGAACCTCAAAGTGTTAAGGCTCCCAGCAAGGTGCTGACGTCGTGGGTAACTGAAGTCCCACAACAGGTGCATTGTCGCACGGCTGCGTGAAGTCGCGCGGTCAAGGACCGATAATGGTGTTTTTTGACTGACACAACATCACAGGTGCTATGGCTCAATACGTATATTCGATGAACCGCGTTGGCAAGATCGTGCCGCCCAAGCGGCATATCCTGAAAGACATTTCTCTGAGTTTTTTCCCCGGTGCCAAGATCGGGGTCTTGGGGACCAACGGTTCGGGCAAGTCAACCCTGCTGAAGATCATGGCTGGGCTGGACAAAGACATTGAAGGCGAAGCCATCCCCATGGCGGGTTTGAATATCGGTTATTTGCCGCAGGAGCCCCAGCTCGATGCCACGCAAACCGTGCGCGAGAGCATTGAGGCCGGCATGGGCAAACTGTTTGCTGCTAAGGCGCGCCTCGAAGAGGTGTACATCGCCTATGGTGAAGAAGACGCCGACTTTGATGCCCTGGCAGCCGAGCAGGCCGAACTGGAGGCCATCATTGCCACAGCTGGTACCGACTCCGAACACCAGCTTGAAATCGCCGCTGACGCGCTGCGCCTGCCACCCTGGGATGCGGTGATTGGTGTGCTGTCTGGTGGTGAAAAGCGCCGCGTGGCGCTGTGCAGCTTGCTGCTGAGCCACCCCGAGATGCTGTTGCTCGATGAGCCGACGAATCACCTGGATGCCGAGTCGGTGGACTGGTTGGAGCAGTTCCTGCAACGCTACTCCGGCACGGTGGTGGCCATCACCCACGATCGCTACTTTCTGGACAATGCCGCCGAGTGGATTCTGGAAATGGACCGGGGTTCAGGCATCCCCTACAAGGGCAATTACAGCTCTTGGATGGAGCAAAAACAGGCCCGGCTGGAGCAGGAGAAGAAGGGTGAAGAGTCCCGCGCCAAAACTTTGAAGAAAGAGCTGGAATGGTCGCGTCAGAACCCCAAAGCGCGCCAAGCCAAGAGCAAGGCGCGTTTGGCACGTTTTGAAGAACTGTCTGACTTTGAATACCAAAAGCGCAACGAAACCAATGAAATCTTCATTCCGGTGGCAGACCGCTTGGGCCAAGAGGTCATCGAGTTCGTCAACGTCAGCAAGTCGTTTGGTGACCGGTTGCTGATTGACAACTTGAGCTTCAAGGTGCCGCCAGGTGCCATTGTGGGCATCATCGGCCCCAACGGTGCCGGCAAGTCGACGCTGTTTCGCATGATCTCCGGCCAGCAGCAGCCTGACTGTGGTGAGGTCAAGATTGGCCAGACCGTCAAGATGGCTTTTGTGGACCAGAACCGTGATGACCTGGCCAACGAAAAAACGGTCTGGGAAGATGTCTCGGGCGGGCTTGATATGCTCAACATCGGCAAGTTCACCATGGCTAGCCGCGCCTATTGCGGACGTTTCAACTTCAACGGTGCCGATCAGCAAAAACGTGTTGGTACGCTCTCAGGCGGTGAGCGTGGTCGGCTGCATCTGGCCAAAACGTTGATTGCTGGCGGCAATGTGCTGATGCTCGATGAGCCTTCCAACGATCTGGACGTGGAAACCTTGCGCGCGCTGGAAGATGCGTTGCTGGAATTTGCCGGCTCCATTATGGTGATTAGCCACGACCGCTGGTTCCTGGACCGTATTGCCACACACATTCTGGCCTGCGAGGGTGATAGTCAGTGGACGTTCTACAACGGCAACTACCACGACTACGAAGAAGACAAGAAGAAGCGCCTGGGTGAAGAGGGTGCCAAGCCCAAACGCATGCGTTTCAAGGCCCTGAAGTAAGCCCCTAACGAGCTGTCCGGCAAGTTACTGCCCCACCCCACATGGTTGCTCCATCTCTCTACCAACACTTGCTGGAACAAGCCACCCAGGCGGGCGCGTCTTTGGTGTCAAAGGTGGCTTTAGCAGCCCGCCAGTCAATGCGCGTTGAGGTGCAACTTGTGCGCAACGTCATGGAGCGTGATCATTTGGAGCTCAGCTTCAGGTTGCTCGAAACGCAGGCAGCGCAGCTAAGTGAACGTTTTCCGGTGGTTCTGTCGGCGGTTTTTCTGCGCTACCAGGGCTCAGACTCGGGCCTGGGCCAGCTGGTCAGTAGGCCTTTGCGCCTGGACCAACTTGAGCTGATGGATGAGGGCCAGGTTCAGGAGCGGGTAGAGCTTGCGCGCATGCTGCAGCATGTGATGCAGGAGGCCGAAACGGCGTTGACCGACCTCAACAGTTATGTGAGTGCCCTGGTGGGGCTGCAGCGCGTCTGCCCCGAGCGTAATCCGCTGCGCCCGGATTCTTACGTGACGGCGCTACAGCAGGTCATGACTGATTTGATGGTGCCAACCCGGGTGCGTGCCACCTGGCTGCACCACATGGCCTCGGCTTTGGGGCGTGCCTTGGGGGCGGCTTACCAGGTCTGGGTTGATGACTTGCAGCGTCAAGGTGTGCGGCGTGCCGGTTTTACGGTGATCCGTACACCCGATACAGCGTCGGCGGTGACCCAGGGCGGATCCACTCGCGCGCAGCGGGCAGTGTGGACGCAGCCCTACCGACAAACCGTACTTACCCTGGATAAGTTGCGGCGTTTGATGGCGGGTGAGCTTGATGCGCCGCTGGATGATCCCAAAGCGGCATTTGCACAGCAGTTCAGCCGGGAGTTTGAGTCAGGCGCGCCCGAGGTGTCAGCTGCAGGTGCAGCGTCGGTAGATATTGGTTTTCAGGCCACGGTGCCTGCGGCATTAGAGGCTTTACAGGAGATGCAACAAGTAGATGTTGTCATGCAGCGTATGCAGCAGCGGCCCGCCGCGCCCGTTGGACGCGCTGGCCCGCGGGCATCGGCAGACGCTTTGCGCGATGAGTTGGCCCGCGCCGCCACGTCCATGAGCCAAGTGCTTAGTCTTGAAGTGGTGTCGCTGATGGTGGAGACCTTGGTGCATGACAAACGCTTGCTGGCGCCGGTGAGAAAAGTCATTGAGCGGCTGGAGCCCGCGCTGTTGCGGCTGGTGATCATTGACCCGCGTTTCTTCATCGACCAAACCCATCCAGCGCGCCGCTTGTTGCAAGAGATTTCCCAAAGAGGTTTGGCGTTTGTGGCAGAGGAGGGCGCTGAATTTCAGGCCTTTCTGATCGCTTTGCAGCGCCATGTCAGTCCGCTGGCTGTTCTCAATGTCGACAGTGCCAAGCCGTTTGAGGCAGCGCTAAAACAACTTCTACAAGACTGGGACGACCCGAAAGTCCAGGCGAATCTGAGCAGCCAAATCGACAGCGCGGCTGCGGTATTGGGCTATGCCGAAGCGCGAAACCTACGCGCCGCCCAGATGACAGACAGCCTGAAAGCCATTCCCGACATGGGCCGGGTACCTTTGGAGGTGTCTGATTTTTTATGTGGCCCTTGGGCTCAGGTGTTGGCACAGGCCGAACTCAAAGGCAGCGCTGGACTGGACGATCCGGGTGGCTACAAAATGCTGGTCAATGAATTGCTCTGGAGTGCCCAGCCTGGTCTGACCCGGCAAGATGTAGGCCGCTTGACCAAATTAGTGCCCCGGCTGTTATCGGGCTTGCGCGAGGGTCTGCGCCTGATTGGTTACCCATCGACCAAGACCAGCATGTTTTTCGACGCACTGATGAAACTGCATCATCAGGCCTTCAAGGCGCCCGCGCAGGATGCCCCAGTGGCAGCCGCTGTGGAGGCGAGTTTGCTGGGCAATCAAGACCATTGGGTGGCACCATCTGAAGCCAAAGCATCGGGCTTCATGGCGTTTCCCGATGATCAGGCGCAAGACCCCGTGTCGCCTTCGGTTGTCGAGGTGATGCCTGCGCTCGTGCCCGTGACGCTGAAGCTCGGTGCCTGGATCGAAATTCGGCTTAAAGACACTTGGCAGCGGATGCAGTTGTCATGGATCAGCCCGCACCAGACCCTGTTTTTATTCACCACGAATGGTGGCAAAACGCAGTCCATGACGCAGCGATTTTTCGAGCGCATGCTGGCCGAGGGCAAATTGCGGGTGGTGTCCGATCAGGCGTCGATGCTGGACGGTGCGCTGGAAGCGGTGGTACACACCGCCATGCGCAACAGCATCGACAGCAGGGCCTGATCTCAGCCTGCCAGTGCGGTTTTAACCGCTTGGGACACCAGAGTCATGTCTGCCTTACCCGCCAGTTTTGACTTCACTGCCGCCATCACCTTGCCCATATCGCCCGGGCCTTTGGCACCAAGAGCGCTCACAATGGCAGCGACGGCGGCAGTGATCTCCTTGCTGCCCATACGTTGCGGCAGGTAAGCCTCCAGCACCTTGATCTCGTCGCTCTCCTTGTCTGCCAAGTCTTGCCGTTGTGCCTGCAGGTAGGCTGCCACCGAGTCTTTGCGCTGTTTGATCAACTTGTCGACGATGCCTACCAGCATCAAGTCGTCAACCACCACGCGCTCGTCAACCTCTTTCTGTTTGACGGCTGACAGCAGCAGTCGAATCGTGCCCAAGCGGACGCTGTCTCTGGCACGCATGGCGTTTTTCATGTCTTCGGTGACTTGGTCTTTGAGTGACATCGTGGAGCTCCTGATGGCAAAAGGTCAGTGAATTGTGAGTAAGAGAAATCAGTTGGCAATAAAAAAGCCCGCCTGAGCGTCCCCGGCGAGCTTTTTTAAGGTTTAAACCTTCACCGCCTGAAAAAAAACTGGTGCGCTTGGCAATCAGACCTTTAATCAGGCGAAGCGAATGGCTTAAAACAGCTTCTTGGGCAACTGCATCGCGCGAATGCGCTTGTAGTTGCGCTTAACCGCCGCTGCCTTCTTGCGCTTGCGCTCGGCGGTGGGCTTTTCGTAGAACTCGCGTGCACGCAAGTCAGTCAGCAGGCCCAGTTTTTCGATAGTGCGCTTAAAGCGACGCAGAGCGACGTCAAAAGGCTCGTTTTCTTTAACACGAATGGTTGTCATGAAGGTGAAGTTATCCGAATTGTGCAGACTTCAAAAATTGGAAGATCGGGCCAAAATTTGATCTTGCGAATTTCTCCGCTATAAAGTTGATCAGGCAGCGGAGTTTTGCCAGCAAAGCCAAGCATTATAACGACCTGTCCAGTGACGTTGTAGGCCGTGTGGCGCAGAAATCACATGGCCTAACAATGGGTGGCGGAAGGCGCGCGAGTTGCTTTTGTAAAAATGTCGACTCTGGACAGGGGAAAATGTCGTCCGCTGGGCTGCTCTCCTCAGCCGGTCGGGTTGCGATTCTGCACTGTTGGCCGTCGCGGGAGAGCCAAGGGCGCAGATAGACAGCAATTTTTTTTGAATTCAGGAGCATAGTTTTGGAGAAACAAAGAATGCACGTCAAGCAAACCGGACTCAAACGTCTGTTGCTGGCATTTGGTTATTCTGTTCAAGGTTTTCGTTCAGGTTGGTCGGAGCCTGCCTTCAGACAGGAGGCTATGGCGGCGTTCTTTTTGCTGCCTTTGGCCTGGTGGCTGGGCAACACCTGGCTGGAGCGCGCCGTTCTGGCTGGAACCGTGGTGGCGGTGATGGTGGTGGAACTGCTCAACACCGCCATGGAAGCCACGGTGGATCGGGTCGGGTTTGAGTTGCATCCGCTGTCAAAAAAAGCCAAGGACCTGGGTAGCGCTGCGGTGCTGCTGAGCCTGTGTTTTGGTGGCGTGGTCTGGGCGGGTGCGCTTTGGCAGCGTTTTTTGGGTAGCTGACGAACCAGGTCTTGTGGCCGTCAAAGGCGTGAGGCTTAGCTTGGTTGCACGGCGCGCCTAGCTAGCCGCTCGAAAGCCATGTCTGTCGCAACGGCCAGCAAGCCCACCAGCAAGGCGCCCTGCAACACATAGGCGGTGTTAAAGCCGCTCAAGCCGACGATGATGGGAGACCCCAGTGTTTTGGCGCCCACTGTTGACGCAATGGCAGCGGTCCCGATGTTGATGATGACCGAGGTGCGCACGCCCGCCAGCCAGACGGGCCAGGCCAAAGGTATTTCGATCTGGCGAAGCACTTGCCAGGGCGTCATGCCCATAGCGCGCGCCGATTCCAGTGCGGCTTGTGGCACGCCTGCTAGGCCAGCCAGTGTGGCCTGCAAGACGGGCAACAAGCCGTAGAGGGCCAGGGCAATCAAAGCGGGTAGCTCACCAAATCCCACTGCGGGTACCGCCAGCGCCAGCACGGCAATGGGCGGGAAGGTCTGGCCCGCAGCTGCCAGGGTCTGCATCATCGGCTCGAAGGCGCGTCCAGACGGGCGCGTAACGCCGACGCCAACACCGATGCCGATCAGGATGGCAATGCTGCTCGACACCACGACCAGTGCGATATGGCGCCACAGCAGTTCTGAAAAAGGCTCTTGGAGGTAGACAGGGCGATCCTGTTGTGGAAACAGTGCGCCAAACATTGCGCCGGTATGCGGCAGAGCATAGGCAAGGCACAGCAGCGCCATCACCACCCACGGTAAGGGGTTCTGAAACCAGCGGGCTGAAGCCACTGGCTTGGTTTGGGCCTCAGGCAGGCGTGTTGGCATGGCTAACAAAGATGTCGGATGCATACAGGCTACCCACCGGCTGTTGCTGAGCGTTCAGCACCGACAACACACTCGCGCCCTGCGCTGCCAGAATGGCCACCGCTTCGCGCAATGACGCCGTTTGCGGCAGGGTGGGTGACCCGGGGGGCGCTGGATCGTGCCGTACCAGCGGCTCGACCGCTTTGAGTGACAGCAGCTTGATACCCAGGTCGGATCGGCCCACAAAGTCGAGAACAAAATCACTCGCCGGACTCGACAGCAGTTCCAACGGCGTGGCCACCTGCACGATCTGGCCCTGGTTCATGAGGACGATCCTGTCGGCCAGCAGCAGGGCTTCGTCGATGTCGTGGGTGACCAGCACGATGGTTTTGCCAGAGGTCTGATGCACGCGCTTCAACTCCAGTTGCAACGCCGTGCGTGTCACCGGGTCAAGCGCGCCAAAGGGCTCGTCCATCAGCAGCACGGCTGGGTCGGCCGCCAATGCGCGTGCCACCCCCACACGTTGCTGCTGGCCACCCGAGAGCTGGTGTGGGTAGCGCTGGCGAAACAGCTCGGGTGCCATGTCAAACAGGGTTAGCAATTCGGTCACCCGCTGGCTGATGCTCTCCTTGCTCCAGCCCAGCAGGTGCGGCACGGTGGCAATGTTTCGCTCGACCGTCCAATGCGGAAACAGACCGACCGACTGAATGGCATAACCCATGCGCCGGCGCAGGTCACGCACATCAAAGCTGTAAATCTCCCGCCCTTCGAACAGGATGCGACCCTGATCATGGTCAACCATACGGTTGATCATCTTCAGCGCGGTGCTTTTTCCCGAGCCTGAAGGGCCGATCAATACAACGAGTTCACCAAGCTCAATGTGTAAATTCAGGCCCTCGACAGCCCTGACCCCACCGTACGACTTGCCAATGTTTTGAAACTCGATCATCTGATACGCCCTGAAACCTGCGCTAACGGGGTGGCGCTTGCATCAGCTTCAGAAAATCCGATTGGCTGTACCCAGGCGATCATGGCCTTGAAAAGTGCGTCAGCCAGCATCGCCAGCAGCACGATAGGCAGCACGCCCAGCAGAACCAGGTCGTTGGCGGCACTGAACAGCCCGTCAAACATCAGGGAGCCCAGCCCACCGGCGCCGACCAAAGCCGTTACTGCCGTCAAACCAATGGTTTGCACCACGGCTGCGCGCAGGCCTGGCAGCAGCACCGGCAGCGCCAGCGGCAGTTGAACCTGCCAAAAGATCTGGCGCTCTGACATGCCCATGGCCAGCGCTGCCGTTTTGGCGGCAACAGGCACTTGCTCCAGGCCAGCGAGTCCTGAACGGACGATGGGCAGCAGGCTGTACAGCACCAGCGCCAGCACAGCGGGTGCCAGCCCAACGCCGCTGACACCGGCTTTTGCCAGCCCTGGAAACTGCAGCGCCAACCAAGCCAGTGGCGCCATGAGCAGACCAAAAAGTGCGATTGAGGGCACTGTCTGGACAATGTTGAGCAGCGGGAAAAGCCATTGACGCAAGCCTGCGCGCCGTGTACACGCCCAAGCCAGCGGCAGGCCAAGCAGGATTGAGGGCACGATGGCCGTTGCGACAATTTGCAAATGGCGCAGCAGTGCCAGCCAAAAGACCTCTTCGCGATTGACGTACTCTTTGAGAAGCGACAGATCCTTGCCCACGCCCAGCGCCAGCAGCAGCAGGGTGGGCGCAGCCACCAGCGCCAGAACGCCGCTGCGCGCAGTGCTGGAGGCGCTCAGGCGCTGTACAGCGTCCAGGCTCATCAGCCAGGCCAGGGCGACCAGGCACCAGAATCCAGCACCCAAAGAAGTTCGTGTCAGGCTGGATTGGGTTTGTGCCACCTGCTGTGCGTGCGTCGCCGCCAGCCAGAACAGGCTTGCCAGACCAAGTGCCATCAATAAGGGCAGGGCCGCCACCCTGAGCTGGGAGGAAATCGCATTTGGCGGCTGCTTGTTAAAAGTCCCGCCTGTCGAAGACGGCTGAATAAGCAGGACAAACACCGGCAAAACCAGCGACCAGCCCCAACCAGGCAAGACACTGGCAAGGTAAACCGGCTCGCCCGACATCAGCCGATTCGGCGCGACGCGCAATAGGGGCAGCAGCCAAGCCGCACCCAAACCCAGCAAAGCGCAGACCGCCAGAACCGGATGGACTTGCAGCCGCACGTCAGACTACTTGAGGAAACCTTTGCTGCGCAAATAGTCACCGGCCACTTTGCGTGCGTCTACCCCTTCAAGCTGGATGCGGGCGTTGAGCTGCTGCAGCGTTTCGGCATCCAGTGACTTGAAAATAGGCGCCAACGTGGTTGCAACCACCGGGAAGCGTTTCAGCGCTTCTTCGCGGATCAGCGGCGCGGGGGCGTATACCGGCTGGGCGCCTTTGGGGTCTTGCATGATCACCAGACCCAACGCAGCCACCGGGCCGTCCGTGCCGTAAGCCATGGCCGCATTGACCCCCGAGGTTTTCTCGGCGGCAGCGCGGATGGTGGCCGCGGTGTCGCCACCCGCCAGGACCAGGGTTTGGTCTGCCCGCAACTTCAGGTTGTAGGCAGCAGTGAACGCTGGCATGCCGTCTGGGCGTTCCATGAATTCGGCAGACGCTGCAAGCTTCAAAGGGCCAGGGCCAGCGGCGAACTTGGCCAGGTCATCGAGCGTGCGCAGCTGGTTGGCAGTGGCGACGTCTTTGCGCACCGCAATCGCCCAGGTGTTGTTGGCGTTGGCTGGCTCAAGCCAGACAATTTTGTTGCGCTCAAAATCCATCTTTTTGACCAGCTCGTAGCCGGCGCGCAAATCTTTCCAGGCCTTGTTGCTCTCGTCGCCCAGCATGAAGGCGCCGTTGCCGGTGTATTCTGGGTAGATGTCAATTTCGCCCGCAACCAGGGCAGTTCGCACGACCTTGGTGTTACCCAAGGCGACCCGGTTGTCCACCTTCACGCCTTGAGCTTGCAGTGCCAGAACAATGATGTTGCCCAGCAATTTGCCTTCGGTATCGATCTTGGAGCCCACACGCAGAGTGTCAGACTGCGCCTGTGCCATCAGGGGTGCGGCCAGCAGGGCACTCAGGCCGGCAGCCAACAGCAGGGAACGTCGCTGAATCAAAAACATCATGTAACCTTTCAAAAAAGAGACCAACACACACCACCGGCGCCAGGAGCGCGTCAAAGGGCTCAAAGGATAAGCCAAAACCGATTGCCCTGACGAGCCCGGTTGCATGGTGCGCCGTGGTGCAATGCAGGCTCTGAAATCCAAGGAGTTCGTCATGAAAGCAGTTTGGAACGGCGCAGTGATTGCGCAGAGCGACGACACGGTGCTGGTTGAGGGTAACCACTATTTCCCGGCCGCTTCGCTTGACCGCGATCTGGTGCGCTTTAGCAACCATAAAACGTCATGCGCCTGGAAAGGCCAGGCGAGTTATTACTCGCTGATGGTCAACGGCGACGTCAATACCGATGCTGTCTGGTATTACCCTGATCCCAAACCAGGGGCCGAGGCAGTGCGTGACCGTGTGGCGTTCTGGAAAGGCGTCAAGGTGACCGAATGACGCCAGCCTTGCCAGAGGTTGTGGCGCTGTTTCGGGCTTAGCGCTGGCGAACGTTCGCGATGTCGAGCGGGTTGGCCCCGCCGCCTAGGCTTTTGAACAGGGAGATTTGATTTTGTAAAAAAGACAGGCGCGTCTGCACCAGCGCTTGCTGCGCCACAAACAGCGAGCGCTGCGCGTCAAGCCAGTCGAGCTGGCTGGCGGCTCCGTGGTCAAAACGCATTTGGGTCAGATGGGCGCGTTCGCTCTCGGCCTCCAGCAAGGCCTGGCTGGCTTGGAGTTGCTGGTCGAGGGTGCTTTGGCTTGCCAAAGCGTCGGCCACCTCGCGAAAGGCGCTCTGGATCGCCTTTTCGTACTGCGCCACGGCAATCGAGCGCCCGGTTTGCGCTGCATCCAGATTGGCCTGGTTTCGACCCGCATCAAAAATCGGCAGAATCAGCTGCGGTGCCATCGTCCAGCCCCAGGAGCCGCTCTTGAACAAGCCCGACAGTTCGCTGCTGGCCGATCCGGCACCGGCCGTCAGGCTGATGCGCGGGAAAAACGCCGCCCGGGCCGCACCGATATTGGCATTGCTGGCCAGCAGCAACTGCTCGGCTTGACGGATATCCGGCCGATCTGTCAGCAAATCTGAGGGCAGCCCGGCGGCGATGCGGGTCAATTGCACGGTTTCCAGTTGACCCCTGGCGAGTTGCGTACGGGCCGATGCGGGCAGGCTTTGGCCCAGCAGCAAGGCCAGCGCGTTTTCGTCCAGCGCGCGCTTCTGCGTTTGTTGCGCCAGCGTGACGCGGGCGCTCTCCAGCAGGGTCTGAGACAGGCGCCAGTCCAGGTCTGAGGCCGCACCGTTTTCGCGCTTGAGGTTCACCAGCTTCAGCGAATCCTCGCGGGTGGCAAGTGTCTGGCGCGAGGCGCGCAGCAGTTCTTCGTCAGCCAGCAGGCTCAGCCAGCTTTGTGCCACCGCAGACATCAGGGCGATGCGCGCCGTCTGGCTGGCCTCGGCGGTGGCCAGGTATTGCGCCAGCGCCTGTTCCTTGAGGCTGGCAACGCGCCCAAAAAAGTCCAGTTCGTAAGCGGTGAAGGTCAGCCCGCCGGTGTAGGTGCTGCTGATGCCGGCGCCGCTGGCGGGCACGCGCGAGCCTGTGATACCGGCATTGAGCGAGGGGAACTGATCAGCGCGACGCAGGCCCAGTTGTGCCCGCGCCTGCTCGATATTGAGCACTGCTACCCGCAAATCGCGGTTGTTGGCCAGGGCGATCGTGATCAACTCTTGTACTGTTTTATCGGTATAAAAGTGCCCCCAGCCCTTATCGGACAAGCGCTGATAGCTATCTTTATAAGAGCTATCAATACCCGCGCTGGCAGGCCACTGGCTGTCGATAGGCGCAATCGGGCGCTCGTAGGTCGGCATCAGCGAACACGCTGACAGGGCGCTGGCACAGGCCAGCGTCAGGATGGACAACTTAATCATCTGAATGCACTCCCATGTGCGCGGCCTGTTCGGCGTGCACTTGCTGCTGGCGTTCACTGTCCGTGAACAGACCGCGCACCACCACAAAAAAGATCGGCACAAACACCACCGCCAGGATGGTGCCGGTCAGGATGCCGCCAATCACGCCGGTGCCAATTGCCCGCTGGCTGGCTGAACCTGCGCCGGATGACAGGGCCAGCGGCAACACCCCCAGCGTGAAGGCCATCGAGGTCATCACAATCGGGCGGAACCGCAGGTGCGCTGCTGCCAGCGCGGCGGCGATGACTGTTTTGCCTTGCGCCTGCAGGTCCTTGGCGAATTCGATGATCAAAATCGCGTTTTTCGCCGACAAGCCAATGATGGTGATCAGGCCGACCTGAAAGTAAACATCGTTGGCGTAGCCGCGCAGCAGCGTTGCCAAAATCACGCCCAGCACGCCCAGCGGCACCACCAGAATCACCGCCATCGGAATGCTCCAGCTTTCATACAGCGCAGCCAGGCACAAAAACACCGCCAAAATCGCAAAGCCGTAAAGGATCATGGCCTGCGAGCCCGCCAGCTTTTCCTCGCGTGAGGTGCCGGTCCACTCAAAACCAAAGCCCTGCGGCAGTTTGGCTGCGAGTTGCTCCATCTCGGCTAGCGCCGCACCGGTGCTGTAGCCTGGGGCCGCGCTGCCGCTCAGGCGCATGGCCGGGTAGCCGTTGTAACGCAGGGCTTGCATCGGGCCGGTGACCCAGCGGGTGGTAGCAAAGGCAGACAGCGGCACCATCTGACCCCGGCTGTTGGCCACGTTGAGCCGCAGCAGGTCGTCAGGCTGCATGCGCGCTGGCGCATCGGCCTGCACCACAACGCGCTGTAGACGGCCCGCGTTGGGAAAGTCGTTAACGTAGCTGGAACCCAGGGCGGTGGAGATCACGCTGTTGATGGCGTCGAACCCAACTCCCATGGCACTGGCCTTATCGCGGTCGATGTCCACCTTCAGTTGCGGTGCGTCTTCCAGACCTTCGGGCCGAACCTGAGTAATCACCTTGCTCTGAGCCGCCATGCCCAGCATCTGATTGCGCGCTGCCAGCAAAGCCTCATGACCCAGCCCGGCTCGGTCTTGCAATCGGAAGCTGAAGCCGCTGGAGGAGCCCAGCTCGGGGATCGGGGGTGGACTCAGCGCAAAGATGAAGGCATCACGAATGCCGGACAAGGCACCAAAAGCGCGCCCGGCCAGGGCTTGCGCCGAACTGCCTTCACCCTCACGTTCATCCCAATCTTTGAGCGTCACAAATGCCAGGGCCGCGTTTTGCCCTTGACCGGAGAAGCTAAAGCCCAGCACGCTGACCATGCCTTCGACTTCGGGCTGCTTGAGCACGTAACCCTCCACCTGCTGCATCACCGCCAGGGTGCGGTCTTGGGTCGCCCCAGGAGGCAACTGCACATTAACCAGCATGGTTCCCTGGTCTTCACTGGGTAGAAACGAGGTGGGCAGGCGCTGGTACAGCAGTGCTGCCACGCCGACGATGGCCAGGTAAATCACCAGATACCACGCAGCACGCGGCAGGAGCTTGGCCACGCCACGCTCGTAACCTTTGGCGGTGCTGGCAAAACCCCGGTTGAACCAGCCAAAAAAGCCGGTTTTGGCATGGTGGTGCCCGGCCTCAACCGGCTTGAGCAGGCTGGCGCATAAGGCAGGCGTGAGCGAGAGTGCCAAGAAAGCCGAGAAGGCGATTGACACCCCCATCACTGCAGCAAACTGGCGGTAGATATTGCCGACGGAACCGCTGAAAAACGCCAGTGGCACAAACACCGAGATCAGCACCACGGTCACGCCGACAATCGCGCCCTGAATCTGGCCCATGGCTTTGCGGGTGGCCATGAGCGGTGACAAACCTTCCTCGCTCATGATGCGTTCGACGTTTTCCACCACCACAATCGCGTCGTCCACCACGATGCCGATCACCAGCACCATCGCAAACATGGTCAGCACGTTGATGGAAAAACCCATGGCCAGCAAGCTGGCAAAGGTGCCCAGCAGCGCCACCGGTACCACCAGCGTCGGGATCAGCGTGTAGCGCCAGTTCTGCAGGAACAGGAACATCACCAGAAACACCAGGATGATGGCTTCCACCAGGGTTTCAGCCACCTGGGCCAGCGACGTCTCGATGAACTTCGAGCTGTCGTAGGGAATCGACCAAGTCATACCTTTGGGGAAAAACTTTTCCAATGTCTGCATCCGTGCGCGCACTGCTTTGGCAGTGGCCAGCGCGTTGCCGCTTGTGGACAACTGCACACCGATGCCGGTGGCGGGTTTGCCGTTCAGGCGTGCCGAGGTGGCATACGACTGGGCGCCCAGCTCGATACGCGCCACATCTTTCAGGCGCACGCTGGAGCCGTCGGTATTGGCACGCAGCACCACGTTGCCAAACTGTGCCACGCTGCCCAACTGACCGTTGACCACCACGGTGGCCGATATCCCTTGCCCAGCCACATTGGGCAGACTGCCGATTTCACCCGCCGATACCTGGGCGTTTTGTGCCCGGATGGCCGTGGTGACATCGGCCGCAGACAGGTTAAAGCTCACCAGCTTGGCCGGGTCAATCCAGACGCGCATGGCGCGCTCGGTGCCAAAGAGTTGCGCTTGACCGACGCCGTCCAGGCGTTGAATTTCAGGCACGATGGAGCGCGATGCATAGTCACCGAGCGCCACCGGCGTCAGGTCCGGGTCATCAGACGAGAGGATGGCAAACAGCAAAAAGTTGCTGCGCGCCTTGTCCACCCGCACGCCTTGCTGTGTCACCGCAGAAGGCAAGCGCGGGCTGGCGCGAGACAGCCGGTTTTGCACGTCCACCTGCGCCAGCTCGGGGTTGGTGCCCGGCTGAAAACTCAGTGTGATGCTGCCCGAGCCGTTGGACTGGGCAGTGGATTCCATGTAGATCAGCCCTGGCGAGCCGTTCATCTCTTGCTCGATGATGGACAGCACGCTGTCTTCCAGCGTTTGCGCCGAGGCACCCGGATACACCGCCGAGATAACGATGGACGGTGGTGCCACCGGCGGGTACTGCGCAATCGGCAGCTGGGTGATGGACACCGCACCCATAACCACGATAAACAGCGCAATGACCCAGGCAAAAATGGGTCGATCAATAAAAAACTTGGACATCTCAGGCGCTCCTTATTGCGTAGCGCTTGACGCAGCACTGGCTGGGCTGGAGGCCGGTTTTGATACTGAATCTGCAGACGCTGCCGGGCCTGCTGGCAGCCCCGCGCCCGAGCCGCCTGCCGCCGGTGCGCCCGGTTGCCACGGCACGGGCTTGACCGGCCCACCACCGCGCAGCTTTTGGAAACCGTCCACCATCACCTGTTCACCGGCTTGCAAACCACCCAGCACCACCCACTGGCCATTCTGCTGGCCACCAATCTCGATGGGTCGTGGCACGGCTTTGCCGTCAGCGCCCACCACCAGCACCGTATCGCCCTGTGGCGAACGCGTCACCGCTTGCTGCGGCAGGGTGATGGCATTGCTGGCCTGGGCTTGCTCGAGCCGCGCGCGAACAAACAGGCCGGGCAACAGTGCACCGGTCGGGTTGGGCACCTCGGCGCGCAGGGTGATCTGGCCGCTGGTGGCGTCTACCGTCAGGTCTGAAAACAGCAGCTTGCCAGGCAGGGCGTATTCACTGCCGTCTTCCAGCACCACGCGCACGCTGGCGCCCTTTGTGCCTACGCGTTTAAGCTGGTCGGCTTCGAATGCTTGGCGCAGTTTCATCACCTCAATGGCAGACTGGGTGAAGTTCAGGTACAGCGGGTTGGTCTGCTGGATGACTGCCAGCTGCGTGGCTTCACCCTGACCCACCAGTGCGCCTTCGGTCACCAGCGCCCGGCCAATGCGGCCAGAAATGGGCGCTGTGATGCGGGCGTAACCGAGGTTGATGCGTGCGCTCTGCAGCGCAGCACGGGCTACTGCCACGTCAGCCTCGGCCTGCTTTTGCGCGGCTTGGGCGTTGATGAATTCCTGCTGGCTGATGGCCTTGGCTTCAATCAACGGCTTAAAGCGCTCAGCCTGGGCACTGGCCTGCGTCAGGTTGGCTTCGGCCTTGGCCACGCTGGCCTGGGCGCTGGCAGCCGTGGCTTCATAAGGACTGGCATCAATGGCAAACAACGCTTGCCCCGCTTTTACCTCACTGCCTTCGGTAAACAGGCGTTTTTGCAAAATACCGGCCACTCGGGCTCGCACCTGCGCCACGCGTGACGCCTCCAGGCGGCCGGGCAACTCGGTGATCAGCCTTACATCCCCCAGCGTGACAGTGACCACCCCGACTTCAGCCGGTGGCATGGCGCCGCCTGGCCCACCGGCACCTGCGCCGGGCGCGTCACTTTTCCCGCAAGCGGCCAGCACCAATGTCAGGCTCAAAGCCAGCACAGTGGGTTGAAAACGTGCGCGCAAGGCGGGCTGCCGCGCCAGAAACGGTTGAGCAAGCAGGCTGCGAAGATGGGTCATGGTGAGAGTCTCAAAAAGAAGGAACGCGCCGGGAGGTTATCGCGAGCGCGTCGAAGGGGAATTTATTTTTCCAAAATTGTACATACAATCATGAATGTATGTTGATTACCCTTTGAAAGTTTTGTATGGCCCGAAGAACCAAGGCAGACGCCCAAGCCACCCGCCAACAGTTGTTGCAGGCGGCGGTGCGGGTATTTGCCGAGAAAGGGGTGTCGCGTACCTCGCTGCAAGACATTGCCGAGGCGGCGGGCACCACCCGTGGGGCGATTTACTGGCACTTCAAGAACAAGGCCGATTTGTTCAACGCCATGATGGACGATGCCCTGCTGCCCATGGAGCAGGCCATGCAGCACATTGGCCACGACCCGGCCCAGGACCCGCTGGCCGAGCTGGAGTACGCGCTGCTGCAAACCATGCGCGACATCGTCAGCAACGCCAGCACCCGCGCGGTGTTCGAGATTGCCATCATGAAAGTTGAATACGTCGACGAGCTGCTGGGCATCAAGGAGCGCCATATCCAGGCTTTTGCGGACGGCACGCGGGAGATCACCCGCAGCCTGCGCGAAGCTGCCGGGCGCCGGGGCATCCACCTGCCGGTGAACCCCGAGGTGGCGGCCCACGGCCTGCATGCGCTGATGGTGGGCTTGATTCATTCGTGGATGCTCTCGCCAGAGGCGTTTGATCTGGTGGTGGTATCGCAAAGCGCCGTTCGGGCGCAGCTGGCGGGGCTGGGCTTGCATTTGAGCGTTTAAGGCTTGTGCGCCGGCCCTGGGAGCATCGCCTAAACTCGTTTGCTATGTTCAAAGAAGTCTGTGTTCTGGGGATCGAATCCTCTTGTGATGAAACCGGTGTGGCGCTGGTCAACATCCCGGCGCAGGGTCTGCCGGTGTTGCTGGCGCATGCGCTTTACAGCCAGATTGCCATGCACCAGGCCTATGGCGGCGTGGTGCCCGAGCTGGCCAGTCGCGACCATATTCGCCGGGTGTTACCGCTGACCGAAGAGGTGCTGGCCGACTCGGGCCGCTCGCTGGCCGATGTGGATGTGGTGGCATTTACCCGTGGCCCCGGTTTGGCGGGCGCGCTGCTGGTGGGCGCGGGCGTGGCTTGCGCTTTGGCGGCGGCGCTGGGCAAGCCGGTGCTGGGCGTGCACCACCTGGAAGGGCATTTGTTGTCGCCTTTTTTAAGCGCCGACCCGCCGCAGTTTCCGTTTGTGGCGCTGTTGGTGTCCGGCGGTCACACGCAACTCATGCGGGTGGACGGGGTAGGGCGCTACCAAATTCTGGGCGAAACCATTGATGACGCAGCTGGCGAGGCGTTTGACAAGTCTGCCAAGCTGCTCGGGCTGGCTTACCCAGGCGGTCAGGCACTGTCCCAACTGGCGGAGCAGGGCAACCCGAAAGCCTACAAGCTGCCGCGCCCTTTGTTGCACAGCGGCGACCTGGACTTTTCGTTTGCAGGCCTGAAAACGGCGGTGATGGTGCAAACCGGCAAGTGCGCGCAGGCACAAGGCTGCGCCGGGCCAGACTTGCCGCCCGGCGTTCTGGCTGATCTGGCGGCCTCCACCCAGGCGGCGATTGTCGAGGTGCTGGTGAAAAAATCACTCACCGCATTGAAACAAACCGGCCTCAAACGCCTGGTGGTGGCGGGTGGCGTAGGTGCCAACCGCTTGCTGCGCGAGCAGCTCAACGCCGAGTGCGCCCAGCTTGCCATAAAGGTGCATTACCCCGAGCTGCATTTGTGCACCGACAACGGCGCCATGATCGCCATGGCTGCAGCCATGCGCTTGCAGTCGGGCGAGCAAGCGGCCACTCAAACCTATGGGTTTGACGTGAAACCACGCTGGCCGCTGGACGCCATCACCGCCTGAAATATATAAGAAATAAGCCTCTAGCCCTTATCTATCAAGCGCGAGTAGCTATTGTTTTTTAAGTTATGCGGGCGTCGCGATGCGAGACACCTGTGGCATGCGCACCGCTGGCTGCGCGGCAGGACAAGCTGACGTAGCGGCGCGCCGCGTTGGCCCGTTTCAAGTTCAGCGCGTCGTTCTCCACAGGCCAGAACGCCTTGTAAACTGCGCAACCTTCACAACGACCCTGCCGCAAGCCCCTTGGCTGTGAACTGCGGCGCGGCTTTTTTTGAGAAATTCCCTGATGCTTATTCTTCTTCGACGAGCTTTGCAATGCCTGGTTTTCGCGCTGTGTCTGCCCCTTTTGGCTGTTGCACAGCCAGTGCAAGCGCCGATCAAAATCGCGCTGATCGAGGCTTTAAGTGGCCCGTTTGCCAATACCGGTGAGGCGGTGTTTCGCAATCTGCTGTGGGCCACCGAGCGGGTCAACGCAGCGGGCGGGGTCAAACTCGCAGGCGGCGCCAGTGCGCCGCTGCAACTCGAGCGCTTTGACAGCAAAGGCCAGACCGAAGAGGCGCTGACGATGCTCAAGGCAGCAGTGGACCAAGGCGCACGCTTCATCACCCAAGGCAATTCGTCAGCGGTCGCGGCCGGCCTGATCCATGCCATCAACAAGCACAACGAGCGCGAGCCCACCAAGCGGGTGATTTTTCTGAATTACTCGGCGGTCGATCCGATCCTGACCAACGAAAAGTGCAGCTTTTGGCACTTCAGGTTCGACGCCCATGCCGACATGCGCATGAGCGCGCTGATGTCGGTCATCAGGGACGATGCGTCGCTGAAAAGCGTCTACATCATCGGCCAGGACTACAGCTTTGGTCACGCCGTGGCCAGCGAGGCACGCCGCCAGTTAAGCGCTTTGCGCCCAGACATCCGCATCGTCGGTGACGAGTTGCATGCCATCGGCCGGGTCAAAGACTTCATGCCCTACATGACCAAAATCAAGGCCAGTGGCGCCCAGGCGGTCATCACCGGCAACTGGGGCAATGACCTGACGCTGCTGGTGAAGGCGGCGAAAGATGTGGGTTTTGTAGGCCGGTTCTATACCTTCTATGGCAATGCGCTGGGTGCGCCAGCCGCCATTGGCGAGGCTGGTGTCGGCAAGGTTCTGGCGGTGGCAGACTGGTTGCCTAATGTTGCCTCGGCCCCAAGCGAAGCGTTTTACCAATCGTTTCGTCAACGCTTTCCCAAACCCGAGGACGACTATGTGCACATGCGCATGCAACTCATGGTGCAGGCACTGGCGCAAGCGATAGAGGCTGCAGGGACTACGGATTCTGTAGCTGTAGCCACACAGCTGGAAAGGGCTAGCGTCACTTTTCATGCACAAAATGGCAGCATGCGTGCCAGTGATCACCAGTTTCAGCAACCGCTGGTGGTGGGGGTGATGGAGCGCAAGGGCGCCCCCGGCGTGAAGTTTGACGTCGAAGGCTCGGGCTATGGCTTTCGGGTGGTCAAAACCATTTCCGCAGCCCAGGCTCAGCAACCCAGCACCTGCCAGATGCAGCGCCCCTAAACCCAAGACCGAGGTGGCGCTTTGGCACGGATAAATGGCCCCGGCTATACTTGGCGGCTCTGCTCTTTTTGCAGGGGTTGCACGTTAGGGGCAGTTCCAGCGCCTGACGCAAGTTGTTTACACAGGAAAAAATCATGATCGCATCCAGTATCAAGGCCGCTGTCGTCAAAGACAACGCACGTTCTGCCGGTGACACCGGTAGCCCTGAGGTTCAAGTGTCGCTGTTGACCGCCCGCATTAACGAACTCATGCCCCACTTCAAGACACATGCCAAAGACCACCACGGTCGTCGCGGCCTGCTGCGCATGGTGAGTCGGCGTCGCAAGCTGCTGGACTACCTGAAGAGTCGGCACGCTGAACGTTATTTGGCGTTGATCGCCAAACTGGGTCTGCGCAAGTAATTGGTTGCAAAAATTTGACAAACGCCTGAGTTAGGGAACTAGCTCAGGCGTTTCTTACTTCGGAGACGGCAAAAACACGAGCGAAGCTGTGTCATTCCAAAGCCTGCTGCACCCTAAGGCTCGGCATTTTCTGGAATGGCATCGTGTTCTGTTTGGCAGTTTCCAGGCTTAGGTGGGGTGGCCTGCACCCCCCGAATTCTCAGGAGAAAAGAAAAATGACAATGTTCAAAAAAGTTAGCAAAACCTTCCAATGGGGTCAAAACACAGTCACCATGGAAACTGGCGAAATCGCCCGTCAAGCCAGCGGCGCAGTGAAGCTTGACATGGACGGCACTGTGGTGTTGGCTACCGTGGTGGCCAGGACCGAAGGCAAAGCCGGTCAGGATTTCTTTCCACTGACCGTTGATTACCTTGAAAAAGCCTACGCTGCAGGCAAGATTCCGGGCAGCTTCTTCAAGCGTGAAGGCCGCCCCAGCGAGTTTGAAACACTCACCAGCCGCCTGATTGACCGCCCAATACGCCCATTGTTTCCCGAAGGCTTCTTCAACGAAGTGCATGTGGTGGTGCACACCCTGTCGCTCAACCCTGAAGTCGACGCCGACATTGCCGCCATGATTGCGGTGAGCGCAGCGCTGTCGATCAGCGGCGTGCCGTTCAGCGGCCCGATTGGTGCTGCCCGCGTGGGTTACATCAACGGCGAATATGTGCTTAACCCGGGCCAAACCCTGCGCAAATCCAGCCAGATGGAATTGGTGGTGGCAGGTACCGAATCTGCCGTACTGATGGTCGAGTCTGAGGCTGACCAGTTGTCCGAAGAAATCATGCTCGGCGCGGTGGTGTTTGGCCACACCCAAGGTGCGATTGCCATCAACGCGATCCACGACCTCGTGCGTGATGCTGGCAAGCCGGTGTGGGACTGGAAGCCCGCTGCCAAAGACGAAGCGCTGATCGCCAAGATCGACGTACTGGCCAAGGACAAACTGGTGGCCGCCTACCAAATCCGCAATAAGCAAGCCCGCACCCAAGCCTGCCGCGCGACCTACGCTGAAGTCATGGCCGCACTGAAGGCCGAAGGCGTGGCGTTTGATTCGGTGGCTATCGAAGGCCTGCTGTTTGAAATTGAAGCGAAGATTGTTCGTGGCCAGATTCTGGCGGGCGAGCCGCGTATTGACGGTCGTGACACACGCACCGTGCGTGCTATCGAAATCCGCAACGGCGTGCTGCCGCGCACCCACGGTTCCGCCCTGTTCACGCGGGGTGAAACCCAGGCGCTGGTGGTGACCACGCTGGGTACCGAGCGTGATGCCCAGCGCATTGACGCCTTGAGCGGCGACTACGAAGACCGCTTCATGCTGCACTACAACATGCCTCCCTTTGCCACCGGCGAAACCGGCCGTGTGGGCACGCCCAAGCGCCGCGAAATTGGTCACGGCCGTCTGGCCAAGCGCGCGCTGATTGCCGTGTTGCCGAGCAAGGAAGACTTCCCCTACACCATGCGTGTGGTGTCTGAAGTGACCGAATCCAACGGTTCGTCGAGCATGGCCTCGGTGTGCGGCGGCTGCCTGAGTCTGATGGACGCTGGCGTGCCTTTGAAGGCGCATGTGGCCGGCATTGCCATGGGCCTGATCAAGGACGACAACCGCTTTGCCGTGCTGACTGACATCCTGGGTGATGAAGACCACCTCGGCGACATGGACTTCAAGGTGGCCGGTACCACCAACGGCATCACCGCGCTGCAGATGGACATCAAGATCCAGGGCATCACCAAGGAAATCATGCAAGTCGCTTTGGCACAAGCCAAAGAAGCGCGTATGCATATCCTGGGCAAGATGACTGAAGCCATGGCAGAGGCCAAGACCGAAGTCTCCAATTTCGCGCCGCGTCTGTTCACCATGAAGATCAACCCGGAAAAGATCCGCGACGTGATCGGCAAGGGCGGCTCGGTGATCCGTGCGCTGACCGAAGAAACCGGCACCCAGATCAATATCGACGAAGACGGCACCATCACCATCGCATCAAGTGACCCGGCCAAAGCCGAAGAAGCCAAGCGCCGCATTGAGCAGATCACCGCTGAAGTTGAAATCGGCAAGATTTATGAAGGCCCGGTGGTGAAGATTTTGGACTTCGGCGCGCTGATCAACCTGCTGCCCGGCAAAGATGGCCTGCTGCACATCAGCCAGATCGCCCATGAACGCGTCGAGAAGGTGACTGACTATTTGTCAGAAGGCCAGATCGTTAAGGTCAAGGTCATGGAAACCGACGAAAAAGGCCGTGTCAAGCTGTCGATGAAAGCCTTGCTGGAGCGCCCAGTCCAAGGCGGCAACGATAATCGGGCTT
This sequence comes from Rhodoferax antarcticus ANT.BR, assembly GCF_001938565.1. Lineage (GTDB taxonomy): Bacteria > Pseudomonadota > Gammaproteobacteria > Burkholderiales > Burkholderiaceae_C > Rhodoferax > Rhodoferax antarcticus. The sequence continues at coordinate 378,803 of NZ_MSYM01000013.1, forward strand.
GAGCTTGTTATCACTTTAATAGCTGCTTGCGCATATAGGACAAGGGCTAGAGGCCAAAAAGACCATGAAAGTCATTGACATCACTGGGCACGGCGGTACCGACGTATTGCATCTGGGGCAGCGACCCGTGCCCGTGCCGGGCGCGGGTGAACTGCTGATTCGCGTCGCCGCCAGTGGGGTCAACCGTCCGGACGTTTTGCAGCGCTTGGGGAATTACCCGGTGCCACCAGGTGCTTCGGACATTCTGGGTCTGGAGGTGGCGGGTGTGATTGAACAAGGTGACCCGGCTGAACTGGCTGCTGCTGGTTTCAAGCTGGGTGATCGCATTTGTGCGCTGGTGGCGGGTGGGGGTTATGCGGAGTATTGCGTGGCACCTATCGCGCAAACTTTGCCCGTGCCGGAAGGTTTGACAGACGTTGAAGCGGCCAGTTTGCCTGAGACGTTTTTTACCGTCTGGAGCAACATGATGCAGCGGGCTCGCCTGCAGCCGGGTGAATCCGTGCTGATCCAGGGCGGCTCCAGCGGCATTGGTGTGACCGCCATTCAATTGGCTAAATACATTGGCGCCAAGGTGTTCGTCACCGCAGGTAGCGATGAAAAGTGTGCTGCGTGCCTTGAATTGGGTGCAGACTTTGCTATCAATTACAAAGCGTTAGACTTCCAGGAAGAGCTGATGCGCCTGACCGATGGTCAGGGTGTGGATGTGATTCTAGATATGGTGGCGGGGAGTTATGTCGCCAAAGAGGTTCAATGCCTGAAGGAAGATGGCCGCTTGGTCATCATCTCGATTTTGGGGGGATCCCGAAGCGAGTTCAACGCCGGGCTGGTTTTGCGCAAACGCCTGACCATCACCGGCTCGACCTTACGGCCACGGTCCGTGGCGTTCAAGGCGGCAATTGCCCAGGCCTGCCTGGAAAACATATGGCCAGCGCTGACTGCCAAACGCATCAAGCCGGTGATTTTCCGGACCTTCGCAGCAGAGCAGGTTGCACAGGCACACGCTTTGATGGAATCGAGCCAGCACGTTGGAAAAATTGTTTTGACTTGGAGCTAACCATGATGAAAAAACTGATCGCCGGTAACTGGAAGATGAACGGTAGCCTGGCTGCCAATGACAAGCTTCTCAAAGACATCCTTGCCGGCATGGGGCAGGCTACCTGTGAGGTGGCGGTGGGTGTGCCAGCGGTTTATCTGGCGCAGTGCCAAATTTTATTGGCAGGCACGTCGATCGATCTGGCTTCGCAGGACATTTCTGCCCAGGAAAGCGGTGCCTATACCGGTGAAATTTCGGGTGCGATGCTCAAGGAATTCGGCGTACGCTATGCCATCGTTGGTCACTCCGAGCGCCGTCAGTACCACGGTGAAACCGACGAAGTGGTGGCGTGCAAGGCGCAGCGCGCCCTCAAGTGCGGCATCACCCCGATTGTTTGCGTCGGCGAGACTCTGGCAGAGCGCGAAGCGGGCAAAACCGACGAAGTGGTCAAGCGCCAGCTGGCAGCGGTGATTCACACCAATGGCCATTGCATCAGCGAAGTGGTGGTGGCTTATGAGCCTGTGTGGGCGATTGGTACCGGCAAGACCGCGACGCCTGAGATGGCGCAGCAGGTGCACGCGGTGCTGCGAGCGCAGCTCAAGGCGGCCTCGGAGCATGCTGACTGCATCAAACTGCTGTACGGCGGCAGTATGAACGCGGCCAATGCCGCGCAACTGCTGGCGCAACCGGATATTGATGGCGGGTTGATTGGCGGTGCTGCGCTGAAAGCCCAGGATTTTTTAACGATTATTGCTGCAGCCGCCTGAAAATCAGGCGTGTCTTGCTATTAAACGAGGAGTGATGAATGAATGTGATGTTGACAGTTTTGCTAGCGGTACAAATGTTGTCGGCGGTGGTCATGATTGGTCTGATCCTGGTGCAGCACGGTAAAGGTGCCGACATGGGCGCAGCCTTTGGCAGCGGGGGAGCGGGCAGCCTGTTTGGTGCCAGTGGCAGTTCGAACTTTTTGTCGCGGACCACGGCAGTTTTGGCAACGGTGTTTTTTGTCAGCACCCTGGCGCTGGCTTACTTTAACTCGGCGCGCCCTGAGCCGAGCGCTGGCGGTAGCGTGCTTGAAAACGCTGCTTTGGTCGCCCCAGCGTCGGCTCCGGTGGCACCTGCTGCATCGGCATCTGGCGCAGCGCAAATCCCGTCTAAGTGACCTTGGTCGCAAAAGCCCCTGCACCCTCAGTTAGCTGGGTAATTCAGGGTAAACTTCGGGTTCTCTCACCGAGCGAAAGACAACACCTAAGAGTGTGTTCGGTGATGATGTCAAACAGGCCGTCGTGGTGAAATTGGTAGACACGCTATCTTGAGGTGGTAGTGGCGAAAGCTGTGCGAGTTCGAGTCTCGCCGACGGCACCAGGTAAACAACATGAATGCATGTGAATGCATCCATGACACAGGGGATCTCAACTTCTATGATGGACCTTGAACAGTATTTGCCAGTACTTTTGTTTATTCTGGTGGGCATTGCAGTGGGCATTATTCCTCAAGTCCTCGGGTATGTACTCGGTCCCAACCGGCCTGATCCGGCCAAAAATTCCCCTTATGAATGCGGCTTTGAAGCCTTTGAAGATGCGCGGATGAAGTTCGACGTCCGCTACTACTTGGTGGCGATTCTGTTCATCTTGTTTGATCTGGAAATTGCGTTCCTGTTGCCTTGGGCGGTGGCGCTCAAGGATGTCGGCATCGTCGGATTCTGGGAAGTGATGATCTTTCTTTTTATTCTGATCCTGGGTTTTATCTACATGTGGAAAAAAGGTGCCCTTGATTGGGAGTAATTGGGAAAAAAGCATGATTGAAGGCGTTTTTAAGGAAGGGTTTGTCACCACCAGTTACGACTCGGTGATGAATTGGGCAAAAACAGGCTCGCTGTGGCCTATGACCTTTGGTTTGGCGTGCTGCGCGGTGGAAATGATGCACGCGGCTGCGGCACGCTACGACATCAGCCGCTTCGGCGCCGAGGTGTTCCGGGCGAGTCCACGGCAGTCTGATCTGATCATCGTGGCTGGAACTCTGTGCAACAAAATGGCCCCGGCTTTTCGCAAGGTGTACGACCAGATGAGTGAGCCGCGCTGGGTCATCTCCATGGGGTCGTGTGCGAACGGTGGTGGCTATTACCACTACAGTTATTCTGTGGTGCGCGGTTGTGACAGGATCGTTCCGGTTGACGTCTATGTGCCGGGTTGCCCGCCAACAGCAGAGGCTTTGCTGTACGGCATCATCCAGTTGCAGACCAAGATTCGGCGCACCCAAACCATCGCGCGTGCCTAAAAGGGAAGCCATGACTTTATATGCTGTCCATATTCAAACCGTCAAGGCGCGGGTTGATGCCGCCTTGGGCGACCTGCTGCAAAGCAGCAACGTCCGGTTAGATGAGCTGACGGTGGTTGTGTCGGCTGCCAACTACCATCAGGTCGCGCAGACATTGCGCGACCACCCTGATTGCCGTTTTGAGCAGATGATGGACTTGTGCGGTGTCGACTACTCCACCTACAAAAATGAGCCTTTGCAGGGGCCGCGCTATTGCGTGGTGCTGCACCTGCTGTCTGTCAGCCTGAACCAGCGGGTACGGCTTAAAGTTTTTGCCCCTGATGACGCGATGCCAGTGGTGACTTCGGTGTGCAACATTTGGAGCGCCGCGAACTGGTTTGAGCGCGAGGCTTTTGACCTTTTTGGTATTGTTTTTGAGGGGCATGACGACCTGCGTCGAATCCTCACAGACTACGGCTTTATTGGTCACCCTTTCCGCAAAGATTTCCCTTTGTCTGGCCATGTTGAAATGCGCTATGACGCTGAACAGCGTCGCGTGGTGTACCAGCCAATCACAATTGAGCCGCGCGAAATCACGCCGCGCATCATTCGTGAGGAAAACTACGCCGGCATGCAGCAGGTGCACTGAGTCATGGCTGAAATAAAAAACTACACCCTTAACTTCGGACCTCAGCACCCGGCGGCGCATGGCGTGCTGCGCCTAGTGCTGGAGCTCGACGGCGAAGTCATCCAGCGCGCAGATCCACACATCGGTTTGCTGCACCGTGCGACGGAAAAACTCGCAGAAAGCAAGACCTACATCCAGTCATTGCCCTACATGGATCGGCTTGATTACATGTCGATGATGTGCAACGAGGATGCTTATTGCCTGGCCATCGAAAAGATGCTGGGCCTGGAAGTTCCCATTCGCGCCAAGTACATCCGGGTGATGTACTCGGAGATCACCCGCATGCTCAACCATCTGCTGTGGGTGGGTGCGCATGGTCTGGATTGTGGCGCCATGACGGTCATGCTTTATGCCTTTCGCGAGCGTGAAGACCTGTTTGATATGTATGAGGCGGTCAGCGGCGCGCGTATGCACGCGGCTTATTTCCGCCCAGGTGGTGTTTACCGTGACTTGCCTGACAGCATGCCGCAGCACCAGCCTAACAAGGTGCGCAGCGCAAAGTCCATCGAAGAGCGCAACCGCAATCGCAAGGGCAGCTTGCTCGATTTCATCGACGACTTCACCAAACGCTTCCCCACCTACCTGGACGAGTACCACACGCTCTTGACCGAAAACCGGATCTGGAAGCAGCGCACCGTCGGGATTGGCGTGGTGACCCCTGAGCGCGCACTTAATCTTGGCTTCACCGGACCGATGTTGCGTGGTTCGGGTATTGCCTGGGACCTGCGTAAACAGCAGCCTTACGACGCCTATGACCAGATCGAGTTCGATGTGCCTGTGGGTAAAACCGGCGACAGTTATGACCGTTATCTGGTGCGAATGGAAGAAATGCGCCAGTCCAACCGCATCATCAAGCAATGTGTTGACTGGTTGCGGGTTAATCCTGGCCCGGTCATTACCGACAACCACAAGATCGCACCGCCCGACCGTGAGTCTATGAAAACCAACATGGAAGAGTTGATTCACCATTTCAAGTTGTTCACCGAAGGTTTCTGTGTGCCTGAAGGCGAGGCATATGCCGCCATTGAACATCCGAAGGGCGAGTTCGGCATCTATCTAATCAGCGATGGTGCCAACAAACCCTATCGTTTGAAAATCCGCCCACCGGCGTTTGTGCATCTGGCTGCCCTCAACGAAATGGGCAAGGGGCACATGATTGCAGACGCGGTAGCGATTATTGGCACGATGGACATTGTGTTTGGGGAAGTTGACCGATGATTTCTGAAAAGTCCCTTGCTGCTTTCGCAATGGAAGTGGCCAAGTACCCCGCTGACCAGCGGCAGTCAGCAGTGATGGCTTGTTTGAGGATCGTTCAGCAAGAGCTGGGTTATGTCAGCCTTGATTCAGAACGCTTCGTTGCAGACTATTTAGGCATGGCCCCGATTGCGGTTCATGAAGTCACCAGTTTTTACAACATGTACAACCAGAAGCCGGTTGGCAAGTACAAGCTCAATGTTTGTACCAATCTGCCGTGTCAGTTGCGTGACGGTGGCAAGGCTCTGGCGCATTTGAAGAGCCGCCTGGGTATCGATGCCAATCAGACGACGTCTGACGGTTTGTTTACCCTGCAGGAGTGTGAGTGTCTGGGCGCCTGTGCTGATTCACCGGTGATGCTTGTCAACGACACCAGCATGTGCAGTTTCATGACCAATGACAAGCTCGACCAGTTGGTCGGTGGCTTACGCTCTCTGGAGGCCAAGGCATGAATGCGCACAGTTTTCTGCGGCAATTTCAGGCGACGGGGACGCAGACCTGTTTTCATAACCGTCATATCCAACCGCAAATCCTGGCTGGGCTCAATGGAGCCAATTGGCGTCTGAAGGACTACGAGGCGCGCGGTGGCTATCAGGCTTTGCGCAGAATGTTGGGTCAGGACGGTGGCGAAGGGCTGACGCAGGATCAGGTGATTGCTATGGTGAAAGAGTCAGCGCTGCGTGGTCGTGGTGGTGCCGGCTTTCCTACCGGGCTAAAGTGGAGTTTTATGCCACGGCAGTTTCCTGGACAAAAGTATCTGGTTTGCAACACAGACGAAGGTGAGCCTGGGACCTGCAAAGACCGCGACATCATGGAATTTAATCCACATGCGGTCATTGAGGGCATGATCATTGCGGCCTTTGCGATGGGTATCACCGTGGGTTACAACTACATCCATGGTGAAATTTTTCACACCTACGAGCGTTTCGAACAAGCCATCGAAGAGGCGCGCGCGGCTGGGTTCCTTGGAGACAATATTCTCGGGAGCAGCTTCAGTTTCCAGTTACATGCTGCGCATGGCTTTGGGGCCTATATCTGTGGTGAGGAAACTGCTTTACTGGAATCCTTGGAGGGTAAAAAAGGCCAACCGCGCTTCAAGCCACCGTTTCCAGCAAGTTTTGGCCTGTACGGCAAACCCACCACCATCAACAACACCGAAACCTTTGCCGCGGTTCCCTGGATCATTCGCCTTGGTGGCAAGGCCTATCTGGAAAGTGGCAAGCCGAACAACGGTGGCACCAAGATTTATTCCGTCAGCGGCGATGTGGAACTCCCCGGAAACTACGAGGTGCCCATGGGTACCCCGTTCGCGACGCTGCTGGAGCTGGCCGGTGGTGTCCGTCAAGGTCGCAAGCTCAAAGCTGTGATCCCCGGTGGGTCATCCTCTCCCGTGTTACCCGCAGACATCATGATGGACTGCACCATGGATTACGACTCCATCGCCAAGGCGGGCTCTATGCTGGGCTCTGGGGCAGTGATTGTGATGGACGACTCGCGCTGCATGGTCAAGAGCCTGCAGACTTTGAGCTATTTTTATATGCATGAGTCCTGTGGTCAATGCACGCCTTGTCGCGAGGGCACGGGCTGGTTGTTCAGGGTGGTCGACCGGATTGAGCACGGGCTTGGTCGTGAGGCAGATATGGCGCTGCTGAACTCAGTCGCTGAAAACATTCAGGGGCGCACCATTTGCGCTCTGGGTGACGCTGCAGCCATGCCAGTGCGCGCCATGCTCAAGCATTTCCTGCCTGAATTCGAGTACCACGTGGCGCACAAAACCTGCATGGTTCCAGTTTACGTTTGAGCGAGCTCCAGATGATTGAAATTGAACTCGACGGTAAAAAGGTGAGTGTTGCTCAAGGCAGCACAGTGATGCATGCGGCTGAGCAAGTTGGCACCTACATCCCTCACTTTTGTTATCACAAAAAGCTCACCATCGCCGCCAATTGTCGTATGTGCCTGGTCGAGGTGGAGAAAATGCCTAAGCCCATGCCAGCCTGCGCCACCTCAGTCACGCAGGGGATGGTGGTGCATACCAAGACAGTCAAGGCTATCCAGGCGCAGCAGTCAGTTATGGAGTTCCTTCTGATCAATCATCCGCTGGATTGTCCTATTTGCGACCAGGGAGGGGAGTGCCAGTTGCAGGATCTGGCGGTGGGATATGGCGCATCTGCCTCGCGCTACGATGAGGAGAAGCGGGTCGTTCACGTCAAAGACGTTGGTCCTCTGATTTCGATGCAGGAAATGACGCGGTGTATTCATTGCACGCGCTGCATACGCTTTGGGCAAGAGATTGCCGGCGTGATGGAGTTAGGCATGACGCACCGTGGCGAGCATGCTGAGATCGAAACTTTTGTTGGACAGACTATCGATTCAGAACTGTCTGGCAACATGATTGATATCTGCCCGGTGGGTGCGTTGACCAGCAAACCATTCCGTTACAGCGCTCGCACCTGGGAGTTGTCCCGCCGCAAGTCGGTGAGCCCGCACGACTCCACTGGCGCAAATTTGGTGGTGCAAGTGAAGGGTAGCCGAGTGATGCGTGTGGTTCCGTTTGAAAACGAAGCGATCAATGAATGCTGGATTGCAGACCGCGACCGTTTTTCCTACGAGGCACTCAACAGTGACCAGCGCTTAACGGCGCCCATGCTGAAACAAGGTGGTGTTTGGAAGACTGTCGACTGGCAAACTGCCCTGGAATACGTTGCCAACGGGCTTCAGCAAGTCATTCGCGAACACACCGCAACAGGTGTTGGCACCTTGGTCAGTGCGCACAGCACTCTTGAAGAGTTGCATCTCGCCAGCAAGCTGACGCGCGCCTTGGGCAGCGGAAATATCGACTATCGCTTGCGCAACGCTGAGTTTCCGGTCTTTGAGGGCGTGCGCTATCTGGGCACGTCGATTGCATCGCTGTCAGACTTGCAAAGCGTGCTGGTGGTTGGCTCCAATTTGCGCAAGGATCACCCATTATTTGCCCAACGCATACGTCAGGCTGTACGAAAAGGTGGCACCGTAAATGCCATTACCAGCCAGCGTGCTGACTGGGCCATACCAGTAGTCAATACCGTTGTTGCCAGATCCGTACATTGGGTGCGGACGCTGGCAGGAGTGGCGGCAGCGATAGCGCAGACGAAAGGTGTCATAGCGCCTGTTGCCGCCGAAATCACGCCAAACCTTCAGGCTATGGCCGATGCATTGACGAAGGATGGTGAGCGAAAAGCGGTTCTGCTGGGCAATGCTGCTGCTCACCATGCAAGTGCGACCAGTCTTTTGGCACTTGCCAATTGGATTGCCGCCCACACCGGGGCTTCTGTCGGGTACTTGACCGAGGCTGCCAATACCGTCGGGGCGCAGTTGGTTCGGGCGCAACCAGATGCTGACGGGTTGAACGCTGGGCAGATGCTGAGCGGTGGACTAAAGGCGCTGCTGTTGCTCAATACTGAGCCCGAGTTTGACTCGGTAGCTGGTGCATCGGCATCCAGTGCGCTGTCGACTGCAGAGATGGTGGTCACGTTGAGCCCGTTCAAGGCCAACATGGCTTTCAGTGATGTGCTGTTGCCTATAGCGCCTTTCACAGAAACTTCTGGCACCTTTGTCAACGCTGAAGGGTGTGCGCAGTCTTTCCATGCTGTCGTCAAGCCCTTGGGTGAGACCCGGCCAGCTTGGAAAGTGCTGCGGGTTTTGGCCAATACATTGGGCTTGGCGGGTTTTGATTTTGATTCTTCGGAGGCCGTTCGCGCGGATATCGCTGGTTTGGCCCTCCAAGAACATGCTGCATTTGTAGAGCGTGCATTGCTCAGCAACCAGACCGCAGAGCGGGTTCATTTGACCGACGTTTCTGGCACTCCCTGCGTGGCCGACATTTATGCGCTGGACAGTATCGTCAGGCGTGCCAGCAGCTTGCAGATGACAGCCGATGCCCTTCACGAATCGGCTGGTGAAAAGGGGCAGCATGATTGACACGATTTTCAACGCGGGGGCCGGGTTGGTTTCTGCTGACTGGTGGGTGAACGGCGCCTGGCCTGTGCTGTGGGTCTTGATCAAAATTGTTGTGCTGGTGGCGCCTTTGATGGGTGCGGTCGCTTATTTGACCTTGTGGGAGCGCAAACTGATCAGTTGGATACAAAATCGGATTGGCCCGAATCGCGTGGGTCCCATGGGATTGTTGCAACCGATTGCCGACGCCATGAAGTTGTTGACCAAAGAAGTTTTGGCGCCGGCTGCCGCCAATAAGGAGTTGTTTTTTTTGGGTCCGGTGTTGACGATCATGCCGGCACTTGCCGCCTGGGTGGTTGTGCCTTTCGGCCCTGATGTTGCACTGGCTAACATCAACGCAGGCTTGCTTTTCTTGATGGCGATTGTCTCGCTGGAGGTCTATGGTGTGGTCATCGCAGGTTGGGCATCTAACTCCAAGTACCCCTTTTTGGCGGCTTTGCGCGCCTCTGCGCAAATGGTCAGTTACGAACTGGCGATGGGCTTTTGTTTGATTATTGTGATGATGGTTTCGGCCAGCATGAACCTTTCAGAGATCGTCATGGGGCAAGACAAAGGCATGTTCGTGGATAAGGGTTGGAACTTTATGTCCTGGAACTGGTTGCCCTTGCTGCCAATTTTTGTGATTTATTTCATCTCGGGTCTGGCGGAGACCAATCGTCATCCGTTTGACGTGGTGGAGGGTGAATCTGAAATTGTGGCCGGCCACATGGTCGAGTATTCGGGGATGTCTTACGCCATGTTCTACTTGGCAGAGTACGCCAACATGTGGCTCATCTCGATCCTCTGCACTGTGTTGTTTCTGGGTGGTTGGTTGTCACCCATCGACAACGCGGTTTTCAACGCCGTTCCGGGCTGGATCTGGCTAGGTTTGAAAACGTTTGCAGTTGTTACCATGTTCATTTGGGTACGGGCGACGTTTCCACGTTATCGCTACGACCAGATCATGCGTTTGGGCTGGAAAATTTTTATTCCAGTCACTCTTCTTTGGTTGGTCGTCATCGCTGTGTGGATGCAGACGCCCTGGAACATCTGGAACTAACTGAAGCCTGCCATGCCTAATCAAACGCCTTCTGCACCCAAAGGTGCTGTCGAGCCTCCGTTCTCTTTGTCAGACTTCTTGTCCAGCTTCATGCTGTTGGAGTTCTTCAAAGGCTTCGCGCTAACCGGAAAATACGCCTTTCGCAGCAAAATCACCCAAGAGTATCCAGAAGAAAAGACGCCTTTGTCCCCGCGGTTCCGCGGACTCCACGCTTTGCGGAGGTATGACAACGGTGAAGAGCGGTGCATCGCCTGCAAGTTGTGTGAGGCCGTTTGTCCGGCAATGGCGATCACCATTGAGTCGGAGGTTCGCGAAGATGGTTCACGTCGGACAACACGTTACGACATTGACTTGACCAAATGTATTTTTTGTGGCTTTTGCGAAGAAAGCTGCCCGGTAGACTCCATCGTCGAGACCCATATTCTCGAATACCACGGCGAAAAGCGCGGCGATCTGTATTTCACCAAGGAGATGCTGCTTGCTGTTGGCGACCGCTTCGAGCGGGATATTGCAAGTAGTAGGGCGGCGGACGCCAAGTACCGCTAACCCCCTCCTCACAAGAAAGATTTTCTGGCCATGGATGTCAAGACTGGTTTTTTTTACGCTTTTTCAGCGGTACTGCTTTTTTCTGCTTTTAGGGTGATTACCGCGCGCAATCCGGTGCATGCCGTTTTGTTTTTGGTGCTGTCGTTTTTCCAGGCAGCCATGATCTGGATGTTGCTCAAAGCGGAATTCCTTTCCATCGCACTGATCCTGATCTATGTGGGCGCGGTGATGGTGTTGTTTCTCTTTGTGGTGATGATGCTGGACGTTAACGTCAAGAACGCACGCACTGGTTTCTGGAAGAATTTTCCGTTGGCGGCTGTCGTGGGCGTCGTTATTGTCCTGGAGATGACGGCGGTGTTGCTTGGTGCGTTCTCCGAGATTGATCCGATACCCGTGGCCGCCTTGGCGGAGCCAGGCATGTCGAACACACGTGCGTTGGGAAGGTTGCTGTACACCGAGTACCTCTATCCGCTGGAAGTCGCCGCCGCGTTATTGTTGGTGGCCATGATCGCTGCGGTGGCTTTGGCATTGCGCCAACGCAAAGACAGTAAAGCGATTGATGCGGGTCTCCAGATCAGGGTCAGATCGAAAGATCGCCTGGCAATTGTCAAGCTGGCGCCCACCTTGCCGGCCCGGCTCGCGCCTGAAGCCAATGAACCGACACAGGAGAACAAAGCATGACGCTGACACTAGGGCACTACCTGTCGTTGGGCGGCATCCTCTTTGCGCTGTCGGTTGTCGGTATTTTTTTGAATCGCAAGAACCTGATCGTGTTGATGATGGCCATTGAACTGATGCTGCTGGCCGTCAACACCAATTTTGTCGCCTTCTCGCACTATCTTGGTGATTTGAGCGGGCAGATCTTCGTGTTTTTCATTCTGACAGTGGCCGCGGCAGAGGCAGCCATCGGGTTGGCTATTCTGGTTGTCTTGTTTCGCAACAAGGCAAACATCAATGTGGACGAACTTGATTCGTTGAAGGGGTAAGAGGAAATGAGTCAAACCCTATCCGCCCCGGTTCTGGCAGCGATACCGCTTGCGCCGCTTTTCGGTGCATTGGTGGCCGGCATTATGGGTACCAAGTTCGGTGGCAATACTATCGGCAGGCGTGCCTCACACACCATCGCCATCGTGGGTGTTTTCGTATCCTTTATTTTGTCGGCAATTACTTTGAATAGCGTGGTCTCTGATGGCGCACGCTTCAATGACTCGCTTTACACCTGGATGGTGGTTGACGGCCTGAAGATGGAAATCGGATTCATGGTGGACGGGCTTACCGCCATGATGATGTGCGTGGTGACGTTTGTGTCACTGATGGTCCACATCTACACCATTGGCTACATGCAAGAGGATGAGGGTTACAACCGGTTTTTCTCGTTTATCTCTTTGTTTACGTTTTCGATGCTGATGCTTGTGATGAGCAACAACTTGCTGCAACTGTTTTTTGCTTGGGAGGCAGTTGGTCTGGTGTCTTACCTGTTGATCGGGTTCTGGTACAACAAGCCGACTGCCATTTTTGCCAATATGAAGGCGTTTTTGGTGAACCGGGTTGGCGACTTCGGTTTCATTCTCGGTATTGGTTTGATCGCTGCGTATGCCGGCACGCTGGACTACGTGGAGGTTTTTGCCAAGGCCCCTGAGTTGGTGGCGCTGACACTGCCTGGAACTGACTGGATGCTGGTCAGTGTGATTTGTATCTGTCTGTTTATTGGCGCCATGGGCAAGTCAGCCCAGTTTCCGCTGCACGTCTGGCTGCCTGATTCCATGGAAGGTCCCACACCGATTTCTGCCCTGATTCATGCGGCAACCATGGTGACGGCGGGTATCTTCATGGTGGCAAGGATGTCGCCCTTGTTCGAGTTGAGCGAAGCAGCACTCAACTTTGTGATGATCATTGGGGCGATCACCGCGTTGTTCATGGGTTTCCTGGGCATCATCCAGAACGACATCAAACGCGTTGTGGCCTATTCCACCTTGTCCCAGTTGGGGTACATGACCGTGGCTCTAGGCGCATCGGCTTATTCAGTGGCGGTCTTTCACCTGATGACGCACGCGTTTTTCAAAGCCTTGTTGTTTCTGGCTGCTGGATCGGTCATCATGGGTTTACACCACAACCAAGACATCCGCTGGATGGGTGGGGTTCGCAAATACATGCCGATCACTTGGATTACGTTCTTGATCGGCTCCTTGGCACTGATTGGAACGCCTTTCTTTTCCGGGTTTTACTCCAAAGACGAGATCATCATGGCGGTGCACGCCAGCAACCTGCCTGCCGCAGGATTCGCCTATTTTGCGGTACTTGCCGGCGTATACGTGACGGCGTTTTATTCTTTCCGTCTGTACTTTCTGGTCTTTCATGGCAAGGAACGCTTTGATCAAAATCCTGACGCGCATGGACATGGTCACGAAGACGATCATGGGCATGCAGCCGGCGATCATGATCATGGCAATCAAGGTCAAGGTTATGAAACTAAAGAGTCACCTTGGGTAGTGACAATTCCGTTGATCCTGCTGGCGCTCCCGTCGATGGTTATTGGTTACATGACGATTGGTCCCATGTTGTTTGGTGACTTTTTCAAAGATGCCATTTTCGTCAACGCAGAAATCCATAAGGCGATGGAGGTTCTTTCAGAGAAGTTCCATGGTGCGGCGGCACTCGCCCGACATGGTTTCTCTGCCCCGCCTTTCTGGCTGGCGCTTGCGGGCGTGCTGTCATCCTATTACATGTACATGGTCAATCCCGCTTTGCCAGCTGCCATCAAGCGAAGTGCGAAGCCGCTCTATAGCCTGCTCGAAAACAAGTATTACCTAGATTGGTTCAATGAAAACGTGTTGGCCCGCGGCGCACGCGGTCTGGGTGTGGCGCTGTGGAAGGTGGGTGACCAAACTTTGATAGATGGGGCAGTTGTGAACGGTTCTTGGCGCGTTGTCGGCCTGATCTCCGGTGTGGTCAGAAAGCTCCAGACTGGCTATTTGTATGACTACGCGCTGACCATGGTGCTCGGCATCTTTGTGTTGCTGACGTATTTCGTTTGGCTCAAATAGGGGAAATATAAAAATGGGTTTGTTGAGCCTGGCGATCTGGACGCCAATCATTTTTGGCGTGGTGCTTCTGGCGATGGGCCGAGAGGATCAGGTGCGGACAGTTCGCTGGGTTGCCTTGGGCGGTGCGGTGATCAGTTTGCTGGTCACATTGCCGTTGTACGTTTTGTTTGATAACTCGACGGCTGCGATGCAGTTTGGAGAGCTGTCCTCCTGGATAGATCGCTTCAACATCAATTACCGACTCGGCGTTGACGGTATTTCGCTGTGGTTTGTGCTGCTGACAGCGTTTATTAACGTGATTGTCGTGATTGCGAGCTGGGAGGTGATCACCAAGCGTGTCAATCAGTACATGGGCGCGTTCATGATTTTGAGCGGGTTGATGATAGGGGTGTTTTGTGCGCTGGACGGTATGCTTTTTTATGTGTTCTTCGAAGCAACGCTGATCCCGATGTATCTGATTATTGGCATTTGGGGTGGTCCTAACAAAATTTACGCTTCGTTCAAATTTTTCCTGTACACCTTGCTTGGTTCGTTGCTAATGCTGGTGGCGCTGATTTATTTGTACGTCGCCTCTGGTGGCAGCTTTGACTTGTTGACCTGGCACCGTCTGCCGCTGGAAGGGTCGACTCAAACATTGTTATTCTTTGCGTTTCTCGCAGCGTTTGCCGTCAAGGTGCCAATGTGGCCAGTGCACACCTGGCTGCCAGATGTCCACGTGGAGGCGCCAACCGGGGGCTCAGCAGTTTTGGCCGCCATCATGTTGAAGCTTGGCGCCTACGGTTTTCTGCGGTTTTCCTTGCCGATTGCACCTGACGCGTCACATGAATGGGCTGGTTTAATGATCGGTTTGTCTCTGGTTGCTGTTGTGTACGTTGGACTGGTGACCATGGTTCAAAAGGACATGAAGAAGCTTGTGGCTTATTCGTCCGTAGCGCACATGGGTTTTGTTACCCTTGGTTTTTTCCTTTTTAACGGGCTGGGTGTGTCCGGCGGCATTGTGCAAATGATTGCACACGGCTTTGTTTCTGCAGCCATGTTTCTTTGCATTGGTGTTCTTTACGACCGGATGCATTCCAGAGAGATTGCTGCCTACGGGGGCGTTGTCAACACCATGCCAAAGTTCGCAGCTTTCGCACTGCTTTTCTCGATGGCTAACTGCGGCTTGCCGGGTACAGCGGGTTTCGTGGGCGAATGGATGGTAATTCTGGCGGCAGTCAGCGTTAACTTCTGGGTTGGCATGGCGGCAGCCAGTGCGCTGATTTTTGGCGCTGCCTATTCGCTGTGGATGTTCAAGCGGGTGTATTTAGGCCCCGTTGTTAATGAGCAGGTTAAACATCTAACAGATATCAATACACGTGAATTTTTCTTCCTGAGTTTGCTGGCGATTGCAGTGCTCTATATGGGTGTTTATCCAAAACCATTTACCGACGTGATGGACGTTTCAGTGACAGAGCTGCTGAAACACGTTGCTCAGTCAAAACTGCCTTAGGCCGTTCCCCGAATTCCAAGAAAAAGATATTCACATGTTTGACAAACTTAGTTTGCTGGCGGTCGTTCCAGAAATCATCCTGCTGATCATGGCCTGCGCAATCATGATCATTGATTTATGGGTGAAGAGCAAGAATCGCGGTCTCACCTATGGGCTTACTCTCCTGACGCTGGCAGTGGTGGTTGCACTCGAAGCGGCTTCTGCGACGTCAGGGCAAACAGTGTATGCGTTTAGCAACATGGTTGTGAATGATTCGATGGGCGACTGGCTGAAGTGCTTTGCTGCTGCCTCGATGATGGTTGTGCTGATCTATGGGCGTGACTATGCAGCAGAGCGTGACATGCTGCGCGGTGGTGAGTTATTTACTTTGAGTTTGTTCTCTTTATTGGGCATCTTCGTGATGATTTCCGGGAATAACCTTCTTGGCATTTACATGGGCATCGAGTTGTTGACCCTGTCCAGTTATGCGCTGGTGGCTTTGCGACGGGACCACGTCTTGTCGACCGAAGCGGCCATGAAGTACTTTGTGCTGGGTGCCTTGGCTTCTGGTTTTCTTCTGTACGGCATGTCCATGCTCTACGGCGCTACCGGGTCACTGGACCTGCATCAGATCCTCCAGGCGATCAATTCCGGTCAGATCGATCGGCAAATTCTGGTGTTTGGGCTGGTGTTTTTGGTCGCTGGCTTGGCGTTCAAGCTGGGGGTTGTACCTTTTCATATGTGGGTACCCGATGTGTACCAAGGTGCGCCGACGGTGATCACCTTGATGGTTAGCAGCGCGCCGAAGCTCGCAGCGTTTGCGGTGTTCATTCGGTTGCTCGTTGAGGGTCTGCTGCCGTTGGCCGTGGACTGGCAGCAAATGTTGATGGTTCTGGCCGTGGCGTCTTTGCTAGTGGGTAATCTCGCCGCCATTGCGCAGACCAACGTCAAGCGCATGTTGGCCTACTCAACGATCTCACACATGGGCTTTGTTTTGTTGGGCTTGATGTCGGGTGTAGTGAATGCCAACCCGGATGCGGCAGGGGGCGCTTATGGTTCCGCGATGTTTTACGTGGTGACCTATGTGCTAACTACTTTGGCAAGCTTTGGCGTCATCCTGCTTTTGTCGCGGGACGGGTTTGAGAGTGAAGAAATTTCTGACTTTGCCGGTCTCAACCAACGCAGTCCTCTTTACGCTGCCATCATGGCTCTGTGCCTGTTTTCTATGACTGGCATTCCGCCCACAGTGGGTTTTTACGCCAAGCTTGCCATTTTGGAAGCGCTGATAGCCACTGAGGCGACATCGCACATTGTTCTGGCGGTGTTTGCCGTCATGATGTCTTTGATTGGCGCTTTCTACTACCTGCGGGTTGTCAAGGTGATGTACTTTGATCCACCTACAAGCACTGCCCCCCTTACCGCCTCTGTGGAGGTTCGTGCCGTGCTCACGGTCAATGGCGCCTTGCTTCTGGTTTTGGGATTGTTGCCTGGCGGACTCATGACTTTGTGCGCGGATGCAATGATGAAGATGCTGGCAACTTAATCGTGCCCATCTAACGTCACCTGACGCGTTTTTTTGCAGGTTTTAGACTTGGAACATTTGCACGAGCGCAAGGTGTCAGGCACCGTACTGTGCAGGGGAAGTTTCTTACATGTCCTGTGCGATGGTGTGGAACTCCCCAACGGTGCGCCAGCGACGCGTGAGTATGTCGTTCACCCGGGTGCGGTGATGATCGTGCCACTCATCGAAGATGCTCCTGGCCAATTTCGTTTGGTCTTGGAGCGACAGTTTCGTTACCCCGTCAATCGCACCGTCATAGAGTTTCCCGCGGGAAAGATTGACGCAGGAGAGGAGCCCTTTCAGTGTGCTCAGCGTGAGCTGCGCGAAGAGACGGGATACGTGGCGGCTTCCTGGGCCCGAGCGGGAATGTTGCACCCGGCGATTTCTTATTCCACCGAGTTCATCGATATCTGGTTTGCGCGTGGTCTCGTGGCAGGTGAGAGGCGGCTTGACAAAGATGAATTTTTGGACGTTTTTACTGCGACGCCTGCTGAACTGATGTCTTGGTGCCGACATGGTCAGGTGACAGACGCCAAAACGCTTGTTGCGGCATTGTGGTTGGAAAACGTACTTTCTGGTGCCTGGGCACTAGATTGGTCGGATAACCACGCCGAGGAATAGCGCAGCCAGTAGGCGTGTTATCACTGCTTAGGCGCTAAAGCTGACAATACGCCCAGTCGCCCGGCCTTGCTCGTTGAGCACTGACGGCGCAGTTGGATCGTTTTTAAACCAATTTCGGTCAACCCGAAGTCTGGTCAGGCAGTCACATTCAACAGACGACCTGTTGGTTGCCCCAGTATGTTGATCACTGGTTTGGCCGGTTTTGCAGGCTAGGCATCACTTCCGTCTGCTGTTGCTTGGTTTCAGGGCCGCCAATTGGGCTTTTTGGGAAGACATGGGCTGCTGGGTGGACTGAATCTGCGCTGCGCGGGTGCTGGAAACTTCCATGATGAATTCCTGTCAAAGTTACGGCATCGGTTTACAAGCCTTCAGTCAGGTCTACAAGTCCGCGTTTATCAAACCCCTATTCAGGCATTAAATTGCAGGGCCGCCAACCCAGCGTAAACGCCACCCAGGCCCACCAGTTCGGCGTGGGTTCCCTGTTCCACAAGTCGCCCATGGTCGATTACCACAATGCGGTTGGCTTTTTGCACTGTGGCCAAGCGGTGCGCAATCACCAGTGTGGTGCGATCACGCATGGCTGATTCCAGAGCTGCCTGTACCATTCGCTCACTTTCAGCATCGAGTGCGCTGGTTGCCTCGTCCAGCAGCAATAAGGGTGGATTTTTCAGGATGGCACGCGCAATCGCAATTCGCTGACGCTGTCCGCCGCTCAGGCGAACACCGCGCTCGCCAAGAAACGTGTCATAGCCTTGGGGGAGGTCGGTGATAAAACCATCCGCAAACGCCGACATGGCCGCCGCTTTGACCTCAGCATCAGTGGCTTCTGGTCGCCCATAACGGATGTTTTCCAGCGCACTGCTTGAAAAGACGACCGCATCTTGAGGAACGATACCGATATGCTGGCGAAGATCGGACAACGTCATGTCGCGGGTGGGAACGCCATCAAGCAGGAGGCGGCCGTTTTGCGGGTCGTAAAAACGCAGCAGCAACTGAAATACCGTGCTCTTGCCTGCTCCGCTGGGCCCTACCAGCGCCACGGTCTGCCCAGCCGGGATGATCAGTGAAAATTCATGCAGGGCAGCTTGGTTTGGTCTGGACGGGTAGTGAAAGGTAATTGAATCAAATTCAATAGCACTCCCCGCTTTATCTATAAGGGTTTGAGCCGGATTTAATGGGGATTTAATGGGTGACTGACTAGCCAGAAGCTCCATCAGCCGCTCAGTGGCACCTGCAGCACGCAGCACGTCGCCGTAAACCTCACCCAGCACCGCGAAAGCACTGGCCAGGATGATGACGTAAATCACCGTTTGTCCGAGGTGCCCTGCACTGATGGTGCCTGCCAGCACCGCCTGCGTCCCCTGATACAAGCCCCACAACAGGGCAGCACTGGTGGCGATGATGATGAAGGCTACCAGCGCCGAGCGCGTTCCTGAACGCCGCACCGACACCTCAAATGCTGTCTCGGTGGCCTGGGTAAAGCGACTGGTTTCACGCAGCTCTGCGGTGTAGCTTTGCACAACGGGGATGGCGTTCAGAACTTCTGCGGCAATGGCGCTGGAGTCTGCAGCGCGGTCTTGGCTGGCGCGAGAAAGTTTACGCAAGCGCCTACCAAACGCAGCAGTCGGTACCACGATCAAAATTAAAATCAGCAGCACCTGTGCCATGACCACTGGATTTGTCCACACCAAAATCACCAAAGCACCTGACCCCATGACCAGATTACGTAGCCCTTGGCTCAGGGAGGAGCCAACCACCGTTTGCACCAATGTCGTGTCGGCGGACAAACGCGACAAAACCTCACCCGTCTGCGTCGTTTCAAAAAACTGCGGACTCTGCTGCAGTACGTGTGCATAAACTGCGTTGCGTAAGTCGGCGCTAACCCGCTCGCCCAGCCAGCTCACCATATAGAAGCGTGCTGCCGAAAAAACACCGAGGGCAACAGCCACGGCAAACAAAAGCGCAAAGTGACCACGCACGGCCATCATCCCATCACCCGGGCTACCAGGTGTCAGTCCGCCATCGATCAAACTGCGCAGGGCGAGCGGAAAAGCCAGTGTCGTCACCGCAGCCATGATCAGAAACGTCAATGCCAAACCAATGCGTAGCTTGTGGGGCCTAAGAAAGGGCATCAACCCTGACAGTGACTTGGGGTGATGGGCGGGCTTGGAGTCTTCAGACATGTAGGGAGTGTTTTTGGGTGGCACTAAAAGCGCAGAAACTCGCAGGGGTTGCTGCAGCGAGTTTAATCGGGGCACTTTCAAGGTCGTTAGAGTGCCTGTGACATGGCCTGAAAAGGTGACACTCGGTGACGAACGGGCGAACTTGTGGGCAGACGGCGGGCGACAGCGCTACAGTACCTCTGTCGACCCCGATTGCGATGGTCGGACACGAAAAAATCCCCGCAGTACGCGCACTTGTGTTGTCCTGCCTGGGCCATAAACGCTCCTGGGTGGGGTCAACCGACGCACCCGCATTGACAGCGCGCGTTGCTCAAAGCGCAATTTGAAGAAGACGTTCAGCAGCGCGAAGAAGACGCGTTAATGACGATGATTTGAAGAAGACGAGCACCCACGAAAACGCACGCTCAAACCGGAAGAATCAATGCAGATTCAGACCGGCGGCCACAGAACTAAGACCAGTTAGCTATTGACCAACAAGGACGCGATCCGAACACCTTCCAAGGCGTCTGTGGCAATGGCATCTGCCCCAAGGCTTTGCGCACTGATGCCGCCGGAAAAAAAAGCAGGGCCACCAAGGAGTATCGGAATGCTTGGATTACACGACGTCTGCTTCAGGGTTGTGACAAGCTCCAGCAACCCACCGAACTGCTGGGTGAGACTCACTGACAAGCCAATTAAATCAAACCATTCATTTTTTGCGGCAGCATACAGCTCAGAAGGCGTGTTGGCGATTTCGACCACGACTTGCCAGCCACTCTTGCGAAAGAACTCGGACGCCATAGCGAGTCCAAGAATATGTTGCGAGCCTGGTGCCGACGCCAGCATGATCCGCTTGGAAGTGCCGGCATTTTGTGGACCACTCTGATACTCGAAGCCGATTCGGTGCGTGACCTGGTGCATACGCAACAGGCCCAACGTAACCTGGGTGAAATCGGTACGCTCCTGTTCCCACATCAGGCCCAAATGACGGGCGGCAGGTGCAATCAGGTCTAAAAAGATACTGTCGCTGTTGACGCCATTGAGTAGCAAGCCTTCGACGAAGGTCAGCACATCTTCGGGCTCTCGGGACACACAAAGCTCAGAGAAGGTGGCTACATCAGACGCTGCGGGTTTGAAGGACAGATCGAAATTCTGCGAGTTTGCAGCCCCAGCATGCGGGTGAGCTTCCAAAAGTCGCGGGATGATCTGACTTTCAATCAAGCTGCGTAGGGATCCAGCGCACGCATCTTCAGCCGGGATCCCAAACTGTTGGGCTAACACTTTTGAAGAGGCGGAACGAATGGCGCTGTTTTGCATAGCAATCCTTGGGTATAGACGCGCTAGCGTGATCAGGTTGAATGAACTCGCTGGAAATGTTTTGAACGGATCGGTATGGTAACCCCAACGGTTTACAAATCTCGTTCTCGCAAACAACGCTCTTTTTGCTGTCAGCAATGCTGTCTTCGTCCGGTGCAGTCCCGCACTGGTGTAAATATCAGTTGACAACTTGTGGCACTTATATATAGTCACGAACAAATGTCAAGTTGAAGTGACAGAAATAGCGAGGCCCTATGGATTTGTTAAAGCGCGCAGAAAAAGCCCTTGAGTTCCATTTTGAAAGAGCTGCTGGATTGGGCGCACCGCCAAGACTGGTTGAGGCTATGCGGCACGCAGTGTTTTCTGGTGGCGCCAGAGTTCGTCCGCAACTGGTTTTGTCGGTGGCCATGGCCTGTGGTGAGGATGCTCCCGAATTGACCGACGCTGCGGCCTGCGCTGTGGAGTTGATGCATTGTGCATCCTTGGTTCATGATGACATGCCCGCTTTTGACAATGCGGATATCCGTCGTGGGCGGCCTTCGGTGCACAAAGCGTTTGGAGAACCTCTGGCTTTGTTGGCCGGTGATGCGTTGATTGTGATGGCTTACCAAGTGTTGTTGAACGCGGGCAAGTCTGATCCTGAGCGCTTGGTGGCCTTGATGCACGCCTTGAGCGCTGGTGTGGGATTGCCATCTGGTATCGTGGCGGGACAAGCTTGGGAATGTGAAGTAAAGGCCGACCTTGGCCAGTATCAGCGCGCCAAAACAGGTGCACTTTTTGTTGCTGCTACCTGTTCTGGCGCATTGTGTTGCGCCAGCGACGCTGGTCCTTGGGCAACGCTGGGTGCGAGCCTCGGTGAGGCCTATCAGGTGGCAGACGATATTCGCGATGTCATGGGACAAGCCATTCTGCTGGGCAAGCCCTCTGGTCAAGATGTCTTGCATGCGCGCCCGAGTGCCGCTAGTGAACTGGGTCTGGATGGTGCTATGGCGCACTTTCAGTCCCTGATTGAGCTGGCAATTGCTAGCATCCCGGAATGTTCGTATCGGGAGTTGTTGCAGCAGTTGGTTCGCCGTGAAGCCGAGCGGCTGGTTCCCAGCGCTGCCTTCGCTGAGTTCAAGCGCCAGAGTATGCTTGCACCCCAAAGCATGTCTGCTTAAGTAGACCCAAAACAGCATAACCGCGAGTATCGATAGTGGACAATTTGGATGTTGCCAAGGCAGCGCACGCCGGTCTTGAAGGCTCGTCTTGGCTGGACGGATTTTATAAAAAGCTTGACGATTGGATGACCCGGCCGGAGCTTTACCGGAAGTCAATCTCCAACCCCGTGACGCGCTGGTTTACCCAGCGTCGGACCCAACAAATCTTCGACTTAATGTCCGGTTTTGTGCACTCTCAGGTGTTGTTGGCTTGCGTCAAACTCAATATTTTCACTATTGTCAAACAGTCGCCAGCCACATTGGAAGAGTTGTCGTCACGTTGCCGTGTGCCTGCCCCGGTGTTGCAGCGTCTGCTGCTGTCAGCTGTTGCGCTGCGCTTGTTAGAGCACAGGGGCAGCCAACGTTTTGGCCTCGGTGCGTTGGGGGCGCCACTGGCTGCGCATGAAGGAATCAGGGCTATGGTGGAGCACAACAATTTGCTCTACCAAGACATGGCTGAACCTCTGGAATTCTTGCGAGATGCTTGGCGTGGCGACATGGCTTCCTATTGGACCTACGCGCACAGCGAAGCGCCTGCGCAGGACTCCAAGCGGGATGCTGCCCAAGTGGGGCGTTATTCGGCACTCATGGCTGCTTCGCAGAACTTTGTCATTGAAGAGATTCTTGGAGCCTATTCGTTTCACAAACACCATTGCATGATGGACGTGGGCTGTGGCATGGGACGCTTTGTTGCCGCAGTAGCGCAGCGCGAACAGCACCTCACCTGCAAGCTATTTGATCTTCCAGCGGTCCTCGATCTGGCCCAAAAGAGTCACACAGCACTTGGCATTGACAGCCGCATGCACTACTGCCCTGGCAGCTTCTTTGACGACCCGATTCCTCATGGCGCTGACTTGATTACGCTGGTGCGGGTGGCACACGACCATTCAGATGCCGCAGTCATCAAGATTCTGAAGAACATCCACAGTGCACTGCCTGCAGGGGGCGCGCTTTTACTTGCAGAGCCCATGGCCCAAGAGCCAGGCGACAAGCCGCTGGCGGACGCCTATTTCCACCTGTACTTGTTGGCTATGGGGTCGGGCAGATTCCGCACACCCAGTGAGCTTTCCGCCATGCTTACAGAGAGCGGTTTTGCCAGCGTAGAGCAGGTACCCAACGCCATGCCAATCCACACACGTATCCTGCTGGCCCGGAAATCTACGGCCGCCTAAGTAATTACCCTAATAAATTGAATAAACTGTAAATTCAAGTTGACAAATGTGAATGTCAACTTAGAATTAAAATCATGAAAGCCCAAGCGATCGTTTTCCAGCAACCCGAGCATCTTTCGGTGCTATCTTTGGATTTGCCTGAGTTGGCTGATCACCAAATACTGGTGCAAGTTGAGTACAGCGGCATCAGTACCGGCACCGAAAGACTATTGTGGGACGGCAGCATGCCGCCTTTTCCGGGGATGGGCTATCCCTTGGTGCCTGGCTATGAGACAGTTGGCCGTGTGGTCAAGGTTGCAGGCGAAAGTTCTTTGGAGGTGGGTCAGCGCGTATTTGTGCCTGGCGCCAACTGTTTCCAAGGAGTCCGCAATCTGTTTGGCGGAGCAGCATCTGACTTAGTTATTCCTCATGATCGCGCTATCCCTGTCCCTGATGGATTGGCAGAGCAAGCGGTTTTGTTGGCTCTGGCGGCTACGGCCTACCACGCAGTTGCCGGTGGTGGCAAGCGTGAAGTGATTACATCTCCTGATTTGATCGTGGGTCACGGTGTCATGGGTCGATTGTTGGCCCGGTTAACTGTGGCCTCTGGTGCGCCTGCTCCCACAGTTTGGGAGACTCAAAACGTGCGTATGTCTGGTGCTCAGGGCTACAACGTTGTGCATCCTGATGAGGACCTACGGAAGGACTACAAAGCCATTTACGACGTCAGTGGTGACAGCAACTTGCTGGATAAACTTATTTTGCGTTTGGCTCCCGGTGGTGAAGTGGTTCTAGCGGGCTTTTACACCAAGGATCTTCATTTTGCTTATGCGCCAGCCTTTATGCGCGAAGCCCAAATTCGTACGGCCGCTGAGTGGAAGCGTGCGGACTTGTTGGCGGTGACTGAGTTGGTAACCACTGGCAGGCTTTCACTTGAGGGGTTAATCACCCATCACCAGTCTCCACGGAATGCCTTGGCTGCCTATAAGGTCGCTTTTGGTGACCCTCTTTGTTTGAAAATGATTATGGATTGGAGTGCCCACGCATGACCACCTTGGTTACTCCTGCTGAGCAAGCTATCAAATTTGTTGACCGCTTACGCCAAGAGGCATCAGAGCCTTTGGCGGAGGTGTCAACATCCGAGCCGACCAAGGAAACGCAGATCATAGCGATCTATGGCAAAGGCGGAATCGGCAAAAGTTTTACGCTGGCTAACCTGAGTTACATGATGGCGCAGCAGGGAAAAAAAGTTTTGCTGATCGGTTGCGACCCCAAAAGCGATACCACCAGTCTTCTTTTCGGTGGTAAGGCATGCCCAACCATCATCGAAACCTCTTCCAGATTGAAGCTTGCAGGCCAGGCTGTCAGCATCAGTGATGTCTGTTTCAAGCGGGATGGTGTTTTCGCTATGGAGTTGGGCGGGCCGGAAGTTGGCAGGGGCTGTGGTGGCCGAGGCATCATTCACGGCTTTGAAACACTCGAGAAGCTTGGCTTTCACGACTGGGGTTTCGATTTCGTGCTGCTTGATTTCTTGGGTGACGTGGTTTGCGGCGGTTTTGGGCTGCCCATCGCACGCGATATGTGCCAGAAGGTGATTGTTGTTGGCAGCAACGATTTGCAATCTCTCTACGTTGCCAACAACGTTTGTTCCGCTGTTGAGTATTTCCGCAAGCTCGGTGGTAACGTTGGTGTTGCCGGCATGGTTATCAACAAGGATGATGGTACGGGCGAGGCTGCCGCCTTTGCTGCGAATGCAGGCATCCCAGTTTTGGCGGCCATCCCTGCGAATGAAGACATTCGCAGGAAGAGTGCCAGCTACGAAATTATTGGTATTCCTGGCGGTGAGTGGGGTCCCATGTTTGAGGAGCTTGCTACAAACGTCGGCTTAGCGCCGCCAGTGCGGCCCAAGCCGCAGACGCAGGATCAGTTGCTGAGTCTGTTCAGCGCAGATGTTGTTGGGCGCAATGTGGTGCTTCAGCCTGCAACTGCTTTTGACATGGTAGGGCGTCATGATGTCGTCAAGCCCAGTCTGGAAGTCGTCTACGACAACGCTTGAGCCATGTTTTTGAACTCAACTACTGTTCCAGATGCCGTGCCAGAAGTGCAGTTCACTGCGCTTGAAGGTGACGGTATGGGTTGTCACGCGGGTGGTGAAAAGCTGCTGTCAGCTGCGAAAGCCTCGGGTAAAGCTGAAGTGTTACTGCAATACGCCAAAGACTACCCCCGAGATCCAAAGGCGGGTCCACATGATCAGCCGCAAAGCATGTGTCCAGCATTTGGCGCGTTGCGGGTTGGCCTGCGCATGCGCAGAACCGCGACGATTCTGTCGGGTTCGGCATGTTGTGTGTACGGGTTGACATTCACCTCCCACTTCTACGGTGCCCGGCGCAGTGTTGGTTACGTCCCTTTTAACTCTGAGTCGCTGGTGACTGGTAAGTTGTTCGAGGACATCAGAGAAGCTGTCCACGCGCAGGCAGACCCTGAAGTGCTCGATGCTATCGTTGTCATCAATCTTTGTGTTCCCGCAGCCAGTGGCGTTCCGTTGCAGCTGCTGCCCAAGGAAATCAACGGTGTTCGGGTCATCGGTATCGATGTGCCAGGCTTTGGTGTACCGACGCATGCGGAAGCTAAAGACGTACTCGCTGGTGCTATGTTGCGCTATGCGCGGCAAGAAATCCAAAGTGGTCCAGTCCAGGCTCCTCGCGGCGGGGTGGCTAGTATGCCCACAGTTACGCTTCTTGGTGAGATGTTCCCGGCTGATCCGGTAGGTATTGCACAGCTTCTGGCTCCCATGGGGCTAGCAGTTGGACCAGTCGTACCCACCCGGGAATGGCGCGAGCTTTATGCCGCACTCGATTGCGTGGCAGTCGCTGCTATTCACCCGTTTTACATCGCAAGTGTGCGGCAGTTTGAAGCGGCTGGCAGACCTGTGGTCGGATCGGCTCCTGTGGGGTTGGACGGCACTTTGTCGTGGCTGCAAGCAATTGGTCAGGCAGCGGGTATCACACAGGCAAAGATCGATTTGGCTAAGGATCGGGCAGCACTTGCACTGCGGGGCGTATTGGCGACCAGTTCCATCAAAGGCCGCGTTACTCTGAGTGGGTACGAAGGTTCCGAGTTGTTGGTCGGTCGCTTGCTGGTGGAATGTGGAGCTGACTTGAAGTATGTGGGCTCCGCTTGCCCGGCCACACCTTGGAACCAGGCTGACGCAGATTGGTTGCGATCAAAAGGCGTTCAAGTGCAGTTTCGTGCTTCACTTGAGCAGGATATGGCTGCAGTTGAAGAATTCAGGCCAGACCTTGCGATAGGAACAACGCCTATCGTTCAAAAGGCCAAACAGATGTCAATTCCAGCGCTGTATTTCACTAACCTGATCTCAGCTCGTCCGTTGATGGGCGCTGCCGGTGCGGGTTCACTGGTGCAGGTCGTTCAGGCAGCTATTGGAAACCGCGCCCGTTTTGAAGCCATGACAGCTTTTTTTGAGAATGTTGGTTCCGGTGATGCGGCTGGTATTTGGGAGGATGTCCCAGTGGCGCATCCAGAGTTTCGCGCTGAAACTCGTCGGCAGTTGGATCGCTTGCTCAAAAAGCGCAAAGCCGAGGAGATGGGCTGATGTACATCCTCGACCATGATCGTGCGGGTGGCTACTGGGGAGCAGTCTATGTTTTTGCTGCTATCAAGGGTCTCCAGGTTGTTATTGATGGCCCGGTCGGATGCGAGAATTTGCCGGTTACGTCAGTGTTGCATTACACCGATGCACTTCCCCCACATGAACTGCCGATTGTCGTTACCGGTTTAGGTGAAGAGCAACTCGGCCGTGAGGGTACCGAAGGCGCTATGAAACGTGCGCATGCCACCTTGGATCCTGATTTGCCAGCAGTGGTTGTGACGGGGTCTATTGCGGAAATGATTGGTGGTGGTGTCACTCCAGAGGGAACGAACATCTTGCGTTTTCTGCCTCGTACCATTGATGAGGACCAGTGGCAATGCGCTAACCGGGCGATCTTTTGGCTCTGGAGTGAGTACGGGTTACGCAAGATTCCCGAACGTTTGGCCCTGCTAGACCGGCCCAAAAGCGATAAGCCTCGAGTTAATATCATAGGTCCGTCGTACGGAATGTTCAATTCACCGAGCGACCTCGCCGAGGTTCGTCGCTTGGTAGAGGGTATTGGCGCTGAAGTCAATATGGTGTTTCCTCTTGGTAGTCATTTGGCAGATGTCAAAAATCTTGTCAACGCTGATGCCAATATTTGTATGTACCGGGAATTTGGTCGGATGCTTTGCGAAGCCCTCGAGCGGCCCTATTTGCAAGCACCGATCGGTCTGCACAGTACGACTCAATTTTTGCGCACGCTCGGCGAGATATTGGGATTAGACCCCGAGCCATTTATTGAGCGAGAAAAACACACCACGCTGAAACCGCTGTGGGATCTTTGGCGCTCGGTCACACAAGACTTCTTCTCGACTGCAAGTTTCGCAGTAGTCGCTAACGAAACATACGCACGTGGTTTGAAGCACTTCCTAGAAACAGAGATGGGCTTGCCGTGCAAATTCAGCATTTCTCGGACCGCAGGCACGAAGACGGATAACCATAAGATTCGCGAGTTGTGCAAAAAGCAAACGCCGCTCATCATGTTTGGCAGTTACAACGAACGTATGTATCTGAGTGAGCTCTCCGGTGCCGGGCCAATGCGGGCGTCGTTTATACCGGCATCTTTTCCTGGTGCGGTGATTCGCCGGCATACCGGTACTCCTTTTATGGGGTACAGCGGTGCTACTTATGTCATTCAAGAGGTCTGTAATAGTCTCTTTGATGCACTTTTCCACATTTTGCCGCTAGGAACGGATTTGGATCGTGTTGACCCAACACATGCGCGCGGCGTAGTCACTCCAAATGCAGCTTGGCATCACGATGCACAAATGCGGATGCGCGACATTATCCAGAGTCAGCCGGTATTGATACAGATTTCCGCTGCAAAGAGGTTACGAGATTTGTCGGAGAGGTTTGCTCGTGAGGCAGGGCAAGAAACCGTGTCTGACGCTCACGTGCACCATGCCGCAGACGAATTGGGATTAGGAGTTCATGCATGAGTGCGAGCCAGCATGACTTAACGCCAGAGCTTTGTTTTAGCTTTGGACAACAAATGTCAAGGCTCGACGCCTTGGCTACTCAGGTTGCGCGGGTTGTGCGCATCATTGGCCGAAAGGCTATTTTTGTGAAGGAGCATTCGCATGTCGAATCAAACCTCTATTTCCGGACTGACTGACGAGGAAGCCCAGGAATTCCACAAGTTCTATGTTCAAGGTTTTGTGGGATTTACAGCGGTTGCTGTGGTCGCGCACGTTCTTGTTTGGGCTTGGCGTCCCTGGTTTTAATGCTGCTGTTAGGTTTTAAGAGCTAACTGTCATGGATCAAAACCCTCATTTGCAAGGTGAATTTCTGCATGCAGAAAAATCACTGGCTTTTTGGATGATTTTTGCGCCGGTGTTTGTTATTTTTTTTATTGCATCAGTACTGGCTTCGCTGGTGGGTGTGCAATGGAGATCATTATTGCCCGGCGCTGAAAATTCAAAAGGCTTCTTTGAAGGCGTAAGTTCTGCGGTTTATACACTCATGTCATATATTATTTAGGAGAAATGACCATGTGGAGAATTTGGCGTATGTTCGACCCTATCAGGGTTATGGTTGCTCAAGCTGTTTTTCTGTTTGCTTTGGCCGCGATGATTCACCTCATCTTGCTGGGTACCAACAAGTTCAATTGGCTGGATGGCCAAAAAAATGCTGGCGCAGTTGCGGTTCAAAACGCACCGCTGCCCGCACCAATTCCTTCAGCAGGGTCTTAAGGACTTTGTTCACGGATAGCAAACGGACCCATAGTTTTGGGTTTCGTTTGCACAGTTTTTGTAATCAATTCGGAATTGGCGCATAGTCAGTTCCAGTTAGGCGGGTGAAATCATGGCGATGCTCAGCTTTGAAAAGAAGTACAGAGTTCGTGGGGGAACTCTTATAGGCGGTGACCTTTTCGACTTTTGGGTCGGACCGTTTTATGTCGGGTTCTTTGGTGTCACCACATTGTTTTTCAGTGTGCTTGGGACGCTCATGATCCTTTGGGGCGCCTCGCAAGGCCCGACCTGGAATCTTTGGCAAATCAGCATTGCACCGCCAGACCTGTCGTATGGTCTTGGTATCGCGCCACTGATGCAGGGCGGGCTGTGGCAGTTGGTAACTGTCTGTGCCATCGGTGCCTTTGTGTCATGGATGCTTCGAGAGGTTGAAATCTGTCGCAAGCTTGGTATGGGCTTGCATGTACCGCTCGCTTTTGGTGTTGCTATTCTTGCTTATGTGACTTTGGTTGTTATTCGCCCAGTTTTGATGGGCGCTTGGGGGCATGGTTTCCCCTACGGCATATACAGCCACTTGGACTGGGTGTCAAACGTCGGCTACCAGTATTTGCACTTCCATTACAACCCAGCTCATATGCTGGCCATCACGTTCTTTTTTGGAACCACTTTTGCGCTGTCGCTGCATAGCTCGCTGATTGTCTCGGCCTCCAACCCCAAAAAAGGCGACATGGTGTGTGCACCTGAAGCGGAAGACACTTTCTTTCGGGACATTATTGGTTACTCCATTGGCACACTGGGTATTCATCGCCTTGGCTTGTTCCTGGCGCTGGCTGCGGTTTTGTTCAGTGCTTTGTGTATTGTGATTAGTGGTCCATTTTGGACTCGTGGCTGGCCCGAATGGTGGGGCTGGTGGCTGAATATGCCGATCTGGAAATAAGTCAGGAGTTCACATCATGGCCGAATATCAAAATTTATTTACTGCGGTGCAACCCTCAGGTGCTGTACATCATGGCGTCCCTCTGGGCAAGGGTAACGAACCTCGCT
Organism: Rhodoferax antarcticus ANT.BR; assembly: GCF_001938565.1. GTDB lineage: Bacteria > Pseudomonadota > Gammaproteobacteria > Burkholderiales > Burkholderiaceae_C > Rhodoferax > Rhodoferax antarcticus. The sequence continues at coordinate 409,023 of NZ_MSYM01000013.1, forward strand.
TTGGTCAGCCGGTTTTGTTCCATTTGCTGGGCCGGTTAGGTAACGCCCAAATTGGTCCTATCTATTTGGGGACATTGGGTGTAGCAGCCACAGTTTGCTTTTCATTATCATTTTTCATCATTGGTATGAACATGCTTGCTTCGGTAGGCTGGGATCCAGTGCAATTCATTCGCCAGCTATTCTGGTTGGCTCTGGAGCCACCTGCGCCGCAATATGGGTTGAGCATGCCCCCCCTGAATGAGGGTGGATGGTGGTTAATGGCTGGTTTCTTTTTGACAGCATCACTTATGTTGTGGTGGCTCCGTATCTATCGCCGGGCCCGCGAACTTCACATGGGGACGCATGTCGCCTGGGCCTTTGCGGCTGCCATTTGGCTCTTCTTGGTACTAGGTTTCTTCCGCCCAGTTTTGATGGGCTCTTGGAGTGAGGCAGTGCCTTTTGGCATCTTTCCGCACCTGGATTGGACGGCGGCGTTTTCGTTGCGCTACGGTAACTTGTTCTACAACCCGTTTCATGCGTTGTCGATTGCCTTCCTGTATGGGTCAACTCTGATTTTCGCGATGCACGGTGCCACTATCTTGGCGGTGACGCGTTTCGGCGGTGAGCGTGAAATTGAGCAAATTTTCGACCGCGGTGGTGCTTCCGAGCGCGCTGCACTGTTCTGGCGCTGGACGATGGGCTTTAATGCCACGATGGAATCGATTCACCGTTGGGCTTGGTGGTTTGCGGTTCTGTGTCCACTGACTGGCGGAATCGGTATCTTGTTGAGCGGTACGGTTGTTGACAACTGGTATCTGTGGTCGATGAAGCACGGTGTTGTGCCGCCGTACCCAGCGGTCTTCCCTGAGGTTCTCGATCCCGCTCTCATGACTGGAGTGAAACCATGAGCAAGATTTCTATTTCTTTTAAGCTGTTGACGTTGGGCGGCTTGGCGGTGTTGGCTGGGTGTGAGCGCCCAGTGCCAGATTCGGTTCAGTGGGGTTATCGCGGAACAGGGATGGTGCAGGTCTACAACCCCAGGCTGGTTGAAGCGAGAAGCGCAATCAACATCGTTCCTGTAGCCCTTGCTCCCGCTAGTCCAGATGGTCCTAGGGCAAGCCAGGTCTTTCAAAATGTCAAAGTTTTGGGTGATACCAGTGTTGCCGAATTCACCCGTTTGATGACTGCGATGACTGAGTGGGTGTCGCCCAAAGAAGGTTGTAACTATTGCCACAATCCCGACGATTTCGCAGACGACAACATTTATACCAAAGTAGTGTCTCGACGCATGCTGGAGATGACCAGGCACATAAATTCCGATTGGACGACGCACGTTGCAGCGACCGGTGTGACCTGTTATACCTGTCATAGGGGGCAGCCTGTACCCAACGAGATTTGGTTTAAAGAGGTTCCCCAGGCAAACGTCACAGCTTTGCTCGGTAATCGTGCTGGTCAAAATCTGGCGGTGACCTCTGTGAAATACGCGTCGTTGCCGAGTGATCCATTCACGCCCTTCCTGTTAGAGGCGCAACCTATTCGTGTCATCAGTTCGACCGCGTTGCCAGCTGGAAATAGGGCGTCCCTCAAGCAAACGGAGTGGACGTACAGCTTGATGACGCACATGTCGTCGGCGCTGAACGTTAATTGCACATACTGTCATAACACACGCTCATTCGCAGAATGGGAAGGACCTCCCCAGCGAGCCACGGCTTACCACGGTATCCGCATGGCGAGAGACCTGAATGTTGCTTACATGGAGCCACTGACAGGCGCGTTCCCGGCCAATCGGCTTGGTGCTCTGGGTGATGTCGCGAAGGTTAACTGCGCCACGTGTCATCAGGGTGCCTACAAACCGCTGAATGGCGCGCCTATGTTGAAAGACTATCCAGAGCTGGTGGGGCCACGTCCACCCGCAACGGCAGCAATGGCTTCGAATTAGGCACGCTGAAACCAGGGGTGATCATGTGCGAACCACTCAAGCGCGCTCTTCTCGGATTTGTCAGTTGTGCCGCTATTGGATGAGAGCATCGTAGTATGAACACAATGGTAAATCCTGCTAAAGAGATTTCTGGTGTCGTGGTGGTCCTATTGGTGGACTACCTGACTCAGCATCGCGCGTGGGGTTGGATGCGGCTTGTTCAGGGAGCCGTCGCACTCAAAGATGTCCCTGGATTGCTGTTTGTTAAAGTGATGGGAAGCGGCCACGGGGGCGGATTTGGGCTGCGTCCCAGCGGTAGTCACCAGGGTTTAATTTGTCTTTTTGAGGATCAACGCAAGGCATCTGATTTTTGTGACGGCGAACAGGTTCGCGGCATCATCTGTCATGCGCGCGAGCATTGGTTGGGTATGCTGTCAGTTACCTCCGCCAGAGGTCATTGGGACCAACAGGCGTGGGGAGTAACTCCTGATAGTTGTTTATCGACAACTATTGCTTATCACGAACTTGAAGTTGCGTCCGAGCCCGTTGCTGTGTTAACCAGAGGCGCGATCCGGCCGGCCAAGGCTCTCGCTTTCTGGCGTTATTCCCCCGCTGCCCAAGAACAGTTGAGCAAGTCTTCAGGCTGCCAGTTAGCAATGGGACTGGGCGAAGCGCCCCTGCTACGTCAGTGCACCTTCAGCCTCTGGACCGATACGGAATCGATGCAAGCGTATGCCCATTCAGGTGCACACAAGCAAGCCATTGGTGCCGTCTACAAAAATGACTACTTCGCTGAGTCCATGTTTGTGAGGATGCACGTTTTGTTTATGTCTGGTCAGTGGCAGGGAAAGTCGTACGACCAAGCGCTTGAGGTTCACCATGGCTGATAAGCGCGTTGTTGTGGTTGGCGCTGGCATGGCGGGGCTGGTAGCCGCTCTGCGGTTGGCACACCAAGGGCTGCAAGTTACGGTGATCGAACGTAGTCAGGTGGCCGGGGGAAAGATTCGTGCGCAAGAGATCGATGGACAGTTCATAGACGCGGGTCCTACGGTGTTCACCATGAAGTGGGTCTTTGCTGAGCTGATGGCGTCAGTAGGTACTGACCTTGATCGCGAACTCCAGCTAAGCCAGCTCTCCGTGATTGGGCGCCATTTTTGGGACGACGGTAGTGCGCTTGACCTGTTCGCTGATGCGAAGGCGAGCGAAGCCGCCGTCGAGATGTTTGCTGGCGCTGCTGAAGCAGAACGTTTCAGAAAGTTTTGCGAAATGACATCGGCGCTTTACAAGCACTTAGAGGCGCCTTTCATCCGTTCGCAGGTAAAAAATTTGCCTAGGTTCATGCTGTCTCTTGGTCCAAAAGGGTTGGCGTTGATGGCCAGCGTTGGTCCAACGCGCACGATGTGGGATAGTTTGGGCCGTCATTTTTCTGACCCACGTCTTCGCCAACTGTTTGGTCGGTATGCAACCTACTGCGGCTCGTCGCCTTGGCAAGCGCCAGCCACTCTGAATTTGATCGCTCAGGTTGAAATGGACGGAGTTTGGTCGGTGCAAGGCGGAATGACAGCCTTGGCGCAGTGTCTTGTTCGCCTTTGCAAGCAAAACGGTGTTCAGTTTAAGTACAACACCGAGTGCCAAGAGATCCTTGTCAAGGATGGCAAGGCGGTCGGTGTTCTGTTGCCAGATGGCGAAGTTGAAAAAGCCGATGTGGTCATTTTTAATGGTGACGCGGCTGCACTGCGTCAGGGTTTGTTGGGTGAAAAAACCTGCCGCGCTGTGCCGCCCCGAACTGGCCAGCGGTCATTGTCGGCAGTTACCTGGTGTGTGTCGGCCAAGGCAAGAGGCATCAAACTGGATCGCCACAATCTGTTTTTTGGGCGGGACTACGCATCCGAGTTCAATGATATTTTCACGCGAAAGCGTTTGCCCGAAGACCCAACCTTGTACGTGTGCGCCCAGGATCGAGGAACAGGACTAGATTTCGAAGGGCCTGAAAGAATGTTGTGTTTGGTCAATGCACCAGCCGTTGGAGACGACGATGATGGGGCATTAGCGCCCGAGTTTCTGGACAAATTGCAAGAGCGTTCGTTCCAGCGGGCAAAAGACTGTGGTTTGCAGATGTCGCTAGAAACGCAGCATGTGGTTCGATCGACACCTCGTCAATTTCATCAACGTTTTCCCGGTACCGGGGGAGCACTTTACGGACAGGCAACACACGGATGGCTGAGCATATTTTCGAGACCCGGGTCGATCAGCCCGATACCCGGACTGTATTTGGCGGGCGGGAGTGTTCATCCGGGGCCGGGAGTTCCGATGGCAGCAATGTCAGGGCGTCTTGCGGCAGAGGCGATCATGGAGAACCTCGGTTTGACCAGTCGGTTCCACATGGAGGGTACCTCTGGTGGTACATCGATGCAATGAGTGACGACGGCAAATTCGGTCTGAGCATCATTGCTTTCGTTGGTAGCGTTTTTTCGCCTTATTACGCCTGGGCCAATCGAAAAACTGCTGCTGACCCCGAAAATTTTTGCGCGTTGAACGTCGCTTTGTATAGTCGGCACCACAAGCGGTGGTGCATGACGGAGCGTGGTCGTAAGTACACAACACGTGACGCGAGCCGGTTTGTGGTTGGCCCAAGTCAGCTTGAGTGGGATGGTACAAGCTTGAATATCAGTGTCAAAGAAATATCTGCCCCGATACCGCATCGGATTACTGGTCATATCCGCGTCGAGCCGCTGCGTCTGTCTAAATTTAGCACCCCTTTGGATGCCAATAGCAAACATCATTGGGGCCCCTTGGCGCCTTCAGCTCGCATTGAGGTTGACTTGGCTGAACCAGGCCAAAAATGGAGTGGTACGGCTTATCTCGACTCTAACGAGGGAGTTGAGCCGATTGAAAACGCTTTTCACGAATGGGATTGGTCTAGGAGTGCGATGCGCGATGGTAGTACGGCTGTTTTATACGATATGACGTACAAAGATCGCAGCAGTTCTTTGCTGTCGTTGTTGTTCCGCCCAGACGGTACGGTGGAGCCTTTTGAGGCACCATCTCGTAAAGTGCTGCCGCGCACAGGTTGGCGTGTATCTCGCGGTATTCGCAGCAGTTCAAGCGTCGATATTCACGAGCAGCTTGAAGATACTCCTTTTTATCAGCGTTCCCTTTTGCGTAGTGAATTACTTGGCGAACGTGTCACCAGTTTTCACGAGTCACTGTCAATTCCCCGGCTTGTTTCCCCAGTTGTACGCGCTATGCTGCCTTGGCGCATGCCTAGGAGGTTTTGATGGACATCATTCATCTGGCCGCCAATTCAGATTATTTAATTACGTTGTCATCTTTTGACTTAGATCATCAAAAGAGGGTTGTTGAGAGCAGCAACATCAGAGACAATAAAGCAGAATTTTTAGCCATTCCGGCTTTAAGTAACCCTCGTGCGGGTTTTGCACGTTGCAAGGAGAATAACCATGTCTGATATAGACAAAGTATACCCAACGGGATTGACCATCGCCGAATCTCAAGAGATTCATTCAAGTCTCATCCAAGGCACGCAGATTTTCGGCATGATCGCCGCATTCGCCCATCTGCTCGCCTACATTTACTCACCTTGGCTCAAATAAGGAGATAAGATCATGATTTACAAAAATATGTGGATATATGTGAAGCCCTCAACAGGTGTTCCACTTTTTCTAGCGGCAGTCGCCGTTGCCTCATTCTCTGTTCACTTGGCGCTCGCTATTAATGCGCCATGGATTAAGGTTTTCTTCGGCGACAAGGCGGCGGTAGCTGCTACTGCTGATGCAGTACCTGCTCTGCCAGCTGCGGTCGTGGCGAAGATTTAATTCATTCGCACCGTCATTCGATCGGGATCTTCGGATCCCGTTCCTTTTAAGATGAGCCGCTTCAGTCAAAAATTGGTTTCAGCAGTAGTTACTGCAGGGCCCCGCTTTCTTCCTTTTGCGGATGCAGCAACGGCAGACTTGCCGTTATCTCGGTTGCTCCGGCTTTCTCTTTTTCAAATTTCAGTCGGCATGGCTCTGGTCATGTTGGTGGGTACGCTGAATCGCGTGATGATCGTTGAACTGGGTGTGCCAAGCGCACTGGTTGCAATCATGGTCAGCTTGCCTTTGCTTTTCGCGCCACTCAGGGCTTTGATCGGGTTTCGCTCCGATAAACACCGTTCGGCGCTGGGCTGGCGGCGTGTCCCCTACATCTGGATGGGCACCTTGCTGCAGTTTGGTGGTTTTGCCATCATGCCGTTTGCTCTATTGGTTCTGTCAGGTGGTGGAGAGTCTGCAAATGCCCCAGCCTGGATTGGTCAGCTAGGTGCTGGTGTGGCTTTCCTCCTAGTAGGTGCCGGTCTTCACACCACTCAAACGGTTGGTTTGGCGCTGGCTACAGATCTTGCACCCGTCGAATCACAGCCCAAGGTGGTTGGACTGATGTACGTCATGCTGTTACTTGGCATGATCGGCAGTGCTTTTGTGTATGGGCAACTGTTGTCGGATTACAGCCCTGGGCGGCTTGTTCAGGTGATTCAGGGGGTCGCTTTAGTCACCATGATTTTGAATGTGACGGCACTCTGGAAACAGGAAGCGCGGCACTCGGGACGCTCCAGCCAAGTGGACCTAGATGAGAGTTTTACAGATGCGTGGAAGAGCTTTGCCAGTGGTGGCCAGGCCATGCGCCGTTTGTTCGTCTTAGGCGTTGGAACGATTGCCTTTCAAACGCAAGACGTTTTGCTTGAACCCTACGGCGGGGACATTCTTGGGCTAAGTGTCTCTTCTACCACAACGCTCACCGCAACCATGGCCTTTGGCAGCTTGATTGGTTTTAGCTGGGCCTCCAAGGTTCTGAGTCGCGGCGTAGACCCTTTTTTGATGGCCGCTGGTGGTGTTTTGGTCGGCATTCCAGCGTTTATGGCGGTGATTGCGTCCGGACTTTTCCAGATACCATGGCTGTTTGCGCTGGGTGCGTTCTTGATTGGTTGTGGCGTCGGGCTGTTTGCACATGGCACGTTAACCTCCACCATGAACCTGGCACCGAAAGACAGGGCCGGTTTGGCGTTGGGGGCATGGGGTGCCGTGCAGGCTACCGCAGCTGGCGCAGCGATGGCATTCGGGGGGATCCTTCGGGACTTGGTTGCCAGTCGTCACGGCTCCCTGGCTGGCTACAATACAGTATATTTGCTTGAATTAGCGCTGCTTCTTGTCACGCTAGTGGTCATGATTCCGCTGATTAGAAGAACCAAAGCGGTCTTGGTTTGATTTAGTTTGTTTGTTGAGTAGTTTGGTCGTTAAATTTAACCTGAAGGAGTTCTTATGTTCAAAATTAGTTCTGTATTGATTTTCATGTTTGTGGTGTTCATCTTGTTTCTTGTCGCAAATTGGTTTAATCGTCCGGACGATAAATAAACCATTAAGGTATCTTGAAAGGCTTGGGATTGAGTTTCTCATTCTCAAGCCTTTCAAGTAGCGCTAATACTCTTTCGACACGGTGGGATACCGTTCTGTTGGGGAAATATTTCCGGTTAGCGCAGCCAACCATCTCTGATTGACAGCCATCAACTAAAAAACGGATCGCCTCAAGTGGATCGGGTTGTTCAGGGTCCGCGTAAACCCACCTCACTTGTGTCCATGCTCCTGCCAGCAAAACCAGCTTTCGCCTGGTACTGACGACTGTGCGCCGACTGATCGAGTCGAGTCCCTCTCGGCGAAGTTGGCGCCCAATTTCTCCATAAATTGAACTTGCAGCAAATATTGCAGCGCGGCAATCGGGTGGCAGTTCGGCGATGCCTGGCTCTGCCCGTTGGTACAAGGCGTCAGCTTCGTCGAGGAGTCGACCTATCTGTGACTTAACGATCTCTGTGGCCTGCGGGTCATCCAGCCATTGCAGAGCGTCTAGACCGGCCCCCTGCATCCAATCTAGTGGCAAATAGATTCGCCCATTGCGGGCGTCCTCTCCAACATCACGCGCTATATTGGTCATCTGCATGGCCACGCCAAGTTCACATGCACGGGCAAGAGTTGCGACGGACTGTGATCCCATGATCCAGCACATCATTGCGCCAACGGTCCCAGCAACTCGCGCGGCATAAGCGTGCAGATCTTCAATCGTCTGATATCTGCGTCCGAGCGCGTCCCACTCAAATCCCTCCAACAGGGCATCCAGAAATAACCTAGGCAAGTTGTGCTGCTGAACGACGAGTGACAACGCGTGATCTTCAACGAAATCTGCGGGCGTACCTGCGTAAATCAGATCAAGTCGATGTCGTAGGATTGCCAAGTTGGCGTGTACGTCGCCACCTTGGTCAACCATGTCATCGGCGACCCGACAGTAAGCGTACAACGCAGTTGCAGCGGCTCGAACACGCATTGGCAACAAACGGCTAGCTGCAAAAAAAGTTTTTGACCCCCCCTTCATCATGGCAATACATGACTTAAGGTCGTTTGATTCGTAGTCAAGCAAGGCTGTTGGCATGGGGAGTAACTCGGACAAGTGATTTGGATGTTGTTAGGAAAACGAAAGCACCCGATCCGGAATGGGTGTCGACACCCATTGAGTACAGGTCGGCAATGTCTTCGCTAAGGCTACATGGGCCAAAGAGGGTGCTTTTTGCTGGCGGCGGCTTAAGGTCACACGTCAGGCCTCTGTAAAGCAGTATCGGATCGGTGTGCCTTCGTGGCGCGCCGAGAAGAGTTGCATCGGCTTGCGTTGTGACACCAGCAAGCTTACAAACTTCATTCCGGTCGTCTGGGCGGCCTATCTGACTGAGCATTTGAGAGCTATAGCATCCGAAACTTACTCGGGGCGCTGCTTTCTGCTCGGCATAAACCTCATCAATAATGATAGCTACTGAAGCAAAGCTATCAAGGGCTTCTAGGCTTTTTGGCATAATTTCTACGGATTGCGTTTTCATCATCAATCCAAGCCCGGTTTATCGAGCATCGGATTGCGTTTTGGGCTGAGCGCCCAGCCCCAAAGCCGCTCCAGGGGCCAGGGCAGAACCATCATGGCGTGTTCCAAAATACCCAGCCCAAGCAGACTGGCCAAGAGGACCCAGCCAGTCGTGGCTTCAATCAGCCCTAATTGGGTCTGGGTAAGTATCCAAAGCCACACGGCCATAGCAGACGTGAATGAGAAAACAAACCAGGTGGTCACGCTTCGGGTGGGGAAATAACTTCCAAGGTAGCTAAGGTGACTCGGCAGGTATTGCGCGCCGTTTTGGGGAACACCGAAATACAGGTTGAGCTTGCCGCTGACGCGCATAAACCATAGCACTGAGAATGTGCACAAAGCGAGATGGTTGGGATGGTCACTTTGGATTAACCACAACAAAGCAAGATTGATAAGCAAGGCGACTTCGTGGTACAGGATGACATCCAATGACTGCTTGAATCGTGCCCAGCCCGTTGTACCAGGGCGCTGTGCAACCTTTCTTGGCCCTGTTATCCAGCCCGTGAGGAAAGTGAGTTCGTGCCATCCCCACATCACGATCACGCTACCAAAACCGAGATAGGCGTTGGCGACACTGACCTCTTGCATGCTCTCGTAGATGCCCCAAAAACTCAGCAAGAGCAGAACAGTCCAGCCGGTCAAACTCCACTTGAAGGTTTTTGGAGGGAGCCGATCCAGCCAAAGGATGACCCCTGTGCCAACCCACCAGCACATCGCAGCGTAAGCACAAGCCAGCAGGGTCTCACTTACCACGCAGGTTCCATGCGAACGTTGGTGGTCAATTGCTGCCTTTTGACGGGAAGAAGGTAGAGCCGACCAAATACCAATGCGGCATTCGACACGTGCCAAGCTTGTTTGAGTTTCCCTGCGACGCCCCCTTGCTTTTTAGAAAGATCAATATTCTTGGAAATCTCAAAAAGCTTTTCCAAACCTACCCGAAATTTGGGGTTATCAGTATCCAAGGCGATAGGAAAGACTTGCTTGGTGATTTGTGTGGTGATTCGGAAGACCTCAAAGTCATAAGACGCCGAGTCCAGGCCCATGGCCTCGTGAAGCATGGGGCGCGTATGGTCACGCACGAACATGGTTGCATACACAGCGAGCAGGAAAAATCGTACCCACAGCAAGTTGGGGCCGCGCAACAGATGTGGGTTAGCGCGCATGATCAGAGCAAATGATTCGCCATGACGGAATTCGTCGTTACACCAGCGCTCAAACCACCGGAAGATTGGGTGAAATCGTTTTTCTGGGTGGCGTTCAAGCTGACGGTAAATGGTGATGTAGCGAGCGTAGCCAATTTTTTCTGATAGATAAGTCGCGTACAAAATGTATTTGGGTTTGAAGAAGGTGTAGGCCTTTTCCCGCTTCAAGTTTCCCAGATCAATGCCAAGATCAAAATCACGCAATGACTGATTGATAAAACCGGCGTGACGCGATTCATCTCGCGCCATATAGGTCATCAGTTGCTTCAGATCCGGATTAGTGATGTTCTTGCGTATTTCGTTGTAAAGGATGCAACCTGAGTACTCGGAAGTCAGGGAACTCACCAAGAAGTCGATGAATTCCTGGCGCATCTCTTTGGATAAAAGCGGCATGGTCCGCGCGAACTCTTCAGCAAAAGCAGCATCACGCTGGAAGTGGTCGTGATTGTTGTCACCTTCATACTCGCGCATCATGATGTCCCACTCTTGGCGTAGCGGTTCAATGTTAATGCGATCGATCGCAGCGAAATCAGTGGTGTAAAACCTGGGGCTGAGCATGCTGCTCTGCACAGCTTTTTTATTGGCGTCTTTTGCTGTCTCGATGGTTTGTACGACTGTGTTCATAGTGTGTGCCCAGGATTGCTTACTTTTTTTTGAACTGCCGAAATATAGCTGAATTGGTCGGTCCAAAGGATTCGAGGTCTATTCGTTGCGATGTACTGGGGTCTGTCAGAGTGAGCCTGCCATCCGTGCGGGCAAGCACCACAAAAGGAGCCTCTGAACCTATGCCGCGCACCCTTCGCTCACGCGCCAACGCACGAAGAGTTCCACGTAAAAAGCCTTGTTCACCCTTGAAAACCGCTACTTCTTTGCTATCAGAAAAGTCTCGTGCCGAAATATTGCCCTCAGGCGTATCGACAAAAACCAGTGCCCGCTCCCAAAGCACGGGCGCGTCAGGGACTGTCCAACCTAGCCCTTGAAACCGGGCGAACGCCACCAACGCTAAGACCAAGATTAAAAAGCCGATCAAGACGCTGATGGGCTTGTTGATCGGCGGGCGTTTAATTTTGGGCGCCTTGGCTTCAATCATGCGGGTTGACCTTGTTGTTCTGCTTGAGTTTCGCGAGGTTCATAAGCGGCTTCACGTTGCCTTTTATCGAACTGGTTCACCTGCTGCCATGCGGATAACAAAATGCTGCTCACCTTGTCAACTTGTGCGATGCACCGCAGTGCGGGCTCTGGTTGCCCCACTTTCCAAGGTCTTGCATGCGGCCACAGGTGCAGCCAGGCAATGCGATCAGTGGGGTATAGGCTAAGAGCAAGGTCTCCAGAGCCGCCCTTGTAGTTTTTAATAGATGCACTTGCAATGCGCTGATGCGGCAAGTTAAAGGTTAGCGTCAAAACAATGCCTATACGCATGATCACACGCTTGTCCGTAATGGTGTACATCGTGGTTTTGGTTGAAAACCAGACCACTGCACCCAGCATGCTGAGCGCCAATGCGGCTATCAGCGAGCTTTTGACCAAAGCAGTGAAGATCTCACTGCTGGTTACGCCGTCGTTGACCAAGAAAATCCATTCCAGCGCAATCAAGCATAAGAAATAGATGCCTATTTTTCGCAGATGGAAAGCCTGTATAGCCAGGATAGACCAGCTAGGTGCACCTTGCCACAATATTTTTTCGTCCGAGGGCAAGAGTTCGGGCAGTCCAGGTGCTGCCTCGAACTCGTGCTCATGGGTTGCCTTCACAAGAGCGGTTCCGATCGGCTGGGATGCGCGTATAGCAGACCGGCTCCGAAATAACCCATGATCTTCTCTTCTTCAAGCAGCGTGATTTGTTCTGGGTTACGTGTTTTAGGCACATTGGCGAACTGATGCGACATCAGGGCGTTGACATGAACGCCCTTTTTGTTGATCCGAGCAAAGTTCATTGGGATCAAGATCCGGGTGCCCGTGTCCTTCAGCGCCACCTCAATGTAGCGGAAGATGGATTCCGATTGATCCACCCACATATCGCAAACTTCACCCGCGCTCTCTTTGTCTGCACAAAGCACTTGCATACCCCGCGGATCAACGTTTTGCTTGGCAACGTTATATTCTTTGGCTACCCGCAGCGGAACAATCTTGGCCGTACCTTCATAGGTCAGGTCAGGTTCATCAGCACGCATAGCCCACCCACCAGGTCCGACGCCTGCCAAGAGCGGATCGCCTTTGGGGACAATGGTGCCGCTATTCCAGCGGCTCGTCGGTTCAAAAGAATACTCGCCGTCCGGACGCTGCGGATCGGGCGCCACCATGTCGGGCCCATGACGCATCTTGTAAGTTTTGGGTTGTACCAGAGGCCATCCCGTCGTGATAGGTCCATTGGGTCGGCCCGGGTCCATAGGGTAACCCTCGCGGTGCTGTTCACGCTGAAGGTAATAAATCACCCCAGCAAAAAAAGCCCAGAAAACGTAAAGCACAAGCTGTGCAACGTCGAAAGATTTTGTAAAACCACCGAATTCCATGGCTAACTCCTTCAAAAAAATTATTGGGTGACCGAAACGATCTGACAAGAATCTGTACTGTGCTTCGCATACTTGACCAACGGCCCTATAGCAACCAGTGTGACGAACAATAAAAACATCTCAACGTGATAAACAACACTGTAGCTTGTGGACGGCACCGCAAAGGCACTCCCCATCCAACCATTAGCTGTCCATTGTGTAACAAGGTCGCGCAAAGCACCACCAAAAAACATGGAGAGGCCAGCAGCCATAGACTGCACTGCTCCCCAAGCCCCTAGTGCCAGTCCCACGTAGCCTCCACTTTCCATGCGCATAGCCGCAAACAGGGTCCCAACAGCGAATAGGCCACCGCCAAAACCAATGCCCATGGCGCCCATCCGGAACAGCCATCCTGCTTCCAACGGTGCAGAGAAAATAACGGCAGAGAAAGAGGGTAAGCCCAGCATCAGACCAAACGCAGCAATCAAAAGCGGATCTACACCACGCGCCAGTTGGCGGCCTGCAAGCAAGAAACCGACTAAACCGCCACCGGCCAGCATGGCAGTAAGAGCGCTCGTAGCACCCACACTCAAATGCAAAATTTCACCACCGTACGGTTCAAGAATGATGTCTTGCATATTGAAAGCCATGGTTCCCAGTCCGGTGGTCCACAGAAATCGCCTTGCGTTGGGCTTATTAATGAATGCTATCCAGACCTCTTTGAAGGAAGGGGTGATGACTTTTTTTCTGTCAGCAGCGCGTTGTGGGTTTCTGCCTTCTTGTTTCCAAAGGGCAAAAGCGTTGACAAACAAAACGAACACGGCGGTTCCCTGGATCACCTGAACCAAGCGATTGGGGCTGAAATCGGCCAGTACAAAACTAAAAACTAAGCTGCCAGCGACCGCTCCCAGTAATAGCATGATGTACATCATGGCCACCACGCGGGGGCGAGTTTCTTCGCTGGCCAAATCTGTGGCCAGAGCCAAACCTGCAGTTTGTGAAGTTTGTAAACCTGCGCCGACCATCAGGAATGCCATAGCGGCCACGCCTTGGGAAACCCACCACGGCAGTGGAATCTCACCTTGGCCAGAAAGCGCAAGCAGTGCAAAGGGCATAAACGCCAAGCCAAGAAACTGCATCAAGGTGCCGCCCCACATGAAGGGCACTCTCTTCCATCCAAAAGCTGACAGGTGTGTGTCTGATTGGTAACCAGTGATGGCCCGAAAGGGCGCGACCAAGAGAGGAAGCGCGAGCATCAAAGAAACCAAAGAAGCGGCCACACCCAGTTCAACGATCATGACCCGGTTGAGGGTGCCGATCAATAAAGCCGTGGTGACGCCCATCGTGACTTTGAACAACGAAAGACGAAGAAGGCGGGGCAGGGGAAGACCTGCGCTGGCGACATCCGCAAAAGGCAACCATTGCGCAGGAATGCGCTTGGCCAGGCTTTTGAAGGTGTTGGCTCTCACGATTTCACCCACTCCATAGCCTGTGATTGGTAAAAACCGCTCGAAATACGCTGTGTGCGTGCTGAAGACCATGGCGTCAGCGTAGCGTGCGTTTTCATGAGGGCAGAGATCTTTTCCTCGGCCATGGGTTCCAGCCAAGGCGCACGGTCACCCCTGGGGAAAATGCGACCAATAGATATCATGAGCGACAGCAGTGGCGTGCGCGGTGCGAACGTGAAAAGTATAGAGGTAGACGTGCGCTCAGCCAGCTTGGACAGCGCGCTGACAGCGTCGTCGGTTTGGTAGTGAATGATCGAGTCCATGGCCACCACGTGGTCGAAACGCCCAAGCTCCGGATCCAACATGTCACCACTACGAAAGTCGATTTTGCTGGCGACCTCTGGTGCCAGGCGACTCCGCGCCAAATCTACCAAAGTGGGCGACAGGTCGATCGCAACCACTTCTGCTCCTCGGCGTGCCGCTTCGACGGACAGAGCGCCAGTGCCACACCCAGCGTCCAGCAAACGCAACCCGTGCATGTCTTGAGGAAGCCAGGACAGCAGCGTGTTTCGCATGTTGTCCCGGCCTGCACGAACTGTGGTCCTGACGCGGCCAAGCGGTGCGTCGGATGTCAACTTTTCCCAGGCAGAGACAGCCGTTCTATCGAAATAGGTTTCGATCTGACCGCGCCGCTCTTGGTAAGTGTTTTCGTTCATGGGTGTCTTCAGTCGAAACCCAGCAGGTCAAAAATATCTCGATCTTTCATGGGTATGGCCGGCAGCGGATCAGAGCCAATCCACAGGCTAGCGGCCAAGCGCATGTACTCATCTTGCACCGCTTTTACCGCTGGTGTGGCTTCCATTTCAAACAGCGTCGATTTTTTTAGTCGGCTACGGCGGATCTCGTCCAGATTTGGAAAATGTGCCATGGTTTTTAGCCCGACAACCGCGTTGAACTTGTCAATCTGGTCAGTTGCATCACTGCGGTTGGCTATAACACCTCCGAGTCGCACCTTGTAATTCTTGGCTTTCGCGCCAATAGCCTGAACAATGCGGTTCATGGCAAATATGGAATCAAAATCATTGGCTGTGACGATCAGTGCGCGGTCTGCGTGTTGCAGCGGTGCAGCAAATCCACCGCAGACCACGTCGCCCAACACATCAAAAATCACGACATCTGTTTCCTCCAGAAGGTGGTGCTCTTTGAGTAACTTGACAGTTTGACCGACGACGTAACCGCCGCAACCTGTACCAGCGGGAGGCCCGCCAGCCTCAACACACATTACACCACTGTACCCCCGGTATACGAAGTCTTCGACGCGCAACTCTTCAGCGTGAAAATTAACAGCCTCCAACGCATCTATGACCGTCGGCATCAGCTTTTTGGTCAAAGTAAACGTTGAATCATGCTTGGGGTCGCAACCAATCTGAAGAACCCGCTTGCCCATCTTGCTGAAGGCCACCGACAGGTTGGATGAGGTGGTGCTCTTGCCGATTCCACCTTTCCCATAAACGGCAAATACTTTTGCGGTTCCAATTTTCAGGGAAGGGTCGAGTTGCACCTGCATACTCCCCTCGCCGTCAGGCGGACGTCCACCATGCCTTATTGAGGACACCGGTATTGACGCGGTTTCATTCATGCGGGAACTCCTTCATAAACACCTTCAAGCCGATCTTCTAACTCTTCGCCAGCCAGTCGCAGCGCGTCCAAGGTTTCAGTACTGGGTTGCCAGTACTGACGGCGTGATGCTTCAAGCAGCCGGTTGGCGAACTTGGTAGACGCTACCGGGTTGAGCTGAGCAAGTCGCTCTCTCATCTCAGGGTCGAGAATAAAAGTTTGAGCCAATTGCTGGTAGACCCATGGCTGAACTTGTCCAGTGGTAGCAGACCAACCCATAGTATTTGTCAGGTGGACTTCGATTTGCCGAACGCCCTCGTAACCATGCTGCAGCATGCTCTCATGCCACTTGGGATTCAACATCCGGGTTCGGGTTTCCAGCGACACCTGTTCGGTCAGGGATCGAACGACACCCTCTCCTTGGGTCTGGTCACCGATATACACCGGCGGTGCACTGGCTTGACTACCTTCAACTTTGTGTTTAGCTTGCAGAACAGCTCGACTCACACCACCCAGGGTGTCAAAGTAGGTATCGATGCTGGTGACTCCCAATTCAACCGAGTCCAGATTTTGATAGGTGAGCGATACGCTGGCCAAGGCGCTTTGCAGCACGGCGTTGTTACGAACTGGGCGACCTTCCCGACCATACGCAAAGCCTTTTCGTTGCGTAAAGCAGTTTCCCAATTCGTCTTCGTCCTGCCAAACACTACTGTCAACAAGCAAATTGACGTTTGAGCCGTAGGCACCTTCAGCATTGCCAAAAACGCGCAAAGAGGCAGCGTCCATATCGCATCCATTCTCCGCCATGAAGGCTAGCGCATGCTTACGTATGTAGTTCTGTGATTCTGGCTCGTCAGCGGAGGCAGCCATGAAAGATGCCTCGGCCAGAAGTCTGATCTGCATGGGGAGCAGATCGCGGAAAATCCCAGAAAGGGTAATGACCACGTCGATCCGTGGTCGCCCAAGGTCTTCAAGTGACAACAACGCAGCGCCAGCGAGTCGACCATAGGTATCGAACCGTGGAACTGCACCCATCAATGCCAACGCCTGTGCCAGCGGACCACCCTCAGACTTCAGGTTGTCGGTACCCCACAGCACCATCGCGACGGTTTCAGGTAGCACACCATCGTCATGAACGTAACGGGCAATCAGCTTGTCACTCTGCTTCTGTGCGTCTTTTACGGCGAAAGCAGACGGAATATGAAAGGGATCGATGCCGTGAATATTGCGTCCTGTGGGCAAAATATTGGGGTTTCTCAACAAGTCGCCACCTGGTGCGGGTGCAATGTAGCGGCCATCCAGCGCCTTGAGCAAACCTTCAATTTCACTGTCTTGCCCCAGAAGATAGTTCGTCATGACCAATTGCTTGAGAGACTCAAGCTGGGCAGGGTTCAAATCTGTGGACAGCGGCATCAATGCCTTTTCTGAGGCCCCATCCACCAAGCTTTCGAGCAGCGCCGGATTTTCAATGCCCATGGCCTGCGCCAACGCGTTGAGCGTTGACAGGCGTTGATCGCGGGTTGGCTTTCTGCCAATCACATGCAAGCCTTCGGGGATAAGCGCGTATTCCAATTCCAGAATTTGCGCTTGCAAGGTGTTGATCCAAGCGATATTTCCCCCAACGGCCTGAGCTTCTACAAGTTCGGGGGTTAGTTCAGGCACGCTTAGGTCCATGGCGGCAGCCTGCTCATGCAGCATCAATGCAAGCTCTGGCCGTTCTTTATCGGCACCAGGCTCAATAGCCCGCCAACGTTCTAATGACTGTTTAAGTTCAACCAAGCCCTTGTAGAGGCCCGCCTGAGCAAGGGTAGGAGTCAGGTAGCTGACCAAGGTTGCTGCAGCACGACGTTTCGCCAAAACACCTTCAGAGGGGTTATTTGCAGCGTAAAGATAAACGTTGGGTAGAGCGCCAATCAGCCGCTCTGGCCAACAATTGCCAGACATACCCGCCTGTTTGCCCGGCATGAACTCCAGTGCACCGTGCGTGCCAAAGTGCAAAACACAATCTGCATTGAAATCTTGTTTCAGGTAACGGTAAAACGCGCTGAAGGCATGTGTTGGTGCTGACCCAGACTCAAATAGCAAGCGCATCGGATCACCCTCGTACCCGAAACCGGGCTGCAAGGCAACCAGAACTTCACCAAACTGCGCACCAAGCACGAAGATATTCTGTCCGTTGGTCAAGTGCTTGCCCGGAGCGGGGCCCCATTGCGCTTCTATTTCATTCAACCATGTCTCTTGCCTGACATGCTGCTCTGTGGGAATCAACGCATGTACATTGGCGTCTGTTCCATACTGGCTCGCGTTGCCTTTTAACAAAGCATCACGCAAGGCATCGACGCTGGCAGGAACTTCCACCCGATAACCCTGCTTTGAAAGAGAAGTCAGTGTATTAAACAAAGACTCAAAGACCGATAAAAACGCGGCGGTACCAACAGCACCGCCATTAGGCGGGAAGTTAAACAAAATAATGGCCAGTTTGCGACTCTCGCGTTTGGTACGGCGCAAGGCGACCAACTTTGAAACTCGGTCGGCGAGTTTCTCCACTCGCTCAACGCAGGCATACATATCTTCCGTTTTGTTCTCGGCGGTGAATTTGCACAGGCGAACGCAGCCGGCACAAACAGCGCCCTCCGCGCCCGGACGGCCGCCATAAATCATGGGAACTGTGGAGCCGTCAAGTTCAGGGATGGCGACCATGATGGTACTTTCCACCGGCAGCAGTCCCCGGTTGGATCCGCCCCATTGGTCCAAAGACTGAAACTCCAAGGGGTGGGCGGCCAGATAGGGTACATCTAGGCTGGCCAGCACAGATTCAGCTGCTTTGGCATCGTTGTAAGCAGGGCCTCCAACCAAAGAAAACCCAGTCAGGGAAACCAATGCATCAATGTTGACCTTGCCACCTGATTTGAAGAACTGCTCGATGGCTGGTCGTGCGTCAAGGCCACTCGCATAGGCTGGTATCACGCGCAGGCCCCTAGTTTCAAGGGTGCTGATCACGGCGTCGTAATGCGCCGCGTTTCCTGCCAGAACATAAGAGCGCAATAGCAACAAACCGACGGTAGGTTGCTGCTTGGATGCCGCTGGTAAATCACTCAGTTTGTCGGAAAGCTGGTATTTCATCCGCGGGTGGTAAACACCAGTGTCGGGGTATTCCACCGGATCTTGCGGGTTCACAAGGTCGCGCAGACCCTGGCGTGGCCCATGAGCGTAGCGCTTGATGAGCATCTGAACCATGTTGTTCACGTTTTGCTCAGAACCAGCTAGCCAGTAGCGCATGGTCAGGAAAAAAATTCGCAGGTCTTGGGCTGTGCCTGGGATGAATCTAAGTAACTTTGGCAGCCGTCTGAGCATGGCCATCTGTTTGGCTCCAGCATCGCTGCTGGACTCTTCTTTCTTCAAACCTTCCTTGGGCGTGGGGCGCAATTTTTTGAGCAAACCAACCAGGCCGCCTGATTGACCTCCCATGGTGAATTTCCCCATGCGGGTCAATTGCATCACCGGTGGCGCAGACATGATGCAAACCATGGCGTCGCAGTGGTCGCGCCGTGCTTTAAGTGCGTCCAGTACAGGTAAAAAATGGTCTTCCATGAACAACATGGAGACGATGACCAAATCCGCGCTGCCAACATCCGATATGCTGCTCGCCAATGCGTCAGAGCTATCCCTCCAAGCGGCTGCGCTGTGTATACGGAAACTCAATCCAGGGATGCTTTTCCGTAATGCCTTGGACGATCGCTCTGCCGCACTTGCCAGATGGTTGTCCATGGTCAGCAAGACCACTTTCATGGGTGTCTGCGACATAGTTCGCTCAACGGCTGTAGTGTGCTTTTGCGTCATATAGTGTCTCCACCGTAATGGTACTCAGGCCATGTTCCATAGCGAAACGCTCCGTATTTCTGCGTGCTTTACCGCGTACAAAGAACGGTATTTTTCCAAGCTCTTTCTCAGCATCTGTGCTCCAGGCGGTCGCAGTTATTGGTGCAACCGCTGTGCTCGGGACCAGAATTTGATCACTTACCGATTTTTGAGGCGGTGGTGCTTCTGTTGGTTGAGCACGAACCGAGCCCAGGTGCGATGGGGCTACACCATCATGAAACTCAAAATCTTCCCGGAACATGCCCAGCAAATGCTCTTCCAGCCCCATCATCAGCGGGTGCACCCATGTGTCGAATAAAACATTGGCACCCTCGAAACCCATCTGAGGCGCGTAACGCGCCGGATAGTCTTGGATATGCACAGGTGCAGAGATCACCGCACAAGGGATTCCCTGTCTTTTGGCAATATGGCGCTCCATCTGAGTGCCCAAAATCAACTCAGGGTGAAGGTTCTTGATTTGCTCTTCCACCAACAAATAGTCATCGGTGATCAGCGGCTCAACGTTGTACTTCTTGGCTGCATCCCTGACTTCACGTGCAAACTCCCGGCTGTACGTGCCCATGCCAACAACTTCAAACCCCATTTCTTCCGTGGCAAACCGGGCTGCAGCAACGACATGCGACGCATCTCCAAACAAAAACACACGTTTGCCAGTTAGGTAAGTTGAGTCAACTGATCTGGAGAACCACACCGAGCGGGCGTTCTTTTCGAGGTCAGGGGGAATCTCCACACCGGCCAAGGTGGCAACTTCTTGGATGAATTCACGCGTCGCGCTGACCCCAATGGGCATCACTCGGGTGTAGGGCTGATTGAATTGACGCTCCAACCAGAGTGCAGTGGTGTGTGCCACTTCCGGATACAGGACAACGTTGAAGTCGGCACGGGCCAAATTCTGAAGATCCTCTACCGACGCAGCCCAAGGCGCTGTCACTGCAACTTCTACGCCTAATGCCTGCAAGAGCTGAGAGATTTCGCGCACGTCGTCTCGGTGTCTGAAACCAAGTGCGGTAGGGCCCAAAATATTGCAGCAGGGCTTGTGCGGTGTTGCGGCCGCGCTCTTGTCTGGTGGCTTCACCAAATGCCTGGCGAGTTGGTAAAAAGTCTCTGAAGCGCCCCAGTTTTCTTTACGCTGGTAGGCAGGCAACTCCAGGGGAATCACCGGCACTGGCAAACCCAGCGCCAGGGCAAGCCCACCGGGATCATCCTGAATGAGCTCGGCCGTGCAAGAGGACCCAACCAAGACTGCCCGTGGCTTAAATCGATCAAAAGCACTTGCCACGGCGTCTTTGAACAGCTGCGCTGTGTCACCACCCAGATCCCTGGCCTGAAAAGTGGTGTAGGTCACCGGCGGCCGCCTGGGCAAGCGCTCAATCATGGTGAATAACAGATCCGCATACGTATCGCCTTGCGGCGCATGCAGCACATAGTGAATATCCGTCATGGCCGTCGCCACACGCATTGCGCCCACGTGAGGTGGGCCTTCGTAAGTCCAGAGGGTAAGTTGCATGTGCGTGATGTCTAGGCAACAAGTTTGAGTTTGCGAAGCAAGGGCCGGCTGAACAGGCCAGCCAAGTCGCCTGCCTGTTCGTACCCTTGAATCGGCGTGAACACCAGTTCAATCGACCATTTGGTGGTAAAGCCTCGTGCCTCTAGAGGATTGGCCAACCCCAGCCCACAGACAATCAAGTCGGGCTGATCAGCGTCACACCGGTCCAATTGCAGTTCAAGTGATTGACCTTCGCTCAAGCGCGTGCTGCTCGGCAACTGTTCAAGTTCTGGCGCCATGATTTGGCGGTGAAGGTAAGGCGTCCCTACCTCCAGTAGTTTCATATGCAGTTCTTGGTAAACGAACCGTGCAAGCGGAATTTCAAGCTGTGAGTCAGGGAGGAAGGTGATGCTTTTGCCTTCCAGTTGAACCCGGTGTCGCGCCACTGATTGCTCTGCACGCTGTCTTGGCGCGCGGGTAGCGTTTTCAAAATGCTGCGCATCAATGCCAAACGCTTGGGCGGCGACTTGTAGCCATTGGGTGGTGCCCTCTGCGCCTAGCGGAAAAGGCGCACTGAGGCGCTTGATGCCTTTGGCTTCCAGTTGCTTGGCGGTATCTGCCAAAAAAGGCTGAGCCAGCATGCACACAGTTTCGGGGCCTATGGCGGGTAGCGCTGTGCTTTTGCGAGGGGGGAAGAAATCGAATTGTTCGATGCCCATTTTGCGAAGTAGTGCGCCCAATTGATCTTCCACGACATCGGCCAATGTGCCAACAATCAGCAGGTGCTTGCCGCGAATGCTTCGAGTCGCAAGCGTGGGAACCAGCGCGGCCAGGCAAGCGTCCTCGCCTTCAGTGAAAGTGGTTTCAATGCCACTTCCCGAATAGCTGAGAACCCGCGTTTGTGGCATGTGCTGTCGACCCAGTCTTTCTGCCGCTCGAGTCAGATCAAGCTTGATCACTTCTGAGGGGCAAGAACCAACCAAAAAAAGCAACTTGATGTCCTGACGGCGGGCCAACAATTCGGACACGACCCGATCGAGTTCATCGTTTGCATCGGCAATACCCGCCAGATCGCGCTCGTCGATGATCGCGGTGCCGAAGCGTGGCTCGGCAAATATCATCACGCCCGCTGCTGACTGAATCAAATGTGCACAGGTTCTGGAGCCCACCACTAGAAAGAACGCATCCTGAATTTTGCGGTGGAGCCAGATGATGCCTGTCAGGCCACAAAAGACTTCCCGCTGTCCTTTTTCAGATAGCACGGGTGTATTCGTGCAGCCGAGCGCTTCTGCGTTTTGAATAGGAATCATGGTGCTCATGCAGCACCTCCTGGTTGCACGTGAAGCCGAGTTTTTTCGGCGTTGTCCAATGACATGCTTTGAGCTTGTAGCCGCGCAGCGCGCAGCTTGAGTACGAATTGCCCAGCGTTGATGCAATAAGCGGCATACGCAGCAATGGCCAGCCAAAGTTGCTGCGTTGGCTGGAGCGTGCCGGTCCACCATACATATAAGTAGGTGGTGTGCAACGCAAGTACCAACATGCTGAAAACGTCTTCCCAGTAAAAAGCCGGTGCAAACAGGTACTTACCAAACACTACTTTTTCCCAAATGCAACCAGTCACCATGATGGCGTACAAGGTCAAAGTTTTGACCACCACCGAGATCAGCGCCGCAGATTCACCTTCTCCAGTGACCAGGCAGCGAATGACCAGGCCAAGACTGATGAGAAAAATCAAAAATTGAACAGGAGCCAGCACGCCTTGCACCAATGTCCATACGGACTCGTCCCGACGGCGTTTCTGCTCAGGGGTGTACAGCATGCTGGGGCTTGAAACTGAATGGGTCATGTGAACAAGTGGAGCAAGTGAGGGGAACTTCAGACATTCACTGTAGCTCCTGACAGCGAAAGTGTCAACATAACTTGACGTTCTTTATTTTTTTACATTGATTGGGTTTACCAGTAGAATGAATTGCAGGTAGCAGTTAAAACTTGCAGATCCACAGTTGCGAGCAAGGTTGCATGGAATCTCTTACCTCACGCATGTCCACGGGTGCGGTCAAATTGATTTTGGAGCGGATCGGTTTCAGCAGGAAATTATGTCTTCAATTCAGGCTAGCTTAGGCCTTAGTGTTTTTGACTTTACGAGAGTTGAAGCTTTTGCTCAGTCCTGCTGGTGCCGGCAAGCACTAGGATTAGGGCAGGTGCAGGGTTTGCCGGGCGAAGGCTTACCGCTAGGTGAAATCTATCTAGATGAATTGGTGTGCGTCGGCCGTGTTTTGGGAAAGCAGTGGTCTTCTAACCAGATCGACTTGACCGAAGTAACGTTCGAAATCCATTGTTTGCAGCAGATTCTCTACCAATTCAGCCTGCAATTCATGCGACAAACCGCTTATAAGAGCAACGATTACCGAGTCATCTTCTTTGCGACACCCAAGCCGCGACATAGCTTTGCCATCGTTGTATTGGTCACTCAGGGTGCTGATTTGCTGTGTGGTTATTCCTGGTACCCACCGCTCTTCGTGTTTCAACATGTTTAAGAGTTGCAGTCTGTCAACGGAACACCCTAAGCTGAAAAAATATCGAACCGACGACATCAACCCACTTTGACGCGCCCACATGAAGCTAGGTAACTTGACCGAAGATGCTTTTACACGTTTGGTCCGTGCGGCATTCGATATTGCGTTCGTTCTTGACAAGGATGGTGTGATTGAAGATGTTTCGGTCCGTAAAGCGGAGTTACTGGCTTTAGGTTGCCAGTCTTGGGTGGGACGTTCCTGGGTTGACACCGTGACCAGCGACAGCCATATCAAAGTTAAGGAAATGCTTGCTGCATCACAAGATGACAATGAGGGCTTGCGCTGGCGTCAGGTTAGTCACGCCATAGATAAAGGTGCTGATGTACCCGTTCAATACGCAGTGTTGCGCTTGGGTGATGGTGGCAGGTTTCTGGCGCTGGGTAGTGATATGGAAGCGATCGCAGTATTGCAAAGAAGGCTGATAGAGACGCAGCAATCGATCGAGCGAGACTATTTGCGTTTGCGTCACATCGAAACCAAGTACCGCATTCTGTTTGAAACCGGCAGCGAAGCCGTTTTGCTGGTTGATGGCTTAAGTTTCCGGGTGCTAGATGCGAATTCCAGTGCCCAGGTGTTCGTGAAGGACAGCAATAAAAAGCTCATTGGTCGCGACATCACAGACTGTTTCGAACCCGCATACAGGGATGAGATTCAATCTCTGTTGCGTATGGCCCACGCTACCGGTCGTGTGGAGACGTGCTGTGCCAGATTTGTCGGTGCTAGCGGCGACTGCACCGTATCGGCATCCGTGTTCAGGCAGGAGAGTGGCCCGCATTTTCTGCTTCGTCTGCTGCCGCACGGCCTGGTGGCTAAGCCCACATCAGCAGCGAATCAAGAATTGCTTTTCAGTGAGGCGATGGAGCATTCTCCTGACGGGTTTGTGCTCACAGATAGGGCTGGCGTTATCAAGTCTGCCAATGCCGAAATGATGACCATGCTGGGCGTCACCGCCATGTCGCAGTTGCACGGTCAACCTCTTGAGAATTGGCTGGTCCGTGGAGGCGTTGACTGGGGCGTGTTGCTGACCAATTTGCGCGCACAAACCGTTGTCAAGGATTTCTCGACGGAACTCAGGGTGATGGCGGGATCGACGATTGCGGTGGAGATTTCGGCACTCACGCTGAACACCGATCAAGCCTACTATGCTTTCTACATTCGCGACGTTGAACTCGCCCGGGTAAAAGAGACGCCCGTTGTCGGCGGCATGGTGAATTCGGTGGCAGAACTCTCCAAACTGGTGGGCCGCATGCCGATGCGTGACATTGTGGGTGAAACGGTTGACATGATTGAAAAGATGTGTATTCAGTCTGCACTGGAAATGACCCGAAACAATCGGGCGTCCGCTGCCGAGATGCTCGGTTTGTCCCGGCAAAGTCTCTATGTCAAGCTTCGGCGGTTCGAAATGGTCAGTGACATGGAAGTCAGCAGCATTCACTGATGACTATTTCGCCAGTAAAGTGTAAGTATTAGTTGACATATTTTTTGGGTAAGTCAAAATCCCGGGATGGCTCGACCCTCGCTTTCTACAGTTGCTGAACTGCTCAAACCGATCACCTGGTTTCCACCCATGTGGGCCTTCAGCTGTGGCGTCGTTGCCTCTGCGCAAAGTTTTAGTGCCAATTGGACGCTGATTGTTCTTGGCTTGGTTCTCACTGGGCCGCTGGTGTGCGCCAGCAGCCAAGCAGTGAATGACTGGTTTGACCGTCATGTGGATGCCATCAATGAGCCCAACCGGCCGATTCCCTCCGGGCGTATGCCTGGGCGGTGGGGTTTGTACATTGCGATTCTGTGGACGGTGTTGTCACTGGTTTGGGCCTGGGGTCTGGGCACTTGGGGGTTTTGGGCCTGCGCTTTGGGGTTGGCGCTGGCCTGGGCCTACAGCGCGCCCCCGTTTCGTTTAAAACTTAATGGCTGGTGGGGCAATAGCGCATGTGCCTTGAGTTATGAGGGATTGGCTTGGGTGACTGGTGGAGCAGTCATGCTGGGTGGCGCTTTGCCAGCGGGTGAGTCACTGCTCTTAGCCTTGCTTTACAGTGCGGGTGCCCACGGCATCATGACGCTCAATGATTTCAAGGCGATTGAAGGCGACAAGCAGATGGGCGTGCGTTCACTGCCTGTGCAACTTGGGCCAACAGGTGCAGCCAAGGCCGCGTGCATCATCATGCTTGTGCCGCAGTTTGTGGTGGTTGGCATGTTATTGCAGTGGGGTCAACCCTGGCATGCGGCTGGCGTTTTGGCACTCGTGCTGGCGCAATTGCCGCTGATGCTCGCGTTTGTCAGGCAGCCCATTGAAAAGGCATTGATGCTCAGCGCCTTTGGCGTTCCCCTGTATGTCTCTGGCATGATGGTCAGCGCTTGGGCCTTGCACTTTCTTCATCGAGTCACTTTATGAGTTCTGCGCGCGTTTTTGGTTGGGTTGATATTGCACGCCTGGGTTTGGTGCAGGCTTGCATGGGGGCCGTGGTGGTGGTGACAACCTCTACGCTCAACCGGATCATGGTGATCGAACTGGCTTTGCCAGCATTGCTGCCGGGGTTGCTGGTGGCCTTGCACTATATGGTGCAGATGGTGCGACCACGTATGGGTTTTGGCGCGGATCAGGGTCGACGTTGCACGCCCTGGATGCTGGGTGGTGTGGTTGTGCTGGCTATGGGGGGGCTGCTCGCCGCGGTAGCCACTGTTTTGATGCAAACTGAATTTGTACCCGGGCTATTGCTTTGTATTCTGGCATTTTCGTTGATCGGACTCGGTGTGAGTGCTTGTGGCACCTCGTTGCTGGTACTGATGGCCAAGCGCGTTCCCGATGGCAGGCGAGCGCCTGCTGCAACCCTGGTCTGGATGATGATGATTTTGGGTTTCGCCGTGACAGCCATGACCGTGGGCAAATTGATCGATCCATACACACCCGAACAGCTGATTCGTGTTACAGCTGGTTTGTCTGTCCTAGTAATCTGCGTCGCTGCCCTGAGCCTGTGGGGTTTGGAAGGACGGGACTCCCGTGGCTCAGAGGTCAACGTCGCAGGTGATGCTGCGCGCGCGCGCTCCCCCGGCAAATTCAAGGAAACGCTGCTGCAGGTGTGGCGTGAGCCACAAGCTCGCACCTTCACTATTTTTGTTTTTCTGTCCATGCTGGCGTACAGCGCCCAAGACCTGATTCTTGAGCCATTTGCAGGTGATGTCTTTGGCATGAGCCCGGGTCAGACCACTCAGCTTGCGGGCTTGCAACATGGTGCCGTGCTGATTGGCATGTTGTGGGTGGCATTGGTGGGCTGGGATCGGGTGAAAGGTCGTCTTGGCAGCGTGCAAAGCTGGATGGTGTGGGGATGCCTGCTGTCGGCGGTCGCCATGGTGGGTTTGTCAACCGCCGGAATTCAAGGGCAAAACTGGCCACTTAAAGCCAACATCGTGCTGCTGGGTGTGGCGAATGGGACTTTCTCTATTGCCGCTATCGCCACGATGATGCGCCTGTCGACACAGGGTGCGCAGGGCCATGAAGGCACGCGCATGGGTTTGTGGGGCGCCTCGCAGGCCATTGCCTTTGGTTTGGGCGGAATTCTAGGCACGGGTGCCAGCGACATTGCCCATTGGGCGATGGCATCCAGTGGTCTTGCCTACGCATCAGTTTTCGGTTTTGAAGCTTTGATGTTTGCTTTGTCGGCGTGGTGCGCCATTTTGGTGAACCGCAAGGGTGATGTGGCTGCACAGCCAAAGGTCTATTTTTCTACGGAGTTACAAAGGGCGCAGTCATGAATACGAGCCAATACGATGTGGTGGTTGTGGGGGGCGGACCCTCGGGTGCAACGGCAGCTGACGACTTGGCGCGTCAGGGCTGGTCGGTGTTGTTGATAGACCGACAAGGTCGAACCAAACCTTGCGGGGGCGCCATACCTCCGCGCTTGATCAAGGACTTTGAAATTCCCGACCATTTACTGGTGGCAAAGGTGCGTTGCGCTCGCATGATTTCACCCAAAAATAACCAGGTGGACATGCACATTGAAGACGGTTTTGTCGCCATGGTCAATCGGGATAGCTTTGATGAATGGCTGAGGGAGCGAGCGCACTCCCATGGCGCAACCCGCTTGCGGGCCGTGTGCGACAAGATCACCCGCGACCCCGACGGCGTTTCACGTGTGCACTTCAACTCGGTTCAGGCCCAAGGTGTTGGCGAGCCAGACAGTGTGCGCACACGCATGATTGTGGCCGCCGATGGCGCAAGGTCAGAGATCGCCCGCCAGCACATCGAAGGGTCTGAGAAGACCAAGTATGTGTTTGCGTACCACGAGATCATTCGTGCGCCGCTGCAGGACCCATCGTATGACCCGCATCGGTGTGATGTGTATTACCAGGGCATCATCTCCCCCGATTTTTATGGCTGGGTTTTCCCGCACGGTGACACGATGAGTGTTGGCACCGGTAGTGCTGACAAAGGTTTTTCGCTGCGCGGGTCGGTGGGCAAGCTGCGCGAAATTGCAGGCTTGAATCAGGTGGAAACGCTTCGCCGTGAAGGTGCGCCTATTCCGCTGAAGCCGCTGCCCCGGTGGGAAAACGGGCGCGACATCGTGCTCACTGGTGACGCTGCAGGGGTGGTGGCGCCAGCCTCCGGGGAGGGCATTTATTACGCGATGGCTTGTGGGCGCATGGTGGCAGAAGCCGTTCAGAACGCTCTGAAGACAGGCGACGCTACCTGCCTGAAGCAGGCTCGTAAGCAATTTCTCAAAGAGCATGGTCAGGTCTTCTGGATTCTGGGTTTGCTGCAGTACTTCTGGTACCAGAACGACAAGCGCCGGGAGCGATTCGTCAAGGTCTGTGAAGACCCGGATGTGCAGCGCCTGACCTTTGAGTCGTATATGAACAAGAAGCTGGTTCGCAAGAAACCCATGGCCCACATTCGGATCTTCTTCAAGGACTTGGCACACCTGCTGGGTTTTGCCCGCGTCTGACCTCTTTTCAGGACTTTGAGGCGGACCTCGGTCCGCTTTAGGCGTCCGGTCCTACGCGACGCGCTCTTTGCTCAAGCGTTTGTCTGCTTGACCCATTCCAGGATTTGCAGGCACACCGCGTCTGGTGCCTCTTCGTGGGCCAGATGGCCCAGGCCAGCAAACGTGCGGCTGATCGCTTTGGGCATGAGTTTCAAAGACTCTGCGCTCAAGTTAGCGGGAATGGTCCGGTCATTACCGCCCAGAAGCATGAATACTGGCCCCTTCAACAGGGGCAGTTGTTGCGACAGCCGGTTCAGCCGCCAGGCGGCCATCATGGCCAGTACACCTCTGACATGCGCGGGTGTCTGCAAAAGTCTCTGGTAGTAACTCAGCGCTGCGTCGTCCAGCTGGGAGCCAGTGCTTTTGAGCAAATTGCGCACAAAGGCGGGTTTTGCCGCCTGTTTGGCAAGAAGAACGCCTGACAAGGGGTTGAAGGCCAGCAACTTGGCAACCGGTGGAAATAGCCAATTGGCCACACCCGGTAGAGGTAGCCAGGCTGGATTGAGGCCAATCAAAGCCATTTCTGGTGCATTGGCATGCTTGAGGATCAGTTGTGCGCCCACTGCAGCCCCCGCCGAATGCCCAATGATGGCGCTGGGCCACACATTCAGATGTTCCAGCAGTGCGGCCAAACCAGAAGCCATATTGCCCAGGGAATTACTTTTGTGGGTGTTCCAGTAGCTAAAGGCATGTCCGGGCAGATCTGGGCAGATGACCGTGTGGTCTTGGGCCAGCGTCAAAACCAAATCGCGCCAGGAATGGGTTGACGCCCCAGTGCCGTGCAGCAGCAGCAAGATCGGGCCGTGACCAAAAGTTTGCACATGCCAGGCTTGGCCATGCACGCTCACAAATCGGCTGTGTGCCGCGTGTGGCCAAGTCTTGCGGTTGGCCTCCCAATCCATCGGCGGGTAGAGGGTGTCCCAAAGAGCCATTCAGGTCCTGCGCGTCTGCGCCGTCAGATCTTGGACGACGCAGGCCATGCGCTGTGCCTGCACATAAGGCATAGGAAAGTAATTGGCGCCCATCACATTGGCCAGTGTCTGCGCTTGCGGCTCTGGCTGGGGCGCGGTGTCGATCCACAGCGACGGGTAGCCGCTCAGGCGCCACTGTTGCGCCCAAGCTTGCGCATCCTCGCGGGCTTGCACCCGCCCGCCAGTGCCTGCCAGGCTGACATTGGCGCGGCCATCGCTCAGAATCACCAGCATGGGTGTTGACCCGGCGCGGTGCAACATCTGCGCTTGCAGCAAAGCCGCCTGAATGCCGCTGGCCAAAGGGGTGCCGCCGCCGCCGGGCAAGCCGCTCAGCGCGCGCTTGGCACGCACCAGCGAGCGGGTGGGGGGCAGCAGTACCTGGGCACCTGCCAGTCGAAAACCAATCACGCAGACACTGTCGCGCCGCGCGTAAGACTGCTGCAGCAGCAGTTCCACCGCGCCTTTGGCTTCAGCCAAGCGGTGCTGCGCGGCTGAGCCTGACGCATCCAGCGCAAAAATCAGACAGGAAGGCGTCTGCTGTGCATAGCGCTGCACATGAAAGTCGTCACTGCGAATCACCACCCGTCCGGAGCCCGGTGCGTTCTGGCGAATCCGTTGTTTGGGCGCGGCGTTGACCAGGGTGGCCAGCACATGCAACCGTGCCCCCGCGCTGGGCTTGCCGGGGCGCGGTGTCAGTGGTCGGCCACGCAGTTTGCTGGTTTTGGCCTGGCCGCTGTTGCCCAACCCGTGCGCCGCTTTGGTGCTGGCTTTGCCCATCAGCAGGCGGTCCAGCAGTTTAGGGGGCAGACTGGCGATTGCAGCTGCCAGCAAAACGTCTTCCAAAGCTTCTTGCGGCGGCTCGGGTTCCTGTTCGTCTTCAGGCGGCGGCTCAGGCGGCTCGTTTTGGGGTTCTTCCTCGGGCGGTGGTTCTTCCGGCTGCTCGGGGGGCGGTGGTTCCTGGTCTTCGTCCGGCTGGGCGGGCATGCGGGTGGCGCGCGGGCCCAGCACCAGGCGGGCGGCCAACTGCAGATCGCTCGGCTCGACCGCATCACGCCCTTCCAGTGCGGCGCAGACGCAGGCCAGACGTAGCGCCATCAGCGGTGCGCGCAGGCTGTCCACGCCTAAAGCCCAGGCAGTCTGGCACAGTGCCTCGACCTGTTCAGGGCTGGTTTCCATGCGCTCAAGCAACGCCATCGCTTCCTGGCGTTCAACTTGTCCGAGTGCTTCCAGCGTGGCATCGCTTTGGGCCATGGACACATCGCGCAAATCCAGCCACAGGCCCAGGCGCTCGGTCAGGCCTTGGGCGGCACAGGCTTCGTCTTCCTCGGATTCGTCCAGCGCGATCACGGAAAACTGCGCCTGGCTGGTGATATGCGCATGGGTGGCATGCACCTGACCGCAGTCCTGCGCTTGGGCGATGTGCGCTGCGACCTTGGAGGGCAGGCGCTCGGCCATGGGCAGCACTATCACGCCGCCATGCGCTTGCGCCAGCAGCCCCGGCTGGTGGATGACGCGCCCGCTTTGCAGCGTGGCGGCCAGATCCATGCCGCCTAGCAGGCGTTCATCGTCAACCTGGCCAGGAACACGGAAGGTCTTGAGGGTGGAGGCCTTGAGCAGAGCAAGCCAGTTGTCACGCACCGGCCCGTGCGAAGCCCGCAACCAGATGCCGCCCAGGCGCACCGGGTCGACCTGCAGCGCCATCAAGGCCAGCTGCGCATCCTGCCAAGCCTGGCTCGCTTGTGACAGGCCGGGCGGGTTCATGCAGGCATCACCTCGTCCATGGCGCGCTGCACGCGTGCGCCAGAGCCAGTGTCGTCGAGCGGGTTGCGGCGCAGCCGGTGGCGCAGCGCCAGCGGGGCAATGGCACGCAAGTGTTTGAGTTCGGCCACCGTGTCACCCTGCAAGGCGGCATAAGCGCGGGTGGCGCGCAGCAGGGTGAGCTCGGCGCGCAGGCCGTCGGTGCCGAGCTTGTGGCACAGGGTGGCGCACTGCAGCAGCAGGTCGTCTGACACCTGCAGATCGTGAATCAGCTTCTTGGCACGCACGATGCGCTGGCGCAGTTTGGTGTTGGCGGCTTCCCATTCGTCGCGGAAGGCCTGCGGATTGCGCTCAAACGCATCGCGGCGGCGCACCACCTGCACCCGCATGTCCAGGTCTTGTGGGGTGCGTACTTCTACTGACAGGCCAAAACGGTCCAGCAACTGCGGGCGCAGTTCGCCTTCTTCCGGGTTGCCGCTGCCCACCAGCACAAAGCGCGCCGGGTGGCGCACGCTCAGGCCTTCACGCTCCACCAGGTTTTCGCCCGAGGCGGCCACGTCGATCAACAGATCAACGATGTGGTCTTCCAGCAAATTGACTTCGTCGATATACAAAAAGCCACGGTTGGCCTGGGCCAGCAAGCCCGGCGCAAACTTCTTGATGCCTTGAGACAGGGCCTTTTCCAAATCAAGTGCGCCAACCACGCGATCTTCGGTGGCCCCCAAAGGCAGGTCAACCACCGGCACGGCACGCATTTCGGTCTTGAGCTTGTGACCACTTTGTGCCGTCTG
The DNA here is from genome assembly GCF_001938565.1 of Rhodoferax antarcticus ANT.BR. GTDB lineage: Bacteria > Pseudomonadota > Gammaproteobacteria > Burkholderiales > Burkholderiaceae_C > Rhodoferax > Rhodoferax antarcticus. Next base: position 441,061 of record NZ_MSYM01000013.1, read on the forward strand.
GCATGACTCGCACAGCGTGCTGCCAAGTGGGTCGCAGCCGTAGGGGCAGTCTTTGACGACCTTGATCGGGGGCAACAGGTCAGCCAGCGCCCGCACGGCGGTGGATTTGCCGGTGCCGCGGTCACCCAGCACCAGCACGCCGCCGATGGTCGGGTCCACCGCCAGCATCTGGATCGCCAGCCGCATTTCTTCTTGTCCGACGATTGCTGCAAAAGGGAAAGTTAGTGCCATATTTTTTCCAAAATAGAAACGGTTGCCTGCCTCACTATCAGCCTGCAATCATATGTCAAGCTGGGTTGACAGGTGTCGGCGCTTGGCAGCTTGAAAAGTCTTTTAAAAAGCTGCGTCTGAGTGGCTGGAGGCGTCATCTGGTGTGGCGGTTTCAGGGGTAGCTGTGGCAGTGTTGGCTTGCACCGCTTCTGCTAGTGAAGCGCGCACACCAGCCTTCTCTCCAGCGCCAGCAAACTTGCTGTATTTGCCCAGCAGGCTCACCATCTGGCCGTAAATACGCGGGTTGGCCGCCAGGCATTCGTGCTGCTCCAGAAAGTCTGCATCACCCGACAGGTTACCCACCAAGCCACCGGCTTCGGTGATCAGCAAAGAGCCCGCGGCCACGTCCCAGGGTTGCAGGCCTTTTTCGAAAAAGCCGTCGGTAAAGCCAGCTGCCACATAGGCCAGGTCGAGCGCGGCTGCACCCGGGCGGCGAATACCAGCGGTGCGCTGAATGATGTCACCCAGCATCTGCAGATAGCTGGGCAGGTCGTCATCCATGCGGTAGGGAAAACCAGTTGAAATCAGGCATTCTTGCAGCCGGGTGCGCTTGGCGACGCGCAGGCGCCGGTTGTTCATGAACGCGCCACGGCCTTTGGTAGCGGTGAACAGGTCGTTGCGGCTGGGGTCGTAAATGACGGCTTGCTCCACCTTCCCACGCACCGCCAACGCGATGCTCACGCAGTAGATGGGCAGGCCGTGGATGAAGTTGGTGGTGCCGTCCAGCGGGTCGATGATCCAGACAAATTCGGAGTCACGCGCGCCATGCTCGTGGCCAGACTCTTCAGCCCAGATGGCGTGGCCGGGGTAGGCACCCAGCAGGGTTTCAATGATCATTTGCTCAGAGGCCTGATCGACCTCGGTGACAAAGTCGTTGACCTGTTTTTGCGACACCCGCACCGACTCCACATCAAGTGCAGCGCGGTTGATGATGGCCCCCGCTGCGCGCGCGGCTTTGACCGCCACATTGATCATTGGGTGCAGATTCGGAGAGTTCATGGTCGCCTGGTAGTGTCCACACAGGCGTCGAAGCAGCTGCATGGCGAGTTGATGAATGGCGCAGTACCCCCAAAAGGGGCAGCGACAATCGGCCTATTTTAACGGCCCCCCATGAAGACCCGATTCATCCTGATCAACACCAGCCACGCCGGTAACGTGGGCGCTGCCGCACGCGCCATGAAAACCATGGGGTTTGATGACTTGGTGCTGGTGGCACCCCGCTGGGCGAATGTGTTGCGCCGCGAGGAAACCATCCAGCGTGCCAGCGGTGCCACCGATGTGTTGAAGCAGTGCCGCATCGTCGACACGCTCGATGAAGCCCTGGGCGGCATTACCCACCTGTGCGCCACCGCCATGACGCCGCGCGATTTCGGCCCACCCACCGTGACGCCACGCGCGCATTTCGATGCACTCTTAAAAAAAGAGCTAGTGACGCAATCAGGACAAGGGCTAGAGGCCGAAAAAGCATCTAACTCCGGCATCGCCTTCCTGTTTGGCTCAGAGCGTTTTGGCATGACCAACGACGATGTGTACCGCTGCCACGCGTGTCTGAGCATTCCCAGCAACCCGCAATTTGGGTCGCTGAACTTGGCTGCCGCCCTGCAGGTGATTGCCTATGACTGGCGTGTGGCACTGGGTGGCTACCCGGTGAGCCAAGCCACTGCTGTGCCCACTTTGGCAGACGCGGCGCAAGTGGCGGGCTTGCTGGCGCATCTGGAGCAAGCCCTGGTGGCGATCGATTTTCTCGACCCGCAAGCGCCCAAAAAGCTCATGCCGCGGCTCAACCAGCTGTTCAACCGGGCCGAGGTCACGCAGGAAGAAATCCACATCTTGCGTGGTATGGCCAAGGCGATGCTCAAAGTGGCTGGCGGCAGTGTGGCTGGGGCCGCGTCGCAGGCTGTATCACCGCACGGCAATACCGCGTCACCCAAGGTGTTGCCCGAACCAATTTAGACTCCCACCATGTTTTCCCGAATCCGCTCCGACGTTCAATGCATTCTTGAGCGCGACCCCGCTGCGCGCAGCACCTGGGAGGTGCTGACCTGCTACCCCGGTTTCCATGCGGTGCTGCTGCACCGTCTGGCGCACGCCTGCTGGACGCGCGGTTTCAAGTGGCTGGGGCGCTTCATTTCCCACACCACGCGGTTTTTGACCGGCATTGAGATTCACCCCGGTGCCTGCATCGGCAACCGTGTCTTTTTTGACCATGCCATGGGCGTGGTGGTGGGTGAAACCGCCGAGATTGGCGACGACTGCACCATCTACCAAGGCGTGACGCTGGGCGGTACCTCGCTCTATAAAGGCACCAAGCGCCACCCCACGCTGGGGCGTGGCGTGGTGGTGGGGGCGGGCGCACAGGTGCTGGGCGGTTTCACGGTGGGCGACGGTGCCAAGGTCGGCTCCAACGCGGTGGTCACCAAGCCGGTGCCCGCTGGTGCCACCGCCGTGGGCAACCCGGCGCGCATCATCCAGGCCGAGCTCGATGTGAAACGCGAAGAGGCGGCCTCCAAAATGGGCTTTTCAGCCTACGGTGTCACCCAAAGCGACGACCCGTTGAGCCAGGCCATGCGGGGCCTGATCGACAACGCTGGCGGCCACGAGCACCAGATCGCCATGCTCTGGAAGGCGATTGAAACCCTGCAAGCCAACCGCCATGAGCCAGACTGCGTGCCCGGTGATGCCGCGCTGAGCGAGCACTTTGAGGCTGAAAAACTCAATCAGCTGGTGGGTAAATAGCTATTTTAAAGATAGCTACTAGCGCTTATTGCATAAGGGCTAGAGCCCTATTTTATATATAAGCGTGATCAGATCAAAGCTTGCAGCTTGGCGGCTAGAGTTTGCAGGTTGACAAAGGTCAGCTCGTACATGGCGCAGAGCCCGGCGGCCTGCTCGTCGCTGAGGTCACTGGCGCAGATGATGAATTGCTGGCGCGGAATGCCCAGGCGCTTTTTGAGCCGCAGAAACTTGTCAATCTCGCGGCGGAACTCGCCGGTCTTGCATTCGATGTAGATCGGTGTCTGGCCGCTTTGGGTCTCCACCAGCGCCATCACATCAATCTCGTGCAGGTCTTCGTTCGGGAAAACCACCTTCACACCCCGGGCGCATGAAAACGCACATTTTTTCGCCTTGAGCTGCTCCAGCAGCTCGACCAGTACCAGCCACTCCAGCCAACCGCCCTCGAAAAACTGGCGCACCGTGGTGGCGGTTTGCAGGGTGAGGTGCACGATCTTTTCAGGCTTTTGGTAGTTGTAGCGGGCAAACAGCGTATGGCTGTAGAACTGGCGGCACAGCGTGGTGAGCGCCTGCGCGTCTTTCTGGCTCACGTTGGCCAGCTCCAGATTCAGGCCGCTGTGGCTGTTGCGGTAGGCGTAGCGGATGCGTTCCAGCAGTTCGGCAAAAAGTGCAAAGTTGTCACCCAGCGCGCGGGCCGCATCGTCAAAAAAGCCGGTGGTGTCGACGTTGTTGTAGTCAAACTGGGCTTCGATCTGGCGCGTTTTAAACCACTGCTTCAGGGGCTGGTGCTGCTCCGGTGTGGCCAGACTGGCGGTGTTGTGCAGGTCGAGCTGGTCCAGTGCAATGGCGGGCGGGGCGGGGGCAGGCTTTACCGCTGAGCTGGTGGCGGTAGCGGCACCGGGTGTGGCTGGATCAGAAAGTGCCGCAGACTTGTCGCCAACTTTGAGTGCCTCAATTTCACGCAAGGCGGCAAAGTAGCGCTCAGCCAGCTTTTCGGCAAAAAAAACCGTCTCATAGACGGTACTTGGATGGGTGCAGCGCGTGCAGGGGATTTTGCTGCCGGGCAGCATGGGAACGGTTTCAGCAATGAATCCGCACTTGTTGCAGCGGTAAATTGGCATGGTGACTGAGTCTGTTGATGGGTTGTGACAGCAGCGAAAGGGTGATCGCTTTACTATTTTTATAGGAGCTACCCGCGCTTATTCTATAGGGGCTAGAGGCCTATTTCTTATAAAATCGTTTGGATAGCTGTTTTGGGGCGGAAGGCCTTGCACACTGCCGTATCCGTTTCCAGATACGGCCCACCAATCAGGTCGATGCAGTAAGGCACCGCGGCAAAGATACCGTTCACCAGCGGTTTGCCATCGGCGTCTTTCAGCCCTTCCAGGGTTTCGGCAATGGCTTTGGGCTGGCCCGGCAGGTTGACGATCAGCGTTTGGTCACGGATCACCGCCACTTGGCGCGACAGAATCGCGGTGGGCACAAAGGCCAGGCTGACCTGGCGCATCTGCTCGCCAAAGCCCGGCATCACCTTGTGCGCCACGGCCAAGGTGGCCTCAGGTGTCACGTCGCGCAGTGCCGGGCCGGTGCCGCCAGTGGTCAGCACCAGGGCGCAACCGGCCTCCACCAGCGCAATCAGGGTGGCTTCAATGGTGGCTTGCTCGTCGGGAATCAGCCGCGCTTCAAACTGCAGCGGGTTTTTCAGAGCGCGGCTGAGCCAGCTTTGCAGCGCCGGCAGGCCCTTGTCTTCATAGATTCCACCGCTGGCGCGGTCACTGATGGAGACAAGGCCGATCTTGACGGCCGGATAGCGGCTGCCCATGGTCAGGAGGCTTCGCGGGAAGGGCTGAAAGTGCTGGGGTGGATGGCGGCATCAGGCTCAGGGATAGCCATCAGCGCCTCGCGCACCATTTGGAAAATCTCGCGGTAAGGGCGGCCGTGGCGCACCGCGGCGCCCGCTATCTCGGGCACGGCATCTTTGCGCGCCTGGCGAATCAGCGCGCGCAACTGCTGGGTGTCGGTGGTGGGGTACAGCGCGATCCACTGGCCTGCAGCGTCGTCCTGCGAGATCAGCCGGTCGCGCCAGACTTCGGCCTGGTGCAGCGCCAGGTTGTCAGCGGCTGAGCCGTTGGACTGCTCGTCCAGTGCGGCACGAACCTGGTCGACCTCGGTCGTTTCGAGCTTGCGCATCAGCTTGCCGATGAACTGCATCTGGCGGCGCTTGCCCTCGAAGTTGGTGATGCGTTTGGCCTCGGCAATCGCGTCTTTGAGCTTGTCGGTCAAAGGCAGGCGCTCCAGCAAATCAATGCGCAGGGCGAGCAGCGCCTCGCCGAGCTTTTGCAATTCGGTGCTTTCGCGCTTGAGATCGGTGCGGCTTTGGTCGTCGGTACCCTTGAGCTCGGCCTTGAGCTCGGTATCGCGCTCGCTGCCCTCGGCCACGAACTCGCCGCGCACAAAATAGCCTTTTTTCAGTTTTCTTGACATAGCCAAGTATCATAGCCGCCGCTATGAACAACCCCCAAGTCCCCAAGCGTGCCAGCCACGCAGGCGCCGCCACTATGCCTTCCAAAGCTCCCCAAACCGCCCCCCGCAAACGTGCCTCTACTGCATCCACCACGCCACCAGCGGCGCAGGCCGACGCAGGTTTTGCCTACAGTCGGACTTTTTTTGAGGATCTGGTGGACAGCGCTTTGCGCCACGCCAAAAAGATTGGTGCCACGGATGCCGCCGCGCACGCCAGTGAAGGCTGCGGCCTGAGCGTGTCGGTGCGCAAGGGCGAGCTGGAAAACGTCGAGCGCAACCGCGACAAGTCGCTGGGCATCACCGTGCACCTGGGCCAGCGCCGGGGCAATGCCAGTACCTCGGATTTTTCACAGCGCGCCATTGAACAAACTGTGCAGGCGGCGTTTGACATTGCCCGCTTCACCGCCGAAGACCCGTTTGCCGCCTTACCCGGCGAGGCCGACATTGCTCAACCCGCCGAGCAGCGCACCGATCTGGCGCTGTTTTTCCCCTGGGCCATCACCAGCGAGCAGGCCGCACACTTGGCCTTGCAGACTGAAAACGCGGCCATGAGTGTGGACAAGCGCATCACCAACAGCGAGGGCGCGGGCGTGTCGGCGCAGCAGTCACACTTTTTCAGCGCCCACACCCACGGTTTTCGCGGCGGTTATGCCAGCTCACGCCATTCAGTGTCGGTGTCGCCGATTGCCGGCAAGGGCGCCAACATGCAGCGCGATTACTGGTACAGCTCACAGCGTGACGCAGCCGATTTGGCCTCGCCCGAGGCGATTGGCCGCTACGCCGCCGAGCGGGCGCTGAGCCGCCTGAAGGCGCGCAAGATTGCCACCACCGAATGCCCGGTGCTGTTTGAATCGACCCTGGCCGCCGGGCTACTGGGCAGTTTTGTGCAGGCAGTGAGCGGTGGCGCGCTGTACCGCAAAAGTTCGTATTTGCTCAATTCGCTGGGCAAGCCCGTGTTTCCGAAACACATCGACATCCTGGAAGACCCGTTTGTCAAACGCGGCAAAGGCAGTTCACCGTTTGACGATGAAGGTGTGCGCGTGCAGGCGCGCAGCGTGGTGGAAGCGGGCAGGGTGCAGGGCTACTTTCTGGGCAGCTACTCGGCACGCAAACTGGGTATGACCACCACCGGTAATGCCGGCGGCTCGCACAACCTGACCCTGACCTCGCGCCTGACCCGTGCCGGTGACAACCTAGATGCGATGCTGCAGCGTCTGGGCACCGGGCTGTTTGTCACCGAACTCATGGGGAGTGGCGTCAATGCGGTCACTGGCGACTATTCGCGCGGCGCCAGCGGCTTCTGGGTGGAAAACGGCCGCATCGCTTATCCGGTGGAAGAGATCACCATCGCCGGCAACATGAAAACCATGCTCAAGGACATCGTCGCCGTGGGGGCTGATACCTATAACCAGGGTGCCAAAACTGTTGGCTCGGTGCTGATCAAGAAGATGAAGGTTGCGGGCAGTTGAGATAGATACATAGCGGTCCGCACCGACCTGTCGTGGCAGTCCTGTTGCGGTTGCAATTTGAGCCTGCGTTGACGCTAACGCACTGAAAGACGCCTAACCAAACTTCGACCGGCTAGGCCCACAAAATTGTGCGTGCCATGAGGTGGTTGAAGCGTCTACTTTGATAAAACCGCTTTTGTCAAAGTTACCAGACTTTTCGAGTCGTTGACCCAAATGGCAACCGCTTGAGCGGCGGCCTTTTTGGGGAGGTCTGCGTCGGTCACAGGTGCGGTGTCGGGAGCCTTGGCATTGTCGTCCCACACCCAAGCATTACAGAGCAATTTCGGGCCGCAGGCGGCTTCGCCAGCGGCCCGCCATACTTCTGCACTGGCATTTTCTGGGCACACCAAAATCACCACCGCGTCACTTCGCACCTTAATTCTGCAGCCGTTTTCTAGTTTGCCTGTCTGGGCATAAGACAACTGCGCCAGAGATAGGAGAGCACATGACATAAAAAGTTTGTGATAAAACATCCAAAACCTCCGAGTGAATAAGTGAAACCCAAAAAAGCAATCCCGCCATCAGGCGGGATTGCTTAGTGTAGCGAGCACACAAAGTGCTCAAGGAAAATGATGACGCTGAATTACCGACCGATCCGGCGACGTGTGGCCACCAAACCTGCCAAAGCAAGTCCAATCAGGGCAAGAGAGCCTGGCTCAGGAACTTCAGTGACTGGCGGCTTGATGGAAGCCTGAACCTTTGCGAGCAACACGGGTGCCAAGGCATCAAAGTCACTTACCGGTACAACCCAACTCTTGCCCATAGGATTGGGGATAGTTGTCGCGTTGACTGCCAGGATGGTGGCTGGCCCAGGAAACGCGATGGCAACCATATTGGCTAATGCGGTGGCGTCAGCAACCCCGGTTCCAATAGCCTCGATGGACAGCGCGTCCATGCCAGCGGCGGCTGCAGCTACAGCAGCAGCTACTGCGGCATCCTGGCTGTTTGGTTCCCCATCCGTAGCCAAGTTAATGATTGATTTGGTTCCGACATCAGCAAAATTGGCGGATCCCGTCAAAAGAGCAGTTAATCCCGAAATTGCGCCTGCTGTGTTGGTACTACCACCAGCTTTGGTGTGTGAGGTTATTGCAAGTTGAATGGTTGTCAGCGTGGCCGCCGTCAAAACAGTGGGAAGCACCACACTAGTAACGCTGGTGCCATAGGACACCACAGCAATCTCTACGGACCCATCAACTGGCAGCCCAGCCAGTGCGGCGTTGAGTCCGGTTCTGAGCAGGTTGTAATTGGCGGTAGAGACGCTACCGGAAGCATCCAGCGCAAACCCCAATTGCGTCACTGGCGCTGCCCAGGTCGCGAAAGCGCTTAGCGTTAGTGACGCAGTGATAAGGGCAGAAGCCAAGCCTCGACGTAAAAATTTCATTTTGAACACCTCGTTAGTGGTTGATTAACAATTTCTCTCTCGCCCGGGGAGTGACAAAGCAAATCGTATGCCAATGTCTGTTAGTCGCAAACAAACTTGTTCTATTTCAACAGCTTAAGTTTATTTAGCGCTGGTTAAAATTGATCAGATCCATTGTTGTCGGCTTCTTGTGTAAAAAATCCTGACACTGGAACGGGTACAAGAATGTGGCAGTGGACCATGCGCGTTTCTTGATAGCGATACACCTGCTTGAGCGAACGGTTTCACTGGGCTTCTGGTTCACGATGTTGCAGCTGCGGGCAGGGCGCCGACCGGGGTCATGATGAGGCACGAACCTGGTTTGGCCGGTGTAGACATGCTGCGCACGCTTTGGTGCGTGTCACTGATGGCCAGTGCCCACGCCTCCTCTAGAGACTTAGTTCAGCGCAGCCCGCACGTTGTCTTTGTAGGTGTAAAGCGTGATGGCCGGGGTGGTCAGTTCACCCTTGGGGGTGAATGCGATGTTGGCGGTGATGCCCTTGAACTGGGTTTTAACGATGAACGGCACATAGACCTGCGGGTCGACCGAGTCAGCGCGCTTCATGGCATCGACCAGCACAAAAGCGGCGTCATAGGCATAGGGGCTGTAGATCTGGAACTGGCCTGGGAAGCGTGCGTCGTAGCGTTTCTTCCAGTCTGCACCGCCTTGCATCTTTTGCACCGAAGCACCGCCGGTGGCGCAGGTCACATTTCTGACGGTGTTGGCTTTGCTGGACAGTTCCACCAGCTTTTCGGTGCACATCGCGTCGCCGCCAAAGTACTTGACGGTGGTCAGGCCGAGCTGCTCCATCTGGCGCAGCATTGGGCCCGCTTGGGCGTCCAAGCCACCGTAGAAGATGGCGTCGGGCTTCTTGCTCTTGATGGCGGTCAATATGGCATTGAAATCGGTGGCCTTGTCGTTGGTGAATTCCATGGCAACCACCTGAATGCCTTTTTGCTCGGCAGTTGCCTTGAACACGTCGGCCAGGCCTTGGCCATAGGCGGTGCGGTCATCAATGACGGCCACGGTCTTGACTTTGAGCGCATCGTGCGCAAAGTAAGCCAATGCAGCACCCAGCGCGTTGTCGTTGGCAATCACGCGGTAAGTGGTGTTGTAGCCGCGCTTGGTCACGTCGGGGTTGGTGGCAGAGGCCGTGATGTGTGGCAGGCCGCACTTGTTGTAGATGCTCGACGCTGGAATGGTGGTGCCCGACTGCAGGTGACCGACCACGCCTGCCACTTTGGAGTCGCACAGCTTTTGCGCCACGGTGGTGGCCTGGCGCGGCTCGCCAGCGTCGTCTTCCGCGACCAATTCGAACTTGATCCGCTTGCCGCCAATTACGGGGTTTTGGGCGTTGAGGTCGTCAATGGCCATGCGCACGCCGTTTTCGGTGTCTTTGCCAATGTGGGCAATGCCGCCCGAGGTGGGGCCAGCGTGGGCAATGCGCACAGTTTGCACGTCTTGCGCGTGCGCCAACGTGGCGCACAGCGTCAGCACGGCGGCAGCAGTCAGATGGAGTGAACCGGAAGGAAAAGACGGTTTTTGCATGGCTTTGATTCTGAGGTGAAAGTGGAAGTCACTGAGAGCAGGGATTAGCCTGGACGGTGGATGCTACTACGCGCACCGGTGAGGTGCGTGTGCCCTGGCGTTGGATCAACCCAAGTCAAGCGGAATGTGACGGGCTAATGCAGCCTGCCCATCACCCTCCAAGACTCAAAAAGCCAAAACCCAACAGGCTCAATGAGTATATGAAAAATAAGCCTCCAGCCCTTATAAATAAAGGGCCATTAGCTATTAAATAAGAAAAAGCTGGCGCAGACCGGCAGCCATGCAGTGGTGTGCTTGAGCACTTCCCTGGTTGTCTTGGGACCCGGCGCGCTGGTGGGCTTCTTGAACAGCATGATTTTCGGCTTGAGGCGTAGGGCCGACGCACCGGGGTTTACACTGGAAAAGCATTTTGAGACCCCCAGCCCTAATGACCAAACAGACAACCGCTATGAATTTGATATGAGCTTGCAAATTGTGACGCCTGAAAAAGCGGGCCTGAGCACCGACCGCCTGAAGCGCTTGATGGGCGTGTTGCAGCGCGAGGTGGACGCCAAGCGTCTGCCCGGCGCGGTGGTGGTGGTAGCGCGCCATGGCAAAACCGCACTGTTTGAGAGTGTTGGCGAGCTCAGCCCCATCACGGGTGAAACCATGCGCTGTGACGCGCGCTTTCGCATCTATTCCATGACCAAGCCGATCGTCTCGGTAGCGGCCATGATGCTGGTGGAAGATGGGCGCCTGCTGCTGGCCGATGCGGTGGCCAAGCACCTGCCAGAGTTTGCGGGGCAGCAGGTGGCGGCTGCATCGGGCGAGGTGCCGGTGCAGCGCGATGCCACCGTGCACGACCTGCTGCGCCACACCGCCGGCATGACTTACGAGTTTCTGGGCAGCGGCCCGGTGCAGCGGCAATATGCCCAGTTGCGCCTGGGTTCGCGCGATCGCAGCCTGGCGGACTTTACCCACAGCCTGGCCAGCTTGCCGCTGCTGTTTCAACCCGCCAGCGTGTTTGAGTACAGCCGCGCCACCGATGTGCTGGGCCGGGTGATTGAAGTGATTTCTGGCCAAAGCCTGCAGGATTTTTTAAACGAGCGCGTGTTCGCGCCGCTGCGCATGCCTGACACCTCGTTCACCGTGCCGCCCGAATTTCACGGTCACATTGCCGAGCCGTTTGCGCGCGACCCAGAGGGCGGCCTACAGATGAAGGTGATTGACGTGCGCACCGACGCCGCGCTGGCCTCGGGCGGCGGTGGCCTGATCTCCACCGCGCAGGATTACGCTCGCTTTTTGCAATTTATGCTCAATCGCGGCGAACTTGATGGGCAACGCCTGCTCGGCCCGCAAACTATTGACTTCATGACCACCGATCACTTGGGTGACCTCCCGGTGGCAGCGGGCGGCTCGCGTGCGTTGCTGCCGCCCGGCCATGGTTTTGGCCTAGGTTACGCGGTGCGCAAACAGCTCGGTGTGGCGCCGGTGCCGGGCTCAGCGGGTACCTACTTCTGGGGCGGTCTGGCGGGCACCTCGTTTTTTGTCGACCCCAAACTGGACCTGTTTGGCATCCTGATGCTGCAGGCGCCTAATCAGCGCGAGTATTTCCGCATGCTGTTTCGCAACATGGTGTACGCGGCGGTGCTTGACTGAGCAGGACATCCCGCTGCCCTTTTAGTTCTTTCCGATAGCTGTCCTCCATTTGAGTCTTGACTTTTGACCGCGTCGCGGTTTGTTCTTTCGCCTCCATGCCGATGAGTGGAGCAGAGCCCCCGCAATTGACTTTGAAACTGGCTGTTGTAATGCTGACTTTGACTTTAGCCCGATGGTGCCTCGGGTGCGCCGCAGGCCGTTCACGCAGGCGACAAGAGAGTGGCTTGCCGTACAGCGGCGGGCATTCCAGCGAAGTCGCGCTATGAATGACAATCGCGGGTTAATTCAATTGATCGAACCGATCCCCGCCATGACCGAATCCCTTCCCGAATCCACCACGCCTATCACCGAGGTCGTTGATCAGCACGTTGAGACCGCCAGCCCTGGCGCAGTTGCTAAAGCGCCAGAACAAGCCAAAAGCAGAGGTAAAGGCCGTTTTGCTAGCGCCCAGCCGGTGCTTGAAAAGTTGTTTGAGCTTTACCCGCCACTGTTTGGCCAGCGCTTCGTACCGCTCAAACTGGGTATTTTTCAGGAATTGATGGCCGCCCAGCCGGAGGTGTTTTTGCGCGACGACCTCAAACTGGCACTCGGTGTGCACACCCGTTCTACCCGCTATCTGCAAAGTGTGGCGGCAGGCTTGCCGCGCCATGACCTGGACGGCAAGCCGGTCGAGCCAGTCGCACCAGAGCACGTGGTGCTGTCATGCATCGAACTGTTTCGGCGTCGCCAAGCACGCGGCGCAGACGCTGCGCCGGCCAAACTGCGCCAGCAATTGCTGGGGGCGTATCACCACAGTGGGATGTCGCGGCTGGATTTTCTGTCGCGGCTGACCACGCTGGACGAGCCGATGACCGCGCTGATGGACGAGGTCATGGCCGAGGTCGACCAGCAGCGCGCGCGCCAAGCCGCCTTACTCAAGGCGTTTGAGGCCAGCGGCAAATCGGCGGAAGATTTTGCGGCCGAGTTGGGCATGGATGCCAGTCTGATCCGCAATGCGGTGAGCCAGCGCCAAGCGGGTTAACGCAGCGCCAGGCAGCATTGGCGGCGTTTGGCGCCGACCCTACTGGCGGCGTGACGCTGGCGCGGCTCTGGGGGCGACCGAGCCCTTCAAAGCCTCTGCACGCCCGGCCCATCGCCGGGAACCGGGCCGTCGGGGTTTTTCGGTGTTAGTCCTCACCCACTGGCAAGCAAGAGCAAAACAGGTTGCGGTCGCCATAGACGTTGTCGATGCGACCCACCGGCGGCCAGTATTTGCTGTGCTTAAGGCTGGGCACTGGAAACGCTGCCAGCCCACGTGGATAGGGCTTGGCCCACTCTGAATCCAGTAGCGCTGCAGCGGTGTGGGGTGCATTTTTCAGCGGATTGTTGTCCTGCGGCCACTCACCGCTTTGCACCTTGGCGATTTCGCCGCGGATGGCGATCATGGCGTCAATGAAGCGGTCAAGCTCGGCCAGGGACTCACTCTCGGTAGGTTCCACCATCAGCGTGCCGGGCACCGGAAAACTCAGCGTCGGCGCGTGAAACCCGTAGTCCATCAAGCGTTTTGACACGTCTTCGGCGCTGATGCCGTTGGCGCCACCGGTGGTCTCTTTCAGCGGACGCACGTCCAGAATGCACTCGTGCGCCACGCGGCCGGGTTGGCCGTCCACCGGCACACTGGTGTAAAGCGTCGGATAGTGGTCTTTGAGGCGCACGCTGATGTAGTTGGCGCTCAGGATGGCGACCTCTGACGCGGCTTTGAGGCCCGCCGCACCCATCATCCGGCAGTACATCCAGCTAATTGGCAGCACCGCCGCATTGCCTAGTGGCGCGGCTGAGACGGCGCCAACGCGGCAGCCCTCACCCCGACCCTCTCCCGGTGGGAGAGGGCGTGATGAAGACGCGGCGTGCCCAGGCAAAAAGGGCACCAGATCCGCCACCACACACACCGGTCCAACGCCAGGGCCGCCACCGCCGTGCGGGATGCAGAAGGTTTTGTGCAGGTTCAGGTGGCTTACGTCGCCGCCAAATTCGCCGGGCGCGGCCAAGCCGACCAACGCGTTCATGTTGGCGCCGTCCACATACACCCGACCACCGTGGCTATGCACCAGCGCGCACAGATCTTTCACGTTGGTCTCGAACACGCCGTGGGTGCTGGGGTAGGTGATCATCATGGCCGCCAAATGGGCGCTGTGCTGCTCGCACTTGGCTGTCAGGTCGGCCATGTCGACATTGCCCAGTGCGTCGCAGGCGGTGACCACCACTTTCATGCCGACCATGGTGGCGCTCGCCGGATTCGTGCCGTGGGCGCTGCTCGGGATCAGGCAGACATGGCGGTGGCTCTCGCCGCGCGAGGCGTGAAAGCCGCGAATTGCCAGCATGCCGGCGTATTCCCCCTGGCTGCCGGCATTGGGCTGCAGGCTGACGCCGGCATAACCGGTCGCCTGGCACAGCCAGGCACGCAGTTGCGCGTCCAACTCGGCGTAACCCTGGCGCTGGTTGGCTGGCGCAAAAGGGTGAATCGACGCAAACTCTGGCCAGGTGATCGGAATCATCTCACTGGTGGCGTTGAGCTTCATGGTGCAACTGCCCAGCGGGATCATGCTGCGGTCCAGCGCCAGATCAAAGTCGCTCAGGCGGCGGATGTAGCGCAGCATGCCGGTCTCTGAATGGTGGCTGTTGAACACCGGGTGGGCCAGGTAGGGGCTGGTACGTAGCAGGCGCGCTGGCAGCAAGGAGTCGGCCAGCGGCTCGACCTGGCTGAAGCTCAGGCTGCGGCCACGGCCACCGTCCTGGCCACGGCGGGCGGTATTGGGCCAGCCGCTCACCGCGTCGGCAAAGAAGGCCCACAGCGCTTCAACGTCGGCCCGCGTGGTGGTCTCATCCAGCGAGATGCCCAGCGACGTTTCAGAGACAAATCGCAGGTTAGCCCCTGCTGCTATTGCGTTAGAAGCTATGGAAAAAGTAGCGTCACTGGTTTCTACGGTGAGCGTGTCAAACGCGGTGGTGTTGGCCACGGTGTAGCCGAGCGACGCCAGACCTGCGGCCAACACGGCGGTAAGTGCCGCCACGCGCTGCGCGATGCGCTTGAGGCCAACCGGGCCGTGGTACGCCGCGTACATGCTGGCAATCACGGCCGGCAACACCTGCGCGGTGCAGATGTTGGAGGTGGCTTTTTCGCGGCGGATGTGCTGCTCGCGGGTTTGCAGCGCCAGCCGGTAGGCCGGGTTGCCATGCACGTCCACGCTTACGCCGACCAAGCGGCCTGGCATTGATCGTTTGAATTCATCACGGCAGGCCATGTAGGCGGCGTGCGGGCCACCGTTGCCCATGGGCATGCCAAAACGCTGGGTGGTGCCAATGGCAATGTCGGCACCGAGCTCACCTGGCGGCGTTAACAGGGTGAGCGCCAGCAGGTCGGCGGCCATGATCACCACGCCGCCCTTGTGTTTGTAGTTGGTAATCCATTCGCGGTCGTCACGCACCTCGCCGCTTAGACCCGGGTATTGCAGTAACAGCGCAAAACTCTCGTCGGCCAGGGCCTCGTCGCCGCTGCAGGTCTTGACGGTGATGCCCAGCGGCTTGGCGCGGGTGCGGATCACTTCCAGCGTTTGTGGCAGCACCTCGTCGTCGACAAAAAAAGTGGTCGATTTGGACTTGCCTGCACGCATGGCCAGCGTCATGGCTTCAGCGGCGGCGGTGGCTTCGTCAAGCATCGAGGCATTGGCCATGGGCATGCCGGTCAGGTCGGTGATCATGGTCTGGAAGTTGATCAGCGCCTCCATGCGGCCCTGGCTGATTTCGGCCTGGTAGGGCGTGTACGCGGTGTACCAGGCGGGGTTTTCCAGAATGTTGCGCAGGATCACACCAGGGGTGAAGGTGTCGTAATAGCCCTGGCCGATGTAGCTCTTAAAAACCTTGTTTTTGGCGGCGATGGCTTTGAGTTCGGCCAGTGCGGCAGCCTCGGTGATGGCGCTGGGGATGGCCATGGGTTTGCTACGGGCAATGCTGCGCGGCACGATTTCGTCGATGAGCGCGGCTCGGGATGCGGCGCCTACGGCTTGCAGCATCTGCGCTTCGTCTGCCGCACTCACGCCGATGTGGCGGGCGACGAATTCGCTGGCGTTTTCAAGTTCGTGAAGAGGGGGCGTGTGGGTCATGTCGATGGCTCGGGTTCAGTGGGCGTCAGCGGCAAAGGCGGTGTAGCTGGTTTCGTCCATCAGGCCGTCGAGATCAGACGGGTTGTCCAGCGTCATCTTGAAGAACCAGCCGGTGCTCAAAGGTTCGGAATTGGCCAGCGAGGGGTCTGCGCGCAAGGCTTCGTTGACTTCGGTGACGACGCCGTTGGCGGGCGCGTAAATGTCGGCAGCAGCTTTGACCGACTCAACCACGGCGGCGGCGTCTTTGGCGGCAAAAGTTTTGCCGACTTCGGGCAGGTCCACAAACACCACGTCGCCCAGGGCGTCTTGTGCGTGGACTGTGATGCCCACGGTGGCGTTGTTGCCGTCGATCTGGACCCATTCGTGGTCGGGGGTGAATTTGATGGTCATGAGGTGCTCCGTAAAGTGAATTGAAACGATATGAAAACTTGAACTTGAACTTGAACTTGAACTTGAACTTGAACTTGAACTGTTTGGTTTTTATCCGCAGCGCGCGTTGGGTGCGTAACTCCGCGAATGTCCCCCGGCTTGGGGCTACTACCCCAAGCCTCCTCCTTTATTTGGCAAAACCCCAAGTCCACGCTGCGCTACGCACCCAACGCACGTTGCTAGTTGTTGTTGGAAGGATCATCGTTCAGCATTGGCGATGAGACTTAGCCGCGGAAATAGTTGGTTGGCACAAACGGCATGGCAACGACTTCCATGCGCACTGGCTTGCCGCGCACGATGGCGTTGACCACCGTGCCCACAGCAGACAGCTGCGTGGGCACGTAGCCCATGGCGATGGGTTGGTCGATGGTGGGGCCAAGCAGGCCGCTGGTGACATCGCCGATGCGTGCGCCGCTCTGGTCTTGCAGCTCGGTGTGTTCGCGCACCGGAATGCGTTCCAGCGCTATGAGCCCAACGCGTTTTCTTAAGACTTTTTGGCAAAACCCCGAGTCCTGGCCTATAGCCCCCGTGGCGTCTGCGCAGGTAGCTAGTATTTTTGTAGCGCCTGGAAAGCCGCCAGCGCGTGCGCCGCCGGTGCGGCGCACCTTTTGTATGGCCCAGGCCAGGCCGGCTTCTACCGGGGTGGTGGTGGCATCGAGGTCATTGCCATACAGCGGCAGGCCGGCTTCCAGACGCAGCGAGTTGCGTGCGCCCAGGCCAATGGGCTTGACTTCGGGCTGCGCCAGCAAGGCCTTGGCCAGGGCCAACGCGTCAGAGGCGTGCACTGAGATTTCGAAACCGTCTTCGCCGGTGTAGCCGCTGCGGGTCAGGAACACGTCAACGTCCTGCGAGCCGGTGCTGACGGTGAAATGGCCGCCAGTCATGAACACCAGCTTTTCAACGCCGGGTGCCAGCCTTGAGAGCGCGGTCACTGCCTGCGGGCCTTGCAGCGCCAGCAGGGCGAATTCGGGCATGGGGATCACCTGGCAGCGCGTGCCGATCTGCGCCTGAATGTGAGCCATGTCAGCCACTTTGCAGGCGCCGTTGACGATGATAAAAATCTCATCCAAGGCTTGGCGGAAAAACATCAGGTCGTCCATGATGCCGCCCTCGTCATTGAGCAGCAGGCCGTAGCGCTGTTTGCCCACAGCCAGGTCAATCACGTCCACCGGCAGCAGGCTTTCCAGCGCGGCGGCAGCGTCCGGGCCGACCAGACGCAGTTGGCCCATGTGCGACACGTCGAACAGGCCAGCGGCGGTGCGGGTGTGTTTGTGTTCGGCCATCAAGCCCGCCGGGTATTGCACCGGCATGCTGTAGCCGGCAAACGGCACCATGCGCGCGCCTAGCGCGACATGCAGGTCATTAAGGGGAACATTCAGCAGGGTTTCAGGGGAGGCAGACATCCGTTACTCCAGGGGCAGACCAAAAAAACCATGGCAAAACAAAATGCTTTGCCACAGGCTGCCCCCGCTGTCCGCTTTACCTGAGAGATTCGCCGGGCCGTGCCCTGCCATAAGCGGCAGGCTGACTGCGGGTTGCTCCTTCGGTGGACCGTGCGCCGTGCTCTGCGCTTGGCCTCTCTCCAGTGGGGATACGTCGACTGGCTAACGCGCCAAACGACGTTTGTCAGTCCTTTTGCCTGAGCGTTCAAACTGCTGCAATCAGCGGCCCTGCGCCTTCGGCGGCTGCCCTGAAACCTGTTGGCCTGGGCGGCTCTCTCCTGACCTGCAGAATTCTACCTTCACGGTCGATAATGCAGCCTCGTTATCACTGGTTGACCCACTCTGCATGAATAACTCGAACAACTCTTTATTTCTGGGCCTGGTGTCCAACCAGACGGCTTTCATTGCCGGCATCGTGGTGTTTTTGGTGTTGGGACTGCTCGCGTTTCGGCGTGGCAAGCAAACCAAACGCGCCGAGTTCACCTGGATCGGCCTGGCGCTGATGGTGTTCCCCTACGCCGTGGCGCAGGCCTGGTTGTTGTGGCTGATCGGCGCGGGTCTGACGGCCTTGCTGCTGTTTCGCTGGAAGTAAGCGCTCTACCGACGATATTGCGACGACGTTAAGCCGATGTTGAACCCACGCTATCGTCTTACTGGTTTGCCCTGGCTGGGTGCTTTGGCGCTCGGTCTGACGCTGGTGTTAGCGGGTTGCGGCACAGCACCCACCCAGCAACGCGGTGGGCAGTCTTCTCCAGCGCCGATCCTTTATGGCAGCGCCGCGGATGCTATCAATATTCCTTCGCGCCTGCAGCCCGAGCAGGCCAACGATGTCACGTTATATGCGCTGGGGCTGGTCGGCACGCCCTACCGTTATGGCGGCAACACCCCTGCGAGTGGCTTTGATTGCAGTGGCCTGATCAGGCACGTGTACCAGTCGCGTGCAGGGGTTGCTGCGCCGCGCACGGTGGCCAAGTTGCAGTACTGGGGCGAACCCGTGCCGGGGGAAGCGCTGCGCTCGGGTGACCTGGTGCTGTTTGCCAAGCGCGGCGCGCCTACCCACGCCGGCATTTATGTGGGTGAAGGGCGTTTTGTGCACGCACCGTCTACCGGCGGCGAGGTTCGGCTGGACAGCTTGAACTCGCGCTACTGGGCTGCGCAACGCCTGGCGTTTCGCCGGCCCTGACAAAGCGGCTTGCGCTGCGCTTCTTCAGCCGATCAGCGCAATGACGCTGACAAACAGAACTTTCACAGCCAGCCAAGTGCCCAGCACCACCGCCCAGGTTTTCCACGCCACGCGGGCGGCGTTAAACCGGTTTTCGGCCAGCGTGAACACCGCTGCGCAGACCGCGCCAAACGACAACCCCATCAACACCTGATCGAGCTTTTGCAGCCAGACTGGGTTGTTTTCGCTGGTGGCAGGCTGGAAAACGCTGACGATCAGCCCAAACAGCAGCCAGCGCACGGTGTAGCCGCGCCAGCGGTACCAGCGGCCTTTGGGTTGGGCCGACCAGGGGATTTTTTGCGTGACGCTGTGTGGCATCACATCGCCGCGTAGTTGGGCCCGCCGCCACCTTCGGGCGTGACCCAGACGATGTTTTGTGTGGGGTCCTTGATGTCGCAGGTTTTGCAATGCACACAGTTTTGTGCATTGATCTGCAGCTTGTCAGCACCCGCAGCGTCTTTGATGAACTCGTAAACCCCGGCCGGGCAGTAGCGTGCCTCGGGGCCAGCGTATTTAGCCAGGTTGGTGGCCACCGGCACGCTGCCGTCTTTAAGCGTCAGGTGCGCGGGCTGGTTTTCTTCGTGGTTGACGTTGCTAATGAAAATGCTGGAGTTGCGGTCAAAGGTCAGCTTGCCATCCGGCTTGGGGTAATCAATCGGTTTGCAATCGGCGGCAGGCTTCAGGTAGGCGTAGTCGGGCTTGTCGCGGCGGATCGTCCAGGACATGTTGCCTTTCAGGCCAAACTGCTCCAGACCGTTCATCAGCGTGCCCACGCGCAGACCATATTTAAACCAGGCCTTGAAGTTGCGCGCCTTGTTGAGTTCGGTGTACAACCAGCTTTGCTTGAAGGCTTGCGGGTAGGCGGTCAGCTCATCGTGCTGGCGGCCAGCGGTGACGGCCTCAAACGCCGCTTCTGCCGCCAGCATGCCGGACTTGATCGCAGCGTGCGTGCCCTTGATGCGGCTGACGTTCAGGAAGCCCGCATCGCAGCCCACCAGCGCGCCGCCGGGGAATACCGTCTTTGGCAAAGATAAAAGGCCGCCAGCCGTTATGGCGCGTGCGCCATAAGCTATTCTTTTTGCAGTGACTTCGCCTTTTGAGTTTTCCAAATACCAGCGGATGTTGGGGTGCGTCTTCCAGCGCTGGAATTCCTCGAACGGGCTCAGGTACGGGTTTTCATAGTTCAGCCCGGTTATGAACCCCAGGGCTATTTTGTTGTCTTCCATGTGGTACATGAAAGAGCCACCGTAGGTTTTGTTGTCCATTGGCCAGCCAGCGGTGTGCAGCACCAGGCCGGGTTGGTGGCGCCCCGGCTCCACTTCCCACAGTTCCTTGATACCGATGCCGTAGCTCTGCGGGTCGCAGCCCGCATCAAGCTTGAATTTTTCGATGAGCTGCTTGCCCAGGTGACCACGCGAGCCTTCGGCAAACACGGTGTATTTGCCCAGCAGTTCCATGCCGATCTGGAAGTTGCCACCGGGCTCACCATTTTTCTCAATGCCCATGTTGCCGGTGGCGACACCGCGCACTGAACCTGTGTCGTCGTACAGCACTTCAGCTGCGGCAAAACCGGGGAAGATTTCCACGCCCAGGTTTTCAGCCTGTGCGGCTAGCCAGCGGGTGAGGGCGCCCAGGCTGATGATGTAGTTGCCGTGGTTCTGGCTGCATTCGGGCAGGAACATGTTGGGCGTGCGGTAGGCACCACCTTCGCTCAGGAACAGCATGGCCTCGTCGGTCACCGGCTGGTTCAGCGGTGCGCCCATGGCTTTCCAGTCGGGCAAGAGTTCGGTGAGTGATCCGGGGTCTAGCACCGCACCGGAAAGGATATGTGCGCCGGGCTCGGAGCCTTTTTCCAGCACCACCACCGAAATTTCCTTGCCCTGCTCAGTGGCGAGTTGTTTCAGGCGAATGGCGGTGGCCAGGCCGGCTGGGCCACCGCCGACAACGACGACGTCGTATTCCATCGATTCGCGTGGGCCAAATTGGGCCAGGATGTCCTCTGGTGTCATGGTGTTCTCGCTAATAATGGTCCAAGGGAGGCGCGTGCACGCCCATGGAATGATTGTCGAAGATAAAACGAATTTAAAAGTCGGGTGTGCTCATAATAGAACGATCGTTCTATTTGCTCTGTACTCTGGAGAGAAAAACATGTCTTACAACATTGATTTATCGGGCCGTGTGGCCCTGATCACCGGCGCGTCCAGTGGACTGGGCGCCCAGTTTGCGCGCACTTTGTCGGCGGCCGGTGCGGCCGTCGTGCTGGCGAGTCGGCGGGTTGAAAAGCTGAAAGAATTGCGCGCCCAGATTGACGGCGAGGGTGGTGATGCGCACGTGCTGGAACTCGATGTAACCGACCAAGCCTCCATCAAATCCGCAGTGGCGCATGCCGAAACCGAGGTGGGTTCCATCGACATTCTGATCAACAACTCGGGCGTTAGCACCACCCAGCGCCTACAGGATGTGACCGAGGAAGACTTTGACTTCATATTTGACACCAACATCAAAGGCGCATTTTTCGTGGCGCAAGAGGTGGGTAAACGCATGTTGGCACGCTCGCAAGGCTCCGCGCCGGGCTCGTTCACCGGTGGGCGCATCATCAACGTAGCCTCAGCGGCGGGGCTGCGCGTGTTGCCCAAGATTGGTGTCTATGCCATGAGCAAAGCCGCCATGATCCAGATGACCCGCGCCATGGCGCTAGAGTGGGGCAAGTTTGGCATCAACGTCAACGCCATTTGCCCCGGCTACATCGACACCGAGATCAACCACCGCCACTGGCAGACCGAGGCGGGTCAGAGGCTGGTGCAAATGCTGCCACGCAAGCGCGTGGGGCAACCGCAGGACCTGGACGCGCTGCTGGTCATGCTCTGCTCGGACCAAAGCCATTTCATCAATGGCGCGGTGATCTCTGCCGATGACGGCTTCGGGATTTAATGTCGTTTCAAAACCGCCCATGGCGTTGTTGCTTCACCTTGTCGTGCTGCGGCACTGCCTGCGGCATCTGATCTAGATACGCATGATTTTGAAGAGAAATGACGCCTTGGGCATTGCTGCCGGGCTGGGGGCAGGTGCGCTGTGGGGCATGGTGTTTGTAGCGCCTCGCATGACGCCGGGGCTGACCTCGGTGGATTTGACCGCGGGGCGCTTTGTCAGTTACGGGCTGATGGCTATGGTGGTGATGCTGCTGGGGCGACGCCTGCGCAGATTGCCCACCGGGTCGCAAGCGCTCAGCGCCTTGGGCTTGAGTCTACTGGGCGCCACCGGGTATTACCTGCTGCTGGCGTCGTCCATCAGCGCGGCGGGCTCCGAGGTGCCGACGCTCATCATTGGCACCATTCCGATCTGGGTCATGCTGCTGGGCAAGCCGCTGGGGCTGAAATGGTCGGCGCTGCTGCCGGGGCTGCTGCTCACCCTGGCCGGCCTGGCGCTGATGATGCAGACTTCGCTGGCCAATGCCGTGGCTTTGCCGCTGCAGGGCCAACAATTTTGGTGGGGCGTGCTGCTGGCACTGGTGGCCATGGCCAGCTGGACGGCGTTTGCCATGCTCAACGCCAGCTGGCTCAAGCGTCACCCGCAGGTGAGTGTGACCGAGTGGTCCAACTGGCTGGGCCTGGCCACCGGCATCGGCGCCTTGCTCCTTTGGCTGTTCGCAGGTTCAACGTCAAATGAGCTTCTAGCCCTTGACAGTAAAGGGTTAGTAGTTATGGTTTGTATAGCAACGGGTGTTGGCTCCGGATGGGCTGGCAGCCTCCTCTGGAACGTGGCTAGCCGCCGCTTGAGCGTCAGCCTGGCCGGTCAACTGATCGTGAGTGAAACGCTGTTTGGGCTGTTTTATGCGTTTGTATGGGACGGGGGCTGGCCCACGCCCAGCCAATGGCTGGCCGCCGGTTTGTTCACACTGGGCATTCTGGCGTCGATCCGGGCGCACCGATGATGCGCTGGACGCCATACAACTTTGCCCAGGGTGGCATGGGTCGCTGGTTGCAGGCCACCGGCTCGCTGAGCGCGCGCCTGGCGGCCACTGGCAAAGTGTTTTCAGTACAGGTGCTGCGCCAGGGTCGGATGCCTTTGACCGAGGACGAGGCGCAAGCGCTGGGTGTTGCGGGTCCGCGCCTGGGTTATGTGCGCGAGGTGCTGCTCAAGGTGGATGGTGTCAGCGTGGTGTTTGCCCGCAGCGTGACCGCCCACGCGCACTCGCTGGGCGCTTGGCGTTCGGTGCGCGGCCTGGGCACGCGGCCGCTGGCCAATGTGCTGTTCACGCGCTCGGGCATCACCCGCCAGGCCATGCAGTACCGGCAGTTCGGCCCGCACAGTGCGTTGCTGCGCCAGGTGCAGCAGCTCTGTGCGGGCGTGCCACGAGGCTTAAGCGCGCGTCGCTCGGTGTTCATGCGCCAGTGCGCGCCCTTGCTGGTGATGGAAGTTTTTATCGCGCCACAGGCCGCTTGGCGCTGGCCCGCGGCAGTGTGGCAAATCACAGACTAGAGGACACAACCCATGAAAATTGAGCTACCTGAGCAGAAAAAACTGGTTTACCAGATGCTGATCCCGATCCGCTGGGGCGACATGGACGCGATGAACCATGTCAATAACACCGCCTATTTCAGGTATCTGGAAACCGCACGGGTGGACTGGTTGCAGTCGGTTGCCGCCATGCCGACACCCGTCGGAGAAGGCCCGGTGATCGTCAATGCGTTTTGCAACTTCTACAAGCAGTTGGAGTACCCGGGCGACGTGCTGATCAAGATGTACACCAGTGACCCGGCGCGCACCACCTTCGAGACTTGGGCCACCATGGAACGCGCTGACCGCCCCGGCACCATCTGCGCAGCCGGTGGTGCCACCACCATTTGGGTCGATTTCCCGACGCAAAAAGCGGTGACCTTGCCTGAATGGCTCCGCGCAGTGGTCAGCTAATTTTCATTTAATTCGCCTCTAGCCCTTATTCAACAAGGGCTAGAGGCTACAAAAAAATGCGTGATTAAATGGTGAAGTGACCGCTGGAAATGAAGCGGTCAACTTCGGCCTCAGCGGCCAGCCAGTCTTCCACCGGATTGCCCAGCGTGAAACCACGACGTTCTGCGATGTAGAACGCTGCTACAGCCACATAGTTGTTGCGCTGTTCAGTGCTCAGCACCGGTGCTGGCGCTGTGGACGGCTTCAGTGCGGTTTTTGTCGCGGGGATCTTTTTGGCAACTGGCGCTTTGGGAGCAGCTTCCTTTGTCGCAACCGCTGGCTTGGTGACAGCCTTTTTGGCTGCGGGTACAGCAACGGCAGGGGCAGCAATGGGCTTCTTAGGTGTGGTGGCCATGGTTTCTCCTTCGGTTTTGAACTCGGATGCGAGTGGGGTTGGACTGTATCAAAACTGTGTGACACAAGCCCAGATACTTTTAGCAATATTCATACCAACAGCGTGCGCTAACCGGCCATCAATTTGTGCACCAGGTCGCCGGTGTTGGAAGCGGCGTATTTTCGCATCAGTTTGGCGCGGTAGATTTCCACCGTGCGGTGGCTGATCAGCAGCGCGCGCCCGATCTCTTTACTCGTCAAGCCATCCATCAGCAGCGTGGCCACCTCGCGCTCGCGGGCGGTGAGCTCGGCTTTCACCGGGCGGCGCGCGCTCAAATCTTCAAAAGTCCAGATGCCGGCTTCGTGCGGGCTGAGTAGGTTCAGCGCGCGCCCAGTCACATGGCACCAGAAGGTTTCGCCCTTGAGGCGCCCGTCCAAGCGCTTCATGATGCGGTCGTCTGAATAGGTGCCGTTGCGGTTGAGCAGCGGGGCAATGCGTGCACCGGTGCGCTCAAACTCGGCGGCGCTGGGGTAAAGCACCTGAAACGACTGGCCCACCAATTGCTCCAGGCGCGCGCCAAACATCTCGCACAGGTGGCGGTTGCAGTCAACCATGGTGCGGTTGCGCGACACAGCCAGGCCCACGGGAGCCATGTCAAAGGCCTGGCGGTAATCAAGGGTGTCCATGCGGCAAATATTTGGGCAACTAAGGGTTGTACTTTACGGAAAACTACGTAGCTGGCTAGGTAGTATGCTAGCCACAGATCGACTTCTATGGAGAACCAGGCGTGAACAAAATTTATCCTGATGCAGCGGCTGCGTTGAAAGGCATTGTCCGAGACGGCCAGTTGCTGGCCGTAGGCGGCTTTGGCCTGTGCGGCATTCCCGAGGCACTGATCGACGCGCTGCGCGACAGCGGCAAAAAAGACCTGACGGTAATTTCCAACAACGCGGGTGTGGACGGTTTTGGCCTGGGCCGGCTGCTGGAAACCCGGCAGATCAAAAAGATGATTTCCAGCTATGTGGGCGAAAACAAGGAGTTCGAGCGCCAGTACCTGGCCGGTGAACTGGAGCTGGAATTCACCCCGCAAGGCACGCTGGCTGAAAAGCTGCGCGCTGGTGGTGCCGGTATTCCGGCGTTTTACGTGCGCACCGGTGTCGGTACGCTGGTGGCCGAGGGCAAGGAAAACCGCGTGTTTGACGGCCACGCCCATATTCTGGAGCACTCGTTGGTGCCCGACGTGTCACTGATCAAAGCGTACAAAGCCGACAAAAGCGGCAACCTGATCTTCAGGCGCACCGCGCGAAACTTTAACCCGGCAGTGGCCATGGCCGGCAAGATCACTGTGGTGGAGGTTGAGGAGATTGTTGAAACCGGCACCTTTGACCCCGACGCAGTGCATTTGCCCGGCATCTACGTGAACCGCATCGTGCTCAATGCCGCGCCTGAGAAGCGCATTGAGAAGCGCACCATTCGCTGAGCTCTTGCGCTCTTCTCAACCGATTAAATAAAGGAGCCTGATCATGGCCTGGACACACGACGAAATGGCGGCCATTGCAGCCAATGAATTGCAGGACGGTTTTTATGTGAACCTGGGCATTGGCCTGCCCACTATGGTGGCCAACCATGTGCCGCCCGATGTGGAGGTGTGGCTGCAAAGCGAAAACGGCATGCTCGGTATTGGCCCGTTTCCCACCGAAGACGAGGTCGACGCCGACCTGATCAACGCCGGCAAGCAAACCGTGACCACGCTGCCGGGCTCGGCCATCTTTGGCAGCCACGACAGCTTTGCCATGATCCGTGGCGGCAAGATCAACCTGAGCATTTTGGGCGCCATGCAGGTCAGTGAGCGTGGCGATCTGGCCAACTGGATGATCCCCGGCAAGATGGTCAAAGGCATGGGCGGCGCCATGGACCTGGTGGGCGGCGTGCGCAGCGTGGTGGTTCTGATGGAGCATGTGGCGAAGAAAAAAGACGGCGGTTTTGACTTGAAAATTCTGCCCGATTGCACCCTGCCACTAACCGGCGTGGGCGTGGTGGACCGCATCATCACCGACCTGGCGGTGATGGACATCACCCCCCACGGTGTCAAGGTGGTGCAGCGCGCACCGGGGGTCTCCATGCAAGAGTTGCAAGAGAAAACCGGCGTGCCGCTACACTGAACCGCCTAGCACAATCAGCCTACGGCCTGGCCTGCAGATGCGGGTGCAGGCCGTTTTTGTCGCTGACACGCTCGTTTAGAAAAAGGTAAATACATGAAATTTCGCACGTTTTCGCTGCTCCTGGTTTTGGCGCTGATTGCCGCATTTACTCTGCTGAACTGGCAGATCATCATGGCGCCGACCGCGCTGTCTCTGGGCGTGGCCCAGGTGCAGGCGCCATTGGGCTTGATCATGCTGGGGCTGATGGTGGCATTGATCGCGCTGTTTCTGGTGTACTTGCTGTACCTGCAAACCACGGTGATGTTTGACGCCCGCGCCCATGCCAAAGAGCTGCAAACCAACCGCAAGCTCGCCGACGAGGCCGAGGCCTCACGCTTTACCGAGTTGCGCAGCTTTTTGGACCTTGAATTCAAACGCATGGACCTGGCCGATATTGCCGCCAAGGCCGCCTTGACCACCCGCATCGACCAGCTTGAGCGCGACCTGCGCTTGTCAGTGGAGCAGTCGGGCAACTCGCTGGCCGCCAGCATGGCCGAGATGGATGACCGCATGCGTGCAGGTGGCAGCAACCTGCGCTGACGCGCCACGCCAGCGGAACCAGGCCATGCCATGGCTGTATCTGAGCATCGCCATTGTGTTTGAGGTGGTGGCCACCTCCGCGCTCAAATCGTCGGAAGGTTTCACCCGCCTGACCCCCTCGCTGTTGGTGGTGGTGGGCTATGGTGTGGCGTTTTATTGCCTGTCGGTCGCGCTTCGCAGCATGCCATTGGGCATCATTTACGCCATCTGGTCGGGCGCCGGCATTGTGCTGATGACCCTGGTGGGATGGCTGGTGTATGGCGAAACGCTGGGTTGGATGGCGCTGCTGGGCATGGGGCTCATCACCGTCGGGGTGATTATTTTGAATGCGGTGGCCTGATGGTTTGACCGGCTATGCCACGACCCGACCGCCAAACGGCATGCGCGAGCGTGCCACCACGCGCAGCAACACCACCAGTGCCAGTGCGGCAATGGTCAGGCCCAGAATCAGCGCGATCCAAAAGCCTTGCGCGCCCATCGCCTGCGCAGGCCGCCAAGGCATCCAATCGGGTGCCAGACCCAGCACATAACCCAACGGCAGCGCAAACACCCAAAACGCGGTGAGGTGAATCACCATAGGTGCACGGGTTACCTTGTAGCCGCGAATGGCGCAACTGGTGATGACTTGCGTGGCGTCCGAGAGCTGAAACACTGCCGCCCACAGCAACAACTGTGCCGCCAGCGCGATCACCGCCGCATCGTTGGTGTAGAGGCTGGCAATCGGCTTGGCCAGCAGCGCAATACCCGCGGCTGACAGCACGGCAAACACCAGCCCCAACGCCACCCCCACCCAAGCCTGATAGCGCGCCAGCACCGGGTCTCCGGCGCCGAGCGACTGCCCCACGCGCGTCATCAGCGCTAGCCCCACACTCAAGGGCACCATGAACACCAGCGAGGTGAAGTTCAGCGCAATCTGGTGCGCCGCCATCTGCGTGCTGCCAAACACGGCAATCAGCAGTGCGATCAGGCTGAAGGCGCTGCTCTCGGCAAAATAGGTGATACCAATCGGCATCCCCAACTTCAACAGGGGGCGAATCTCGCGCCAGATCGGTGGCTCGAACCGGACCAGCGGCCAGGTGCTGCGGTAGGCGCTGGCGCGCTGCATCCACCACACCAACGTCAGCAGGTTGAACGCCACCGTGATCAGCGTGGCCCAAGCGCAACCCAGGCCGCCCATGCGCGGAAAACCCCAGTTGCCAAATACCAGCAAGCTGTTGACGCCGATGTTGATCAGCAGCGAGAGCAGGGCAATCACCATCAACGGCTTGGTCTGGTTGATGCTGGTGCTGTAGCCGTACAACACCCGGTACATCGCAAACAGCGGCAGCGCAAAGCTGGTAATCAGCACAAAACCTTTGGCCAGGTCGCGCACATACGGCTCAAGCAGCATGTGATCGAACAACAGCGCGGCCGCATTGGCTATCAGCATCGCCATCAGCCCCATGCCGAGCGCCTTCCACAGCGCCTGGCGCACCACCCGCGGCACGCCAGCCAGGTCGCCCGCGCCCACCTGGTGCGCCACCATCGGGTTCACGCTCATCATCACCCCCAACAAGCTGATCATCAGCATGTTCCAGATCGACACTCCCAGCGACACCCCAGCCAGATCCTGCGCCGAGGCATGCCCGGCCATGGCCACGTCCACCACCGCCATACCCACGGTGGCCAACTGCCCCACCAGAATCGGCCAAGCCAGCCGCCACAGGCCGCGCAGCTCGGCCTGCAGACGCCAGCGCGAGGCCGGGTGATGGAAAAGATGTTTGAGAGGGCTTATCAAAATAGATAGCTGTCAGCGCTTGTTTTATAAAGGCTAGAGCGGGTTTTTATGTAAAAGTTGGGGCCAATCCGGCTGCCTGGCTGCGTGGCCAGGTGGATGCTTCAGTCGGGGAGGGCGGAATTTAGTGACCCTTGAGGCAGAGAGTAGGGCCGGGGCTGTCTAAGCGGGGGCTAGTCATAGGAGTTGAACGGGTTCAGCAGCGGCACATTGAAACCAGCGAAGTCTTGGGTGTTGCGGGTCACCACAATCAGGTGGTGGGTCAGCGCTGTGGCGGCAATCATGGCGTCTTCAAACAACGCATCAGAGCGCCGATGCAGCAGTTTGGCCCACAGTCTGAAGATGGCAACATCCACGGGCAAGATGTTGTGAACGTTGCTCAGGCGGCCCGCCCATTGCGAGATTTCAAGCGCTTTGGGCGCGTTCTGTTCACGCGTGAGTTCAATGCCACGCTGAATTTCCCCCAGGGTGACCGCTGAAATATACAGATCAGATTCTGCTGTGCCCTGCAGCCACGCCAGCACGCCGACGTGTGGCTTGGCTTTGCGCAGTTCTGAAATCACATGGGTGTCTAGCAGATACATCAAAAGCTCTCCGGGGCGCGGGTTGGCGTTTGGCCGCGCGGCACGGTCGGCAAGTCAAACCGAGCTTCAGGGTCCAGCAAAACTTGCTTGAGTGAGGGTCGGCTGCTGGCCTGCATTTGCCGCCACTGTTCCACTGGCACCAAAACGGCGGCATCCAGGCCGCGCTTGGTTACCAACTGCGGGCCGTCGCTCAGGCAGGCTTGTAAAAATTCGCTGAAACGCGCTTTCGCATCTTGAACCGGCCAAGTGTTCATCAGTTCATACTCCGCTAACTGGTTTGTAGTCTGACTAGTTTACCCGGATTGGATCGTTACGGGTCCGTCATGTTGCATACGCGCAGAGGGCCGTCACCATGGGTCTTTATCTGGCTACACCCGGCCCATGGCTGCCTGTGATTGGTCGGCGGCGAACAGCGCCAGTGCTGCGAAAGCGGGTGCACAATTTGACAGATAGAAATCACGAAATCGACCAGAACCGGGCGGTCACAAACGAAGGCTAACGGGCAGGCACTTTGTCAAGTTTTCGCCGCAACGAGCGACACTGATTATTTCCATTGCGGGTAATGACGGAGCTTGAATTTCTTGGGAATGCGTAGTCATCGCGTGCGAGCGTAAAAACGCAGAGAGTTCCCCAAGAGTTCGCAGCGTTTGCTAGCCCTTGCGTCGCAGACGCCCCGAGAGCTTCAGACCATCACGAAAATTCAGCGCCATCAGACTGAAGTTGGCAGCACCCGCTACCAGCCCCACTATCTGCAGCGCATAAAAGGTCAGATCCATCTCGCCCGCAGCGGCCTTGCCATAGAGGTAAAAGGCGCAGGGCAACAGGATCAACAGGCCGTTGGCGGCAATGATCTGCATGCGCATCTTCTTGCCCGCCAACAAGTTGCCTTTTCGTTCGCCCGATAACGCAAAACCGCTGCCGCCGGTAACCGCCATAGCCGAAATCATGACCCACATGGTTTGCAAAATGTTGTGCCTGACCAGCACGATGGCGTCTTGCGACAAGAACAACTCAGAGACCAGTGTGGACAACCAAAAACTGCCAATGCACAGCATGGCGATGGTTCCGGCCATCGGGTGAATGATTTTCTTTATAGACACGGTCCTTGGGCTAGATTTTGTGCGCAGTCAGCACGTTGCGCACAATCAGAAAATGCTCAGGCAACCGCGCACCAGCGCTGCACCGCCTCAGCCGTGTCAAATGGTCCCGTGTTGAAACAAATGCGTGCCTGGGGGGCATGCTCATGGACCACGTTGAGAACTTTCTCGAACAGCAGAAAGTTTTTATCGATGGTGCGCACGCCCGCACCGATCACCACACAGTCATAGCGTTTTTGCTGCAACGTGGTGCGGATCACGGCCTCTGCTGTTTCGCCAAAATCGGTGAGGCACAATTTTGCGTCGTAGCCCATGGCGTTCAGTGCGGCAATGTCCTTGTCCAGTCCGTCTTGTACTTTCTCCGCCGTCATACCGGGGAAGGCCGCGTAGGCCGGATCGGCGAAATTGATGAGTGTTGGCTGCAGGCCGACAGATAAGACAGATTTTTTCGAAGTCATGGTATTTCCTTGGGTTGTAAATGAAGGTTGTTGACGAACTTAACTGACGCGAAGAATCATTTTTCCACGGGACTTGCCACTTTCACCCAGGCGATGCGCTTGTGCCGCATCGGCCAACGCAAACTCTTGTCCCACCAGCACGCGCAACTGACCCTTCTCCATCAACGCCGCCAGTTGAGCCAGCACGCCGCCACGCGGCGTTGAGAACACAAACGCCGCGCGCGCACCGGCCGCAGTGGCCCGGTCTGGTGAAGGTGGCTGGGTGGTTGCCACCAACAATCCGCCAGCACGTAGCGTGGACCAGGATGCCTCTTGCGTGGGGCCGCCCAAGGTGTCGATGACGACATCCATGTTGCTGGCGATTTGTTCGAATTGTTGCGTGCGGTAGTCAATGACTTCATCGGCACCCAGGCTTTTCACCACGGCCACATCAGCAGTACCCGCCGTGGCAGTAACGTGCGCACCCTGCGCTTTGGCCAGTTGCACGGCCACGCTGCCCAACGCACCGGCGCCACCGTGGATCAGGACACGCATGCCGCGCGTTACCTGCGCTGTGTCGATCACTGCGGTCCAGGCTGCCAGGCCGGGCATGGGCAGGGCTACCGCTGTGGAGAACGACACGGTACGGGGTTTGCGCGCCACTTGTGCGGCATCGACCGCCACGTAATCGGCATAGGTGCCGCCCCGGGCGAACTCGGCATAGAAAAACACTTCGTCGCCCGGAGAAAATGCCGTCACCGCCCCACCGACGGCAGTCACCACGCCGGCCGCGTCCGATCCCAAGGTAAACGGAAACGTTTTGGGGATCATCTGTGCCATGGCACCGCTGCGCATTTTCCAGTCAATCGGATTGATGCCGGCCGCGACCACGCGCACCAGAACATCGTTAGCTCCGCAGGCGGGTACGAGCACTTCTTCCAACTGCATTTGACTGGCATCACCGTAGGCGTGGATTCGTATGGCTTTCATTTTGGGCTCTCTCTGATGGGTTGTTCGGGTGAGTTGTTCGGGTGAGTTGAGCAACTTGGTCGGATGAAGGAATGCATGTTAATCTTCTTCAAAAATTAATGAAATAACAATTAATGAATAATATTTTTCCATTAATGGAATAATTAACCCGATGGAAAACCTCTCTGCTTTGCACGACATGGCCTTGTTCGTTGAGGTGGCGCGCACCGGCAGCTTCAGTCGGGCCAGCGTCAAGCTGGGCGTGCCTGGCGCGACGCTGTCGCGGCGCATTGCCGCCATGGAGCGCCATTTCGGCGTGCGCCTGCTGGACCGCACCACGCGCAGTGTGGCGCTGAGCGAGACCGGGCAACGCTACTTTGAGCGCTGCGCCCACTTGGTGGACGAGGCACGGCTGGCGCAAGAGGCGCTGGCCGAGACTGTCAGTCGCCCGGTGGGCCATGTGCGCGTGTCGATGCCGGTGGACCTGGGTCTGACCTACATCGGGCCTTTGCTGCCTGACTTTGCCCGGCAGTACCCCGGCATCAGCCTGGACCTGGACCTGTCACCCCGTTTCAGCGATCTGGTCACCGAGCCTGTGGACTTGGCCATCCGTTTGGGTGAGGTGGTAGGCGATCAACTGGTGGTGCGTCGCCTGGGGTCAATCGAGCAGCTTCTTTTCGCGGCCCCTGGCTATTTGGCACTGCATGGCCACCCCCAACAACCCGCCGATCTGGTGGAGCATGCCTGCATCACCTCTGGCAGCGCGCAGCAAGCCAGCAACTGGCGCCTGCAGCGCCATGACCAGGCCATGCAGGCGATGCACGCCATGCAGGTGCAGGTACGCGGCCACTTTGGCATTAACAATCCCGGATTGATCCGCCTCTTGGCTGAGCGGGGTTTGGGTATTGCTGCCTTGTCACACAATCTGGCGCGTGAAGCCGTTGGCGCCGAACGCCTGGTTCGCGTGTTGCCGGATTGGTCGTTCAAGCCGATGGCCGTGCACGCCGTGCTGGCCACGCGCATGCAGACGGCCAGTGTGCGGGTGTTGGTGGAGTTTTTGGCGGCGCGGCTGTCGCTGGAGTGAGCCAGACGCAAGGCAAGGCGAAGCAACAACAGATCCTATTGATAGGGAAACGAAATAACAGAACGGCTGCAAAAGCAGCAACACGGACCCTGAAATACTGGGAATCAAACACTGTTTACGGGTAGCGAAAATTGACACTTATCAGTCGCCTTTGGGCCCACTGGAGCGGGTGCGCAAAGCTGGTTTACAGGCATGGCCCGCTTTTTGAACCTGTCGGGAGCACTGGCACGTATCACACGCGTGCATTTTTCGAACACCGCAGCATTTGGCCAGATGTGCCGATGATGATTCCCTTGCCGGGAGCCAACACCCTCGCCAATGCGACCCGCAAAGCGGTGCTGGCAGCACTCATCTACCCGGTCAAAGTCGAGAATCAACAGTTGGCGGACTCAGTGCGCGTTGATCTGGGCGGCGAATTGCGTCCGCTGCGAACCATGCAGCATTTGGTGGTGCCAGACATGCTCAGCCAGGTGACCGACTGATGGCGGACCTGACAAGAATCGCCAGCTGACCCGCTTCACCGCCCGCGCAAAAACAAGGCGTCGAGCTCTTTCATGCTGATCTGCCGCCAGGTCGGGCGGCCGTGGTTGCATTGGTCTGAGCGCTCGGTGGCTTCCATCTGGCGCAACAAACCGTTCATTTCTTCCAGCGTCAGGCGGCGGTTGGCGCGCACCGCGCCGTGGCAGGCCATGGTGGCCAGCAGCTCGTTGTGGGTGCGCTGGATGACGCCGCTGGCCTCATGCTGGCTGAGCTCGGCCAGCACGCTGCGCGCCAGTTCCACCGCATCGCCTAGGGCCAGGGTGGTTGGCACCGAGCGCACCGCCAGCGTTTTGGCAGAAAACACGGTGATCTCCAGGCCCAGTGCCTCCAGCGTGGCGGCATGTTGCTCAGTGGTGGCTACTTCGGTAGGCGTTGCGGCAAAGGTGGCGGCAATCAGCAGCGGCTGTCTGGGCAGCCGCTGCGGCGGCTGGTCGGCACCGGCATTGGCAGCGGTTTGGCTGGCCCACTGGGTTTTGAGTCGCTCGTAGACGATGCGCTCGTGGGCGGCGTGCATGTCTACTAGGACCAGTCCCTGAGCGTTTTCAGCCAGGATGTAGACGCCGTGCAGCTGTGCCAGCGCGCGCCCCAGCGGCCAGACGGTGGCGTTGGTGGCGTCGTTAGCGTCATTGGCGTCGTTCTGCAGTACCGCTGGTGGGCTGGCCGGGGCGTCGTTGCGCGCGGCAGCAGGCCCCCAGAGCGCGCCCAGGTCGCTGACCCGGTGCCCGCTGCGTTCATCAAAAAGCATAGCTCGTTGCGCTTGCCCCATAAGGGCTGGAGGCTGATTTGTCTTATAAAACGCTGCTGCGCCCAAGTGCGTGGCCGACGCTGGCGTGTCTGCCAGGTTAGGGTGCGAACCATGGGCAGACCCGAAGGCTGAGGCGGGTATTGCCCAGCCGCCAGGCGCGCCAAGGGATGTTGCGCCCGCGTAGGCGTCCGGCTGGCCCGCGCGCGGCAGGGCCAGCGCCTGGTCCACCGCGCGGCGCACTGCCTGGTGCACGTCGCGGCTGTCGCGAAAGCGCACCTCGATCTTGGTGGGGTGCACATTCACATCGACCCGCGTGGGGTCCATGTCGATGTACAGCGCGTAGACCGGCTGGCGCTGGCCGTGCAGCACGTCTTCATACGCGCTGCGGGCCGCGTGGCTTACCACCTTGTCGCGCACAAAGCGGCCGTTGACATAGCAAAACTGCTGGTCAGCGCGGCTGCGGGCGGCGTCAGGCGTGCCAGCGCGACCCCAGACTTTGATCACCGGTGCGTAGTCGGGCCGCCCGGGTGTGGCGGCGCTGGAAAAATCCACCCACACCGAGCGCTCAACAAAGTCGCTGCCCAGCACGTCGGCCAGGCGTTGCTCCAGCGCGGGCAGGCTGCCAGCCTCGCCGCAGCGGCGCCATTGCTCCACCAGACGGCCTTCATGCCATATCGCAAAGCCGACATCCGGGCGAGCCAACGCGTGGCGTCGCACGGCTTCGACGCAGTGGGCCAGCTCGGTGGCGTCGGTTTTCAGGAACTTGCGGCGTGCAGGCGTTGAAAAAAACAGCTCTTTCACCTCGACCGTGGTGCCCTCGGCGCGGGCCACGGGTTTGAGTTCACCCGTCTGGCCTTCTAAAAGATAAGCATGATTTTGGCCGCTAGCCCTTGACAGTATTGCGCAGTCAGCTATTGAATTGATGGCAGCCAGCGCTTCACCGCGAAAGCCCATGGTGCCCACCGATTCCAGCTCGGCCAGGCTGGCGATCTTGCTGGTGGCGTGGCGCTTCAGGGCCATGGGAAATTCGTCACGCGCAATGCCGCCGCCGTCGTCTTCCACGCTGATCAGGCGCACACCGCCGGCCAGCAGGCGCACGGTGATTTGGCTGGCGCCGGCATCCAGCGCGTTGTCCACCAGCTCACGCACCACCGAGGCCGGGCGCTCCACCACCTCGCCAGCAGCAATCTGGCTGATGAGTTCGTCAGGCAGTTCGCGGATCGGGCGGCGCGGCGCTTGATTTGGGGGCGTTTGGGCGGTATTCACCCGGGCATTTTAGGGTCGGGCGATAACCACGAGGGGGTCTAATCAGACCCTACAGGTCTGCCAGCAGGAAGCCGGCCCGGCATGAGGTGCTGACACCCATCAGCCTTGGCTGAAAACGCCAAGATGTAGCCGGGTGGGCAAGCCAATGGTCAGTCCCACGGGCTGCATGGTGGCGGTGATGTGCACTTTCATGCCTGTGTGGTCGATGGGGCGTTTGAGGCGCTGCCCGGCGGTTTGGCTTTTCACGCGGCCACTGAAGCTGATCGACCGCATTGCCCAATAGGTGCCGCCACAGCAAGCACAGCACGACTTTGGAGGCCGCACTTCGGTGCCTAACTTGGCCTTATGCGGTTGCGCTCTCTAGCCGTTTAACGTGTGATGTTTAACGTGTAACGTTTCGCGTTATATAATCAATCCCATGATCCGCACATTCAGAGACGAAGCTGCCGCCGCGCTGTTTGTTGGCAATGAGGTTCGCGTCCTGGCGGGCGAGATTCAGCGTGTGGCGTTGCGCAAGCTCAAGATGATTGACGCTGCCAAAAGTTTGATGGACTTGCGAGTGCCACGGGGTAACCAGCTTGAGGCACTCAAACGTGAGCGAAAGGGTCAGCACAGCATTCGTATCAACGACCAGTGGCGCGTGTGTTTTCGATTTGCTGACGGACACGTCACTGACGTTGAAATTGTTGATCACCACTGAAGGAGCCACACCATGATCCTAGACCGCACAGACCTCGATACGCTTGATTTCAGCGATGTCGCCACAGGCAAGCGTTTGACTCCGGTGCACCCTGGCGAGGTGTTGCGTGAGGAATTTTTGACTCCTAACGGTCTGACCGCCAATGCGCTGGCGATTCGCCTGGGTGTACCGGCACCGCGTATTCATGACATCGTGCGCTGCCGCCGCGCCGTGACAGTTGATACCGCCTTGCGCTTAGCTCAGTTCTTTGGCACCAGTGCCGAGTTTTGGACCAGTCTGCAAACTGACTTTGATATGACTTTGGCGCGTGATGCCATGCGCGAAGTGTTGGGGCGCATTGGCCGATTTGAGGAAGTGCCGTCTCAAGGCTTTTAGCCCGCTGACTGCGGCGCCATTGCTCCACCAGTTTGCCCTCAAGCCATGTCGCAAAGCCAACACCCGGGCAGGCCAGCGCATGGCCGAAAGCCCATGGTGCCTGCCGATTCCAGGTCTGAGAGGCTGGCGATTTTGCTGGTGGCGTGGCGTTTCAGGGCGATGGGCAGCTCGTCGCTGGGGTGGCGCAGCCATCGTCTGCGCCACTGATCAGGCGCTCACCGCCGGCCAGCAGGCGCACGGTGATTTGGCTGGCACCGGCATCCAGCGCGTTGTCCACCAGCTCACGCACCACCGAGGCCGGGCGCTCCACCATCTCGCCAGCGGCAATCTGGCTGATGAGTTCGTCGGGGAGTTCGCGGATCGGGCGGTGGGGGGCAATTGGGCGGTGTTGACCTGCAGATTTTAGGTGTTCAGTACCCCAAGGTATTGGCAGGGATAATGCCCCAACATGGACATTCTCTTGACCCTTATTGACTTCATCCTGCACGTCGACAAGCATCTGGAGGTGTTTGTGCAGACCTACGGCGCGTGGGTGTATGCGCTGCTGTTTTTGATCATTTTTGTGGAAACCGGCTTGGTGGTCATGCCATTTTTACCGGGTGACTCACTGCTGTTTGTGGTGGGCGCCATGTGCGGCGTGGGGCTGCTGAGCTATCCGCTGGCCGTGGGCTTGCTGCTGACGGCGGCTATTTTGGGCGACCAAACGAACTACACCATTGGTCGCTACTTTGGTCCCAAGGTGTTTGGCTGGGAAAATTCGCGTTGGTTCAACAAGCGGGCGTTTGATCAGGCACACGCGTTTTACGAAAAATATGGCGGCATCACCATTGTGGCGGCGCGTTTCATGCCCTTTTTGCGCACCTTTGCGCCGTTTGTGGCCGGTGTGGCGCAGATGACGCGCGGTCGGTTCACGTTTTTTAACGCCGTGGGTGCCGTTCTTTGGGTGGTTGGCATCATCACCGTGGGCTATTTTTTCGGAAACATTCCGTGGGTTCAGTTGCACTTGGACAAGATCATCTGGGCGATGATTTTGGTGCCGGGTCTGTTTGTGCTGGTAGGCGCCTGGCGCGCACGTACTAGGCCTGTAACGTAAACCGCTTGCCACCATGCCCCTGGCTGCACGCGGCTCCAAAACAGACGGTCATGTGCAATGGTTGGCCGCAGAGGGCGGCTGGGTGCTGCATCTGCGCCAAGACTGGCGTGGCTATGCCCCAACGCAAGCGCAGGCGGCGCCAGCCACGCTGACCGAAGGTGCGCTCCGCGTTGATGCCACAGAGTTGTCCGACTGGGATGCCAACCTGGCACCGGCGCTGTGGTCGCTGCTGGGCCCGCTGGCGCAGCGCGGCCTGACGCCCGACATCCAGGGGCTGCCCGCCGCCGTACGTGCACCGCTGCACCTGGCGCTGCAGGCGCAAAGCCAGCTACTGGAACCAAAACGGCCTGAGGCTGAGGTGACCGTGCTGGGGGTGATCCGCGAAAGTCTGCGCTGGGAAGATTTGCGCCTGACGCTGGCTTTTGTCGGTGAACTGCTGCTGTCTGTGGGGCGGTTGCGCCAGAAACCCCGGGTGTTTCGCTGGGCCGACTTGCTGCACCAGATGGACGAGATGGGCCCGCGCAGCGTGCCCATCGTGGCACTCACCACCTTTCTGGTCGGGCTGATGCTGGCCTACATGAGCGGCGCGCAGCTTGACCGCATTGGCGCCCCGAATCTGATTGCCGATGTGGTCACCGTAGGCATGGTGCGGGAGCTGGCCGCATTGATGACCGGGGTGATTCTGGCCGGACGCATTGGCGGCGCGATTGCCGCTGAACTGGGCAGCATGACGGTGAATGAAGAGATAGATGCCTTGCGCTCTCTGGGCATTGACCCGATGGTGCATCTGGCGCTGCCGCGGCTGTTTGCCATGCTGCTGACAGCGCCACTGCTGATTGCTTTTGCGATGGTGATTGGCGTGCTGGCGGGTATCCCTGCCGTGACGCTGGTGTATGGCGTGACGCTGTCGGATTATTTGAACCAATCGTTGCTGGCGTTGAACTGGACGCATCTATGGATTGGGCTCTTCAAAGGCACCACGTACACCCTGCTGGTGGTCATTGCTGGCTGCCGCGAAGGCTTTTACGCCCAGCGCAATGCCCAGGCCATTGGCCTGGCCACCACCCGCGCGGTGGTTAAGGCGCTGGTGTGGATGGTGGTTGCTGCGTGTGCCAGCACCGTGGTGTTTCAAAGCCTGGGGCTGTGATGACCGGCCTGCTGCACATCCAAGACGTGAGCATGGGCTGGGGCGAGCGGGTGATCTCGCGCGACCTGAACTTTGAGGTGCAACGTGGCGAAATTTTGGTCATCATGGGTACCAGCGGCTGTGGCAAGAGCACGCTGATGCGCCTGCTGGTGGGGCTGGAGCGGCCCATCAAAGGCCATGTTTTTTTTGAAGATTCCGATTTGCACCAAGGCGAGCCGCAGGCGCTCGATGTGTTGCGCCGGCATTTTGGGGTGATGTTTCAGGGCGGCGCGCTGTGGAGCTCAATGACCGTGGGTGAGAATTTGCTGCTGCCACTGCGCCTGTTTTCGCAGCTGTCCACAGCGGCGATGCGGCAGGTGGCCGAATTCAAGCTGGCGCTGGTGGGGCTGCAGGGCAGCTATGACGCCATGCCGGCCACGCTCAGTGGTGGCATGATCAAGCGTGTGGCGATTGCGCGCTCGCTGGTGCTCAACCCCGATGTGCTGTGCTTGGACGAGCCCGCCTCGGGCCTGGACCCGGTGAACGCCGCCAGGTTAGATGAGCTGATTCTGGCGCTGCGCGAGCACCTGGGCACCACGGTGATACTGGTGACGCATTCTGTGGAAGGCATTTTTGCCGTGGCTGACCGGGCCCTCTATTTGGATGATCAACTCAAGACCATGACCGCTATCGACACCCCCCAAGCCCTGCTGGCCCACGGCCCCGAGCGTGTGCGCGAGTTCTTGCAGCGCACGCCGCACAAATCATGACTACCAGCGCGCGCGCCTTGCGGGTCGGATTGTTTCTGGTGCTGGGCATTGCGCTGCTGGTCACGGCGATTGCTTTTGTGCTGGGCGGGCAGCTGTTTACCGCCCGTGAACCGGTGCTGATGCGCTTTTCTGGCTCGGTCTACGGCCTCAAGGTGGGCTCACCGGTGGTGTTTCGCGGCGTCAACATTGGCACCGTCACCAGCCTGGGCCTAGCGCACGGCAGCCAGCCAGACAGCTTTGAAATCCCGGTCAACGCCATGCTCGACCGGGACGCGGTACTGCAACTCGGGCCCGCGAAAACCAGTGCCACCCAAGCCATCAGCGCGCTGATCAGCCAGGGCCTGAGTGCCCAACTGGCCAACCAGAGCCTACTCACTGGCCAGCTGTATGTCGACCTGGACTTGCGCCCCAACCAGGTCAAGCCAATCGCTGCGGCAGTCAATGGTTTGGGTGGTGTGCCGGACATTCCCACGCTGCCCAGCACCACGCAGGCGCTGCAGGCGCAGCTTGAAGGCGTGGACATCAAAGCGGCCTTGCAGGACGTGGCCACCATTGCCAAGGTCACCCGCCAGTTCCTGCAGGACCCGCAGCTCAAGGCCACGCTGGACAACGCCGCCAAGCTCAGCTTTGAGCTGCGTGCGCTGGCCCAGAGCTTGCAGCGCGAGCTCAAGCCACTGTCTGCCACGGCTCAGGCCACGCTGACCCAAGCTGGGGCTGCGGCCGGCGCGCTGGCGCAGGCCGCCACCCGCATCGCCCAGGTGGCGCAGCAGTTAGAGGGCACCTTGGCCCCCGATGCACCGCTGATGCAGAGCGTGCAGGCCACGGCCAAAGAGTTAGGGCAAACCGCCGCTAGCCTGCGTCAAACCACAGACGAAGACAGCGCGCTGGTCAACAACCTCAACCGCGCCGCCCGTGACGTGGCCCGCGCCGCGCGCCAGATGGGTGACCTGGCCGAGCTGCTGGAGCGCCAGCCCGATGCCCTGCTGCGTGGCCGCGCGCAGGTGCCCTGATTCCGCGCACTTTGAGGCCGCATCGCCATACTCCACATCTGCAGAGCCAACCACCTTGCCCCATCCGCCATGAAGCCTTCACTCTTTGCCCACCCAATCTCTGCTCCCGCGCCGCATGTACCCAGCAGCAGGCGCCTGAGCGCGTTGCCAGTCTTGGCAGCCCTTGCCCTGGCCACCGTTCTGACTGGCTGTGCCAGCCGTTTGCCCAACCCAACTTTGTATGTGCTGCACAGCGCGCCGCCGGTAGAAGCGCAACGGCAGGCGCAGACTCTGGCCGTGAATTCGCCGGAGGTCAGCGCCGCTCCCTGGCAACTGGTTTTGCCGGTGCGCCTGCCTGCTTACCTGGATCGCAATGCGCTACTGTTGCCTGAGGGTGCCAACGGCGTGCAACCGTCACTCACCCATCGATGGGCTGAGTTGCTGTCGAGCAGCGTGCCGCGCGTGTTGGCGCAAGACTTGATCACGTTGCGCGGTGAAGGCAGCGTCTGGAGCGCGCCGCTGCCCGCTGGTTTGGTGCTCAAGGGCCAGTTGCGTGTGGAAATCATCACGCTTGATGTGGCGGCCAACGGCCAGGCAGTAACGCTTTCAGCGCGCTGGAGCACGGTGGGCGCACCTGCGGCACCACGCGCCCACAACCTGAGCCTGACCGTGCCCAGCCGCTCGCCGGACGCTGACAGCCTGGTTAGCGCGCATCGGCTGGCGCTGTGGCTGCTGGCGCAGGCAATTGCCAAGACGCTGGATTAACTTTCATGGACTCTGAGCACCCTCTGGACAAACCCGTGATTTCATTCGTTACGGGTTTTGTACTGGCATTGTGTAGACAAGTGGCGTGATCCGCGACTAACCAGCCACGCACACCACCGCCTATGAAAAGCAACAAACTCATCCTGATCGCACTGATTCTGGCCGCCGTGGTCGGCTTTGTGGCGCTGGATGGCGGGCGGTTTTTGAGTCTGGACTACCTGCAGCAGAGCCACGCCCGCTTTGCCGAGTTGTACGCGGCCCGGCCGCTGTCGGTGGTGGCGGGCTACTTTGTGATCTATGTGCTGGCCACGGCGTTGTCGTTTCCGGGGGCCACCATCCTCACGCTGGCAGGCGGTGCGGTGTTCGGGCTGGGCTGGGGTCTTTTGATCGTGTCGTTTGCGTCGAGCATCGGTGCCACGCTGGCCTTTTTGGCAGCGCGTTTTGTGCTGCGTGACAGCGTCGAGACGCGATTCGGCAAGCGCCTGGCCGACCTCAACGCAGGTGTGGCCAGAGACGGCGCGTTTTACTTGTTCACCCTGCGCCTGGTGCCGCTGGTGCCGTTTTTTGTCATCAACCTGGCGATGGGGTTGACCAAGATGCGCGTTGGTGTGTTCTATATCGTCAGCCAGCTCGGCATGCTGGCGGGCACCGCGGTGTATGTGAATGCGGGCACGCAGCTCTCCAAAATCACCTCGCTGCAAGGCATTTTGAGCCCGGCGCTGCTGGGCTCTTTTGTGCTGCTGGGCGTGTTTCCGCTGCTGGCGCGCAAGGTGATTGAGGCCATCAAAAAGCGCAAGGTGTATGCGCGCTGGCAAGCGGTGCGGCCGAAAACGTTTGACCGCAATCTGGTGGTGATTGGCGCGGGTGCGGGCGGGCTGGTATCGGCTTACATCGCGGCGGCGGTCAAGGCCAAAGTGACGCTGGTGGAAGCGCACAAAATGGGCGGCGATTGCCTGAATTACGGCTGTGTGCCGAGCAAGGCGCTGATCAAAAGCGCCCGTGTGGCGCACCAAATGAAGCATGCTCATCGCTACGGTTTAGAGAGCTACTCGCGCTTATCCGATAAGGGCCAGAGGCCAATTTCGTTTAAAAGTGTGATGGCGCGGGTACAGGCCGTGATTGCCGCCATTGCGCCGCATGACAGCGTTGAGCGCTACACCAGTCTGGGCGTGGAGGTGTTGCAGGGCCACGCCAAAATCATCAACCCCTGGACGGTTGAAATTGCCTTGAGCGATGGCGCACGGCAATTGCTGACCACCCGCAACATCGTCATTGCCGCGGGTGCGCGGCCGTTTGTACCGCCGCTGCCGGGGCTCTCGGAGGTGGCTTATGTCACCAGCGACACGCTGTGGGAGCGTTTTGCCGAGTTGGATGAGGCGCCCAAGCGCTTGCTGGTGCTGGGCGGTGGGCCGATTGGTTGCGAGCTGGCGCAAAGCTTTGCCCGCCTGGGTTCGAAGGTCACGCTGGTCGAAATGGCCCCGCGCCTGCTGATGCGTGAAGACCTTGAGGTCTCCGGCGTGGTGATGGATGCTTTGCGCGCTGACGGCGTGCGGGTGCTGACTGGCCACAAGGCGCAGCGGGTTGAGAGGCTTCCCGCTGGCGCCAGCGCCGACCTTGCTGGCAACGCCGTCACCCAGCCTGCGAAAGCAACCCGCTCATTACCCGCTGGCGGTGTGCTGGTGGTGGAGCATCAAGGGGTTGAGCTGCGCATTGAATTCGACCAACTGCTGTGCGCGGTTGGCCGGGCGGCGCGCCTCACGGGTTATGGGTTGGAAGACATTGGCATTGCGGTCGGCAAAACGGTTGAGACCAACGATTATTTACAAACCCTCTACCCGAATATCTACGCGGTGGGCGACGTGGCCGGGCCGTTTCAGCTGACCCACGTCGCCGCCCATCAGGCCTGGTATGCCGCGGTGAACGCTCTGTTTGGCGACTTGAAGTCGTTTAAGGCCGATTACTCTGTCATCCCCTGGGCCACCTTCACCGACCCCGAAGTGGCCCGCGTCGGCTTGAGCGAACAAGAGGCGCTGGCGCAAGGCGTGGCCTTTGAGGTCACCCGTTATGGCATCGACGACCTGGACCGCGCCATTGCCGACAGTGAGGCCCGCGGCTGGGTCA
Source organism: Rhodoferax antarcticus ANT.BR (assembly GCF_001938565.1). GTDB lineage: Bacteria > Pseudomonadota > Gammaproteobacteria > Burkholderiales > Burkholderiaceae_C > Rhodoferax > Rhodoferax antarcticus. The sequence continues at coordinate 484,373 of NZ_MSYM01000013.1, forward strand.
AGGTACTCACCGTGCCCGGCAAAGACCGTATTTTGGGCGTGACCATCGTCGGCACCCACGCGGGCGATTTGCTGGCCGAGTTCGTGTTGGCCATGAGACACGGCCTGGGTCTGAACAAGATTCTGGGCACCATCCACACCTACCCAACGCTCTGCGAGGCCAACAAATACGCCGCTGGGCAGTGGAAGCGCGCCCACCAGCCGGAGCGCCTGCTGGCCTGGGTGCGCAAGTACCACGACTGGAAACGAGGTTAATGCCATGGCACAACCCGGCTTGCATCCCGCCAGCGCCAAGGCCGCCGTCGCCGGCAGTCGCCAGCCGCTGCCCGCTTCGCGCCAAATCGGTGGGCATGACTTTTCTGGACGATGAATGAACGCTGCATGAGCACATTGGTTTTATTCAACTACGACTGGGATCAGGTTGGTTTTGCGCGCAACGCGCCCAGCTATCCTTTTGAAACCGCAGGTTTTGATCTGTTTAACTTTCCAAGCAACGCGCATCTGGTGGGGTTTGATTTGCAGCGCTTTGTGGATCGGCTGGCGCGCCAGGCCCGCCGCCGTGGCTGGACAGCGGTGGTCTCCAACCACGAGCAGTTTGGCGCGCTGGCCGCCGGGCTGCTGGCCGAGCGCATGGGCTGGCCGGGCACGTCGGTGGCGGCGGTGCTGGCCTGCCAGCACAAGCTGTATGCGCGGCAAATGCTGCAAGAAGTCTGCCCTGAGGCCAATTGCGACTTTGCCCCCTTGGACGCCGACTATGGCGCCCCGGTGCCTGACGGCCTGCAGTACCCGACGTTTGTCAAGCCGGTGAAAGCGGCGTTTTCGGTGCTGGCGCGCACTGTGCAAAACCAGTCCGAGTTGCACGCGCACACGCGCTTTGGCTTTTGGGAACTGTGGGTGATCCGGCATCTGGTGGAGCCGTTTGAGCGCATTTCGCAAGCGCGCCTGCCCCAAGCCGGTAGCGCCCACCACCTGCTGCTGGAAGAGCCGGTGGGCGGCGCCCAATACAACCTGGACGGCTATGTGTTTGCGGGCGATGTGCGCCTTCTGGGCGTGGTGGACGCCATCCACTACCCCGGCACCCAGGCCTTTATGCGGTTTGAGTACCCCAGTCGCTTGCGCGAAGCCCTGCAGCAGCGCGCGCTGGAGGTTGCGCGGCGTTTTCTAACCCATGTGGGCTTTACCCACGGCCTGTTCAACATGGAATTCTTTTACGACGAAGCCACCGACCGGCTGACGGTGATCGAATTCAATCCACGCATGGCGGCGCAGTTTTCTGACCTGTATTTGCGCGTGCGCGGTATTGACCTGCACCGCTACGCGCTGGCCTTGGCCCACGGACAAGACCCGGCCACCTTGCCGCTGGCGGTGCCCAGCGCGGGTGCTGCGGCAAGTTTCGTTTACCGCAGTTTCTCAATCGATACACAGGTGAGCCAACCCACCGCCGCGCAAAAAGAAGCCTTGCTGGGCGCCTACCCTGATGCCTTGCTGTTTGAGTTTCCCAAAACACCGAGCCAGATCGCGCGTGATTTCAAATGGCTGGGCAGCTACCGCTACGCCATCGTGCACCAGGCCGCGGTCGATGCGACAGCGCTGCGGCGTGACTGCGAGGATGCCAGTCGTCTGCTAGGCTGGCCTGCGCCGTATGCTGAGCCGTATGTCGAGCCTGATATTGAGCCGTGTGCCGAATCTGATGCCGACAACCCGGCAGTGGCGCATGATGAGCTGCCTGAGGCAGCGCTGGAAAAGCACTCTGACAAGGCGGCTGACGGTGCCCCCCGTAGTGGCCATTTGGCACTGACCAGCCAGTCTTGAGGCACTTTTTGCTACCCTTGCGCCACCTTCCAATCCCTTTTTCAGGAGACAATTTTATGAAACCCATGTCCTGGTTGCGCCGCATAGCGGCTGTGGCGTTGCTGACCTCGCTGGTGGGCTGCGGCGCCATGATGGCGCAAAACCCGTCGGGCAATTACCGTCCGGTCAATGCCGTGTCCGACAACCCCGAAGCGCGCTTGCTGCTCAAGGGCGCTGACGTGACCGCCTACTTCACCCAGGGCAAGTATGAGCAGGGCAGCCCGCAGTTTCGCAGCAGCTACGAGGGCGTTGACTTTCGCTTCGCCAGCGCCCAGACCAAGGCGCTGTTTGACCAAGAGCCCGCTAAATATCTGCCGCAGTACGGCGGCTACTGCGCCAACGGCCTGGTATATGGCATTCCCTGGGGCGGCGACGCCAACACCTTCAAGCTGATCGACGGCAAGCTGTATGTGTTTGGCGGACAAGGGTCCAAAGACGCGTTTGAGCTGGATGAGAAGACCAACCTGGCGCTGGCCGACAAATACTGGACCGAAGAAGTCAAGGGCAGCAACAGCCACCTGCAGCGCCTCAAACGCATGGTTTTCCGGGTGCCGCATTACAAAAGCGGTGACGAGCTCGCCAAGCTGGTCGCCGCCGCCAAGGCCAAGCCCTGATCGTCAGGGTGGCCTGTTTTATAAGCGAAATTGCCCTCTGGCCCTTGTGCAGTAAGCGCGAGCAGCTATCAAATTTATGAATCGGCGCGGGTCTCTGGCTGCTCTGGGTTGTGGTGCCGCCGCCGCTCTGGGTGGTTGTTCGCTGGAAACTGAGGAGGAGCGTGGTGGCAAACCCGCTCAATCCCCGCTGGCAGACGCCGACACCCCGGCTCAGGTCAACACCGGGCGCAGCTACCCGCTGGCCTGGTGCTTTAGTTCGGGCGGCCCGCGCGGCTTTGTGCATGTGGGCGTGCTCAAGGCACTGCATGAGTTGGGCCTGACGCCCGATCTGGTGGTAGGCAGTTCGGTGGGTGCGCTGGTGGGGGGCTTGTATGCAGCGGGCATGCCCATGGCGCAGATGACAGCGCTGGCGCTGGAGGCCAGCGTCATCAGCCTGTTTCGGCTGAACATCATGGGTCCGGGCTGGATCAATGTCGCCGGCGTGGCGGACTTGGTCAACGACGCGGCAGCGGGCAGGCGCCTGCAGCACTTTCCCACGCCGTTTGCGGCAGTGGCGCTGGCCCAGGGCAGCAACACTTTGATCGCTTTCAACTGGGGTAACGCCGGGCTGGCGGTGCAGGCCGCGTGCAGCATAGAAGGCCAGCTGGCGCCGGTGCGACTTCGCGACCAGACTTACCTCGACGCCGACCTCGTCAGCCCGATGCCGGTGCGCCTGGCCAAAAGCCTGGGCGCGCAGCGTGTGCTGGCCATCGACGCTTCAGCTTATGAAGACCAGGCGCCGCCGGGTGCCGAAAGTTACCGTGAATCAGACCTGCGCAAACGCGCACTCACCGAGGCAGACGCCCGCCACGCCGATCTGGTGCTGCACCCTGAATTTGGTTACTACACCGGGGTCAGCCGCGAGTACCGCGAGCGCACCATTGAAGCGGGTTACCGCCAGACCCTTTTGCAGTCGAAGCCCTTGCTGAGGTTGCATAGTTCGCAATGAATTTAATTGGGTTCAGATTGCTTTGTCGCACAGGCATGTGCTCGCGCAGATTTTGTTGGTAGTTGGAAAGTTTTGGGGACATGAGAATCCGGTTTTCACCCGCTTGGAAAGCGCATCAAAGCCGTCCGAATCACCAAAACCGCTAGCCAGGTTGGTCCTTGGGGCGGCTGACGATTTCTGGTACCCCAGTATGACGGATAGGACATCCAACCGCATGAGGCCAAGTATCGCACCCCAAACCGTCCTGGAAAACCGGGGTTTTCCTGAAATGACAGTCTGAATCCCCCAGAATCTGCGCCCCATCAGCGCCGGGGTCGACTCCGATGTGCTCCAGAATTTTGTGAATGTCGGCACTGAAGGTGGTGAAGGTGGTGAAGGTGGTGAAGGCAATGATGCGCATCTGGCCCCCACACATCGGGCAGATCAGCGGGAACACTATCGTAGATACGCGCAACCAGCGCGGCCCACAGGTCATGCGATGGTGGGCGAGGTTTGGGGGTGGCTTGTGGCTCAGGTGGGGCTCTGGCGCCTGCAGGCGTGACCACGGGGCTGTTCTCGACCACTTGCGCTGGCGGCACCAATTGGGCGATGCGGTTGATCAGCTCCAGGGGTGTGAGCACCAGTTCACCCGAGTACTTATCGGACTGCAGCGGCTCTGTGTGGCCTTTGCCACAGCGGTAAACCAGATCAGCGCCGCGCGGCGCGCAAGCATCGGCCAGCAACGGCGCCGGCGTGATCGATCTCGATCGCGACTACTGGGGCTTCAACGCACGCTGGCGCTTGCAGACCGAGTGGCGCAGCGGGCAGCTCAATCTGAGCGCCGGCCTTGCGGGTGACCGGCAGCCCGACCTGCGCCAGGGCTTTGAGAACTTTGTCGGCTCACCGCTCAACCAATCCTTGGGCGTGCCGGGAAGACTCAAGCCCGACGAGACCAACCGCGCCACCACGCTTGACGCGTACCTTCGAGCGTCCTGGCAACGGGAAGACTGGACGTTGGAGGGCGGCCTGCGCCGTGTCAACGCCCGCTATAGCTCAGACGAAGTGTTTCTGGCCAACGGCAACCAGAGCGGCGCGACGCGTTTTAGCGGCTGTCTGCCCGTGGTCGGTGTGCGCTGGCAACTTGCGCCCCAGTTATAGGCCCACGCCGCTATCGGTCGCGGGCTGGAGACGCCCACGCTCAACGAAGCCGCTTACCGCACCGACGGAGGGACCGGGTTCAACACCGACCTTATCGCCTCGCGCACCACCAGCGCCGAGTTCGGCCTGCGCGGGCGCAGCGCGGCGGGCCTGTGCAACGCCACGCTGTTCGACATCTGCACGTGCGACGAAATCGTTTCAGCCGGCACATCCGCAGCGGCACCGCCAGCATCCCCGCCGGCAACCGCCTGCCGGACATACCGGAGCAGCAGCTGTTTGCGCAGGTGGACTGGTCGCCAGACCTCGCTACCAGCATCGGCGACGTGTTCACGCTGGAGGCCCGGCGCACCGGCCGAATGTTTGCCGACGATGCCAACAGCGCCCAGGCCAAGGCATACACCCTGCTGGGCCTGGCCGCGCGTTTCGAACAAAAGACCGGTGCTTGGACCTGGCGCGGCGGTTTTGAATGGGCTCAATAAAGGTTGCGCTCAAAGTCCCAGTTCAGGTCCAAGTGAAACATGCTTTCCAGCAAATCCTTCATGGCAACACCTGGAGCACTTGGCTCGCTGAGGTCAGGACCAGCCCACAGATTGCGCTAACCGATCCGCTTGCACGCTTGAGATCCGCGCAGCCGGTCAGCTCTTCGCGGCCGTCACCAAGTGCTCGTGGTCCGACAGATCCATGATGTCCTCGTTGCTCTTTTTCCAGGTTGCCCGCTCCTCGTCGTTTGCGCGTGGCGAGAACCAGCCGGTGACCGCGTAGAGCATGCCGATCAGGGGCGCTGTCCAGCAGGCAAAAGCCAGCGGGATGTACAGCAGGTTCACCAGCTGGCCGTCCATGATGCCCAGGCCCAGGGCGCTGATGACGAAGGCGCCGCCGGCGTTCCACGGAATCAGCGGGCTCATCAGCGTGCCGCCTTCCTCAATCCCGCGGCTCAGGTTCAGTGTGGAATAGCCCATGCCGCGGTAAAGGGGCGCGTACATGCGCCCAGGCAGCGCGATCGAGATGTAGGGGTCGCCCGCCACGAGGTTGGTCGCGAACGAGGTGCCGATCGCCGAAACTTGGACTGCAGCAAAACCCTTGGTGCGGGAGATGATGCTCAGGATAATCGCCTCCAAGCAGCCGGTGCGCTCCAGCGCGCCGCCAAAGCCCAGTGCGATCAGCATCAGCGAGATGGTCCACATCATCGACTGGATGCCGCCGGCATTGAGCAGCTTGTCAATCTCGGCCACGCCAGTGTCGATGGCGAAGCCCGACTGCGCAAAGGTAAAGACATCGTGCAGCCCCACGCCTTGGTAAAAAATGGCAACCAGCGCGCCCACCACCACGCCTGAGAACAGCGCTGGCAGCGGTGCAATGCGCCTGAGCGCCAGCGTCACCACCAGCAGCGCTGGCAGCAGCGCAATCCAGCTGATCTGAAAGCGCGTGGCAAGCCCCGTCGTGATCGCTTCAATCGCGCCGAAAGAGGTCTCCACAGGCTCGATCACCAGAAAGCCCACCGCCAGGTAGATAACCAGCGCAATCAGCATGGCCGGCAAGGTGGTCGCCATCATGTTTTTGATGTGGTCAAAAACGTTGACGCCGGTGACGGCAGAGGCGAGGTTGGTGGTGTCCGACAGCGGGGAGATTTTGTCGCCAAAGAACGATCCCGAGACGACGGCACCGGCGGTCCAATACATCGGAATGCCAAAGCCGGCACCGATGCCCATCAGCGCCAGCCCGACCGTGCCCACGGTGCCCCAGCTCGTGCCCAGCGACAAAGAGACGACAGCGCAGAGCACCATGGCAGCAGCCAGGAAGATCGACGGGTTCAGCAGCGTGAGCCCGTAGTAGATCAGCGTGGGCACGGTGCCCGAGGCGATCCACACGCCGATGATCATGCCTACGACGATCAGCACCGCAATCGACGGCAGCGCGACGTGGATAACATGGAACACACCCTCGCGGATGTCGGGCCATTTCTGGCCTCTGACCACACCCAGCACCGCGGTGATCGCCAGGCCGATGGCCAGCGGGATGTGGGGCGTGAAGTCGTTGTAATAGAAGAGCTGCACCGCCAGCAGGCCCAAGGTGAGCAACACCGGCAGCAGCGCCAGAGGCAGCGAGGGCAGGGTTTGTGTGGGGGTTTTTGTGGCTTCGGTCATCGCTGGGTCCTTTGCAGTTTTGGCTGTGCATCACTGTCAAGAAGGACAGCTGTCTCGTGTGGGTCCGGCTCAGTGCAGTGTTGGCGCATCCGCCAGGGTTGGGGAACGCCGCGTTTTGAAAAAATTTGTAGCGCTGTAAGAAAGCCAATGCCTGCCACTGTCATCAGACGGCCCATGATTTGCGCTGTGTGGGCCAGCGTCTGTGCGATAGCGCACTCAGGGGTGTCCACATCAGGGTTTGCCACCGCAGCACCACCTCGCAAGCAACCACCGGCCTTTTCAACGCACTGGTCAGGGCGGGTATCACGGCAGAAAACTACCCCTTCTGCACCATCGAGCCCAATACCGGCGTGGTCGAGGTGCCCGATCTGCGGCTGGCGCAGCCGTCTGCCATCGTGGAGCCGGAGCGGGTGGTGCCGGCCATCGTGGAATTTGTGGGCATCGCCGCTCTGGTGGCGGGCGCGAGCACCGGCGAGGGTCTGGGCAACAAGTTTCTGGCCCGTATCCGCGAGACCGACGCCATTGTCAACGTGGTGCGTTGCTTCGAAGACGACAACGTGATCCACGTGGCCAACAAGGTCGACCCGATCGCCGACATCGAGGTGATCTTGACCGAGCTCTGCCTGGCCGACTTGGCGGCGGTGGAAAAAGCCATCCACCGCGTGAGCAAGACAGCGCGCTCGGGCGACAAGGAATCGGTCAAGCAGCTCGCTCAGTTCTTCCTGATCACGGCCAGGCCCGCGACGTTCGTGGCCAACGTGGCCGAAGACGGCTTCGAGAACAACCCGTTTCTAAACCGGCTCACGGCGTTTGCCGAAAAGCCATCTGCGCCAAGATCGGCCTCCCCTTGAACGATGCCAGTTCGGCGAGTCTCACTCCCGTCGTTGTGTCAGTCGTGAAGATCGCGCAGCGCCTGCGTCGCCACCATGAAGGCGGTCTCGACGTCAAGCAGATCGTCCGGTTCAGGGACAGCTTCTCGCGCGGCTCTGACAATCATGCCGGCGTGGCGCTGAAGGCAGACCATGTCCGGCGCACTTTGCACGTGTCCTGCAACTTGGGTGATGGCATCGAGCATGCGGATCGCCACTGCAGGGTTCGAACGGGCGCTTTGCCTGATTTGGTTGAAGGCCGCGTCCGCGATCCCTACAAACGAAGGCCCCGGCGCCACCAGACGCAGCCGCCCGTGAGAGTCGAACCGCAGGGCTGACGGCATGTCGCACCGGGCCAGACGGCACAGACCCGACCCGAGTCGATCCACGCAGGCGATCGCGGTGAACGGATCGTTGATGCCCGGGGACAGTGCCCGCACGGCGATCTCGACCAACTGAAGGAAGGAGAACTCGACATCCTGGGCGGCGGTGCGCTGGTTGCCGAGCACGAAGGCGGCGTTCATCTTGTCGACCAGCGTTTCAGTGACCCGGTCCCCTGGCCAGACCATCACCATCGCCCGCCCTTTGACGAGGTAGTGCCCGGGCCGGCGCTCAAGGCGAAGCAGCAAATCTTCCTCGTCGGCCAAGGCCATCAGGGCGTCGGCGTCAATCAGCTGGAGATAGCCGTCTTCGAGAGCGCCCACAGGGCGGGCCTCGCTTGCGAACGCCTCCGGCAAGCTGGCTTCGCTTGGCCCTTCTGAAACTTCCGATCCAGGCTTGCCCAAGTGGCCGGGAAACAGCCTGTCAATCCCGTCCGTCAGTTCCTTGGCGACCCGTCCCACGACCTCATCGGCCTGGATCGAGACCGAGACGTGATGGATGAAATAGATCAGCACGCCGATGCTGACCATGGCCAGCATCACGCCAATGCTGACGGACAGATGCGGCACGAAGGCCAGCTCGTCTGCACGCCGGATGGTGCGCAGCACCAGCAGGCAGTACACGAAGGTGGCCACGAAGGTGCCCAGCACCACCTGGTTGGCGGTGTCGCGCATGAAGTTGCGCAGCAGGCGGGGGCCCAACTGGGACGAGGCGAGCGACAACGCCACCAGCGTCATCGAGAACACCGTCCCGGCGATGGCGATCATCGACCCGGCCACGGTGCCCAGCAGCAGGCTGGCACCTTCGGCGCCACCGGAATAAATCCAGCCTAGGCGCTGCATCCAGCCCTCATCGATGGCCTTGTCGAGTGCGGCTTTGTCAAGCTCGACGGCGCCGATGGCCAGTGCCACGGCCAAGCACGCCATGACCGCTGGTACGAACCACAAACTGGATCGAAGGCGATCCCAATATTTCAGCAGCAATGCTTTCATGAATGCCTCACTTCAATCGGTTGGCCTCGAACGAAGCGCCCATGCCGACGCTGAACGGGCCATCCCTACAGCGTAAATTCTCGAACAGACGCGCTGCTCGTCCATCTTCAGCCAGGCCTGCAGATCGGCCACAAGTTGATCGCCGGACGCGCCCGAGGGCTTGCACAGCTGCTGCAGTTGTTCTCGCATCGCGACCAGCTCGGCAAGCGTCAGGCTTTGCGCGAGCGCGCACGACACCTGGGTGCACTGGCCGCGTCGAGCCGAGCCGCAACTGCGGCCGGACCTGGCGCACGGTGGCCAGCCCCAGCATTTCGAGGCCGCGGATGCAGCCCCAGCCGAAGTTGAACTCATGGCGGCACACCGACAGCTTCGCCGTAGTTGGATAGGTGTGATGGTTGTTGTGCAGTTCCTCGCCGCCGATCACGATGCCCCAGGGCGAGATGTTGCGGCTCTCGTCAGCGGTCTCGAAGTCGCGATACCCGCTCCAGTGGCCGACGCCGAGGAAACTGTGCGGCGTGTAGAGCTTACGCTTGAGCCAGTCGTCGGGCGTCCCAGTGCCGAAACGGTCGAGCATGTGTTGGTCCTCCGCAGCGGCCGCAGAAAGCTCGCTGCCGCGCAGCAGCACGGCGGCGGTGCCCCGGGTCTGCGGGCTGTGCGAGTCCTGGGGCGTCTTGCAGGCTGAATGGTGCTTTCTGTGCACCGCAACCCATTTGCGTGTCACGATGCCGGTGCTGAGCCAGAGCCAGCATCGAAAAAATGTGCAGGCAGCGCATGCAGCTCGACTGAGCGATGCGCCTGGCTGCGGCGCAGAAAAATTGTGACCGCGGCGATCGTGATGTGCGTTGTCACGAGCGTATAGGCGACGATCTGCCAGCCGCTGAAACTGCCAAGTCCGTGCACGAGCCAGTCGAAGAGCGCATCTTGCAGTGTGGCCAGAAGTTCGGTCATATATATCGGGAATTCTCAATGATTCAGCGTGGTTTGCGGGTGCAGTGTTACTTGGTCGAGCGGACCGCCTTTTCCACCTCGCTGAGTTTGGCGTCGTTCGGCTCGCCCTCGACGCGCGCGATGACCTTGCCCTGCGTGTTCAGCACGAACACGAATGCCTTGGCACTGTCGCGCGGGATGTTAAAAGCGTTTTCGAGGCTCGACTCGTTCAAGATCCAAGTCTGGTCAAAGTAGCGCGCCGGGATTTTTTCTTTGGCCTTGCCGATCGCGTCTTCCTCGCTCATGAAAAACGGCAGGTCGATCGCGAGCACGTCTCGGATGCGCACCCCGCTCTGGTCGATGTTCCTGCGCAGCGCTTCGACCCACAAGCGGGTGTCCTTGGCGGCATCCGTGCTTGGCGTGACGATCAGGATCGTCGGCTGGCCGATCAACTGGGCGGCGCTGACTTTTCCCCCAGTCAGGGCGGTTGCCGTGAAATCGGGGATCGGGCTGCTTGAGAGCTGCGACCAAGCGCCGACCGGTGCCAGCAGCACAAGCAGCAAAAGTGCACGCGTGATGGATGTTTTCATACGGGTTCTCCTTTATGCCTTGCTTTGAAAGGACTGGTTCGCACTGCTCAGTCCTGGATCTGCCGGGCACTGTCATTTCAACGCGATCGCCTGCACGGCGTTCTGCTTGCTGCCGGAGCGTCGTTCAATGAGCACGTTGATTTCCGAGCCAAACAGGATGGCCAGGCCTGCGATGAAGAGCCACAGCATCAGCATGATCACCGCACCAACGCTGCCGTAGGTGGAGGCGAGGGTGCCGACGTTTTGGGCATACTGGGCAAAAGCCAGCGAGGCGACCAGAAGCACCGCCACGCCGACAACGCTGCCCGCCGTGATGAACCTGAAGCGTTGCCTGACGTTCGGGGCCAGGTAGTAGATGAGGGAGAACGCCAGCAGCAGCGCGGCCAGGATGACCATCCAGCGAAAGACCGTGAAGAATGCCAGCAGCGCGCCGCCGATATTGAAACGCGCGCCCAGCCATTCCTGGATCTGGCCGCCCAGAACGATCAGCGAGAAGCCGCCCACCACCAGCACCACAAACAAGAGGCTCAGCGAGATCGCCACGAGCCGGGCCCGCAGAAAGCCACGCCCCTCTTTGACGCCGTAGGTGATGTTGAGCTGCTGCATGATCGCGTACATGCCGCTGGAGGTGGCCCATAGCGCAGCGAGCAAGCCAAACGAAAGCAGGCCACCGCGTTGTTCTTGTGTGACCTCTTGAACGACACCCGTGAACATCTCGGCGGCGCTCGCCGGCAGGGCCTGGCGCAGCAGATTCATGATGGCCTGATCGACGTTCGCGATCGGCAAATAAGGGATCACCGCCAGCACGAAGATCATCGCGGGAAAGATCGCCAGCATCAGGTAAAAGCCCAGCACCGCAGACCCGTTGAGGATGTTGTCGTCTTGGGTTTCTTGGTACAGCTCTTTCAGAAACTGTTTGCTGGTCGCAAGCGTTGTCATCCGTCTTCTCCTGCCTGATCTGATGGAGATTCACTTGCCTTTTTGAATCAGCGCTATACCGTCTGCTCAACGGCGCTCAAGCCCCAGAAGTGCGCGATGTGGCGGGTCGAGGAGATGCCGACTTCAAGCATGTACTCGCCGCTGGCACCGACGCCCTCGGCGCCTTCGGTCTCAAGCGGCGTGCCATGTCCCATTCCGGTGATGTTGTATTCCTCGATGACTTCACGGCCGCTGGCGTCACACCAGACCTTCCGTGGATAGCCATCCACCGTTTCGGTCCGCGTCGGCGGACCCTCAACATCGTGGATCCCCTGCCATTGCCGAACGATTGCATCGGCATTGGAAGAATCCACGGTCTGGTCCAAGCTGCCGTGCCAAACGGAGATCGTTGGCCAGTTTTTGACGTTCTCCGATGCGTCGCGCACCAGGGCCTCCAGTTTCGAGTCGGAGGGCCCGCCATATCCCTTCATTCGAAAAAGGGCTTGCATCAGGGTGTTGGCGCTTCGATATGGAAGCCCGGCAATGATGGCGCCGCCCGCGAACACATCTGGATAGGTGGCCAGCATCACCGATGTCATGGCGCCACCAGAGGACAAGCCGGTGATGAAGATGCGATCGGGATCAACACCGTGTTCTTCGACGACCTGTTTGATCATCTGGCGGATGGAAAGGGGTTCTCCCCCGTCGCGATGACTATCGCCCCACTTGAACCAGTTGAAGCTGCGCAACGCGTTGTTGGAGGGTCTCTGTTGAGGAAGGAGCAGCGCAAAACCATACTGGTCTGCGAGGGCGGACCAGCCTGATCCGTGGTCGTAGCCCTCGGCAGTCTGCATGCAACCGTGCAAAACGACGACGAGCGGGGCACCTTTCCTAAAGTTATCGGGTACGTATGTTTCTTCCTTTAGCGATCCGGGGTCCGAACCGAACTTCCTCACGACGGTTAAGTTGCTGCCAACAGGCTTCGAAGATGCCATCAGTGGGCTCCTTTGTTTGGTTAGGGGGGGCACTATGCGAGATGACTTCAAGACGGCCTATGTCGGCACTTTCGGCTTGCTGATGTACCGCAGCCACGACAGGCATCGCCCAACCACCTTCGACAGCCGTTTCTAGCGAAGGCGTTCACTTGCGCGATCTTCTTCTGGGCTGCCTCGTCGGCAGGTCTCGTGCGTGCAAAGATGATCAAGGGGTCCACCACCAGGAGCCATGCGGAGATACGCTTCCGATGAGCAAGCAGCCTGTCGGCGTCCACGTTATGGTTCTGCGCTGGTCTTCCAATTGGGCAGGGACCGATCAGCCCATGCCCACGTAGCCCAAAATGAACATGACGATGACCACGACACCGACGATCCAAATGATGCGATTCATAGAAGCTTTCTGCCGAGACGGCGATGTCTAAGGAACGACAGGCACACTTTGCTTGGGTGCCCACTTTGAATGTCCAGCTTAGGTTGTCGCGCTCCGTAGGACTGTGCGGTGCCGAACATTGGCTCGAAAAAAGTCACTGAATTTCCAGTGCGGCGCTTAGGGCACCGCCGCAGCTTGCGGGGCGGTCGTTGTTGTCGGCATCCTGGTTTCGCCCGACGCGGGGAGGTGGGGCTGTGTCTCGACATCTGCGCAGGTCGCAGCCCCGTGATGCCTAGTTCGTCGGCAAGCCGCGGCCTGGGCGCCTAGTCGACACTCAGACTCGGGCCGCGCGCAGTCGAAGTCCAAACTCCTGCAGGGCGCTGACGCCACTTTGCTCGGCCTCAGTGAGCCACGCTTGCAGATTGGCAACCAGTTGCTCGGAAGAAAAGTGGGTGCGGGTCCAGAGCATGCGCAGCTCGTCGCGTTTGGTGACCAGCTTGGCGAGACGGGGGCTTGATGCCAGCGCGCCCGCTACCTGCGCCTTGACCTTGTTCGGAATCATCTCGTCATCCCGATGCAGCCAGCGGCTCGCGATTCGCATGTCGGCGAGCTCGCTGGCTGTGCTTCCCTCGGTTTTGAGGCGACGCACCTCGGCGCGGCTGGCGCGACGCAGGCTTCGCGCGTAGTCGGCCATCACCTCGTACCGGTTGGCGATGACCGCCTCCAGCATCTTGTCGTCGGCGACGGCTTTCACAGCGCCAAACCGGAGCCTCGGCACTGTCTTGCGGACCGTTGCAAGGCCGAGCAGCTCCAGGCTGCGGATGTAGAGCCAGCCGATGTCGAACTCGTGCGGCTTGACCGACAGCTTGGCCGATGTGGGGTAGGTGTGGTGGTTGTTGTGCAGCTCTTCACCACCGATGATCAGCCCCCAGGGCAGGATGTTGCGGCTCGCGTCCGTTGGATCGAAATTGCGATAGCCCCACCAGTGCCCGATGCCGTTGACGATGCCCGCCGCGGTGATCGGAATCCAGAGCATCTGCACCGCCCACACGGTGGCACCGATGGCGCCGAACAGAAGCAGATCGACGATCAGCATCAACGTGACGCCTGCCAGGCTGAATCGCGAATACATGTTGCGCTCGATCCAGTCGTCGGGCGTTCCGTGGCCGAACTTGGCGAGCGTCTCCGTGTTCCTGGCTTCGCTGCGGTAGAGCTCGCTGCCTTTCAGCAACACGGTCTTGATCCCGCGCGTTTGCGGGCTGTGCGGGTCGTCCGGCGTCTCGCATCTGGCGTGGTGTTTGCGGTGAATGGCGACCCACTCCTTGGTCACAATGCCGGTCGTTAACCAGAGCCAGAACCGAAAGAAATGAGACGGGAGGCCATGAAGATGGAGTGCTCTGTGCGCCTGGGCGCGATGCAGAAAGACGGTGACCGCCGCGATCGTGATGTGCGTGACAACCAGCGTGAAGGCGACGATCTCCCAGCCATTGAATCCGGAAAATCCATGGGCCAACCAATCTATCAGGGCACCGAACAGATTCGAGAACACGCCCGCCTCGCTCCTGGCACTGCGTCAAGACGCCAACCGCAGGCCATCATCGGCTCGGGGACCGATAGGACATCTAACCGCATGAAGCCAAGGATCGCACCTTAATCCGTCCTGAAAAGGCCAGCGTCCCCTGAAACGACAGTCTGAATTCCCCAGAATTTGCGTCTACGCCTCTCAAACCACGCACCGGGCTGCCCACTGACACAGCCCTACCCCGGCGCAGTCGTCGCGCCCCCCTTTTGAGGTTCACCAGTCTGTGCGCTGATCGTCGAGATACTCGGGCGGTGATTGGTTTGCCAGATCTGAGTCCGGCTCAGCCTCAACACCTTCCCCCTGTTCCTGCGATTCCTGCGCACCACACTCAACCCACAGCGGCGGCCCGCGTGCCGGGGTGATACGGGGAGCTTCGGGGTCCACGCCGATGTGCTCCAGAATCTTCTGGATGTCAGCACTGAACGTGATGAAAGCAATGATGCGCATCTGGCCCCCGCACATTGGACACAGCAGCGGGAACACCTCGTAGATACGGGCGATCAGTACCGCCCAGAGGTCATGCGATGGTGGGCGAGGTTTGGCGTGAGCACCAGTTCACCCGCGTATTTGTCGGACTGTAGGGGCTCTGTGTGCCCTTTGCCACAGCGGTAAACCAGGACAGAGGCGCGCTGCTTGAGCCGGTCCATAGCGAAGGGTGGGCGCGCACAGTAGCGCGGTAGGCGCTCCAGCCCAGCGCGGTCTGGTGCCTCAATGCGCACCCCGACACCCTCCGAGAAGCCTCCGCCGTGGCTGCTGGAAGCTGCACGCTCGGCCATGTCTTTGGCGTCACAGGTCTCTAGGTGGCCGCGTGCCACAAAAGCGCGCAGGATGCGTTTGCGCACGTTGGCCCGCACGGTAGCGATGGCGCTCTCATCAAGACCAGTCGCCGCATGAAAAATCACACTCTGCGGTGCCGACTCCGGGCCTGGCTGGGGGTTGGCCTGTGCAGCAGCATCCGTATTGACGCTTTGCGCTATTGGCCCAGTAACAGCCTCAAACACCCCATCGACCACGCACACATGAAAACAAGCGAAGCGCAGTTTCGTGAGCCGCAGGCGAAAGGGCTACGCCCGGCAAAAGCACATGCGTGTTCAGGCTGGAGCCAAAGCGGTGGATAAAAGCGACGGCGCCCAGGTGCAGGCTGGCCGGGTCACACTGCGCGGCACCCGGGCAATGGCTTTGCAGACTCTGCTGCACCACCCGCAGGAAGATATGCAGCGCCGCATTGAGTGCGCCTTTGTCGCGCTGCAGGTAGTAGCGCAAGCCTTTGGGTACCGATAACACCCATTGGCGTACTGGCAGGCGCGGGAAAACGTGATCGCAAAGGTGCGCTGGCGCCTCGGCCATTCAGCGGGTGTTGCACAAGGGGTAGAAGCCACGGCCTTTGCAGGAGAAGGCGACCAAAAAGTCGTCCCCACAGTCGTCGCAACGGACGCGCGCAAAGCCGTGGGCAAAGATGCCTTATTCGAGGTATTGGCGAAACGCCTTCTCCACATACGCGGGCGGGGTGTGGTGGTCGCCTTGGCCGTCGAACTGGCCGGCGCTGGAGAGCTCAAGCAAGTTGGCGTTAAGGCCGTTGGCCAGGGCCACTGCCGCCGTGGAGACGCCGGGCCCACGGCAGGCGGCACTGACCTGGCGTTTGAATTCGTTGCTGTAGCGTGCGCGACGGCGGCCTGCGCCTGGATTTTGAAATTCTGGCGTGTTCACGTGTCCACCTATGTTGAAGTGGACACGATGCTCCTTATTTTTGTCTTTATCGGCAAGATGGCTTTGCTAGTCGCTTACGCCGCAATGAGCTCGAAGCTCGTTGCAGACTGTCCCCTGCGCAGCGACTGCCTGCCTTGGGTCGCGCTGGATCCAATTTTTAATCACCAAAACCGCTAGCCAGGTTGGCCCTTGAGGCGGCTGACGATTTCTGCTACCCCAGTATGAGGAAGCTGTCCCAAGGGACCGCCAGGCGGGTCGTACCCAAGAACTTGGCAACTGGTCAGACGGCACCGCGCTACCACCCAAAACAAGCGACGCCAAAAGACCGCGTGACCCACAAGCTCAAGCCCTAGTCAAACCAGTCAAACCAGCCCGGCCAGTTCTACAACTTCGCGCCAGGCGGCCAGCTTGCGCTCGAACGACCATCTGGCGTTGGCCGGGCTGGTGCAGGGAAGCTGTACCACCGGGAACCCCAGCGTTCGGGTGTGCCGGGCGTGGCGAAAGCTCTCGCCGCCGTTGTGGGCAATCACCCGTAATGCAGAGCAGCGCTTAACCAATACCGCCAGATCGTTGACTTGCGGGTGCTGAATGGCGCTGTCCAGGCTGCCTTGGCGTTCACAAGAGGCGTACACATCCCACAGCCCCAGACCTTGGCTGAGCAGAACGGCTCTACGTTTTTCATAGCTGTCAACGCTTATGCAATAAGGGCTAGAGGGCCAAATAGCTTGCAAGATTTTCCAGAAGGCGTTTTGTGGGCGGGCGTAATACTGCTGGCGTGCCAGCGAGGTGGCGCTGGGGAAGCTGCCCAGCACAAGCAGCTGGGTGTGGCTTGACACAAGCGGGGCCAAGCCATGCAATCGCAAGGGTTCAGTCACGGCCGAGAGGATAGCGCGTCAAACCCTGCTGCCCATTCTGACGACTCTGACGGATCTGCCGCTCAGACGCAGGTTTTCAAAAACAGATCACGGTCCGGCGCAAAGTGGGCGTGCAGCGGCATCAGCGCGCCGCCCAGGGCGCGGGCGTCTGGGCCTACCTCACCGGCGATCAGGTTGGCGCGCCACAAGCCTTCCCAGTTGTAGCGCTTCAAAGCGTGCTGGGTGGCGGTGATGAGTTGGGCGAGCAAGACGCGGTTGAACGAGCCGTCGATCACCACCGCATCAATGTCCAGAAAAGCCGTGCCGCTAACGACCGTGTGCGCCAGCGCGTTCGCGGCGCGTTCGACCCAGGCGCGGGTGTCTGGGGCATGGTCGGCTTGCAGGGCGCGGTCGTCGTAAGCGGCGAGTGGGTCGAGGCCGCGCGCGCTGAAGCGCTGCTCCAACTGCCACAACGAGGCGTAGCTGACGAGCTGTTCGGGCATCTGCTGGCTCTGTGCCAAACCTATCGGCAGCGACGCAATTGCGCCCGAGTTGCCATGCACGCCACCGTGCAACTGTGAGTTGATCACCAGCCCGCCGCCGACAAAAGTGTCGACAAACAGATACAAAAAATTCTTCAAGTCGCGCCCGCGTCCCGCCACCAGCTCGGCCACGCAGGCGGCTGAGGTGTCTTTGGCAAACGTCACCGGTAGCTCAGTCATGGCTTGCACTTGGGCGCGCAGGTCGATCTGCTGCCAGGCTTCAGACTGCGCTGGTGACAAGCCCAGCAAACGGTGCCAGCCACCTATCTGGAAAGGCACGGCCAGGCCAATGCCAACCAGCCGGTTTTTGAGAGGCCCCAGCGAATCGTGCAGTTCCTCCAGATGGTGGGCAATGGCAGGCAACAGCGCGTCAGTGCTGGGAAACAGGTAGTCCATGCGCTGGCGCTGGCGCACTTGCCCGGTGAAATCGACCAGCAGCCACTCGGCACCGCGGCGACCAATCTTGATGCCTATGGAAAAAGCGCCGTCGGGGTTCAGCGCCAGGGGGACCGACGGCTGGCCGATGCGCCCGCGCACCGCGCTTTGCTTGAGGATCAACCCATCATCTTCGAGGCGGGCGGTAATCAGGCCAATGGTCTGGGCGGTGAGCCCGGTCAGGCGGGCCAACTCGGCTTTGGGCAGGCTGGCGTTCAGGCGAATCGCTTGCAGCACCACACGCTCGTTGAACTGGCGCATGCCGACCTGGTTGGAGCCACGTGGACGCAGCAGGGCAATAGGTTCAGCCGCAGTGGATTTGGCGTCAGGGGCGAGCAGGGGGCCGATGCCATGGAACATGGTTTTGATTCTGTGGGGTTAACAGGGGCGTGCGTTGGTGGTACAGGCAGCGTTGATGTGCGGGACATCACGCTTTAAGATTCGGCGCGGGTGAACTATAGTTCTGCGAAAGTAATTAAATCAAGTTGTCTTAGTTATGGAAAACCCTGATATGTCAAAAACAGTTTCTTCGGCGCAAGTGGCTACCGCAGGCGAGGCCTTGATCGACATGATTGCTGGCGCTGATGGTCGTTTTGAGCCGTGTCTGGGCGGCGCTGTTTACAACCTGAGCCGCGCCTTGGCACGCCAAGGCATTGACACGCTGTACCTCAACCCCCTGTCCAAAGACCGCTTTGGTCGCCAGCTCGCCGCAGCGCTGCAGGAGGACGGCGCGCAACTGGCGGTGCCCGAGCCGGTGCAACAAGTCACCTCGCTGGCGGTGGTCAATGTGGATGCCAGCGGCCACCCGGATTACGCTTTTTACCGCGAGGGCGTGGCTGATCGCGCCACCAGCGCTGCGGCGCTGACCCAGGCCTGCAGCCAGATCGACAGCTTGCAACTGGTCTGCACCGGCGCGCTGGCCTTGTCGCCAGACGACGCCAACACCTATTTGCCCTGGCTGGCATCGCAGCGCCAAGCCGGCCGCACGGTGGTGATTGACGCGAACCTGCGCCCCTCAGTCATGCCCAACCTGGACGAGTACCGCCGCCACGTACTCACCACGCTGCAGTACGCCGACGTGATCAAGGCCAGCGACGAAGACTTGGCCTGCCTGGCTCTGGCGGGCGACAACGCGCTGGCGCAAGCCCGATATTTGTTGAAAACCAGCCGCGCCGGTGTGCTGGCCCTAACCCGTGGCGGCGAGGGCGCGGCCTTGGTGACCCGTTTTGGCCAACTGTTTGAAGCCCGCGAAACCGCACCCGTCACGGTGGTGGACACCGTCGGCGCTGGCGACTGCTTTCTGGCCGGGCTGGTGGTTGCAATGCTGGCCAACCGCGTCCCTGCCGATTGGGGTTGGGCAGCGGTGTCGACCGCTGTGGCGCACGAGTTGCTGGGCAGTGCGATTGCCAGCGCAAGTTTGTGTGTGATGCAGCGCGGCTGTGTACCGCCAACGCGGGCGCAGGTTCTAGAGCGTCTGGCCGAGGGTAGCGTCAGGTATTGATTGGGTGTTGACGCGAGACAGTTCATGGGGCGGTTCTTTGCTTATACGCTCAAAGCCGCTACTGATCGTGCGATCAGTGGCGGCTTGAACACCCTAGGTAGTGTTCTTGGCCGAGAACCGGATAAGCACGCGAGGTTCTTCGAATGTCCAAGGCGCTAGACGGTAGATAGGTGGGCATTCTTTGGACTTGCAGTGTTTCGTTGGCGCATAGGTCATGTGCGCGCCGAGAGCGTTGGCTGTCGAGCTGTTTTGGCGGCTCCGATTCCGGGTTTGTCCAATTCGGCGGGCCAGCCAAAGCCGCCCCAAGGGCCTGCCTGGCGGGTCGCACCGAAACGCTCCCAAAACACTGACCAGTCCATTAACAACCAAAAAACGCAGTTGACCCCTTCCAACCGCTAGCAGTTGCGTCCACCCTGCGCTACTCCTCATTTCGCCCTACGACCATACCGCCATATCCTCGTAAGCTATTTCGTTTAAAAATGCCCTCCAGACCTTATCCATCAAGCGCGAGTAGCTATTAAAAAATATTCAGTATGAGCATCCCAACCACCATCATCCTGCCCGACCTGTGCAGCCAGCGAATTACCGATCTGCTCGCCAGCGGCAGCCGCCGTATTCTGGGTATTGCCGGCGCACCCGGCGCGGGCAAGTCCACCCTGGTGCAGGCGATTGCCACGCAGTTTGGCGAGGCGGTGCAGCCAGTGCCAATGGACGGTTTTCATCTGGCCAACAGCGAGTTGCTGCGCCTAGGCAGACGTGGCCGCAAGGGCGCGCCGGACACTTTTGACGCCGCAGGCTATGTCAACCTGATGCGCAGGCTCAAGCATCACCCGCCGGACGAGGTGGTTTACGCCCCGGATTACCGCCGCCATGTCGAGGAAGCTATTGCTGGCGCGATCGCCGTCGACCCTGCCACGCCGCTGGTCGTCACCGAGGGCAATTACCTGCTGCTCGAAGACGCCCCTTGGAACCAACTGCCCGGCATGCTCGACGAGATCTGGTTCCTGGACGTGCCCGATGAATTGCGGCGCCAGCGGCTAGTGGCGCGGCACATGCGCTTTGGCCGCACGGAGCAGCAGGCGCTGGATTGGATGGCCAGTACAGATGAGCCCAACGCGCTGCGCATTACCCAAGGCAGGGTGCGCGCGGATGTGCAGGTGTCCTGGCATTAGCCGTATCCGCGCAGACGATCAGCCAATCAGCCAATCAGGTGGTGCGGTTGCGCGCCAGCGGCGGGTTTTTGGCGAAGTAGCCTGCAATGCCTTTCATCAAGGCGTTAGCCAACAAGTCCAGGTAGGCGTTGCTGTTGAGCTTGGCTTCCTCGTCCGGGTTGCTAATGAAAGCGGCCTCCACCAGCACACTGGGAATGTCGGGCGCTTTCAGCACCGCAAAAGAGGCTTGCTCCACGCTCGCTTTGTGCAACTTGCCCACGCGCTTGATATGACTCAGCATCGACACGCCCAACTGCAGGCTGTCCTTGATTTGGGCAGTGGTGCTCATGTCCAGCATGGCACGCTTGACTTGTACGTCCTTAGCGCGCACGTTCAGGCCACCCACCTGATCTGCCTTGTTCTCCTTGGCTGCCATCCAGCGCGCTGCCGCACTGGAGGCGCCGCCCTGGCTCAACGCAAACACACTGGCGCCCTGCGGGTTGGGTGTGTAAAAAGCGTCGGCATGCAGGCTGATGAACAGGTCGGCCTGCACCCGGCGGGCCTTGTCCACACGCACATGCAGCGGCACGAAGAAGTCCGCATCCCGCGTCAAGAAGGCGCGCATGGCATTGCCATTAACCGTGCTGTCGTTGATGCGATCGCGCAGCCGGTGTGCCAAGCGCAGCACCACATCTTTTTCGCGCGTGCCACCGGGGCCGATAGCGCCGGGGTCTTCGCCACCGTGGCCGGGGTCCAGCGCGATGATGATCAGCCGGTCAGTCGCCTGCGGGGGCGGGGCTGAGATGTAAGGCCCTGCATAGTTTTTCAAGCCTTTTTGGCCTTCAGTCCTTGCTATTAAAGGGCCATTAGCTAGTTTTTCAATAACATCCTGCAAGGCATCGGTGCCTGGCAGTCTGGCGTCTGGATTGAAAGGGACCGTTTTCTGCACGATCAAATCACCCAGCGGGTCCGCAGTGACATCTTTCATGCGCTCGGCAATCAGCGTCTCCAGCGGGTCGGCAACCTGGGTGGGGTAGAGGTCAAATACCAGCCGGTGCTTGTACGCGGCCACCGGCAGCAGGTTGAATACCTGCGGTGCCACCGGCTGTTTCAGGTCCAACACGAGGCGCACCACGTCGGGGCCAAACTGCCCGACGCGGATACCTTTGATGTTCGGGTCGTCCAAGCCAACCTTGGCCACCAGCTCTTTCAGGGCCGGATTCAGGTCGATGCCGCGCACATCTACCGCCAAGCGCGGCGGATTGGGGATGAAGTTCTTTGTGAAAGTCAGCAGCGCGTCGGACTCAATGGTGACGCGCGAATAGTCTGGCGCTGGCCATAGCCGCACCGCCACAATCGCCGCACCGCGCGCCAGCTGCTGGGCACCCAGCAACAGCACCAGCGTGCCGCCGTGCACAAAGTCGCGGCGTTTCATGGCTGGGTGTCTGAGTTAAGAACCATAGGCATTTGGAATGATTCTATAGGCTCCAGAGGCTTCTGGCCCTTTTCCGGTATGGATATGCAGCTATCAAAATGCTGAATCAACGCCAGCCCGACAGCGGTTTGTGCGCTGAGTGTGACTTGGCGCGCGGCCTCATTGGACATATCTAACTGCATTGCCAGCTGCACCACGAGGTCGGCCAGCGGCAGGTGGCCAGCCGCTTTGTCGGGCCATTCCACCAGCTTTAGACCCTGGCTGGCAAAGATATCCCGAAACCCCGCGTCTTCCCACTCCTGCGGGTCATGGAAGCGGAAAAAGTCAAAGTGCCACACCGCCAGATCCGGCAATTCGTAAGACTCAACCACCGCATAGGTTGGGCTTTTGATGCGGCCTGACACGCCCAAAGCGCCAAGCAGGTGGCGCACCAGCGTGGTTTTGCCCGCACCCAAGTCGCCACGCAGTTCGATGAAAGCGTTGCGCAGTGCCGGCTGGGCCGCCAGCGTTTGCGCAAAGGCTTGCGTGGCGGATTCGTCTGGCCAGAGGGTAGTTTTTACAATAGGCAGGTGAACAACTTCAGAACACATAACGGCGACGATGCGAGGGTCTCCAACATTCAGGAATGGGGGCTTGCACTGGGATTCTCCCAAATCAGCGTGTCGGGCGTGGATTTGTCCAGCGCAGAGCCCGGATTATCGGCGTGGCTGGCAGCCGGGTTTCATGGCGACATGGCCTATATGGCGGCGCACGGCATGAAGCGCGCCCGCCCGGCAGAACTGGTGCCGGGCACGCTGAGTGTGATCTCGGCGCGCATGGATTACTTGCCTGCCACCACGCCAGAAGGCTGGCAGGCGGTGGAGTTTGACCGCTTGCAGCGCCCGCAGCAGGCCATCGTCTCGCTTTACGCCCGGGGCCGCGACTACCACAAGGTGCTGCGCAACCGCCTGCAAAAGCTCAGCGACCGCATCGCACTAGAGTTCGGCCCGCTGGGCTACCGCGTTTTTACCGACTCGGCACCGGTGCTTGAAGTTGAATTGGCCGCCCGCAGCGGGCAAGGCTGGCGCGGCAAACACACGCTGCTGCTGAACCGTGATGCGGGCTCAATGTTTTTCCTGGGCGAGATTTTTGTCGATGTGGCGCTGCCGCCCACGCCTGCGGTGGCCGACCATTGCGGTAGTTGCAGCGCCTGCATCGACATCTGCCCCACACAGGCCATCGTCGCGCCGTACCGGGTGGATGCGCGGCGTTGCATCTCTTACCTGACCATCGAGCACGCCGGGCCAATACCCCTCGAACTGCGTCCGCTGATGGGGAACCACATTTATGGGTGTGACGACTGCCAGCTGGTCTGCCCGTGGAACAAGTTTGCCCGCACCAGCGCTTTGCCAGACTTTGATGCCCGGGCGGGCTTGGCAGATCAATCGCTTGCCGAGGTCTTCGCCTGGACTGAAGCGGTGTTTTTAAATTTGACCGAAGGCGGCCCGATTCGCCGCATTGGCCATGAGCGCTGGCTGCGCAATGTGGCGGTGGCGCTGGGCAATGCTTTGCGCGGTGCGGCCAACGCTGAGGTTCGCCAGGCTCTGCAGAGCGCCTTGCAGACCTGCCAGACGCACCCGAGCGCGCTGGTGCGCGAGCATGTGGCCTGGGCGCTGGCGCAGGCGTGATCACGCCCCTGCCTGTCTACAATTTGCCTGACAAAAGCCATCTAATTTGTCTCAGCCTGGCTGAAGTCACCACTCATATCAACGCAGAAACTACCCAGGAAAGCCATGCTGATCAAGCGCATCACCGTTGGTGAGATCAAAGTCCCGCTCAAGGTTGCGTTCAAAACCGCTGTGCGCAACGTCAACGAGGTGCATGACCTGGTGATCAGTATCGAGACCGACACCGGCCTGACGGGCTACGGCGAGGCGCCTGCCACGGCAGCCATCACCGGCGACATGTTGGGCTCAATGCGCGCTGCCCTGGATCTGATCGCGCCGCGCTTGCTGGGCAAGCGGTTGCAGGATTTCAATGCCTTGTTGCGCACGCTGCACAAGCATGTGGCCCAACACCGCAGCCTCAAAGCGGCGCTGGAGATTGCCCTGTATGACCTGCGCGCGCAGGCCATGGGCGTGCCCCTGTACCAGTTGCTCGGCGGCGGCGACCCGCAGCTCAAAACCGACATCACCATCAGCGTCAACGATGCGGCTGTGATGGTCAAAGATGCTCAGCGTGCTGTGGCCGAAGGCTTTGACTGCCTGAAGATCAAGTTGGGCGGTCACACCTGGCAAGACGATGTGGACAGCGTGCTGGCCATTGAGCGCGCTGTTGGCCCGCATGTGGCGCTGCGCCTGGATGCCAACCAGGGTTGGACGCCCAAACACGCGGTGCTGGTGATCCAGGCTATAGAAAGGGCCGGTGTAGCGCTGGAATTGGTCGAGCAACCGGTGCCCGCTGGTGATCTGGCTGGTCTCAAATTTGTCACCGACCACACGCTGACCCCCATCCTGGCTGACGAAGCGGTGTTTTCTGCCCGGCAGGCGCTGCAGATTCTGGCCATCGGCGGCGCCGATGTCATCAACATCAAGCTGATGAAAACCGGTGGCATCAGCCAGGCCATTGAAGTGGCCAACCTGGCGCGCCTGCACTTTAAGACCTGCATGGTCGGCTGCATGCTGGAGGCCGCTATCAGCGTCACCGCAGCGGCTCACTTCGCCGTGGCGTTTGACGATGTGGTGTCCTACATCGACCTTGATGGCCCGCAACTGTGCGCGACCAGCGCGGTGGAAGGCGGCATGGGCATGGATGGCCCGTGGATCACTTTGCCTGATGCCCCCGGCCTGGGCATCACCGCGGTGCATGGTTTAACCAACGTGAAGGTGTTTGATGTCTGATGCTCTGAAATCCCCGGTGCCCATCTACCCGACCAGCCAGTTGCGCATCCACCGCTTTGTTGCCCTGGAGCCGGGCCCGAGCCTGATCGTGCTGGGCGCGGTGCACGGCAACGAGGTGGCGGGAAGCCGCGGTATTGAGCGCGTGGTGGCTGAATTTGACAGCGGTGCGCTGCAGCTCGCCCGTGGCACGGTCACTTTTGTGCCGGTAGCCAACCCGCTGGCCTATGAAAAAGTGCAGCGCAATGGCGAACGCAACCTGAACCGCAACCTGCGCCCTACCGACACACCAAAAGACTACGAGGATTACATCGCAAACATCCTGTGCCCCTTGCTGGCAAAGCACCAGGTGCTATTGGATTTGCACACCTTTCAGGCGGCGTCCGAGCCGTTTGCCATGCTCGGCCCGACGGATAACAACGGGCACCTTGAGCCGTTTGCTCAAGCCGCCCAAGAGCAGGCGCTGGCGCTGCGCCTCGGCGTGCGCCGCGTGGTGGAAGGCTGGTTATCGACCTACGCGGTGGGTGTGCAGCAGCGCCTGGCACGCACGCCACCCGAAAGCCGGGCTGGCTTGCTCAGCACCGACCCGAGTTACGGCGTCGGCACCACCGAACACATGCGCAGCCAGGGTGGCTATGCCATCACGCTCGAATGCGGTCAGCACAACGAGCCCGCTGCGCCCGGTGTGGCCTACCGCGCCATTCGCAACACACTGGCGCACTTGGGCTTGGTGAATGCGCCTGCGCCAGAGCCCTGCCAGAACCCCGAGCTGCTCAAGCTGCTGCAGGTGGTGGACCGCTTCCACCCGGACGATGCGTTTGTCAAAGTCTGGTCGAGTTTTGACGCGATGCGTGCCGGTGAACCGATTGCCACGCGCCACGACGGCACCCCGGTGCTGGCCCAGATCGATGGCTACATCGTTTTCCCGAACGCCACGGCCACGCCTGGCAACGAATGGTTTTACCTGGCCGGGATCAGTTCGCGCAGCGGGTTGGTCTGATTTTTACAAGTCAAATTGGGCTCTGGCCCATATATTTAAAGCGCTGATAGCTATGGTTTTTGATGAATCAGGTGACAGACCATGCCCACACGGTGGCGGCCCCATGTGCATCGTCGCCTGACTTTGACGCTGCTTTTCGGTGTGATACTTGACCTCATGCGGTTGAATGTCCCACGCCTAGATACCAACGCATTTCTGTGATCCTGCTCAAGGCTCTTCTCGACTCAAGGAGATCTCATGAAAAACTACCTCACTTGCGTTTGCGCAGCAATGACGGTGACTGTTCCCCTTCTTATGGGTGCCTCCATCGCCCACGCCCAAAGCACCAAACCCGGTCTGTGGGAGATCACCAACAAAATGGGGGGCAATGCCCAAATGGATTCGGCCATGGCGCAGGCGCAAAAGCAAATGGCCGCCATGCCCCCCGACCAGCGAAAAATGATGCAAGAGATGATGGGCAAGCAAGGCATCAGCATGCCCACCGTGGGTGCGGGTGGCGGAGTCGTCATGAAAATTTGCATCACGCCGGAAATGGCGGCCCGCAACGAAATGCCCAATCAGCAAGAGGGCGACTGCACGGCCACCATCACCTCTCGAACGGGTAACAGCATGAAGGCCAAGTTCGTCTGTACCGATCCGCCCACCACGGGTGAAGGCACCTACACCTTCAGCGGCGACACGGCCTACACCGCAGACATGAAGATGAGCACCACGCAAAACGGCAAGCCTGAAACCATGACTATGAAAGGGAGTGGTAAGTGGCTGTCGAGCAACTGCGGCTCAGTCAAGCCCATCGTAGCGCCCATGACAAAGGGCAGGTGAGTTGCCGTTCTCGCGCAGCGGGTTTGCCTGATTTTTTAAGCCAAATTGGCCTCTAGCCCTTATGTATAAAGCGCAAGCAGCTATTATTTTTGATTAATCACGCGGCAGGCCGCGACCGCAGAACCCCCAGCGCCAACGGCAAGCTGAGCATGCCCAGCAGCGTGGACAACGTCACCAGCGCTGCTACATAGGCGCCGTCATAACCCATGCGCGCTGCGAGCACGTAGCAGCTTGACTTGGTGGGCAGGGCCGAGAACATCAGCAATATCGTCGTTTGCACCGGGTTCAGGCCGAACAGCTGCGTCAGCCCCAGCGCCAGCAGCGCCATCAGCAGGTGCTTGATGGTGAGCAGCGCCACGCCCAGCAGCTTGGCATGGTTCAGCGCGCCGAGCTGCATGCCAGCACCCGTGGCCATCAGCCCGAGCGCCAATGAGGCAGCGCCAATGCCTTTGAAGCCCGGCCAGTGCGGCACGGAATAAGCCAGCGCAATGCCGCCCAGCCTGCGCCCACCAGATGACTGGCCGCACCGATGTCCAGCGGGCTTTTCAGAATCGACTGAAACAGCAGCACTAAAAAAGAGAAAAAAGTACACCAGTTGCTCCACCTGCGTCCACACCGGACGGTTCAGGGGCGTGAAGCGGCACACCAAGTAGCCGATCAAAATCAGCGAAAAGTCGGGAAAAAAGGAGGTGGGCAAAATTCACCCGGCGAGAATATCAACCCATGCCACCCAACCCCATGCCCACCGCCACCACTCCCGACCCGCTGATCGACACCTTCATTGACGCGCTGTGGCTGGAAGATGGCTTGTCCAAAAACACCCTGGCCGCGTACCGCCGTGACCTGACACTGTTTGGCCAATGGCTGGCCCAGCAGCATCGCGTGCTGCTGCAGGTGACGCAGGACGACATCAATGGTTATTTCGCCGCCCGGCACCATCAGACCCAGGCCACCACCGCCAACCGGCGTCTGACCGTGTTCAAACGCTTTTTTCGCTGGGCATTGCGCGAACAACACCTCCAGCAAGACCCAACGCTGAAAATCCTCTCGGCCAAACAGCACTTGCGCCTGCCCAAAACCCTCACCGAATTTCAGGCGGAAGCGCTGCTAGCTGCGCCCGATGTCAGCACCGCCCAGGGCGTGCGTGACCGCACCATGCTGGAGCTGATGTATGCCAGCGGCCTGCGGGTGAGTGAGCTGGTTAGCCTCAAAGTCTTCAACATCAGCCTGAATGACAACGTGCTGCGCGTCTTTGGCAAAGGCAACAAGGAGCGCCTGGTGCCGTTTGGCGAGGTGGCCGCACTTTGGCTCAAGCGCTATCTGGCCCAGCCGCGCGCCGAATTGCTCGCTGCGCATCAGACCGATGACCTGTTTGTCACCCACAAAGGTCCGACGCCAGGCACCGCCATGAGCCGGGTGATGTTCTGGATGCTGGTGAAAAAATACGCGCTAGCAGCAGGCATAAATTCGCCCATGTCACCGCATACCCTGCGCCACGCGTTCGCCACGCATTTGCTCAACCATGGCGCAGATTTGCGGGCGGTGCAGATGTTGCTGGGCCACGCAGATATTTCCACCACCACCATCTATACCCATGTGGCGCGGGAACGGCTCAAGGTGTTGCACGCCGTGCACCACCCACGCGCGTGATTCAGCAGTTCAGGCGGTGATGTTTTCGGCCCAGACCAGCGCTTGCAGATGCGCCATGTTGACCTGATCGCCAGTCAGCTGCAGGGCGGTGGCGGCTTCGGCAAACAAGCGGTCGTCGGCGTTTTCGCAGGCCAGCGTGAGCTGCAGGAAAGGTGACAGCACGCCGGTGCGGCGCAGCAGTGCGTCCGTCACCGACTGCGGCAACGAGATGGACTCCAGCGCCTCGGCCAGTGGCAGGCCCAGCATGGTGTCCAACAGCGAGAAGATGCCCACCACAAAAGCGTTGTCACACTCCTCGGGTGACAGCAATTGAGCAGCCAGCAGCTCCATCAGCCGCCCGCGCACCACGGCGGCGTGGCCCACCGCGGGGGAGGCGCCTGCAGCGCCGGAGGTGGTCATCAGCAGCGCCGCCCAGCGAAATAGCTTTTTCAGGCCCAGCAGCATTACCGCGTGCCGAAACGAAGTGATTTCACAGCTCAGCCCAAAACCCGCCGAGTTGATGAAGCGCAGCAGGTTGAAAGACAGGGTCGGGTCGTGCTTGAAAACCTCTTCAATCTCATTGGTGCTGGCCTGCTTGCGCACCAGGTTGATCAGGTGAATGATGGCCGCTTGCGCCGGGCGAATGGTCTGACCCTTGACCAGCACCGGGCGGGCAAACCAATAACCCTGGAACAGCTTGGCGCCCGCCAGCCGCGCGGCTTCAAAGTCTGCCTGGGTTTCAATTTTTTCGGCGACGAGTTGAATGCCCGGTTGGTCTGCCAGCGCAGTGGCGATGGCCTTGAGCTCACACGCAGATACCTGGGTGACATCGGCCTTGACGAACGACGCCAGGGGTAGCCAGTTGGCATAGGCCTCGGCCATCACCGACTCGTCAAACGCCAGCCTGAAGCCACGTTTGTGCACGCTGATCATGGTCTGCAGAAACGTCTCGATGTCTTCCGGCTCGGACTGGGCCGCGGGCATGGGCGGAATCTCCAGCACCATTCGGTCGGGCTCAATGAGTTCCAGGTGACCGGCTGCCAGCGTCTGATGGGTGCAGTTAATGAAAATGGTCTTGGTGGTGTTGCGCATCTCGCTGTCGGCGTTAGACAGCAGGTTAAACAGCAGCGCGGCATCGCTGGCTGCTGAATAGGCCTTGTTTTCCAGAGATCGGTCAAACAGCTCGTAACCAAACACATGGCGTTTGGCATCCAGAATGGGTTGTCGGGCAATCGCCATGGTGGAGCTCGGGGTTAGATCGGGTCGTTGGAGTGACGTTGACATGTGGAGCCTTCAGGGAAATGGGGCGCTTCAGGCAATGGCAGGTGTACCACACAACGCGGCCAGCTCGGTATCGGTAAAGCCAGCAGCCCGCCGTGCGGCTAAGTTAAATGGCCCCTTGAGCACCGGTGCCGAGTGTTTTCGGGCCAGCTCGGCGTAGGTGCTGACCGGGTCCAGGCCGCGCTGGCTGCACACGGCCGCGTACCAGCGGTTGCCGGTGGCCACGTGGCCAATTTCGTCACGCAGGATGATGTCGAGAATGGCCGCACCGGATTTGTCGCCTATTGAGATCAGTTTGGTCCGAATGGCCGGGGTGGCGTCCAACCCGCGTGCCTCCAGGGTGCGCGGCACCAGCGCCAAACGCGCCAGCAAGTCAGCTTGGGTTCGAAAAGCCATGTCCCACAAGCCATCGTGCGCGGGAAAGTCGCCGTAGGCGTGGCCTAGGGTGTGCAGGTGGTCTTGCAGCAGCTGAAAGTGCAAGGCTTCTTCTACCGCCACTTGCCACCAGTCGCGGTAATACGCCTGCGGCATATCAGCAAAGCGCCAGACAGCATCCAGCGCCAGGTTGATGGCGTTCGCCTCGATATGGGTCAACGCATGGATCAGGCTGGCATGGCCCTGAGTCGTGCCAACTGAGCGGTGCTTGAGCGCGGCGGGCTGCACCAGCGTGGGGCGCTTGGGCCGACCGGGAACGCCCGCGGGCTCAACCAACCTCTGGGCCGGGTCAACCTCCAGACCGTTGGCGGGAAGTGCCCTGACAGCTTCAGCCTTTTGCTGCGTGTTACCCAGCAACAGCAGTTGCAGTGCATGTACGCGCAAAGATGTCTGTGTGGCGTCTTGCGGGTTGTTGGGGTGGGTGGATGTCATGGCGGGCGTGTCAATCCCTACAATTCTAGGCAACTTGAACTCAGAAAATCATCATGGCAATCTATGAAATGGACGGCGTCAGCCCCACGGTGGCAGATTCAGCCTGGGTGGCTGACAGCGCCGAGGTGATCGGTGATGTGGTGCTGGGCGCTGAGGTGGGCATCTGGTTTGGCGTGGTGGCGCGCGGCGACACAGCGCAGATTCGCATTGGCGCGCGCACCAATATTCAGGATCTGAGCGTGCTGCACGCCGACGTCGGCATGCCTTTGAGCATTGGTGCGGGCGTTACGGTGGGTCACAAGGCCATGTTGCACGGCTGCACTGTGGGTGACGACAGCCTGATTGGCATCGGTGCGGTGGTGCTTAACGGTGCCAAGATCGGCAAGGGTTGTCTGGTGGGTGCTGGCGCGCTAGTCACAGAAGGCAAAGAGTTTGCGGATGGCACGATGATCATCGGCAGCCCGGCAAGAGTGGTGCGCAGCCTCACGCCCGAGCAATTGCAGGGCTTGCGCCAGAGCGCAGATCACTATGTGGCCAATGCGCAGCGTGCTAAAGCGACGCTGCACAAAATAGCCTGAACCAACGGGGAACTTGACTTGTCAGAAATCCACAAATTCCTCTTCGACGGCCTGCCGGTACGCGGCGTGCTGGTGCGCCTGACCGACGCCTGGCGCGAAGTTCTGAGCCGCCGTGCGGCCAACACCACCCAGGGCGCCTACCCCGAGCCGCTGCAAAATTTGCTGGGTGAAATGACCGCTGCGGCGGTGCTGATGCAGTCCAACATCAAGTTTGACGGGGCGCTGGTGCTGCAGATTTTTGGCGATGGGCCGGTCAAGCTGGCGGTGGTGGAAGTGCAACCTGGCTATGGCCTACGCGCCACCGCCACCCTGAATGGCACGCTGAATGATGCCGCCACCCTGAGCCAGATGGTCAACGTCGGCAACGAAGGCCGCTGCGCCATCACCCTGGATCCGCAAAACCGACAGCCCGGCCAGCAGCCGTATCAGGGCGTTGTGCCGCTCTTTGGCGACCAGCGCGAAAAGCTGGAAAAGTTCAGCGACGTGCTGCAGCACTACATGCTGCAAAGCGAGCAGCTCGACACCACATTGGTGCTGGCCGCGAATGAGCAGGTCGCTTGCGGGCTGCTGATCCAACGCCTGCCGATGCAAGGCGCTGGCAATCTGGACGGTGGCTCGGCCTACGCGCATGAGGACGAGATTGGTCGCAACGAAGACTACAAGCGCATTGCCATGCTGGCATCGAGCCTGAAGCGCGAGGAACTGCTGGGCCTGGATGCCGACAGCATCCTGCACCGCCTGTTCTGGGACGAAAATGTGCTGCGTTTTGCGCCACTGCAGGGCGATAACGGCCCGCATTTTTCATGCACCTGCAGCCGCGAGCGCGTGACCCGCATGCTGGTGAGCTTGGGTGTGGAAGAGGCACAAAGCATTCTGCTGGAGCGCCCGGACATTGAGGTGGGTTGTGATTTTTGCGGCAAACAGTACCGGTTCGATGCGGTGGATGTGGCGCAAATTTTTCGCCAGCCAGACCAGCTCCCACCCGTTCCCGGGGCAGTACATTAAATTTGGGGACGCAATCGGATGAGGGCCTACAGCAACCGGTCGTCGCGGTTCAGGGCGTCGTCCAGGCGGGCCAGCAAGGCGCCGAGTTTTTCCGAAGGCTCGCCAGGCAGGCTTGGCCCGGCAGCAGCAGCAGGCTGGGCTTGAGGTTTGCCCTGGTCGCTCAAATCAAACGCTAAGTTCAGTGCGGCCAGCACCGCAATGCGGTCACGGGCACGCACCTTGCCGCCTTCGCGAATCTTGCACATGGCGGTATCGACCCGCTCCACGGCGTCCAGCAGCCGGGCGTCGCCGCCGTCAGGGCAGCCCAGCAGATAGCTTTGACCCATGATTTGCACTTCAAGCTGCTTCATGCATCACCCCGCGAAGAGACCGTTTTGAAAGCGGGTTTGACGCTGCTGGTGCCAGGCTCACCGGGCAGTCGCTCCAGCAGGGCATCTACCCGAGCCCGCGCCGCGCCCAGGCGGCTTTTGAGCGAATCGCGCTCTTGGGTGAGGGCATCCGTTTGCTGGTTGAGCAGCGTGTTGGTGCGCATGAGCTCTTCATAGCGCACCAGCAGGCGCTCAACACGCTCGGCGATCTGGTCGATTTGTAAGGAGTCCGGCATAGATCGGCATTGTAGGGTTGGAAGAACCTGACCGGGCCAGAGTCGCCCTTCAAGTACCGACGGCGGCGGTCGGCAATGTGGCTCTGACGCCGCATTCCACCGCCGCAGCCGCATCGCGCTGCAGGTGTCCCACCAGCGGCTGCTGATCGTCGCGCTGGCCCCAGGTGTCGAAGTACAGCAAGTCCTGAATCGGCATGCGTGGCAACCAGCCAGCGGTTTCCAGCTCTGGCTTGTCTTTGAAATGGCTGACATAGCCCACGCACAGGTAGGCGATCGGTGTGATGTGCTCAGGGATACTCAGCGCATTCTGCAGCGCCGCCTCGTTGAAAATGCTGACCCAGCCCACGCCCAGGCCTTCAGCACGCGCGGCCAGCCACAGGTTTTGCACCGCACACACGCTGCTGTAAAGGTCCATGGTTTTGATGTGGGTGCGCCCGATCACCACTGGCCCGGTGCGCGAGCGGTCACAGGTGATGACGATGCCCACCGGCGACTCCACAATGCCTTCAAGCTTTAGCGTCTTGTAGGTGGCGCGTTGGTCGCCCTCAAACATTTCTGCCGCCTGTGCATGCGCCACAGCAAAGGCGTCATGCACCCGGTGTTTGACGGCATCGGACTTCACCACCAAAAAATTCCACGGCTGCATGAAGCCCACCGACGGCGCATGGTGGGCGGCAGTGAGCAAGCGGCTCAGTACCTCGTCGGGTATAGGTTTGGGCAAAAACTGGCCCCGCACATCGCGGCGCATAAAAATGGCCTGGTAAACCGCGTCGCGGGCTTCGCTGGTGAAGGCGTGTGGGTCTTGGGCAACTGATGCTGGCATTGATTTCATGACATTCCCCTGTCTGGTTGAAACATATGGCGCTGCCTGGCCGTGCAGCGTGTGATGTTTCAGGCCGGTCTTCTGACTTGGAGTCGCTTGAATCCTGCGCCTTCCCAGCTTGCGCCAGTGGCATACACATGGTTCATCATCCTTACAGCGTTGGGCACGTGGCGGACTTGCACCGCCTTCCCGATTCTCCCGAAACCTGGCGGTCACGGGCACCTGAAGGCGGCGATGATAGCCGAGCACAACGTTAGAATTCTTCGCGTTGGTGCTCGCGCTGTGGTTCACACATCGCAGTTCAACGGGAAGCAGGAGGGTGAGCCATGCAAGGCGAACCTAACCTGCGCTGCCCCCGCAACGGTAAGTGGACGAACCCTTTTGGGTTCCGCTGCCATCAAGACCACTGAATGTTTCAAACACATTTGGGAAGGTGATGGCGGTTTGCTCCATCAGCCCGGATACCGGCCAACGCGGTGGTTGCACGCACTTAAAAAGTGTGCAGCCGTGACGCTCAAGCACTGTCGGGGACGATGGTGAGGGCTTTTTTTTGGCTTTTTCAACCATGACTTCTTTTGTTTTTTCCGTGTGCCACCGCGCACCTGTGCGCTTGTGCGCGTCTGCGCTGGCTGTTTTTGCGACTTTTCCGGTTTTGGCCCAGGGCCAGGCCGCAGGCACGCTGGGGGAAGTGGTGGTGACGGCGACGCGATTCCCGGTGTCTGCCGATGTTCTTCCGTTTGGTGTAAGCGTCATCACCCAGGCAGATATTCAGCGGACAGGGGCGACCACCGTGAACGATGCACTCGTCAAATTGTTGGGCGTTCCAGGACGGACGGATTTATACGGTAGTGGCGATTACGGTTTGGACTTGCGTGGCTTTGGTACGACTGCAAGCAGCAACCAGGTCGTTGTACTGGATGGCATCAGACTCAACGAGTCGGATTTGAGTGGCGCTCGGTTGTCGGGCATTGCAATTGACTCCATCGAAAAAATTGAGGTGATACGCGGTAGCGGCGCGGTGTTGTACGGCGAAGGTGCGACTGGGGGCGTGATTGTGATCACGACGAAGGCTGGTGCTGGATCAGAACGCAGCAACCAAGCCAACCTGTACACCGCGGTAGGCACTTACGGTCTGCGTGAATTTCGAGCTGGTGCCACGCTGGCAACTGGTGGTTTTTCGCTCGACGTTTCCGGTAACCAGCGTGATACGGACAATCACCGCGACAACTTCAAGTCCTCGGCAGACGGTAGTGCCGCGACAGCTCAGTGGAGCAACGACTGGCTGCGCCTTGGGGCGAGCTACGCGCATGACACGCTTGACGCTGGCCTGCCTGGCCCTCTTTCAGCGGCGGATTACCAGGCAAACCCAGTTCAAACTAAATACTCAAACAATCATGGCAATATCGTCAACACGCGCAAGACCGTGTTTGCACAAGCTGATGTGGGTGCTTGGCAGCTCGCTCTGGATGTGGGACAGCGCAGCAAGTCACTTGATAGCATGTACAGCGGAAGCGCTTCTGGCTATGACGTCGATGCCAATACGCTGGCTGTGCGCGCCAAACACGAATCCACTTGGGGTTCAGCACGCAACGCAATCACATTTGGTCGAGATCAAACCGATTGGAAAAAAAATCAACCTGCAGGGGTTTCTGAGCAAAAGTCTCATGGCCTGTATGCTCAGGACGATCTGACTCTGGCTGGCGGTACGCGTGTTTCGGTTGGCTACCGTTCGGAAAATATTTCGCAGACCGATGATCGTGGTAGCGGAGTGGACACTGACCAGCGACAAACCGCCTGGGAGTTGGGTCTGACTCAGTCATTGTCAAAAACATGGTCTGTATTTGGCCGAATTGGTACCAGCTTCCGACTGGCCAATATGGATGAGCTATACCCCTTATACGCTCTGCCTGGTGCTGTGCTGCAACCGCAAACATCACGTGATTTTGAGATGGGTAGCCGCTGGACCTACGAAGCTGGCCGAGTGGAGTTGCGCTATTACCGCTACAAATTGAACAACGAGCTGGGGTATGACCCGACCGTGGCCAACGCCAATTCATGGAATGGATTGGGCGCCAATGTCAATTTCGACCCCACGTTGCGTCAGGGGTTTGAACTGGAGACGCACTATAGCCTGAGCAAAACGTTAGCTCTGCAGGGCAATCTGGGCATCCGTGAAGCCAAGTTCACCGAAGGTGCCCACAATGGCAAGACGGTGCCGCTGGTGGCTGGTACCACAGTGGCGGTCCGTGCCAACTGGCAGCCCTTGCCTGCTCATTCAGTCAATGCGGGCGTGGTCTGGGTGTCGGATCAACACGTGGATTTCAACAATACCTGCAAGGTGCCTGCCTATGCGACGGCCGATGCGCGCTACGCCTACCAGATGGGCAATGTGGAGCTGTCGTTGGGAATCAGCAATTTGTTTGATAAAAAGTATTTCACCCTTGCATATGATTGCGCCTCTGGTGGGGGTGCCACTAGCATTTATCCAGAAGCCGGCAGGGCGTTTGCCGGGGCTTTGCGTGTCAAGTTCTGATGCGCTGGCTTGAATCAGAACCATTGACCACCATGACCACCTGCCCCGCCATCCTCGTTGCCGCCCCGGCCTCTGGCCAGGGCAAGACCACCGTGGTGTCTGCCTTGGCGCGGCTGCACACACGCATCGGCAGAAAAGTGCGGGTGTTCAAATGCGGGCCAGATTTTCTGGACCCGTACTGGCATGCGTTGGCCAGCGGTGCGCCGGTGTATCAGCTGGATCTATGGATGAATGGCGAGGCCGATTGCCGTGCCCGCCTAGCCGCAGCGGCACGTGAGGCGGACCTGATCATTGTGGAAGGGGTTATGGGCCTGTTTGACGGCACGCCTAGTGCGGCTGATCTGGCGCAGCGCTTTGGCTTGCCGGTGATGGCAGTGATCAATACCGGTTCGATGGCAGGCACCTTTGGTGCGTTGGCCTTTGGGCTGCAGAACTACCGCCCAGGGTTGCTCTGGGCTGGGGTGCTGGCCAACTGCGTGGCCAGCGAGCGACATGCAGGCATGCTCAAAAGCAGCGTGCGCGAGCCTGAACATTGGCTGGGCGCGGTCATGCGCAGCGACGCCTTGACGCTGCCCGAGCGGCATTTGGGCCTGACTGTGGCCAGCGAGGTGGGTGACGCACTGGCGCGGCTGGATGCAGCAGCAGATGCCCTGCAGGCCACGCCCTTGGGGCAAATGACGCTGTCAGATTTGCAGCGCTGGGCTGTGGACTTTGACGACGCAGTGGCTATGCCAAAAGGCGAGGTGGCAGCGTGCTCTGCGCAGGTCAAGGAGGAGCCCGCAAAGCGGGCGGGGGACACGCAGCAGAGCACGCTGCCACCTCGCCGCAGGTCGCTGCACGGCCAAACCATCGCCGTGGCGCGCGATGCCGCGTTCTGTTTTATCTACGACGCCAACCTCGACTGCCTGCGCGATCTGGGTGCGCAGCTGGTCTTCTTTTCTTCGCTGGCAGACTCTGCGCTGCCGGCCTGTGACGCCGTGTGGCTTCCGGGTGGCTACCCGGAACTGCACGCGTCAACCATCGCGGCCAACACTGGGATGCGCGACAGTCTGG
Organism: Rhodoferax antarcticus ANT.BR; assembly: GCF_001938565.1. GTDB lineage: Bacteria > Pseudomonadota > Gammaproteobacteria > Burkholderiales > Burkholderiaceae_C > Rhodoferax > Rhodoferax antarcticus. Next base: position 521,426 of record NZ_MSYM01000013.1, read on the forward strand.
CGGCGCACATTGCCGTGGGTAAACCGGTGTGGGCCGAGTGCGGCGGCATGATGGCGCTGTTTGACATGCTGATCACGTCCGACGGTGAACGCTTCGCCCAGTGGGGCCTGTTGCCCGGTATCGTCACCATGGGTAAACGTCTTGCGGCGCTGGGCCCGCAGCAGCTCAGCTTGGCCAGCGGCACGTTGCGCGGCCACACCTTTCATTACTCCACCACCAATTCCCCGCTGCAGCCGGTGGCGCGCACCGCGCGCCCGGACACGGATCCGATGCCCGACGCGGGCGAAGCGCTGTGGCAACAGGGCAGTGTGCGCGCCAGTTACTTCCATGCCTGGTTTGCGTCGTGCCCAAAAGCGGTGGTAGAGCTGTTTACGCGACCCACTCCCACGCAGGCACAAGGCTTATGAACCCCGTCAACATCGCCCGCAGTGAACTCCTTTTGGGCGGACAGAAAAGCGGTAAGTCACGCCGCGCCGAGTTGCTGGCGCGCGACTGGTTGGCGCAAAGCGCAGTCCACAAAGCGGTGATGATCGCCACCGCCCAAGCCTGGGACGGCGAGATGCAGCAGCGCATTACGCGGCATCAGGTGGACCGCGCTGAGCGGGTGCCGGGCATGACCACGGTGGAAGAGCCTTTGCTGCTGGCCGAGTCGATTCAGGCGCACAGCAACCCGCAGACACTGATTGTGGTGGACTGCCTGACCCTGTGGCTGACCAACAGCCTGATGCCGTTTGATGTGCAGTCAGGTGCCTACACAGCGGTCGTGGACGATGATCCTGATTCCCCCGCAAGTTATATGAAAAAACAGTCTCTAGCCCTTATGCATCAAGCGCGAGAAGCTCTACTTTTGGAAGCAATTCGGCAGACGCCGGGGCCGCTGGTGCTGGTGGGCAACGAGATTGGTCTGGGCGTGATTCCGATGGGGCGCGAGGTGCGCGCTTTTGTCGACGCGCTGGGCCTGCTCAATCAGAGTGTGGCCGGTGCCTGCCAACGGGTGACGCTGATGGCCGCCGGGCTGGCGCTGACTTTGAAGGATGTGTCATGAAAGCATGGTTTTTTGCTGGTTTGATCTGCCTTGCGTCGGCGGTGCAGGCTTACGACGTGGTTGACGACCGGGGTGTGAGCGTCAGCTTCGCCCAACCGCCGCAGCGCGTGGTGAGCCTGCTGCCGTCGCTGGCTGAGACGGTATGTGAGCTGGGCGCCTGCGTGCGCTTGGTGGGAGTGGATCGCTACACCGACTACCCCGCCAGTTTGCAAAAAGTGCCCAAGGTCGGGGGCGGGCTGGACCCCAACATTGAGGCCATCGTGGCGCTGCGCCCAGATGTGGTGTTGCTGATCACCTCGTCGCGCGCCAGCGACCGGCTGCGTGCCCTGGGTATCAAGGTGGTGGCGCTGGAGCCCAAAACCCACGCCGATGTGCAGCGCGTTGTTTTGAAGATTGGCGAGGTGTTGGCGGTGGCGGACGCGGCCAAGATCTGGCGCGCCATTGATGTCGCCGTGGCGGCGGCGGCGGAGTCGATACCAGCCTCGGTCAAGGGCACACGGGTGTATTTTGAGGTTAGTCAGGGGCCATATGCTGCGAGCGAATCGTCATTCATCGGCGAGACGCTGACCCGCCTGGGTGTGAAGAATATCGTGCCGGGCAAATTGGGGCCGTTCCCCAAGCTGAATCCCGAATTCATAGTGCGTGCTGACCCTGACCTGATCATGGTGAGTGAGCGAAGCGCCACCGGTATGGCGCAGCGCCCGGGCTGGCAGGGCATGCGTGCGTTGCGTGAAAACCGCGTGTGCATCTTCGCCAACCATGATGCCGATAGCCTGGTGCGCCCAGGGCCACGCATGGCCGAAGGCGCCCGGCTGATGGCGCAGTGCCTGACGGATCAGGTGCGCAAAACGCCCACAGCACGGCCCCCACTTTGACGCTGCGCAGCGTATCTTTTGTCGTTTGGTCGCTGGTGCTGTTGAGCCTGGCACTCATCGGCCTGGGCGTAAGCGTGGGCAGCACCGGGTTTGAGAACCTGCTGACGCCGCTGCTGCATCCTGCGCCAGACCCTTCTGCCACCGCCATGGCGCAGCAAATTGTGGGCCATATTCGCCTGCCGCGCACCCTTGGCGCCTGGGCTGCTGGGGCCCTGCTGGGGCTGGCCGGTGCGGTGGCGCAGGGCTTGTTTCGCAACCCTTTGGCTGACCCATATCTGCTGGGTAGCGCCTCCGGCGCGGCGCTGGGTGTGGCGCTGGTGCTGGCGGTGCTGGGCGGCGGCGGGGGCATGCTGGGTAGCAACATGATGAGTGGCGGGGCGGCGGTGAGCGTGTTCTCCGGCAGTGTGCTGGTGCGTCTGGGGCTGACGGGTGCGGCGTTTGTTGGTGCGGTGCTGGCGGTATTGCTCACACTGGCGCTCTCGCGCGGGGTTCAGCACACGCTGCGTCTACTGCTGGCCGGTGTGGTGGTGGGCGTGGTGCTGGGGGCGGCCACGCAACTGGTGCTGCTGTTTTCGCCCGAATCGATGCAGGCCATGCAGGCTTTCATGCTCGGCTCCACAGCGTTCGTCGGCTGGATCGCCTTGGCACTGATGGCGGGCGTGTGGGTGGTGTGTGTGCTGGCTGCTGGTTTGCTCGGACGGGTGCTGGACGGCTTGAGCCTGGGCGAGGCCACCGCGCAAAGTCTGGGGTTGCCGCTGGGCAGTCTGCGCGTGGCGCTGGTGGCGGTGCTGGCGCTGGCCACAGGCACGGCGGTGGCGCAGACCGGGCTGATTGCTTTTGTCGGTCTGGCCGCGCCGCACCTAGTGCGCTCGGTCATCAAAACCACCCACGGCTCGCTGATGCTGCTGGCCAGCCTGATGGGCGGCGCCTTACTGATGGCCGCCGACACGCTGGCGCGCTGGCTGATTGCACCGCAAGAACTGCCGGTGGGCGTTCTCACCGCCGTCCTGGGCGGCGGCTACCTGCTGTGGCTGATGCGTCGCAACACGTGCGGCTTTACCGGAGGCGGCCAGTGATCAATGCTGCATCTTCTATAGCTATTGAGGCAAGCCACATAAGGGCTAGCCTCGGAAATATCGAGATACTGCACGACATCTCCATGCGCTTGCCGCGGGGCCGCTGGACCAGCGTTGTCGGGCCCAATGGCGCCGGTAAATCGACGCTGCTCAAAGTGCTGGCCGGGTTGATGCCGCACACCGGCAGCATCCAGTTGCTGGGCCATGACCTGCACAGCCTGGCGCACCGCGCGCGCGCACGCCAGCTCGCCTGGCTGGGCCAAAACGAATCTTCTGGCGACGACCTGACCGTGTGGGATGTGGCGCTGCTGGGCCGCCTGCCGCATCAGGCCTGGTTGGCTGGGCCCAGCCCGCAGGATCTGGTAGCCACCGAGACGGCGCTCAAAGCCACCCACGCCTGGGAGTGGCGTCGGCGCAGTCTGGGCCAACTCTCGGGCGGCGAGCGCCAACGGGTGCTGCTGGCGCGCGCGCTGGCGGTGCAGGCGCAGGTGCTGCTGATGGACGAACCCTTGGCCAATTTGGACCCGCCGCACCAGGCGGACTGGCTGGGCGTGGTGCGCTGTCTACTTGAGACCAACACCACCGTCGTCAGTGTGCTGCACGAGATATCGATGGCGCTGCATGCGGACGAAATGCTTATCATGGCGGACGGCCGAATCACGCATCAGGGCGGGTGTGCCGACCCCGCCACCCATCAGGCGCTGGAGTCGGTGTTTGATCACCGCATTCGCGTGTATCCGATCGAGGATCAATGGGTGGCTTTGCCGCGTGCTGATGCCCTTCAACCCGCGTTCAATCACGCCGACATTGCCGGTGGGCTTGCGTCGTGCGGGGTTGAAGACTGACGACACCCGAGCTTGGCTTCTCTAAAAGGACATCGTTTCATATGAGCTACATCACCTGGTTTCTGAATCATGGCGAAAAACACCGCAAGATCGTGGAGAGACTTAAAAAGGACGGGCTCTCGCAGGATCAGATCATTGACTACTTTGAATTTGACAATATGGTTGCGAGGGAGTTGGAGTTCTGTCTGCTCTACGCTGAGCCCAGGAAATGCCACAACACCGCTTATCTGAGCTGCTACATGTGCGCGTGTCCGTATTTCAGGTTCGACGACAAGGGCACCCTCAACGCCGAGGGCATTCTGGTGAAGAGCCATTGCGCGATCAATTCCACCAAATCTGCCCAGTTCGTTCACGACGGCGTGGCGCATCTGGACTGCTCCAAATGCAAGGTGCCGCACACCCGGGACTTCGTGCGAAATAATTTCAATGAAAACTGGCTTGAGATGATGAAAGACTGCGCCCCGGTCAAACCCGATGACCCTGAAACAGGCATCCCTGGCGTTTCCAAATAGGCCATTGGCAGGCCAAGACACTTTTTTTAAATACTGTTTTTGACGACACACATGACACTCTTGACCTCTGAAGACACCACCGCCGTCACCATCGCGCTGCACTTTCATGCCTGCCTTGACGAACACCCCGAACGCCCGGCCAGCGGCCAGCGGGTCTGGAGCGTGGATGAGGTGCTGGCGCTGTTTGATCTGCCTTTTTCAGACCTGATGTTTCAGGCCCAAACGGTGCACCGCGCTCACTTTGACCCCAATCTGATTGAGTTGGCCACCCTGGTCTCGGTCAAAACCGGCGGTTGCCCGGAAGATTGCGGCTACTGCCCGCAGTCGGTGCACTTTGACACCGGTGTGCAGGCCAGCAAATTGATGGGTGTTGACACCGTGCGCCGTGCCGCGCTGGCTGCGAAAGAGGCCGGGGCCAGCCGTTTTTGCATGGGTGCCGCCTGGCGTGCGCCCAAAGACCGTGACATTGAGGCAGTGGCTGAACTGGTGCGCACCGTCAAGGCCAGCGGGCTGGAGGCTTGTGCCACGCTGGGCATGCTGTCCGACGGCCAGGCCGAGACGCTGCGCGACGCCGGGCTGGACTACTACAACCACAACCTGGATAGCGCGCCCGATTTCTACGGCAACATCATCACCACCCGCGACTACCAGGACCGGCTTGACACCCTGGCGCGGGTGCGCGAGGCGGGCATCAGCGTGTGTTGCGGCGGCATTGTCGGCCTGGGGGAGTCGCGCTTGCAGCGAGCCGGTTTGGTAGCCGAACTGGCCAATTTGTCGCCGTACCCCGAGTCGGTTCCGATCAACCATCTGGTCAAGGTGGCGGGCACACCGCTGGCCGCTCAGCCCGACCTGGACCCGCTGGAGTTTGTGCGCACCATTGCCGCAGCGCGCATCACCATGCCGATGGCGCGGGTGCGCTTGTCGGCGGGCCGCCAAAGCCTGGGTGAGGCGGAGCAGGCGCTGTGTTTTGTGGCCGGCGCCAACTCGATTTTTTATGGCGACAAACTGTTGACCACGTCCAACCCGCAGGGCAACGAGGATTTGGCGCTGCTGTCACGGCTGGGGCTGCAAATCGGCACACCGATGCCTCGGGCCTGACCTAATGAATGTCTGGATTCCCGCCGGGGCGCTGGTCCTGGCCCTGCTGGTGGACCACTTCTGGGGCGAACCGCCGGTGCGGCTGCACCCGGTGGTATGGATGGGCAATTACCTCGGTTGGGCCGGTCGGCAAGTTCAAAAGGTGGCCTTGCAGGGGGCGCTCGCGCCATCCTCGGCGGCGGGCCCGGTAACGGTCGCCAGCGCACCAGATTACAAGGCTTTTTGGCTCGCAGCCCTTTACTGGTCGGCGGGAGCTGCTCTATTTACAGTAGCAGCATGGTGGCTCCAAAGCGCGCTCATGCAAGCGCTGGGCGCGTCTGCGGGCTGGCTGGGCGGTGCCACGTCGCAGTTGTTAGGCGCCGTGCTGCTGGCGCTGTTGCTCAAACCCATGCTGGCCTGGGCCATGTTGCGCCGTGAGGTTCAGGCGGTGGAGGGCGCTTTGGCCGGGTCTTTGCAGGCCGGGCGCGATCAACTGAAGTGGCTGGTCAGCCGCGACACCGCCAACTTGAGCGAAGCCGAGGTGCGTGAAAGCGCCATCGAATCCCTGGCCGAAAACCTCAGCGACTCGGTGGTGGCGCCAATCTTCTGGTTTGTGTTGCTGGGCCTGCCTGGTGCGGTGCTCTACCGCTTTGCCAATACGGCTGATGCGATGTGGGGCTACAAGGGCCTGTACAAAGGGCAAAACTGGGAATGGGCCGGCAAATGGGCGGCGTGGGTCGATGACGTGCTGAACTGGCTGCCCGCGCGCCTGACCGGGCTGTTGCTGGCGGCCACCAGTGGGGTGGCGCAGCATGTGCTGCGCCGCGAGGCGGTCAAAACCCCGTCGCCCAACAGCGGCTGGCCGATGGCCGCGATGGCGCTGGCCCTGAACATCCAGCTGGCCAAGCCGGGCGTGTATGCGCTCAACCCAGACGCTGGTGCGCCGCTGCCCGAGCAGACTGGGCAGGCCGTCATTTATGCACGAAAAGTGCTTCTAGCCCTTATTCCGCTTGCGCTGACTGCTCTGATATTTAAAGCATGGTTCAGCGCATGACTGCGCCTTGTATTTGCGCCCTGTCGCCCCGGTGCCTGATTTATTAAAAAGAGTTCATTCCATGAGTGCTGCCACACCAATTTCCATGCCCACTTTGCCAACTGCCGTGCCAGCCGCCACGCCAGGTGAGATGTCAGTAGAAATGCCCGTTGAGATGCCAACTGCGCGGTCCACCACGCCAGCGCCACCGTTGCCGAACATCGAGGTGCCGCTGCTCGACCCGGCCGTGCCTAAACGCGCGCGCTGCCTGATGATCCAGGGCACCTCGTCGGACGTTGGCAAAAGCCTGCTGGTGGCCGGCCTGTGCCGCGCCTACACGCGTCGCGGCATCACCGTGCGGCCGTTCAAAGCGCAGAACATGAGCAACAACGCGGCGGTCAGCGTCGACTCTGACCTGCCGCCTGGCCCGGATGGCGAGATCCGCTGTGGCGAAATTGGCCGCGCCCAGGCGCTACAGGCTCGCGCTTGCAAGATGCCGGCGTCGATCCACATGAACCCGGTGCTGTTGAAGCCGCAGGCTTGCGTCGGCTCACAAGTGGTGCTGCGCGGGCGCGCGCTCGGCAATTGGCCAGCACGGCACTACCACGAGCTCAAGCCGATGCTCATGCCGGCGGTGCTCGACAGCCTGCGCCGCACCGCCGCGCTGGCTGAACTGGTGATCGTCGAAGGTGCCGGCAGCGGCACCGAGGTTTACCTGCGGCATTGCGACATCACCAATATGAACTTGGCTGAATTGGCCGACTTGCCGGTGGTGGTGCTGACCGACAACGACCGTGGCGGCGCGATTGCAGCGGTGGTGGGCACGTATTTGCTGCACACGGCAGAGGAGCGCGCGCGCATTGTGGGTTACATCGTCAACAAGTTTCGCGGTGACTTTTCTCTGTACGAACCCGGTTGCCAGGTGATGACCGAGCAGACCGGCTGGCCGCTGCTGGGCGTTGTGCGCTGGTTCGAGGGCGCTGGCCGTTTGCCGGCTGAAGACGCGCTGGCGCTCGAAAAACCGACGCGCCAGACGAGCGGTGCAGCGGGTAGCGCCCTGCTGGTGGTCGTGCCGCAGTTGTCCCGCGTGGCCAATTTCGATGACCTCGACCCGCTGGCCGCCGAAGCCGGTGTGGTGGTGCGCTGGATTCCTCCGGGTGAGCCGATCCCGGCAGAGGCCAACGTCGTGCTGTTGCCCGGCTCGAAAACCACCCGCGCCGATCTTGATGTGTTACGCCGTGAAGGTTGGGACATCGACATTCACGCGCATGTGCGCCGCGGTGGCCGAGTCGTCGGTCTGTGTGCTGGGTTTCAGATGCTGGGCCATGTCGTGCGTGACCCGCTGGGCATTGAGGGCGCTGCGGGTGAGACGCCGGGCTTGGGCCTGCTCGATATCGAAACGACGATCGGCGGCGACAAGCGGCTGATCGATATTGACCGTTTCGATAGTGTCAGCGGTCAGCGCGTGGTCGGCTACGAAATGCACATGGGACGCACCGATGGGCCCGGGCTGGCGCGGCCGTGGCTGCGCTTGGTGGGCGCTGATGGTGGCGAGACGCCTGAAGGCGCGGTCTCGGCTGATGGCCGCATCACGGGCGCCTATATTCACGGCCTGTTTGCCGCCGATGGCTTTCGCAGCCATTGGCTGAGGCAGCTTGGCGCGCAGATTTCCGAACTCGACTTTGAGGCGCAGGTGGAAGCCACGCTGGAGGCGTTGGCTGACCATGTCGAAGCGAATCTTGACCTTGACGCGCTGCTGGCGCTGGCGCGTTAACGCGGTTGATGCATGAAAGAAACCGTCATCTTCACCCCGGCGCCAGATGCGCCCAGGCGGGCGCGCCGCCTGATGATTCAAGGCACCTCGTCGGACGTCGGCAAAAGCCTGCTGGTGGCCGGCCTGTGTCGCGCCTTTGCCAATCGCGGCTGGGTCGTGCGTCCGTTCAAGGCGCAGAACATGAGCAACAACGCAGCGGTGGCGGTGGATGCCGATCTGTCCAGCGCCGTTTCGCTTTATGCGCCGGGCAGCGGTGGCAATGACGCCATGAAAGTCGGTGACGAGCGCCCGGATTGTGGCGAAATTGGCCGCGCGCAGGCTTTGCAGGCGCGGGCCTGTGGCGCAGAGCGTTCGGTGCATATGAACCCGGTGCTGCTCAAGCCTGAGAGCGATATCGACTGCCAGGTGGTCCTGCGCGGGCGGGTGCTCGGGCGCCAGTCGGCCAGCGCCTACCAAACGCTCAAGCCTGCACTGATGCCCGCGGTGCTCGACAGCCTAGAGCGGTTGTCGCAGCAAGCCGATCTAGTGTTGATTGAAGGGGCCGGCAGTGGCGCCGAAGCGTACTTGCGCGCGCAAGACATCAGCAACATGGGGCTGGCCGAAGCCGCTGATTTGCCAGTCATGCTGGTTGGCGACGAGTCGCGCGGTGGCGTGAGCGCAGCGGTGCTTGGCCATCGCCTGCTGTGGAGCGTGTCTGAGCGCGCGCGGGTTGCCGGGGTGGTGGTGAACAAATTCCGTGGCGACCCGGCGGTGTTCGCACCCGCGGGCGATGCCATCCAGACTGCCACCGGCTGGCCGGTGCTTGGGCTGGTGCGCTGGTTCGACGGCGCCACGCGCCTGCCGCAGGAAGATTCTTTGGCGCTTGACGTGGCCGCCCGCGCCACCTCGCCGACGCTTGCCGGTGCCGCCAAGCCGCTGACCATTGCCGTGTTGCGTACGCCGCGCATGGCGAATACAGACGATCTGGATCCACTCGAGGCCGAGCCGGGGGTGGTGCTGCACTGGGTGCAGGCGGGCGAGCCGATTCCGCGCGCCGCTGATGTGGCGGTGCTGGCCGGCTCCAAAGCGACGCGCGCCGACCTCGAGTTTGTGCGCGCGCAGGGTTGGCACCACGATCTGCACGCGCATGTGCGCCAAGGCGGGCGAGTCGTCGGCCTGTGCGCGGGCTTGCAGATGCTCGGTCGTATGGTGCGTGACCCGCTGGGTATTGAGGGCGCGCCGGGCGAGAGCGAAGGGCTGGGTCTGCTCGACCTCGACACCGAGATTGGCGGCGACAAGCGGCTGCTCGACCTGGACGCGGTCGACAGCATCAGCGGCTGCCGCGTGACGGGTTATGAAATGCACATGGGGCGCACGCAGGGCGCAGCGCTGGCGCGGCCGTGGCTGCGGCTAGCGCAGGCTACTGGCGAGCGCGCTGAGGGCGCGGTGTCCGCCGACGGGCGGGTGATGGGCAGCTACGTGCATGGCCTGTTCGCCAGCGATGACTTTCGCCACCACTGGCTCAAGCAAATGCGTGGTGATATTGTGCTGGGGGCGGCTGGAGATGGCGCGCCTGTCAACGCCTACGAGGCGCGCGTTGAAGCCGCGCTCAACGCCTTCGCCGCGCAATTGGAGGTCGACCTCGACCTTGACGCGATTTGGGCGTTGGCGCGATGAGGGGCAAGGAGACCGCCGATAACAGGAGTTGGCGACCTCACGCATCCGTAGACAACATTGGCTTGACGCCAGCAAATGCATGCCAAAACGCGCGTCGGCATGGTGCGTGTTGTGAGCCGCTGCGCCCGACGAGATGAATCTTGACTACGCCACCCTGGACGCCCTGCGCCGCCAGCACCCGGCCTGGCGGCTGCTGGTGGCTGACCATGCACCGCTGATTGCCAGCTTTTTGCAGCGCGTGTTTGTGGCACCCAATGTGCGGGTGATGGCGCAGTCCGACCTGGTGGAGGCGCTGCAAGACACGTTATATGGCTTGCGCGAGCAGTTGGGCGAGCAAGCTTTTCCCAAAAGCGCCCATGAGTATCTGAACGACTGGGCCGCCAATGACAAGGGCTGGCTGCGCAAGTTTTACCCAGCCGGTAGCGATGAGGTTCACTTTGACCTGACACCCGCCACCGAGCGTGGGCTGGCTTGGCTGGGTACCTTGAGCCAGCGTGCCTTTGTCGGCACCGAGTCGCGTTTACTCACCTTGTTTGACCTGCTCAAGCAAATGCACCAGGGCAGCGAGACCGATCCGCAACTGCGCGTAGCTGAGTTGCACAAACAACGTGACGCCATCGATGCTGAGATCGCCCGGGTGGCCGCGGGTGACATGCCGCTGCTGGACGACACCGCTTTGCGCGAACGCTTTTTGCACTTCACTGCGCTGGCGCGTGAGCTGCTGACGGATTTCCGCGAGGTGGAGCACAACTTTCGCGCGCTGGACCGCACGGTGCGCGAGCGCATTGCGCTGTGGAACGGTGCCAAAGGTGCGCTGTTGCAGCAGATCATGGGCGAGCGCGATGCCATTGCCGAATCTGATCAGGGCAAAAGCTTTCGCGCTTTTTGGGACTTTTTGATGTCGCAGCAGCGCCAGGACGAGCTGACGCAATTGCTGGAACAGGTGCTGGCATTGAAACCGGTGGCCGCCCTTGAGCCAGATCCGCGATTGAAGCGTGTGCATTACGACTGGCTGGAAGCCGGTGAACACGCCCAGGCCACGGTGGCCTTGTTGTCGCAGCAATTGCGCCGTTTTCTGGACGATCAGGCCTGGCTGGAAAACCGCCGCATCATGGACATTTTGCACAGCCTGGAAGCCCGCACGCTGGCGCTGCGGGCGCAGTTGCCGAAAGGCGATTTTGGAGCTATCGACGAGATCGGTGCCAGCATCGAGTTGCCTCTGGAGCGCCCGCTATTCAGCCCGCCGATCAAGCTGGTGCTCGACAACCAGGCGCTGCAAGCCGGTGATGAAGACCTGGACGCCTCTGCGCTGTTTCACCAGACCCGCATTGACAAAGCGCAGCTGGCAGCCCATGTGCGCCAGATGCTGCAACAGCGCAAGCAGGTCAGTCTGGCGGAGGTGCTGAGCGCGCACCCGCTGCAACAGGGTTTGAGTGAACTAGTGGCCTACTTGCAGCTGGCCAGCGAGTCGAGCGACACGCTGGTGGACGACACCGTGCAGGAGACGGTGCAGTGGCAAGTGGCCGACCCGGATGCGGCAGGTGAGCCCGTTCCCGTGATGCGTCAGGCCAGCCTGCCGCGCGTGATTTTTGTGAGGCATTGAGCATGCAATCTGTTGATTTGTTTGACAGCCCTGATCCATTGCGGTCAACGCCAGACGCTGACCCGCACCGGCAAATTCCGCCAACTTCGCCAATCTCGCCGACAGATCGACGCGCCAGGTGGGACGCTGACATCTCACCAGATGCAGATGCAGATGCAGCGCCGCGCCAGCCCGCTCACGACCTCACCACGCTGGTGATCCCGCTGCTCAAAGGCATGCTTTACCGCGATGAAGACGGTGCCCAGTGGCAAGCGCTGCTCAATTTGCAAGCCCGGGTGCGCGACTATGTGGCGGTGCTGGCGCTTGAACTGGTGCTGGATGAGTCCGAGGGCTATGCCTTTTTGCGCGCCCGACCTGAAACGGATGACGACGCGCCGAAGCTGCCTCGCCTGGTGGCGCGCCGCCCCTTGACGTTTCAGGTCAGTCTGCTGCTGGCATTGCTGCGCAAAAAGCTGGCTGAATTTGACGCCAGCGGCGGTGACACGCGGCTGATTTTGTCGCTGGAGGCGGTGACTGAACTGCTGCGCGTCTTCATGCCTGCCGGCTCCAACGAGTCGCGCCTGATGGACCAGGTGGAAACCCAGCTCAACAAAATCATCGAACTGGGCTTTGTGCGCCGCCTCAAAGCCCAGTCCGGTAAAGCACAGTCGCCCAGTTTTGAGGTGCGCCGCATCCTCAAAGCCTATGTGGATGCCCAGTGGCTGGCCGACTTTGATGCGCGGCTGGCGGCGTACCAGGTGCAGCTAAGTGTGGCTGATGCGGGCCAGGCATAGCTGCAGACGAGTAATTGCATTTCCATATCAATAGGATTTGTTGTTGTTTCGTCTTGCCGTGCGTCTGCACTGTCTGCGGCTTCGCTTCTCGCGCTCCTATCGATCTAAAAATGGAATGAGGGGTGACGGTTAAAATAGTACGGACAATCGGCGTACAATTTGTTCGCCCAACTTTTTGCGATTTGGAGCTTTTTATGCAAACCAGTCAAAATTCTTCTACCAAAACCCGAGGCGCGCGATTAGAGGCGCGCATCAGCGCCGAGCAAAAAACGCTGTTTCAGCAGGCTGCCATGCTGTCGCAATGTACGCTCAGTGAGTTTGTTGTGGCCAGTGCGCAAGAGGCAGCTGCCAAAATCATTCAAACGCACGAAACCATTGCGTTGACGCGCGATGAGCAAATCCGCTTTGTTTCGGCCTTGCTGACACCGCCCGAGCCCTGCGACCGGCTACGCCAGGCGGCGGCGCAGTACCGCCAGCAAACCGGCGCTTGATGCCCCATGGCACCCACTGTGCACCCGGCTGACTGGCGGGTTGAGCCTCTGCAAAAAAGTCATGCCCGCGAGTCATTCAACTGTGGTCATGCTGCGCTGAACCGCTACTTGCAGCAGCAGGCCCGTCAAGACGCCCAAAATCAGGTGGCCGCCGTGTTTGTAGCCTTTGCACCACCCCGGGTGCAGGTGTTGGGTTATTACAGCCTTTCAGCGTCGAGCATTCCAGTGGCAGAGCTACCCTGCGACTTGACCAAAAAGCTGCCGCGCTACCCACTTTTGCCGGTCACCTTGTTGGGACGATTGGCAATCGACCAGTCCTGCAAAGGGCAAGGTCTGGGTCAGTTTTTGTTGCTCGATGCCTTGTTTAAGAGCCTGCAGGCCGCCGCCAGCATTGCCGCCATGGCGGTGGTAGTGGATGCCAAAGATGCCGCTGCGGCGGCTTTTTACCAGCACTATGGTTTTGTGCCCCTGAACACCTCGGCGGGCAAATTGTTCTTGCCCTTAAAGACCATTGCGACGCTGTTTTGACAGCCCATGAAACGCATCGACAACATCAACGCGCTGGAAACCTGCAAGGGCGGAACCGGTGTGGCATGACCGATGTTTTGGATTGACAGTGTGTCACGCGATATATACCATGTACCATATCAATTAAAGGGAGGCCCATCATGCAACAAACCGCCAAAATATTTGCCACCGGCCGCAGTCAAGCCGTTCGGCTGCCGCTGGAATTTCGCTTTGATGTGGCAGAAGTTTATATTCGCCACGACCCTGTTACGGGCGATGTGGTGCTGTCGCGCAAGCCCACAGACTGGCAAGGCCTGCTGGATGCCGTCGCACAAAACATGGGTGAAGACCTGTTGATTGAGCGCCGCGCTGTGGCAACGCCCCAGGTCCGCCGCGACCCCTTTGAGGGCTGGCAGGAATGACGCAGCGCTACATGCTCGACACCAACGTGGTGAGCCACATCATGCAAGGGCGCGACGCTGCTTTGCTGGCTCTTTTAACCCAAGTGCCCGTGGGCCAAGTGGTGATTTCCAGCGTGACGCTGGCCGAGCTTGAATACGGTCTGCACTGCAAAGGGCAACCCGTGCGCCTGAAAAACGCCATGACCCAGGTGCTGCTGCACATGGATGTGCTGCCTTGGGATGAATCCGTGGCGCGGTGTTATGGCGTGTTGTGCAGCACGCTGGAAGCGCAGGGCATCAACCTCAGCGATCTTGACATGATGATTGCTGCCCACGCCGTTGCGGTGGATGCCACTCTGGTCAGCCGCGACAAGGCCTTTGCCCAAGTGCCCGCGCCATTGAGGCTAGAAACTTGGTGAGCAAGCCACCCAGCGCCCAGTTGGAAAATTGTAAGAAATAGAGATTTAAGAGAGCCATGAGACTCAAATTTAAAAAGCAGGCCTACCAGGCTGTTGACGCTGTTACAGCGTGTTTCGTCGGGCGGCCCAAGCGTAAGCTGGACGCCAGCAGCGACGTGGCAGACGGGTATGCGAAGCTTATGGCGTTGATGCAATGACCCAACCCGATCTCGACTTCAACACCGCAGCACTGTCGGGTTTCCGCCTGCAGCGGCTTGAAGTCTTCAACTGGGGCACCTTTGACAAACGCGTCTGGTCGCTCGAACTCGGTGGCCACAACGCGCTGCTGACCGGTGACATTGGCTCGGGCAAGTCCACATTGGTTGATGCGGTGACCACGCTCTTGGTGCCAGCCCAACGCATTGGCTACAACAAGGCCGCCGGGGCTGATGCCAAAGAGCGCTCATTGCGCTCCTATGTGCTGGGGCATTACAAGTCGGAGCGCAATGAGGCCAGCGGCAACGCCAAGCCAGTGGCGCTGCGCGATGCACGGCATTACTCGGTGATTCTGGGTGTGTTTCACAACGCCGGTTTTGATAAGACGGTGACGCTGGCACAAGTCTTCTGGTGCCGCGAGGCGGCTGGCCAGCCCGAGCGTTTTTATCTGGTAGCCGAGCAGGCGCTGTCGATTGCCGCCGATTTTGGTCAGTTTGGCACAGCGATTGAGCCGTTGAAAAAGCGTTTGCGCAAAAGCGGTGCCCAGCTGTTTGACACTTTCCCGCCCTATGGCGCGCTGTTTCGCCGCCTGTTTGGCGGGCTGCAAGAGCAAGCCCTGGAGCTGTTTTTGCAAACCGTGTCGATGAAGTCGGTGGGTAATTTGACCGATTTTGTGCGCCAGCACATGTTGGAACCCTTTGAGGTGGCCCCGCGCATTGCCGCGCTGATCACCCATTTTGACGACCTGAACCGCGCCCATGCGGCAGTGCTGACCGCCAAACACCAGGTCGAGATGCTGACCCCGCTGGTGGCAGACAGTGATGAACACGCCAGCCTTTTGGCCGCCACCGATGAGTTGCGTGCTTGCCGTGACGCGCTAAAAAGTTACTTTGCCCGGCTTAAATTAGCGCTGATCGACCAGCGCCTGCAGGCCTTGGCTGAAGACCTGGCGCGCGACCAGGCCAAGGTTAAAAAGCTCGAAGAAAAGCGCGCCGCCGAGCTTGCCCAAGAACGCGAATTGCGCCAAAGCCTGGCCGAGCGGGGTGGGGCGCGCCTTGCCCGCATCGAGGCTGAAATTGCCGCGCATCAGGCCGAGATCACCCGTCGCCAAGCCAACGCCGCGCGCTATGACGAGCTGCGCCGCACTTTGAACCTGCTGCAAGTCGGCAGCACCGAAGACCTGGTGGCGCAGCAGCAAACCTGCCTGCAAATGGTTGAGGTTGAGACCGCCCAAGCCGATACCGTGCAAAACACGCAGACTGAAAAAAGCGTTGAATTCAAACAAGGCCGCACCGAGCACGATGCCTTGTCGGGGGAGATTACCAGCCTGAAAGGCCGTCGCAGCAACATCGACGCGCAGCAAATCGCCATGCGCGCCGAGCTTTGCGCGGCCCTGCACCTGGATGAAGACAGCATGCCGTTTGTCGGCGAGTTGATTGAGGTGCGCGATCAGGAGCGCGATTGGGAAGGCGCCATTGAGCGCCTGCTGCACAACTTTGGCTTGTCGCTGTTGGTGCCCGATGCCTATTACGCCCAGGTCGCGGACTGGGTGGACAAAACCCGGCTCAAGGGGCGACTGGTGTACTTTCGGGTGCGCCTGCCGGTGCGCCCTGAGGCCGCTACTCTGCACCCCGACTCATTGGTGCGCAAGCTCAGTGTCAAACCCGATTCGCCGTTTTATGCCTGGGTAGACCGTGAGCTGCAGCACCGCTTTGATGTGGCCTGCTGCGCCACCCAAGAGCAGTTTCGCCGTGAGCTCAAAGCCATCACCCGCGCTGGGCAGATCAAGGCCGGGGGTGAGCGCCACGAAAAAGACGACCGCCACCGCCTGGACGACCGCGGCCGCTATGTGCTGGGCTGGAGCAACGCCGCCAAATTGGCCGCGCTACAGAGCAAGCGCCGTGTGCTGGAAGCGGCGTTGGCGCAACTCGCCAAGCACATCAGTGAGGCACAGGCACAGCTCAAAGGCATCAACGAGCGTCTGAGCGCGCTGGCCAAGCTGGTGGAATACCGCGACTACCGCGAGCTCGATTGGGGCTTGCCCGCGCGCGAGGTGGCCGCGCTGCAGGATGAACGCGCCCAGTTGGAGGCGGCCAGCGATATTTTGCAAACGCTCACCCAGCGCCTGGCCGCGTTGGAAACCCTGCAAACCGTCACCGACAACGCCTTGCTGGCGCAACGCGACCGGCGCGCCAAGGTGGAGCAAAAAATCACTGATGCGACGGCGCTGCAGCAGCACACGCTGGCGCTGTTGGGCGTTTCAGTTACTATTGATTCAGGAGCTACTGGCGCTTATTCGGAAAGGGCTGCAGGCCAATTTGATATAAAGATTGCAGACTTGCAAAATAAGTTGCTGGCCAAACAGGCGATCACCCTGGAATCATGCGACAACCGCCAGCAAGACCTGCGCGAGAGCCTGCAAAAGTCCATCGACGCCAACGATGCCAAAGCCCGCAAGCTGGTCGAAAAAATCATCGACGCGATGCGCAGTTTTCGCCACCGTTACCCGCTGGCCAGCCAGGAGGCCGATGTGTCGGTGGCGGCCGCCGGGGAATTTCGGGCGCTGCTCAAGCAGCTGCAGCTCGATGATCTGCCCAAATTTGAGGCCAAGTTCAAAGAACTGCTGAATCAGAACACCATCAACCAGGTGGCGCAGTTCAGCGCCCAGCTCAGCAAAGAGCGTGAAACCATCAAGGAACGCATTGAGCGCATCAACCAGTCGCTCACGCAAATTGACTACAACCCCGGGCGCTTCATCGTGCTCGAAGCCCAGCCCACGCCGGATGCCGAGGTGCGCGACTTTCAGACCGAGCTGCGGCATTGCCTGGACGGCGCCGTGTCGGGCGCTGCGGACCATGATGATGGCCAGTATTCCGAGGCCAAGTTTTTGCAGGTCAAAGCCATCATCTCGCGGCTGCGCGGGCGCGAAGGCCAGGGCGAGCAAGACCGGCGCTGGACCCATAAAGTGACCGACGTGCGCAACTGGTTTGTGTTTGCCGCCAGCGAGCGCTGGCACGAAGACGGCCGCGAGCACGAGCATTATTCAGATTCGGGCGGCAAGTCTGGCGGGCAAAAGGAAAAGCTCGCCTACACCATTTTGGCGGCCAGCCTGGCCTACCAATTTGGGCTGGTGTGGGGCGAGGCGCGCTCGCGCAGTTTCAGGTTTGTGGTGATTGACGAGGCCTTTGGCCGGGGCTCGGACGAGTCAGCGCAATACGGCCTGAAACTGTTTGCGCAGCTCAATTTGCAACTGCTGATCGTCACGCCGCTGCAAAAAATCCACATCATCGAGCCGTTTGTGTCAAACGTCGGTTTTGTCCACAACGAAGAGGGGCGTGATTCCAAGGTGCGTAACCTGAGCATGGCCGACTACCGCATTGAGCGCGATCGCCTTGAAGCATCAAAACAGCCTAAAGCCCTTATAGAGCAAGCGTTAGTAGCTATTAAAAATAAAGCAACTAACGCGGAAAAAGCAACTGACCCAGGCAAAGTCGTCAACCTCGAACCCGTACTGTCGGAGCCCCCGCCATGAGCTGGACCACGGCCAAAGACCTGCGCGCCCAGGTGCAAAAACTCTGGGACAAAGGCGATTTGCTGCGCCCTTTGGTGCATGGCGAGCCGTTTGAGCCGCGGCGTTTGCGCCTGTCGGGCCCGAGTTCACAGGAGCTGACGGAGCGCTTTGAGGCCGTGCGCGACTGGATCAGCGCGCTACGCGCCACGCCCAAAGTGCGGATAGAACTGCGCGAATTTCGCCACCGCGTGTTGGGCTTGTGTGCGGTGCCGGATGCGGTCTGGCTCGACAGCCTGGACGATGCGCTGGTGCTGATTGGTAAAACCCGTGAGGCAGCCCGCTTTGCCACGCTGGTGGCCAACACCCAAGCGCAAAACGCCGCCTTGTTGCCCTGGCTGAAAAAGCGCCCGCTGTTGGCGTTGGAAGTGACAGATGCTTGGGCGCGCCTGCTGGCCGTGGTGACGTGGTTGCAAGCCCATCCACGCCCAGGCGTCTACCTGCGTCAGGTGGATTTGCCGGGTGTGGACAGCAAGTTTCTGGAAACCTACCGCGCTGTGCTGGCCGAGTTGCTCGATTTGGCGCTGCCGCCATCGGCCATTGACGCCACCGCCAACGGCCTGAGCCAGTTTTGTCGCCGCTATGGCTTCAAGGACAAACCGCTGCGGGTTCGCCTGCGCGTGCTCGACCCGGCTTTGCGGCTGCTGCATGTCGGCACCAGCTCAGGCAGCGCTGCGATCGATCGGCCAAACCCATTGGACCAAGACATCACCTTGACCCAGGCCGACTTCGAGCGGCTGGACTGGCCGGTGCAGCGCGTGTTCATGACCGAGAACGAAGTCAACTTTCTGGCTTTCCCGCCAGTGCCGGGCAGTGTGGTGATTTTTGGTGCGGGCTACGGGTTTGACGCTTTGGCGCAGGCCACTTGGCTGCAGCGCTGCCCACTGCACTATTGGGGTGATATTGACACCCACGGTCTGGCCATTTTGGACCAGTTGCGTGCCCACTTCCCCCACGCTCAGTCGCTGCTGATGGACCGCACCACCTTGCTGGCCCACCCAGACCAATGGGGCAGCGAGCCGCAGCCTGTGCTGCGTGACCTGACCCGCCTGAACGCAGGCGAAGCCGCGCTGTACAACGATCTGCGCGACAACCGGCTTGGCAAACACCTGCGACTGGAGCAGGAGCGCATCAGCTTCCTCGCGCTGCAACAGGCGCTGAGGGCGATCGCGTGCCAAGTGTCGGCACCCGCAGACGGAGCGCCGCAGACGACGCTGCCGGACACGCCACCGGACACGCTGCCGTCCGCGCCCTGGCAAGCCCTCGTATGCCCTGAGACCGGCTGGACGCACGGTGGTACCGACGCGCTGGGTGCGGCGCGCTTTGACTTTTCCACCAACAGCAACGCCTGCGGCCCCTGCCCACCAGCACTGGCAGCGGTGCAAGCGGCAGACGCCACCCTGTACCCAGACCCGGCTTACACCGCGCTGCGCGAACGTTTGGGTACTTTTCACGAGGTGAGCCCAGGGCGCATCGTGCTGGCGGGCAGCGCCAGCGAAGCCATTTTTCGCCTCACCGCCTGGGCGCATCAACAAGGCGTGCGAGCGGTTCACCTGCCCCAGCACCATTACGGCGACTATGCCCGCGCCGCGCAAGCCTGGGCGCTGCAGCGCGTGGTTGATCAGCCCTCTGCCGTGGCAGGTTCGCTTTTGGCGCAACGCACGCTGGTTTGGGCCTGCGAGCCGTCCAGCCCCCTTGGGCAGGCGCACACCGGCTGGCCGAGTTGGCTGACGCCACACGCCAGCGACAAAGCTGTAAGTACCCGCACAAACGCGTCAGCAGCCCGCCAACCCCTGCTGGTGCTGGACCGTGCCTACGCCCCGTTGCGTCTGAGCGGCGTGTCATCGCTGAGTAGTGACCAACGGCAACATGTCTGGCAGTTGTTTACCCCCAACAAAGCGCTGGGTCTGGCAGGTGTGCGTGCTGCGTACTTGATAGCACCTTACGCTTATTCTGAAAGGGCTGGAGGTAAATTTTATGCAGATTTCCAACAGCTTGAGCGGCTGGCACCGTCCTGGCCGGTAGGCGCCCATGGTGTGGCTCTGCTGCAGGCCTGGACGCAAGCTGATACCCAAGCCTGGCTGACCGGGAGCCTGCACACCCTGCGCCACTGGAAAGCGCGCCAGATCGCCCAGCTGCAAACCCTGGGCTGGATCGTGCAGCCCAGCGACGCCAACTATTTTTGCGCCCGCCCGCCGCAGCCCATTGACCTGGCCGCCTTGCGCCAGACGCATGGCATCAAACTGCGCGACGCCACCTCATTTGGCTTGCCTGGCTGGGTGAGGCTGGGAGTGCTGGGGCCGGATGCGCAGGTTGCGCTGGCGGCGGCGCTTCAAGGTGCCCATTCAACTTGAAAGCCCACCGGAGATTTTTTATGACCGCGACCTGCATCATGGTGCTAGGCACCACCAGCGGTGCTGGCAAGAGCTGGCTGGCCACGGCGCTGTGCCGCTACTACGCTCGCCAAGGCCTGAAAGTCGTGCCGTTCAAGGCGCAAAACATGAGCAATAACGCAAGAGTGGTCGCGTCAAGCAATGGTCAGGGCGAAATCGGCTCGGCCCAGTACTTTCAGGCGCTGGCGGCCAAGGCGCTGCCTGATGTGCGCATGAACCCGCTCTTGCTCAAGCCTGAGGCCGACACCCACAGCCAGGTGGTGTTGATGGGCGAGGTCAGCGCCGAGCTCACCGCTATGCCCTGGCGCGGGCGCAGCGTGCATGTGTGGCCGCAGATTGCCGCCGCGCTTGACGAATTGCGTGCCGAGAATGACGTGGTGGTGATCGAAGGTGCGGGTTCACCGGCCGAGATCAATCTTTCGAGTAGCGACATCGTCAACATGCGCGTGGCGCTGCACTGCAACGCGGCCTGCCTGCTGGTCACTGACATCGACCGTGGCGGCGCATTTGCCCACCTGTATGGCACCTGGGCGCTGCTGCCTGCGCCCGAGCGCGCGCTGATCAAGGGTTTTGTGCTTAACAAGTTTCGCGGTGACGCCGCGTTACTGGCGCCCGCGCCGCAGATGCTGCAAGACCTCACCGGCATTCCCACCGTGGCCACCTTGCCGATGTGGTGGCAGCACGGTCTGCCGGAAGAAGACGGCGTATTTGATATGGCCCCCACGTTCGGCACGGGCGTGTCCTCACTGCCCCCCGAGGGGGCGCCCGCGTCTTCGGGCGGCCGTGCGCCGCTCAGTGACTGCAGCACCACGCGCGGCGAGGTGCAACTGACGGTGGCCGTAGTGGCTTACCCGCGCATTAGCAATCTGGACGAGTTCCAGCCGCTGAAGAACATTCCCGGTGTGCGGCTGATGTGGGTACGTTCGCCTGCCGAATTGGCGGGTCTGTCGCCCTGCGACTGGGTGGTGCTGCCTGGCTCCAAAAGCACCACCGCTGACCTGGCTTGGCTGCGCTCGCAGGGCTTGGACGCGGCTGTGGCCAGGCATGCGGCGCAGGGCGGGGCGGTGTTGGGCGTGTGCGGCGGGCTGCAGATGCTGGGTGAGGCGTTGGTCGACACGCACGGCGTGGACGGCAACGCGCCGGGGCTGGGGCTGCTACCGCTGGTGACGCTGTTTTTGCCGGACAAGACAGTGCGGCACACCCAGACGCGCTTTGTTGAAGACATGGGCGCTGAGGTCATGGATGGTTTGCCGTCCGATCCGCTGGCTCACTCGCCGGCTGTTGAGGGTCAGGCCGAAGGTCTCAATCTGTCAAAGGCCCATAAATTTGCCCCTGGCCTGACCGCCAACAGCCGGGGCCAATGGTCGGCGCAGTGCCACAACCCTTGGTCTGCATTGGCCGGGGTGCAGGTCAGCGGCTACGAAATCCACCACGGTCAAACCGCGCAGCACCCGGCGATGGCGCAGGCCGGTGATGTGGCGCGCGCGGTCTTGCCCGGCGGCTTGGGCTGGCAAAATGGCGCAGGCAACGTGCTGGGCATTTACCTGCATGGGCTGTTTGAAGATCCGGCTGCCCCGCAAGCCCTGTTTGCGTCGCGACTGGACGGGCCAGTGCCCACCCTAGATGCAGTCTTTGAGCGCATGGCCGACTTTATTGCCACGCACTTTGAGCCGGGTGTGCTTCAAGCCCTTTTGAAACCTTGACTCTTTAATCACTTTTTTATCAAACTGGAAAATCGATGAACCAAACTTTGCCGCAACTCGCTGACCTATCAAATGCCGCCTTCACCCAGGCACTGCAACACAAAATTGACACCAAAACCAAGCCGCTGGGCTCGCTCGGTCGCCTGGAGACACTGGCGCTGAGTATTGGTCAGATTTTGAACACCGATTGCCCGGTGCTCAAAGACCCGCAGATGGTGGTGTTTGCCGGCGACCACGGTTTGGTGGCGCGCGGCGTGTCGGCGTTTGCGCAAGACGTGAGCTGGCAGATGGTGGAGAACTATCTGACCGGTGGCGCGGCGGTGAGCGTGTTCTCGCGCGCCAATGGCATCGCCCTCACTGTGGTGGACTGCGGCGTGGCGCATGACTTTTTGGCCGGTTTGCCTGAAGGTGCCCAGCGCCCAGGCTTGATCGTGCGCAAAGTGACCGGCGGTGAAAAAGGCACGGCTGATTCGTCTGTACAACCCGCCATGACCGCCGCGCAATGCCAAGAGGCTCTGCAAACTGGCATGGACATCGTCAAAGGCTTGCCCGGCAACGCGCTGCTACTGGGTGAGATGGGCATCGGCAACACCTCGGCAGCGTCTTTGCTGCTGGCACGTTTGGCCGGGCTGAACATTGAGGTCTGCACCGGCGCCGGTACCGGGCTGGATGCCCCGGGCGTGCAACACAAGACCGAAGTGCTGCGCAGCGTGCTGGCGCGCCATCCCCAGGCGCAAGCCCCGCTGGAGGCGCTGGCCGCTTTCGGCGGCTTTGAGATTGCCGCCATGGTCGGTGCCATGATGCAGGCCGCTGCAGAGCGCCGCGTGGTGGTGGTCGATGGTTTCATTGCTACCTCGGCCCTGCTGGTAGCGCATGCACTGCAGCCCTTGGTGTTACAGCGCTGTGTGTTTTCGCATCGTTCGGGCGAGCGTGGGCATGAGTTCATGCTGCAACACTTGGGCGTGCAGGCGCTGCTGGACCTGGGGCTGCGTTTGGGCGAAGGCTCAGGTGGTGCGCTGGCCTGGCCGCTGCTGCAGTCGGCCTGTGTCATGCTGCGCGAGATGGCCAGCTTTGAGTCGGCCGGTGTGTCGGAGAAGGACAGCAAACACAGCGCCACGGTGTGATCACACGGGTTGCGCTGCCAGTCGACCCTGCTTTATGACCCCTGGGTGTGCAGCCCCGACCCCCTTGGGCGTGCTTGCAACGTTTGCCCGTGGGTTGCCTGAGTTCGCACAAGTATGAAGTCAGCGGCGGGTGGTCTGAACCGGACCGGGGGCAGGGCTGACGCCGTGGCCTCATGACGCTTCGCTTTTTTAAACCGGCTGCGGCATCCGCTCTACCCACGACCCTTAGTGTGGGTGCTAACCCCAACTTTGCCATGACCCAATTCACCCGCCACTACCTGCTAAGTCTGCAATATTTCACCCGCATCTCGCTCCCTAAGAAACTGGCGGACTGGGTGGGTTGGTGCCCGGTCATGCTGCGCGCCAGTACCGGCCATTTCCCCGGCGTGGGCCTGCTGATCGGTACGCTGGTGGGGTTGTTCACCTGGGCGCTGTTGCTGCTGCTGCCTGCCACTGGCTTGGGCGCGCTGGTGGCGGCGGCCTTGGGCACGGCGCTTTCGGTGCGGCTCACTGGCGCGCTGCATGAAGACGGCCTGGCCGACGTGGCCGATGGGCTGGGCGGCAGCGACGACCGAGTTCGCTCGCTGGCGATCATGAAGGACTCGCATGTCGGTGCCTTTGGTGCCGTTACGGTGATGCTGGCGCTGCTGTGCAAAGTGGCGCTGCTGGGGCTGCTGGGTGATGTGAGTGCGTCTCTGCTGGTCGTGGCGCTGATTTTGGCGCATGTGGTGTCACGCACTTGGCCGCTGCTGACCATCCGGCTGCTCAAAAACGTCAGTGATCCGGCAAGATCCAAGTCCAAACTGATGGCCGATCAGATCAGCCCGCGTGCGCTGGCGACCGGAGTTTTATGGTTTTTTTCGGCTCTAGCCCTTACTGTATATGCGCAAGTTGCTACTAACGTTATAGCTATTGAACTCTCCAATGCAGACCTGTTGCAAGCTCTGGCGACTGCGCTGGTGGCCTCGCTGCTGGCCTGGGTCTGGCTGACACGCTGGTTTTCCCGCCGCCTAGGTGGTTTCACCGGCGACTGCCTGGGTGCCACGCAGCAGGTGTGTGAGCTGGCGTTTTACCTCGGGCTGGCGGTGAGTTTGTGAGGCTGACCCTGGCGCGCCACGCCCAGCCGCTGGTGGCCGCCGGCGTGTGTTACGGCGCGCTGGACATGCCCGCCGATCTACAAGCCACCCAACAAGCCGCCGAAGCGCTTGCGCAAACGCTGTCAACCGGCGTGCGAATGCTCTGCTCGCCGCTACAGAGATGTGAGCTACTAGCGCAAACGCTACAAGGGCTACGGCCTGATTTGACGTATAAAACCGATCTGCGCCTGAGGGAGATGAATTTCGGCCGCTTTGAAGGCCAGCGCTGGGACAGCATCGCGCCTGGGTTGCTGGATGAGTGGACGGCCAATTTTTGGCAGCACCGCTTTGGCGGCGTAGAAAGCGTGGCAGAGCTCATGGCGCGCGTCGCCAGCGTCTGGGGCGAAGCCCTGTCCAGTGCGCAACCGCAGGTTTGGATCACCCACGCCGGGGTGATTCGTGCCGCCACGCTGCTTGACCAAGGTGTGCGTCGCATTGATCGGGCGCAAGACTGGCCGCAAGCGGCACCGGCGTTTGGCCAATGGCTGGTGTTGCCACCGCACCCCCGGACAAACGCAGGCGGCTAGATGGTGAACATCGACACATCGGTCAGCGCAGTCTCGTCGGGCGCGCAGGCTGCCAGGCCGACTGGGTCAAGCTTCAGCAGGGCCAGCAAAATCAGCGGCAAGTTCTCCACGCTGGCGGGCGTGACAGCGCCGTCGTCGGCCAGCCGCGCTGCCAAGTGCAGCACACCAGCCAGTGGGGCCACCGGGCTGCCCAGCAGCGGCTGCGCACCCTGGCGCAAACCGGTCACCAGCGCCGGCGGAAAGTCCCAGTGCCGGGCCAGCTCGGCCATGACTTCGCCCTCGTCAAAACCGACCAGGCTGCGCTGGCGCACCCAACGCTCGCCGGGCGCGGCGGGCAGCGCTTCGATGGCCAGCAGGCGCTCGGGGCGCACTTGCACCAGGCTCAAGCCGCCCAGGCGCAGCATCATGCCGCACAGCCAGGCCTCTTGGTCATCCACCTCGCACAGATCCGCCAGCCACTGCGCGTAGCCCGCACACAGCAGGCTGTCATGCCAAAACCGCTTGCGGTCAAAACCGGCCGGAAAGACGCAAGCGCGCGCCATGCACAGTGCCAAGGTCCGTGCGCGTACCGTGGTTACCCCCACCACACTCACCGCGCGCTCCAGGGTGCTGACCGTGCCCGACAGCCCAAACATGGCGCTGTTGGCCATGCGCAGCAAGTCGGCGGTCAGGGCCGGGTCTTTTTTGATGATGCGGCACACGGTGAAGGTGTCCACGTCGTCGTCGCTCAGGGTGCGGATCAGCGCCTGCCCGGCTTCGGGCATCACTGGCCATTGCACAGTTTGAACGAAGTCAGACAGGCGGGTAAATGGGGCTCGGTCAGGTACGGCCATGTGTTTTTTTCCCTGGTGGTTGTTGTGTTTTGGGTGCAAAGTCGCAACAGTTGGCCACAGCGCACACCCAACATTGCGGTGTGCGCGCTTGGCACACATAGCGCCCGTGCAAGATCAGCCAGTGGTGCGCGTCGGTCATGAATGCTTTGGGAATGCGCTTGAGCAGCCCCAACTCCACCGCCAGCGGCGTCTTGCCCGGCGCCAGCCCGGTGCGGTTGCCGACGCGAAAAATATGCGTGTCCACGGCCATGGTGGGCTCGCCAAAGGCCACATTCAGCACCACATTGGCGGTTTTACGGCCCACGCCGGGCAGGGCTTGCAGCGCCTCGCGGGTGCGTGGTACCTGGCCGCCATGCAGGTCCACCAGCATCTGGCAGGTTTGCAGCAGGTGTTTGGCCTTGCTGTGGTACAGGCCGATGGTTTTGATGTGGCTCTCCAAGCCATCCAGGCCCAGAGCCAGCACCTTTTCAGGGGTGTTGGCGACCAAAAATAGCGCGCGGGTGGCCTTGTTGACACTCCTATCGGTGGCCTGGGCTGACAGCAGCACGGCGGCAAGCAGCTCAAACACGCTGGAAAATTCCAGTTCGGTTTGCGGCTGCGGGTTGCTGGCGGCCAAGGTGGTCAAAAAGGTTTGAATCTGCGCAGGTTTCATACGCTCAGTGCAGCTGAATAAACGAGTCGGGCAGGGGGAAGGTGGCTTTCATCCAGCGCACTTCCAGCCCCAGCGCCTGAATCACGTCAAGCGGCAAGGCATCTACCGCGAGCGCGTCAGCATCCGGCATGTCGGCCAGCATGCCCGCCAGATTCACCACCGCGCCCAAGCGCGAAAAGGCTTGCTCCACCAGCGGGTCGTAGGCACGCTCTAGGGCCTGCGCGATCTGCATCGGAAAGTTCCAGCGGCGCGCCAGTTCGGCGGTGATTTGCCCTTCAGAGAAACCGATCAGGCGCTTTTCACGCTCCCAGCGGGCCCCCGGCGCAAGCGGCAGGCGTTCAATCTCGGCCAGCGCCTGCGGGTGGGTCTGGCCAATCAGCAGCTCGCCCAGGCGCAACATCATGCCGGTCAGCCAGGCTTGCTGGGTGTCCATCTCCAGGGCACCCGCCAGCCACTGCGCGTAGCCAGCGCAGGCCATGCTGGTTTGCCAGAATTCGGGCATTTTCAGGCCTGGCGGAGGCGCAAACGCGTCGCTCAGGCAGGCGCTCAAAGCCAGCGCGCGCACCCGGCTCATACCCACCATCTGCACGGCATCGTCAATCGCGTTCACCCCACGCGGCAGGCCAAACTGCGCACTGTTGGCCAGGCGCAGCAGGCGAGCGCTCAGCGCCGGGTCACGGCTGATGATCTGGCTGACTTCTGTCACGCTGGCGCTCTCGTGGTTCAAGGTCTCAATCAATTCGTGCGCCACCTCTGACATCGAGGGCAATTCGATGGTGGCAAAAAAGGCATCAAGACTTGGCATGGTTTTCCAGAGAGAGGCGACGGCGACCTGATCGGTCACAATTTACCCCATTTACCGGCTGCCCCGCCCTGCAAACTGCTGGCAATCTGGCCTGACCAGCGTTTTTTCACACTTCTTATCTGAAAGCCACATTTCATGAAATTCGCCGACCGCCTGCAAAACGTCGAAACCTCTGCCATTCGTGAGCTGTTCAAGCTGCTGGGCAAGCCCGGCATCATCAGCTTTGCTGGCGGTTTTCCTGACCCGGCACTGTTTGACGCCACCGGTATTGCCCAGGCCAGCGCTGCCGTGCTGGCCAACAACCCCGGCCCGGTGCTGCAATACGGTGCCACCGAAGGCTATGGGCCGCTGCGCGAAGGCATCAGCCGCTTCATGGCAGGCAAGGGCAGCACGGTAGCGCCAGACGGCCTAATCGTCACTACCGGCAGCCAGCAGGCGCTTGATTTGATTGGCAAATGCATGATCTCGCCGGGTGACAAGATCATTGTGGAAGCGCCCACCTTTCTCGCCACCATCCAATGTTTCAGGCTGTATGGCGCGCACATCATCGGCGCGCCGATTGATGCCGATGGGGTGGATGTGGACCGACTGGAGCAACTCATTGACGAACACCACCCCAAGTTGGTTTACCTGATTCCCACCTTTGGCAACCCCAGCGGGGCCATGCTGAGCCTGGCGCGGCGCAAACGCATTCTTGAAATAGCAGTGCGCACGCAAACGCTGGTGGTGGAGGACGACCCGTATGGCGAGCTGTACTTTGACGCCGCACCGCCACCGAGTTTGCTGGCCCTGAGCGACACCGTGCCTGGCAGCCGCGAGGTGCTGGCGCATTGCGGATCTTTCAGCAAGATATTAAGCCCCGGTCTGCGCGTGGGCTGGATGATTGCCCCGCCTGAGTTGCTGACCAAAGCGGTGATGTGCAAGCAGTTCAGCGACGCGCACACCAGCAACCTGACGCAAGCCATCTGCGCGCAGTACCTGACGATGGACCGCCTGAACGACGCCCTGGCGGTGGTGCGCAAGACCTACGCCGAGCGCGCCTGCGTCATGGCGCAGTGTTTGCAACGTGATCTGGCTGATGCGATTGCCTTCAACGCGCCGCAAGGCGGCATGTTTTTCTGGGCGCGCCTGACCGGTGTCAACGGTCAATGCGCCAACGCCGCCGACTTTGCCAAACGCGCTATCGACCAGTTGGTGGCCTTCGTGCCCGGCGCACCGTTTTACGCGCATGACCCGGACTTGACCACCCTGCGCCTGAGTTTTGCTACGGCAGATGTCGCGAAGATCGAGGAAGGCATTGGCCGCCTGAAACTGGCACTGGGCTAGTCTTATATAAGAAAAAGGCCTCTAGCCCTTATGAAAAAAGGGCTAGTAGCTATTGAAAATATAGTAGTGGCAGTATGTTGCGATGTCGACCGGCAAGCGTCGGCACCATCAGCAACACAGCAACTCAGCGATTCGACACCTGCCAGCGCTGCCGGTACACATTGGCGATCACTTCGGGCATGAGTGCGAAGTTGCTGGTCAAGTAACCAATTGCTTGCCTGCGTCGTCTTTGACCGCTACCCGGCGCCGCGGCGCTTCAACTTGGTACTGCTCTTGGCCCGAATCATCAAGAAGGCCAGAGCCTGGTGGTTGGCAACCAAGCGACCAAAGTCCACATGTTTTAAGACTGGAGTGGCAGCGTAACTGGTGGCTCTCGCACGGGTACGGGGCTCTCTGTAGGCGCTGGGACTCGGAAGGGTGGCGTGGTATCTGGAATTTCAGGGGGAATGGACGGTGGGATCTCCGGCACTGGCAGGGGCGTGTTGGGCGGTGCAATGCCCGCAGCGTTCGCCGCTCGACGATTGCCAACCGGGGCTCGCACTATTGGGTCAGCGGGTCCACATGCACCTGCAGCCACCACTCCAGCAGCGCCAGGTGCCACAGCTTGCTGCCGTTGATGCGGGTGAAGGCGTTGGGGCCTTCGGGCTCGGCCAGCAACTGGTTCACATAGTCGCGCTGGTACAGGCCGCGCTTGAAGCAAGCGTCCGACATCAAAATTTCGCGCATTTTGTCCAGAAATGCGCCGCGCACATAACGCAGCGCAGGCACCGGAAAGTAGCCCTTGGGCCGGTCAATCACGCTGTCTGGCACCAGCCCGCGGGCAACGGCTTTGAGGGGGAACTTGCCGCCTTCTTTGAGCTTGAGCGCAGGCGGCATTTTGGCGGCCAGCTCCACCAGATCGTGGTCCAGGAACGGGGTGCGCACCTCCAGCCCCCAGGCCATCGGCATGTTGTCCACCCGCTTCACCGGGTCATCCACCAGCAGGGTGGTGACATCCAAGCGCCACACTTCGTCCAGAAACTCGTCGGCCTGCGGTTTGGCCAGCTCAGCGGCCACCAGCGCCGAGGTGACATCACTGGTTTGGAACGCCGGGGTGATCATCTGCAGGTATTCGCCGTGGTCGCGGTCAAAGTAGTGCTGGCTGAAGCGCTCCAGCGGTGTTCCCTGCGCGGCGTCCATCTCGGGGTACCAGAAATAGCCGCCAAACACCTCGTCGGCGCCCTGGCCTGACATCACCACTTTCACGTCTTTGGAGACTCGCTCGCTGAGCAGGTAAAACGCGATCACGTCGTAGCTGGCCATCGGCTCGGTCATCTGCGCCACCGCTTCGGGCAGGCGGCTGAGCACCTCGCTGTTGGGGATGCTGTATTGCTTGTGGCGGGTTTTGAAGTGCGCCGCCACCTGGTCCGAGAACTCGAATTCGTCGGCCTTCTCGGTGCCGGCGCCCATGTCTTCAAAACCGATGGAAAAGGTGCGCAAATCCTTCACATGCCCTGCCAGCAAGCCCACCAGCAGGCTCGAATCAAGCCCGCCCGAGAGCAGTACGCCCACCGGAACGTCGGCGGCCAGCAGGCGGCGCTGCACGCTTTTGTCGAGCGCGTCGCGGGTGACTTGCAGCCATTGGTCTTCGCTCAAGGGCTGTGCCGGGCGGGTGGCATCCAGCGTCCAGTACACCTGTTCGTCTACGCTGCCATCCGGGTTGAACATCATGGTGCTGGCGGGTGCCAGTTTGCGCACACCTTTGAGCAAGGTGCGTGGCGCGGGTACCACCGTGTGCAGGGTGAAGTGGTGGTGCAGGGCGGCGGCATCCAGCGTGGTGTCTACCCCGCCACCCGCCAGCAGGGCCGGCAGGGTAGAGGCAAACCGCAGGCGCTTGCAATCCTGGTTGATGTACAGCGGCTTGATGCCAAACCTGTCGCGCGCCATGAAAAACTGGCGGCTGCGCTGGTCCCACAGGCAGAAGGCAAACATACCTTTGAAGCGCTTGACGCAGTTGTCACCCCAGGCGTGGTAGCTTTTGAGGATGACTTCGCTGTCGCCTTCGCTGAAAAAGCGGTAACCGAGCCCTTGCAGCTCGGTGCGCAGTTCGCGGTAGTTGTAGATGGTGCCGTTGAAGACCAGGGTGAGCTGCAGCGTGGCGTCGACCATCGGCTGGTGCGCGTGGGCTGACAAATCAATGATCGACAAGCGCCGGTGGCCCAGCGCCACCGGGCCGTCGCTGTAGGTGCCGGCGTGGTCCGGGCCGCGGCGGGCCAGCTTGTCAGACATGCGGCCAATGGCCGCCATGTCGGGAGTTTTGCCGTCAAAACGCAATTCGCCACAAATGCCGCACATCAGCGTGTCTCCTCGTCGCTGACCACAATCACCGGGGCAAAGCCGCCGCCAGGGGTGCGAAAGTTGGTGGTTTGCCCGCTGTAGATGCGTGCAGCCAGAAGCTGTACCCGGCCACCGTAGGTGAAGGCGCGAATGTCAAATTTGAGGTCGGTGAGGACACCGTCCACCTCAATCATTCGCTCGGCAGGCGGCACCAGGGTTTGCGCCACAAAGTCGCCTTGCAAAATTTCGCCCCAGACCCGGCGGGTGAGTTTGTCGCCCCGATAGGCGGCTTTGGCACCGTAACCGGCCACGGGCTTGAAGAACAGCTGGCGGCGCTGCGCCCAGAGTTCGTCGGCGCGCTCCTGCGTCACCAAACGGGTGGTGGGCACGCTGGCGGCCAGCAGTTTGCGGTCCGCCGTCGACGCGCCCAAGGCGGTCAGCAGCGTGTCATTACTCAGCGCAATCAGGTTACGTTTGTCGGCCAGCAGCGCGTGACGGTTCGGGTGCGGCGTGAGCACCACCGCACCGGCCTCATAGGCCTGGCGCAGCGCCTGGTGGGCGGGCTCTTCCAGATAGAAGTCGGTCAGGCGGTTGTAGACCATGTCGACCCGCGTGTTCTGGTACAGCAACTGGCCCCCCTGCCATACCAGCTCAGCCGGGTCGGCAATATGCGCTTGCAGGCCATGCTGGGCAAACAGCTGGCGAAACAGCTCGAACTCGGGTGCCAGGTACTGCGCTTTGGGGGCGCTGTCCACAATCAGCACGCTGCGCCAGGGCTGGTCGCCGCGCTGCAGCTGCCACTCGGCGGCAAACATGTCAAAAATAGCTTGCGGCAATCCGCTTTGGCGCGCGCCGGTCACAAACGCATCGCCAAGCTCCTTGCAACAGACTTCCTGCGCCCGCGCCAGCGCCGCGTTAAGCAGCAGGCCGCCCGCGTTGGTGTTGATCTCAATGAGCTGCGGTCCCTGGTGGCTCAGATGAAAGTCGTAGCCCATACACGCGCCCCGCGGGCCCCAGGCGGGCTGTGCTATGGGCAGCGCACGCGACAAAGCCTGGGCTTGGTAGCCGGGCAGAGTTGCTACACGTTCTATAGCTTCCACCACAGACTCTATATGGGATTGAACCTTTTTTGATACAAAAACCACGTTGCTGGAAAACAGGTTGGACCGGGTTTGAAGCAGCTTGTCGGTCAGGCCCTGCAAGCTGGGGTCGGCTTCCAGTTGCGCACGCAGGCGGTCTTTGTTCAGGGTGCGACAAAAACAGTCGCGGTTCAGCACCTCTGCAGAGCTGAGGTTCAGGGCGGATTCAGGGGGAGTGGCGGTGGTCATGAGGCACAAAAATATGAGAAGGATCACGACCTGGGGCATAGCAGGCAGCAAGAGCCGCGTTGTGGCCAAGTATCCGGTGTGAGCATGTCTTGATTCTGCCTGTGTCCTTGAATCCGGGTGCAAAGCGGCCTATTGGTGCGGCGCTGCAAGGTTTGTAGGCATGTGGCGCGCCAGGGCGGTGGCGCTTTCCATGGAGCGCAAATCCAGGGCCAGATTAGCGTGGTTTACTGCTGGGCCAGCAGCTGCAAAAAATTCTCGCAGGTTTATCAGCGCCGGATGCTGCAGGCCAAAAAGGGCCAGATGTTTGCCGGGGACGTGGCGTAACTTCCTCAATGGTTGAAATAGACTTTAGCCTTTATAGATAAAGGGTTAGACGCTATAAAAAACACACCAAATTCAGCGTGACGGGTGGCCTTTGACTGCTGCGCCGAGGGCACTGTGCGGCTGCTTTTTTCTGGCGCATTGGCAGCAAGTAATGCGTAACAGTGAACGCCAAGGGCCGGGAATGCGTCAGGTCTGCCAGTAGCATCGCGTTCATGCTTTCCAAGTCACCATCTACCGCTCGTCACCCCGCCTGGGAGGTGTTTGTGGTGTTTTTGCGCTTGGGCTTGACCTCGTTTGGCGGGCCGGTGGCGCACCTGGGTTATTTCCGCAACGAGTTTGTCAGCCGCCGTGCCTGGCTGACTGAGTTGGCCTACGCTGATCTGGTGGCACTGTGCCAGTTTTTGCCCGGCCCGGCCAGCAGCCAGGTGGGCATGGCCATTGGCCTGCTGCGTGGCGGCTATATGGGGGCTGTGGCTGCCTGGTTGGGGTTCACCTTGCCGTCGGCGGTGTTGCTGTCGCTGTTTGGGCTTGGGCTGGCGCAGGGCGCGGATGTGGTGCCCGCCAGCGTGCTGCACGGCCTGAAGCTGGTGGCGGTGGCCGTGGTGGCGCAGGCGGTGTGGGGCATGGCACGGCTCTTTTGCAGGCAGGCTTGGCAGCGCGCCCTGGCGGTGCTGGCGGCAGTTGTGTTGCTGTTGCAGCCTGCTGTGGGTATGCAACTGGCGGTGCTGGTGGTGGCCGGGCTGCTCGGGCTGTGGCTGCCCGGCACACCCAAGGCAGGCCGGCATGATGAGGCAATTTACCCGGTCAAGACCAGAACTGGTATGGCTTTATTGCTCTTGTTTTTGATTCTGTTGCTGGGCTTGCCCTGGGCTGCGCAGGTCTGGCCGCAGGCAACGCTGGAGGTGTTTAGCGTGTTTTACCGCGTTGGCGCGCTGGTGTTTGGCGGTGGGCATGTGGTGTTGCCATTGTTGCAGGCCGAAGTGGTGCCGCGCGGCTGGGTCAGCCTGGACGCGTTCATGGCGGGTTATGGTGCAGCGCAGGCGGTGCCGGGGCCACTGTTCACCTTTGCGGCGTTTCTGGGTGCTGCGCTGCCAGGGCCACTGGGCGGGGTGAGTGGTGCGCTGCTGGCGCTGGTGGCGATTTTTCTGCCGTCCTTCTTGCTGGTGGCTGGCGCGCTACCGCTTTGGGAGCAGCTGCGGCAGAACCCGTGGGCGCAATCGGCGTTGGCGGGTATCAACGCGGCGGTGGTGGGCTTGCTGCTGGCGGCGTTGATCCAGCCAGTGGCCAGCAGTGCCTTAACCAACCTGGCCGATCTGGCTGTGGTGCTGTTGGCCCTGCTGGCGCTGATGCGCTGGCGCCAACCGCCCTGGGCTGTGGTGCTGGGCTGTGGGGTGGCAGGGTGGCTGCTGGGGCTTTTGTAACTGCTTTGGTTCACCCATGTTCGCGTCTTGCACAATGTTGTCATCCACGTTGCTGACATTCACAACCCGACACCTGCATGACCACTTCCATCCTTTTTGTCTGTATGGGCAACATCTGCCGCAGCCCCACGGCTGACGGCGTGTTTCGCCAGAAAGTTTTCGACCACGGCCTGAGCCACGCGGTGCGTGTGGACTCGGCCGGCACCCACAACTACCACCCCGGCAGCCCGCCCGATGTGCGCACGCAGGCCGCTGCCAAGCGGCGTGGCTACGACTTGTCAGCCTTGCGCGCGCGCCAGATCGTGGGCGCTGATTACGCCGCGTTTGACCTGATTCTGGCCATGGACTGGGACAACCTGGCACTGCTGCAAGACGATTGCCCAGCTGAGCACCAGCACAAGCTGCGCCGCCTGACCGAGTTTTGCCAGCTGCATGACACCCCGGTGGTGCCCGACCCGTATGACGGTGGCGAACGCGGTTTTGAGCAGGTGCTTGATCTGGTGGAAGACGCCTGCAACGGGCTGCTGGCGCATGTCCGCAAAAGGGATTGCGCGGCGCCGCTTACGCGGTAGTTTCCATCACCCGCAGCGCGGTTTCCTGCCAGGTCAGGGCTTCATGCATCAGGTGCGGGGTGTGTTGGCCGGGCGACTCGCGCAGCGCACGCTCATAGTATTCAGTTAAAGCCGGGCGGTAGTCGGGGTGAGCACATTTCTCGATGATCAGGCGCGCACGCTGTTTCGGCGACAGGCCGCGCAGGTCGGCCAGACCCTGCTCGGTGACGAGAATCTGCACGTCATGCTCGGTGTGGTCCACATGCGAGACCATCGGCACGATGCATGAAATGGCGCCGTTTTTGGCAGTAGATGGCGTCACAAAGAACGACAAAAACGCGTTGCGCGCAAAGTCGCCCGAGCCACCAATGCCGTTCATGATGCTGGTGCCCTTGATGTGGGTGGAGTTGACGTTGCCGTAAATGTCGGCTTCGATCATGGCGTTCATGGCAATCACGCCCAGACGGCGCACCACCTCGGGGTGGTTGCTGATCTCTTGCGGACGCAACACGATGCGCTTGCTGTAAAAATCAATGTTGTCATTGAACTCTTTGAGCGCAGCGGGGCTGAACGACAGCGCGGTGGCGGATGCCGAGGTGAGCTTGCCCGAGCGCAGCATATCGAGCATGCCGTCTTGCAGCACTTCGGTGTAGGCGGTCATTTTCTCGAACGGACCGTGGTTCAGACCGGCCAGCACCGCGTTGGCAATGTTGCCCACGCCAGACTGCAAGGGCAACAAATCAGCGGGCAAACGCCCGGCCTTGACCTCTTTGCCGAGAAAATCGATGACGTGGCTGGCAATGCGCTGCGAGGTCTCGTCCGGTTCGGCAAACGGCGTGTTGCGGTCCGGCTGGTTGGTTTGCACCACCGCAATCACCTTGCTCAGGTCACACCGCAGATAGGCTTCGCCAATGCGGCCACTGGCGCGCACCAGCGGAATCGGTTGGCGGTCTGGCGGTAGTTGGGTGCCGTAGTAGATGTCGTGCATGCCCTCCAGACCCATGTTTTGCATCGAGTTCACTTCCAGAATGATCTTGTCAGCTTGATCGATCCAGGTTTTGTTGTTGCCCACCGAGGACGACGGAATCAGCCGCCCGTCGGGCAGAATGCCCGCCACTTCGACCACCGCTATATCCAGATTTCCCAGAAAGCCGAACCACACCAGTTGCGCCACGTGTGACAGGTGCAGGTCGGTGTATTGCATTTCCCCGGCGTTGATCTGTTTGCGCACTGTCGGGTCGGATTGGTAGGGCAGGCGCATCGAAATGCCATGGGCCTCGGCCAGCACACCATCAAGCTCGGGCGCGGTCGAGGCGCCGGTCCACAGGCCAATACGGAAGTCTTCACCGGTGGCGTGCGCGTGTTTCATGCGCTTGGCCAGCGCCGCAGGCAACTGCTTGGGATAGCCAGCGCCGGTAAAGCCACTCATGCCGACATTGGCGCCGGTCGGGATCAACGCGGCGGCAGCTTCTGCCGACATGATTTTGGTTTTTAGCAGGGTATTGCGAATGCGTTCGACAGGTGACGTGACCATGGGTTTTTGACTAAGTGAGTTACAGGGGGAGGGCTGGGCGGTGGCCAGGCGCGCAAAGTCTAGCAGTGCTGCAGCCTTGGACAAGGGTTTACCCTGAAATGTAAACTCTTGTGATGCCGAGG
Organism: Rhodoferax antarcticus ANT.BR; assembly: GCF_001938565.1. Taxonomy (GTDB): domain Bacteria; phylum Pseudomonadota; class Gammaproteobacteria; order Burkholderiales; family Burkholderiaceae_C; genus Rhodoferax; species Rhodoferax antarcticus. The sequence goes on from NZ_MSYM01000013.1 coordinate 557,371, forward strand.
TAGCTACCTTATCAATAGCTATTACCGCAGCACTGATAAGGGCTAGAAGCCATTTTTGCTTGAAGAATTCAGGTGGATCAAGGTCAGGCCGACTTTGCCCGGCGGCATCAAATATTTGAGCGCCAGCCGGTAGCTGTCCAGGTCAAACGCCAGCACCTCGGTGCGCGTTTGCAAGGCCTCCTGCAGGTCCTCGTCACTGCGCACGGTGGTCAGGTGGCACCACTGGTTAAAGATATGCATCTCGCCTTTGCCCGTGTGCGGGTTGTGCTCACGCAGGCCCACTGGCCCGGCAAACGGCCAGACGCGCAGTTTGTCAGCGCTCAGGACCATTTGCAGGCGCAGGTGATGCCGCTCAGGCGCTTCTTCGCCGCAGCACACGCCTTTGCAGTGGCCGATCTGGTGGGCAAAACAGCGGCCCTTGCCAGACTCCAAGCCTAGCGCCTGCAGGCACAGGCCGTGGGCGTCGGCGAGTTCGCGCAGGTGGCTGATGGCCTGATTTTTGGAGCGATACGGGCCATACAAATTGCCAAACTGCTCGGGCGAGAGTTCCGCGCCGCGCACCAAGGTGAGCAGCGGGCGGGCGTTCGGGTTGGCATCCAGGCGCCAGGCGCACAGGCTGCTCTCGCGGCGCAGCTGGCGGTTGTGCAGGGGCTGGTGCTTTTTTACCAAGCGGGCTTCCAGCAGCAGCGCGCCCAGTTCGCCAGCGGTCTCAACCCACTCGATGCGGCGGATTTCCTGCGCAATGCGCATCTCGCGCGGCTCGCGGCTTGCGGCAGAGAAGTGCGACATCACCCGGCTGCGCAGCTTGACACTCTTGCCAATATACAGAGGCAGCGTGCCTTCGCCGTAAAAAATATACACGCCGGGGCCTTCGGGGATGTCGGCCACATGGGTGTCGAGTTGCGGCGGCAGGGCTGCGCTGCCTTGCAGCAACACCAAGGCCTGTTGCCGCAGGTGTGCCGCGCCAAACTGCTGGGCCACTTGCTTCAGCCAGGTTTGCATCACCTGCACGTCGCCCATGGCGCGGTGCCGCGACTCGGTGGTGATGCCGTGGCGCTGCATGATGGCGTCTAGCCCGTGGCCTTTGATGCCCGGGTACAGCAAGCGCGACAGGCGCACCGTGCACAGCGTTTTGGTGCGCAGCGCGACGTCCATGCGGGCAAATTCATGCAGCAAAAAACCATGGTCAAACCGCACGTTGTGCGCCACCAAAACCGCACCGTCGAGCAGTTTCAGCAGCTGCACGCCCACTTGGTCAAACGCGGGTGCGTCGGCCACCAGCGCGTTGCTGATGCCGGTGAGCTGCGTGATGAAGCCAGAGATGAACACGCCCGGGTTGACCAGCGTGCTCCAGCGCGCCACCTCCACACCGTGCTCAAAACGCACGGCTGCAATCTCGGTGATGCGGTCACGCACCGCGTTGCCGCCGGTGGTTTCCAGGTCAAGCAGAACGTAACAGGGCAGCATGAGATGTCAAAAATAGGAGCTGCTCGCGCTTATTGCATAAGGGCTAGAGCATGAAAACATCAAAAAAATATTTCACCACCATACTGTCGCCAGTCAGCATCCGAAGCCCGTGGGCGGACCAGGCGTTCAAGAAGGAGCATGACTTTTGGCAAGGACGATTGCCTTCGTTAGCGTTGTTCCAAGTGAGGCTGGGGCGCCCAGCACGCTGGTCACCAAGACCTGGCTGGCGCGGTAGAAGCACAGCTCAGCGCTGAACAACATGTCAGGAGATGTCAAAAATATGGGTGGCAAACCGTCCCTGGCGGCGGTCAGCAAAAAAGCGCTTTAAGGTTTCCGACACGGTGCGAAAAGCCATCTCTTCCCAGGGAATCTCGTCCTCGGTGAACAGGCGTGCCTCGATGGTTTCATGACCGGGCTCAAACTGGTCGCCGAGCAGGCGTGCGTGGTAGAACAAATGCACCTGGCCGACGCGGGGCACATTTACCAGCGAGAAAAATTCGCCCATCTCGAACTGCGCACCGGCTTCTTCCATCGTCTCGCGGGCAGCGCCCTGGGCCACGGTTTCGTTCAGTTCCATGAAGCCTGCGGGCAGCGTCCAGAAGCCGTTGCGCGGCTCGATGTTGCGTTTGCACAAAAGCACCTTGTCGCCCCAGACGGGAATGGTGCCCACCACATTAAGCGGATTTTCGTAATGCACCGTGTGGCACGCCGGGCAGATCGCGCGATCTCGGGTATCGCCATCATTCGGTAGCCGGTAGACCACGGCTTGGCCGCAGTTTTTGCAGTGTTTGATGGGCGGTCGGTGCATGGCAGCAGTGTAATTTGAAACCGCGCCTAACCACCTCAGACCACTTGCAGGTTGATGGCGGTGAGCCCTTCAATGCCAGCCTGCAAGCGGTCACCGCGCACCACCGCCCCCACGCCAGCAGGCGTGCCGGTGAAAATCAGGTCGCCGGGTTGCAGCTCCCACGCCGCCGAGAGTTGGGCGATGGTCTCTGCCACGCTGCAGATCAGCTGGCTGGTTTGACCGTGCTGGCGCGCCGACCTGTTTACGCTCAGGTCAATCTTTGCCGCATGGATGCCAGGCACAGCTTGCGCCGGGGTGATCGGGCCGATGGGTGCGCCGTGGTCAAAGCCCTTGGCGATGCACCACGGGCGGCCCTGCTTTTTCAAAGCGGCTTGCAAGTCGCGTCGGGTCATGTCAAGGCCTACCGCGTAGCCAAAAACATGTTGCAGCGCCTGATCAACCGGGATGTTTTTGCCACCGGTGCCAATGGCCACCACCAGTTCCACCTCGTGGTGCAAGTTGCTAGTCAAGCTGGGGTAGGGCAGAGGCGTGGTCTGGCCGGGGGGGCACAGCACCAGCGCGTCGGCAGGTTTCATGAAGAAAAAGGGTGGCTCGCGCCCGCTGCTGCCCATCTCTTGGGCGTGCTCGGCGTAATTTTGGCCAACGCAGTAGATGCGGTGCACCGGGAACTGCGAGCCAGTGCCGACCACTGGCACAGAAATTACGGGCGCGGGAGTAAAGACGTAATTTGTCATGGAAGCTTTCGGTTAATGAGTTGGTGCAAGGGAATGAATGGCGTTACGAGCATCAGGACTTGAACCGCCAACCTGATGTCAGGCTGACTTGGCTACTAGGTCAAAGTGTTGCACCAACGGCGCTCTGGCAAAAAATGGGCCGACGATGGCACGCCAGTCGGTGAACGCGCTGGATTCACGAAAACCCACGGTGTGGTCTTTGAGCGTGGTCCAGAAGATTTGCAGCACATAGCGGCCCAGGGCTTCGATGCAACGGTTGAACTTGAAGCCCTCATAGCCACGTGCCCTGGCGATGCAGGTGCTGATGCCGCGCTGCTGGGCGGTTTCGAAGGCGTCGTTGTGTTGCGGGTGGATCTGGAAGTCGGCTAGTTCGAGGATCATTTTTTTGGTCTTAGTGCGATAGTTGCTATATTAATAGAAGCTAATTATCCTTTAAATACAAGGGCTAGGAGTGGTTTTATTCATTAATCGTTTTAAGAGTCCCGCTATTTTAGTTTTTCCAATGGACTGTTTTTCCCCACCAAATACGGCTGTTCAAGCGTTCCTTTCGCCCAACGTTGCAAGAGGGCTTGAGGCAGAGTCGGGCCAAATGAGATTTGCGCTCGAAGGGCCTTTGAATTCAGGCCGGTGTCTGGTTTGGCGGCAAGACCAAGCCCGCCCGCTGTTATCCTCGCCGCATGCACAACACCACCTTTATTCCCGGCAAAGACGCCGCGCTTGAATCCACCATCACCGCGCTGCAAGGCAAGCTGCAGCACCTGGGCTTTCATGTTGAAGAGCGCAGCTGGCTCAACCCGGTGGAGGGCATCTGGTCGGTTCATATCCGTGACCGCGACTGCCCGCTGCTGTTCACCAACGGCAAGGGCGCCAGCCGCCTGGCTTGCCTGGCCAGCGCGCTGGGCGAGTTTTTGGAGCGTCTGTCCACCAACTATTTCTGGACGCACTTCTATCTGGGCCCCGATGTGGCCAACCGCGACTTTGTGTTCTACCCGCAAGAGCGCTGGTTTGCTTTGCCCGAAGACGGCAACTGGCCTGCCACCTTGCTGACGCCAGAGTTGCAAGCGCTCTACAACCCGCAAGCTGCGGTGGAAGCCGAGAGCCTGGTGGATTTCAACTCCGGCAATGACGAGCGCGGCATCTGCGCCATCCCCTATGTGCGTGAGCGCGACGGTGCCATCGTCTACTTTCCGGTCAACATCATCGGTAACCTGTATGTCAGCAACGGCATGTCGGCCGGCAACACCCCGGCAGAGGCGCGGGCGCAGGCGCTGTCCGAGGTTTTTGAGCGCGCCATCAAGGCGCGCATCATCAGCGAAGGCATCTGCCTGCCCGATGTGCCCGAAGAAGTGATCGCACGCTACCCGCGCGTGGCCAAGGGTATCGCTGCGTTGCGTGAAGCAGGTTTTGGCATTCTGGTGAAAGACGCGTCGTTGGGCGGCCAGTACCCGGTGATGAATGTGACTCTGCTGAACCCGCAAGACCAGGGTTGTTTTGCCAGCTTTGGCGCGCACCCGCGCTTTGAAGTGGCGCTGGAGCGGGCTCTGACCGAGCTGCTGCAGGGCCGCGCGCTGGAAGCGTTGTCGGGCTTTCCTGCGCCGGGCTTTGATCTGGAAGAAACCGCAAGTTCCACCAACATCGAAATCCATTTTGTGGACTCCAGCGGCGTGATCCACTGGAAGTTCTTGGGCAACGAACCTGACTTTGAGTTTGTTGACTGGAACTTCAGCAGCACCACCGCCGAAGACGTGGCTTGGTGCGTGCAGCGCCTGCATACTGACGGCCAAGATATTTACATCGCTGATTTCACCCATCTGGGCGTTTACGCCTGCCGCATTTTGGTGCCCGGCCTGTCAGAGATTTACCCGATCGACGACCTGGAGTTTGAGAACAACAGTGTCGTTAATACGATCCGCGAAGCGATTTTGAACCTGCGCGACCTCGACGACCAAGAGTGCACTGACCTGCTCGAAACCCTGAACGATTCCAGCCTAGCCGATCACCGCCCGGTGCCCGCGCTGATTGGGCTGGCTGCCGATGCCGGCTCTTTCTGGGCCGACTTGCGTCTGGGCGAGCTCAAAACCCTGCTGGCACTGGCCGTGGGTGACGAAGCCGCCACGCTGGAAGGCTGCGAGTGGATTTTGAACTTTGACCAACTCAACCCACAGCGCAAGCCCGTCTATGCCTGCATTCAAAACCTGATCCAACTGGCCGACATGGGCGACAGCGGACCGTATCTGGATGCGTTGTCGCTGCTTTACGGCGCTGGTCCGTTGGCGCAGGCGCACGCGCTGATCATGCAAGAAGACCGTTTCATGGGCCTGAGCGCGCCGGGCATGGCGCTGGCTGGCTGTGAAATGCACCAGAAACTGCTGCAGGCTTATGACAAGGTTTACCCGGCCCACGCGGCCCGCTAAGACATCCGTGTGGCACAAACGGTTGACGTCTCGCTGCCACCCGACTGGCTGACACCCGACTGGCCCGCGCCAGCCAATGTGCGCGCCGTCTGCAGCACACGTGCGGGTGGTGTGTCGGTGGCGCCCTATGACAGCCTGAACCTGGGCGACCATGTCGGCGACGACCCGCAACATGTGGCCGCCAACCGGGTTATTTTTCAGCAAGTGCTGGGTGCGCGGCCGGTGTTTTTAAACCAGGTGCACGGCACAGCGCTGATGCAACTTGATGCGGATACGGTTGAAGCCAACCTCACTACCGAGCTAGCCCAGGGATTGCCTGCGGTTGCCGATGCCGCAATCACCACTGCCACGGGCGTGGCCTGCACCATCATGGTGGCAGACTGCCTGCCGGTCTTATTTTCCACCCTGGATGGCCGCTGTGTGGCTGCGGCGCATGCCGGTTGGCGTGGTTTGGCGGGGCAGGGTAGCAGCGGGATTCTGGAAGAAACTTATAAGACTTTTAGTGCTCTAGCCCTTATAGACAAAGCGCAGGCAGATATTGAAATAATAGCATGGTTGGGGCCATGTATTGGCCCCCAGGCATTTGAGGTGGGAGACGAGGTACGCACCGCCTTTGTCGCCCACGATGCGCAAGCAGCGCCGCTGTTTGCGTCACAAGGTGGCGGCAAGTGGCTGGCGAATTTGCCAGCTTTGGCGCATCAACGGCTGGCCAAGCTGGGCATCCATCGGGTTTTTGGCAACGATGGCAGCGCGCAGTGGTGCACCGTCAGCCAGCCGTCACGTTTCTTTTCGCACCGGCGCGACGGGGTGAGTGGGCGGCTCGCTGTGAGCATCTGGCGCGCTGCCTGACGTCGGCGCCTCGGTTGCCGTTTGGGCGGGGTCAGCATGCAAAGCCCCTGCCGCCTGCGCCGCTGCCGACTCGGTTTCTTCTCGCACCTTGATGGCGCGTTTGCGCGCTGGCGTGCCCATCACATACACCACCAGCGAGATCGGCAGCACACCGTAAAACAAAAAGGTGATAACAGCGCCCACCACCGTGCCATTGCTGGCGGTGGCCTCGGCCAGCGCCATCATCAGCGCCACATAAAGCCAGGCAATGGGAACAATGTACATAAGTCGCGATTTATGGGGGGGATTGAAAACTTGTCAGGTTTTCGAATGTAGTTGTCCCGCATACTAAGGGTTTGTCACTAACTAGGCTAAAGAAGGGTATTTCATGAAAGATGATGCACAGCAACCATGGCTCGACACCGCACAGCAGTTCCAGCAAACCATGACTCATACATGGGCCAAGGCGTTTGAGTCCTTCAAAAACATGGACCTGGGCAAGTTGCCCGGCTCTATGGCGATGGCAAGCCCGTCGAAGATGCCTGACATCAAGTTTCCCCCCGAAAAGCTGCATCAAATCCAGCAAGATTACACAAAAGAAGCCAACGACATCTTGATGATGAGCATGCAAAGCAAGCTCGAACTCAAAGATCGCCGTTTCAGCTCACCTGCCTGGACCGACAACCCGATGGCCGCTTTCACTGCCGCCATGTACCTGCTCAATTCCAAAACGCTGGCACAAATGGCTGAAATCGTTGAAGCTGACGACAAAACCCGTGCCCGTGTGCGCTTCATGGTCGAGCAGATCAACGCGGCTTGCGCACCCAGCAACTTTTTGGCGATGAATGCCGACGCCCTCAAAACCGCGTTGGACTCTAAGGGTGAAAGTATTGCCAAAGGCATCAAAAACCTGCTGCAAGACATGCGTCAAGGCCACATGTCCATGACCGATGAGAGCTTGTTCACCGTCGGTAAAAACATTGCCACCACTGAAGGTGCCGTGGTTTTTCAGAACGACTACATCCAACTCATCGAGTACAAACCGCTGACCGAAAAAGTCTATGAGAAGCCTTTTTTGCTGGTGCCGCCGAGCATCAACAAGTACTACATCCTTGACCTGCAGCCCGCGAATTCGCTGATTCGCTATGCCGTGGAGCAAGGGCACCGCACTTTCGTGGTGAGCTGGCGCAACCCGGATGCGTCGATGAAGCAGGTCACCTGGGACAATTTCATCGAACACGCCATCCTCGAGGCGATTCGCGTGACCAAAGAAATCAGCGGCGCCAAGAGCATTAACACGCTGGGCTTTTGTGTTGGCGGCACCATGCTGTCTACCGCGTTGGCGGTGTTGGCCGCGCGCGGCGACACCTCGGTGGCGAGCGTGACGTTCCTGACGACGATGGTCGATTTTTCCGACACCGGCGTGCTGGACTTGTTCATCGATGACAAGTTTGTCGAGTACCGCGAGAAAGAAATGGGCAAGGGCGGCATGATGAAGGGTGGCGACATGGCCAGCACCTTCAGCTTTTTGCGCCCCAACGACTTGGTGTGGAACTACGTTGTGGGCAACTACCTTAAGGGCGAAACGCCACCGCCGTTCGACCTGCTGTACTGGAACGCCGACAGCACCAACCTGCCCGGCCCGTTTTACACCTGGTACTTGCGTAACACCTACCTGGAAAACAACCTTAGCAAACCCGGCAAAGCAGTGGTGCTGGGAGAGAAGGTTGATTTTGGCAAGGTGAACATGCCGGTTTATATCTACGGCTCGCGTGAAGACCATATTGTGCCGATCAACGGCTCATACGCCACCACACAGTTTTTCCCTGGCCCCACGCGCTTTGTCATGGGCGCCTCTGGTCACATTGCCGGCGTGATCAACCCACCCGCCAAAAACAAGCGCTGCTACTGGACGCGTGATGACGGCATGTTGCCCAAAACTCATGCCGAGTGGTCTGAAGGTGCTGTCGAACATCCAGGCAGCTGGTGGACCGACTGGTCCAACTGGTTGGCCAGCCAGTCCGAGAAGCAGATCCCAGCGCCCAAGACCTACGGCAAAGGCAAGTACAAAGCCATTGAGCCAGCGCCGGGCAGCTACGTGCTGGTCAAGGTCTAGCCTTTGTCAGTTCCATTTGCTCAGTTAGTCGTTTTTTAATCAAGTTTAAGGAAGAAAAATGGAAGATATCGTTATCGTTTCGGCAGCGCGCACAGCTGTGGGCAAGTTTGGTGGTTCGTTGGCCAAGGTCGCCGCAACCGAGTTGGGCAGCATCGTGATTCGTGAAGTGATGGCGCGCGCCAAGCTCTCACCCGACCAGATTGGTGAAGTCATCATGGGCCAGGTGCTGGCCGCTGGCTGTGGTCAAAACCCGGCGCGCCAAGCCACGCTCAAGGCTGGCCTGGCCATGGAAACCCCGGCACTCACCATCAACGCGGTGTGCGGCTCTGGTCTGAAATCGGTCATGCTGGCTGCGCAGGCAGTGGCCTGGGGCGACAGCGACATCGTCATTGCCGGTGGCCAGGAAAACATGAGCGCTGCGCCACACGTGCTCAACGGTAGCCGTGATGGCCAGCGCATGGGCGACTGGAAACTGATCGACTCAATGATCGTTGACGGCCTGTGGGACGTCTACAACAACTACCACATGGGTATCACTGCTGAAAACATTGCGCGTGCCTGCAACATCAGCCGTGACATGCAAGACGCGCTGGCCCTGGCCAGCCAGCAAAAAGCAGCGGTCGCACAAGACGCTGGCATGTTCAAGGACGAAATCGTTGGCGTGAGCATTCCCCAGCGAAAGGGCGGCCCGGTGGTGTTTGACACCGACGAATTCCTGAACCGCAAATCCACCGCTGACGTGCTGGCAGGCCTGCGCCCGGCGTTTGATAAGACCGGCTCGGTCACTGCTGGCAACGCCTCGGGCATCAACGATGGTGCCGCTGCGGTTGTTGTCATGACCGCCAAGAAGGCTGCTGCCCTGGGCCTGACGCCCCTGGCGCGCATTGCCGCGTTTGGCACCAGTGGTCTGGACCCGGCGCAAATGGGCTTAGGGCCGGTGCCAGCTTCCCGCAAGGCGCTGGCCCGTGCGGGCTGGAATGTGCAGGATGTGGACCTGTTTGAACTGAACGAAGCGTTTGCAGCACAAGCCTGTGCGGTGAATCTGCAGTTGGAAGTAGACCCGAGCAAAGTCAACGTCAATGGTGGCGCCATTGCCATCGGCCATCCGATCGGTGCGTCCGGTTGCCGCATTTTGGTGACGTTGTTGCACGAAATGCAGCGCCGTAATGCCAAAAAGGGCCTGGCTGCGCTGTGTATCGGCGGCGGCATGGGGGTTTCCCTTGCCTTGGAACGCTAATTCTGTCTCTATCATCGCCATTCAATAATTTACAAAGAGGGGACAACGATGAGTCAGAAAGTAGCGTATGTGACCGGCGGCATGGGTGGTATTGGTACCGCCATTTGCCAGCGGCTGAGCAAAGAGGGTTTCAAAGTCATCGCGGGTTGTGGCCCAACGCGTGATTACGCCAAGTGGCTGGCCGAGCAGGCGGCACAGGGCTTCACCTTTCATGCGTCGGCCGGCAATGTGGGCGACTGGGACTCCACCGTAACCGCTTTCACCAAAGCCAAGGCCGAACACGGCACGATTGACCTGCTGGTGAACAACGCCGGCATCACACGTGACCGCATGTTCCTGAAGATGACCCGCGAAGACTGGGACGCGGTGATCGAGACCAACCTCAACTCCATGTTCAACGTCACCAAACAGGTGGTGGGCGACATGGTGGAAAAAGGCTGGGGCCGCATCATCAATATTTCCAGTGTGAACGGCGTCAAAGGCCAGGCGGGGCAAACCAATTACTCAGCGGCCAAGGCTGGCATGCACGGCTTTAGCATGGCGTTGGCGCAAGAACTGGCCAACAAGGGCGTCACCGTCAACACAGTGAGCCCGGGCTACATCGGTACCGAGATGGTCAAAGCCATCCGCCAGGAAGTGCTCGACAAGATCATTGCCACCGTGCCTGTCAAACGTCTGGGCGAGCCGAGTGAAATCGCCTCCATCATTGCCTGGCTGGCGTCTGATGAGGGCGGCTACGCCACAGGGGCCGAGTTTTCTGTGAATGGTGGTTTGCACATGGGGTGATGTCTTACGCGACCCCTAAAGCAAAACCCGCCATGTGCGGGTTTTTTTACGCTCAAATGGCCTGACAGGGCGGATGAATACGCCGCCCCCGGCATTACGGCCTTGTCAGGCAAACACTTCTGTCAACTCCAATGTTGCCGCAGCAGAATCCTTGGCCGCCAGCAGCGGCTCGCCTTGGATGGGCCACTCAATGCCCACTGCCGGGTCATTCCAGAGCAGGCTGCGCTCATGCTCGGGGTGCCAGTAGTCAGTGGTTTTGTATAAAAACTCTGCGCTGTCGCTGGTGACCAGAAAGCCATGGGCAAAGCCAGGCGGAATCCACAGCTGGCGTTTGTTGTTCTCTGACAGCAGCACGCCTTCCCACTTGCCGAAGTTGGGCGAGCTGCGGCGCAAGTCCACTGCCACGTCAAACACTGCGCCCTGCGTGACCCGCACCAGCTTGCCCTGCGGGTGCTCAATCTGGTAGTGCAGGCCGCGCAGCACGCCTTTGCCCGACTTGCTGTGGTTGTCTTGCACAAAGCTCACGTCCAACCCGGTGCACTGGGCAAAGTCACGCGCGTTAAAGCTCTCAAAGAAAAAACCGCGTGCGTCACCAAAAACTTTGGGCTCCAGGATCAACACTTCTGGCAGGGCGGTAGGTATCACGGTATATGGCATAAATTGGCCTCTAGCCCTTGCAGCATATGCGCGGGCAGCTATAAATATTGATGTTAACGACGGAGCATGTCTGGGGTGACTCGTCAGATTTGGTGTGGCGCGCCCAAGCGTCGCTCAGGCAACTATCAGCTCAGCAGCCCAAGCAAATACTGCCCATAGCCATTTTTCGCCAGCGGGGCAGCCAGTTTCTGGATCTGTGCCGCGTCAATCCATTTCCGGGCAAACGCAATTTCTTCCGGGCAGGCCACTTGCAGACCTTGGCGCTTTTGCAGGGTGGCGATGAAGCTGGCGGCCTCCAGTAGGCTGTCATGCGTGCCGGTATCGAGCCAGGCGTAGCCCCGGCCCATGATCTCGACGTTGAGCTGACCTTGCTCCAAGTAGCGCCGGTTTACATCGGTGATTTCCAGCTCGCCGCGATGCGAGGGCTGGATGCTGGCCGCGATGTCGCACACTTGGGTATCGTAAAAGTACAAACCGGTGACCGCATAGTTGCTTTGGGGCTGCCTGGGCTTTTCTTCGATGCTGATGGCGCGCATGTCACTGTCAAACGCCACCACGCCATAACGCTCGGGGTCACTCACCCGGTAGGCGAACACGCTGGCCCCGGTTGGGCAGGCGTTGGCGTGGGCGAGTTGCTTGACCAGATCATGGCCATAAAAGATGTTGTCACCCAGCACCAGCGCGCTGGGCTGGCCCGCCACAAACTCGCGCCCGATGATAAAGGCCTGCGCCAAGCCGTCTGGGCTGGGCTGCACCGCGTAGCTGATGGCCATGCCCCACTGGCTGCCATCACCTAGCAACTCTGCAAAACGCGGCGTGTCTTGCGGCGTGGAGATGATCAGCACCTCACGAATGCCAGCGAGCATCAGCGTGCTCAGCGGGTAATAAATCATCGGCTTGTCGTACACCGGCATGAGCTGCTTGCTCACCGCTTGCGTTACCGGGTAAAGCCGGGTGCCGGAGCCACCGGCAAGGATGATGCCTTTGCGTTGAATAGCTGCGTTGGTCATGGTCAATTTCCCTGTCAGTTATCTAAAAAGCCATTTAAAGAATCTCAGCCAGCATGCGGTTCACCCCAGATTGCCACGGCGGCAGCGTCAAGCCAAAAGTGCGTTGCAGCTTTTGCGTGTTCAGACGTGAGTTGTGCGGGCGCGTGGCGGGTGTGGGGAAGGCGCTGGTCGGCACCGGGTCCACCTGGCTTGCTGTGATATTTATAGTGGGCTGCACAAGCTGCGCCTGGGCTAGAACGTGTTTTGCATAGTCAAACCAGTTGGCGGTGCCGCTGGCTACCAGGTGGTAAAGCCCGGCATCTTTGTCGCCACCGGGTTGGCGGGTAACCTGGCGTAGGGCATGCGCGGTGACATCGGCCAGCAGGTCAGCCCCGGTGGGCGCGCCAAACTGGTCGTTGATCACGGTGAGCTTGTCACGCTCTTGCGCCAGGCGCAGCATGGTTTTGGCAAAGTTGCCTCCGCGTGCGGCGTAGACCCAACTGGTGCGAAAGATCAGGTGGCGTGGGTTGGCAGCGGCTACCCGCGCTTCACCTTCAAGCTTGGTCGCGCCATACACGCTTAACGGGCCGGTGGCGTCGGTTTCAACCCAGGGTGTGTCGCCACTGCCGTCAAAGACATAGTCGGTGCTGTAGTGCACCAGCCAGGCGCCGAGCTTGGCCGCTTCAACGGCCAACACCTCAGGGGCTAGGGCGTTGAGGGTACGTGCCAGGTCGGGCTCACTTTCTGCCTTGTCCACGGCGGTGTGGGCGGCGGCGTTGACGATGATGTCTGGGCGTACCGCACGCACGGTGTCGGCCAGACCAGCCAAGTTGCTGAAGTCACCGCAATAGTCTCTGCTGTCATGGTCCAGGGCGATGAGTTCACCCAAAGAGGCCAGGCTGCGTTGCAGCTCCCAGCCCACTTGGCCGCCTTTACCGAGGAGAAGAATTTTCAATGGAGATCTCCAAAACGTTGCAGCATTTGCCTGCTAATGAGGCCAAGGCAGTCCATCAATTGGCTTGCCGCACTGGCTGCGGCTTGTAAACGTTCAAAACGCTCTTGCGCTGAGTCAGGGTAATCATGCGCGAATGCGTTGCGAATCTGGCGCAGGGTCGCCCAATCGTCGGCGCTGGCTAGCCAGCCCAATTGTTCAAGTCTGGCAAACCTGTCCAAGGCCGGCATGGCGGCAATGTCCTCGCCTAGCGCGCGTAGCACGGCCGGCATGAGCTTGGCGCCCATGTCGTCTTGCAGACGCGTGTAGCGGTAGGCAAACTGGTCCAACAAACGCCGATCGTCTTTGTCAAGATGCTCATACGACGCGGCGTCCAGCGCGCGCACACGCATGTCAGCCAAGGCCTCGCCCAGCGCGTCGGCGTGCGCCAGGCACTGCTCATGCGTTTGCTTAAGAGCTAACAGTTCAACTGGGTGTTTCATACGAGTTTGACGCCAGTGGCTCGTGCGACTTCAACAATGGGTCGGGTGTCGTGCGGCACTTCTATGACGACATCAATTTTGCGTTCACCCAGTTCCCGCTCAAGTCTTGTTAGAAATCGAATCTTTCTAGAAAACAGGTCACTGGTCGCAGCAGGGGCGGGTTGAATCAGTAAATCAATGTCACCACCGCGCTTGTTGTCGTCCACGCGCGATCCAAAAAGCCACACGCTCACGCCCGCATCAAAGGCGGCAATGCTGGCTGCCCGAATGGCGGTTTGCTGATTGATGCTTAGGCGCATAGCGTTGTTTGGTCGATGCAAAGAATTATTGTCATGTCAGTTTCCATTCTTCAACCGCCAGCCCAGGCACCCGGGCGAATTCCCGCGCATTGTTGGTCACCAGGACGGAATCGTTGGCCAAGGCGTGCGCCGCAATCAACAAGTCCATCGCGCCAATGATGTTGCCATCGCGTTCCAGCTTGGCGCGAATCTGCGCGTAATGGCCAGTGGCCTGCACGGGCCAAGCTTGCACATCAAAACCAGCCAGCCAAGTCTCTACGGCTGTCGTGAAGCGTGGCACACCCAGTTTGGCCGCACTAAAACGCAATTCTGCCGCCACGATGCCTGACAGCCATAGCTGCTGCCGGTTGAGCGTGGCAAATCGCTCCAGCATCTCGGCGGGGCGCCTACGCAGCACATAGCTGCAGATGTTGGTGTCTAGCGTGCGCAGCATGGTGCTTGGCCAATCAACCCAAAGACCAGTCACGGCCCTGCGCCGGTGCGTCTTGGCGATCAGCAAAAAACTCTTCGGGCAATGCCTGCGTGCTGTCATAAAAGTTCTGTAGCCAAACCCCCATGTTTTGCCCCGGCGCAGGCTCTGGGCGAATCAGCAAAGCATCGCCAATTTGCTCAATCTGCACCTCAGTGGCGGCCAGCCGCAGCTTGGCTGGCAGCCGTATAGCCTGGCTTCTGCCACTCATGAACAATTTGGCGGTGATGGTCATGGGGTACTCCTGTGTCATAACACAGTGAGATATTACATCATTGACCCGGTGACGAGGCACTGGCGTATTGTTTTTGCACCCAATCGCGGTAGGCACCGCTTTGCACATGCGCGACCCACTCTGGGTTGCTCAGGTACCACTGCACGGTTTTGCGAATGCCGGTCTCGAACGTCTCAGCGGGTTTCCAGCCCAGTTCGGCTTCGAGCTTGCGGGCGTCAATGGCGTAGCGGCGGTCGTGGCCGGGGCGGTCGGTGACGTAGGTGATTTGCTCTTTGTAGGGTTGGCCGTCAGCGCGTGGGCGCAGTTCATCGAGCAGGCTGCATACGGTGTGAACGATCTCCAGGTTGGCTTTTTCGTTCCAGCCACCGACGTTGTAGGTTTCACCCAGGCGGCCCGCTTCAAGCACCCGGCGGATGGCGCTGCAGTGGTCTTTGACGTAGAGCCAGTCGCGGATTTGCTGGCCGTCGCCGTACACCGGCAGGGGTTTACCCGCCAGTGAATTGACGATCAGCAGCGGAATGAGCTTTTCTGGGAAGTGATACGGGCCATAGTTGTTGGAGCAGTTGGTGGTGAGCACTGGCAGGCCGTAGGTGTGATGCCAGGCGCGCACCAGGTGGTCACTGGCGGCTTTGCTGGCGCTGTAGGGGCTGTTGGGCTCGATGTGGCTAGATTCGGTAAAGGCTGCGTCATCTTTGGACAGGCTGCCATAAACCTCATCGGTGCTGACGTGCAAAAACCGGAATGCTGCTTTTTCTGTAGCACCCAGCGCAGACCAATAGCCGCGTACCGCCTCTAAAAGGTCAAAGGTGCCAACAATGTTGGTCTGGATGAATTCACCCGGGCCGTGGATGGAGCGGTCCACATGGCTCTCGGCGGCAAAGTTGATCACTGCGCGGGGTTGGTGGGTGGTCAGCAGCTGGGCCACAAGCTCGCGGTCACCAATGTCACCTTGCACCAGGGTATGGCGGGCATCAGCCTGCAGGCTTTGCAGGTTTTCGGGGTTGCCTGCGTAGGTGAGTTTGTCGAGGGTGATGACCGGCTCATCGTTCAATGCCAGCCAGTCGAGAACGAAATTGGCACCAATAAAGCCGGCACCGCCGGTGACGAGGATGGTCATGTTGTTCTTCCCTTTTGAATGCTTAGTGGGTCATTGCGAGACAAAAACTTTTAGCGCGACATGGCAATCCAGGGCGTCCGCAGTCATGGATTGCCGCGGTTTGTCCGCAATGACGGTCTTGGTTCAATCACACTGCCGCTGATTCTATTTCGCCCGAAATGGTGAGCCACTGATCTTCCAGTGACTGCAGTTCTTCGTTCACCGCTTTGAGGCGCTTGCCCAGGTTGGCAAAGTCAGAAGGCGGTGGGGATTGGCTCAAATGGCCTTCCAGCGAAGCGCCCTCGGTATTGAGCACGGCCATGCGCGCTTCCACATCCTGCAACTTGCGTTTGAGCGAGCCGGTGGGTGCCGGTTTGCTTTTGACCTTGGCTGCTGCTGCCGTCGCTTCGGCCTGCGCCTTGCGCTCGGCTTTGGCTGCTGCGCTGCTGGCTTCCTTGATGGCTTCACGCTGGCGCTTGGCTTCGTCGAGCAAATAGCGCTGGTAGTCGTCCAGGTCACCGTCGAACGGCTCTACGCCGCCGCGCGACACCATCCAGAACTCGTCACACACACTGCGCAGCAGCGCACGGTCGTGGCTGACCAACATCAGCGTGCCCTCGAACTCGTTGAGTGCCATGGCCAGCGCCTCGCGGGTGGCCAGGTCCAGGTGGTTGGTGGGCTCGTCCATCAGCAGCAAATTGGGGCGCTGCCAGACCATCATGCACAACACCAGCCGGGCTTTTTCGCCGCCGCTCATGCTACCCACGGCTTGTTTGACCATGTCGCCACCGAAGTTGAAGGTGCCCAGAAAACTGCGCAAATCCTGCTCGCGGGTTTGCTGGCCTGCTATCTTTCCAGCAGCGGTCATGTCTTTGACCAGCCGGATCATGTGCTCTAGCGGTGTGTCCGACGGGCGCAACACGTCCAACTCCTGCTGGGCAAAGTAGCCGATGTTCAGGCCCTTGCCCTCGGTGATCTCGCCGCCAATGGCTTGCAAATCGCGGGCAATGGTTTTCACCACGGTGGATTTGCCCTGGCCGTTGGCGCCCAGAATGCCGATGCGCTGGCCCGCCAGCACCGATTTGCTGACGTTAGTAACGATGACGGTGGGCGGTGTGCCCTCGGGCGCGTCTTCCGGCGGCGGGTAGCCAAAACTCACACCGGTCATCGACAACATCGGGTTTGGCAGATTGGCGGGTTCCTTGAACTCGAAGGTGAAATCAGCCTCGGCCAACAATGGCGCAATTTTTTCCATGCGGTCAAGTGCCTTGACCCGGCTTTGTGCCTGCTTGGCCTTGCTGGCCTTGGCCTTGAAGCGGTCGATGAATTTCTTCAGGTGGGCAATCTTGTCTTGCTGCTTGGAGAAGGCCGCTTGCTGCAGCTCCATCTTTTCGGCGCGCATGTCCTCAAACTTGCTGTAGTTGCCACCGTAACGCACCAGTTTGCCCGCGTCGATGTGCAGGGTGACGTTGGTTACCGCGTCCAGAAACTCGCGGTCATGGCTGATGACAATCATCGTGCCCTGGTAACGCTGCAACCAGGCTTCCAGCCACACCAGGGCGTCCAGGTCCAGGTGGTTGGTGGGCTCGTCAAGTAGCAGCAAATCAGACGGGCACATCAGCGCGCGCGCCAGTTGCAAGCGCATGCGCCAACCGCCCGAGAAGCTGTTGACCGGGTTGCTGAGTTCGGTGGTTTTGAAGCCCAGACCCAGGATCAGCGCCTGCGCGCGGGCTGGCGCGTCATGGGCACCGGCATCTTGCAGGGCCATGTAGGCGTGCGCCATGCGGTCGTAATCGTCGGTGGCTTCAGAGGCGGTCACCTCTTGCTGGGCGGCCAGCAGGGTGGTGTCGCCATCCACCACAAAGTCGGTGGCAGGCTGGTCGGTCTCAGGCATGTCCTGGGCAACCTGGCCCATGCGCCACTGCGCGGGGATGTAGTACTCGCCCACATCTTCGTGCAGGCTGCCGTTGAACAGCGCAAACAGCGATGATTTGCCGGCGCCGTTGCGCCCGACCAGACCGACCTTTTCGCCGGGGTTGATGGTGACGCTAGCGCCTTCAAGCAAGACTTTGGCGCTGCGGCGCAGGGTGACGTTTTTGAGGGTAATCAAGGGGAAAAATTCTTAAAAAAAAAGGGGCACAGCTTTACAGCTTGGTTAAAGCGGAGCGGCTGACCAGCAGCACCTGGTCTTCGCCCGCGCTGGTTTCCAGCCAGACCACCTCAAGCTGCGCAAACGCAGCCTCGAAGTGGGCGCGTTCATGGCCAATTTCCAGTACCAGAATTGCCTCTTCGGACATCTGTGCGGGCGCATCACGCAGCAACTGGCGGATGAAGTCCATGCCGTCGCTGCCACCAGCGGCATTGCCGTCCAGCGCCAGCGTCGGTTCGGCCTGAAACTCGGGCGGCAAGGCGGCCATGCTTTGAGCGTTCACATACGGCGGGTTGCACAGAATCAAGTCATATCGGCTGCCGGTTTTGGGGATGCCGTCGCACTGGCGCAGAAAGATGCGATCGTGCAGGCCGTGGCGGTCGATGTTGATGCGGGCCACTTCCAGCGCCTCGGGGCTGATGTCGCTGGCTTGCACTTTGACATCCGGGTAGACCATGGCAGCCAGCACGGCCAGACTGCCGCTGCCAGTGCACAGATCCAGCACGCGATGCGTGTCTTCGCTCAGCCAGTAGTCCAGGTTGCCCTCCATCAGCACCTCGGCAATCAGCGAGCGGGGCACGATGGTGCGCTCGTCCACATAAAACCCCACACCTTGCAGCCAGGCCTCTTTGGTGAGGTAGGCAGCGGGTTTGCGAGTGCTGATGCGTGCTTCTACAAATGTAGCTATCAGCGCTTGTTCTGTAAGGGCTACAGGCCGATTTGACGTTAAATCTTCAGGACTCAGGGAGGTGTTCAGCGGCAGACCCAAGCGCCACAGTACCAGCCAGGCGGCTTCGTCAAACGCGTTGGTGGTGCCCTGGCCAAAGGCCACACCGGCTTCTCTGAGCCGCTGGGCGGCGTCGGTAACGCACTGGCGCAGGGTCAGCGGTGCGGCTGGGTGTGGATGGGATTTGGAAGATGATGGCATGTTGTCGTCAAGTGTTCAGGTGGGTCAGATTCCGTGGGGTGTTCTTCTGCAGTTCAGTGTCGGCTACGGCTAGTGGCCCATGTCCAGCGTGATTTCGGTAAATGTAGGTTGGTCGTCGGGGTCAGGTTCGTTGGCTCTGGCCAACGCTTGCGCCTGAGCGCTGGCCTGGTTGGTGAAATCATTTTGCAGTCGCCACATCAGGTTGGTGGGTGAGTCTGAATTGGCCAGGCCCTCCTTGCGCTGCACAATGCCGGCGATGATGAGGCGGGCAATGTCTTGCTCAAAAGTCTGGCTGCCTTCGGCCAGCGACTTCTCCATCGCTTCGACGATACCTGAGAAGTTGCCTTTTTCGATCATTTCACTGACCAGTCGGGTGTTGAGCATGATCTCCACCGCCGGGGTGCGTGTGTTGGCCACGGTGCGCAGCAGCCGCTGTGAAACGACGGCCTGCATTGCGGCGGCCAGATCGCCCAGCATGGTCGGGCGTACCTCCACCGGAAAAAAGCTCAAGATACGGCTCAGCGCCTGGTAGCTGTTGTTGGCGTGCAGCGTGGCCAGGCACAGGTGGCCGGTTTGTGCGTAGGCAATGGCTGCCGACATGGTTTCACGGTCGCGGATCTCACCGATCATGATCACATCGGGGGCCTGACGCAGCGCGTTTTTCAGGGCCAGGGGCAAGGATTCGGTGTCGGTGCCCACCTCACGCTGGTTCACCACCGAGCGCTTGTTTTTGAACAAAAACTCCACCGGGTCTTCGATGGTCAGGATGTGGCCCGAGGTGCTGGCATTGCGGTGGTCGATCATGGCTGCCAGGGTGGTGCTTTTGCCCGAACCAGTGGCGCCCACCACCAGGATCAACCCGCGCTTTTGCAGCATCAGATCGGCCAGCAGCGGTGGCAGCGACAAAGACGAGATCGGTGGCACCTCGTTGACGATGAATCGGATCACTGCTGCATAAGTGCCGCGCTGGCTCATGGCGCTGATACGAAAGCGCCCCACGCCCGGCATCGACCAGCCCACATTGAGCTTCGTTTTTTTCCTTT
Source organism: Rhodoferax antarcticus ANT.BR (assembly GCF_001938565.1). Classification (GTDB taxonomy): domain Bacteria; phylum Pseudomonadota; class Gammaproteobacteria; order Burkholderiales; family Burkholderiaceae_C; genus Rhodoferax; species Rhodoferax antarcticus. The sequence continues at coordinate 577,060 of NZ_MSYM01000013.1, forward strand.
AGCTCGGCAATCTGATGTGCTGGCAGAATTTCGGTGAGCAAATTCAGTGGCGCATCAGGCGGCAGGATCTGGTTGTTGATTGGCACGCACACGCCGTTGATGCGCACCAGCGCGGGCGATTGGGCTGACAGATAGACGTCAGACGCACGTTTTTCAGCCATCAGCCGCAAGATGCGGCGCATGGTGCCCTCGGCAGGGGTGTCTATGCTGGCCATGTCAGTGCCTTTCCAGAAACGTTTTTTAGATCAGGCGGCATGTTGGGGACAGAGCAAAAGTTCACTGCGTGTAACTTTTGGTCTTTCCCTCAATATGAACATCCGACGGCATGTTGGGGACAGAGCAAAAGTTCACTGCGTGTAACTTTTGGTCTTTCCCTCAATATGAACATCCGACGGCATGTTGGGGACAGAGCAAAAGTTCACTGCGTGTAACTTTTGGTCTTTCCCTCAATATGAACATCCGACGGCATGTTGGGGACAGAGCAAAAGTTCACTGCGTGTAACTTTTGGTCTTTCCCTCAATCTCTCAGTAAATCATTCAGACTGGTTTTTGGCGCGGGTTTGCGCATCTACATGCTTGACGATGATGGCCGCATACAGGCTGTACTTGCCGCCTTCCTTGGGAAGGTTGCCAGAAATCACCACCGAACCTGCGGGCACACGACCGTAGCTCACGGTGTCGGTAGCGCGGTCGTAGATCGGGGTGCTCTGGCCAATGTAGACGCCCATGGAAATGACGCAGTTTTCTTCGACGATAACGCCTTCCACCACTTCCGAGCGGGCGCCGATGAAACAGTTGTCCTCGATGATGGTCGGGTTCGCCTGCATGGGTTCCAGCACGCCACCAATGCCGACACCGCCGCTCAGGTGCACGTTTTTGCCGATTTGGGCGCACGAGCCAACGGCGGCCCAAGTGTCAATCATGGTGCCTTCGTCGACATAGGCGCCAATGTTCACGTAAGACGGCATCAGGATCACACCCTTGGCCAGATAGCAGCCACGGCGCGCCACGGCAGGCGGCACCACGCGCACGCCGGTGGCGCGCATGCCAGCTTCATCCAGGTTGGCAAACTTGGTGGGTACCTTGTCATAAAAACCCAGGTCACCGGCCCGCATGAGCTCGTTGTCTCGCAGCCGAAAGCTCAGCAGCACGGCCTTTTTGATCCACTGGTGAGTGGTCCACTGGCCCACGCCATCGCGGGTAGCCACACGCAGGGCACCGGTGTTGAGCTGGTGAATGACCTCCTCGACCGCGTCTGTGACCTCCTTGGGCGCCGAGGCGGCGGACAGGTTGGCGCGGTCTTCCCAGGCGGCGTCCAGGATGGTTTGGAGTTGTTCGGTCATGGGGCTTGTCTCTCAGGAATAGTGGTTGAAAACGTTGCGGCGCAGCGGTGGATGGGCGTCTTAACGCCGCCGACTTTGCACAAACTTGCGGATGCGGTGGGCGGCCTCTACACATTCTGCGGTGTCGGCCACCAACGCCATGCGGATGCGACCAGTGCCGGGGTTGCTGCCGTGCGCCTCGCGCGCCAGGAACGAGCCCGGCAAAACTATCACATTGTAGTTAGCGTACAGGTCGCGGGTGAACGCCAGCTCATCCCCGGCCACGTCGGCCCACAGGTAAAAACCGGCATCCGGCAGGGCCACGTTCATCACCGAAGCCAGCAGCGGCGTCACCTCGGCAAACTTGGTGCGGTACAGCGCCCGGTTGGCCACCACATGGGCCTCGTCGCCCCAAGCGGCGATGCTGGCACTTTGCACCACCGGGCTCATGGCGCAGCCGTGGTAGGTGCGGTAGAGCAAAAATTGGCTGATGATGGCGGCGTCACCGGCAACAAAGCCGCTACGCAGGCCCGGCAGGTTGCTGCGCTTGGACAGACTGGTTAGCGAGATTAGGTTTTTAAAGTCGTGGCGGCCCAGCTTGGACGCCGCCTGCATACCGCCCAGCGGCGGCTCGTCTCGAAAGTAGATTTCGCTGTAACACTCGTCGCAGGCAATCACAAAACCAAAGCGGTCGCTCAAGTCAAACAGCTTTTGCCATTCGCCGAGCGGCATCATCGCCCCGGTAGGGTTGCCGGGTGAGCAGACAAACAGTTGCTGGGTGCGCGCCCACACAGACTCGGGCACGCTGTCCCAATCTGGCGCAAAGTTGCGCGCCGGGTCGCTCGCCACGTAATACGGCTCGCCACCTGCCAGCAGTGCGGCGCCTTCGTAGATCTGGTAGAACGGATTTGGGCAGACCACGATGGGCTTGTCGCCAGTCACGGCGCTGTCGCCGGGGTCGATGAGGGTCTGGGTGAGGGAAAAAAGCGCCTCGCGCGAGCCGTTGACCGGCAGCGTTTGGGTGAAAGGGTTCACCGCCAGGTCGTAACGCTTTTTTAGCCAGTTGGCAAAGGCTTGGCGCAGCGAGGGCTCACCTGCTGTGGCCGGATAAGCAGCCAAGCCGCTGGGGGTGCGGTTGATCGCATCACACAGCGCCTGCTGGATGAAAGTCGGCGTGGCGTGCTTGGGTTCACCAATGCCCAGGCTGATGGGCTTGTACGCGGGGTTGGGCGTCACGCCGTCAAACAGCTGACGCAGCCGCTCAAACGGGTAGGGCTGCAAGAGGGAAAGCAAAGGATTCATGGGGCGTGATTATCCGGGATTGCCTGGGCTGGCTTGTGGTAGGTTAGCCAGTTGGTGCCGTGGTTATAGTGGAAACAGTGAGGCCGTTGGCGTCATCGAGCTGGAAAGTGCCGGGCAGGTCTTCAAGAAACAAGAGGTAAGCAATATGCCATTTGAGAAACCCACCATGCTGATTGGCGTGTCAGCGCGCATCTACTACCCGAGCGGCCCGGTACTCGATCTTGGCGGTGTGTGGACAAAAACGCTGCATTATCTGGAGCAGTCTGTGGCGCTTTGGTTGATCGGGGGCGGCGCCCTTCCGGTGATGATTCCCGCCTTCGAGTCCGAGAGTCTGTTTCGCAGAGAACACCTCAACCTGCGGCATTATGTGGATGCCCTAGACGGCCTGGTCCTTCAAGGTGGCAACGATGTGGCACCAGAGTCCTATGGTGAGACGCCGCTGCAGCCCCAATGGCATGGTGACCCGGTGCGGGATCGCTATGAAATGGAGCTGATCCATGCGTTCGTCGAAGCTGGCAAGCCCGTGTTCGGCATCTGCCGCGGATTGCAGGTGCTGAATGTCGCTTTTGGTGGCACCTTGTGGCAGGATTTGCCGACGCAGTGCCCCGGCGCAGCGCAGCACATCAGCCCGGGTCTCTACGAAAAAAATGTCCACGCACTGGCGCTCACGCCTGGCGGATGGCTGCACAGCCTGTATCCGCAGGCGACGGACTTGTCCGTGAATAGCATCCATCACCAAGGCATCAACACCTTGGCCAGCAGCTTTGACGCGCAAGCCGTCTGCCCGGTCGATGGACGCATCGAGGCCATCCGCAGGTCTTATGGCAGCTTTGTGGCGGGCGTGCAGTGGCATCCGGAATTTCATTGCACAGAGACGGCGTCGAATTTCAACGATCAGCCAATACTCGAAAGCTTTTTAAGGGCGGCCAGGGAGCGGCGCACCGGCATAAGCCAAATAAGCTAGCGCGCCGCAGACATCGCTGCCATCGCTAGCAAGCGCAATCAAACTACAACGGAACAGGAAAGTATCTTGGAATTCACAAAATCAGAAGCACTGACCTTTGGGCTTGAACTTGAATTCCAGATCGTCAATGAAGCCACGGGACGCTTGTCCCCATCGAGCTTGGCTATTTGGAACGCACTGTCTGAACGGGAAGATCTAGCCAGGTTCTCTTTGGAGGCAACGCTTTCGACGATGGAGATCAATTCGTCTGTTCACACCTCAGCCGATGCCATGTTTGCGCAGGTGCATGCCTTGGCCGTGCACATTCGCCAAATTGCCAAAGCAGCTGGCCTGGACATTCGCGGGGGTGGTACGCAGATTGCGCAATTTTGGAACGACCGGGTGATGGCACCGACCCCCCGCGCCAAGGAACTTGAAAGCAAGTTTGGCTTCCTGCCCAAGCGTTTTTCAACCTATGGGATGCATGTGCATATCGGTATGCCGACTGGCGACGATGCCATTCGCGTCGCGAATGTGCTGCAAGCCCTGTCGCCTCTGCTCATCGCCATGACGGCGGCGTCGCCCTATTTGCAGTTGTCAGACACCGGATTCGCTGCAGCCCGCCCCCTGGAAACATTGATGTACCCGCATGGTGGGCCGATGCCAGAACTGCGCGACTGGGCGCATTTCGAGGAAGTCACCGAAGAACTTTTCTCCACTGACTTGGCAAGTTCGCTGAAAGACATTTATTGGGATGTCCGCCCCAAGCCGGAATTCGGCACCGTCGAGATCCGCGTGTTTGATACGCCGCTTTGCGTCAAAAAAGCCGTCGCCATGGCGGCGTTCTCGCGAGCTTGCGCCTCGCTGGCGCTGCACGGGCAGTTGCGCATGGCGTCAAAGACCCAACCTGCATCTGCCCAACGCGTGAGCCGATTCCTTGCTTGCAAAGAGGGCATGGGGGCAGTTCTGTACAACCCAATTGCTGGCGAGTGGGTACCAGCGCGCCAATGGATGGGGCAAATCTTTGAGATGTTGAAGCATCAACCCACCTACGCAGTGGATGTATCGCAACTTAAGTTCCTTGAGAATTTGATGCGCGAACAGCAGGATCATGAAACCATGCGCACCGCTTGGACTGAGGTGCAGGCCAACAACCCAAATCCTGAAGACATCGCCTGGAGCCTGCCCAAATATTCCTCGGAAATTTGCAAGCTGCTCACTTGATGCCTACAAATTCGAACTGATGCCCAATGGGGAGCAGCAGCGCGACATGCGCCGGTTTGCTGGTGCGTGCCGATTCGTTTTTAACAAAGCGTTAGCTCTGCAAAAAGCCAATCACGAAGCAGGCGAGAAGTTCATCGGCTACGTGGCCATGGCCAAGCGTCTGACCGACTGGCGCAATGGAGCCGAGACGCCGTGGCTCAAAGATGCCCCTTGTCACCCTTTGCAGCACGCCCTTAAAGACCTGGAGCGTGCATACAAGAACTTCTTCGCCAAACGCGCAGACTTCCCGCGTTTCAAACGCAAGGGCAGTGGCGAGAGCTTTCGCTACCCCGACGCCAAGCAATTCAAACTCGACGCTGGCAATGGCCGCATCTTCCTGCCCAAGCTGGGCTGGATGCGTTTGCGCCTAAGCCGTGAGGTGCTTGGCACGCTCAAGAATGCCACCATCAGCCTGAGTGCGGGTAAGTGGTACGTGAGCATTCAGACAGAGCGCGAAGTAGAACAGCCGGTGCCGACCGCCAGCACGGCCATTGGTATCGACATGGGCATCACGCGCTTTGCCACGCTGTCGGACGGCACGTTCGTTGCCCCGCTTAACAGCTTCAAAAAGCACGAACAACGCTTGGCCCGTTACCAGCGGCGCATGAGCCGCAAAGTCAAGTTCAGCAAAAATTGGCTCAAAGCCAAAAGGAGAGTGCAAAACACGCACACCCGTATCAGTAACGCCCGGCGCGACTATCTGCACAAGACCTCAACAACGATCAGCCAAAACCACGCTTTTGTGTGTATCGAGGATTTGCGGGTACGGAACATGTCCAAGTCAGCGGCAGGCGATACTGAAAAACCGGGTAAAAACGTTCGGGCCAAGTCTGGCCTGAACAAAGCCATCCTCGACCAAGGCTGGTTCGAGTTTCGCCGCCAACTGGAGTACAAACTCGGCTGGAATGGCGGGACGCTGGTGGCCGTGCCTGCGCACAACACGAGCAGAACTTGCCCGTGCTGCGGGCATAACGCCAAAGAGAATCGGCTCACGCAATCGAAGTTCTTTTGTGTCGATTGTGGCTATGAGGAAAACGCCGATGTCGTCGGCGCAATGAATGTATTGGCGCGGGGACACCGCGTTGCAGCCTGTGCAGAGGACGGCTCTGGCCTGGGGCGCAAGCCCAAGGCGAAACCAGCCTCAGTGAAGCAGGAACCCACCGAAGCGACTATGCACGAGGTTTCTCATGCGTAGCACCGTAGGAATCCCCGTCGCGCGCGGCGGGGAGGATGTCAACGCATGATTTGAACGCTGTGGTTGGCCTCCCGGCGCCGGTGGCGTGTCTGTCAATGCTCGGTGCCAAGCATTGACAAGGCGTCTTGGCGCTCGCCTACTAAGCGAATGACATCCAGATGGTCTGGTCGCTCAAAGTAAAGCCAAACCAACGGGAAGCCAGTGACACGCCCTGCGCGTAACCCGTCGATGTCAGCAAGCTGTCCCCACCGTGCAGAGCCGATACCCGGATTGCGTTGAATTTGTTCCAGTGCGAATTTCGTTTGTGTCACCAGGCCGATCGCGGCTTCCTGCCCCGCTTTTTCTCTGTAATACCGCACTTCGGCCCTTCTGTCCTCTTTGGCCAACGGACGTAAAAGAGCAAGCTTCAAGCAATTTCATCGCGTGCAATGCCTAACAGTTCCTGGTTGTCGGAATCCGTCAAGGGTTGTGCCGGACCCGAGGACAGGCCCTCTTCAATGAGAGTTCGCAATCGCGCCTTGGCTTGCTCAGATTGGTCCTTGCGAACCAGTTCGCGGAAGTATTCGCTCATATTGCCGTAGGCACCCGATTCGACACGGGCTGCGACGTAGGTACGCATTGAATCAGGAATGGCGATGCTCATGGTGGTGTTGCTCATGGCCGAAGTGTAGTCAAGTTAACAACTATTAGTAAACATGTTTGAAAGTTGCCCGGCTCCAAGCCTGCGCAGGTATCGGCCAATCAGCCAGACGGGCTTTTTTTGCAAATCCTTGTCGTTCTCACAACAAAATCGTAACCATCCGCCACAGGGGGGTGGGGCGGTTTACTGACAGCAAGCGACACTCGGCGGTGAAGCGCACAGCAGACGGTCATTGCCCTCGCCGACGCGGCGCTGTAAAGCGCAAAAGCACGGGGACGGCATCGAACCGTTGTCGCCTCAAGTCCTTAGGCGCCACTGAGCTACAGCGCCCCCGAACGCCTCTACACAGGCGCCGAAAAACTTAGAGCATCAGCGTTTGCACCGCACACGCCAGACCAAGCCAGCGCTGTGCGGCCTGGGCAAGCAGCTGCGGGTTCCCGGTGGAATACAGCCGCATCTGGCCAGTGTGCTCTGCACTGGCCGCCTGCGGGAGCACGCGGCGGGTTTGTCGGGCGACCGGTTCGCCGTTGTCAATGATCTGCACGCCTGCGGGCAGCAGCGCTTGCAGTTGCGCGCGGGCAAACGGGTAATGGGTGCAGCCCAGCACCAGCGTGTCCACTTCGCCACTTTTTAAGCCAAATTGGCCTATAGCCCTTATGTAATATGCGCTAAGTGCTATTAATTTTGATTCATTGGCGTGTTCAATGGCGTCTGCCAAACCGTCGCAGGGTTGGCAGATGAACTCGGCCTGGCCGTCGAACTTGGCCAGAAGCGCGTTGAATTTCTGGCTGGCCAGGGTGCCACGGGTAGCCATCACACCGATGCGCTGGGTGCGACTGGCGGCCACAGCGGGTTTCAAAGCAGGCTCGACCCCCACGACTGGCAGGCCAGGGTGCTCCTGGCGCAGCAGGTGGATGGCCGCGGCGGTAGCGGTGTTGCAGGCGATGACCAGCGCCTGGATGGGCGGTTGCCCCTGCAGCAGATAGCGAGTGATGGCGCGTGCGCGCTGGATGATAAAAGCGTCGTCGCGCTCGCCGTAGGGGGCGTGGCCACTGTCGGCCAGGTAAACAAAGTCTTCGTGCGGCAGCTCCCGGCGCAAGGCTTGGAGCACGCTCAAGCCACCCACACCGCTGTCAAAAACGCCGATGGGGCGCTTGCTGATGGGGTATTGCGTTGCCTTTTTGGACATCGGGTTTGATGCGGCACTGAATTCGGTACTTCTCACCTGTTTCGCGGCTGGCTTGCCACGTATTGGCGAAGAACACCGTCCATACGGGCTTGCCAGCCTTCACCAGTGGATTTGAAGTACGCCACCACCTCTTGGCTGTAGCGCACCGATACCAGCAATTTTTTATGTTCTGACTTGGGGCGACCACGCAGCGCCTGTATCGGAACCATGGACTGAAGTTGCCTGGGCGTCAGGGGCTGTGCGTCAGGATCGCTTTTGGCTGGCGCTGTGATCGCTCGGTCTTCTTCTGCCGTTGGCATGTGAATAGTGGGTTGCTCAGACCGTGTTGGCATAGTGCTTAACCTCAGGACGATTGGCGCGGCGCAGACTGATGATTCTGCCTATCTCGCCACGATCTACAAACGCCAGGAAATAGAGGATGCTGGTTTTTGGTGCCAGCGCAATCATTCGCGCCTCGCCATAGTCAGCCCGTGCATCGATCCATACCAGCGCGGCCTGCCAGTCGAGTTCATTGGCCACCATCAGGGATACGCCGTGCTTCGCCTGGTTGGCTGTATCCTTGGCCGAATCAAACCCGATTCGCATGTTTTACTGTAGCTACAGTAAATAGGCTAGTCAACAACATGTTCTATGTCGTTACGCCCCGGCCACTGTGATGCCCTTGAACTCACCGGTGGCAATGCGCTCTTTCCACTGCGCCGGGCCAGTGATATGCACGCTGGTGCCGCCCGCGTCTACCGCCACGGTGACGGGCATGTCGACCACGTCGAACTCGTAGATGGCTTCCATACCCAAGTCGGCAAAGCCGACTACCTTGGCGGTCTTGATGGCTTTGGACACCAGGTAAGCGGCGCCGCCCACCGCCATCAGGTAGGCTGATTTGTGTTTCTTGATGGCCTCAATGGCCACCGGGCCGCGCTCAGATTTGCCGATCATGGCGATCAGGCCAGTTTCTGCCAGCATCATCTCGGTAAAGCCGTCCATGCGGGTAGCGGTGGTCGGGCCGGCCGGGCCTACCGCCTCATCGCCCACCGGGTCGACCGGCCCAACGTAATAGATGACTCGATTGGTGAAATCGACCGGCAGTTTTTCGCCCTTGGCCAACATGTCCTTGATGCGCTTGTGTGCGGCATCGCGGCCGGTCAGCATCTTGCCGTTGAGCAGCAGGGTGTCGCCGGGCTTCCAGGTGCCGACTTCGGCCAGTGTCAGGGTGTTGAGGTCTACCTTTTTGCTCTTGACATAGTCCGGCGTCCAAGCCACATCCGGCCAAGTGTCGAGCGACGGCGGGGTCAGGTAAACCGGCCCGCTGCCGTCCAGCACAAAGTGGGCGTGGCGGGTGGCGGCGCAGTTGGGGATCATGGCCACCGGCTTGCTGGCGGCGTGGGTCGGGTACATCTTGATCTTCACATCCAGCACCGTGGTCAGGCCACCCAGGCCTTGCGCGCCAATGCCCAAAGCATTCACCTTGTCAAACAGTTCAAGCCGGAGCTGCTCTATTTTTGATAGTGTTTCACCCTTACTGGACTTGGCCTGCAGATCGTACATGTCCAGGTCGTCCATCAGGCTTTGTTTGGCCATCAGCACCGCCTTCTCGGCGGTGCCGCCAATGCCGATGCCCAGCATGCCCGGCGGGCACCAGCCCGCGCCCATGGTGGGCACGGTTTTCAGCACCCAGTCGACCACCGAGTCGCCGGGGTTGAGCATCACCATCTTGCTCTTGTTCTCGCTGCCGCCGCCCTTGGCTGCTACCGTCACTTCCAGCGTGTTGCCGGGGACGATCTCGGTGACGATCACCGCCGGTGTGTTGTCTTTGGTGTTCATGCGCAAGAACTCGGGGTCGTCCACCACGCTGGCGCGCAGCGTGTTGTCAGCAAAGTTATAGGCGCGGCGCACGCCTTCGTTGATGGCGTCGTCCAGGCCGCGGGGCTGGCCATCGGGAGCCGCGTCGAAACCTTCCCAGCGCACGTCCATGCCGACTTTGAGGAACACGTTGACGATGCCGGTGTCCTGGCACATTGGCCGGTGGCCGGTGGCGCTCATCTTGCTGTTGGTCAAAATTTGTGCAATGGCGTCCTTGGCGGCTGGGTTTTGCTCACGCTCGTAAGCGCGGGCCAAGTGGGCAATGTAGTCAGCCGGGTGGTAGTAGCTGATGTATTGCAGCGCGGCGGCGATGGATTCAATCAGGTCGGCTTGGCGGATAGCGGTGGTCATGGAAGGCGTCCTCGAAGGTCTAGCGAATGGGGTTGACTCAGCAACTGAAAAGTCAAAATTGGAGTTTAACCACCCCGCCCCGACGTCGAATGGCAGCCGATGCTTCGACCAGTCCGACAGGCTGCTAGACGCGCGGTCTCTCGCCAGGTTGGGTTACTCCCGCACTGCAGCAGGCGGGTTTGCCGCGGTGACAGGCTCGTGGGCCGCGTCTGGCAGTGGGGTGACCGATGGCAAGCGCAGATGCAAAGCCGCCTTGGCCAGTAAGTGCGCCGAGATGGGGGCGGTGATGAGCAAAAACAGACTGACCAATATTTCGTGCAGGCTCAAAGCCTCGCCTGTGACGCTGAAAAAAACCGAAGAGGCGATCAGCAGGCCGCCGACACCCAGCGTGGAGGCCTTGGTGGGCGCGTGCAAGCGGGTGTAGAAGTCTTTGAAGCGCACCAGACCGAGCGAGCCGATAAAGGTGAAGGCGGCACCTATCAAAACCAGCGCCGACAAGAGTATTTCAGTGGTGCTGCTCATTCGATGATGTCTCCCCGCAGTAAAAACTTGCACAGTGCCACCGTGCTGACAAAGCCCATCAAGGCGATCAGCAAAGCCGCCTCAAAATACAAAGGGCTTGCCAGTTGAATACCCAGCAGTACCAGCAGCGCAATCGCATCGATGTACAAAGTGTCCAGCGCCAGGATACGGTCTGGCACGCTGGGCCCCTTGATCAGCCTGAAGAAACTGATGCCAAAGGCTGCGGCAACCAGAACAAAAGCGAGGGTGAGGGCGGTGCTTAGCATTCAAAAATCTCCCGCAAAGGCTTCTCAAAGCGCAGCTTGATGCTGCGTACCAGTTCATCCGGGTCGGTGCAATCCAGCGCATGCACCAACAACACCCGCTGGTCGGCCGACAGATGCGCCGACACAGTGCCCGGTGTCAGGCAGATGGTGTTGGCCAACAGGCTGAGCGCCAGGTCATTGGTTAAATCCAGGGGGACATGCACAAACAGCGGGTTGAGCGCCTTGGGGCCAGCCAGTACAAGGCGTGCCACGGCCACATTGGCCACCAGCACGTCGAATAAAAACACCCCGGCGAATCGCAGCAGGCTGATAGGCCGATAAATACGCACCTGGTTGGGCCAAAAGGCCAGTGTGAAGCGCGGAATGGCCCAGCCTAGCATGATCCCCAGCACGATGTGCCCAGGGGCCAGGGTGTTGTTGAGCAACAGCCAAACCACCGTCAGGGTGGGCGTGAGCAGGGGGTGGGGTAGCCAGCGCTTCATGGTTGACCTGTCAGTACCGCAGAGATATAGAGCGCGGGGTTGGCCAACTGAAGCGCCGTGGCATTGGCAAAGTCCACCGCCGGACCCGCTGCGACGGTCATCGCCAGAATGAGGCAGACCAGGCCACCGATGGACAGCAGTTCCCACGCTTCAAAGGAGGTGACGACTGGCCTAGGCGTTGCGGTCAGCGGCGCGCCCGAAGGCGCAGGCGTACCCGCCGTCTTGGGCGCTCGCGCCGCCGTTGTGGCTGCCAGAAACAGTTGGCTACCGGCTCGTGCCAGGGCAATCACGCTCATCAGCGCGCCCAGCAAAATAATCACCCACACCCAAGGTTGCTCAGGCGTGGCCCGCAATATTAAAAACTTGCCAATGAACCCGGACAGCGGAGGCAAGCCCGCCACCGCCACGGCTGCTGCAAAAAATAGGGCACCCAACACGGCATGGTGAGGCAGGTCGACACTCTGGACAAAACGGTCGCCGGTTTTGGGGCGACGCCGTTTGATCGCATCGGCGAGCAAAAACATCAGGGCCGCAGTGAAGGTGCTGTGCGGCAAGTAGTAGAGCGCGGCGGCAATGCCCTGTGTGCCCACTGAAATGCCGGTCAGCAAGGTGCCCACCGACACCAGGACCAAATAGGCAGCCAGTTTTCCCAGGCTGTCTGCAGCCATCGCACCCAACGTGCCGATGACAATGGTGGCCAGCGCCAGCGGCAGTAACCAGGGATCAAACAATTGCGCGAGCTCGCCCGCTGCATTGCCAAAAAGCAAGGTGTGGGTGCGCAAAATGGCATAAATGCCCACCTTGGTCATGATGGCGAACAGTGCAGCCACAGGCGCCGAGGTGTTTGCATACGCGCGCGGCAGCCACAGATGCAGCGGCAGCAGCGCCGCCTTCAACCCAAACACCAGCAACAGCAGCAAGCCACCGGCGCGTGCCAACCCCAAATGGTCAGGCGCCAGCGTGCTGGCTTTGTTGGCCAGATCGGCCAGATTCAGACTGCCTAGCGCGGCATAAATGAGGCCCGCAGCGAATAAAAACGCGGTAGAGCCCGCCAGGTTCATCACCACATAGTGCAGGCCGGCGCGCGTGCGGGCGGCACCGCCGCCGTGCAATGCCAGTCCGTAAGAGGCAATCAGCAAGATCTCAAAAAAGACAAACAGGTTGAACAAATCGCCCGTCAAAAAGGCGCCCGCCAGGCCGAACAACTGCATCTGGAACAGCACATGAAAATGCCGGCCCTGGGCGTCCACACCGCCACTGGCAAAAACCAAAGCGGGGAGTGCCAGCAGCGTGGTGATCAGCACCATCCAAGCGGCCAGCCGGTCAGCCACCAGCACAATGCCCCAAGGGGCGGGCCAGTCACCCAGACGGTAAACCAGCATGTCACCGCCCGCTACCGCTGACAGCAAAGCGACGGCAGCGCCGATCTGAAGTAGCACTGACGCCACCGCCACCCAGCGTTGGACCATGATGGGCAACTGCGCCAGTGCCAGCAGCAAGATGCCGACGATGAGCGGCAGCAAAATCGGGAAAATAGCCAAATGGGCCATCATGAGGGTTCGCCCTTGGTGTCAGCGGTGGTGTCTAGGCCGTCCACATGGTCGTTACCAAATTCGTCACGGGCGCGCAAGCTGAGCATGATGACAAACGCGGTCATGGCAAAGCCGATCACGATGGCGGTCAGCACCAGCGCTTGCGGCAGCGGATCTGCGTAACTCGGCGCACCGGAGATGACTGCCGGCTGGCCAATCACCAAGCGTCCGGTGGCAAACAAAAACAGGTTGACGCCATACGACAACAAGGTCAACCCAAGCACCACGGTGAAAGTGCGGGCGCGAAGGATCAAGTAAACACCGCAGCCGGTCAAGGTGCCAATGGCCAGGGCAATCAGGGCTTCCACGAACGCTGCTCCTTGTTATGGCTGGCGCGGTGGGCCAAGCCAAGGTTGATCAAAATCAGCAGGGTCGCGCCAACCACGACCAGGAAGACGCCCAAATCGAACGCTAAAGCTGAGGCCACCTCAAACTCACCCACTAGCGGCCAGTTCACGTGGCCAAAGGCAGATGTCAGGAACGGGCGACCAAAGGCCCAGCTGGCCAGCCCGGTGAGTACCGCTAGCCCCAGCCCAGCAGCTATCAGTGGCTGGGTTTTTTCGGGCAGACGCGCATGCGTCCAGAGAACACCGTTGGCCAGGTACTGCACGATCAGGGCAATCGCGGTAATCAGGCCAGCAATGAAGCCGCCGCCTGGCAGGTTGTGACCACGCAGGAAAATGAACGCAGAGACCAGCAATGCCAGCGGCAGTAACAGTCTGGCGAAGGTGGCCAGAATCATGGGGTGTGCATCGGTGTCCCAGGCGCGCCCACTGGCATCCCGCTCAGGCCCAGGTAAGCGCAGTTTGCCGAGCAAGGCAAAAATGCCCAAAGCCGCGACTGCCAGCACCGCGATCTCGCCCAGGGTGTCAAAACCCCGAAAGTCCACCAAGATAACGTTCACCACGTTGTGTCCACCGCCACCGGGCACGCTGTTTTCAATGAAAAACCCGGAAATGTTGTCACTGGACCGGGTCAGTACCGCCCAGGCCAGCGCGCCTGCCCCGCCACCCGCGAGCAAGCCAAGGCCCACATCGCGCCAGCGCCGTAACGCGCTCGATTCCCGGGGCGTGGTAACAGGCAAAAAATACAGTGCCAGCAACAGCAAAATGGAGGTGACGACCTCGACAGAAATTTGCGTCAGCGCCAGATCAGGCGCAGAAAATTTGATAAACACCAGGGCCACCATCAACCCCACCGCGCCCACCAGAATCAGTGCTGTGACCCGCTGGCGGTGCAGCACGGTCGCCGCCAGTGTGGCCAGCACCAGGGACACGCCAGCGGTCAGGGTGACCACACCCATCGGAAGCAGCGCTCGCGTTCCGGTCAATGGGGCTGACGTCAGCGCCATACCCGCCACGCCGAGTACCACCGCGCTCAGTACAAACCACATCAGTTGCCGCTGCAAAGAGCCGGTGTCTATCCAAACCGTGACGCGCTGCGCAAAAGTCAGCACAGCACCCACCATCGCATCAAAGATCACCTTGCCATTCCACCGTTTGTCTAGCCGGTCATGCAGGGTAAACAACGGTTTTCGGCCCAAGTACAGCAGGCCACCGCCGATCAGGGCAATCACACTCATCCACAGCGCTGGATTAAAGCCATGCCAGAGGGCCAGGTTGTGCTCGGGTAAGGGCCCTTGCAGCACGGCAACTGCCGCAATAGCCAACAAAGGCTCAACCGTCTGGACCGGGAAGATGCCAACCACCAACACCAAAATCACCAGAATTTCCACTGGAACTTTCATCAAGCGTGGCGGCTCATGGGGTGTCTTGGGCAAGTCGATCGGCTTGCCGTTGAAAAACACATCATGGATGAAGCGTATCGAGTAGGCCACTGCAAAAATGCCCGCCAGCGTCACGACCACGGGCAACCACCACCCCATGCGCATGTGGCTCCCTGCGGCCGCGGCTTCGGCAAAAAACATTTCTTTGGACAAAAAACCATTGGCCAGCGGCACCCCTGCCATCGCCGCCGAGGCAACCATCGCCAGGGTAGCGGTGTGCGGCATGTAATGCCACAGGCCGTTGATGCGGCGCATGTCACGGGTACCGCATTCGTGGTCAATGATGCCTGCCGCCATGAACAAGCCGGCCTTGAAAATAGCATGGTTGATGATGTGGAAGACACCTGCAACGGCTGCCAGCGGCGTGCCAATGCCAAACAACGCGGTAATCAGACCCAGATGGCTGATGGTCGAATAGGCCAGCAAACCTTTGAGATCGTGCTTGAACAATGCCAGTACCGCGCCGAGCAGAAAGGTGGTCAGGCCGATGCCACCGACTATCCAGGTCCATGCATCTGTGCCCGACAGCACCGGAAACAAGCGGGCCAGCAAAAAAACACCGGCCTTGACCATCGTGGCAGAGTGCAAATAGGCAGACACTGGTGTTGGTGCCGCCATGGCGTTGGGCAGCCAGAAGTGGAACGGGAATTGCGCTGATTTGGTAAATGCACCGAGCAAAATCAATAGCAACGCGGGGAGATAGAGCGGGTGAGCACGAACCATGTCGCCATTGGCCAGAACCGTTGTCAGCTCATAGCTGCCGACTATTTCGCCCAGCAATACGACGCCCCCTAGCAACGCCAGACCACCCGCGCCAGTGATGGCCAGCGCCATCTTGGCACCACTGCGCGCCGCTTCACGGTGTCGCCAGTAGGCGATCAGCAAAAAAGACGACAGACTGGTGAGTTCCCAAAAAATCACCAGCTGAATCAGGTTTTCTGACAACACCACGCCCAGCATGGAGCCCATGAACAGCAGCAAGTAGCTGTTGAGCCGAGTCAAGCTGTCGCGCTCTGACAGGTAGTAGTGCGCATACAGGATCACCAGCAGTCCGATGATCAGAATCAGCAATGAGAACAGCACACCCAGCCCGTCCATACGAAAGCTCAGGTCAAGCCCCGCGCTGGGTATCCAGCCCACACGCTGGAGGGTCGTTTGCCCGGCAAAGCTGTCCATCACCAAAGGCGACAAAAGAGCGAGTGCCAGTGTTGTGATGCCAGCTGTGGCCCAGGCTGACACGCTGCGACCGTATTTAGCCAACAGTGCTACCAGTGCAGCACCAAAAAAAGGGGTCAGTATGGCAAGGAACAAATGCATCGGCTTATTTTTTCACACTGATTTGTTTGTGCCCTTGTACCGGCAGATAAATCCAATAAGCCGTGCCGGGGATAACAGTGTGCCGGTAAAAATACCATTGGCTTGGGTAGCGCATGTCAATGCGAAGACCATTGGCCGTGCTGCATCAGCCGGTCGGTGTTGGCGATGGCCATCGCCGATAGCAGGAAGGTGATGTGTA
The DNA here is from genome assembly GCF_001938565.1 of Rhodoferax antarcticus ANT.BR. GTDB lineage: Bacteria > Pseudomonadota > Gammaproteobacteria > Burkholderiales > Burkholderiaceae_C > Rhodoferax > Rhodoferax antarcticus. The sequence goes on from NZ_MSYM01000013.1 coordinate 593,289, forward strand.
TCACCGTCTGGGCGATCAACACCTTGTCACTGTAGTTGGCGGCGTTGATGAAGGTCTTGAGCAGATGGATCGAGCTGATACCAATGATGGCGGTGGCCAGCTTGACCTTCAGCACCGAGGCGTTGACATGGCTCAGCCACTCGGGCTGGTCGCGGTGGCCCTCCAGGTCCAAGCGGCTAACAAAGGTCTCGTAGCCACCAACGATCACCATGATCAGCAGGTTGGAGATCATCACTACGTCAATCAGCGCCAGCACCACCAGCATGATGATGGTCTCGTTGAGCGAACTCACCACCAAGTCGGATTTGTAGCCAATACTCGTCACCAGCGCTTGCAGTGCGTTCTGATTGCCAAATGCGGCCTCCAGCAAATGCACCAATTCAACCCAAAAGTGAAAAACATAGACGCCTTGCGCCAGGATCAGGCCGATGCAGATCGGCAGTTGCGACCAGCGGCTGGCAAAAATCAGTCGCTGAACAGGGTTTTTTTCAGGAGTGGGGGTAGACATGAAGCGTCTGTAAGTTGGAAGACGCCCGGAGTTTATCGCGCTACCCCAAACCCTCTGTGACTCCCCGTTATAGTCAGTAGCTTGTAAGTACGTGGCTTGACATTACCGAGTGAATTTCATTTAACAAAGAGGAGATTGATCTGTGAGCACACCGTCAGTTATTGAGTCCGTTTTGGTAGAAAACCGCGTTTTCGAACCCAGCGAGGCCGTTATGAAGGGGGCCTGCATCTCCGGCATGGACGCCTACAGCGCCTTGTGCGCTGAAGCTGCCACCGATTTTGGAGGTTACTGGGCCCGTCTGGCGCGTGAAAACGTGGTCTGGAGCAAGCCCTTTACCAAGACGCTGGACGAGTCCAATGCGCCTTTCTACAAATGGTTTGAAGACGGCGAACTCAATGCCAGCGCCAACTGTCTTGACAAACACATGGGTACGCCCAACGAGAACAAAGTGGCTGTCATTTTCGAAGCTGACGGCGGCGAAGTCACCAAAACTACTTACAAGGAACTGCTGGCCAAGGTCAGCCAGTTTGCCAATGCCCTGAAAGCCCGTGGCATTCAAAAAGGCGACCGTGTCCTGATTTACATGCCCATGACGCTTGAGGGCGTGATTGCCATGCAGGCTTGCGCCCGCATTGGCGCGATCCACAGCGTGGTGTTTGGCGGCTTTTCGGCCAAGGCGGTGCAAGAGCGCATCATTGACGCGGGCGCGGTGGCGGTTATCACCTCCAACTTCCAGATGCGCGGCGGCAAAGAACTGCCCCTGAAGGCGATTGTGGACGACGGCCTGGGCCTGGGTAGTTGTGAGTCCATCAAAACCGTGATGGTGTTTGAGCGCACGTCCACCGCCTGCAACATGGTGGAAGGCCGTGACGTCACCTTTACTGAAGCGCTGGCCGGTCAAAGCACCGAATGTGCGCCGGTGATGGTGGGTGCCGAGCACCCGCTGTTTATCTTGTTCACCTCTGGCTCCACTGGCAAACCCAAGGGTGTGCAGCACGCCACCGGCGGCTTTGTGCTGTGGGCCAAGCTGACCATGGACTGGACTTTTGACTTGCGCCCAGACGACGTGTTCTGGTGTACTGCCGACATCGGCTGGATTACCGGCCACGCTTATGTGGCCTACGGCCCGCTGGCAGCAGGTGCCACGCAAATCATTTTTGAAGGTGTGCCAACCTACCCGAATGCGGGGCGTTTCTGGCAAATGATCGAGCGCCATAAGTGCAGCATTTTTTACACCGCACCCACGGCGATCCGCTCGTTGATCAAATCTGCCGAGGCCGACTCCAAGGTGCACCCGGATGCGTCAGACCTGACCAGCCTGCGGATTCTGGGTTCGGTGGGCGAACCCATCAACCCCGAAGCCTGGATGTGGTACTACAAGAACGTTGGCCATGAAAAATGCCCAATCGTTGACACCTTCTGGCAAACCGAAACCGGTGGTCACGTGATCACCCCGCTGCCGGGCGCCACACCGCTGGTACCGGGTAGCTGCACGCTGCCGTTACCCGGCATCATGGCCGCTATCGTTGACGAAGCCGGTCACGACGTGCCCAATGGCTCGGGCGGCATGCTGGTCATCAAGCGCCCCTGGCCGTCGATGATTCGCACCATCTGGGGCGACCCGGAGCGTTTCAAGGCCAGCTATTTCCCCGCTGAAATGGGCGGCACCTATTACCTGGCAGGTGACGGCGCAGTGCGCAGTATTGACCGGGGTTACTTCCGCATCACCGGCCGTATTGACGACGTGCTGAACGTCTCTGGACACCGCATGGGCACCATGGAAATCGAATCGGCGCTGGTCGCCAAGACCGATCTGGTGGCTGAAGCCGCTGTGGTGGGTCGTCCCGATGACCTGACTGGCGAAGCGATTTGCGCCTTTGTGGTTCTGAAGCGCGGCGTGCCGACGGGTGACGAGGCCAAAGCCATTGCCAAGCAACTGCGCGACTGGGTGGCCAAGGAAATTGGCCCGATCGCCAAGCCAAAAGACATTCGCTTTGGTGAAAATCTGCCCAAGACCCGTTCCGGCAAGATCATGCGACGCCTGCTGCGCTCGCTGGCCAAGGGTGAAACCATCACCCAGGATACGTCCACGCTGGAAAACCCGGCGATTTTGAGCCAGCTGGGTCAAGCCTACTGATGCTCTGATAAGAATAGCTTCTCGCGCTTATGGAATAAGGGCTAGAGGTCGATTTCTTATATAAAACTAGTGTTGGGCTGGTGATCAAAAAGCCCGCTTTTGCGTTATGCAATTGCGGGCTCTTTGCTGGGCGTTTGAATCTGCGCTTGAGGTGTCAGCTGTCGATGCTGGCGCTCCAGCGGTTGCCCCAGGCATCACCCCGTAATTTTTCGGCGTCGCGGCGGTCGCGTTTGGTGGGACGGCCTTGAGTGAACGCCAGAGCGGGTTCTGGGGCTAAGCGGCGCTGCTCAGCGGCGTCCTGTCGCTGCGTGATAGACGCTTGTGTTTCCTGAAACAGCAGTGCGGCAACCGGCGCCGGGCCGCGTTTGTCGCTTACCGCGAGCACAGTCACAGTGCGCGCGGTCGGGCCGATGCGCATTTGCACGCTGTCACCCGCCTTGACCTCACGCGCGGGCTTCACAGAAAGGCCATTCACCTGCACCCGGCCCTTGTCGATCTCGTCACACGCCAGGCTGCGCGTTTTGTAAAAGCGTGCCGCCCACAACCATTTGTCAATGCGCAGTTTGTCCATACGGCGGATTAAAGTAGGCGCTCTATATCGCCCACCAGGCTGCGGCTGCTTGGGCTGGTCATGCTGCCGTAGCTGTCGATCACTTTACCGTTGCGATCAATCAGGTATTTGTAGAAATTCCATTTAGGCGTGGTGCCAGTGGCTAGGGCCAACTGGGCAAACAGCGGGTTGCGCTGGGTGCCCGACACCACGGTTTTGACAAACATCGGGAACTTGACGGCGTAGGTGTTAAAGCAAAACTCGGCAATTTCCTTGTTGCTGCCGGGTTCCTGCTTGCCAAAGTCGTTGGACGGAAAACCCAGGATCACCAAGCCTTTGGGCTGGTATTTGGCATACAGCGCCTCCAGCCCCTCGTATTGGCCGGTGAAGCCGCAGTAGCTGGCGGTGTTGACCACCAGCACGACCTTGCCCGCGTACTGGCACAGGTCTTGGGGTTTTTCGTCTTGCAGTCGATTGAAAGTGTGCTTCAGCACCGCTGGGCAGGCTGCTGCTGCTGTTTTGGCAGAGGGTGCTACAGGCTTGGCGGTTTGCGCGGTTGCGCCAAAACTCAGCCCCAGCAACAGTGCACTGCCCAAAGCGAGCAGAAGCTGTTTGAGGGTGCCGGGTGATCCCGAAAGCGATGTCAATCGTGGCATAAAAACTCCTGAGTATTTTTTCGGACAGCTCAGTTTACTATTTTGATGTGTTGTCTGCCAGCCGCCACAGCGAGGTGACTTCCTGGCTCCTGGCGTGGTGCAGTGCGTCGGTGGTGTCGCTGGCCTTGGGGTGCACCGGTTTGGCGTCCACCCGACTGATGACGCGCAGGCCGTTGGCCTCAAACAGCGCCAGCAACTCGTCACGGCTGCGCAGGCCCAGGTGCTCGGCCAGGTTGGACAGAATCAGCCAGCCTTCACCCTTGGGTTCCAGGTGTGCCAGCAGCCCGGCCAGAAAGCCTTTGAGCATGCGCGAGCCCTCGTCGTACACCGCGTGTTCAATCGGCGAGGTGGGGCGCGCGGGCAACCAGGGCGGGTTGCAAACAATCAGCGAGGCACGCCCCGGTGGGAAAAGATCCGCCTGAAGGACCTCCACGCGCTGCTTCAACCCAAGTTGGGCGATGTTGTCGTTGGCACATGCCAGCGCTCTCGCATCCAATTCCGTGGCAACCACATGGCCCACGCCACGCTGCGCCAGCACGCCCGCCAGCACGCCGGTGCCAGTGCCAATGTCAAACGCGGTGATCTGGTCTTGCCCTTTGGGCGGCTTGGGCAGGTGGGCCGTGGCCACCAACTGGATGTATTCACCGCGCACCGGCGAGAACACGCTGTAGTGCGGGTGAATGCGGTTGTGCGGCGCCTCGCCGAGCGCGGGGATTTCGATGCCGACGCGGCGCCACTCGTGCGCGCTGGTCATGCCCAGCAGTTCCCGCAGCGATGCGACCGAATTGCCAGTTTGCAAGTCAGGCTCGCCCCAGGCCTCAGAACACGCCACTTTGACATCTGGTGCGCGGCGCAGCAGCACGCTGTAGTCTGGGTTGAACTCAATCAGCAGTTGCCCTAGCAGGCGGGCACGTTGCGCCTGCGCCAGTCGGTACTGGTTGAAGACCTCAGCCAGCGGGATGGGTGTGGCGGCTTGTTTGCGCTTGCGTTTGGGCACCTGGTCCACACGCCGGCCCAGGGCTTGCAGCAGCTGGCGGGCGTTGTGAAAGTCACCCCGCCAGAGCAGCGATGTGCCCGCGCAGACCAGCCGGTAAGCGCTGTCAGCACTCAGGGTATCGTCTGCCAGCACCACTTTGGTGGGGGCTGGCAGACCGCGCTCGGAGCGCCAGCGGGCGCTGCGGGGTTGATCAGCTTCCACCCAGTGAATCTCTGGCAGGGCAGTGGGGTTGGCGGGCAGGGCGCTGTTGGGGCTTGAAGGCATGGGCTTGGTCGCAGAAGTGAAGGCCCCGGTTGTAACAGATGGCTTGTGCTTAGCCAGCCAAAACGCCGTCCTGAACCTGGCGATGCGCTGGCGCACCTTGCTCGCAGCCTGCGTTGGCTGCCGACAAAAAAAGTAAGCCACTTGCAGTTCACCTGCAAGCGGCTGACTTTGATATCAAATATATAGCTGCTTACCCACGTACTATAAGGGCTTGCGTGCTATTTTCCTCAATTTTGAAAGTGCCTACCACGCGCTCTAGGTTTTCTGCCTGATCCTGCAGCGACTGGGCCGCAGCGGCGGCTTGTTCCACCAGCGCCGCGTTTTGCTGGGTGACCTGGTTCATCTGGTCGATGGACCCGCTCACCAGCGCAATGCCGCTGGACTGGCTGACGCTGGCCTGTGCAATCTCGCTCATGATGTCGGTGACGTGGCGAATGCTCTCCACAATGTCGTTCATGGTGATGCCGGCCTGCTGCACCAAGGTGCTACCGGCTTCCACCTTGGTCACCGAGTCACCAATCAGTGCCTTGATCTCCTGCGCGGCATCGGCCGAACGTTTGGCCAGGCTGCGCACTTCAGCGGCCACCACCGCGAAACCACGGCCCTGCTCACCCGCGCGGGCTGCTTCTACCGCGGCGTTCAGCGCCAGGATGTTGGTCTGGAAGGCAATACCGTCAATCACCGAGATGATGTCCACAATGCGTTTGCTGGAGGTGTTGATGGAGGCCATGGTGTCAATCACCCCCGAGACCACACTGCCTCCCTTGACGGCCACGTCAGACGCCGACTGCGCCAGCTCGTTGGCGCGCTGCGCATGGCTGGCGTTCTGGTTCACCGCAGCGGTCAAATCTGCCATCGAGGCCGCGGTCTTTTCCAGGGAGTGGGCTTGCAGCTCGGTGCGGTTAGACAGGTCCAGGTTGCCACTGGCAATGTCGCTGGAGGCGCTGTGAATGGTGTCGGTGCCTAGGCGCACTTCCTGAACAATCTTCACCAGGCTGGCGTTCATGTCTTTCAGGGCTTGCTCCAACTGGCCCATTTCGTTTTTGGCCCGCACCTCAATTTGCTGGGTCAAGTCACCCTGGGCAATGCTTCGCGCCACGCGCAAACAGTCTTCCAGCGGCCGGGTGACCACCTTGCGAATGAACGGGTAAATCAGCATCAACACCGGGATGCAAGTGATCAGCGCCGCCAGAATGGATTTGAGCCGCTGGTCCGCCAGACTGGCGTTGACCTTGTTCAGTGACACCTTCATGCTGACCACGCCCAGCACCGTTCCTTCGGGGGAGACATGGCAGGTGGTGCAGTCTTTGCCCAGGTAATTTTTGGAAGCCAGTGTCGGGCGCACCGCGCGCAGATACTCGCCTTGGGCATCGGACTGCACTTGCACAATGGCTTGGCCTGTGGTCATCACCTGCTGCTCCAACGCGTCCGGGTTGTGATCGTCCGTGGCATTGCCCGGCCCATACAGTTTGATGACAGCTTCACCGCGCAGTACCCGCACGTCGCGAATCGAGCCTAGCTGTTTGATTTGGTCCAGCAAAATCTCTCGCTGACCAATGGTGCCGGTGACCATCATGCCGGTCAGCCCGGCCATGGTGGCATCGTGCATGCTGGTGGAAAAATCGGTGGCCTGCTCCAGCGCAGCTTGTCGGGTCACATGACCCTGCCAGAAAATGACTCCGGTCCACACCACCACAAGGGCAGCTCCGATGGTGGCCAACAACTGAATCCATATTTTGTATTTCGGGGTATCCACGCGCGCTCCTGTTGCACTTCAGTACAAATATACCCCTGATTGCCCTGCCAGCGGCCAACATTCAGGGCAGTTGATTTTGACAAAAGGCAAACAAACAAGGCTTTTCTTCGGCGCTTGCTGCGGCGAAAACCATGCCATGTTGCCCCGCAGCCCAGCCCCTAAAATGAAACCAGTGCCCTGAACCCCGACCTGGCGCTGCGCCTGCCCCAAGCGGACCCGCAAATCTGTTTTTTGGTCGGCCGCTGCATGATTTTGGCAAAGTGCCTGAGCTGCAGTGGCTTAAACATTGTTGAAAGTTCCTCGTGTTTAAATCCGCAGAAATTGGCCACCGCCTGTCCAAAGAGGCCTACCGCGATGCCGTGCCCGGCCTGCGCGCCGCCTTGCTGGATGCGCAGGTCAGCTTGTTCGAGAAGCGCAAAACCCCGGTAGTGGTGTTGATCAGCGGGCAGGACGGCGCTGGCAAGGGCGAAACCATCAACATGCTCTATGAATGGATGGACCCGCGCTTTATCTCGACCTTGGCGTTTTCTGAGCCCAGTGACGAAGAGCGCGAGCGCCCACCCATGTGGCGCTACTGGCGCAGCCTGCCACCCAAGGGGCGCTTGGGCATTTTTGCCGGCTCATGGTATTCCGACCCGATTCGCGAGCGCATCCAGGGGGACATCTCTGTCAAAGAGCTTGATGCCCGTGCCGAACAGATCAACCGCTTTGAACAAATGCTGGTGGCTGAAGGTGCGCTGGTGCTCAAGTTCTGGTTCCATCTGAGCAAAGACGGCCAGAAGCAGCGCCTGAAAGCGCTCTCCAGCGACCCGCGCACCGCCTGGCGTGTCACGCAGTGGAACTGGGACCGCCTGAAAACCTACGACCAGTTGCAAGAGGTGGCCGGGCATTTGCTGCGCGTCACCAACACCGCCGCCGCCCCCTGGGTGGTGGTAGAAGGCACCGACGACCGCTACCGCTGCCTGGCAGTGGGCCAGGTGTTGCTGGCGGCCATCAGCCAGAAGATGACCGAGACCGAGCCGCCACGCGCCGCCGCAGCACCCATGCTGCGGGTGGACCTAGATGGGCGCAACGTCCTGACTGAGCTGGACCTGTCCCTGACCCTGGCCGACAAGCCTTACAAAGACGCGCTGGCGCGCTGGCAGGGACGGCTGTCTGAGCTGCTGCGCGACGAGCGTTTCAAACACCGGTCGCTGGTGTGCGCCTTTGAGGGGGTTGATGCCGCAGGCAAGGGCGGTGCCATTCGCCGCATTGCGGCGGCCATGGACGCACGCCAGTACCAGGTGACCCCGGTGGCTGCGCCCACCGACGAAGAAAAAGCCCAACCGCATTTGTGGCGCTTTTGGCGCAACCTGCCGCGCCACGGCCAGGTGGCTGTTTTTGACCGCACCTGGTATGGCCGGGTGCTGGTGGAGCGGGTCGAAGGCTTTTGTACCGAGCCCGACTGGCTGCGCGCTTACGGCGAAATCAACGACTTTGAGCATGAACTCATCGACGCTGGTGTGGTTGTGGTGAAGTTCTGGCTGCAGATCAGCCAGGAGGAACAGCTCAAGCGCTTTAAGGCGCGTGAGCAGGTGGCCTTCAAACGCTTCAAGATCACCCACGAGGACTGGCGCAACCGCGAGAAGTGGCACGACTACCAGCAAGCCATTTGCGACATGGTGGAGCGCACCAGCACCGGCGAGTCGCCCTGGACGCTGGTGCAGGCCAACGACAAAAACTTCGCGCGGGTGAAAATTTTGAGCACCCTGTGTCAGCGGCTGGAAGCAGCTTTGCAAGAAAAGTCTGCCCCGGCAAGCGCGCCGGACGACCCGGCGGGCAAAAAAGCTGCCGTGCAGCGTAAATCCGCCAAGCGCAAAACCTGATGGCTAACCCCGCCATGAGTGCAGCCCCAACTGCCAAACCCACCAAAATCCTGATCGTCGAAGACGAGATGATTGTTGCGCGCGACATTGCCCAGCAGGTTCAGTCGTTAGGCTACGAGGTGCTGGGCCCAACCTCTTTGGGCGAGGAAGCCATTGTCCTGGCAGGCATGTGGCACCCCGATCTGGTCCTGATGGACATTGGCCTGGCCGGCGAGGTGGACGGCATTGCCGCCGCCCTTACCATCCGCCAGAAATTTGGAATCCCGGTGGTTTTTCTGACGGCTTACGCCGCCGACGACATTCTGGAGCGAGCCAAGATCACCGAGCCGTTTGGCTACGTGCTCAAACCATTTTCCGAGCGGGAACTGCACACCGTGCTGGCCATTGCGCTTTACAAGAAGCAGGCCGAGGCTAAGCTGCTGACCACTACCCGGCAGCTGCAAGCCCTGTCACGCCGGGTGCTGGAAGCGCAGGAGCAAGAGCGCCGCCGCGTGGCCCTTGAGCTGCATGATGAACTGGGCCAGTCGCTCACCGCCATCAAGATCAACCTACAGTTGGGCGAACGCTTCAAGGACCAGGCACCGGCCGGTCTGTACCAGGAAAACATCCGCATCGTGGAAGACGCGCTGCGGCAGGTGCGCTCACTGGCCACCGCCCTGCGGCCGTCCATGCTCGATGACCTGGGACTGGCCCCGGCGCTGAAATGGATGGCTGAACAAAGTGCCAGCCGCAGCGGCTTTGAGGTGCAGTTTCACCACGAGCGCACGCTGGAGCGGCTGGCCCCCGAGATCGAAACCGCGTGTTTTCGCATCGTTCAGGAGGCGCTGACCAACATCACCCGCCACGCCCGTGCCAGCCAGGTCAGGATCAATCTGTACCGGGAGATGGATGAGATGGTGCTCACAGTCACCGACGACGGTCTGGGTTTTGATACCGCAGCCATGCGCGAGCGTGCCGTGACGGGTGCTAGCCTGGGCGTGCTGGGCATGCAGGAGCGTGCCACACTGGTGGGCGGCACGCTGGAGATCAGTTCCATGCCTCAACAGGGCAGTACCGTGACCTTGCGCTGCCCGTGGCGCACATAATGAAAGTGCCGATGAACCCGATGCGCGTATTACTTGCTGATGATCACACCCTGTTGCGCGCGGGCCTGCGCAAGTTGCTGGAATCCGTGCCCGGCCTGACCGTGGTGGGCGAAGCCGGAGATGGCCTGCAACTGCTGAAACTCGCTGAACAGCTGAAACCGCATCTGATTCTGATGGACATCTCCATGCCTGGCCTCAATGGGCTGGAAGCCACCGCGCGGCTGGTCAAGTCGATGCCCGGCATCCGGGTGATGATTTTGTCGATGCACCAAAACGCGGAGTACGTGCGACGCGCGCTGCGCCACGGCGCCGTCGCCTATTTGCTCAAGGATTCCGCCCCGATGGAGTTGGAGTTGGCCATCACCGCGGTGTTGCGGGGTGAAACCTATCTAAGTCCGGCGGTCTCCAAAGGCGTGCTGGACGACTATGTGCACCGCTTGCGTGAAGACGACCAGCCCAGCGAGCACCTGTCACCGCGCCAGCGTGAGGTGTTGCAACTCATTGCCGAGGGCCTGAGCACCAAGGACATTGCCCGCCGACTTGACCTGTCGGTCAAAACCGTGGAAACCCACCGAACGGGTCTGATGCGCCAGCTTGATGTGCATGAAGTCACCGGGCTGGTGCGCCACGCCCTGAAACTGGGCTTGGTGACGCTATAGGCTTTAGGCTACAGGCCGCTGGTACCTGGTAGCCAGCTTTCAGGTGTTTTCCGGGCCGGACTCAGGTGTTTCCCGTATATGGCTCAGGCAAGAGAAGACGTATCCTGTGGCATGCTTAAAACCTCAGGTTCATCCAACACTGGCGCCCAGCGGTCCAAGACAAAGAGCCCTGCGCGTATCCTTATCGTGGAAAACGAGGCGATTGTTCGGTACGACATTCGCCTGCAACTGGAAGCGCTTGGCTACCTTGTGGCGGGCGAAGCCTGTTCCGGGGAAGAGGCAGTGTTTCTCACTGGGCGGCTGCGGCCGGATTTGGTACTGGTGGACATTGGCCTGGGCCCGGGCATGGACGGCATTGCCGCCGCCCACGCCATTCGCGAACACCAGGCGCTGCCCGTGGTTTTTCTGACCGCCTACGCCGCTGACGACATTCTGGAGCGGGCCATGGTGGCCGAGCCCTACGGCTACATCCTGAAGCCTTTTTCAGAGCGCGAGCTGCACACCGTGCTGCAAATGGCGCTGTACAAACACCAAGTCGATGTGCGTGAGCATGAGCAGGCAGCGCGCAACCAGGTCATTCTCGACAACCTCAGCAGCGGTGTGATGACGATCAGCGCCAGAGGTGTGATTGAGTCATTCAGTATGGGTGCCAGCGCCATCTTTGGTTACAGCGCTGAGCAGGTGCTGGGTCAGAATGTGTCGATGCTGATGCCTGAGATCCAGCGCAGTCGCCACCACGGCTATCTGCAGCTAGACGACTCCCCCGAGCTGGAGCGGGTGGTGGGGCGCCAGCAAAATCTCGAAGGCGTGCGCCAGGACGGTACGCTGTTCCCATTGGGCATGAAGGTGTCGCGCCTCAACACTGAGGCGCAGACCCGCTACATCGTCATTCTGTCCGACCACAGCGAGCGCCTCCAGGCCGAGAAAAAAATTCAGAGCCTGTCGTTTTACGACGACCTCACCGGCCTGCCGAACCGCCGCTGCCTGTTGGAGCGGCTAAAAAAAGTCATCGCCTCGGCTTCGCGGTCTGAGCAGCACGGCGCGTTGATCTTTCTGGACATGGACCACTTCCGCCATGTCAACGAAATCATGGGGCCCGGCCATGGCGACGACATGTTGTGTGAGGTGGCGCTGCGCCTGACCGCCTGCGTGCGTGACAACGACACGGCAGCGCACTTGGGCGGTGATGAATTCATGGTCATGCTCGACAGTTTGGGCACTGACAGCCACAGTGCTGCCGCACATGCCGAAGCAGTGGCGCAAAAAATCCGCGACGCACTGTGCCAGCCGTACCACCTGCGCGGGCGCCAGCACAGCAGCTCCGCCAGCGTGGGCATTGTGGTGTTTGACAAAGACGCCGGCGAATTGAATGAGCTGCTGAAGATGACCGACGTCGCCATGTACCAGGCCAAAGCCGCCGGGCGCAATCAGGTCCGTTTTTACGACTCGGCCATGCAGGCCCAGGCGCTGGCGCGCACCGAGTTGTTGCGCGACATGCGCTGCGGTCTGGCCGCCGGGCAGTTTGTGCTCTATTACCAGGTGCAGGTAGACGCCCATGGCCGCACCCAGGGGGCTGAGGCGCTGGTGCGCTGGCAGCACCCGCAGCGCGGTCTGGTCATGCCGGGCGACTTTATTGCGGTGGCCGAGGAGTCGGGGCTGATCCTGGAGCTGGGGCATTGGGTGCTGCAGGCGGCTTGCCAGCAACTGCTGCGCTGGGCCACCAACCCGCAAACTGCGCACTGGACCATGGCGGTCAATGTCAGTGCGCTGCAGTTTTCCCGCGACGATTTTGTCGACAGCGTGGTGAGCGTTATCCGGCATAGCGGTGTAGATGGGCACAAACTCAAGCTGGAGCTGACCGAGAGCATGCTGATTGGTGACGTGCAGGACGCCATCGTCAAGATGAGCCAGCTCAAAAAACTCGGGGTGAGCTTTTCGCTGGACGACTTTGGTACTGGCTACTCCTCGCTGATCTATCTCAAGCGCCTGCCGATGGACCAGCTCAAGATTGACCAGTCTTTTGTGCGCGATCTGCTCAGCGACCCGGATGACGCGGTGATAGCGCAAGCCATCGTGGCGCTGGGCCACAATCTGGGCATGCAGGTGATTGCCGAAGGCGTTGAAACCCAGGGCCAGCACGACGCGCTGGCTGGCATGGGGTGTGACGCGTTTCAGGGTTACCTGTTTGGCCGCCCGGTACCGCACCCAGACCCTGGCAAGCCGTCTACCATTTAAATAACAAATTGGCCTCTAGCCCTTATTGAATAAGCGCTAGTAGCTATAGATAAATGAGTATTGCCAATCCCTTGTTTCAAGGCTTTTTGCTAACCGCTGTTGCCCTCACAGCGCTGCCAGCCAAAGCGGCCGCACAGGTTGCGGGCGGTGCGCAGACGCTGGATTACGCCTTTGTGATTCTGCTGGTCTTCACCTTGGCGCTGGCTGCACGGAGTTTGATGCTGCGCCAGCAGTTGGCTGAAAAAACCCGTGCGCTGGCGCACTCGCAAACGGCGCTGGCGCGTGCCCGCCTGACATCCGAGCGTGCGCTGGCCGAGCACGCCATGATGCTGCACTCGGACATGGTGGGCATTGCCCGCGTGGCAGACGGCAAGTTGTTGTGGGCCAATTCAGCGTTTGAGGCGATGTTTGGATATCGCCCGGGTGAGTGGGTGGGCGTGCCCACCAGCGTGCACTACCCCTGTGAGGCGAGCTACCAGGCGCTGACGAACGCCGCTGACCCGGTCATGGCAGCGGGCAAGGTGTTTCGCTCCCTGACCGAATTCAAACGCTGTGACGGTGCATCCATCTGGGTCGAACTCAGCGGTGCCATGCTGGACGCCAGCACGTCGGAGTCGATGTGGATTTTTCTTGACACCACCGAGCGCCAGCACGCTCAAGCGGTGCGGCAAGAAGCCGCGCAGCGCCTGCAAAAGCTCAGCAATCGGTTGCCCGGCGTTTTGTATCAATATTTGCTCAGGCCCGACGGTAGCGCCTGCCTGCCTTATGCCAGTGAGGCCGTCCGCCAGGTGCTGCGGGTCAACCCGGAAGATGTTAACGAAGATGCCACTGCTGTCCTGTCCCGCAACCACCCGGACGACGCGGCACAGTTTCTTGCCTCGATCCAGGCATCGGCGCGTGATTTGACCCCCTGGCAGCACGAATACCGCATGTTGTTTGACGACGGCAGTGTGCGCTGGCTGTATGGCAATTCGGTGCCCGAGCGGCTGGACGACGACTCGGTGCTGTGGCATGGTCTTGTCACCGACATCACCGAACGCAAAGCCGCTGACGACCGCTTGCGCCAGTTGTCACGCTCGGTGGAGCAGGCCCCGGTGTCGATCGTGACCACCGATCTGCAAGGCAACATCCTCTATGCCAACCCATCGTTCACCCGCAACACCGGCTACACGTTGGAGGAGGCCACGGGGCAAAACCCGCGCATCCTCAAATCGGGCCTGACACCGCCCGAGACCTATGCCGAGCTGTGGGGCACGGTCAGCACGGGAGGCGTCTGGCAGGGCGAACTGCATAACCGCAGAAAAGACGGCACCCTGTTCATCGAGCGTGCGGTGATTGCGCCGGTGCTGGACGCCGAAGGCCACATCAGCCATTACGTGGCGGTCAAGGAAGACATCACCCAGCGCAAGCAGGCCGACTTGGCGCTGCAAAACTCGCTGCGGGAGAAAGTGGCCTTACTCAACGAGGTGCATCACCGGGTCAAAAACAACCTGCAGGTCATCACCAGCCTGCTGCGCCTGGAGGTTGGCCGCAGTGCGCAGCCTGACACCCGTAGCGTGCTCAAAGACATGCAGAGCCGCATCTACGCCATGGCGCTGCTGCACGAGAGCCTGTACCGCTCGGGCACCTTTGCCTCAGTGGAGCTGGGGGCTTATCTCAAGCAACTGGCCACCCAGACCTTTCGCACCCAATCCGGGCTGGGCGGCGATGTGCGGCTGCTACTGGAGATGTCTGCCGTCAACGTCGGCATGGACCAGGCCGCACCCTGCGGGCTGCTGGTCAACGAACTGCTGTCCAACTGCCTGAAGCATGGATTTCCCGAACAGCGCTCGGGCCAAGTGGTGGTCAGCCTGCAGCCCAGCGGCCGTACTGGCTGGTGGCAGCTGTCGGTGCGCGACACCGGCGTGGGCCTGCCTGGCGACTTTGAGGCCCGGCGCACCCAGTCACTTGGCTTGCAGCTGGCGTCTGACCTGGCGCGCCAGATTGGCGGCCAGCTCAATGTGGGCCCGGGGCCGGGTGCCACGTTCTCGGTGGTGTTTCATCTTCAGGTGTTTCCCCTGCCGGATTAGGGTGTTGGCCTGATACCGCCTGCGCGGCGCTGTGCCTAAAGTACAGCCTATGGTTACCTTACTGGCTCTTTCTGTTCATCTAACCACTCCCGTAGGCGACACGTCTTGTGGGAGTCGATCATGACGTTGCATGTCATGCTGGTGGATGACAACCTGACGTTTTTGGCATCTGTCAAAAAAACCCTCGGCTTGGTCGCCAACACCGAGGTGGTGGCAGAAGCCCATAACGGCGAGCAGGCCCTGGCAATCGCTCAAGCCCTGCAGCCCGACCTGATGTTGCTGGACATCGTCATGCCCGGCATGAGCGGCCTGGAGGTTGCCCGCACCATGCAGAGCTGGCCACACTCGCCACGCGTGCTGTTCTTGTCGATGCATGACAACGAGTCCTATCGCACTGCGGCACAAGAGCTGGGTGCCCTGGGTCTGGTGGGCAAGGCCAATTTTGTCGCACAGCTGCTACCCATCATTTCGCAACTGGCGCAGCCTGTCTCCGGGGCGTCTGTATGAAGCTGCGCATGCCGGAAGACCTTGGCAAGTATTACCCGGTGGCGCTGGGCGGGGTGGCCATGCTGGCCGTTGTGGGGGTCGGGAAGGGCGCACTGCTGGCTGACGCCCTGGGGCTGGTACTGCTGGCGCTGGGTGCTGTGGTGGCCTGGCTGATGGCGCGGCGCGACGCGGCGCAGCGCCAGGCCGTTGACGAGTTTCTGGCCGATCAAGCCCACTTTGTGGTGCAAGTGGTGCCGGTCTGGAACGGCCACATTGAGTCTTCTCGCGAGCAGATGGAAGTGGCTGTCAACGCCTTGTCAGAGCGCTTCGGCGGCATTGTTGACAAACTCGACGTGGCTCTGCGCACCGCCACGCAGGAAACCGACAGCATGGACAGCGGCGGCATGTTGGCGCTGTTTCAGCGAAGCCAGCAGGAATTGAGTGCACTGGTCAACGTTCAGCAGGCCTCCATGGGCACTATGGAGAACATGCTGACCCAGGTGCAAGGGCTAAACCGCTTTGTGGTGGAGCTGCATGAGATGGCCTCTGATGTGGCGCGCATTGCGCAGCAAACCAATCTGCTGGCACTGAATGCCGCCATTGAAGCCGCCCGTGCCGGTGACCTGGGGCGTGGCTTTGCGGTGGTGGCTAAGGAATTTCGCATGTTGTCCAACCAGTCCGGTGAAACTGGCCGCAAGATCGCCGAAAAGGTCAAAATCATCAGCGCCGCCATTGTGGAAACCTGCACTGTGGTGCGCGAATCGGTGGTGGCAGAAGACAACTCACTTGAAGCCGCCCAGGTCACCATTGACCGGGTGGTGACTGACTTCAAGGGCATCACCGAAGCGTTTCAGCGCTCCCGCGATCTGCTGCAGGGTGAAAGCATGAGCATTCAGGCCGAGGTGAATGAGGCGCTGGTGCAGATGCAGTTTCAGGACCGCGTCAGCCAGATCCTCACCCAGGTCATCAAAAACATCGAACGCCTGCCTGTGGCGCTGCAAGACCAGCAACAAGTCTATGCCCAGACTGGTGTCCTGCAGGCGCATGATCCGCAAGACATGCTTGCCGAGATGAAAAAGACCTATGTGATGGCAGACCAGCACGTCATTCACGCAGGTGGCAAGGTGGCGCTAAACAGCGCCGACGACATCAGTTTTTTCTAGGGGTTAAGACATGGCAAAGACCATCATGATTGTTGACGACTCCGCCTCCATGCGGCGGGTGGTGGGCATTGCGCTCAAGGGGGCGGGTTACGAGGTGCTCGAAGGCGTCGACGGGCGCGACGCGCTGAACAAGCTCACCGGCCAGAAGGTTCACCTGATCATCAGCGACGTGAACATGCCCGTGATGGACGGCATCACCTTTCTGAAAAACGTCAAGCAGATGCCGGCTTACAAATTCACCCCGGTGATCATGCTGACCACTGAATCCGATGAGTCCAAAAAGCGCGAAGGCCAGTCGGCTGGTGCGCGTGCCTGGGTGGTCAAACCCTTCCAGCCAGAGCGCCTGGTGGACGCTGTTCAAAGGCTGTGCCTGCCATGAGTACCAAAAATGTTTTGCGCATCGAAGGCGAGCTGACCATCTTTCGGGCGATGGAGCTCAAGCCGATCATCCTGGCTGTGCCACCGGTGACCGAGATTGACCTGTCAGGCGTGACTGATCTGGATACGGCCGGGGTGCAATTGCTGATGCTGGCCAAGAAGACCGCACTGGCCCAGGGGCGTGACCTGACACTCATCGGCCACAGCCCGGCGGTAATTGAGGTGTTTGAGTTGCTGAATGTGGTGGCCTATTTTGGCGACCATCTGGTGATGGACTCACGCAGCCCGGCGGGCGCCTCAAGGAGCTGACATGGACATGGATGACGCACTGCAGATGTTCATCGTCGAGAGCCGCGAGCTGCTCGAAGACATGGAGACCGCCCTGCTGGCCGTGGAAGGCGCTGATGAAAAGACCGAACTGGTCAACGCCATCTTTCGCGCAGCCCACACCATCAAGGGCTCCGGCGGCCTGTTCAGCCTGGACCATGTGGTGTCATTTACCCATGTGGTTGAAAGCGTGCTCGACAAGGTGCGCGCCGGCAAGATGGAATTGTCCGAGCCGCTGGTGGCCTTGCTGCTGTCATGCAGTGACCATATTGGCGCGTTGATCAACGGCGTGGCTGCTGGTCAGTTGTCTGGCACTGCCGAACAAAAAGCTCAGGGTGACCCGCTGCAGGCGCAACTAGGCCAGTTTCTGGAAGCCGTTGCCACAGAGACTAGGGCCGCTGACGCACCAAGGCAAGCCGACACCACCCGCACCGTGCCCACGGCAGACACCGAGCGGGTTCAGCGCATTGGCGCTGGCGCCGTCAATGCAGACCACTGGCATATTTCAGTGCGCTTTGGGCCTGATGTGCTGCGCAACGGCATGGACCCGCTGTCTTTCATCCGTTACCTGGGCACCCTAGGTAAAGTAGTGGCCATTGAAACGGTGCCAGACGCCCTGCCAGACGCCCAACACATGGACCCTGAGCTGTGCTATGTGGGCTTTGAAATCGCATTTCAGGCCGCAGTGGACAAGGCCACGATCGAACAAGTGTTTGAATTTGTGCGCGACGACTGCCGACTGGTCATTCTGCCCCCGCACAGCCTGATCTCGGAATACGTCGGCCTGATCAACCTGCAGCAGGGTGAACCGGCGCGCCTGGGCGACATGCTGGTGCACTGCGGTACGCTCACACCACAAGAGCTGGATAGGGCGCTGAACGCGCAGTTGGATGCGCCAAGTAAGCCCATTGGAACCATTCTGGTGGAACAGGGCTCGGTACAACCCGAGGTGGTGGAAGCCGCGCTCACCAAGCAAAAACAGGTCAAGGAAGCCGGAGCCACAGAGAGCAAATCCATCCGCGTGGATGCCGACAAGCTCGACCAGCTGATCAATCTGGTGGGCGAGCTGATCATTGCCGGGGCCAGCGTGAACATGATTGCGCACCGCGCACGGGTGATTGAGCTGACCGAGGCCACCTCCAAGCTCGCCACGCTGGTAGAAGATGTGCGCGACAGTGCCCTGCAACTGCGCATGGTGCGTATTGGCGCCACCTTCAGCCGGTTTCAAAGGGTGGTGCACGACGTGTCGCGTGACCTGGACAAGAATATTGCGCTCGTCATTGACGGCGAAGAGACCGAACTGGACAAAACTGTCGTCGAAAAGATTGGCGACCCGCTGATGCACCTGGTGCGCAACTCGATGGACCACGGCATCGAGAGCGCCGAGGTGCGCGCCGACCGGGGCAAGCCCGCCCAGGGCACACTCAAACTCAACGCCTACCACGACTCCGGGGCCATCGTCATCACTGTCGAAGACGATGGCGGCGGTCTCAAACGCGACAAAATTCTTGCCAGGGCCATCGAACGTGGCCTGGTCGATGCCAACCACCACCTGACCGACGCCGAGGTCTATGCGCTGATCTTCGAGCCGGGTTTCTCCACCGCCGAGAAGGTTACCAACCTGTCGGGCCGGGGCGTCGGTCTGGATGTGGTCAAGCGCAACATCACCGCTTTGCGCGGCACCGTGGGCATCAACAGTGAAGAAGGCGTGGGCACCATCGTGACCGTGCGCTTGCCGCTCACCCTGGCCATCATCGACGGCTTTCTGGTGGGTGTCGGCAAGTCGGTGTATGCCATCCCGCTCGACACCATCGAGGAATGTGTGGCGTATTCGGCCGAACCAGGCCACGACTACACCAACCTGCGTGGCGAGGTGCTGCCTTTCATCCGGCTGCGTGAGCTGTTTGCCGTATCGGCTGCGCCAGCCAAAGCAGAAAACATCGTGGTGCTCAAGTACGCCGGGCAAAAGGCCGGTCTGGTGGTGGACAGCCTGCTGGGCGAGTTCCAGACGGTGATCAAGCCGCTGGGGCAGATGTTTGCCCAAAGCACATGCATCAGCGGCTCTACGATTTTGGGTAGTGGTGATGTGGCGTTGATTCTGGATGTGCCGTCACTGGTGCGACAGGCGACGGCACGCGGCGGTGCAGCAGCGTCTGGCGCAACTCGCCAATTAGAGATGCCATCATCATGAACACCTTGGCACGCAAGAAATTTGAATTCTGTTACTGGGCGGCGGAACCCCTGAGTCGAATGAACCATCCGCCACCGTCGGGACCGCCATCGTCGATGTGTTTCAAGGCTCTCTGGCTCTTTCATACAAGCTCTCAGTTTCATTTTTCAGGAGAATTTTCATGTTGAACAATCTCAAAATAGGCGTACGACTGGGGATTGGTTTTGCCATTAGCCTGATCATGCTGATCACCATTTCGGTGGTCAGCTACACACGGCTGGGGACGTTGAACGACAGTATCGGGACCATGACCAATGACCGGTTTCCCAAGACGGTGCAAGCTAATGACATCATTGATGCGATCAATAACATCGCGCGGCAACTGCGCAACGCTTATATTTACTCAGGCGCAGAACAGCAAAAATCGCTGGAGGCCATTGGCCCCGAGCGAAAAGTCATTAGCGACAACCTGGAGTTGTTGGACAAGTCCGTCAAATCGGAGGCCGGCAAAGAGCTATTGAAGAAAATCGGTGTCGCGCGCACAGCCTATGTGGTTGACCAGGACAAGTTTTTGGAGCTGCTCAAGGCCGACAAGAAGGCGGAAATTGTCGCCCTCATGCAATCTGAGCTGCGCAAGTCACAAACTGACTACATGACTTCGATCAACGCATTGATCAAGTTCCAGGCCGATGCGATGACCAAGTCCGGCGAAGACGCCAATGCAATGGTCGCAGCCACCGAGCATCTGATTCTTATTCTGGGGGCCATTGCAACTGTGTTGACCGCCCTGTTTGGCTGGTTTATCACCCGCTCGATTACGGGCCCCACCAACAAAATGGTGGAAGGTGCCAACAAGATGGCCAAGGGCGATTTTGAGTTCAAGATCGACATCGACAGCAAAGATGAAACCGGCCAGTTGGCTACGGCAGTTCGCGCCACGCAGACGGCAGTACAAGCCATGATTGCCGATGCCAATATGCTGGCCCAAGCCGCAGTGGCCGGCAAGCTCGAAACACGGGCCGATGCCAGCAAGCACCAGGGCGACTTCCAGAAGATCGTGGCCGGTGTCAATGGCACCCTGGATGCCGTGATCGGCCCGCTGAATGTGACTGCCAAATATGTGGATGACATTTCCAAGGGTGTGATTCCACCGGTGATTACCGACAACTACAACGGCGACTTCAACCTGATCAAGAACAACCTGAATGCTGTGGTGAAGATGATGAGCGACCTGCTGGCGCAGACCGACATCATCATCAAAGGTGCTGCTGACGGCGAGTTGGATAAACGCGCCAACGCCGACATGTTTGTGGGAGGCTGGAACAAGCTGGTGGTGGGCGTGAACGAAACGGTGACCAATATCGTCAACCCGCTGAACGTGACCGCTGATTACGTGGACAAGATCGCCCAGGGCAATGTTCCCCCAGCCATCACCACGGTTTACAAGGGCCAGTACAACGTCATCAAGAACAACCTCAACGGGCTGATTGAAGCCACGGCGCAGCAAGCCAACGCCGCAGTGGCCATCTCCAGGGGCGATCTGACCACGGTGGTGAAGGTGCGTAGCGAGGGCGACGCGCTGGCCAAGGCGCTGATTGACGTGACCAAGGCGGTCAATAACCTGGTGGCAGATGCCAACCTGCTGTCCAAAGCCACGGTAGACGGCGACCTGACCGTGCGGGCCGATGCGAACCGGCATCAAGGCGACTTCCGCAAGGTGGTTGAGGGGCTGAATTCGGTGATGGTGGCGGTCAACACGCCGGTGGAAGAGCTGCGCAGCGTGCTGGGTGCCCTGCAAGGTGGTGACCTGACCCTGTCCATGAAGAAGAACTACGCCGGCACCTGGGACGAGCTGAAATCTGCCATGTCCAACATGCAGAAGAAGCTCGTCGAGGTGGTGACGGATGTGAACTCGGGTGCGCAAGCCCTGTCCAGCGCCTCTGAAGAAGTGAGCGCCACAGCACAGTCACTGAGTCAAGCGGCCAGCGAACAGGCTGCCGGGGTGGAAGAAACCTCTGCGTCCATCGAACAGATGACCAGCAGCATTGCGCAAAACACCGAAAACGCCAAGATCACCGACGGCATGGCCAGCAAGGCGGCCAAGGACGCAGAAGATGGCGGTGAAGCGGTCAACGCCACGGTCGAAGCCATGAAACAGATCGCCAAGAAGATCGGCATCATCGACGACATTGCCGCGCAAACCAACCTGCTGGCGCTTAACGCCGCGATTGAGGCTGCCCGCGCTGGCGAACACGGTAAGGGCTTTGCCGTGGTGGCCGCCGAGGTGCGCAAACTGGCAGAACGCAGCCAGGTGGCGGCGCAGGAGATCGGTGAAGTGGCCAGCTCCAGCGTGGGCCTGGCAGAAAAGGCTGGCAAACTGCTGGCCGAGATCGTGCCCAACATCCGCAAAACCAGCGACCTGGTGCAGGAGATCACGGCAGCCTCCACCGAGCAAAGCAGTGGCGTGGGCCAGATCAACTCGGCGGTGAGCCAGCTCAACACCACCACGCAGCAAAACGCCTCCAGCTCCGAAGAGCTGGCCGCTACCAGCGAGGAGATGAGCAGCCAGGCTGAGCAACTGCAGCAAACCATGTCGTTCTTCAAGCTCGACAGCTCAGCCATGAGCCGGGGTGTGCCGCATCCGGTGCGCAAGAGCAGTGCCAGCAGCAAGGCCGCCAGGCCAGCGGCGGCGCGCCCGGCCCAGAGCCGTGCCATGGCGGCCGGTGAAGACCTGGATGAATCCCAGTTCACCAAGTTTTAACAGGAGCCGACCATGAACGCATTGGTCAAATCTGACAAAAAAGGCTTGGGTCACCAAGTCAAGGCGCAGGCGGCCGTGGAAGAAAAGCAGTACCTGACCTTCATGCTGGGGGGTGAAATGTTCTCCATCAGTATTCTCAGCATCAAGGAAATCATCTGGTATGCCAATTTGACCGAGGTGCCGATGATGCCCGCGTGTATTCGCGGCGTGATCAACCTGCGCGGTGCGGTGGTGCCGGTGATGGACTTGTCCAACCGCTTTGGCAAGCCGTCCACCCCAGTGGTGAAGAGCACCTGCATCGTCATCATTGAGGTGCCCACAGCGGTCGAGGGCGAGCACCAAAACATGGGTGTGGTGGTGGACTCGGTGCAGGCGGTGCTGGAGATACCAACGTCTGAGATCGAACCCGCGCCCAGTTTTGGCGCCAAGATCCGCTCTGACTTCATTGAAGGCATTGCCAAGGTCAACGGCAAGTTTGTCATTTTGCTTAACGTCAACCGGGTGCTGTCCACTGAAGAAGTGAGCCAGATGGGGCAGGTGGCCGGTGTGGCAGACAGCCTATGAGTCACCCTGGTGTTTGACGAAACACTATTATATATATAGCTACCAGCGCTTTATTCATAAGGGCTAGAGGCTAAAAAAATCATAAAAATAGTCAAGGAGCGAGCGTGCAGACAGTTGCCATCACAGACACCGAGTTTGCCCAGTTTCAGCGTTTTATCTTCGAGGCGGCAGGCATCACCATGGCCGACGCCAAGAAGGCGTTGGTGACCGGGCGGCTGGGCAAACGGCTGGCCGCGCATGGGTTGGACAGTTTTGGCGCCTATTTCAAGGTACTGAAATCGGGCTTGCAGCCCGCTGAGGTACAGATGGCGGTGGATTTACTCACCACCAATGAAACTTATTTTTTTCGCGAGATCAAGCATTTTGAGTTTTTGCGCACCCAGGCTTTGAACGAGCGCAGCCGTGCGCAGCCGTTTCGCCTGTGGAGCGCGGCCAGTTCCAGCGGTGAAGAGGCCTACAGCATGGCGATGGTGCTGGCCGACTGCATGCAGACCACACCCTGGGAGATTTTGGGCACCGACATCAGCACCCGGGTGATTGATGGCGCGCGCCGGGCGCTTTATTCCATGGAGCGTGGCAGGCATATTCCGCCTGAGTATCTGAAGCGCTTTTGCCGCAAGGGCACCGGAGCCTACGAGGGACAGTTGCTGGTGGAGCGCAGCTTGCGCAGCAGGGTCAGCTTTCGCCATGTCAACCTGAACGCGGCGCTGCCCGAATTCGGCCAATTTGACATTGTGTTTTTGCGTAATGTGATGATTTACTTCAACACTGACACCAAACGGGACGTGGTGGCGCGCGTCATTTCCACCATCAAGCCGGGGGGCTATTTTTGCGTGGGTCATTCGGAAAGCCTCAACGACATCACCCAGTCAGTGAAGATGGTGGCACCAGCGATTTACCGCAAGGCCCTTTGACATGACCCGCCTGAAAGACCTGATGGACATCTTTCTGCAGCCCGGCGAGCTGTTTGTGGGCGATGCTGCGTTTCAGATTCGCACCATTCTGGGGTCGTGTGTGTCGATCACTTTGTGGCACCCGCAGGCCTGCGTCGGCGGCATGTCGCATTTTTTGCTACCGACCCGCACCGAGCCGGTGGCCGCGCAGGTGCTGGATGGTCGGTATGGTGATGAGGCCTTACGGTGGATGATGAAAGACCTGAAAGCTGCCGGTATCAACCCACGGCAATGCCAGGCCAAGATTTTTGGCGGTGGCAACATGTTTCCCGACCAAATGCGCGCAAGTGCCATCACCGTAGGTCAGCGCAACGGCGAAGCGGCGCGCCTCATGTTGCAAAACCAGGGTATCGAGGTGCTCAGCGAAAGCCTATTTGGTGTCGGCCACCGGCAAATCATTTTCAATGTCAGCAACGGCGATGTCTGGTCGCGCCAGATCAGACCGAGCCAGCTTGAAGTGGCCGCTGAAATAGCAGCCGAAAGGTGTTCATCATGAGTCGTATCAAGGTTTTAGTGGTGGATGACTCGGCTGTGGTGCGCCAGGTGGTCACCAGCCAATTGGCGCAAGACCCGGAGATTGAGGTCATTGGTGCGGTGGCCGACCCGATTCTGGCGATTGCCCGCATGAAGGTGCAGTGGCCCGACGTGATCGTGCTCGATATCGAGATGCCGCGCATGGACGGCATCACCTTCCTGAAAAAAGTCATGGCCGAGAAGCCGACACCGGTGGTGATTTGCTCCACGCTGGTGGAGGCGGGCGCGCAAACTTCAATGGCGGCGTTGGCCGCCGGGGCGGTGGCGATCATTGCCAAACCCAAGATGGGGCTCAAGCAGTTTCTGGAAGATGCCTCACAAGACATGGTGACCGCCGTCAAAGCGGCGGCCAAAGCCAATGTGAAAGCGCTGCATGTGTCTGCCAAAAACACCGCTGACGTGATCATGCCCGCTGCCGACAAACATTCAGCCATGATCCAGACCACCGAGCGGGTGGTGGCACTGGGCACTTCCACTGGTGGCACGCAGGCACTTGAAGTGGTGCTGACCAGCTTGCCACGCGTGACACCGGGCATCGTCATCGTGCAGCACATGCCCGAGAAATTTACCGCAGCCTTTGCTGAGCGCCTCAACGGCCTGTGCCAGATCGAGGTGAAAGAGGCGCAAAACAACGACCGCGTCATCAACAGCCGCGCATTGATTGCCCCCGGTGGCAAACACATGCTGCTGCGCCGCACGGGTGCCCAGTATTACGTGGAGGTGATGGACGGCCCGCTGGTGAACCGGCACCGGCCGTCGGTGGATGTTTTGTTCAGATCAGTGGCCAAATGCGCCGGGGCCAATGCGCTGGGCGTGATCATGACCGGCATGGGCGATGATGGTGCGGCAGGTTTGCTGGAGATGCGCAAGGCCGGTGCCCGCACCGTCGGGCAAGATGAGGCCAGCTGCGTGGTCTACGGCATGCCCAAGGAGGCAGTCAAGCGCGGTGGGGTGGAGAAAACTGTGCCGTTGACCGCGATTGGCAAAGAGATCATGCAGCAGCTCTCAGGCGTGATGGTCAGATAAGCCATTGTTTTGACTTAAACCACGGCCCCTTGTGCCAGGGCGGCTGATTTGGAGGCCGCCAGGGTGGCTGCGTCAGGCAGGGTCTGGGTGGGCCAGCCTTGCAGATGCTGCTGGGTGATCTCGCCTAGCGCCTCAATCCATTGCGGTTCGTCGTTGAGGCAGGGAATGTAGTGAAACGCCTGCCCACCGGCATGCAAAAAGGCTTCACGCGCTTCCATGTTGATTTCTTCCAGGGTTTCCAGACAGTCGCAAGTGAAGGCGGGGCACACCACATCGACGCGCCTCACACCTGCTTTGCCCATCTCAATCAGCGTCGGCTCGGTGTACGGCTCCAGCCACCTGGCACGACCCAGGCGGGACTGGAAGGTGACCTTGAATTGCGCTGCGCTCAAACCGAGTTTTTCCGCCAGCAGGCGGGCAGTTTTGAAACACTCGCAGTGGTACGGGTCGCCCAGGTGCAAGGTGCGCTCTGGCACGCCATGAAAGCTCATCACCAGCACATCCGGGTGACCGTGTTCTTGCCAATAATGCTGCACACGCGCGGCCAGCGCGCCAATGTAGCGGGAATCGTCGTGGTAATGGTTGACAAAGCGCAGTTCAGGAATGCTGCGCACCTGCCCGGCCCACTGGTACACCGCGTCCCACAGGCTGGCGGTGGTGGTGGCGGAGTACTGCGGATAGGCTGGCAAGATCAGCACGCGGGTGGCGCCTTCGGCCTTCAGGGCATCAAGCTGGCTGGGAATGGAGGTGCTACCGTAGCGCATGGCATAACGCACCACGACATCGTGTTGGTGCTTTGTCAGCCAGGCTTGCAGGCCGCGGGCCTGGTTGTCGGTCCAGACTTTCAGCGGGGAGCCCTCAAGCGACCAGATGCTGGCGTATTTGGCAGCTGACTGGGACGGGCGCAAGCGCAACACCACACCATGCAGCAGTACCAGCCAGATCAGGCGGGGAATTTCCACCACCCGCGGGTCACTCAAAAACTCGGCGAGAAAACGTTTGACATCTTTTGTGCTGGAGGTATCTGGCGTGCCTAGATTGCAATACAACACGCCGGTGCGAGGGACTTGCCCGTGGGCATAAGGGTGCTCTACAGCGTAAGGAGGGGAGAAAACAGGCATCCCCGTATTTTCGCCCACTGCGGCGGTTCCCGGTGCTTGTGACGTATTTAAGCCGGACGCGTTAGCGTTTGGCGGGCTGCAGCGTCAGGATGCTGCGGGTGTTGGCGGCCACGTCGGCCTCAATGAGGTATTCCTGCACGTACCCGCCCACCGCATAGGCGTCGGCCTGGTCTTGGTAATGCCGGTCAAACAATACGCCGCTTTGCCCCACCGGGTTGATGCCGCGCGCCTGGCCGGGCTGGGCAAAGTCAATGATGCGCCGGGTAGACGGGCCATAGGCCACCGCCCAGGGGGCCGGGCCAATCGCTGTGGACTGGTTGTTGGGCACCTCACGGCCACCTGGCATCTCGAACGGGCCCACGTTAAAGAACCAGTCCAGCGGCCATTGCGAGGCCAGTGGATGCTTGTGCGTCAGGGTGTGGGCGCGGCCCCAGCCCCAGTCGTTGGGGCTCTTGCCCAAGGTCTCTTTCAGGTGTGCGATGCTGGCGCGCCAAGCGACGGCGACGATATCCTTGCGTGACTCAACCTTTTTTGTCTTGACGTTATCCCACCACACCGACTCTGCATCTTCGGCCAGCCGGGGCAGTGCCAGGTCCAGCGCGCGGGTGCCGAGCAGGTTTTTGAACTGCATCTCGCCAAGCTCATCAGCCATCGTGGCTTGGGTCAGCTCATACAGAAACTGGGTGAAGACGGTGGGCGGAATGTTCAGCGGGGTGTATTGGCCGTCCCACAGGCTCAGGCTGTCAAACACCGAGCGCTCCAGCGGGTCGCGCACCACCTCACTGAGTACCGGCAGCAGCGGCTTGAGCACCCGCCAGTAATAGGCGGTCTGGGTGCTGAGCTGCAGCGACTGGCTGTTGAGCGCGTTCCACTGGATCGTGTTGTCAGCCAGCCGGTCTTCCAGTGCCTGCGCCCGGTCATGCAGGTTGTAGTAGCCCGCTACCGGCAGGCCGCTGCTGGCGAGTGGTTGCTGGTTGGCTGAAACGATGTAGCCGCGTGGCGGATTTTCTTCCTGTGGGTTGTCACTGAAGCGGTAAAAACCCAGCTTGTCAGACTCTTCTTCTTCACCGTCTAGGATGAACATCGGCCTCACCCCGGCCGCACGGATCGGCAATTTGGCTGCGGCCCAGTAGCCGATGTCGCCATCGGCGCTGGCCCAGACGATGTTCAGCCCGGGGGCGTGGATCTTGCTGGCGGCTTGTCTGGCCTTGGGCAGGGTGTTGGCCCGGTTGAGTTCGTAAAAGGCGTCCAGCACCGGGTTCTCGGTTTCCAGGAACGCCCACCACATGGCCAGCGGCTTGTCGCCCAGGCTGTCGCTAAAGGCGCTGTTGAGTAACGGGCCTTGCGGTGCGCGCTGCAGCGTCAGAGTGACGGGTTTTGCGTCCTTGACCTTGATGATTTCCTGGGTGGTTTGTAGATCGACCCATTCACCCAGGTGCCCTACCTGATTCGGGTTGTTCGGGTTGATGCGCAGGCTGATCAGGTCAAGATCATCGTTCTGGAACATGGTCAGGCTCCAGCCAAACTGGCTGTTGTGCCCCAGCAGCGCGGAAGAATTGAGCGCCTGAAAATGCCCGTACAGCTCAAAGCCCGGCGCGCTCAAGTGCGCCTCGTACCAGACTGAGGGCACAGAAAACCCAATGTGCGGGTCGCCCGCCAGCAGCGGCTTGCCGCTGGAGCTGCGCTGGCCCGACACCGCCCAGGCATTGCTGCCCTCAAACAGCGGTACACCGGCCAGGTCCTGCACTTCACGGCTGGCCTGCGCCAACTGGGCCAAGCCCTGCCAGTCGGGTTTGGCAGCGGCAGTGGGTTGCTGATTCAGCACGCCCAGCGGGTGCCACTCAAGGTCAAAAATGTGCAGGTAGTCTGCGCCCAACTCATCGCGCACGTAGGTCAGCACTGGCTCGGTTTTGAAGGCTGCGGCAAAGCTGTAGGCCAGGTAGCCCGAAACCGCTACGGTGTCTGCCAGGGTAAAGGGCCGCTTGGGAATACCTATCAAATCAAATTCCATTGGGGCCGGGTGGCTGGCCTGGTATTGGTTGACGCCGTCCAGATAAGCCAGCTGGGCCTTCACTGCCGGGCTCTGCGGGTCTAGCGCCGCGGCCACCTTGGCAGCGTGCTCGCGCAGGCGCAAGGTGCGAAATAGCCGGTCAACCTTGACCAGCTTGGGGCCCAGCACCTCGGCCAACTCGCCTTGGGCCAGGCGGCGCACCATCTCCATTTGAAACAGCCGGTCTTGCGCATGCACATAGCCCAGCGCCCGGTACAGGTCGGCCTCGTTGCTCGCCTTGATGTGCGGTACGCCGCGCTCGTCATAACGCACACTGACCGGGGCACTGAGTTGCGTCAGGCTCAGTTCACCCGCGCGTTGCGGCCATTTGCTGGAAACATACCAAAACCCACCCCCCAAGGCCAGCAGCATCAAGGCCAGCAGCAGCCCTGCGATGATCTTCAGGGTCAATTTCATGGCGTGCTTGCGAAAAATGTCCGGTTCATGGCTGCATGATAAAGGGCGGTTTGCCGATGCCGGGGTCGTCCTCGGCATAATTTGCTGCTTCATTCACAGGAGATCTTTATGAGCTTGTTTGATTCTGAGCGCAGTCAACAGCCATGTGCAACAGCAAGGCGGCATCGCCAATGTGTTGAGCCGTTTGCTGGCCAACAATGGCGCCAATCCAGCCGATCTCGGGGGACCAGCTCTTGCAGGTGCTCGGCGGTGACCTGATGGGCAAAGCCGCTGGCCAGCTCGGCATCGACCCGTCGCAGCTCAGTGCTCAACTCTCGGCCCTGCTGCCGGGCCTGGTTGACAAACTCACGCCCAACGGCGCCATACCCCAGGGCGGTTTGGGCAATACCGGCGATTTGATGGGCTTGCTGGGCGGCTTGCTGCAACAGCGTTAACTTGCATGCATCAAATCCACCCCGAAGCATGAAAAATTCGTCTCGTCACTGCGAGCGTAGCGTGGCAGTCCATGCAGTACGGGGGGCATGGATTGCTTCACCTCGTTCGCAATGACGACTGTATTTCACGTTAAGTTTTAACTGCCCACCGATTGATCGCAGCGAGGTAACTGCAAGTTATCCGCGGCGCCGTGCTTGGGCATTGACCCGCTGCGCGGCCTCCAAGCCGCTGCGTACCGCACCCTCCAGCGTGGCCGGGTAGGGGCCTGCCACATAGTCGCCACAGGCCAGCAAGCCCGGCGCAATTTGCGGGGCAGGGCGTTGCAGGCCGGGGGTGCAGGCAAAGGTGGCGCGCTTTTCAACCACGGTTTGTACCGGCTGCAGCGTCAGCCCCAACTGGGCTTGCGCTTGCGCCAGCACCTGGGCCTGCACGCTAGCACGGTCGCCCACCGAGGCGCTCACCACAAACGCCAACAAACCCACCGGGCCACCCAGCGCTGCGCGGTCAAAGACAAACTGCGCTGGGTAGGCCGCAGTGTTGCGCAGGGTCAGCATCGGCAGCGGCAGCCGGGCGCCGGGTGACCAGGCGTACACGGTGGTGATCGGCTCGTAATGCAGAGCTTGCGCCGTTTGGCACCAGTCGGCTACCTTTTTTGATATGGTTTCAGGAGCTGCTTGCGCATACTGCATAAGGGCTTGAGCCGTATTTGATGCTGAAGTTGCCCAGATCACCGCGTCAAAGCGCGTCTCTGCCGCAGCCCCCAAGCCCGCGCCAGACAGCCGCCAGGATGGGGGCTTGGCGGAATTGCTCTGTGATGCCTCTTGCCCCAAGGTGTCGACGCGCGCTTTGCGCAGCACTTGCCCACCTTGCTGCTCAATCCAGCGGGCGGCTGCTTGTGGAAACAACGCACTCAGGTCCGTTTTAGGCAGCAGCAGATGTGAGCCGCCGGTGGCGCCAAACAACGCGTCACGCATCACCCGCAGGAAAATGCCGGCGCTGGCCTGCGCTGCTGGGGTGTTCAAGGCCGACACGCACAGCGGCTCGATCAGCTCGGCGTTGATACGCGGGGTGAGGCCGCGACACAGTTCGGTCACGCTCAAACTTGCCTCACAGGTGAACCCTTGCAGCCGCCAGCCCAGTGCTGCGCGCAGCAGCGACACCTTGTCGCCCAGCGACCAACCACGCGCCGCCAAAATGCCGCCCAGGGCGTCCAGCGGCGTTGGCCAGTTGGGCAAGCGGATGCCGCAACCATCGGGAAACTGCAGCGTCATCGGCAGGTCCAGCAGCGTTTGTTGTGGCTCAACACCGACTTGGCGCATCAGCCGCAGGGTGTCGCTGTAGGCACCAATCAGGATGTGCTGGCCGTTGTCCAGCGTCACCTCAGCGCCGTCGGGTAAAGTGCCTTTTAAGGCTCTAGCCCTTCCACCTAAAGCGTCAGTAGCTTCTAAAACTGTAGCATGATGTCCAGCTTGTGTGGCGGCAACTGCAGCCGCCATACCAGCCCAACCGCCGCCCACCACGGCAATCTTCAAACGCGCGGCCATGTCAGTGTTTTATTAACGCAGACAACTACAGCTTGCCCAGCGCCTGCACCCGCCAGGCCAGCCAGAATTTGCGCAGCGGCGTCAGGCTGATGCGTTGGTGCAGCACCTTGAACTGCTCGCGCTCGATCTCGCCCAGCAGCGCGCGGTAGATGCTGGCCATCATCAGGCCGGGTTTTTGCGCGCGGCGGTCTTCGGTAGCGAGCAGGGCAAACGCTTGGTCGTACAAGCCTTGGGCGCGCTGGGCCTGAAATTGCATCAGCGCGGTGAAACGGTCTGAATACGTGCGGTTCAGAATCTCTTGCGCGGTCACGCCGAACTGCTGCAACTCGTTGACCGGTAGGTAAATGCGCCCGCGTATCGCGTCTTCACCCACGTCGCGGATGATGTTGGTGAGCTGCAGCGCTTGGCCCAGCGTGTGCGCGTAGGCGGTGGTTTGAGTCTGCGTCTGGCCAAAAATCTGCGCCGCGACTTCACCCACCACGCCTGCTACCAGATGGCAATAGCGCGACAACGCGATGTAATCCAGATAACGCGTCTGGTTCAGGTCCATCTGGCAACCTTCAATCACGGCTTGCAGGTGGCGCTGCTCGATGGCGAAGTCTTTGGCAATCGGCATCAGCGCCAGCATCACCGGGTGGCTAGGCTGCCCGGCATACGCCTTGGCCACTTCCTGCTGCCACCAGGCCAGCTTGGTGGCCGCCACGCCGATGTCGGTGGCGTCGTCCACCACGTCATCGACTTCCCGGCAAAACGCATAAAACGCGGTGATAGCGGCGCGTTTGGGCGGCGCAAGGAACAAAAAAGCGTAATAAAAGCTGCTGCCGGAACCGGCGGCTTTTTGCTGGACATAGTCTTGAGGGGTCATGGGGTGCGCTTGTTTTGCTTGAGTTTAAGCGGGGACTCGTTTCGTTTTGCCGGTGATTTGTCTGCCATTCAATTGAGTTTATTTTTGTTGGACTTCTGGCATTTATGTTTCGCTACGCGCGTTGATTTCCCCACTCACTACCCCCGCGGGGCGAGAAAGGGCGGGGGTAGTGAGTGGGGGAAAACCACTCGGCTGGCGTGCCAAAGAGACGCGGGTTACAAATAGCTGGTGGCCAAGTGAGCAAAAGCTCACTTCATCCACAACGCCCGCCAAAGCAACACTGGCACATCCCAAGCGCTGAGTTTGGGCCGGGTTCGCCAGGTCACAAACCCCAGCGCTTCAATCTTGTCCAGAATCCGTAAACCGCCTTGCACCACCAGCCGCAGTTCCCAGCCCGCCCGGCCAGGCACCTTGCGTGGCAGTGCAGCGCCTTTTAGCATCAGAGCCCTTGCAGCGCTTGCGCTGGCAGCTATTAATAGTGCAGCATTCTCAGAGTGGCTGGTGGGCAGGAAGTCGGCCTGTGTCACACCGAAGCGTGCCATGGCTTGCTGCGTGATGTACCAGCGGCCACGGGCAGCGTCCACGCTCACGTCTTGCCAGAAGTTGATGAGCTGCAGCGCGCTGCAGATGGCGTCGCTTTGCGCCAGCGAGGTGGCGTCTTGCACACCATGCAGGTGCAGTAGCAGCCGCCCGATGGGGTTGGCAGAACGACGGCAGTAGTCCAGCAACGCGTCGTCGTTCGCGTAGCGGCGTTGTTGTGCGTGATAGATCACGTCTTGCTCAAAGGCGTCGAGCAAATCTGTGAGCAGGCTCAGCGGCAACTGGTACTGTCCAAGCATGTGTTGCAGTGGCCGAAACACCGCCGCCCAGCGCGGGCTAAAGGGCTTGTCGTTGGCGGCGGCCAGCAGGTCGCCCTGAAAATCACTCAGGTCAGCCAAGCGGCTCGCGGGGCTGGCGTCGCCTTCGTCAGCGAGGTCATCTGCCGTGCGGGCAAAGTGGTAAATCGCGGCAACGGCCGGGCGCAAGTGCGCCGGGCACAGGATGGAGGCCACCGGAAAGTTTTCATAATGGGTGACCGGGGCAAGGATTGGCGCGTGGCTCATGGCTAGCAGGGTCAGTGCATCCTGCCAGGTTTGACAGTGGTTTTGAAGCTCTTAAAATTACTAACCGCCCGGTCATTAACCAGGGTATTGTTTGAAAGTATTGCTATGAAATTGGTGCCATCCATGTCGCGCTCGCTGCTGTTGGGCTTGACTATAGCGTCAGCCTTTGTGCTGCTGGCGTGCTCCAAGCCTGAGGTGCCGGTGGAGCCGATCCGCTCGGTGAAGGTGATCACGGTGGGGGTTCAGCCGGCCATTGCTACGCTGGAATATGCCGCCGAGGTGCGGGCCCGGGTTGAATCGCGTCTGGGTTTTCGGGTGGGCGGCAAGGTGACGGCGCGGCTGGTGGAATTAGGCCAGCGCGTCAAAGCCGGGCAGGTTTTGGCGCAACTGGACCCGCAAGACCTGAAGCTGGCCACCGATGCCGCGCGCGCCCAGGCCGCCGCTGCCCGCACGAACCGTGACCTGGGCGCAGCTGATTTCAAACGTTACCAAGCCTTGAAAGAGCAAAACTTCATCAGCGGCGCCGAGCTGGAGCGGCGCGAAAGCACCCTGAAGGCCGCGCAGGCGCAGCTTGATACGGCCCAGTCGCAGCTGTCTGCCCAGTCGAATCAGGCCGGCTACGCCACGCTGCTGGCGGACGCCTCCGGGGTGGTGACTGCCGTGCTGGCCGAAGCCGGCCAGGTGGTGTCCGCCGGTGCGCCGGTGGTGCAGCTGGCGCGTGATGGCGCGCGTGACGTGGTGTTTGCCGTGCCGGAAGACAAAGTGGCCGGGCTGCGGGTGGGCGGCCAGGTGGCGGTGCGCCCCTGGGCGACTGGTGCGCTGCAAACTGCGGTGGTGCGTGAGGTGGCCGCCAGCGCTGATGCGGTGACACGCACCTTCAGCATCAAAGCGGCGTTGCCAGTGGCCAGTACGCTGGCGCTGGGGAGCACCGTGTCGGTTTTGCCCGCAGGCGTGCAACACACGGGTGCCATGGTGATCAAGCTGCCCACCACGGCGCTGCGACAGGAGGGGCAAAGCACGGTGGTTTGGGTGCTTGACCCGACAACCATGACGGTCAACCTGCAGTCGATTCAGGTGGCTACCGCCGATGGCAATGACGTGGTGGTGGCCAGTGGCTTGACACCGGGCATGCAGGTGGTGACCGCAGGCGTGCATGTGTTAACCCCTGGTCAAAAGGTCACACTTTATAAGCAAAATCAGCCTCTAGCCCTTACCAGTCAAGCGCAGACAGCTATCAATAGTGAAGTTAATAGTAAAGTGAATCAAGCGCCGTCGGCAGCCCTGCCAGCAGCCAGCGCAGCCAGCGCCGGGCAGTGAGGCGAGCATGAGCGACACCCACCTGCACCCGGAAAAGGGTTTTAACCTGTCGCGCTGGGCGATTGAACACACTGCCCTGACGCGTTTCCTGATGATCGTTTTGATGCTGCTGGGCGCTGCCAGCTACTTCCAGCTGGGGCAAGACGAAGACCCGCCGTTCACCTTCCGGGCCATGGTGGTGCGCGCCTACTGGCCGGGTGCCAGTGCCCAGCAGGTGGCCGAGCAGGTCACTGACAAGCTGGAGCAGGTGCTGCAAGAGGTGCCTTACGCCGACAAGATCCGCAGCTACTCCAAGCCGGGCGAGGCGCAAATCATCTTCCAGATCAAGGACTTTGCGCGCGGGCCAGAGGTGGCCAACGTCTGGTACCAGGTGCGCAAAAAGATGGGCGATGCGCGTGGCAGCTTGCCGCAAGGTGTGCAAGGCCCGTTCTTCAATGATGATTTTGGCGACGTGTTTGGCGTTATCTACGCCTTGCAGGCGCCTGGTTTTGACTACGCCGAGCTAAAAACCTTTGCCGACGAGGTGCGCCAGCAGTTGCTGCGCGTGCAAGACGTGGCCAAGGTGGAGCAGTTTGGTGTGCAGGACGAAAAGCTGTTTGTCGAGATCTCGCAAAAGCGCTTGGCGCAACTTGGGCTGGACATGACCGCCGTGCTGGCGCAACTCAGCCAGCAAAACGCGGTGGAGTCGGCCGGTGCGGTGCAAACACCGTTGGACGTGGTGCAGGTGCGGGTGGCCGGGCAGTTCAAGGCCGTTGAAGAGCTGGCCGCCATGCCGATTCGTGGCAGTTCAGGCAAGCAGTTGCGCCTGGGCGATATTGCCGAGATCAAACGCGGCTACGTGGACCCGCCCACAGTCAAAGTGCGTTTTCAGGGGCAAGAGGTGGTCGCGCTGGGGGTCTCTATGTCCAAAGGTGGCGACATCATTGCCCTGGGCAAGGCGCTCAAGGTAGCCACCGCGCGTATTCAGGCGACGCTGCCGGTGGGGGTGACGCTGGGGCAGATCCAGGACCAGCCCACATCGGTGGCCAAGTCAGTCAATGAATTTGTGGCGGTGCTGATTGAAGCGGTGGCGATTGTGCTGGCGGTGAGCTTTTTGAGCCTGGGTCTGCACAAGCGCCCCGGTATGCACCCGCTTTACCGGCGCTGGACGCTGGACATGCGCCCCGGTCTGGTGGTGGGCATCACCATCCCGCTGGTGCTGGCGATGACGTTTTTGGCGATGAATTATTTTGGCATTGGCCTGCACAAGATATCGCTGGGTTCGCTCATCATTGCGCTGGGCTTGCTGGTGGACGACGCCATCATCGCGGTGGAGATGATGGTGCGAAAGATGGAAGAGGGCTACGACAAAGTGCGTGCCGCCACCTTTGCCTATGAGATCACCGCCATGCCGATGCTCACCGGCACGCTGATCACCGCGGCGGGCTTTTTGCCGATTGGCATCGCCAAAAGCACGGTGGGTGAGTACACCTTTGCCATCTTCGCGGTCACCGTGATTGCCTTGTGCCTGAGCTGGATCGTGTCGGTGTACTTTGTGCCCTACCTGGGGGTGCGGCTGCTCAAGGCACCGCCGCATGTGGTGGCGCATACGCAAAGTGGTGAGACGCTGGGCGCCGGTGAGGTGCATGACATGTACGACACGCCGTTTTACAACTGGTTTCGCCGCGCGGTCCATACCTGCGTGCGCCGCCGCTGGGTCACTATCCTGGTCACACTGGCCCTGTTTGGCGCAGGCTTGTTCGGCATGACCCGGGTGCAGCAACAGTTTTTCCCGGATTCGGTGCGCCCGGAGCTGACGGTGGACCTGTGGTTTCCCGAAGGCACCTCGTTTGCCGCCAACGAAACGGTGGCCAAACGGTTGGAAGCGCGTCTAATGGCCGAGCCGGGTGTACTGACCGTTACGCAGTGGGTGGGTTCGGGCGTGCCGCGCTTTTACTTGCCGCTGGACCAGGTGTTTGCACAAACCAATGTGTCGCAACTGATCATCCTGCCGCAAGACCTGGCCACCCGAAACGAACTGTTGCACGCGCTGCCTGCGCTGCTGGCGCAAGAGTTCCCCGAAGTGCGTGGCCGTGTCAAGCTGCTGGCCAACGGGCCGCCGGTGCCCTACCCGGTGCAGTTTCGGGTGATTGGGCTGGACCCCACGGTTTTGCGCGAGCGCGCCAATGAGGTTAAGGCCATTTTGCGTGACAGCCCTAACACCCGAGGTGTGAACGACAACTGGAACGAATCGGTGAAAGTCATGCGGCTGGAGGTCGACCAGACCAAGGCGCGCGCGCTGGGCGTCACCAGCCAGTCGATCGCGCAGGGGGCTAAAACTCTTTTGAATGGCAGCACAGTCGGGCAATACCGCGAGGGCGACAAGCAGATCGACATCGTACTGCGGCAACCGCTGGACGAGCGCAACGCCATCACCGACATCGCCAACGCTTATCTGCCAACCGCGTCAGGCCAGTCGGTTCCGTTGACGCAAATTGCCAAGCCGGTGTTCACCTGGGAGCCAGGGGTGCTGTGGCGCGAGGGGCGCGACTACGCCATCACCGTTCAGGGCGATATTGCCGAGGGCTTGCAAGGTGCCACCGTCACCAACGAGCTGCTGCCTCAGCTGAAGACTTTGGAGGCGCAGTGGGCACAAGCCGGGCAGGGCGACTACCGCATTGAGGTCGCGGGCGCAGTGGCCGAGAGTGCCAAAGGCTCGTCAAGCATCTTGGCGGGTTTGCCGGTGATGCTGTTCATCACCTTCACTTTGCTGATGCTGCAATTGCACAGCTTCAGCCGCGCCCTGCTGGTGTTTTTGACCGGGCCGCTGGGGATAGCAGGCGTCGCAGCGGCTTTGTTGCTGCTGAATCGGCCTTTTGGCTTTGTGGCGCTGCTGGGGGTGATTGCGCTGATGGGCATGATCCAGCGCAATTCAGTGATCCTGATTGATCAGATTGAGCAGGACCGCGCGCGTGGCGTGCCGGCCTGGGAAGCCATTGTGGAGTCTGCCGTGCGCCGCTTGCGCCCGATTGTGCTCACCGCTGCAGCCGCTGTGCTGGCCATGATTCCACTGAGCCGCTCGGTATTTTGGGGGCCGATGGCGGTGGCGATCATGGGCGGCCTGATCGTCGCTACGGTGCTGACACTGCTGGCCTTGCCGGCCATGTACGCGGCCTGGTTTCGGGTGACGCCCCACAGCAAATAGCCCAAGTTGGGACTTCTCGGGATATATGCAGGTGCTTTGGACAGATCAGGGCAGTGCATCGGGTTAAAATCTCAGGCTGACCAATTTCTGGGGGCGGTTTATACCAGCCCCCTTTAATTTGCGCGGGTGGCGAAATTGGTAGACGCACCAGGTTTAGGTCCTGACGCTGGCAACAGTGTGGGGGTTCGAGTCCCCCCCCGCGCACCACTCATATTTATGGAGATAAAAGATGGCCGTAGCTGTAGAAACTCTTGAAAAGCTCGAACGCAAGATGACGTTGAGCCTGCCCCTTTCCGCCGTTCAGTCCGAAGTGACCGCACGCCTGAAAAAAATGGCCCGCACGGTAAAGATGGACGGTTTCCGTCCGGGCAAGGTGCCCATGAATGTGGTGGCACAGCGCTACGGCTATTCGGTTCAGTACGAAGTGATGAACGACAAGGTTGGCGAGGCATTTTTCAATGCCGCCACGCAAGCCCAGTTGCGCGTGGCCGGGCAACCGAAAATCAACGAAAAAGAAGGCGCCCCCGAGGGTGAGATGACTTTTGAAGCAGTTTTTGAGGTCTATCCAGATGTCAAGATCGGTGATCTGACCACAGCTGAAGTCGAAAAAGTCACCACCGAAGTGTCTGACGCCGCCATCGAAAAAACCCTGGACATCCTGCGCAAGCAGCGGCGCACGTTTTCGCAGCGCGCACATGATGCCCAAGCCGTGACTGGCGACCGTGTGACTGTTGATTTTGAAGGAAAAATTGACGGTGAACCGTTTGAAGGTGGCAAGGCGGAAGACTTTCAATTCATCCTGGGTGACGGCCAGATGCTCAAGGAATTTGAAGAAGCCGCGCTGGGTCTGAAAACTGGCGAAAGCAAGACTTTCCCGCTGGTTTTCCCTGAGGACTACCACGGCAAGGATGTGGCCGGCAAAACTGCTGACTTCATGGTTACCGTCAAGAAAATTGAAGCCGCACACCTGCCGGAGGTGGATGGTGCGTTGGCAAAAACTCTGGGTATTGAAGACGCCACGGTTGAAGGCTTGCGCGCAGACATCAAGAAAAACTTGGAGCGTGAAGTTAAGTTCCGCTTGCTGGCGCGTAACAAAACTGCGGTGATGGATGCCTTGGTTGCCAAGGCCGAGTTGGACCTGCCCAACGCCAGCGTGCAAGCGGAAATTGCCCGCCTGATGGAGGGTGCTCGTGCTGATCTGAAGCAACGTGGCATCAAAGACGCTGACAAGGTGACGATTCCCGACGATGTGTTCCGCCCGCAAGCTGAGCGCCGCGTGCGACTGGGCTTGGTGGTTGCCGAACTGGTGCGCGCCAATGGCTTGCAAGGCAAGATGGAGCAGATCAAGGCGCATGTGGATGAACTGGCCGCCAGCTACGAAAAACCCGCTGAAGTTGCGAAATGGTATTTCAGCGACAACAAGCGCCTGGCCGAAGTCGAAGCCATCGTGCTGGAGAACAATGTGACCGACTTTGTGCTGACACAAGCCAAGGTTACCGAGAAAGCGATCGGCTTTGACGAGTTGATGGCGCAAAACTGATTTGCATCTTCTTGTGCTGACCCAGTTGGGGCTTGTGTCTGACTACTCGTCAGGCAATCAAGCCTCAATTTGTTTGCAGGCTTGCGTTTTTGGCTACAGTACAGTCAGTTTTCATGATCAAACCCGAATCCCCGTAGGAGTGCAATGAACATACAGAATCTGGGCATGGTGCCCATGGTGATTGAACAATCAGGCCGCGGCGAGCGTTCTTATGACATTTATTCGCGTCTGCTCAAAGAGCGTGTGATTTTTATGGTGGGTCCGGTCAATGACCATGTGGCCAACCTGGTGGTGGCGCAGTTGTTGTTTCTGGAAAGCGAAAACCCGGATAAAGACATCTCGTTCTACATCAATTCGCCCGGCGGCTCGGTCACCGCTGGCATGGCGATTTATGACACCATGAATTTCATCAAGCCTCAGGTTTCCACGCTGTGTACCGGCATGGCTGCCAGCATGGGCGCGTTTTTGTTGGCAGCGGGTGAAAAAGGCAAGCGTTTTTCGCTGCCAAACTCCAAGGTCATGATTCACCAACCCTCGGGGGGTAGCCAGGGTCAAGCGACTGAAATCGAAATTCAGGCGCGTGAAATCCTGAAAACCCGTGGGCAACTCAACAAAATTCTCGCCGAGCGCACCGGCCAGTCGCTGGAGCGTATTGAGCGTGACACCGAGCGCGACTACTACATGTCGGCGGATGAGTGCAAAGATTACGGTCTGATTGACCAGGTTATTTCAAAAAGGGCGTAGTTCACATGGCCGACAAAAAAGGCTCCTCGGGCGAAAAGACGCTGTACTGTTCTTTCTGTGGCAAAAGTCAGCATGAAGTCAAGAAACTGATTGCTGGTCCCTCGGTGTTTGTGTGCGATGAGTGCATTG
The DNA here is from genome assembly GCF_001938565.1 of Rhodoferax antarcticus ANT.BR. Classification (GTDB taxonomy): domain Bacteria; phylum Pseudomonadota; class Gammaproteobacteria; order Burkholderiales; family Burkholderiaceae_C; genus Rhodoferax; species Rhodoferax antarcticus. The sequence goes on from NZ_MSYM01000013.1 coordinate 632,881, forward strand.
AACTCTGCAACGAAATCATCCGCGACGAACTGCCGCCGACCACCGAGAGCACAGGCACAGGTGATCTGCCGACACCCGCTGAGATCAAAGCCAATTTGGACAATTACGTTATTGGTCAAGAGCCTGCCAAGCGCATCCTGGCGGTGGCGGTTTACAACCACTACAAGCGGCTCAAGCACCAGGAAAAGTCCACCAAAGACGATGTTGAACTGTCCAAAAGCAATATTTTGCTGATTGGTCCCACGGGTTCGGGTAAGACGCTGCTGGCGCAGACTTTGGCGCGAATGCTGGATGTGCCTTTTGTCATGGCCGACGCCACAACGCTGACCGAAGCCGGTTACGTCGGTGAAGACGTTGAAAACATCGTGCTCAAGCTGCTGCAAAGCTGTAACTATGAAGTGGAACGGGCTCAGCGCGGTATTGTTTACATTGACGAGATCGACAAGATCTCACGCAAGTCTGACAACCCATCCATCACGCGTGATGTGTCAGGCGAAGGTGTGCAGCAGGCGCTGCTCAAGCTGATTGAAGGCACGATGGCCAGCGTGCCACCCCAAGGTGGCCGCAAGCACCCGAATCAGGACTTTGTGCAGGTCGACACCACCAACATTTTGTTCATTTGCGGTGGCGCGTTTTCGGGGCTGGAGAAAGTCATTGACAACCGCACCGAGTCATCGGGCATCGGTTTTGGTGCGGCGGTCAAGAGCAAACATAACCGCAGTCTGACTGACGTCTTCAAGGAAGTTGAGCCAGAAGATTTGATCAAGTTCGGTTTGATTCCAGAGCTCGTGGGGCGCATGCCGGTGGTAGCGACGCTGGGCGAACTCAGCCAAGAAACGCTGATACAGATCCTCACCGAGCCAAAAAACGCGCTGGTCAAGCAATACAGCAAGTTGCTGGCCATGGAAGGGGTCGATCTCGAAATCCGCCCTTCTGCCTTGAAAGCGATTGCCAAGAAGGCGCTGGCCCGCAAAACCGGCGCACGGGGTTTGCGCTCCATTTTGGAGTTGGCGCTGATCGACACCATGTTTGACTTGCCCAACGCGTCTAATGTGGAAAAAGTGGTTCTTGACGAATCTACCATCGAAGAAAACAAAGCGCCCTTGTTGGTTTACCGCGAAGTGGCCAAGAAGGCCTGATTTGGTCTGCGTTTGGGGGCTTTATGCCCCGGTAGCGTTTTCACGGGCTGCTGATAATGGGCTCGCTGCTTGAAAAGTGGCCAAGTCGCTCCATATCTACCAGGTAAGAAAAGGATGTTTTATGTCTGGTCACACACTATTACCTGTTGATCCCCTTGACCTGCCACTGTTGCCCTTGCGCGATGTGGTGGTGTTTCCGCACATGGTTATTCCGCTGTTTGTCGGCAGGCCCAAGAGCATCAAGGCGCTGGAAGCCGCTATGGGCATCGACCGGCGGATTATGCTGGTGGCGCAAAAAGCCGCAGCCAAGGATGATCCTCTGGTCACCGACATGTTTGATGTCGGTTGTATCTCCACCATTTTGCAAATGCTGAAGCTCCCTGACGGCACGGTCAAGGTGCTGGTGGAGGGGCAACAGCGTGCCGTGGTCAATAAGGTGGAGGACGGCGAGTCTTATTTTGTTGCCAGCATCACACCTGTAGAAGTAGTTGTGGAGCCTGTGACGAAGTCAAAAAACAAGGCGAGTGAAATTGAGGCGTTGCGTCGCGCGGTGATGCAGCAGTTTGACCAGTACGTCAAACTCAATAAGAAAATTCCGCCAGAAATTCTGACGTCGATTGCCGGCATTGACGACCCGGGCCGCATGACCGACACCATCGCAGCCCATCTGCCGTTAAAGCTCGACAGCAAGCAAGCTGTGCTGGAGCTGTCCAACATCAAAGAGCGCCTGGAAAACCTGTACGGTCAGATTGAGCGCGAAGTCGATATCCTGAATGTCGACAAAAAGATTCGTGGGCGAGTCAAACGCCAGATGGAAAAGAACCAGCGCGATTTCTACTTGAATGAGCAGGTCAAAGCCATTCAAAAGGAACTCGGCGAAGGCGAAGACGGTGCAGATATTGAAGAGATCGAGAAGAAAATCAAGTCTGCCAAGATGCCCGTGGAGGCGCTAAAAAAGGCTGAGGCGGAGCTCAAAAAACTCAAGTTGATGTCGCCGATGTCAGCAGAAGCCACGGTGGTGCGCAATTACATAGATGTGCTGACCAGCATGCCTTGGGCGGTCAAGACCAAAATCAAGCACAACCTGACGAACGCCGAGACGGTGCTGAATGAAGATCACTATGGTCTGGACAAGGTCAAGGACCGCATCCTCGAATACCTTGCTGTGCAGCAGCGGGTCGACAAGGTCAAGTCGCCCATCCTGTGTCTGGTGGGCCCACCTGGGGTGGGTAAAACTTCTCTTGGTGAGTCAATTGCCAAAGCCACGGGCAGAAAATATGTGCGTATGGCGCTGGGTGGAATGCGCGACGAGGCTGAAATCCGTGGCCATCGGCGAACCTATATTGGTGCCATGCCGGGCAAAGTGCTGCAGAGCTTGTCCAAGGTGGGCACGCGCAACCCGTTGTTTTTGCTGGACGAAATCGACAAACTGGGCACAGACTTCCGTGGTGATCCGTCGAGTGCGTTGCTTGAGGTGCTGGACCCCGAGCAGAACCACAAGTTTGGTGATCACTATGTCGAGGTCGACTTTGACCTGAGTGACGTGATGTTTATCGCCACATCCAATTCCATGAATATCCCGCCCGCCCTGCTGGACCGCATGGAAGTGATTCGCCTGGCCGGTTATACCGAAGACGAAAAAACAAATATTGCTCTCAAGTACTTGCTGCCCAAGCAGTTCAAGAACAATGGCGTGAAGGAATCTGAACTGCTTTTGACCGAAGAGGCGGTACGTGACATCGTGCGTTACTACACGCGTGAAGCCGGCGTGCGGTCGTTGGAGCGTGAAATCTCCAAGATCTGCCGCAAGGTGGTTAAAGGTTTGCAACTCAAGAAGATGACCGGCCTAGTCACTGTGGCAGGCGATAACTTGAACGATTTTCTTGGTGTGCGTAAGTACGACTATGGCCGCGCCGAGAAGATAAATCAGGTGGGCCAAGTGGTTGGCTTGGCGTGGACAGAAGTCGGTGGCGATTTGCTCACCATTGAAGCCGCCATGGTGCCGGGCAAGGGTGTGATCACGCGCACCGGTTCTTTGGGCGACGTGATGAAAGAGTCAGTGGAGGCCGCCCGCACCGTGGTGCGCAGCCGCTCACACCGGCTGGGCATCAAGGATGAAGTTTTCGAAAAGAAAGACATTCATATCCATGTGCCTGACGGTGCAACACCCAAAGACGGTCCCAGTGCTGGTGTGGCCATGACTACGGCATTTGTGTCTGCCATGACCGGTATCCCGGTGCGTTGTAACGTGGCCATGACGGGTGAAATCACTTTGCGCGGTGAGGTGACCGCTATTGGTGGCTTGAAAGAAAAGCTGCTCGCCGCGCTGCGGGGTGGTGTCACGACGGTGATCATTCCGGAAGACAACGCCAAGGACTTGCAGGAAATTCCTGAAAATGTAAAAAATGGTCTTGAAATTGTTCCGGTGCGCTGGATCGACAAGGCGCTTGAGATTGCATTGGAGCGGATGCCCACGCCGCTACCTGAAGATGAACCGGTGGCCGTCGCGCCCGCCAAGGCGGTGGTTGATCCTGTTCACCTCTCGGGCGCGGTGAAACACTGAAAACGTTTTTGAATTTTGAAACAAAGCAGGCCCGTTTTCTACTATACTCATGGGCTTGCGACGCGGGAATAGCTCAGTTGGTAGAGCGCAACCTTGCCAAGGTTGAGGTCGAGAGTTCGAGACTCTTTTCCCGCTCCATAGGTTTTATCAGATGCAAATCCCGGTTTGCATCCACGCGGGAATAGCTCAGTTGGTAGAGCGCAACCTTGCCAAGGTTGAGGTCGAGAGTTCGAGACTCTTTTCCCGCTCCAGATTTCAAAAAAGGGAAGCAGCTGCTTCCCTTTTTTGTCATAGGTTTTGGCGCGATAGCAAATCGGTTATGCAACGGATTGCAAATCCGTCTAGCCCAGTTCGACTCTGGGTCGCGCCTCCATCAATACGGAGCCCAAATAAGCTCAGGCAAGCCTCGCAAAGTCATTATGCGAGGCTTTTTGTCTCACAATACAGCTGTGCCCGAGTGGTGAAATAGGTAGACACATCGGACTTAAAATCCGCCGCTTCGTGAATAACGGGCGTACCGGTTCGATTCCGGTCTCGGGCACCACTAAACTCCAAACCTATGGCACGCTACAACGCCCCCTTTGAAATCCATGTGCATGGCCAGGTGGCCTTGCGCGCGGATGTGACCCCTGACAACCTGCAAGACGCACTCAAGCCCCTCTGGAAATATGTGGGTGCCAAATCTTTAGCCGCAGCGTCAGGTAGCTTTTACGAAGATGAGCCGGGCATCAAATTTGATGCCCAGGAGCACCTTCTGCAGATGTGCTGGACCGTGGAAGGTGATGATGACTTTCGCCAGGCACTCGACGAACTGTGCATGAACCTCAACGATGTGGCGCAATCAGGTGCCGCCATTGAAGTCACTTTTTACGATACCGAATTTGACGATGAGGACGAAGAAGACGCCACCGATAACGAGTCACGTGATGACTTTGTCATGCTCTTTGTCGGCCCAGACCCGGCGTCCATCATGCAAGTGCAGCGCGATTTACTGGTGCAAGATGTGGTCAACATGATGGAGCGCCACTTTGACGGGGCAGAGCTGGGTGGGGTGGTCGCCGCCATCGACCACCTGTTTAGCCAACGCTTTGATGACTTGGTCAACTCTTTGCAGTTGGGCAAGCCGCCGCGAGGTTCGGGTGGTGGAGGCTCTGGTGGCATGGGTCACGGCGGGGGCCGCAAGCCCCGTCATTTGCATTAGTTTGGAGCATATGCGGATATGAATCAGGCCGTGACTTCAGCAACCGCAGCACCATCACCCCCTGTTCCGGGGCGTCCCGAGAAGCTACGGCTGGGCGACGTGCTGGTTCAGCAGCGCCTGATCTCCCAAGAGCAATTGCAGCAAACGCTGTTGCTTCAAAAGCAGACTGGCAAAAAAATGGGCCGTCTGCTCATTGAAACCGGGCTGATCACTGAAGAACTACTGGCCAACGGGCTGGCGCGCCAGCTCCGGGTTCCGTTCGTCAATCTCAAAACCTTCCCGTTTCGTGTTGATGTGGTGAAACTGCTGCCCGAGTCAGCTGCGCGGCGTTTCCGTGCCCTAGTGCTGGAAGACAAGGGTGATACCTTGCTGGTCGCTTTTGCCGACCCGCTTGACCTGTTTGCCTATGACGAACTGACAAGGCTGCTCAAGCGATCAGTTTCAATTGCTGCGGTTCCGGAAAGTCAGTTGGCGCTGGCGTTTGACAGGCTCTACCGCCGCACTGAGGAAATCAGTGGCTTCGCGCGTGCGTTGGAAAAAGATCTGGGTGATGCGGTTGACTTTGGCGAGTTGTCTGCATCGGTGGGCAGTGAGGGCGCGCCAGTTGTGCGCTTGCTGCAGTCGCTTTTTGAAGATGCCATGCAGGTTGGCGCGTCGGATGTGCATATTGAGCCGCAAGAGTCAGGGCTGCAAATCCGGGTGCGGGTGGATGGTGTGTTGCAAACCCAAACGCAGGCCGACAAGCGCATTGGTGGCGCGTTGGCGCAGCGTCTCAAGCTCATGGCCGGGCTGGATATTTCTGAGAAACGCTTACCGCAAGATGGTCGCTTCAGCGTGCGCCTGCGTGACGCCACGATTGATGTGCGGCTTTCCACCTTGCCCACCAATTACGGTGAATCAGCCGTGATGCGTTTGCTAAAGCAGGGCGCAGGCATGAAGCGCCTAGATGACATTGGCATGCCGGCAGACATGCTGCGGCGCTTTCACGAGATCATTGGTCGCATTTCCGGGCTGGTGCTGGTGACCGGGCCCACAGGCTCAGGCAAAACCACGACACTATACGCGGCACTGTCAGAGATCAATGCTGCTGAACTCAAGGTCATCACCGTGGAAGACCCGGTGGAATACCGGATGCCTGGCCTGACCCAGGTGCAGGTGAACGACAAGATTGATTTGAGCTTTGCACGCGTGTTGCGCGCTTGCCTGCGTCAGGATCCGGATGTGATTCTGGTCGGTGAGATGCGAGACGCAGAAACTGCTGAAATCGGCCTTCGGGCCGCAATTACCGGGCACTTGGTGCTATCAACTTTGCATACCCGTGATGCCATCAGCACACCTTTCCGGCTGCTGGACATGGGTGTGCCGCCCTTCATGGTGGCGACCTCTTTACAGGCGGTGATTGCCCAGCGGCTGGTTCGGCTGAACTGCCCGGAGTGCAACGAGCCGCATCACCCCACGCCGCAAGAGTTGTCGTGGCTGGCGGGTATGGTTGATGATGTGGCTGCAGTGGCCTCCAAGCGCGGGCGAGGCTGCTCGGCCTGCAATGGCACCGGTTATGCGGGTCGCCAAGGGGTTTATGAACTGCTTGAAATGGATGCGGCACTCACCCAAGCGGCGTCCCGATCTGACCCTGCAGCGTTTATGAAACTTGCGCGCGAGCGCATGAAGGGCCACACCCTGTCGTTTCATGCGCTGGAACTGGTTCGCCAGGGGCGCACGTCGCTGGCCGAGGCCTTACGCATCGGGTTCGATGTCGACGAGCAAGACGACTGACCGCAGCCAGACCAGCACTTATGGCAGTCTATGCATGGCGCGGCCGCAACAATCGCGGTGAAGCAGTTCAGGGCCAACTCGACGCACTGAGCGAAAACAACGTCGCCGATCAACTGCTGGCCATGGGAGTGGCACCGGTTCATATCGGTGCGGTTACCGTGGCTGCCAAAGACAAAGCCGGCCAAGATAACTGGTTCACTCGGCTCAGCCGGCCTGCGGTGGTGGTGGAAGACATCCTGATTTTTTCGCGGCAGATGTACACCTTGAACAAGGCGGGCGTGCCCATACTGCGTGCATTTGCCGGGCTGGAAGCGTCCAGCACCAAGCCAGCCATGGTTGATTTGCTCAAAGACATTCGCTCCAGCCTGGACCAAGGGCGTGAGCTATCGGCCGCATTGGCGCGACATCAGGATATTTTTGGTGCGTTTTACATCTCCATGATCCGCGTGGGGGAGATGACCGGCAAGCTCACCGAAGTGTTTTTGCGCCTCAATGAGCATATGGAGTTTGAGCGCGATGTGCGTGAGCGCATCAAGCAGGCCTTGCGCTACCCGATTTTTGTATTGATCGCCATGGCCATTGCCGTGATCATCCTGAATATTTTTGTGATTCCCACCTTTGCCAAAGTGTTTGCCGGCTTCAACGCAGAGTTGCCACTGATCACCCGCGGCTTGCTGGCTTTTTCCGCCTGGATGCTGGCCTGGTGGCCGTTGCTGATTGCCGGGGGTATTGGCGTGGGCATGTTGATTCGCAGCTACATACGCACCCCTGCGGGCCGCTACAACTGGGACTCCCGCAAGCTTAAGCTCCCCATTGTGGGCGAGATCATCCTGAAGGCTACCCTGGCCCGTTTTGCCCGCAGTTTTGCCTTGTCCAGCCAGAGTGGCGTGCCCTTGGTGCAAGCTTTAACCGTGGTGGCGCAAACGGTAGACAACGCATTTATAGGCAGCCGCATTGAGCAAATGCGCGATGGCATTGAGCGCGGCGAGAGCATTTCAGCCTGCGCGGCGGCCACCGGCGTCTTCACCCCGGTGGTGCTGCAAATGATCAACGTGGGTGAAGAAACCGGCGAGCTCGATAACCTGCTGTTCGAGATTGCCGGCATGTACGAGCGCGAAACCGACTACAACATCAAGGGCCTGTCAGCCGCCATTGAGCCGATCCTGCTGGCAGTCATTGGCGTGCTGGTGTTGCTCCTGGCGCTGGGTGTGTTTTTGCCACTCTGGAATTTGGGCTCGGCTGCGATGGGCAAAGGTGGCGGCTAGCCATGGCTGAGCGCGCCATGCGCCATTTGAGTTTGCCCACTTGGAGCCGCACCTTGGAATGGTCGGTGATGGGCCTTGTCGTAGCGATATTGGTGGTGGCGTTCATGCACTACACGCGCGTTCTGCAAGGGCAGGGCGAGTACGCGGCGGTGCGAAGCACCTTGGGCGCACTGCGGACTGCGCTGGTCATTGACCGCTTGCAGCGCGTTACAGCAAAAATATCCAACACAGGTGCCGCTGACGCTGTGTTGAATGAACCTCGCAATCCCTTTGAATTGCTGCAACAGCGCCCGGCGAATTATTCAGGCCTTGCCAGCCGCCAGCAAGCGGAAATGGTCTTGCCCGGCACCTGGGTTTTTGATCCTGCTTGCCCCTGTATAGGCTACCGCCCGCTGGATGATCGGTGGTTTGACAGCCCTAGCGGTGAGCTGATGGCGTGGTTCCAGTTACAAGGCGCACCGGGCCCTCTGCAACTGACGGGGAAGGAAGTCTACCGCTGGCAGGGGCAGTTGCTTGACTGATGTGGAAGTTTGTAGTTTGGCCGCCATATACTTAGAACACCGGCGCTATGAATTTTAAATTTTTTTAAAAGGCGGACAACATGAAACAAGTACAACGCGGCTTTACTTTGATCGAGTTGGTAATGGTGATCGTGATCTTGGGTGTGCTGGCGGCGGTGGCGTTGCCTAAGTTTGTGGATTTGAAGGGGGATGCGCAGACTGCGGCAGTACAAGGAGTCGCTGGCGGCATCAGTTCGGCGAGCTCAATTAACTATGCTGCCCGGAGTGTGACCACAGCTAATGGCACCGCAACCGCTAACATCAGTTGCCAGGACGCTGCAACTGCGATCTTGCAGGGTGGGCTACCTTCGGGCTACAAGATGGAGGCTGGCAACGTTGGTGCCGCTGGCGTGTCAACCAACTGCACAGTCCAACAAACCGATGGCGGCAAGACGGCAACCGCGGTCATTGTTGGAATCTGACTCTATTGATTGAACAGGTTCAGCTTTGACGCTGCCTGTTCTCCGAACTAGCCGCCGTCAAGGCGGCTTTTTCACATCTGCTGCTGAAAACGCAGTGGTAATTGATACCGGTAATTGTCTTTTTGATCAGCAGGCACGCCAGCATATCCCTGTTTAAAAGCGGCAAGCGCCTTCGCATCATCCTGCATCGGTGGGTTGGCATAAATTGAACCTAGCCGAAAGTAAGTGTCAGCTCCCTGCTCAGGCCATTTGGTGTTGAAAAGCTCCAGTGACCGGATCGTCAAAAGCGGATTGTTTTCTTTTAGGCCGACCGCGTATCCCGTCTGCAGCAGGTTGAAGTCGTATCGGCCAAGGTCGAAGCTCTTATTCAATATCCCCGCGGCCTCAATTGCCTGGCCAGCCTTGGTTAGAAGTGTGACCTTGAGAGTGACCGTTTCCAGATCATCAGGCTTCAACCTTTCTACTTGTTGCAGTGCTAGATGCGCTTTCTCGTGTTGACCCATCTGCGCGTAGTTGATTGCCAGACCGGCCCAAATGGCCACTACATTTGGCCGACTGGCTGCAACTGTTTCCAGTATCTTTATGGCATTTCTGAAGTCCCCGGATGCTGCCAATTGTTCTGCCACCACTGCGGTGAGCCGCCGGTAGTGATGATTGATGGCAATTCCCTCCTGAACATCCTGCAACATTTGTGATTTGCGGTCGGCCATACTGGGCGCGCTGGCGGGCAGGGTTTGCGTCAAAAACAAGCCAAGATGGATGGCGTGGACGATTTTGTATTCCGCCACTGCCGCCTGCCTGCTGATGTAGGCCGCCAGCCCAAGGCTGGTTGCCATCGCAATCAACGCGACGCGTGAGTAAGTTGGCTTCCAGCGCAGACAGGACGCAAAAAACTGCTGCCGCTTGCCCAGTCGCGCATCCGACCCCGCCAACATCGCTAAAGCCAGCACCAGCAGCGCCCCACAGCCCGCCAAATGCCAAGGAAACCCTGCGTTGCTGACGATTAGCAGTGCCAGCAGGCTCGTCAGCGTGAAAGCCCGTAGCGGAGCCTCTTGCAAATCCTCGCCGCGTAGCCGCCAGGTAGTTCCGGCCGAGTGCAGCAAATAGGCCAACAAAAACGCTAAAACCAAGCCACCCACCGCCATGCCGTATTCACTGAGCAACTGTAAAAACTCGTTGTGCGCGTAGTAGTCAGTCTCTAACACCGTGTAAGTGCGTTGGTACAGCGGAATTTGCACCTCCCAGGCACCAGCGCCCACACCGGTTAGCGGGTTGGCCAGCATCATGCGGGCGGTGGCCATCCACATCTGCGAGCGGATTGAAAAAGAGCCTTCGGTGTACTCGCTGCGTTTGGCCATCGAGGCGGTTCGCAAAAAACTGCGTTCCAGGGCTGTGGTGCCACTGCCGTCTTTGATCAGCTGCGCATTTTGGGTTGGAATCGAGCCCATCACACCAACACATGCTATAAAAATAGCAGCTGTTAGCGCTCTATTTACAAGGGCTAGACGCCAAAAAGGCAATATATCTCGGTACTTCACAAGTACCACCGCCAACACCGGCAACAACACCAGCAGCGTCACCAGGGCAGAACGGGTGCCGGTCATCATCAGTGCCACTACATTGAAAGCGACTGAGGCCGTCATGACCATCGTCAAGCGCGGTGAGCGCAGACTGGCGAGCAACCAAACTGACAGCGGCAGCACGGCTATGGCGTATTCAGCAAAGAAATTGCGGTTGATGAAAGACGATGCTGGCATGGCACCTTGCGGAAAAAAGCGCCAATCAAACCAAAATTGCAGCGCCACCCACAGGGAGGCCACCACCGCACCCAAGTGAATGCCCCACAGCAGCGTTGGCAGATTCTTGCGTGTCAGCGTGTTCAGTACCAGCCACAGCAGTAGGCTCAAAATGAACCAGCGAATGGCTTCCACGCCCGCCAGGTAGGTGTGGCTCCACGCCATGCTGCCCAGCGCGTAGGCCATTAGCGCCAACGGGAGCCAGACCAAGCCATGCCAGCGCAAAGGCGCAGTGCGCTGGCGTTGCTGCCAAAAAAATACCAGTGCCGCTATCAGTACTCCAAAAGCCGCCAACGCCGATTTCAGCGTGTCTTGCAGCATCAACTCGCTGGGCACGCCCAACGTCGGGACCAAAAACATCATCCAAGCCAGGAAAGTGATGGGTTGAAGAGAGGGCACTTGGGCAGTCGGATGAAGTTCACGTTAACGCCTACCTATTATGATGGACGGCCAAGCCCACCCACGTGAGGTCAAACCATGCAACATGCCTTCAAACCACGCTTGACCGCTGATGACTACCTTAGCGGCGAACTCACTAGCGACATTCGCCACGAGTATGTCGATGGCGAGGTTTACGCCATGGCTGGCGCGGGCGAGGCGCACAACCTGATCGCGTTAAACGTGGCATCCTTTCTGCGCAGTCATGCGCGCGGTGGGCCGTGCCGGGTGTTTATCTCTGACATGAAGTTGCACGTGGCGACGTGGAAAGCGTTTTACTACCCGGATGTGATGGTGGTTTGTGATCCGGACGATGCGCAAACGTACTACAAACAAAGCCCCAGCCTGGTGGTGGAGGTGCTGTCGCCGTCCACCGAGTCGATTGACCGGCGCGAGAAAATGCTGGCTTACCGCACCTTGCCCAGCCTGCGCGAGTATTTGCTGATCGCCCAAGACAAACGCCAGCTTGAGCTTTATCGGCGCGCCGACGATGGCGACTGGCTTGTGGCTGTGCGCGCCGAAACCGGTGCTGTGCAGTTGGACAGCGTTAACGCCAGTCTGGCGCTTGACGAGGTGTACGAGGATGTCAATTTGGGCACCGCTGAAGTGCATGGCTAACATTCGTTTTCGAGCTGGCGAAATTTATGAAAAATTGGCCTCTAGCCCTTATGAATACTGCGCAAGCAGCTCTTTAATGAATAGCGAAACAAGTCTCTGACATGCCAGCCCTGTGTACCCAAGCGCTTGCCGCGATGCCTGGCCTGAGGTGTCGGGCACGCGCTTTGCGGCGTCGCACACGGGGTTTCACCCTGATCGAACTGATCATGGTCATCGTCATCCTGGGTGTGCTGGCCGTTTTTGCTGCGCCGCGTATGTTCAACAGTTCTGATTTTTATGCGCGGGGGTTTCAGGACGAGACGCGCGCCCTGCTGCGCTACGCGCAAAAGACGGCCATTGCGCAGCGACGTGCGGTGTGTGTCACCGTGGCTGCCACGGGCATCGACTTGAAGATCGCCACCGACAACCCGGCGACCAACTGTGCTGGCACGCTGACTTTGCCGAACCAACCCAAGGCTGGCAGCGGGCTGTCTGCATCGGTTTCACCCTTCAAGTTTGTCCCCTTGGGCAGCACAGATCAGTCGGCGGACGTGACGCTGACCTTTGCTGACGGCACGGCAATCGTCATTGACAAAGACACTGGTTATGTCAAGTAACCGGCCCCGCCAAACCGGCTTCACGCTGATCGAGCTGATCATCTTTATTGTGGTGGTGAGCGCGGGGCTGGCGGGCATTTTGTCGGTGATGAACACCACTGTCAAATCCAGCGCCGACCCGATGGTGCGCAAGCAGGCCATTGCCATTGCTGAGTCATTGCTGGAAGAAATTTTGCTCAAGGACTATTGCGACCCCGACACCGTGACTGCGGGCACCCCGCCAACCTGCGGCACCTATACCGTAGAAGCCTCGCGCAGCCTGTATGACGATGTGAAAGACTACGCCGGCTACAGCACCACCAGCGGCATCGTCGACTTGGTGGGTGATGCCATCCCGGGTTTGGCGCTGTACAACATCGCGGGTGTCACCGTGGGTGACAGCACCGACCTGACCGGGGTGGCGGCCAAAAAAATCACCGTCTCGGTCAGTGGGCCGGCTGGCACCATCAGCCTCAGCGGCTACCGGGCCAACTATTAGATGACCATCTTGATGACATAATTCACGCTGAAATGGTCATATAAAAAGGAGCCTCCTTATGCGCAGTGTTTCTGTTGCCGATGCCAAGGCGCATCTTTCAGAGTTGCTCTCATTGGTTGAGGCCGGGCAGGCGCTGACCATCTCGCGGCGCGGACGCCCGGTTGCGAGGCTGGTGCCCGAGCCGAAGGCGGTCACGCGTGAACCGTTCGATTTTGCAGCGCTTGCGGCATTTGTTGACGCGCAACCCGCCGCAGCAGGCAACAGCGTGGCGGCCATGCGCGCGCAAGACAGCTATTGATGGCCGCCTACTTCGACACCTCGGTGTTGGTGCCGCTGTTCTTCCATGAAGCCGGCACGCCAGCGGCGCGTCTTGAAATGCAACAGACTAATTCGCCTTGGGTCAGCCACTGGACTTTGGCCGAGTTTTCCAGCGCTGTGGCATTCAAGTTGCGCTGTGCGCAGGTTGATGCAGCCACTGCTTCAACGGTCAGGCGTTTGTTTGCTGAGTTGGTGGCCTCGCGCTTGACGGTGGTCGATGTGCTGCGTGAAGACTTTGCCAATGCGGCCGTCTTGTGCGAAGCCACGCCTGCGCCCGGACTGCGCACAACCGATGCGTTGCACCTGGCCGTCGCACAACGGCTGGGCTTGGCGCTGGTCAGTTTTGACCAGGCGCTCACGCAAGCGGCTCGGCAGCAAGGCTTGGCTTGCCGGGGCAGTGATTGACCGTGAACACCATGCACTACCCGTCCCAGCGCGGCTTCACGCTGATTGAGTTGGTGATGGTCATTGTTCTGATGGGCGTGATTGGTGGCATGGTGTCAGTCTTCATGAAAAGCCCCATCGACGCCTACTTTGACAGCGCCCGGCGCGCCGGTTTGACCGATGTGGCCGACACCGTGTTGCGGCGCATGGGGCGCGACATCCGCAAAGCGCTGCCCAACAGCATCCGCATCGCGGACAGCCAGTGTGTGGAGTTCATCCCGACCAAGACGGGTGCACGTTACCGCTCTGATCCTGGCGGTGCTGGCGATGTTTTGGATTTTTCACAGAGCGACGGCAGTTTCAACATGCTGGGCAACAACCCAGCCGCGCCCGCCGACCAGCAGATCGGCGCTGGCGACCTGATCGCGATCTACAACCTGGGCATCAGCGGCGCTGACGCGTTTGCGGGTGACAACACCGCCGCTGTTAGCTCAGCCAGCCCCGGCGCGGGCTCGCCGCCCGAGAGTCTGATCACCTTCAGTGCGGCAAAGAAATTTCCGCTGGAGTCGCCCACCAAGCGTTTTTATGTGATCACCGCCACCGAAAAAGTCGTGCGCTACCTGTGCATCGACGCCACCGGCACCAACGCGCAGGGCCACGGCAACGGCACGTTGTACCGTCAGGTACTCAGCCTGCCCTTGGCTGAGAGCACCACTTGCCCTGCGAGCGTGACCGGCGCAGCGGTTATGGCCACCAATGTGAGCGCCTGCAATTTCAACTACAGCGGCTCAGACCTGCAGCGCAACGCGTTGATCAGCATCAAGCTGCAAATCACAGAGAAGAATGAAACGGTGAGCCTGCAGCACCAAGTGCATGTGAGCAATGTGCCATGAGCCAGCCAGGGTTTTTGCGGTGTAAAGTGCATTGCAAAGCCACGCAGAGGTTGGTCTGCGGCAAGCCTCTTTAAAAGGATCAATCATGAGAATGCGCCAACAAGCAGAACATTACACGGTTGACGACTACCGGCAGTGGAAAGGTGAGTGGGAGCTGATTGACGGCGTGGCCTATGCCATGGCACCGTTGTCGGCGTTTGCGCACCAATCCGTGGCGATGCAAATCGCGCTTCAACTCGGCCAGGCTCTGGAAGACTGCCCCCACTGTCAAGCCTTGTATGAGATGGATGTCGAATTTGCGCAAGATATTGTGGTGCGCCCGGATGTGCTGGTGATTTGTTATCAGCCGCAAAACGACCGTCTGACGCGCGCGCCAGACCTGATTTTCGAGATCGTCTCAGGCCAGGATGCCCGCGCGGCCCGGCGTGACGAAGTGATCAAGTTCCAGCTTTACCGCGACGAGGGTGTGGCGCATTTTGTGCTGGTCTATCCTGCGGCGCGCAAAGCCAAGGTGTATCGGCTGATCGATGGCGACTACCGCAAGGTGGCTGATTTCAGCGATGAACGGCACCGTTTTGACCTGTCCAAATGCAGCATCGACTTTGATTTTTCGCGCCTGTGGCGGCGCAAAGGCAGTGCCGCCGAGCTTGCAAGTAGCTTATGACGCAGGGGTCGCACACCGCTGGCCAGCAAGGTTTTGCTGCGATTGCTGCTATTTTTTTGGTCGTGATTCTGGCGGCGCTGGGTGCTTTTATGGTGACGTTTTCCAACACCCAGCAACTGACTTCAGCGCAGGATGTGCTGGGCACGCGGGCCTACTGGGCAGCGCGGGCAGGTGTGGAGTGGGCAGTAGGTGCTGTCAGTGCCGTGGCGAGCCCGGCCAGTTTGAGCGCATCGACTTGCAGCACGACGCCGCCTTTAAGCATTGCCGGATTTACAGTGGCCGTTACCTGCAGTGTCGCCAACTATTCCGAGGGGGCTGACAGCCGGTATATGGTTCAGATGCGGGCAGTTGCGTCCAGCCAAGGGGCAGTGGGGTCAGTGGGCTATGTTGAGCGCAGTGTCTCCGCGTCAATGGAGCGGTAAGTCTTGGCAACAAATTTTCATTGATGAAATAGTGCTCTAGCCCTTATGAATAGGTGCTTTACAGCTATGTTTAATAGAGTAAAAGGATGTTGTTTTGAATAAGTTGCACAACATTTTTTACGCCCTTTTTTTTGCAGGCGTGATCGCGGCACTGGCGCTGTTGCCGGTTGGGCAGGCACACGCGGCCAACGTCTACACGCTTCCCGGGAACTTGCCTACGGGTTGCACCGAGACTTCCCCAATCCTTTACACCTGCTCCAGCTTGTCGTTGAACTGGGCCGACAGCATCAAGGTGACCAACGCCAATACCAGGCTGACCATCACAGGTGCCTTGGATTTTGGGGGGGGTAACGACATCAATTTCAGCAGTCTAGCCAGCGGGTTTTTGATTCAGGCCAATACCGTTAGTGGCACCAATGTCGTTAGCGTCAAGGGCGACATCATTGCTACCAGTACCCTGACCTTGAGCAGCAATACAAACAACATTACCGGCAATATCAGTGCGGGAGGCAATACCAGTTTGGGTGGCAGCATCACTGGCGCCGTGATGACGACAGGGGGCGCCGTCAACTTGGCTAGCGGCACCAGCGTGACAGGCAATGTCACCAGTACCGGTGGCGCTGTCACGATCAATCCTTCAGGTGTGACGGTTGGCGGCGATGTGACGGCATCGGGCGCAGTCAGCTTGGGTAGCGGCACCAGCGTGACGGGCAATGTGACCAGCGCCGGTGGTGATGTCACGCTTGCAGATTCCGATGTTGGTGTTGGGATGTGCATCAAGGCACCCAGCAGCAAAGCCATCAATTTGGGCTGGAATGCATCCGCTGGCGGCGTGTGTTGCTCCAATGGCTCAGTTTGCTCAAACACTTGTGTGGCGAACAACAGCGGCAAATCAATGCCAGGCCTTTGCACCGTCACAACGCTGATTGCCCAGTACCGCATGGAAGAAGCCGCCTGGACCGGCACCACCGGCGAGCTCAAAGACTCTGCCGGCTACACCGGTGGCCCCTTTAACGGGCAGGCCATTGGTAGCCCGTTTGCAACGCCCGCCAGTGCCAACCCTGCAAGGGCAAGCAACCCGGGCACCTGCGGTTACGCCACCATGTCGGGCGGTGCCTTTGATATCCCTAACCTGCCAGTGGTCACGACCCCGGGTGCCAAGACCAGCGTTGCTTTCTGGATGTATTGGGATGGCACCAACGGCGTCATGCCGATGGGTTGGGGGCGGCACGATCTCTTGCTTACTGGCGGTTTTTTTGGCTTCAATACCAGCAACGGTGATGTGTATGGCAGTTCGTCATCTGCGTTGAAGAACGGGTGGCATCATGTGGTGGCCATCTTCACCAACGGCAGTGTTACCACCAATAAACTTTACATTGACGGGGTAGACCAAACTCTCAGTCAACGCAACTCCTTCGATCCGAACAATGTCTTTGCCGTAGTGTCTTCTACGCTACGTATTGGTGGCTGGACGCATGACAACGACTACCGCTTCAAAAGCGCGATTGATGAACTGTCAGTATTTAACGGGGCGCTTTCTGCCTCTGAAGTAACTGCCTTGTTTGCGCAAACGCATGCCTGTCCGTCTTCCCAAACTTGCCTCACCGACAACTTTGCCACTGGCACCCTCGACACATCGCTTTGGAATGTGTACGGTGTTGGCTATACGCCGCAGGTGGTGACCTCTCCCACCGTCACCAGCAACCGCCTGCGCCTGACTGACAACTCAGGCGGACGCGCAACTTTTGCCCAACTCAAAAAATGGTTTCCCGGGGCCAATAACAAAGTGGTTGTGGAGTTTGATTTTTTTGGCTGGGGTGGCAGCGGGGCCGACGGCATTGCTATGGTGCTGTCGGATGCCAGCGCGTCACCCGCGCCTGGCGGTTTTGGCGGGTCACTGGGCTACGCCAACCGCTCTGGGAGCGATGGTTTTGGCGGGGGCTGGCTGGGCATTGGGCTTGATGAGTTCGGTAACTTCCCCAATTCAACTGAGGGGCGCCGTGGCTACCCGCTGGGGTATGCGTTGCCGGCTGGGTCCAAGGCCGCAGGCTTTGCAGCCAACTCCATTGCGGTACGCGGCAGCGGCACCGGTCAGAGCGCGGGCTACGCACTGCTGGCCAATTCGGGCGCCTTGTCACCTGCGATCAAAACCGGCACCAGCGCCACCGACAGCACCACCAAACACCGCTACCGCATCACCGTTGACCATTCCAACAGCATCAATGCTTATGTCTCGGTGGAGCGCGACGCCACCGGCACCGGCAGCAGTTACACCACTGTGATTCCGGCGTTTGACATCAAGGTTGCAGCGGCAGGGCAGGCGACCGTTCCGGCTAACTTTTTGTTGTCGTTTACCGGCTCCACCGGCGGCTCTACCAACAACCATGAAATTTCAAATGTTCGGGTGTGTGCTACCAGCATGAACGCTGTGGGTGGCAGTGCGCCAGCCGCCAACTTTGAATGCATGGATGACTACCTGTCGCAGGCCAGCTACGTCAACCGCCAGACCACTGCGTCAGGGCGCAACCCCATTTACACCAAGCTGGCCCGTACCGCATTCAAGCTGCGGATGGTGCCGCTGGCCAGTGATGGTGCCATCAAACCCGATTACATCGCAGCCGGTGGTAGCTCGAAAAGCGTGACGGTCGAACTTTTTGACAACAACAGCACGCCAGCGCCCGCCTGCTCTGCCTATTCAGCTAGCAATTTAGTAGCAACGCAGTCCGCGACGCTGGCCAGCGGGGTGGCCTATTTGACCGGTAACTTCACCGTCAACAAGGCCTACCCCAAGGTGATGTGTCGGGTGACCGACAGCAACGGCGCAAGCCCGGTGTATGGCTGCTCGTCCGACTCTTTTGCCGTGCGGCCCGGCGCGGTGACGCTGTCCACCACGCCGACAATGGCTGCGCCCCCTTCGGCCAGCTCGGCTTCGCCCATCAAGGCGGGTAGCAACTTCACCCTGCGCGCCACCACTTCCACCAACAGCAGCGATGCCTATGCCGGCACGCTCGGCCAGACTACGGGTGCCTTGACAGCCCAAACCACTGCCCAAGACACTTCCCAGGTTAGCGGTGGGGTGATTGGCACGCTCACACCAGCTAGTTTGGTGAGCAATGCAGTAGCGGTAAACGCCACCTACAGCGAGGTAGGCTACCTGTATCTGGCAGCAGGGGCTTACCAAGATAGCAGCTACACCGCTGTCGATGGAGCGTCCGACTGTGTGTCTGGCAGCACCAGCGTAACCCTCAGCGGCGGCAAGTATGGCTGTGTGATCGGTACCACAGCGCAGGTGTCGTTGGGGCGCTTTATTCCTGATCATTTTGATGTCGCGGTGGCTTCCAACGGTGCCATGCAGGCCGCCTGCACCTCCGGCAACTTCACCTATACCGGACAAGCCATGGTCTACACCAGCCCGCCCAGCCTGACCATCAAGCCAATGAATGCTGCCAGTGCTGGCAGCGTGACGCAGAACTACCAGGGTGTGTTCCAAAAGCTCGGTGCTGCCAACGTGCTGCTGACACCGCCCAGCTTCGATGGCAGTCAACTGGGTGCGGATGGCAGCACACTCGCCGGGTTGGTCAGTGTGCTGGGTACGGGAGGGCTGATCAACAGCAGTGGCACCATGACCTACACCCTGAAGTCAGACGATGCATTCACCTACACCCGTAACCCTAACGCACTGGTGGCACCGTATACCAGCGCTATTTGGTTACCACTGGCCAGTGTGATAGACAGCGACACAGTCAATGCCCCTGGCAGCCTGCCGACGCTGAAACCCACAGGCGTCAACCTGCGCTTTGGACGCCTGCGCTTGGAAAACGCTTTTGGTTCTGAAAAATTACCCCTGGCGGTGCCACTGCAGGCGCAGCACTGGGCAGGCAGCTATTTCGTCACTAATGGTCTGGACAGTTGCACAGTGCTGAGTGTTCCGGCCGCACAAACCTTGGGGGCCGGTGCTAAACCAGCCGGTGCCGAAGGCTTGTACTTTTACCCGGAGGTTACCGGAAAAAATCAGCTGCTGAGCAGCGACACCGTGCCGACCCTGACCAGCCCCCTGGTGGCTGGCAAGTCCAAGCTGTCCTTCACTGCGCCGCAAAAGACGGGATGGTTAGATGTGATTTTGCAGGTGCGACCATATTTGCTGGGCAACTGGGGCAACTGCAATGGCCAAACCGGCGCGGCCGGGCTCTTTGACGATTTGCCCTGCGCACGCGCAGCCTTCGGTATTTATGGGTCAAAATCCCCCATCATTTATCGCCGCGAAAACTACTGAACTCGGTTCTCTAAACACTTTTGGCCTTTAGCCCTTGATTAGCTTGCGTGAATAGCTATTAAAATTAGAGCAATAAGCACTTTCTTCACAACCTTTCCATGCGGATCATTTTGTTTCTTTTTCAGCCATTTTCCAGAGACTGCGTTTGATCATGCGTTGGCCTTGGCAACCTCCGTCTTCCACGAACCAATGGGTACTTTCGTGGGCGGGTGATGCGCTGGCGTATGTGCATGCCAGGCCGCTGGGTGACGGCGGTTTTGAGGTTCTGGCCATGGGGGTGGAGCAGCAGGCAACGGATGACGCGGGCTCGTTCAGACAGCGCTTGCAAGCCTTGGGACTCAAGGGCGTTGACACCACCATCATGCTGCGTTCGGAGCAGTACCAGTTGCTGCAAATTGATACACCGAATGTTCCTGTGCAAGAGTTGCGCGCCGCAGCGCGTTACCAGGTGCGTGAGATGCTGCAAACGCACGTGGATGATGTCACCATCGACGTGATGCATGTGGGTGATGATCAGCAAAAAGGTGCTGGCGCCAAGCATTCGTTTGTGGTGGCGGCAACCAACGCTGTGGTCAAGGTTGCGCTGGATTTTGTGGCGTCGCTGGACTGCCGCGTCTCGGTCATCGACATTCAGGAAACTGCCCAGCGCAATCTGCAAACCGCGCTGGCTCAGCGCGACGGTGTGCCTGAGCGCGCTAGCGCTGCCCTGGTGCTGACCGAGGGGCCGCAGGCGCTACTGACCATCAGCGCCAATGAGGAGTTGTTTTACACCCGCCGTTTTGATGTGCCCGAAGGTTTTCTGAGCGGCACCTGGGGGCAAGAAGTGGCTGTGGATGCGCCCATTGATGGGTTCACGCCAGTGCAAGAGTACGTGCCTTCCTACGGTGTGGGCGACATCACCCTGGACGACGACTTTCTCAGCGCGACCCCGGCGCCTGCCCCAGCTTATGCTGCCGACCAGGTTGATGACGACCGTGCGCAACGAATGGTGCTGGAGGTGCAGCGCTCACTGGACGTGTGGGACCGCACTTGGTCGAGCCTGCCTTTGGCCGGGTTGCAGGTGTTTGCCGGTGAGCGCAGTGCCGAGTTGGCCACCTGGCTGACCCGGCAATTGGGCCAAGTGGTGGTGCCGCTGGACGTGAAACCCGTTTTTGCCGGATTAGACGCCGTCAGTGCCTCTGATCTGGCCCAGTGTCTGCCGCTGTTGGGTGTTTTGCTGCGCACCGAGCATTCGGTGCTGTAGCCAGGTCAAACCCGTTTTATTGTCACCATGGCGCAACAAGTCAACCTTTGCCTCCCGATTCTGCGCAAGCAGCCCAAGCGTTTTGGCGCCCAGTCACTGGCGTTGGCGCTGGCCGTGATCTTGGTGTTGGGTGCGGCGCTGGCAGCAGCCTGGGTGTGGAATTTGAACAAGGCCTCAGACAGCCTGCAAGCCACGCTGGCGGCGCAATCCATAGAGATGGATAGCTTGCGCGCTGCGCTGGAGCGCGCCCAGGCCAGCGCCAACCCTGGCGAGTCAGCAGTGCAGCAAGAGCTCAGGCAGCGTCGGCTTGAGTTGCAGCAGCGCCAAAGTATTCTTGAGGCGTTGAGCCAAGGCTTGTTTGAACCCGGCCGCGGGCACTCGGCGCGTTTGCAACTGGTGGCACAAACAATTCCCCCGGTGGCCTGGCTAACCCACATCCGAACCGACGATCAGTTGTTGGAACTTGGCGGCTACACGCTGGAGCCTGCGGCGTTGAACGACTGGGTCGGCAAGCTTGCCATCAGCCCTTTGCTGCAGGGGCAGAGCTTGACCACCGCCAAAGTAGAAGGCGTCAAGCCACCCACTTCGCTGGTGCCAGGCTCCCCTGGGGTTGCCCAGCCTGCAGCCGTCAAAGTGGTTGCGGGCTCGGTTGCAGCGCCTACGTCGATGTGGTCATTCAGTTTGCTGAGCAAGGTGGCAGCCGCTGCCTATGCCAAGACAGGAGGTCAGCCATGAAAGCGCAGTGGCTGGCGCAAATGGCGCGCATCGACAACCTGAGCCTGCGCGAGCGCGCTTTTCTGTTTTTGTCGATTTTGGTGTGCTGCTTGGCTTTGGCTGACACCCTTTGGCTGTCACCCGCGCAAACCGCGCACCGGCAACTGCTGCAGCGCATGGACAAGCAAAGCGCCGAGCTGCAGCGCTTGCGTGACACGCTGCGCACTAGCGTGCAGCCCAACGATGCTGATCAGGCGGCGTTGGCTGAACTGCAAGCCATACAAACGCAGATCGGGCAGGTCAACCAGGCGGTGCGTGAGCGTTTGCCGGATGCGGCTGGCTCGGCACCACTGGCTCAGGCGTTGCAGCAGCTGTTGCGTCGTTACCAGGGCCTGACTCTGGTCCGCACCTCTGCCGTGCCGCCAGAGGTGGCCGGGCCGGGCAACAGCAACGGCACTGCTAGCCTGCCCGCTGGGCTAACGCGCCAAGGCGTCACCATGACCGTAGCGGGTGCTTACCCGGATTTGATGCGCTATGTGGCCACGCTGGAGTCTGGCATGCCCCAGGTGCGCTGGGGTGTCATGACTTTGTCGTCAGAGCAGGGCCTGCCTGAGCTGACGTTGCAACTGTTTTTGCTCGGAGAAGTGCGGCCATGACCTTGATCCCAAGCCAGTTGCTGCGCCGGTTTGCTGGTCGTTGCCTTCTGTGGTCAGCCCTGTGCTTTGGCATTGCCACAAGCACTTTTGCACAGCCCCTGCGCGACCCCACGGTCGCTCCAGCTGCCGCTGGTATGGTCGGCTCAGGTGGGCCGCAGCGCGAGGAAATCCTCAAGACGGGCAGTATTTCGGTCTTGAAGCGCGAGGGGGCAAACTATTTGATGATCGGCACCCGTTTGTATGGGGTGGGTCAGCGCATTGGGCAGGTGCGCATTGAGCGCATCACCGAGACCGAAATCTGGTTACGCGAGGGCGGGCAGCTGCAAAAAATCAAGGTGTACAGCGGTGTGCAGCGGCATGCTGGCGTACCACCACCGACTTCAAAGAAACCCGCTGTTGCCCCACTGACGGTGCGCCCAGCCCAAATTAAGCCGTGAGATCTGACCTATGAAACCTGAAGAACTCGCCATGTCAAAGTGTTTGTTGGATATCCAGCGTTCTAGGCTGAACGTGCCCTGGGGCCGCAGTTCTGTGCTGGCGTGTGCGGTGCTGATGTTAGGCGGCTGCGCTATTGACCGACCGCTGCGCACGCCCAGTGTCAGCGAGGCCATTCGCGCTGAGGTGCCCATGCCTGCTGTTGCAGTTGCTGCAGCATCGACACCTGTGCCTGCTGGCATTGCCGATGCGCTGGCAGAGCCTGCGCCGCCCCGGGTGGCGCTGCCGCCCGAGCCGCGCATTGATCTGTTGGTCAACAATGCACCGGCCCGCGAGGTCTTCCTGGCCATGGTGGCTGATACCCGCTACAGCATGTTGATGCACCCCGACGTGGCAGGCACGCTGTCCGTCACGCTGCGCGGTGTCACGGTGGCTGAGGCGCTGGAGGCCATTCGCGATGTGTATGGCTATGACTACAAGATGGAGGGCAGGCGCATCACCGTTTTTGCGCCTACGCTGCAGACGCGTATTTTCACCATCAACTACCCCAATTCACAGCGCAACGGCAACAGCGATTTGCGCGTGTCTTCGGGCAGCAATGGGCAGTCAGCAACTTCAAGTACGACAACCAGCGCCACCAGCGCTGTGCCAACTCAGACTGAAAGCAGCCGCGTTTCAACCTCTTCAAAAACGGATTACTGGTCTGAATTGACCGGCGCAATCAAAGGTTTGATCGGCAGTGGGGAAGGGCGCAGCGTGGTCACCAGCCCGCAGGCGGGCATCATGGCGGTGCGGGGTATGCCAGAAGAATTGCGACAAGTCGCCAAGTTTCTGAAGGCGGCACAGATTTCAGTTGAGCGCCAGGTGATGCTGGAGGCCAAAATTGTCCAGGTGGAGTTGCGTGACGGCTACCAAAGCGGCATTGACTGGTCGGCGCTCAAAAGTCGTGGCTCTTATGTGAGTGGCATGGGTGTGCTGAGCGCAAGCGCCAGCAACAATTTGATCAACGGCAACCCGGCCAATCTGCCCAATTTTGTCGCAGGGACCGCGGCGGTGCTGGCCGACACGGTGGCTTTGCCTGCAGCGGGGGCGGGCTTGTTTGGCCTGGCATTTGCCAACGAGGGCTTTCAGGCGGTTCTGGGCTTCCTGGAAACCCGAGGCGATGTGCAAATTCTCTCCAGTCCGCGCATCGCCACGCTGAACAACCAAAAAGCGGTGCTCAAAGTTGGAACCGATGAATTTTTTGTCACGGGCGTGAAAGGCGGATCCACCAATGCTGGAACCACCGCCACGAGTTCCACGACAACTTTGCCGGACATCACCCTGACACCGTTTTTCTCTGGCATTTCGCTGGACGTGACGCCGCAAATCGATGATGGCAGCACCATCACCTTGCACGTTCACCCGTCAGTGACCACGGTGACGGAAAAGACGCGACAGGTGAACCTGGGGGATCTGGGTAACTACCAATTTCCGCTGGCATCCAGCAATGTGAACGAGTCGGACACGCTGGTGCGCATCCAGGACGGCAAAATAGTGGCCATCGGCGGGTTGATGCAAATTGAGTCCAACCTGACCTCATCGGGGCTGCCTGGCTCCAGCGACACCATTTTTTCGTCCCTTCTGGGCAATAAGGCCAACATCGGGCGTAAGAAAGAAGTGGTGGTGCTGATCAAGCCCACCATCATCCGTAGCCAGCAGGACTGGGACGAGCAGAGCCGCCGTAGCCGCGCCGCGCTGGACGATATGGATGCCGCGCGTGCCCGCGTGATCCGTATTGACGGCCAGGTACTTGAACGCCCGGTGCAGTGACGCGCTGCAATGTACCTAAACCATTTCTCCTTGCAGGAGTTTCCGTTTTCCATCACGCCTGACAGCGATTTTTTTTACCCGCATGACAGCGCCCAGGCAGCGCTAAACACCCTGCTGGTGGCTTTGCGCAGCGGCGAGGGTTTTTTAAAAATCGTCGGAGAAGTCGGCTGTGGCAAAACCGTTTTGTGCCGCCAACTGCTCAAAACCCTGCACGACGAATGTGTGACCGCCTACATTCCCAACCCGGACATGGGGCCGGATGATCTGTTGATGGCCTTGCTCGACGAGTTGGGGGTGGATACTGCCGCCGCGCATCTGATTGCCCCCAATGGGCAGACCCGGCAAAGCAGGCGCATGTTGATGATCTTGCTGGAAAAATGCCTTTTTCACCATGCCCAGCAAGGCAGGCGGGTGGTGGTGTGCATTGATGAGGCGCAGGCGATTCCGCTGGCGTCGATTGAGAGCCTGCGCCTGCTGTCCAATCTGGAAACCGAAAAGCAAAAATTATTGCAACTGGTACTGCTGGGCCAACCCGAGCTGGATGCCAAGCTGGCGCGCCCGGAGATCCGCCAACTGTTGCAGCGCATCACCTTCAGCGAATACCTGGGCCCCATGCATGCGTCGCATGTTGGGCTGTACCTGCAACACCGGTTGGCGGTGGCTGCGGCCAGTGAGTCGACCGATATTGAGGTTTTTCAAACGTCTGCCACCGAGTTGATGGCTGCCTTGACCCACGGCGTGCCACGGCTGTTGAATGTGCTGGCGCACAAGTGCCTGATGCTGGCGTATGGTGAAAACACCCACCGGGTGACTGCAGCGCATGTGCGTCTGGCTGCGGCTGACACACCCGGACTGGGGCAACTGTCTGGCCGGCCAACATCGATGTTTCGCGCGCTACCGGCGTGGTTCTGGCGCAAGAGGACAACATGAGTGTGATCAACAAAATGCTGCGCGACCTGGACAGTCGGCAACCCAACCAGGCGTCAGGTGCGGCGCGTTCGTCCGGCGGGCAACTCGATTTGACCGCTGGAACGGTTGCTCTAGGCAGCCAAAATGCAGCTTCAGCTGCGTCTGACGATCAGCCAGGTCACAGTCTGCGCGTGGGCCTGCTGGCACTGGTCGTTGGGGTCGTGGCCGGATTGGGTTGGTGGATCAATCAGCGGCCCGAGCCGATGCCATTGACGGCAATGCCACCTGCTACGCCAACACCCGCCACGTCAGCCTCGGTCACCGTGGTCGCGCAGGTGGCCAATCCACCGGTGGTCTCGCCAGCCACAGAAGCGTCCGACTCTTTAACGTTTGCTCAGCCAGCAGTATCTGCTGCCATCGCGGCACCTGTCGCGAGAGAACGCCCACCAGCGACAGCTGCAAGCGCCAAAGTGGTTACACCTAAGCCCGTTGAAATCTTGGCAGCTGCCAAAGCTTTGCCTGCAAAAATCCTCACTGATCGGCTAAAAGACGCAACCGAGTTGCCTGCCATCCAGTTGGGCACCCGGTCAGGCGAGCCGAGCGCGGGGATCGCTCCCAGAGCAGCGACACCTCCCGCCGCGGCTGGCTTCGAGGCGCCCAAACTGCGCCCGCTTGCTGCTCAGGACGTTTTAGCTCAGGCTCAAGAGCGCTGGAACCTGGGCCAGCGCACGCCAGCCATTGCCTTGCTGCAGGATGCCATCACCCGGCTAGAAGGCGCAGGTGCCAGCGAGGCGACCGCGCTGGCCGCCCTGACTCGCGAATATGTGCGCATGACGCTGGCGCAAGGGCAGGCTAGCGCCGCGTCGGCCATGCTCGCCCGGCTGGAGCAACCCTTGGCCGGTGTGGCCGATATCTGGGCGCTGCGCGGCAATGTGGCACAACGCCTGGGGCACCACCCGGAGGCCGTTCGGGCTTATTTGAAGAGCCTGGCGTTGCGCGCCAACGAGCCGCGCTGGATGTTGGGTGCAGCCGTTTC
This sequence comes from Rhodoferax antarcticus ANT.BR, assembly GCF_001938565.1. GTDB lineage: Bacteria > Pseudomonadota > Gammaproteobacteria > Burkholderiales > Burkholderiaceae_C > Rhodoferax > Rhodoferax antarcticus. Next base: position 659,489 of record NZ_MSYM01000013.1, read on the forward strand.
ACTGGCAGCACAGGGGCAGGTTGGTCCGGCGGGTGAATTGGCTGAGCAAGCGCGCCAGGCCGGAGCCTTGCAGCCAGATGTGGCGAACTACCTGCGTCAGCTAGGCGTGGCGGTAGCCCCGGATTGACCCTTATATTCGTGCCGCAAAGGCGCTGAAACTATTTACACCATGCTCAAACGTATTCATGTTGATCAACTTCAGTTGGGTATGCATCTCAAGGAATTTTGTGGTTCTTGGATAGACCACCCCTTTTGGCGTACCGGCTTTGTCCTGAAAGATCTCAAAGACCTTGCCTTGATTCAGGCCAGCAGCATCAAGGAGGTGATGATTGACTGCAGTCTTGGCCTGGATGTGCCCGCTGGCGCGCTGGCCATCGAAGAAGTTGCAGATACCCCTGCGGTCATTGAGCCCGAACCCAGTATCCCGGCGCCGCCCAAGCCACCTCATACCGCCCCGGTGACCGCAAGCCAGGAAGTGGAACGCGCTGCGCGCATCTGTCTGCAGTCCAAAGCGGCGGTGGTGTCCATGTTTGAAGAAGTTCGCATGGGCCGGGCGGTGGATGTGGGCGGTGCCCGCCAGCTCGTAGAAGACATCGCCGATTCGATTTCGCGCAACCCTGGGGCCATCATCAGTCTGGCACGGCTCAAAACGGCGGACGACTACACCTACCTGCATTCGGTGGCGGTGTGCGCCATGATGGTGGCGCTGGCCAAGCAGTTGGGTCTGGACGAGACCAAAACCCGCTTGTGCGGTATGGCTGGCCTGCTGCATGACATGGGCAAGGTGGCCATGCCCATCGAGGTTCTTAACAAGCCCGGCAAGCTGACCGATGCCGAATTCGACATCATGCGCACCCACCCCACCGAAGGTTACAAAATGCTCATGGCCAGCCCCGGCGTGGACGCGGTGTCGCTGGACGTGGTGTTGCACCACCACGAAAAAATCGACGGTAGCGGTTATCCCGAAAAGCTTCAAAGTGGCGCCATCAGCCTGTATGCCAAGATGGGTGCGGTGTGTGATGTGTACGATGCCATCACCTCCAACCGGCCCTACAAAACAGGCTGGGACCCCGCCGAATCCTTGCGCCGCATGGCCGAATGGCAGGGCCATTTCGATGCGAAGGTGTTTCAGGCGTTTGTCAAAAGCATGGGCATTTACCCGGTGGGCTCGTTGGTGCGGCTACGCTCCGGGCGCATCGGGGTGGTGACAGAGCAGTCGCGCAAGTCGCTGACCATGCCCATGATCAAGGTGTTCTTCTCCACCAAGTCCAATATGCGCGTCGTGCCGGTGATGGTGGATTTGTCGCAGCCTTCGACGCTGGAAAAAATCACCAGTCGCGAAGATCCAGCGCAGTGGAACTTCTCCGACCTCAACGAGTTGTGGTCAGGCTTGCCCAATTTGGGCAAGTGAACTGGCGTGTGTCAGGCTGAGATGTTTTTATGTCAAAAAGCCCTCGAGCCCTTATATATAAAGCGCTAATAGCTATTAAAAAAGTAGCAAACTAACGACCTTTGGGTGGCTGTCTGGGTGATCAGCAAACCCGCCTGACCGGCATCTGCACCGGTTTTTCTCCGGCGTAATGCACCCAGCAACTGTTCCAGGGCCGGGGTGAGGTTGCTCAAGGGCTGCCACGTTAGCGACAGAAAACCGTAGCGCTGTCAGGCCCTCCCAGTATCGCTAGCGCCGCACCTGCAGGGCGCCCGGGTTGACGATGTTGGTGGGGCGGCCCTTAATAAAATTCACCACGTTGTCAAAGGCAGCGCCAAAGTACGCCTCGTAATTGTCAAGCTCCACATACCCAATGTGAGGTGTGCAAATGCAGTTTTCCAGGCGCAGTAGCGCGTGGCCCTGCAAAATGGGTTCTGACTCATAAACATCCACCGCTGCCATGCCTGGGCGGCCCCGGTTGAGTGCACTCAGCAATGCGTCATGCTGAATCAGTTCGGCACGGGAAATGTTGACCAGCAGGGCAGTGGGTTTCATTTTGGACAGGTCGTCCATGCTGACGATGCCTTCAGTCTCTTCGTTGAGCCGCAAGTGCAAGGACAACACATCGGATTGTTCAAACAACTCCTCTCGGGTACTGGTCACTTCAAAGCCATCAAGGATTGCCCGTTCACGCGACGGTGCCCGGCCCCAGATCAGCACCCGCATGCCAAAGGCTCGCCCGTAACCGGCCACCAGTTGCCCGATGCGGCCGTAGCCCCAGACGCCCAAGGTGCGGCCTTGCAACCGGGTGCCCAGTCCGAAGTTGGGCGGCATGCTGCTGGACTTCAAACCAGACTGCTGCCAGGCAGCATGCTTCAAGTTGCTGATGTATTGCGGCAGGCGGCGCATCGCCGCCATGACCAGTGCCCAGGTCAGCTCGGCAGGTGCCACAGGCGAGCCCGTGCCTTCTGCCACAGCAATTCCGCGCTCAGTGCAGGCGTTCACATCCAGGTGTGGGCCAACTCGCCCGGTTTGCGATATCAATTTGAGACGCGGCAGTTTGTCAATGACGGCGCGCGGTAAATGGGTGCGCTCGCGGTTGAGCACAATCACATCGGCATCTTTTAGCCGCAAAGACAACTGCCCCAGCCCTTTGACCGTATTGGTGTACACCTTGGCCTGATAGGCCTCTAGCTTGGATGCGCACGCCAATTTGCGAACGGCATCCTGATAATCATCCAGGATCACGATATTCATGCTGTCGATTGTGCCTTGGCAAGCGCAATCTGATACGCATCGCTGCCGGGAAATGGCAACAATCAACGACCCACTCTCATCCACACCGGTGGCGGGCGTGCCACAGGCGCTACTTCTCAGTGCTGCAGTGACTCACGGGCGGCCAGTCGGTCCAGTTCGGCGCACACATCAGCCATACGTCCTGAGATGCGCAAGCGCCCTGACTGGACTGGGCTTTGGCCTGCGTCCATCACCTGCAACACGCGCACTGGCCGACTCGGTATGCCCCGCTGAGCACTGACCGTAGGCGGTCGTGACGGGCTGCCTGCTTTGGCAACAGGGGCAGCATGGGTGGGCGAAACAACCAAGTGCAGGCGGTAGGCCTGCTGCGTGCACGCAGGTAAGGATTGCCCCGGCTTGGCCATTAGCCACTGCCACAGGGACTTGAACGAGTGGGTGACAGACGTTGTGCGAGGCGTGGTGTGCATGGCTGTGGCTTTCATGGACGGCGGTATCAGGGTCGATGGACTTGGCGGCCAGGCAGGCGGGCTTGGCACGCAAGTAGGCGGGGTGGCGAGCGTGACGAGCTTGGTGGTCTACATCAGCATGGTGTTGCGGATCAGGCCGACAGCTAGGCCTTCAATCTCGAACGGCTCACCAGGCTCGACCAGAATCGTCTGATAGTCCGGGTTTTCCGGGTGTAGCTCGATGGTGTTTTTGTTGCGCATGAAGCGCTTGACGGTGACCTCATCGCCCAGGCGGGCCACCACGATCTGGCCATTTTTGGCGTCACGGGTGGTTTGCACGGCGAGCAAATCGCCGTCCATGATGCCCGCGTCGCGCATGGACATGCCGCGCACTTTCAGCAGGTAGTCTGGCTTGCGCTGAAACAGGCTGCTTTCTACATAGTAGGTTCGGTCCACATGCTCTTGCGCCAGGATGGGTGAGCCGGCAGCCACCCGGCCAATCAGTGGCAGGCCCAACTGGGCCAGCGCGGCAAGGGGCGAGGCAAATTGCGCATGGCGTGACTCATTGATGGAGCGCAACGCATCACCACGCAGCCGGATGCCGCGTGAGGTGCCGCTGACCAGCTCAATGGCGCCTTTGCGCGCGAGTGCCTGCAAATGCTCTTCAGCGGCGTTGGCGGACTTGAAGCCCAGTTCATTGGCGATCTCGGCACGGGTAGGCGGCGCACCAGTGCGCGCGATGGCGCTCTGGATAAGATCCAGAATCTGCTGCTGGCGGTCGGTCAGTTTGGGGCGAGTGAGCATGACAACTCCTTGAGGTGGCTTGAGGCAAAGCAACTGGCATTAAAACCACTGTTTTCATGGCCAGTAACTGTATTTTTAACCAGTTTTTGAAAGCACGCAAGTGGAATCTGATCAAAGTGCAAAAAAATTGTGGGTGTTGGGCACCGGCGGCACCATTGCCGCTACGGCGGCCAGTGCCTCGGACAACATCGGCTACACCGCAGCGCAAGTTGGGGTGGCCACCTTGGTAAACGCCTTGCCGGGCTTGCAGAGTGTGTTGCTCGGCCACGAGCTTTGCAGCGAGCAGGTGGCGCAGGTGGACAGCAAAGACATGTCTTTTGACATCTGGCTGGCGTTGGCCAAGCGCGTGGCGCACCATTTGGCCCAAGCCGATGTAAGCGGCGTAGTGATCACCCACGGCACCGACACGCTCGAAGAAACGGCTTACTTTCTGCAAGCTGTGCTGCCGCCGGAGCTGATTCTTGCCAAACCCGTGGTGCTGACCTGTGCCATGCGGCCCGCCTCGGCGCTAAACCCCGATGGCCCGCAAAACCTGATGGATTCTGTCGCCGTGGCCCTGACGCCCGGTGCACACGGTGTGGTGGCGGTGTGCGCGGGCACGGTCCACGCGGCGCTTGAGGTGCAAAAAACCCACACCTACAAGCTCGACGCCTTCACATCGGGTGACGCAGGCCCGCTGGCTCATGTCGAAGAAGGCTCGGTCAGATTATTAAGAAATTGGCCTCTCGCCCTTATGGATAAAGCGCTAGTAGATATCAAAGACATAGCAACTATTGTTGCCTGGCCACGTGTCGAAATCGTCATGAACTACGCCGGAGGCAGTGCGGGCGTGGTGGATGCCCTGCTACAACCCTGCCCGGGCGTCGCTGCGTTACGCGGGCTGGTGGTGGCTGGCACCGGCAACGGCACCTTGCACCATGACCTGGAAGCGGCGCTACGCAGGGCGCAGCAGGCGGGCGTGAAGGTTGTGCGCACGACCCGCTGTGCCACTGGCCGCGTGCTGGCAACGGCGCACAGTGAATTTGCTGACTCTGAAGGTTTATCGCCCGTCAAGGCCCGGATCGCGTTGATGCTGGCGCTGATGAGTTCAGGTTTTTAGACACGGGAATCGGTCATTTTCCCAAGCAACTTGACGCCAACCCCACCACCGGGTACCAACGACCCAGCCACCTCAGCGCCAAGGTCCACCAGTGCTTCGCGGGTGAGAATTTTGTTGACCTTGTCCTTAAACCAGCGCCCGTTTTCAACGACCTCACCCGTCAATCCGTCGACTTCAATGACCCCGACCTTGTCGGCGCTGGACCAGCGAAACTCAAATGCAAACACCGGCCGCATGTACATGTGGGTGCTTTCAAACTCTATATGGTCACCCTGGATTTCAAAGGCATTCACCGCCTGACCGGTGAGATTGGCACTGGCCATCTGCTTGGCAGCGGCCATCGACACCAGTGGCTTGAGCAACTCGGGCCGCTCAACCTGCGCGGCTTCGGCGTACTTGTATTTGCTGATGTATTGCGCAAACACAGAGGACTTGATGTCGCGTTGCATGCCGTCAATCAGCTGGTCAAACTGAATCTTGCGGTGGCAGTGCTCCAAGGCCACAAACTCAATGCGAGCTTTGTCCTTTTGTCGGGCTACCTCGAAGACCTTGTCGTCAATTTGCAAGGTTTGTGCGTAGGGGTTGTGAACGGGAACCTGGTAGGTCAGCTGGCAGCTGTAATCAACCGACCGTTTGGCCACAATGTGCCAGAAAGGCTCCCAGCGCAGCTCCTGGCGAGAGAGTTGCACCGTCTCCTCCTTGGGCCGATTCAGCGGGTTGAACTTGGCAAACATGCCAAAGGCGCTGAGTTTCTTTTTGTCGGCCTGCTCCTGGGCCGCACGAAGCGGGTAAACCTCTTCAAAGACAAAAATTTTGGTCGCGCTGTCCGGATGTAGAACGGTTTGCTGGTTGTGCATGTGAATGTCCCTGAATTGAGTCGCCATACCGGGTCAGACAGACGCAACAGGCAGCATCGTGACGTGTTTGCGTGAACCTCAATGGCCGGGTTGAGTTTATCCGGCACGGCTGAGGCAGCTGTGCGCTCAGCCTAAAGTTCTAGACCCACCCTCGCAACCATTGTTTGGTGTCACGCAGGTCTCGCCACGCCATGCGCCGCGTTGACTTGGCGTGCACCGCCTCCAGGTCAATCCACTCGACCTGACCACCTTCAAGTTCGGGCGGAACGACTTTCGTCACCAAAAAGTGTTTTTCTTTGGCCACAGGTTGGACCGCTGTCCATTTCGACAAAAGCAATTTTTTTGGCTGCAGTGAAATCATAGGAGCGTGCGTATTGGGGATGGCGCGTGGGTTGATGCGCAGTGCGCATCTGGCGTTAACGTATTTCAGGTAGCGTAGCTTTGCACCGCCACAAAGTGGCACGCGGTACCCATGGCAACAAAGCCGTGCCACACCGCGTGTGAATACCGAATCCGTGCGTCAAAGACAAAGAAAATGACCCCAACCGTGTACGCCAGCCCACCGGCCACCAACCACATCACGCCCGGCAGGGCCACGCGCTCCAGCAAAGGCACGGCAGCTACAACCACCAGCCATCCCATGGCCAGATACAGCCCGGTTGACAGCCAAGGGCGGGACAGTCGGTCCAATGCTTTCAGCGTGACACCCATGGCTGCCAGCAGCCACACCACACCAAAAAGGCTCCAGCCCCAGGCGCCACTTAGGGCACCCAGTGCAAACGGCGTGTAAGTGCCAGCGATAAACAGGTAAATGGCACCATGGTCAAGTTTGCAGAAAAGCTGCTTGGCGCGACCCGCTGGCATGGCGTGGTAGAGCGTTGAGGCTAGATAGAGCAGCACCATGGTTGCCGCAAACACCATGGTTCCCACAAAGCTGGCAGCACTCTGGTGGCGCGCCGAAGCGATCAAAAAGGGCACGCTGACCACGGCCGCCATGAGTGCCACTCCATGGCTGACGCTGTTGGCGATTTCCTCGCCCAAGGATTGCGGACGTTTTGTCATGCCGGTCATTGTCCATGGCTGACAAGTCAACATAAAACCAGGGGAAATTTTGGAGGTTGCACCTTCGGCGGTGAACCGCTGGAGAAGCGACACGCTTTTTGCCGCGTGAAGGACAGAGGTGCTGGATAGATTAGGTTGACGAGCCTTGACCCCGGCACTGGCTCCACAGTTAGGGCTGCTTGGTTCCCCACCTGACCCGGTTGGCCGCTTTACCATGCGGGAAGGCCCGTCAGCCCATATTGTAAAGGCTCAGGCCTCGGTCAGGTCTTTGATGGGCGCATCAGGGGCATGGGTCATGACCGATTTGATGCCGTTTTCCATGGCTGTTGCCGACGAATACATCTCGCTGCGCCCGATCACCTGACCGTTGCCCGCCTTCAGGTTGAACATGAACCTGCCGCTTTTCGACCGGGTGATTTCAAATTTTCCAGCCATGAATTTCTCCGGTCGTTGAAGTGTGGTTGAGTGCTTTTGCCGCAGTGCGCGCAGGAAGGGTGCCGCCCGGCATGGCGAAGTCTAGCGCCACGCCCGGCCCTTAGAATCGCCCAATGTCCTACCTCGTGCTCGCCCGCAAGTACCGCCCCCGCAACTTCACCGAGATGGTGGGGCAGGACCATGTGGTGCAGGCCTTGTCCAACGCGCTGACCACCCAGCGGCTGCACCACGCCTACATGTTCACTGGCACGCGCGGCGTTGGCAAGACCACGGTGTCACGCATTCTGGCCAAATCGCTCAACTGCCAGGGCCCGGACGGCACCGGTGGAATCACCGCTACCCCTTGCGGCGTATGCCAGGCGTGCACTGATATTGATAGTGGGCGGTTTGTCGATTACACCGAGCTCGATGCGGCTTCCAACCGCGGTGTGGATGAGGTACAGGCGCTGCTGGAGCAGGCGGTTTATAAGCCGGTGCAGGGGCGCTTCAAGGTTTTCATGATTGACGAAGTGCATATGCTCACCGGCCACGCTTTCAACGCGATGCTGAAAACGCTGGAAGAGCCGCCTGAGTACCTGAAATTTGTGCTCGCCACCACCGATCCACAAAAAGTGCCGGTAACGGTACTTTCTCGTTGTTTGCAATTTAATTTGCGCCCGATGGCGCCTGAAACCATCCGCGAACACCTGCAAAAAGTATTGCAGGCGGAGCAGGTGGGCGCTGATCTGCAGGCGCTCAAACTGTTGGCGCGCGCCGCGCGTGGCTCGATGCGTGATGCGCTAAGCCTCACCGATCAAGCTATTGCCTTTGGCTCAGGTGCTCTCACCGAAGCCACGGTGCGCCAGATGCTTGGCAGCGTGGACCGCTCGCATGTGTTTCGCCTGCTGGACGCGCTGGCCCAGGGCGACGGCAAAACGGTGGTGGAAACCTCAGAGGCGCTGCGCATCAACGGCTTGAGCGCGGCCTCCACCCTGGAAGAAATGAGTGCCGTGCTGCAGCGCATGGCGGTGCTGCAGGCAGTGCCCGGTATGGCTTCACAAGACGACACCGACCCGGAGCAGGCCGAGCTACAACGCCTGGCGGCGCTGATGCCGATGGATGAAACCCAGTTGCTTTACAGCATTTGCCTGCACGGGCGCAGTGAGTTGGGCTTGGCACCTGATGAATACGCCGCGCTGACCATGGTGCTGCTGCGCCTGCTGGCGTTCAAACCCGCCAACGGCGTCAGCGCTGTGGCTGAAAAAAAAACACTGAAAAATCCACCGGCGGCACCTGAGCGCGCGCCGCCAGTGCCGCAGATAGCCCCGACAGCGCCGCAGACTGCCCCTGCAACATCACATGTCGCTGCGGCGGCACCGCAGGTTGCCCCGGTAGTGCCCGTTCAAGACCTCTCACAGCCCAAACGCCAACCGACACTCCAGCAACCCGTTCAGCCGACACCCCAACCGGCCCGTCAGTCGATATCGCAGGCGACCCTGCAGCCGAAACCCCAGCCTGTAACCCTGACGGCACCCCAGCCGCCCGCCGAGGCCGCCCCTGTAGCGAGTGTGGTCAACGAGCATGATGTGCCAAATCAGCCTCTAGCCCCCGTATCTATTGCGGAAGAAGCTATTGAAAACAAAGCAGTAACGACCTTGCCAGAAGGCCAGCACCTGGCGGTGAGAGAGTTATCCCAGAGCACGACTTCCACTCAAAATATTGCATCAAATCAGCCTCTAGCCCAAGAGAAACAAGGGCCAGTAGCTACGAATATTGAAGCCTATCCGGTGCGGGTGCAAACCGATTCGGCGCGCGATGTGGTGGCCCAGGCAGTACCGCATGACGTCAACACCACCGCTGAGGGCGACTTTTGGCATGCCACCGTGCAGGCGCTGATCGCCGCCGAGGCCATCAACGCCATGGCGCGTGAGCTGGCCTTGCAGTCGCAATTGATCGCGCGCGACAGCGACCAGTGGCTGCTGCGCGTGGAGCGGGAGTCACTCAACCAGAGCGGCAGCCGTGACCGCCTGACCGCTGCACTGGCTGCCACTGGTTACCCGGTGCGCCTGACGATTGAGGTCGGCCGCGTCACCGACAGCCCGGCCAAACGCAACGCAGCGGCGGCGGCGCAGCGCCAGTTGGCGGCTGAAAAAATCGTTTTTGACGATCCGTTTGTGCAGTCGATGATGCGTGAGTTTGCGGCGAAAATCGTGCCTGGCAGCATCAAACCGCTGTAGCCGTCGGCGCTACAGGCCGTTGCTCGAAATTCTTTTTAAACCAACCCCAAGGAACCCCACATGTTCAACAAAGGACAACTCGCTGGCTTGATGAAACAGGCGCAGTCGATGCAGGAAAACATGAAAAAGGCTCAGGACGATCTGGGCAACATCGAAGTCAGCGGCGAATCTGGCGCGGGCTTGGTCAAAGTCACCATGACCTGCAAACACGAAGTGCGCCGCATCACCATTGACCCCAGCCTGCTGGCGGAAGACAAAGACATGCTCGAAGACCTGGTGGCTGCCGCGTTTAACGCAGCGCTGCGCAAGGCCGAAGAAACGTCTGCAGAAATGATGGGCAAGATCACAGCGCAGATGCCAGGCCTCCCAGGCGGCATGAAATTCCCTTTTTGAGGGTGGCTACCGAGCCAGTGTGATCCGTCGTTGGGCGGTGCTCGCAATCCTCACGTACAGGAAGTACGTTCCGGTTGCTGCGCTCCGTCCGCCTAGGCTGACGCTGGCGCGCTACGCCCGATACCTTTGTTGTTTTGAAAACCGGAATTCATAGTCTTCATGTCAGACACCAATGCGCTTGAGGCGCTGATCCAGTCGCTGCGCTGCCTGCCGGGCGTGGGGGTGAAGTCGGCGCAGCGCATGGCGTTTCATTTGCTGCAGCACAACCGTGCCGGGGCGCAGGCCTTGGCGCGGGCTTTGAATGAGGCGGCCCAGAACATTCAGCACTGCGAGCGCTGCCACACCTTTACCCAGGCCGAGGTTTGCGCCACCTGCCTGGATGTGCGGCGCGATGCCAGCAAACTGTGTGTGGTGGAAACCCCAGCGGACCAGTCGGCGGTGGAGCGCACCGGTGCCTACAAGGGGCTTTATTTTGTGCTGATGGGCAAACTCAGCCCGCTGGACGGCATTGGCCCCAAAGACATTGGCCTGAAAAAGCTTTTTGACCGGGCGCTGGACGGTAGCGTGACCGAGGTGATTTTGGCCACCAACTTCACCGCCGAGGGCGAGGCCACTTCGCACGTCATCAGCGAAGGCCTGAAAGGCCGTGGCCTGCAAATCACCCGGCTGGCGCGTGGCGTGCCGGTGGGCAGCGAGCTGGAGTATGTTGACCTGGGCACCATTGCCCATGCGCTGGTCGACCGGCGTTAACGCTTAAGGACTGATTCATGCTGACTGCCTCATTTACCCTGGCTTATTGGTGTGTGTTGATCGCAGCGCTGCTGCCACTTGTGTGCACCGGCATTGCCAAGTGGGGCATGTTCACCACACCACCGCAGCATGGCGGCTTTGACAACAACAACCCGCGCGCCTGGCTGACCCAGCAAACCGACTGGCGCGCGCGCGCCAATGCGGCGCAGGCCAACAGCTTTGAGGCACTGCCGTTTTTCATCGGTGCGGTGGTGATTGCGCACCAGTTGGGCGCGCAGCAGGGGCTCGTGAATGCGCTGGCGGCGCTGTTTGTGCTGCTGCGCCTGGTGTATGTCGGGCTGTATCTCGGCAACAAGGCTGGGCTGCGCAGTGTCGTCTGGATGCTGGCCTTTGGCGCCAATATCGCTATCTTGTTTGCCGGGTACCGGTAAAACACCTTCTTATCAGTAACCGCTCGACAGCACCGTGAAACGGGTGTCGGTTAGGCTTGGTTACCGTTTCGAGACTTGCACCGCTCTCTTGGCTTGTGCCGCTTGACGCTTGGCTGTCATGGCTTTCGTGCGGACCGGTGCTTTGGCGGTCTTTTTGCTGCTGATCTTGCTGACACGGCTGGCTTTGCTGCTCCCGCGCTGGGCGGTGCGGCTGACTTTGGCACGGGCGGGAAGGTACACCACCACTTTTTGCCCCGCCTTGAACGCAGCGGAGGCGCTGATCTTGTTCCACTGAGCGACATCGGCGGCGTTCAGGTGGTAGCGGCGGGCGAGCGAGGCCACGGTGTCTTTTTTACCAGCTTTAACAGTGGTCCGGCGTAGCACGATCTCCGGCGCTAGCGACAACTGGCCGTTGTCAGCTACGTGGCTGCTCACATCTTGCAGCACGCTGGTGGCGCGGTGCACCAACAGGGTGGAGCCGGCTTTGATCAACATGCGCCCGTTGATGTTGTTGACCGCACGCAGATCGGCCTCTGACATGCCGAATTTCGCAGCGGCGTCGGCGGGCTTGAGAGTGCTGGGAGCAATCCAGGCGGTCCAGCTGGCGGTGCTGCCACCGCCATAGGATTCCAGATTGGCCTGGAAGATCTGTGCGTTGTCCCAAGGCAGCAGGATTTGCGGTGTGCCCGCCGCCAGCAATACCGGTTTGGAAGCCGAAGGGTTCAGTGCGCGGAAATCGTCTAACGGCACCTCGGCCAGCTTGGCTGCCAGAGTCACATCAATGTCACGGCGAATATCGACGGTCTGAAAATACGGGTGGTTTCCCACTGCTGGCAGGCCCACGTTGTAGCGCGCCGGATCAGCGACGATGTTTTTCACGGCCTGCAACTTGGGCACGTAAAACTGCGTCTCCATCGGCATTTTCAGGTCGGTGTAGCTGGTGCCCAGGCCCAGCTTCTTGTTTTTGGCAATCGCCCGGCCGACGCTGCCTTCGCCCCAGTTGTAGGCGGCCAGCGCCAGATGCCAGTCGCCAAACATGCCATAGAGGCGCTGCATGTAGTCCAGCGCAGCGCGGGTGGAGGCCAGCACGTCGCGCCGGTCGTCACGAAACATGTTTTGTGTCAGGTCGAAATGCCGGCCGGTGGCGGGCATGAACTGCCACATGCCGGCGGCCCGAGCACTGGAGACGGCCTGCGGGTTGAACGCGCTTTCAATAAACGGCAGCAGCGCCAGCTCGGTGGGCATGTTGCGCCGCTCCAACTCCTCCACAATATAGAACAGGTATTTGCTGCCCCGGTCAGTCATGCGCTGCACATAACCGGGCCGGGAGCTGTACCACTGTTCGCGGTCACGTACCAGATCGCTGTCAAGGTCGGGCATGGCAAAGCCCAGGCGGATGCGGTCCCACATGTCGGCCGGGGGCGTCAAGGTGTACACGGACAGGGGATTCAGCGTGACACTGGGCAGTGCGCGCAAGCTGCCACTGGGGTACACCGGTATCCGCAAACCGGGGGGCATGCTGTTGGCCTGGACGCCTGACGGGGAACCAGTGGACAGCGTGTAAGTGCCTTGCTTGTCGCCACCGGTAGAGGCGCAACCTGCCAGCCAGACACTGAGCAGCAGTGCTGCCAACTTCAAAAATATTTTCAAAACTGATTTTTCCAGGTGCGCAGTGCAGCAAAAACACTGACAGGGTCTTGCGCAGACGCGTCAAATTGCTGCACCGCACGGATCACACCGGGAAGGTGCGTCCGCAAAAAAGGGTTAACGGCATTTTCCAGCCCGATGCTGGAGGGCAAGGTGGGCACATTTTGCTTGACCAGCGCCTTGACTTTGACCTGATAGGCGATCAAGGCTTGGTTGTCAGGCTCCACCGCCCGTGCAAACACGAGTCCGCTGGCAGTGTACTCATGCGCGCAACACACCCGCGTGTTGTCGGGCAGGGCGGCCAGCTTGCCCAACGACGCCAGCATTTGCGCCGGTGTGCCTTCAAACAGGCGGCCACTGCCCGCGCTGAACAGGGTGTCACCACAAAACAGCAGCGGGGCCTGATCTTGCGGCTGGGCATAAAACGCGATGTGGCCTGCGGTGTGGCCAGGCACGTCTAGCACTTGCAGCGTCAAGCCCAGCAGGTGGACGGTGTCACCCTCCTTGAGCCGGGTCAAAGGCTCGGGCACGCACTCCAGCAGCGGGCCAAACACTTGAGCACCCGTGGCTACGCGTAGTTCGGCTACACCGCCGGTGTGGTCGTTGTGGTGGTGCGTGACTAGAATCGCCTCAAGTTGAAGTCCCAAGCGCTTGATGGCCTCAAAAACTACATGGGCTTCGCCGGGGTCAACCACCAAGGCACGCGCCCCGTCGTGCAGCATCCAGATGTAGTTGTCGTTGAAAGCAGGCAGTGGAATTAAGTTCATGAGCGATCAAATTATAGGGATGCATGATTGGCTGGCTACCCCGCCAGGACAGTATCTGCTGGCTTGGGAGCGCGCGCAAATGGCGCTGACCGTCGCGAACCTGTTTGGCTACCATGCCTTGCAGCTCGGCCTGCCCGAACTGGACGCGCTGGAGGCCAACCGCATGCCGCACCGCTGGCTGGCCACCCAATCCGAGGCGGAGGTGGCCTTGAGCCCGCGTGTGGCCTTTGCCACGCACTTTTTCGCGCTGCCTTTTCCGGCCAATAGCCTGGACTTGGTAGTGCTGCCGCACACGTTGGAGCTCACTGCTGACCCGCATGGCGCGCTGCGCGAGGTGGCGCGGGTGCTGATGCCCGAGGGTCGGGTGGTGATTTGTGGCCTGAACCCATTGAGCTTGTGGGGCTTTCGCCAGCGCCGTGCACGTTGGCTCAACCGCCTTGGCGGTCACAGTCTGTTTTTGCCGAACGAGGGCGAATTTATTGGCTATCTGCGCCTGCGCGACTGGCTGCGGCTGTTGGATCTGGAGATTGAAGACGGCCACTTTGGTTGCTATCGGCCTGCGTTTTCCAGCCAGGCCATGCTGCACCGTTTTAATTGGATGGACAAGGCGGGTGCGCGCTGGTGGCCGATACTCGGCTCGGCCTATTTTTTGGTGGCGATCAAGCGGGTGCGCAGCATGATGCCGATCAACCCGATTCGCAAGCCAGCACTGCGCCTGCCGGTAGCTCCTGTTCCTGTAGCTAACAGCGCAGGTAAGATAAGGGCTAGAGACCAAAAAGATGCATAAAAGTTGAACTGATGACTACCTTGAATACGATAGATATTTATACCGATGGTGCCTGCAAGGGCAACCCTGGTCCCGGTGGCTGGGGCGCCTGGCTGACCTCAGCCGAGGCACAAAAAGAACTTTTCGGTGGCGAACTCGGCACCACCAACAACCGCATGGAAATGATGGCGGTGATAGAGGCGCTGACTGCGCTGAAGCGCCCGTGCAAGGTCACTCTGCATGTCGACAGCCAGTATGTGCTCAAGGGTATGACCGAGTGGCTACCCGGCTGGAAGGCGCGCGGCTGGAAAACCGCCAGCAAGGAACCCGTCAAAAACGTCGACTTGTGGCAGCGGCTGGATGCGCTGGTCAACACGGGTGGCCATCAGATCGAATGGCGCTGGGTGCGCGGACACAGTGGCCACCCTGGCAACGAGCGCGCTGATGCTCTGGCCAATCGAGGCGTTGCGATGGCGCTGCAAAAGCGCTAGCAACGTCACCCATCTGCACGCGGGCTGCCTAGCCAACAAAAGTGCTGCAGCCTCAAATGGCTTGCAGATTTGGCGGGTAGACTGCTTGCCCGGCAACCGAACTGAGAGTTTTTATGATCAATTTGACGTCTATGACGATAGTCCGAAGGCTGACGCTGCTGACTGCCAGCGCCTTGTTGGGCGTCGTTGCACTGGCCAGCGTGTTTTTATGGTCCGAGCGCGCCCTGATTTTGCAGGAGCGTGAGACAGCGGTGCGCCAGACAGTTGAGGTAGCACATGGCATGCTGACGCATTTTCACAGCCTGCAAACGCAGGGCAAACTGCCGCCCGACGAGGCCAAAAGCCTTGCCATGGAGGCCATTCGTGGGCTGCGCTACAGCGGTGCCGAGTATTTCTGGATCAATGACATGCACCCCACCATGGTCATGCACCCGATCAAGCCAGATCTGCAAGGCAAGGATTTGTCGGACTTCAAGAGCCCGATCGGGCAACTGATTTTTGTTGACTTTGTCAAACAGATCAAGACTAGTGGCGACGGCTTTGTGCCCTATCTTTGGCCCAAGCCGGGAGAGAACGATCCGGTTCAGAAAATCTCCTATGTCAAAGGGTTTGAGCCTTGGGGCTGGGTCATCGGTTCGGGCGTGTATGTGGACACCGTCAACGCTGCGGTGTGGCGCCGGGCGCTGGGGTTTGCCGGGGGCACGTTGCTGCTGATGGGTTTGCTGTTCGGCTTTGGCACACTGATTTCCCGCAGTATCCTGCGCCAGTTGGGCGGCGAGCCCAGCTATGTCAGCGCCTTGACCGAACGTATTGCCCGGGGTGAACTGGGCGGGGCCATTGACCTGAAACCTAATGACCGCAGCAGCATGCTGTATGACATTGGTGCCATGCGCGACACGTTTGCCACCATCGTGCGCGATGTGCGTGACGGCTCTGAAGGCGTGGCCACTGCCAGCGCCGAAATTGCCCAGGGCAACAACGACCTGTCGGCACGAACCGAGTCCCAAGCCAGTGCGCTGGAACAAACGGCAGCCAGCATGGAACAGCTCAGCGCAACGGTGCAGCACAACGCCGAAAGTGCTGCGAACGCCAGCCAGATGGCGGTGCACGCCAGCAGCGTGGCAGTGCAGGGCGGGCAGGTGGTGGCGCAGGTGGTGGACACCATGCGCGGTATCAATGAGGCCAGCTGCAGGATCAGCGACATCATCAGCGTGATCGACGGCATTGCCTTCCAGACCAACATCCTGGCCCTGAATGCAGCGGTGGAAGCGGCGCGGGCTGGTGAGCAAGGCCGAGGTTTTGCGGTGGTGGCCTCTGAGGTGCGGTCTTTGGCAGGCCGCAGCGCAGAAGCGGCCAAAGAGATCAAGACGTTGATCAACGCCAGCGTGGAGCGCGTCGCCAGTGGTACCACGCTGGTGGACCAGGCGGGCAGCACCATGAACGAGGTGGTCAGCAGCATCGCCCGGTTGGTGGATGTGGTGGGCGAGATCAGCGCAGCCAGCCGTGAGCAGAGCCTGGGTGTGTCGCAGGTGGGTGAGGCGGTGACGCAAATGGACCGGGTCACGCAGCAGAACGCCGCCCTGGTCGAAGAAATGGCTGCGGCCGCCAGCAGTTTGAAATCCCAAGCGAATGATCTGGTGCAGACGGTGGCGCTGTTCAAGCTCTGAGAGGTTTGTTTTCGCACGCTTGATGGGGCTTTGGGCGTGCCCTACACGGTAGTGGTCGGGTTGTTGCCGGTGTTGGGCGGGTGTACCTGGTGATGTGTCGGCGTGAGTGAGTCGAATTGATCAGTGTTGGAATTAACCGACACCGTCTGGTTTAGCCCGGTGCTAGCTTCTCGACTGCCTTCAACCAGACGAGAACACCATGCCTAAAACCCTGATCGAACCTTTTCGCATCAAAAGCATTGAGCCCATCCGCATGACGAGCCGCGCCGAGCGCGAGCAACTGCTGCAAGCCGCCAAGCTCAATGTTTTCAAATTGCACGCGCAAGACGTGCTGATTGACTGGCTGACCGATTCCGGCACCGGCGCCATGTCCAGCCGCCAGTGGGGCGCCATCATGGAAGGTGACGAGAGTTACGCCGGTGCGCGCAGTTTTTACCGCCTGGAGAAAGTCATCCAGAACATCACCGGCATGCAGTTTTTTGTGCCCACCCACCAGGGCCGTGCCGCCGAGAAAGTGTTGTTCACTGCGGTGTGTAAAAAAGGCGACGTGGTGCCCAACAACTGCCACTTTGACACCACCCGCGCCAACCTGGAATATCTGGGCATCGAGGCACTTGACCTGGTGATTGCCGAAGGCCTGCAGCCGGCAACCATTCACCCGTTCAAGGGCAATATCGACTTGGCGCGGGTTGAGGCACTGCTCAAAGAGTGCGGCGAGCAGATTCCGTTTGGCATGATCACCGTCACCAACAACACCGGTGGCGGCCAGCCGGTGTCGATGGCCAACATCCGCGCCTACGCCGCCTTGCTCAAACAGCACGGCAAACCCTTCATCATGGACGTGTGCCGTTTTTCCGAGAACGCCATGTTCATCAAGATGCGCGAGCCAGGGTATGAAAACATACCCATCAAAGCAATAGTGCAGGAGATGTTCAGTTATGCCGACGGCGCCACCATGAGCGCCAAAAAAGACGGCATGGTCAACATTGGTGGCTTCATCGTGCTCAAAAGTGAAGAGTGGATGGACGCGGTGCGCAACGTGTTGATCATGACCGAAGGCTTTCCCACCTACGGCGGCCTGGCCGGACGTGATCTGGAAGCGCTGGCCGTGGGTCTCGAAGAAGGCATGCAGGAAGACTACCTGCGTTACCGCCTGCGCACTGCCGAATACCTGGGTGAGCGTCTGGAAGCCGCGGGCGTTAGCTTTGTCAAACCCACCGGCGGCCACGCGGTCTACATTGATGCGCGCACCGTGCTGCCCGATATGCCTCTGAAGCATTACCCGGCTTGGGCGCTGTGCAACGCGCTGTATCTGGAAGGCGGCATTCGCGGGGTGGAGATTGGCTCGGTGATGTTTGGCAAACGCCTGGCGGACGGCACAGAGACTTACCACAGCATGGAACTGGTGCGCCTGGCTTTTCCACGGCGCATGTACACGCAGAGCCACTTTGATTACGCCGCCGAGGTGATTGCCGAAGTCAAGGAGAAGGCTTCCACGATTCGCGGTGTGAAGATCACCAAGCAGCCGCAGTTTCTCAGGCACTTTACCTGCGAGTGTGCTTGGGTGAATGGTTGATGCTGTTACAAGCATTACTAGCCTCTAGCCCAAGTAGCGCCGAGGCTAAAAGCTACCTTATTCAAAGTAATAGTTTTGCAAAGGAACTCCGTATGCTCGAACTTCTCCCGTCCTGTGAATGCTGCGATGTGAACCTGCCGCCTGATGCCACAGAGGCGCGGATCTGCTCGTTTGAGTGCACGTTTTGCGCCACCTGCGCCGACACCGTGTTGCAGGGCGTCTGTCCCAACTGCGGTGGCAATTTTGTGCCAAGGCCGATTCGCCCGGTCAACAAGCTGACCGCCAACCCGCCCAGCTTGCGCCGTATGTTCAAACCAGACTGCGCCTGAGCTGCAAAACCGGGCAGGGCGTTTACAAGTTTTGAATTGATAGCTGCTAGCGCTTATGGCGTAAGGGCTAGAGTGCTGGCGGGTGGGTTCCGCCATAGCACCGCTGTGGCCTGGCCGCGTTGCAGCGACAATCCACCTCCTTTTTGAAACTTTGCCGGGCCTGGTCCCGGCTTTTTTTGCATGTCTGAATCTATTAACGTTGAAGTTCGTCCCGCCAAAGAGCGCGACGCCCAGGCTATTGCCCAAATCCAGGCCGCTGCGTCGCAAGCCGCATTCAAGGCGCAGTTCCCCGGCGAAGCCATGCCGGAATTTGACAGCCTGAAGAAAAGCCAGTCCACCTGGCGCGAAGCCATCGAGTTTGGCGACCCGCAGGTGCTGGTGGCCGTGGTGGGTGGCGAGGTGGTTGGTTTTACCGGGTTTGATCGTTCACGCGACCCAAAAACCCCTGCCACCATGGGCGAAATCTGGGCGCTGTTTGTGCGCCCCAGCCATTGGGGCAAGAGCGTCGGCCTGGCGCTGTGGGATGGCGCGCGTGATGAGCTGGTAGAAGAAGGCTGCACCAAAGTCACCGCCTGGGTGCCGCTGGGTTACGAGCGCGCGCTGCGCTTCTTTGACATGGCCGGCTTCAAACGCGAAATGACCAGCATCAAAACCGTGCTGGTGGGGCTGACGCGCATTGAAGAGATTCGCTTCAAGCGCGATCTGAAATAAGACTGAGCGCAGTTGGACAGCGTCAGAGCCGTCGCAGCAGCGCGCTGCCAATCGAGTAGCCCGCGCCAAACGAGCAGATCATGCCCACCTCACCGGCGGCGATGTCATCGTGGTGGCGGTGAAAGGCGATGATGGACCCGGCTGAGGCGGTGTTGGCAAATTCATTCAGGATCACCGGCGCCTCTTGCGCTGTAGCGTCGCGCCCAAGCAATTTGCGGGCAATCAGATGGTTCATTGACAGATTCGCCTGGTGCAGCCAGAAGCGGCGCACGTTAGCGGGCGCTAGTTGGTGCGTGGCCAGGTGCTTGGCCATGTGCTCGGCGGCCATTGGGCAGACCTCCTTGAACACTTTGCGCCCCTCTTGGTAAAAGAGTTGGTCGCGGTCTTCCGGGTTGCGGTCTTCGGCGCGCGACATGAAGCCGGCGTTGTTGCGGATGCTGTTGGAAAACATGGTTTTGAGTTGGGTGCCCAGAATTTCAAACGCACCGGCGGGAGCGTTGTCGAGCCGCTCGATGAGGATGGCGGTGCACACGTCGCCAAAAATGAAGTGGCAGTCGCGGTCTTTCCACGCCAAGTGCGGCGAGGTGATCTCTGGGTTGACCACCAGAATCGCGCGGGCTGAGCCACATTTCACCGCATTAGCCGCCATCTCAATGGCAAAGGTGGACGAGGAACAGGCCACATTCATGTCAAAGCCAAAGCCTTGCACACCCAACGCCGCCTGAATTTCCACCGCCATGGCGGGGTAAGCGCGCTGCATATTGGCGGCGGCGCAAATCACACCATCTACGTCGGCGGCGGTTTTACCTGCGCGCTGCAAGGCGTCCTGCGCGGCGGCAACGCTGATTTCGGCCATTAGCGACAGCTCGGTGTCTGCTCGCGGCGCTAGGCGCGGGCGCATGCGGGTCGGATCGAGCACACCGGCTTTTTCAACCACATAGCGCTGCTGGATGCCAGACGCTTTTTCGATGAATTCCACGCTGGACTGCGGCACAGCGACGCGGCTGCCTGCTGCAATTTCTGTAGCATGGTCGGCGTTGTCCAGATCCGCATAAGCGTTGAAGGCTTGCACCAGTTCGGCGTTGCTGATGATGTGAGGTGGCACATAGAGGCCGGTACTGCTGATACAAACGCGGGTCATGTCGGGGTCTTTCTGGTGAGGCGGCGGCGCGTGCTGCGCCAGGTGGCCACCATTATCGAACCTTACCCGGGCCGTACAAGACGCGCCCGGGCGGTCAGTCGGCCTGGATCAACGACAATTTCAATCCGATGCACCCCCACCCCCTGTTTCACACCTCTGGAGATGACCCAAATGGCCAGTAGCCTGCTTGTTTTGTTGGACGACATTGCCAGCACCCTAGACGACGTGGCGTTGCTGACCAAAGTGGCAGCCAAAAAAACGGCTGGGGTGCTGGGTGACGACTTGGCGCTGAATGCCCAGCAGGTGGCTGGTGTCAAGGCCGACCGCGAGTTGCCGGTGGTATGGGCGGTGGCCAAGGGTTCGATGATCAACAAGGCCATTTTGGTGCCCAGCGCCTTGCTGCTCAGTGCGGTGGCGCCTTGGGCCATCACGCCGCTGCTGATGGCGGGCGGGCTGTTTTTGTGCTTTGAAGGCTTTGAGAAGGTGGCGCATAAGTTTTTGCATAGCCCGCAAGACGATGAGGCGGAGCATGCGCAACTGAGGCAGGCGCTGGCAGACGAGTCGGTCGACCTGGTGGCGCTGGAAAAAGACAAGATCAAGGGCGCGGTGCGTACCGACTTCATTTTGTCAACCGAGATCATCGTCATTACCCTGGGCACGGTGGCGGCCAGCCCGTTTGTGACACAAGTGAGTGTGCTGGCAGGCGTTGCTGTGCTGATGACGGTGGGTGTTTACGGTTTGGTGGCTGCGATTGTGAAGATTGACGACCTGGGCCTGTGGCTCACGCTGCGCCCGGGCCAGCCCGGCTGGCAACACGCGCTGGGGCGTGGCCTGCTGCGCGCGGCGCCCTTGCTGATGAAAAGTTTGACCGTGCTGGGCACGCTGGCCATGTTTCTGGTGGGCGGCGGCATTTTGGCGCACGGCTGGCACAGCGTGGGCGCGTGGCTGGAAGGCATCAGCCAACTGGCCGGCGCTGCGGCGCCGGTGGTGTCGGCGCTGCTGAGCGGTTTGCTGGGGCTGTTGGCTGGCGGCGTCGCCGTGCTGGCGTTTCAGGGCGTCACCTGGGTGCGCGGCAAATTTAGCAAGGCATAACTCCATTTCCATATCAATAGGATCTGTTGTTGCTTCGCCTTGCCTTGCGTCAGCACTGTCTACGGCTTCGCGCCTAAGCTCCTATCGATCTGAAAATGGCATAAGACCAGCATAAGACCTGCTAAAAAAGGCGGTTAAAACGTCTTTTTGATCAAGGTCGCTGCAGCCTTGACCAATGCCGGACCGCTATAGATAAGCCCGGTGTAAATCTGCACCGCATCGGCACCGGCTTTGATTTTGCTGACTGCGTCCTGCGCGCTCATGATGCCGCCTGCGCCGATGATGGGGAAAGTTTTGCCCAGCGCGCTGCGCAACTGGCTGACCACCTTATTGCTCATGGCCAGCACTGGCGCACCAGACAGACCACCGGCTTCTTCGGCATGCGCCATGCCTTTGATGGCATCGCGGCTCAGGGTGGTGTTGGTGGCAATCACGCCCCAGGCATTGTTGACCTGGCCGGCGCTGTCAAAGCCGTAGCGTTGTAGCGTCTGGGCAATCACCGCGACTTGGTCTGCATCCAGATCGGGGGCAATTTTCAGGAAGATGGGGTTGCGCTTGCCGTGCTTTTGCGCGAGTAATTCGCGCCGCTCGGAGAGGGCACCCAAGAGTGCGTCCAGCGCCGCGTCGCTTTGCAGACTGCGCAGGTTTTTGGTGTTGGGGCTGGAAATGTTCACCGTCACGTAATCGGCGTAGGTATACACACCATCCAGACAGATCAAATAGTCATCGGTGGCGCGCTCGATGGGGGTAGCCGCGTTTTTGCCGATGTTCAGGCCCAGCAGCATGGAGTGCAGGCCACTGCGCCCACCCACGCGGCGCTGGTACAGGTCTGATTGTTTGACATTGGCAATGAACGCTTGCAAGCCGTCGTTGTTGAAGCCCAGGCGGTTGATCAGGGCCTGCGCCTGCGGCAGGCGGAACATGCGCGGTTTCGGGTTGCCTGGCTGGGCCAGCGGCGTGACCGTGCCGACTTCCACAAAACCAAAACCCATGGCGCCCAGGCCGTCAATGCAGCGGGCGTTTTTGTCCAGCCCGGCGGCCAGGCCGACGCGGTTGGGGAAGGTTAGGCCCGCCAACTCGATGGGGTCGTCCACTGCTGTGCTGGCGTAAGCCCATTTCAGGGCCGAGCCTTGCGTGCGCGCCAGCGACTCAATGGTCAGCTCATGCGCGGCCTCGGGGTCCATGCTGAACAAAAAGGGTCGCGTCAGCGCATAGGGTAAGAGAGCCATTAGATAATTCCAAAAAGGTAAACCGATCAACTTCAAGGATTTTCCCCGATGACGCAAGTTCAAAACCCGGCCCAAACTGTTTTGTCTCAGGACGACCTGAAAACCCTGGTCGGCCAAGCGGCGCTGCAGTATGTGGTGCCCGGTGAAATTGTCGGTGTGGGCACCGGCTCCACGGTTAACAAGTTCATTGATGCGCTGGCCAGCATGAAGGACCAGATCAAGGGCGCAGTGTCCAGCTCGGTGGCCAGCACCGCGCGGCTTCAGGCGCTGGGGATCACTGTGTTTGACTGCAATGAGGTGGCTGAGTTGTCGGTGTACATCGACGGCGCCGACGAGATTGACCCGCACGGCTACCTGATCAAAGGTGGCGGCGCGGCGTTGACCCGCGAGAAAATTGTGGCGGCGCAGTCGCGCCAGTTTGTTTGTATTGCCGATGACTCCAAACTGGTGCAGGCGCTGGGCAAGTTCCCGGTTCCGGTGGAAGTGATTCCGATGGCGGTGAAGCGCGTTACGCGGCAGTTTGCGGCGATGGGGGCTACGGCGGTGCTGCGCTTTAAGGATGGCGCGCCGCTGGTCACCGACAACGGGCAGCACATTTTGGACGTGACCGGCCTGCAGATTGCCGACCCGCTGGCCTTTGAATCGCAGGTGAACCAGTGGCCGGGCGTGGTCACGGTGGGCGTGTTTGCCTTCCAAAAAGCCCAAGTGTGTTTGCTGGGCACGGCCAGTGGCGTGAAAACGCTGACCTTTTGATACTATAAAAATAGTAGCTTCTAGCCCTTATTCTATAAAGGCTAGAAGCGCTTTTGGCATACAAATCAGGCAGAGTTTGGGTAGCAAAGCTTCGGCTATGGGTTTTCTTGATCGGTGTCAGTCAGGGCGTGTGCTTGCTACAACATCAAGCGCAGGCCAGCGCTGCGGCCATCCGGGCCAAACCTGCCTTTTTTAGAGCGAGGGCATCAAGGACATCTAAGGCACAGTTTTCGCGTCGAACGACTGTGTCGGTGCCAGGCTCACGCCTTGGGCGGCACGTAACCCTGCGCTGCGTCTGCGCCGTCACCAAAAAAGTGGTTTTCCATCTGCCGTGCTAGGTATTGGCGTGCCCGGGCGTCGGCCAGGTTCAGGCGGTTTTCGTTGACCAGCATGGTTTGGTGTTTGAGCCAGTCTGCCCAAGCCTGTTTGCTAACGTTTTCCCAAAGGCGTTTGCCTAACTCGCCGGGGTAGGGGGCAAACTCAAGTCCCTCAGCCTCGATGCCCAATTTGATGCATTTCACCGTGCGCGCCATGATTTACCTTCTTTATGTACAGCTAAAAGGCGTTAACTTTAGCAAGGTTTTGGTAGGCGCTGCGCACTGCAGTAAAATCTACCCTTATGGCAAAAGCAGATACCAAAACCAAAATCGTAGCCGATGGCTTGCGTTACAAATCCAAAGTGTCGGGCTCACCCTTCACAGCGGCTACTTCCTTTGGCGCTGCCACCATGTCTTGCTTTTTATGTGGCAAGCATCGCGCACGCTCCCAGATGATTTCCAAAAAGATTTTGGGTAAGTCGCAAGCGGTGTGCTCACCCACCTGCAAGGCTCTCGACCTGGCGCTGGAAGAGGCCAACAAGAAGCCCGCCAGCGACTGATGTTCTCGCGCCTGCTGGCTGTGCTGGACAGCGCCCCACGGCGCGTTTTTCTGGCAATTGGCGTCATCTGCATCGCCATGTTCGGATACGGTTTGTACCTACAGCAGTATGCCGGACTCAACCCCTGCCCCATGTGTATCGTTCAGAGGTACGCTCTTATTTTTGTAGCTATTGTCGCTTTACTGGCGGGGGTTGGCGGCCAAAAAAGCATACATATTGCAGGGGCTGCGCTACTTCTGTTGATCTCTGGTTTTGGCGCCTTTGTCGCAGCGCGCCAAAGCTGGCTGCAGTGGTACCCGCCTGAGGTGGCCACTTGCGGGCGTGACTTCTACGGCATGATTGAGAGTTTTCCGTTGCAGCGCGCTATTCCGATGATTTTCAGGGGAAGCGGCGACTGCTATGCGGTGGAC
This sequence comes from Rhodoferax antarcticus ANT.BR, assembly GCF_001938565.1. Lineage (GTDB taxonomy): Bacteria > Pseudomonadota > Gammaproteobacteria > Burkholderiales > Burkholderiaceae_C > Rhodoferax > Rhodoferax antarcticus. The sequence continues at coordinate 684,124 of NZ_MSYM01000013.1, forward strand.
TGGACGTTTTTGGGCGGCACACTGGCCAACTGGTCGTTTGTGTCGTTTACCGCCTTTGGGGTACTGGCTGTGCTGATGATCTGGCGCAGGGCGCGCCAAACCCCTAACCGCCACGGTGCTTAAAGTATCAAACTGCTCGGCTCGTTACGCTCACAAACCACACGGGCGAGTCGGCCGTGTCACCCTCGACCTACCGACGCCACGTCTTTGGCCACCCATCACATTCAAGAAACGCGTAACTATTCCAGTTGTGCTGAATGACCTGAGCCCACGGGCATGTGTCGAGGTGCCAGCAAGTCGCATGCTCGGCATCACGTGACCAAGACGATCAACCGACTTTTTTTACCAGCACCTGGCTTTTGCGGTCCCAGTTGTATTTGCGTTTGCGCGCCTCGGGCAGCCACTCGGGGTCTACCTGCACAAAGCCGCGTTTGATGAACCAGTGCATGGTGCGGGTGGAAAGCACAAAAATGCTGTCCAACCCAGCCAGCTTGGCGCGCTGCTCAATGCGCTTCAAAACGCGTTCGCCGTCGCCCTGACTCTGCACATCGGGGGACACAGTCAACGCGGCCATTTCGGCGGTGCGGGCCTCCGGGTAGGCGTACAGCGCGGCGCAGGCAAAGATTACACCGTCGTGCTCGATCACCGAATACAGGCCGACATCGCGCTCGATTTCAGTGCGGCTGCGTTTGACCAGCGTGCCGTCCCTCTCAAACGGTTCGATTAACTGCAGAATACCGCCGACATCGTCCACCGTGGCTTCGCGCAGGCTCTCCAGCTTCTCATCAACCACCATGGTGCCGATGCCGTCATGCACATACACCTCCAGCAAGATGGAGCCATCCACCGCGTAGGGAATGATGTGGCTGCGCTCCACGCCGCCTCTGCAAGCTTTGACGCAGTGTTGCAGGTAAAACGCAGCGTCGCAGGGGTGGCTGGCCTCTGGTAGCTCGCGCAGCAATTTTTCCGCGCTGTCCACAGGCAGTTCGGTACCGATCGGGTTGTCTGCACTCACCGGCCGGGTGACATCGGTGGCAATGCCCGGCACCTCGGTGACAAAAATCAGTTTGTCGGCTTGCAGCGCGGTGGCAACCGAGGTGGCGACTTCTTCCATGGTCAGGTTAAAGGCCTCGCCGGTGGGAGAAAAGCCGAACGGCGACATCAGCACCAGCGCGCCCATCTCCAGCGAGCGGGTGATGCCGGCCGTGTCGATCTTGCGCACCACGCCGGAATGCAGAAAGTCAACCCCTTCCACAATGCCCACCGGCCGTGCCGTCAAAAAGTTGCCGGAAATCACCCGCACCGTGGCTCCCGCCATCGGCGTGTTGGGCAGGCCCTGGCTGAAAGCAGCTTCAATCTCGTAGCGCAGCTGGCCAGCAGCTTCCTGCGCGCAGTCCAGCGCCACCTCGTCGGTGATGCGGATGCCCTTGAAGTATTTGGGCGTGTGGTTTTTGGCTTTGAGTTGCTCATTCACCTGCGGACGAAAGCCGTGCACCAGCACGATCTTCACGCCCATGCTCTGAATCAGCGCCAGGTCTTGCGCCAGATTGGGCAGCTTGCCTGCGGCGATGGCTTCACCGCACACGCCCAAGACAAAGGTCTGGTGGCGGAACTTGTGGATGTAGGGTGCGACCGACCTGAACCAGGGGACGAAGGTGAAGTTGAAGGGCAGGGACATGGGGTAGGCAGCAGGTGCAGGCGTTTTGGGATCGGTAGACGAAGTGGGTGGCAGTCAATCGCTGACAACACTACCCCTATTTTGCAGCACGCGTGTGAAGGCAGCTATTGGCAACATGGCGATGCATTTGGCCGGTCAGTGATAGTCATCTTCCAGCGGGTGACGCCCGGGCTGTCTACCAGCCGCTGTCAACTGCGTGTCACAGATATTGACGTGATGCAGAGTGAGATAGATACCGCACGCATCTCTTGCTGTTTTTATCTCACAGTGGATTTTCTAAATGGTAAATTTCTCGTATACCATTCAAAATAGCTTTGAAGTCAATATTTAAATCAACCAAATAACCAGTATGAATGTTAAATATCCAGCCATGTACAGTTAACCCACGCGACAGATAAGCGCGTTGCACATCAGCTGTTTTTATAACATTTATACACTGCTCTTGAACATTAAGTTCTATGAGGCGCTCGTATTTTTTCTGCTCTGAATCAATACTATCTAATTCATTCTTGTGAAGACGATAGACGTCCCGAATATTCCGAAGCCAAGGATTGAGCAGCCCCAAATCTTCAGGAATCATTGCGGCCCTGACGCCACCGCAATTGTAATGCCCACAAACAATGACGCGATTAACCTTAAGATGATTAACCGCATAATTAATGACAGACATACAACTCAAATCAAGAGCTGAAACCATATTGGCGATATTTCTATGAACAAAAATATCTCCTGGGCCAACGCCCATTAATTCTTCTGCAGCGACTCTGCTGTCAGAACAACCAATATACAAAATTTTAGGAGCTTGATCTGAGGATAAATTTTTAAAAAAATCTGGATCTTGTTTTGTTTTATCTGCAACCCAGTTCTTGTTTCTAATGAAAATATTTTGAATGTCCATAGCGTGTAAGGAATAATTAGGTTTGATGGATTTCTATCGAGGCTAGATTTTGATTTGATTTTTCGAAATTTTATGAAATTCGAACCGGGTCCCTTTTCTCCAGTTGAATTAGTTGGGTGGTGTTTCCTGAAGGGTGCAACTATCGGGCAAAAAGGGGTTTCCCCACCTAACGCAACGCCAAGACCGCTGCCAGATATCAAGGCTACGCCTGCAGGCCGCAAGTCGACCTGCACCTATCTGGACAGACGAAATGGCAGAAATGATGCCCAGGCACCCAACAAACACTGCCAGTTCGCGCTCAGTCGAATCGAGGTCATCGTCATTGACTGCGCGTTCCCGTTGTAGCACAAAGTCAAACAGTCGCTCCAAATCGTCAGCCGCGTCGTCGGTGAGCCGTACCCGAAAGCTCATGAATGAACTGCTGATTTCAAAGTCCGAGCATCGGCCAATTAGTGCTCCAGACGGTCCAGCACAACATTGGCTTCCACCTACGTGTCGGTAAAAGCTTGGCGTTGTCCAGTGAAGGCAGACTACGTCGGACGAACTCTTGTTGATTGTGTCTGCGCTGCATACTGTTTCGCACCGCAGATTGCAGAAACTCGGACAGGGCTCGCCTTCCCAAGCAGGGACTCAGTCTCAGTCCTGATCTCGGGGAGAACGCGCACCGGCGGTAATGTTGCAGTTTTCATGGATGAAACTGTATTGTGAAAGCGATGCAAACTTTTTGAGTGTTTTTATGAAGTACGCGTGTCGCGCTTCACACTGTGTGTTTGTCAGCAAGCCGTTGAACCGCCCACTGCGGAATCGCGCGTTGCGTGGTGTGAGGGAATCTGAGCCTGACACCTTTTTCCTCTCAGTGGTGCGGTGCATCACAGTGCTTCTGCCTTCAGGGCCAGCTCAAGTAACTCGCGTGCTTCTCGTTCGGCGCCGCTGAGTTCGTTCGCCGAAAGAGCGCCATCATGAACGAGCTTGCTGCGCAGATCGTAGACAAGCAGAGCACGCTTCGGGAGATCGCTAGTACCGGTACCAAGCGCCGATTCAACCCTTGCGAACAAGTCTCGCACTTGGCCACCCAATGCCTGGGTTCGAGTTCGAGAGAGAAAGACTCAGCCTCGACTGCCGTCTGCTCGGGCCAAACATGAAACGACTGGCAGCGCAACGTTGCTACGAAGAGTCGTGGTGTAGATGACTTCACTTCGAGACACTTAACGAATGAAAGGGACTTCCCAATCCCAGGCAAGCGGCGCGCCGTAGCGTGCGGTTAATGCCAACTAAGTGCCACGACCGAGAGGTGAATCTTTTGGCACGCCGCGATTTCATCGTCCTCAACTTGGTTTGAGTGGGAAGGTCATGACTATCGTAACCGTTGGAATTGACCTCGCCAAAGACGTATTCGCTGTGCATGGCGTGCATGAAGCAAGGAAACCGGCGTTGGTGTGCCCTGATGTTTGCGCCAAACCATTTGAACTCATCGGCAATCTGCCGCCTTGCCGGATCGCAATGGAAGCCTGTTCAAGTGCTCACCACTAAGCCCCTAGTTGGAGTCCAAAAATCGCTCGTAGCTGGGGATGGGTTGGGGTGGCGGCCAATTTTCTGGGCCTTTGACAGTAGGAGGTCGCCGCCCCAACCCATCCCCAGCTAGCCACAGCATGCTATCCAGCATCTTTAGACGCTATTCAGTTGATAGCTACTGGCGCATATTGACGATGGGCTAGAAGCCGATTTCGCCATTAATCCAGCCCTCCATCTAACACGTCTACATGGACCCTCGATAATTGCCGCCCAATGTCTCACCCTCTGAAAATCGACTTCCCCGAATCCCTGCCTGTCTCTACCCGCCGCGCCGAAATCATGGCGGCCATGGCGGCGCACCAGGTCATCATCGTCTGCGGTGAGACCGGTTCGGGCAAAACCACACAGTTGCCCAAAATCGCCTTGGCGATGGGGCGCGGGCTGTGCAACTACCCCAAAACGCTGCCCGATGGCCGTCCCGCGCCACGCGGCAAGTTGATTGGCCACACCCAGCCGCGCCGGATTGCCGCCAGCAGCGTGGCCAAGCGCATTGCCGAAGAGCTCCACACCACGCCGGGCGAGGTAGTGGGTTTCAAGGTGCGTTTTCAGGATCGTCTAGGCCGCGATGCGTCCGTCAAACTCATGACCGACGGCATTTTGCTGGCCGAGACGCAGACCGACCCGCTGCTCAAAGCCTACGACACGATCATCATCGACGAGGCCCACGAGCGCAGTCTGAATATTGACTTCTTGCTAGGGTATTTGAAGCAGATTTTGCCGCGCAGGCCAGATTTGAAGGTGGTGGTGACTTCCGCCACCATTGACGCCCAGCGTTTTGCAGACCACTTTGCGTCGTGTCAACGCTTGGTGCCGGGCCGCCCCAAGCCGGGCGACGCCCCCTCGGGGGGCAGCGATGACGCGCAGCGCGCAGCGTGGGGGCCCTTAACTCCTGCACCGATCATCATGGTGTCGGGGCGCATGTTCCCGGTGGAGCAACGCTGGCGGCCCTTTGAAGAAGCGCGTGATTACGACCTGAATAACGCGATTGCCGACGCGGTAGACGAGCTCTGGCGCGATGTGCATAACAGCGGCGACATTTTGGTGTTTTTGCCCGGTGAGCGCGAAATCCGCGAGGCGGCTGACCACTTGCGCGGCCACTTGAGCCACCAGCCGGTGTTTCGCGGTGCTGAGGTGTTGCCGCTGTTTGCCCGGCTGAGCCAGGCGGAGCAAGACCGTATTTTCGAGGGCCACGGCGGGCGGCGCATTGTGCTGGCTACCAACGTGGCCGAAACCTCGCTCACCGTGCCGGGCATCCGATACGTCATAGACGCAGGCACGGCGCGCATGAAGCGCTACAGTTTCAAAAGCAAGGTGGAGCAGTTGCTGGTGGAGCCGATCAGCCAAAGCTCGGCCAACCAGCGCGCTGGGCGCTGCGGGCGGGTGGCCAACGGTATTTGTATCCGGCTCTATGACGAGAAAGACTTTATTGGTCGGCCCAAATTCACCGACCCCGAAATCTTGCGCTCAAGCTTGGCCGGGGTAATTTTGCGCATGAAGTCGCTGCACTTGGGGCAGGTGGAAGACTTCCCGTTTTTGGAGGCACCCTCAGGCCGCGCGATTGCCGACGGTTACCAGTTGCTAAATGAGTTGGGCGCGGTGAATGATGCCAACGGGCTGACCGCGATGGGCGGCGAGCTGGCCCGGCTGCCGCTTGACCCGCGTGTGGGCCGCATGATTTTGGAAGCGCGCTCTAGAGAAGCGTTGGACGAAGTGCTGGTGATTGCCTCTGCCTTGAGCGTGCAGGACGTGCGCGACCGGCCCATGGAGGCGCAGCAGCAAGCCGACCAAGCGCACGTCAAGTTTGACGACGAGAAGAGCGAATTCAGCGGCTACCTCAAGCTGTGGAAGTGGATTAATGATGCGCGCGGCGGTTCGCATGAGGCCACACCAGGAGTTGGGATGGCCGGGCGTTCTGCGCAGGTCAAGGCGGAGCAAGCGCAGCGGGCGGGGGACACGGAGCAAAACGTCCGGCCACCCCAGCGCTCAACGCCTGCGCCATCGCACAAGCTCAGCAACCGCCAATACGAGCAACTGCTGCGGCAAAACTTCATCAGCATGCGCCGCGTGCGCGAGTGGCGCGACATTTACAGCCAGCTGCACACCGTGGTGGCGGAGCACAAATGGCGCATCAACACCCAGCCTGCCAGCTACGAGCAATTGCACCTGTCGATGCTGGCCGGGCTGCTGGGCAACATCGGCTGCAAGCTGGAAACCGATGGCGCCAACGGCGAATACCTGGGTGCGCGCAGCATCAAGTTTTACCCGCACCCCGGCGCGCATTTGGTCAAAAAGCCGGGCCGCTGGATTGTGGCCGCCGAGTTGGTCGAAACCACGCGCCTGTTTGGCAGAGGCATTGCGGCGATTGAGCCGCAGTGGCTGGAGCAGGTTGGCGCGCACCTGTTGAAGAAGCAGTTGCTTGACCCGCATTGGGAAAAAAGGCAAGCCGAGGTGAACGCGCTGGAGCGCGCCACGCTGTATGGCATCGTTATTTACAGCGGCAGGCGGGTGAACTACAGCCGGGTGGATTTGCCCGGTGCGCGTGAGATTTTTATCCGCGAGGCGCTGGTTGGCGGCCAGTGGGAGACCAAGCTGCCGTTTTTGGCGGCCAACCACAAGCTCATTGCGCAGGTGGAAGACCTGGAGCACAAAGCGCGTCGCCAGGATGTGCTGGTGGACGACGAGCTGATCTACGCCTTTTACGACCAGCAGCTGCCGCCCGAGGTGTGCAGCGGCTTCACCTTTGAGGCCTGGTACCGCGACGCGGCCAAGATCAACCCGAAACTCTTGCTGCTCACCAAAGAGGAGCTGATGCGCCACGAGGCGGCGGGCATCACCACCCAGTCGTTCCCGAAAACTGTGCGCCTGGGCGGTGTGGACTGCGCTGCCACCTACTTGCACGAGCCGGGTGACCCCAAAGACGGCTTGACGGCGACGGTGCCGATTTTTGTGCTGAACCAGGTCAATGAGGAGCGTTGCGAGTGGCTGGTGCCGGGCATGCTCAAGGACAAAATTCAGGCACTCATCAAAACCCTGCACCAGCGCCCGCGCTCGCGCCTGGTGCCGCTGCCCGAGTCGGCGCGCAAGATGGCAGATCAGCTCAACGAGCCCGCGCTGTTTGGCCATGGCTCCTTGATCGAGGCGGTGCTGAAACTGGTGCGCCTGGCCACCACGGTGGATGTGGTGCGCGCCGACATCAAGGTTGACATGCTGCCGCCGCACTTTTTTATGAATTTTCGCGTGGTGGACGAGCATGGCCGCCAGTTAGGCCAGGGGCGCAATCTTGGGGCTTTGAAGGCCGAGTTGGGTGCGCAAGCACGTGGCGCATTTCAGGCGCTGGCCGGGCTGAAGATGGCCAAGACCGCAGCACCTTCATTAGAATTTAAGCAAAATCAGCCTCTAGCCCTTATGGATAAAGCGCTAGCAGCTACTAAAAATATAGTATCTGAGCCCGCGCCCAAAGCCAGTCCAGCGGGTGTTAAACACACAGCTTGGACCTTTGGCGAACTGCCTGAGCTGCTGGAGATTCAAAAAGGCGGGCAGACGCTGATTGGTTACCCGGCGCTGCTGGACGCGGGCGATGCGGTCACCATCGAGGTGTTTGACGAGCCCGAGGTGGCCGCTGCCAAACACCGCGCCGGCCTGCGCCGCCTGTTTGCGCTGCAGATCAAAGACGCGCTCAAATACCTTGAAAAAAACGTGCCCGACCTGCAAAAAATGGCCGTGACCTACATGCAGGTCGGCAAAAACCCGGACGGCTCAGGCACCGGCGGCACGCTGGAAGAACTGCGAGAACAGATCATTCAAGTGGCGCTAGACCGCGCTTTTTTGCTGGAACCACTGCCCGCCGACGAATTTGCCTTCAAGAAACGGGTGGACGAGGGGCGAGGGCGCCTGACCCTGATTTGCACCGAAGTCGCGCGCCTGGCTGCTGCGATTTTGAGCGAATACGCCGTGGCCGCACGCAAGATCAAGGACAGCAAAAACGCGCCGGACGCCACCGCAGACGCCGCCCAGCAACTCACCCGGCTGATGCCCAAGAAGTTTCTGAGCGTCACGCCGTGGCCCAGCCTGCAGCACTTTGGTCGCTACCAAAAAGCCATCACCGCCCGGCTGGAAAAATACCGCGCCGACCCGGCCCGCGACAATGCTCGCCTGAAAGAGTTGCAGCCGCTGGAGCAGCGCTATTGGCGCTTGGTGGCCGAGCGCAAAGGCGTGGTGGACGAGCGCCTGCAGGAATTCCGCTGGCTGCTTGAAGAATTGCGGGTGAGCTTTTTCGCGCAAGAACTGCGCACGCCGCAGCCGGTGAGTGTGAAGCGACTGGAGAAGGCTTGGGCGCAGCTAGGTTAGTGCCAAAAAAGCACTCTAGCCCTTTAAATACAAGCGCTGGCAGCTATTGATTAAGAAGCGCTTTGAAGGCAGCGCTGAGCCTATACCGACGGCTTGCGGATCCGGTTGCCGGCGGCAAACAGCTCGTGCACCATAGCCATCACCGTCTGGCCTGGCGCCGAGTAGGGGTCAAATTCAGGGTGTTTGAGCTGGATCATCGGGTCATTTTCAGACAGCATCACATGTGCCATAGCCCAGTCAGCGTAGCGCCGTTGGGTGATTTCTTCCAGCACCAACAGTTCCACATCCTGATGGCGGCGGTCTTGGGTGATGCGGTTGTAAAGGCGGTTGATCACACCGCGCTCGCCTTCGAGCACCTGCAGGTACATACCCTGGCCCTGGCACAGGGCACCGGTGATACCGAGTTTGCGGTTGCCGTGCAAAGCCCCTGACAGGATCGAGTCCGTCACCGTCGTGGTCTGCGGGCCAACAGCACGGCTCACATAAAGAAGCCGAACTGTGACTGAGCGTTGTTTTATTTCATCCATCGGCGGAGTGTAAGCGAGCCCCGGCGCGAATTATTTCGCCCTTTGTCAGGTTGCAGAATCCAACTGTGCCGACAATTGCGTCTTACTTACTGCGCGGTTGAAAGAGATTCCATGGCTAATGTTGTCATTGCGGGGGGCGGAATAGGCGGTCTGTCGGCAGCGCTGGCGTGTGCCCGTGCGGGCGCCACCGTGAAGTTATATGAGCGCGCAGCGGTGTTTTCCGAGGTCGGCGCGGGCATTCAGTTAGGCCCGAATGCCATGCGAATTCTGTACGGCTGGGATCTGAAAGACGCGCTGAGCGAACTGTTGGCATTTCCGAGTCGGGTGCAGTTTCGCAATGCGGTGTCTGGCGGGGTGGTGGGCGAGCTGCCGCTGGGCGCCGCCATGGAGCGCGCTTATGGCGCGCCTTACGCCACCATTCACCGGGCAGATTTGCATGGCTTGCTGGTTAAGGTGCTGCGCCAGCACGGTGACGTGGCGCTGAACCTTGGCAACGCGGTCAACAGCGTTTCGCAGACCGAGGCTAAAGTGACCGCTCACCTGACAGACGGTCAACACCCGCAAGCCGACGTACTGGTAGCCGCCGACGGCGCCTGGAGCGCCTTGCGCCAGCAACTGCTGCACGATGGCAAGCCACTGCCCACCGGGCATCTGGCCTACCGCGCCATGATCGAGCAAAGGACCTTGCCCAAAGTGTTGCAAACCCAGCAGGTCACCGCCTGGTTTGGGCCGAAGATGCATCTGGTGCAGTACCCGGTGCGTGGCGGCTCCTGGATGAATGTGGTGTGTATCGTGCACGGCAAGGTTCAGGGTGACATGTCTGACTGGGACCACAGCGCCAATGCGGCAGATCTACAGCGCATCACCCAAGGCAGTTGCGAGCACCTGCATGACCTGATTCACGCGGTTGGCGTGTGGCGCCTGTGGCCGCTGAGCATTCGCCCACCCATGCGCGGCGCGCATGAGCACTTTATGGGCCGGGTGGCGTTGCTGGGCGACGCCGCGCACCCGATGGTGCCTTATCTGGCGCAAGGCGCTGCCATGGCCATTGAAGACGCCGCCACCTTGGCGCAAGTGCTGTCAGCTGGCGGCGTGTTTTCAGCGGGGGATGCGGCGCTGGCGCAGGCGCCCGCTTTGGTCAAAGCCTATGCCAACCAACGCTGGCAGCGCAACGCTCAAGTGCAGCAGCGCGCCATCAAAAACGGTGAGATTTACCATCTGACTGGCCCCCTGCGCCTGGGCCGCGACCTGGCCATGCGGGTGCTGGGTAAAAGTTTGCTAGACCAGCCTTGGCTCTACGGAGGCCCCAAGATAGCTGTTTAAATCATAGCTACTAACCCTTTTAGGATAAGGGCTAGAGGTCTTTTTAACCTATATTTTGATGCACATGGTTAACCTGTTTACGAGGTTGGTCGACGCTAGCTGCATTCAGCGCAAGCTGTAAATCCTTACACTAAGAACAGTTCTCATTTGAAGCGTTATGACTCAACCCATCCAGCCTAACCCAGCGGCCAGTGCGCCGATGGGCTTACACCAATTGGCACGGCAAGCACGCGCTGTCGTGCTGGGTATGAACCCCACGCATGATGATGAGGAGCGCGGCATTGCCTTGCGGCTGCTTGAAATCGGTTTTTTGCCCGGTGAGCAGGTGCGTGTGATTGCCCATGGCTACCCCGGACATGACCCGTTGGCGGTGCGAGTCGGCAACACCACTTTTGCCCTGCGCAGCCATGAGGCGGCGCTGGTGCAGGTTCAGCCGGTTTGAGGCGCTCGGCCCGCCATGCCTGATCCCTTAAGCGAAAGACCGCTGCGCGTTGCGCTGTTGGGTAACCCCAATTGCGGCAAGACTGCGCTGTTTAACCTGCTCACCGGTAGCCGCCAAAAGGTGGCCAACTACGCGGGTGTCACGGTGGAGCGCAAGGAGGGCATGCTGGAAACCGCTTCTGGCCGCCAGGTGGTGGTGCTGGACCTTCCCGGTGCCTACAGCCTGAACGCGCTGAGCGCTGATGAGCAGGTCACCTGCGACATCGTTACCGGGCGTCTGCCCAGTGAACCCTTGCCTGATTTGCTGGTGTGCGTGGTGGATGCCACCAACCTGCGTCTGAATTTGCGCCTGGTGCTGGAAGCGCGCGCGCTGAACCTGCCTCTGGTTCTGGCGCTGAACATGTGCGACGCGGCCCGGCATAGCGGCATCGTGGTAGACACCGCCGTTCTGGCGCACGAGCTGGGCATGCCGGTGATTGAGACGGTGGGCATTCGTCACGATGGCGCCCAGGAGCTGCTGACCTTTCTGGCTAAGGTGGATTTGGGCAAATCCAAAAAACGCCTGAAAGCCACCGCTCCTTGGCACGCTCCGCATGTGGACGAGGTGATGGCCACCCAGCAAGAGGTGCGCCGGGTGCTGAAGCTGGCGGTGCAGGAGCCTGCCGAGAGCCTGCACGCCGACGACACGATTGACGCGGTGGTGTTGCACCCACTGTGGGGCATGCTGGTGCTGGCGGCCACGCTTTTTTTGATGTTTCAGGCGGTGTTCAGCTTGGCGGTCTGGCCGATGGACGTCATCAAGTCGGTCGTGGAAGGCTTGTCAGGCCTTGTGCGCAGCCATTTGACTGAGGGCCCGCTGAGCAGTCTGCTAGTCGATGGCGTGCTGGCCGGGGCGGGCGGCGTACTGGTGTTTTTGCCACAGATTCTGATTCTGTTTTTCTTCATTCTGGTGCTGGAAGACTCCGGCTACCTGCCGCGAGCGGCCTTTTTGCTGGATCGGGTGATGCGCACCGTGGGCTTGTCGGGGCGGTCGTTCATTCCGCTGCTGTCAAGTTTTGCCTGCGCGGTGCCGGGCATCATGGCCACCCGAACCATCACCCATTGGCGTGACAGGCTGGTGACGATCATGATCGCGCCGCTGATGACTTGCTCGGCCCGGCTGCCGGTCTACACCTTGTTGATTGGTGCCTTTATTCCCAGCCAGACGGTGTGGGGCATCTTTAATCTGCAGGGCCTGGTGATGTTTGCCTTGTACGTTGGCGGCATTTTGTCGGCGATGGCGGTGGCTGCAGTTGCTATGACGTGGCGCACACGCACGCGGCCTACGCCGCTGGTGATGGAGCTGCCGTCTTACCGCATGCCCAATTTGCGCAGCTTGGCGCAGGGGCTGTATGAGCGAGGTTCGACCTTTGTCAAACGCGTGGGCGGCATCGTGCTGGCGCTGACCGTGTTGCTGTGGTTTCTGGCCACCTACCCGGCGCCGCCTGCCGGGGCAACCGATGCTGCCATCAACCACAGCTATGCCGGTATATTGGGCCATTGGCTTGAAGTGCTGGTGGCGCCGATCGGGTTTAACTGGCAGATTGCGGTGGCACTGGTTCCCGGCATGGCGGCGCGGGAGGTGGTTGTGGGCGCGCTGGGCACGGTGTACGCGCTGTCTGGCTCGGGGGACGACGTGTCCGGTCAACTGGCGCCGTTGATTGCCCAAACCTGGTCGCTGGCCACCGCCTTGTCCTTGCTGGTGTGGTTTATCTTTGCGCCGCAGTGCATTTCGACCCTGGTGGTGGTGCGGCGTGAAACCAATTCATGGCGCTACCCGCTACTGATGTCGGTGTATCTGTTTGCGCTGGCGTATGTGGCCAGTTGGGTTACCTACCGGCTAACGCTGGCCTGGACCGGGGGCTAAAGCCATGTTGCAGAACTGGATTGTGGGATTTCTGGTGTCAGTGGCGGCGCTGTACAGCCTTTGGTATGTTCTGCCCGCCAGCTTGCGCCAGCGTCTGGGCCGTTTGCACAGTGCGCTGGACCGCTCACCCAGTTGCAGCACATCCTGCGCCACCTGCGGCAAATGTTCGGGTACAGATGCTTCGGGGGCAGCAGCTTCGTGTAAGCCACCACCGGCTGAGCCTGCTCAGAAGCACCCCATTACCTTTCATCGCAAGCCTTGACCCACGGGTGAGCGCTGGCCGGTGAGTGGCTTAGCGCCTGCTGGGAGCCGGAGAATCACTGCCGTTTGGCTGTTTCTTGGTCAACGGGCTAGGCTGAAAAACTGGTTGGCATGTCGGCTACGCGCTTCGATGCGGCCAAAAAGAGGGCCAATGGTGTCGTCCAACACCAACCCGAGTGTCTCGCAAGCTACGCTGGAGATGTGGGTAACGCGGTTCTGGTCCCGGTGGCCCAGGTCCAGGGCATTGCCCAGCACCTCGGCTACATGGATCAATGGGACCAGCGGGTTGGCCAGCGCGGTGTCTGGGTGGTGGTGGTACTGGATAGCCTGCACGATCTGTAGGGGCAGTTTCCAGTGTTCGGCCAGCCAGGCGCCAACGGTGGCGTGGTCAATACCAAAAGCCTCGCGCTCGATTGCTTCAATGCCCAGCGGGGACGTTATGGATTTTTGCCAGCAGGCGCGTGTGGCATTGGCATCCAGCGTGTACAGCCAGAGTTGGCCCATGTCGTGCAACATGCCTGAGATCAGCGCGGCGTCTGCATTGACCGGCTGCGCCACATGTTGGGTGAGTTCCTGGGCGCAGATGCTGATGGCCACGCTGTGTTCCCAAAATGAGGTGGGCAGGGAGATTGCCGCCGTTTTTTGAATGAAAGCGCCTAGGCTGCTGATCAGGGTGATGCTGCGGACCTTTGACAGACCGATCAACGAGGTCGCAGCAAAAATGCTGCTGATATCTGCATCCCGGCGCCCTTGCATGGCGGCAGTATTGGCCACCGCCAGCACCCGGGCCGTGATCACCGGGTCCAGGTTGATGTAGCGCACCAGCACATTCAAGTTGGTGTCAGGGTCGTCCAGCGTGGCCAAAATCTCTTGCACCACGTTGGGAAAACTCGGCATCAGCCGACTGCGCTGGATGATGGTGTCGCGGGTAATGGGTGGGCGGTTCATCATGAGGTGCGGTAAGCCATCACCTGGTTGAACAGCGCCAACAGTGTCGGCTCGTCCAGGTTGCAGTCCTTGAAAAGCTCTTGCACCCGGTGCACCGCCTGTTCGCTGTCGAGGATGATTTGTTCGTCGCTGCGTTCATCTGGTTGGTCGATGCAGATGAATTCAGCGTGGTGTGCATTGAGTTGGTTGACGTTGTCGGGGGTGAGTGGGTGTCCGGGTGGCAACACCATGCTGAGCAAACCACGTTGAACCACCTGGACAGTTTCGCCCAGCACCATGCCGGGCTTGATCTCGGTGAAAGGAATGTACTGGCGGCGCGTCCTCATGAATGCTCCCAAAAGAAGTCGATGTGGCAGCGCAAAGCCGACTCAGGCCTGGCGACCCAGCAGCAGGTATTCCATCAACGCTTTTTGCACATGCATGCGGTTTTCGGCCTCGTCCCAGACCACGCTTTGCGGCCCGTCGAGCACGTCGGCATCCACTTCTTCGCCACGGTGGGCGGGCAGGCAGTGCATGAACAGCGCCTCGGGCTGGGCCACAGCCAGCATGGCGGCGCTGACACGCCAGGCTTCAAAAGCCTGTTTGCGCACTTCGTTCTCAGCCTCAAAGCCCATGCTGGTCCAGACATCGGTGGTGACCAGATCGGCACCATGGCAGGCGTCCAGCGGATTGCTAAAGTTTTCATAGCTGCCCGCGCTTATTCCATAAGGGCCAGAGGCTATTTTCTCATCAACTTCGTAACCCCTGGGAGTGCTCACGTTGACCTTGAAACCCAGCAGCGTGGCCGCTTGCAGCCAGGTGTTGGCCATGTTGTTGCCGTCGCCCACCCAGGCCACCGTCTTGCCCTGGATCGGGCCGCGGTGTTCGATGAAGGTGAAGATGTCGGCCAGGATCTGGCAGGGATGAAACTCGTTGGTCAGGCCGTTGATCACTGGCACGCGTGAATACTCGGCAAAGCGCTCGATCTTGGTTTGCTCGAAGGTGCGGATCATCACCAGGTCGGCCATGCGGCTGATGACGCGGGCGCTGTCTTCTATCGGCTCGGCACGGCCCAACTGGCTGTCACCAGTGGTCAGGTGCACCACGCTGCCGCCGAGTTGGTACATACCAGCCTCAAAGCTGACGCGGGTGCGGGTGGAGGCTTTCTCGAAAATCATCGCCATCGTGCGGTCCACCAGCGGCTGATGCCGGGTGAAGGTCTTGAACTTGGCTTTGATGAAGGCCGCGCGCTCCAGCAGGTAGGCGTATTCGTCGGCGGTCAGGTCAGAGAATTGTAGGTAGTGCCGCACGGGTGGAGCGCCTTTCGCGATGGTGCTGGGAATGCCTTGGCTAATCGGGTTTGCAGGTTTCATGGCGTCTCTTTTAACAAAGCAGAAATCAGGGGGCAGAGCAGGGCGACGATCTCGTCAGCCTCAACCTTGGTCAGAATCAGCGGGGGCACCAGGCGCACCACGCTGTCGGCGGTCACGCTGATCAGCAGACCCGCATCTGCCGCGCGCTGGGTGAGGACACCACACGGCTTACTTAGGTCAATGCCCAACATCAGGCCGAGGCCGCGAATTTCCTTCACCGCACCGCTTACCAGCTCGGCGGACAGGGCTGTCTCTAGGCCCTTTTTCAGGTAGGTGCCTACTGTGGCGGCGTTGTCCAGCAGGTTGTCTTCTTCCATGATGCGGATGGTTTCCACCCCAGCGCGCGTGGCCAGCGGGTTGCCGCCAAAGGTGGTGCCGTGGTTGCCGGGCTGGAAGATGTGGGCGGCTTTGGGACCAGCTACCACCGCACCCACCGGCACGCCAGAGCCCAAGCCCTTGGCCAGTGGCATCACGTCGGGCACGATGCCGGCCCATTGGTGGGCAAACCACTTGCCGGTGCGGCCCATGCCGCATTGCACCTCGTCGATCATCATCAACCAGTGGCGCTCGTCACACAGGGTGCGCAGTTCGCGCAGGTAATCCAGGTCCATCGGGTTGACGCCGCCTTCACCCTGAATGGCTTCAAAAAATACCGCGACCACGTTCGGGTTGTCTTGCGTGGCCGCCTTGAGTGCAGCAATGTCGTTGAGTGGAACCCGGATAAACCCTTCCACCAGCGGCCCAAAGCCAGCCTGAATCTTCGGGTTGCTGGTGGCGCTGAGCGTCGCAATGCTGCGACCATGGAAGGCCTTTTCATAAACCACGATCTCGGGACGGTCAATGCCCTTGTCGTGGCCAAACTTGCGCGCCAGTTTCAGGGCTGCCTCGTTGGCTTCCAGCCCGGTCGAGCAAAAAAACACGTTGGTCATGCCGGATAGCTCGACCAGTTTTTTCGCCAGTGCCTCCTGATTTGGCACGTGGTAATAGTTGCAGCTGTGGATGATCTTGCCGATCTGGTCCTGCAAAGCGGGCACCAGTTGCGGATGGTTGTGGCCCAGGGTGTTGACTGCTATGCCGCCCAAAGCATCCAGATAGCACTTGCCATTGACGTCCCAGACGCGGCAGCCCTGGCCGTGCGACAGGGCAATCGGCAGTCGTCCGTAAGTGTTCATCACGTGGGGCGAGGCGGCTTCAACGAAGGTGCGGGTGGCAGTCATGCGGCGATCTCCATGGGAAAACAAAGCGGCCCAACGCAGGTTGGGCCGTTGAAGGACGATTTTAGACCGATCAAATCCATGGGTTAACCATGGGGCGCCGCTGAGGACAGCGCTGCCTGACTGGTAACGCGTAGGTCACATGAGTGTTACTTAACATTCATCAAGTCTTGTATAAGACATAAGATGCATACTACAATCTTTGTGCATCGCAGCATCGCGTTACCACCCACTGATTGGCCGCTACCAGATGGTTTCACACACATCCAAAAAAGTCTACATCCTGGGGGTCACCCACGCTGGCCGCGCTTTTAGGCCCAGCGACTGGGCCGAGCGGCTGGCCGGGGTCATGAGTCAGTTTCGTCCCGGTGTGGCCTTGCCAGGGCGCCATTTCACTTACTCACCTTGGTGCGTGCCGACCAGTGTGAATGGCGTGCGATGCGTGATCGTGGATGAAGCCTTGCGCAACCATGAAATGATGGCGTGGGACTTTTGCATGAACTTTGCCAAGGACAACGATTTGCAAACCTTTGAAGGTGTGCCGCCTGCCGGGCAGGGTGTGGTATCCAAACCCACGCGCGCATAGGTCCTAACCCATGCTTACCAGCTGATGCAAAGGCTCAGACCTCGCCGCCAAACCGTTTGGTGAGGTTGGCTATGTACTGCTCTACCAGCTTTTCAAACTCGCCCTGCACGGCGGGGACCACAATCATTTTCACCATGCTCGGCAGCGGCATTTCCACAACGCCTTTGATGTGCAGCGTTAAATGCGTAGACTTTTTCTTGTCCACCACCTTCCAGCTGCCCGACACCAGCGCATTGCCTTCGCCCTTGACGGGGGTCCAAACCACACTGCCTTTGCCCACATCCGAGACATATTTGGAGGCGTAAATGGTTTGCAGAACAAATTTGGAGACGCCAATCTTGGCCATCTCCCAGCGGTAAACGCCGTCGCCAAGATCCACCAATTGGTCAAGTTTGGGAAAGTGGCTGGCGGATTTGGGCACGTCAGAAAGCATCTCAAACACGGTTTGATACGGTGCTTTGACGGCAAACGCATAGCCCAAATCAAGGTTCACGGTAACGGTCATTGCAATCTCCAGGGGTTTTGTGCAGAACAACAGCCTTGAACAAGGCCTGCCTGCGGCGCAAGTGGTTGGCAAATCATAGCCTGAGAGCGGTCTGGATTGACGCCACAATCGGCCTGTGCCCACCAAAGTCCATTCCCCCGTCACCCTGCTACTGGCCCCCATGGAGGGGTTGCTGGATTTCACCCTGCGCGACATTTTGACGCGGGTGGGTGGTGTGCAGCGCTGCGTGTCTGAGTTCATCCGCATCACCGACACGCTCTTGCCTGAACGGGTGTTTACGCGGCTGGTGCCAGAGCTGTTGTACGGCAGTCAAACTGCGGCTGGCGTGCCGGTGCGCCCTCAGTTGCTGGGCTCTGACCCAGTGTGCCTGGCCGACAACGCTGCTAGGTTGGCCAGCATGGGGCCAAACGGCGTGGACCTGAACTTTGGCTGCCCCTCGCCGGTGGTGAACCGGCACCGTGGTGGTGCAGCGCTGCTGGATGAACCCGAACTGCTGTACAGAATCGTCTCTGAGGTTCGCCGTGCCGTGCCTGCGCACCAGCCGGTGTCGGCCAAGATGCGCCTGGGCGTGCAAGACGACACGCGCGCCGAAGAGTGTGCGCTGGCCATTGAAGCCGCGGGGGCCAACGAGCTAGTGGTGCACGCGCGCACGAAATTGGACGGCTATCGGCCACCCGCTTATTGGGAGCGTATCGGGGATATTCGCCAGGTGGTCAAACTGCCGCTGGTGGCCAATGGCGAAATCTGGACCGTGGCTGACGCCTTGGCGTGTCAAGCCGCCAGCGGCTGCAGCGCAATGATGCTCGGGCGTGGCTTGGTGGCTCGCCCGGGTTTGGCGCTGGAGATTCTGGCGGCCCAAGGCGCCGTGGCACCTGCTGCGCCAACAGCCTCGGTGCAGGGCTTGCAAAATGGTGTGGCGTTGACTTGGCAGCAGTTGATACCGCTGATCACCGACTTTTGGCGCTTGGTCTGCGCGCGCCTGCTGGTGGGCCAGCAGACCGGGCGGCTTAAACAGTGGCTCAACCTGCTGCGCCGGGTTTATCCCGAGGCACAACAAGCGTTTCAAGCGGTCAAAACCTTTCACCACCCCGCTGATGTTGATTTGTGGATGGTGCAGCAGCGTTCAGGGCTTGAATCTTATATAAACGGCACCATTTCACCTGAGTCTGCAGCGCGGGAAGCCGCTCGATAGAATATTTCATGAGTACAAAAACACCAAAAATTATCCCTCAGCGCCCAGTCAAACCTGAAGTGGATGACTCTAACGGCACGGTGTTGCTTGAACGCCGCGCCCAGAAGACCAAGCCGCCCAAGCTTTACCAGGTGGTCATGCTCAATGATGATTACACGCCGATGGAGTTTGTGGTGATCATGATTCAGGAATACTTCGGCAAAGATCTGGAAACAGCCACCCAGATCATGTTGAAGATCCATCTTGATGGGCGTGCCGTGTGTGGGGTGTATTCACGAGATGTGGCCGTTACCAAGGTCAATCAGGTGCTGGATGCTGCCAACAAAGCGGGGCATCCGTTGCAGTGTGTTGCAGAGTCGGTTGATTCCTAAGCCTCTGAATCCCCGTAGATGAGTCCTGATTTCAAATCAGATTACAGTTGATCACCGAACCGCAGTTTTTAAAGGAACACCATGATTGCCCAAGAATTGGAAGTCAGTCTTCACATGGCGTTTGTGGAGGCGCGCCAACAGCGCCATGAATTCATCACCGTGGAGCACTTGTTGCTGGCCTTGCTGGACAACCCCAGCGCCGCCGAGGTTTTACGCGCCTGCTCCGCCAATGTGGATGACTTGCGCAAATCGCTGGTGACCTTCATCAAGGACAACACGCCCCAGGTGTCTGGCACGGATGATGTCGACACGCAGCCAACGCTGGGTTTCCAGCGCGTGATCCAGCGTGCGATCATGCATGTGCAGTCCACCGGCAGCGGTAAAAAAGAAGTGACCGGCGCTAACGTGCTGGTGGCTATTTTTGGCGAGAAAGATTCCCACGCTGTTTATTACCTGCACCAGCAGGGTGTGACGCGTCTGGATGTGGTGAATTTTATTGCCCACGGCATCAAAAAGACTGACCCGCCAGAGCCCATCAAGTCAGGTGATAGCCCGGCTGAGTCAGATGACTCGGGGTCGGAAAAGAACGACAAGGCGTCACCGCTTGAGCTGTACACGCAAAACCTCAACCAGTTGGCCAAAGACGGCAAGATTGACCCACTTATCGGTCGCGACCACGAGGTGGAGCGCGTCATTCAGATTCTGTGTCGGCGCCGCAAAAACAACCCGCTGCTGGTGGGCGAGGCCGGTGTTGGCAAAACCGCTATTGCGGAGGGTCTTGCCTGGCGCATCACGCAAAAAGACGTGCCTGACATTTTGGCTGAGTCGATTGTTTACTCACTCGACATGGGCGCCTTGCTGGCCGGCACCAAGTACCGGGGTGATTTTGAGCAGCGCCTTAAGGGTGTGCTTAAGGCCATGAAAGACAAGCCCAACATGGTTTTGTTCATCGACGAAATTCACACGTTGATTGGCGCTGGTGCAGCCTCTGGCGGCACGCTGGATGCCTCCAACTTGCTGAAGCCAGCACTGAGTTCTGGTGCGCTCAAGTGCATTGGCGCCACCACTTTCACCGAATACCGGGGTATTTTCGAGAAAGATGCTGCCTTAAGCCGCCGCTTCCAAAAAGTGGATGTGGTCGAGCCCACCGTCGAAGAGACGGTGGACATTCTCAAAGGACTCAAATCCCGCTTTGAAGAACACCACAGCGTCAAGTACGCGCTGGCTGCGTTGCAGGCAGCTGCAGAGCTGAGTGCCAAGTACATCAATGACCGCCATTTGCCTGACAAAGCGATTGACGTGATTGACGAGGCGGGCGCTGCGCAGCGCATCCTGCCTGCATCCAAGCGTAAAAAAATCATCACCAAGACCGAGGTCGAAGAGATCGTGGCCAAGATCGCCCGTATTCCGCCTGCCAATGTCTCCAACGACGATCGCGGCAAGCTGAAAACGCTGGAGCGTGACCTTCGCAATGTGGTGTTTGGTCAAGACAAGGCACTAGATATGCTGGCCTCCAGCGTCAAGATGGCGCGTTCCGGTTTGGGCAAGGGCGATAAACCGATTGGCTCCTTCCTGTTCAGTGGTCCGACCGGCGTTGGCAAGACCGAAGCGGCCAAGCAGTTGGCTTACATCATGGGCATTGAGCTGATCCGCTTTGACATGAGCGAGTACATGGAGCAGCACGCGGTGAGTCGTCTGATTGGTGCGCCTCCTGGCTACGTGGGGTTCGATCAGGGTGGACTGCTGACCGAAGCCATTACCAAAAAACCGCATTGTGTGCTGTTGCTTGATGAGATTGAAAAAGCGCACCCAGCAATTTTCAACGTGCTGTTGCAGGTGATGGATCACGGTACGCTAACTGACAACAACGGACGCAAAGCCGATTTCCGCAACGTCATCATGATCATGACGACCAATGCTGGCGCAGAGACCATGAACAAGGCTGCCATCGGCTTTACCAACCCGCGTGAAGCGGGTGATGAAATGGCCGACATCAAGCGCCTGTTTACACCGGAGTTCCGTAACCGACTGGATGCCATCGTCAGCTTCAAGGCACTGGACGAGAACGTCATTCTGCGGGTGGTGGATAAATTTCTGCTGCAGCTGGAAGCGCAACTGGCTGATAAAAAGGTTGAAGTCACGTTCACCGACAAATTGCGTAAGCATTTGGCCAAGAAGGGGTTTGATCCATTGATGGGTGCGCGCCCGATGCAGCGCCTGATTCAGGACACCATCCGGCGTGCTCTGGCGGACGAACTGCTGTTCGGGCGCTTGATGGATGGCGGCCGCTTGACGGTGGACCTAGACGAGAAAGACGACAGCAAAACCGAGGTGTTGCTGGAGATCACACCGCTGCCAAAGAAAGAGGGCAAGGCAAAGCCTGAACCGCAGGAGGCCGCGGTTAGCTAACCTTCCGCTCAACGCGAGTTCACGCAAAACCGGCAGCGCCTGTTGAAGGCGGTGCCGGTTTTTGTCTTCTAAATTTTTCCGGAATTGCCCTAAAAAAAAGGGTTGGTCTTGCGACCAACCCTTAAGGGATCCCTGAACCTGACGGCTTCGAAAGGACCCGAGGAGACAACTGTCTAAAACCCGAAGGTTTATAAATTTACAACTTCCGTAAGTATCTCAGGGTTTTCCCTTGATCCTTAGAGTAAGTTCTTTAATTGCATCTTCTGTTCACCACGAGCAAACAGGATGTCAATCAACGCTTTTTAGTCGCGGTCTTGGCAGTGTTCGCAGCAGTGTTAGACATGGCGGTGAAGTTCGACTCAGCAACGTCAGTCGCTTGTTTGACGGCTTTTTGAACCGATTCCAGAGCGTTGGTCGCTGCGGCTACTGCATTTTTCATGACAGCCACAGCGGCTTCAGAGCCTGCTGGCGCGTTTTTGGTAGCGGTGTCCATCAAGCCGGTGAACTGTTGCTGAGCTTGTGCTGCCTGGCCTTCCATGGCCTTGGTGATTTCGCTGGTGGTGCCGCTGGTGATCTCATAGAGATGACGGCTGTAGGCGGCTGTCTTTTCAGCCAGCGGTTGCATCAAACCTGATTGCAGAGCCATCAGTTCCTGGGCATCTTTCACGCTGAGCATGGCTTTGGCGTTGTCTGTGGATTCGGCCAAAGCGGCTTTGGAGGCTGCCATGTTCAGTTCAACAATCTTTTCAACGCCTTCAAAAGCCTTGGCGGTCAGGCTCAGCAAAGTTTCCATGTTGGCTTTTTGAGAGGCCATAACTTGTTCTAGGGTCATCATCATTTTCGTATCTCCATCGGTTGAATAAAAAATTGGTCTGCTCCATCGCTGAGCCTGAACTCGACGCATGTTGCAGTGCAGCATATACGGATTATAGGGATAAGATTCAACCGCGCAAGCCTAATTTGCTGCAATGCAACAAATTAGGCTGAAAGTTCTATTTCTCTGGCCCTCTGAAGTCTTAAGGCGCATAGCGAACCCGCCGATTCTGGAAGTAACCCATAACGCGCAGAAGATTTAGCGTCGACGTGGTGATGTGGTTATTCGCCGCCTCACATTCTTTGACCTGGGACCTGACAGGTACGCGCTTACCCACTGCCTGTTTCAAATTGGCGTGAGCCGCTCCTCCGGATTGGGTCTGCGGGCTTTAAGTGGGCAGATAGAAACCCTTAATATGATTTTTACGCTCAGCCACACATGCCTTCATCAGCCGTCCGCACACAATCGCATGGCGGCGGACGTGTTGGCTTCGGAGTCGAAGCGCAGATTGGGGGCGTTACCGGAGGCCGCGGGTGCACGATGCTGTGGCTAACAAAGATCATCCGCAGCTAGTCGGATAGGACATTTGTCGGGTGCACCCATGTTTGAGTCTGGGCCGGGTGTCAGACACAATCTGCGCACTGGAGACCTAACGCATGCACATTGAAGCCGTCCGTTTGATCAATTTTGGTGGTTTCCAGCAGATCAGCCTGCGCAGCTCGCGGGGGCGTTCTTTGCTGGACGTCGCGGATGGCGCGCAGGCGCTGGCGCTTGAGGCGCTTTTGAAGTTTTTGCACCAGGCGTGGTTGACCCAGCCCAGCGTAGCGCTGGAACAACTGCGCTCTGCCAGCGCACGCAGCGCTGCAAAGGAAGACCGCAGCAGCGATGTGGCGCCCGAGCCCATCACCATCCAGATCAAGTTTCGCGTTGGCGCAGACCCACGCTGCCATGCGCTGATCAGTTACGACCTGCAGATTGACCAGTCTGGTGACCAAATGAAGGTGTCGCGCGAGGTACTGGCTTACCGCCAGGGGTCCCACGGTTGCACGCAGCGACTGCTTGATGTTACCGATGGCAACGGGCGGGTGGTGACCAACGAGTTGGCGGCCACGGCGGGCGGGCAAGCGCCTCAGTATCAGCAGCTGGTTTTACCCAGCGCGGACAGCCTGGCGATTCAGAGCTTGCAGCCGCTGGCGCGCTTTCCGGCGGTGGCAGCCTTGGTGGAGGGCATTGCCAGTGCCCTTGATCATGGTGCCAAGCGCTCATTCATTAGTATTAAAAACATAGCACTTGGCGCTTATGGAACAAGGGCTAGAGCCGTAAAAAGCATCATAAAACCAACAGAATCGGCGTTGCGCTATGTGCAATGCCGCATCGTCACAAGCGGTGCCCGGCGCCGCAGCGTCAAGCGGCTGGTGGCTGCGCAGCGCTACCTGGCCCGAGTTCATATTGGTGCAGAAGTTGACCGGGCCGCGCTGCGTGCTGACAAAGCGCTGGATGAGTCTGCGTTGCCGCCGTCTGAGCAGGGCCATGACCTGCAGGTGGTGTTTTGCGCGCTGGACACGGCCAACGGCGTTGGCGGCATCGTGCCCGGGCAGGTGCAAACCATCCACCTGCCCAAAACCGGCCCGAGCAGCGTGGCCGAGTTTGCCTTTACTGCGGGGCGTGATGCGCGGGCTTTTCGGGCGCGGGTGCTCATCGTGCACCGCAACCGTATTCTGCAAACGCTGATGTTGTCTGCGCCTGATGCAGGAGCAGACTTGGCGCTGCGTCAGGAAAACACCGTGAACCCGGCGTTTGCCAGCAGCGCTTCTGAGCCCGCCGCAGACCTGGCAATCGTCATCAATGACAACCCGGCCGGTGTGCCCGGTATTACCACACTCGCCAATGGCGCGGCCTCATTCAGTGAACCAGCGGGCCTGGACGTGCTGGTCAAGACGATTGAGGCGCTGCTGTCTGGCACCAATATCAGCACCGCTGGTGACTCACTCACGCTGGATTCCCCGGCCCTGGTGGCGCTGATGGTACAGCTGGCCACGCAGGGTTATGCGCTCAAGCGCGAGCTTGGCCGCCAGATCAATCTGGGTGACTTCAACCAGGCCGCCCGCGTGCAGGTGGTGGAGGCGCGTGCCAGAGCCTACCTGCCGGTGGAGTTTGTCTACACCGGTGCGCCCCCCAACATCAACGCCAAGCTGTGCCCCAACGCGCAAAAGGCGCTATTGGCCCAGGACGCCAGCGTGCATGACCAGTGCCAGCACGTCAATGACCCGCGTTGCGTGTGCCCAGCGGCTTTTTGGGGGATGAGCAAGTGCATCGAGCGCCAGCCTTTTGGCAAGTCTGACCAGCATCTGTTTCAGGTGCCGCAGCCGGGTGCGGACAGCCTGTCGCCTTTCACGGCGGCGCTGCTGGCCGCCAGTGCACGGGTGGCCACCGAAGACCTGCAGGGCAAGGACGGCTTGCTGTCGGCTCTAAGCGCGCTCAGTTCAAAGGTGCGCCTGGTGCCCTCCTGGCAGGCGTGGCGCAAGGGCATTCTGGCCAAACCGGCGGCGTCTCTGCTGGTGCTGCTGCCGCATACCGACAACTCGCCGGACTTTCTGAACACCCCGGCGCTGGAGATTCAGAAAAAGTGGCTCACCTCGGTACAGCTGGATTCTGCTTATGTGCTCGCGCCTAACCTGGTTGGGCCGGGGCCGGTGGTGCTGTTGTTGGGCTGCAGCACAGCGCTGGCCGATGTGCCGTTTTTGAACTTTGTCCGCGAGTTCAAGGAGGCGGGTGCCTCCATCGTGCTGGGGACATTGGCCACGGTGCACGGCACCCACGCCACCCGATTTGCACGCACACTGCTCGAGAAAATCAAGGCCGCGGGCGATGGCCGCGCGTTTGATGAGATTTTGCTGGAGGTCAAGCGTGCCATGCTGGCTGCGGGCGACCCGTTTGTGCTGAGTCTGGCCGCCTACGGCCACAGTTCCTGGCGAATTCAGGCCTGATCAGCAGGAGGATATTGACCATGTTTCGTATTCATATGCTGCCTGCCGAGCACGGCGACTGTCTTTGGGTGGAATACGGCACCACCCAGCCGCCCAAGCGCATCCTGATTGACGCGGGCACCGTGGGCACTTACCCGCGCGCGCTGCTGCCAAAAATCAAGGCAGTGGTGGCTGCAGAGGGCAGTTGCCGGTTTGAGTTGTTTGTGGTGACGAATATTGATGCAGACCACATTGGCGGCGCGATCGAGTTCTTGAAGCAGGCGCCCGGCTGCGGTGTGGTGATCAAGGAGGTCTGGTTTAACGGCTACTTTCACCTTTCCAACACCGCGCCTGCGTTGCTGGGGGCCAAGCAGGGCGAAATGCTCACGCCTTTGGTGCAAAACGGCCCCTGGGTCTGGAACAAACGCTTCAAGGGGTTGGCGGTGATGGTGCCTGATGCTGGCAAGCTGCCTTCTTTCACGTTCTCAGGCATGAAGATCACGCTGCTGTCGCCAACGTTTGGCAAGCTGCAAAAGCTCAAACCCAAGTGGGAAAAAGAGGTGCGCAAAGCGGGCCTAGTGCCTGGCCATGCCTACACGATCGACGACGCGCTGCCCGGCGGCTTTCTGGGTGGCAAAGTGCAAGACTGGGCCAAAGCAAGGTTTACCGAGGACAGAACTGAGGCCAACGGCAGCAGCATCGCCTTTGTGGCCGAGTACGCTGGCAAGCGCGTACTTTTTGGCGCTGACGCCCACCCCGGCGTACTGATCAACAGCCTGCAACGTCCGCCATTCAAGGTGTCGAGCCTGCCACTGAGCGTCTTGAAGTTGCCGCACCACGGCAGCAAAAACAATGTCTCGCAGGCTTTGGTGGCCGCGTTCCCTGCTGACAATTATTTAATTTCAACCAGTGGCCAGCAATTCAATCACCCTGACCCCGAGGCCATCGCCCGCGTGTTGGTCGGGCGGCAAGCTGACCGCAAGACACTGCATTTCAATTATCCCGCCGAGGTCGGGGTGGCTAATGAACGCGGCGGCCACAGCGGTTTAGTCTGTCATTGAGGGCGAGCAGCCGGGCGCTGATCGAGCTTCTCGAAGGTGCTGCCAATCGCGCGAACGAGCTTGTTCACCGCGCCCTGGATGGCCTGATGGGCCGACCCAGCGCGATCTTTGACAACGATCGGATCGCGGCCGTTTGGCCGCGCTTCTAGGGTGCATTGAATATCGTCAGGCCCGGCCTTGTTGGCGCTGTTGACATCGGTCACGTGGGCCTCAACGCGGGTGATGCGTTCGCCGTAATGGCCCAATGCTGCCTTGACGACAGTTTCCAGATGGTCGGACATGGCTTGGCGTCCATCAATGTGGGTGTCGGTGTTGAGCAAAATTTGCATGGTTATCTCCAGATGATGTTGTTGATGAGCCGGTAGGTGTGCGACAGGGGTCAGCGTGCGCCTGGGGGATCATTTTGACCGCTATTTAAGTGTCGATTGGCGACTTCGCTTTTATCGGTCTTCAGGACGGTTCCTTTCAAGGGTTGATGACCGTCACTTACCCAGGAGAGAGGTATGGTTCGGTAAGCCACATGGAGGACCTCAATCGTCGGGGTGACGGATTGGTTCGCGCAGTTTCAACATGTTCGAGCACGCGAGTTGCCGGGTGTCGGGCGGGCGAGCGCTTCGTAACCCGACGTGACGTCAAAGAGTTCCTCGTCGATTGCGCCCTGTCGCTGGCGGTGAAAACTGCCCTGCAAATCCTCAAGCAGTCTCAGAATGTTGCGGTCGGCGCGCTCCATTGCAGCCAGTCGGCTGGCATTTTCGCTGGCCAGCGATTCGGCGCAGGCGCGAAACAGCGTGATAAACAGGTATTCGCGGATCAGCGCGCGCAAGGTCGTCGCGCCGTGGTCCATCACCTCCGGCAAGACCTTGCCGGGCCATGGCTCGGCCTCCAGGCTCTGCTGCCAGGCGGCGTCCAGCGGCAGCACGCGTTGAACGACTGGCTCGTACAGCGATGCGGCCAGCGGCCGGTTGTGGAACACATGGATCTGTCCGAGCTGATTGGGGCCGCTTTTAGCAAGGCGCGTCTCGCTGTCGATCTGGATCTGCGCGACAAGCAGCGCGATAGCTTCAACCGAAGCAGGCACGTCATACACACCGCGAACGTCCAATCGCAGATCCTTCAGCCGTGATTCGACCCGTTCGCCGACGGCCCAGACTTGGGCGCGACCGGGCAGGGTGGCCAGGGTGCTGGCGGCGTGGTCGGCGATGACGTCGTTGAAGGGTCCGATGAGCCCTTGGTCTGAGCCGAAAACGATGGCGCCAATCGGGTCCGACGCCTTCGCGGACACGCGCCGCTCGGGCGGGACTGTGGGGTCCACCTGGGCTTGTCGAAAACATTCCCCCAAGCCGAGTGAGACCATACGGTCGTAGTCGGCGAGCGCAACCACCGATCGCTCGTATTCGCCGATGCTCGAAGCGGCTACCGCTTTCATGGTGCGCACCACGGCATGCAGGTCGTCGGCACCGGTGATCTGGCGGCGCAGGGCCGCGAGGCTGTCGCTCATTGAGCGTCCATTGGCGCTTCGCGCTCATGGATAAGCGCTTTAAGGCGACTATGAGTGCTCATGAGGAAGCCTTAGTTACAGGCTCGGCGTTGGGCATCGGCAAAAATGTTTTCAGCGCTGCCGCCGCGAGATCGGTGACGGCTTGACGATCTTCGTCGTTCAGCCTGTCCTTGCCGAGCAAGCGCTCATGCAACGCTGCGTCCAGTTGGGCAGCAGCGTCCTGAACCGCACGTTGCGCTTCGGCCATGCGCGGCAAGGGCACGGTGTCGAACAGGTCAGCCGTCAGCGCAAGCAAGACGGCGATCTGCCCCGGCACGGCCACAGGGGCAAACTGTGGTTGTTTCAGGCAGGCGCGAATACGCTGGCCGTGGGCGATGGTCTTTCGGGTCGCATCGTCGAGCCGCGCGCCGAAGCGGGAAAAGTTCTCGAGCTCCTCGAACTGTGCATAGGCCAGCTTCAGGTCGCCGGCCACCGCGCGGAACGGGCCACGCTGCGCCTTGCCGCCGACCCGCGACACTGACTTGCCCACGTCCACTGCGGGCAGCACACCCAAGTCGAACAGCGAGGGCGAGAGGTAAATCTGACCGTCGGTGATCGATATCAGGTTGGTCGGGATGTAAGCGGAGATGTCTTCGGCTTCGGTTTCGATGATGGGCAGCGCAGTGAGCGAGCCACCGCCGCGCTCTTTGCACAAATGGGTTGAGCGTTCGAGCAGGCGTGAGTGGATATAGAAGATATCGCCAGGGTACGCCTCGCGCCCTGGCGGGCGGCGCAGCAGCAGTGACAGCTCGCGGTAGGCGCGCGCGTGCTGCGTTAAATCGTCGTAGACGATCAGCACGTCGCGGCCAGCTTCCATGAAATATTCGGCGATGCTGGTGGCCGCATAAGGCGTGATGTAGGCCAGTCCGGGCGGTTGATTGCCTTCAGTGACAACGACGACGGTGTAGTCCATGGCGCCCTTGTCGCGCAGCGTTGCCACCGCCTTGGCCACCGCTGAGGCACGCTGGCCGATGGCGCAGTAGACGCAGATGACGTCTTGCCCGCGTTGGTTCAGGATGGCGTCAAGCGCGATGGCGGTCTTGCCGGTCTGGCGGTCGCCCAGTATCAGCTCGCGCTGGCCGCGGCCAATGGGGATCAGTGCGTCGATGACCTTCAGCCCGGTCTGCAGCGGTACGTCAACCGGCGAGCGGTCCATGATGGCGGCAGCAGGCCGCTCGATTGGCAGCCGAGCTATGGCATTGACCGGGCCAAGGCCGTCGAGCGGACGGCCCAGCGGGTCGACGACGCGCCCGAGCAGCTCAGCGCCCACAGCGACGTCCATCACGCGGCCGGTGCGGCGCACCTCGTTGCCGGCTTGCAGGTTCCAGTACTCACCGAGCAGCACCACGCCAAGTTCGTGCTCGTCGACGTTGAAAGCGATGCCAGCCAGGCCGCCGGGGAATATCAGCAGTTCATCAAAACCGGCGCCGGGCAAGCCGCTGACATGGGCGATGCCGGTGGTGACTTGCGTGATGGTGCCAACCTCGCGCGGTACCAGCATCGGCGTGAATGCAGCGCGGCCCTGCGCCAGCGCGGCGAAGCCACGATCAAGCGCCTTGGCGGCAAAGTCGCCGTCGGCTGGGGTCTGCAACGGGCCTGCGGCTGCGTTCATGCGGCGGCTTCGCTGTGAGGCGCTGGTGTGGCGCCGGGCCGCGGCGCATCGGGGCTCTCCGGCGATGCTGGCGGTGCCAGTAGCTCGGCCACGCCGTGCTCAAGATCGCGCAGGTACTCAGTGATGGTCCAGGCGAGCTTCTGCCCACCGGCACTGAGCTCAATGCCGCAGACGGTATCGGCCGCGGTCTCAAAGCGCAGCGGCACTTCGGCTGAGAAGGCAACGTTGATCGCGTTTTGTACTGCCGCCTGCTGATCGGCGGGGAGGTCGAAGTGGCTGCGCACCCGGGCGGGTGCGGTGCTTTGCTTGAGCGCCGCGCCGAGCTGGTCTTTGGCGGGGGCGGCGAGTTCACCCAGGCGTTGGGTGAAGACCTTGACCATGCGTTCTTCCAGACTGACGTTGGCCAGATCGGTTAAGGTCTTGCGCGCTACGGCAAAGACCTCCTGCGCAGCACGACCGGCAATGAGTTGCTGCAGGTGTTGGGCCTGCGTGGCGAGGGCTTGTTGGCGCTGTGCTGCCAGCGCCAGTGCGGCTGTCTGCGCCTCGTCGGCGAGTTGCTGAGCCTGGGCTTTGGCGCTCGCGGTGGCTTTCTCCAGCAGGCTGGCACGCTGCTGGTCGAAGGCGGTGTTTTTGTCCTTGAAGGCCTGGCGTTCGGCCGTGGCTTGCCTTTCCTTGGCTGCGGCGTCCGCGATCTGGTCGGCAATGCGTTTTTCACGCGCTGCGATGGCGTTGAGCACTGGCTGGTAGAGAAAACGCTTCATCAACCAGACCAGCACGACGAAGTTGAGCACTTGCGCGCCGACGGTGAACCAGTCGATCAACATGGCTTACTTGCCCACTGCAGCTGCAGCCTGGGCGATGGCCGCGTTCCAGAATGGGTTGGCGAAGATCAGGATCATCGACACCACGAAGCAGTAGATGGCTGTCGACTCAATCATTGCCAAGCCGACGAAGAGTGTGCGCGTGATGGTTGCCGAGGCGTCGGGTTGTTGGGCCAGCGCTGTCAGCGCAGTCGCCACTGCGCGGCCCTCGGCTAGCGCCGGACCCATGGTGCCGAAACCGGTGGTGATGCCGGCCATGATGATCGAGATCGCCGCGATGATGGTCAGACTGTCCATGGGGTGTTCCTTTTTTTGGGTTTAGGTTGTGGCGGAAGCAGCTTTTTTGGGCACTGGTGCTGACCGCGTGGCGGCAGCGAGGTAGACCGCGGCCAAGATGCTGAAAATGTAGGCTTGGACCATGCCGGTCAGCAGGCCGAGCAGTGTCATGACGATGGGGAAAAGAAAAGGCGTAATGATCAGCAAGATACCGACGATCATCCCGCCGCTCATCATGTTGCCGAACAAACGCACCGCCAGCGCCAGGGTGCGCGAGATTTCGCTGATCAGGTTGAAAGGCAACATGATGAATGTCGGCTCAAGATACGACTTCAGATAACCCCGCAGGCCCTGCTCGCGGATACCAAAAAAAGGCACTGCGACAAACACACACAGCGCCAGCGCGACGGTGGTCGACAGCGATCCGGTCGGCGGCTCATAACCCGGCACGATGGTGGCGAGTGCTGCTGCGGCGACGAACAGGAACAGTGTGCCGAGGAAGGCCAGGTAACGCTCCGGCCGCTCCAGACCCACCTCGCGGATTTGCGCCACGATGGTGGTGACGATGATCTCCAGCAGGTTCTGCCAGCGTGAACGCTGGTGTTCGGTTGAAAGGCCGCGGGTGATCAGCATCGAGCCAACCACCAGCACCGCCATCAAGGCCCAGGTGAAGACAATGGTGCCATTGAGTTTGAATAGCCCGTACTGCCAGAACAGCAGCTGATCAGGGCCCAGGCGCATGGCAGCTCTCCACGCTGATCACCGGCGAAGCGGTAGTGGCGGGCGCAGTGACCCGCACGACGAGTTGTCGGGCGGCCCAGAAGCCGAGCAGGCACACCAGCAACCGCTGCCAATCGCCCGCGCCCACCAGCAAAAAGACGGCTACGGTGACACCCGAGCGCAAGATCAGACTCGATACAAACCACAACGCGGGCCGTGGCGAAGCCAGCGCTCGGCGCAAGGTCCACCAAAGCCCGCCAAAAAAGAGCAGCCCAGCCAGGCCACCGGCCAAGCTAGCAAGGATTAGTACAAATACGATATTCATGGCTGTTCAGTCTTGTCTGGGTCGGTTTCGTGTATTTCTTTATCTTGCTGTGACACCCAGTGCCAGGCGTTGGCGCAGCCAAGTACCAGGCCGGCCATCAGCAGCGTCAGCGTCCATGGGTGCGCCCCGGGGTGCTTCGCGTCGAGCCATATCCCCAGCCCTGCGCCCAGCAGTGTCGGCACCACCACCGACCAGCCGATCAGGCCCATGGTTCCCAGGCCCGACCACAGCCCTGGTGTGCGGTCACGGCGCGCATGCACCTTGCGTGCGGCTTTGTTGCCGACCTGCTCAGCCAGGCGGTCTGGGGGTGTTGGCTCACTCATTTTTGAACCTCGCAAAACGGTTGACGAAATTGCTTTCGAGCTTGCGCGTGGCCTCGCGGGCACTTTGTTGAATGTCATCGAGCGTCAGGTAATCGCGTTGCACGGCTTCACGCAGTTGCTCCAGGTTGGTGCCCCGTGTGGCGCGTCGCACGACCACCCACACCTCATTACCGATCTTGGTCAGCAAGCCTTCGTCGATAGCCACAAAGACCTCGCCGTCGGCATCGCTTTGGTAGGTCAGGATGCCCGGCACCAGAGCGGCGACGCAGTCGCGCCGACGTGGCAACAGGCCGAACGAGCCGTCGTGCGTCTCGGCAACGATGCGCGACACGTCGGTCTGATCGGCGAAGACGCGAAACGGCAGCAAAACTTTAAGTCGCATGAGCCACCTCCGGCTAAGCGGTTGCGCCGGGCGCGTCAGCACCGGTCTTGTCTGCTGCACGCTTGCTACTGGCCTTGGCACCAACTTTCACCTCGGAGATCGGGCCGATCATGTACAGCGCGCTCTCTGGCAGGTCCTTGAATTCGTCGCGCAGGATGCGTTCGCAACCATCGAGTGCATCGGCTAGGCTGACCAGCTTGCCTTGCAGGCCGGTGAACTGCTCGGTGGTGAAAAAAGGCTGCGTCAGAAAGCGCTCAAGCCGGCGCGCCCTGGCCACGACAGCACGGTCAGCCGGCGACAGCTGTTCCAGGCCAAGCATGGCGATGATGTCTTTCAGGTCGGCGTATTGCGCCAGCGTGCGCCGGATCTCCTGCGCCAGCGCGTAGTGGTGCTCGCCAACGATGCCTGGCGTGGCCATCTTCGAGTTCGATTGCAGCGGGTCGATGGCCGGAAACAGGCCCTCGCCTGCGCGCTTTCGCGACAGCACGATCGACGCAGACAGGTGCGAAAAGGTGTGCACGGCCGCCGGGTCGGTGAAGTCGTCGGCCGGCACGTAGACCGCCTGGATTGAGGTGATCGCGCCGCTGTTGGTGTTGGCAATGCGCTCTTCCAGAGCCGACAACTCGGTGCCCATGGTGGGCTGGTAGCCCAGGCGCGAGGGCATCTGCCCCATCAGGCCCGAGACCTCGGAGCCGGCCTGAATGAAGCGAAAGATGTTGTCAATGAGCAGCAGCACGTCGCGCTGCTCGTCGTCGCGGAAGTATTCGGCCATCGTCAGCGCCGCCTGACCCACGCGAAAACGCGCACCCGGCGGCTCGTTCATCTGGCCAAAAACCATCACCATGTTTTCCAGCACACCGGCCTCTTTCATCTCGGCGTAAAGGTCTTGGCCTTCGCGGCAGCGTTCCCCGATACCGCAGAAGATGCTGACACCCTTGTTAGCGCTCTCATGCTTGCCGACCATGTTGTGGATCATCTCGGTCAGCAGCACCGTCTTGCCCACGCCCGCACCACCAAACAAGCCCGCCTTGCCGCCTGTTTCCAGCGGCACCAGCACGTCGATCATCTTGATGCCGGTCTCAAACATCACCGACTTGGTCGAGCGGTGAGTCAACGGCGGCGGTTGGCGATGCACTGACCGCCATGAGACGTCCTTCGGCGCGTCTTGGCGGTCGATGGCCTGGCCGAAAACATCGAACATGCGCGACAGAATGGCCGGTCCGACGGGCGCCATCAGAGGTCCGCCAGTGTCCGTTACCAGCATGCCGCGCGCCAATCCCTGCGTAGGCGTTAGCGCAATACCGCGCACGTGGCGGGCGTCAGTCTGGGTTAACACCTCGAATGCCACCGCGCCGTCAGGGCCGGCGCGCAGCAAGGTGCGGATGGGAGGCAGGCGGCTGTCAAAGCGTGCGTCAATAACGCTGCCGCGCACTGCCGCCACAACGCCGGTTCTGGGTTCGGTGGGTTGGTGAGGCATGGTCTTATTGGCCTCGTGCTGGTTGATTTTTTCCATACTAGATGAGTCGCGCCTCTCGGGCGGTTGCCGAAGCGTTCGCCACATTGATCTGCTCCTTCGAGTACGAGCGTGTCTAGGTGCCCCCGCGCGCTCAGCGCGGTCCATCGGCTGGACGCCTGTGTCTGTGTTAAGTGACTATGGCGCAGGAGTTTGCCGAAGTCTGTTCGCTAGCCCACACTTCGCATTTAAGCTGCTGTTATCCGTTGGTAAAACAGTGCCCTGCGGGTACTGGTGGCCGCCTTTAGCGTCGACAATGTTTTGATTTGCCCCATGACCAGTCACTCATACCCCCGCCCCAAAGCCATCGCGGGCAGGGCGCAAGGCTTACCGCAAGATGCTGCATTTCAATGATCCCACCGTGAGGCAAGCTTGGCTGTGACAGATTCTTTGACCGACGTAGAGGCTGCCGAGCCTACTAATGCCGCTTTGGCCAAGGTGTCGCTGGCGGCTTTCGACCAGATGGTGGCCAGCAGCCCGGGCTTTCGCTCGCGCCCTGGCCAGCGTGAGATGGCCGAGCGCATTGCCACCGAGTTGCATAACATCACTTTGGGGGATCAAGCTGACCCGACCCAGGCGGTCACCGTCATCCAGGCGGGTACTGGTGTGGGTAAGTCCGCGGCCTACCTGTCCACCACAGTGGCTTTGGCAATGGCGCGTAAAACCCGCGTGGTGATCTCGACTGCCACTGTGGCGCTGCAGGAGCAGCTGATGACCAAAGACTTGCCAGCGCTGGCAGCGGTGCTGGACACCCCGTTTGTTTATGCGCTGGCCAAAGGTCGGGGCCGCTACGTCTGCAAGTTGAAGCTGGAGCGCCTGGCCGGATCTGGCGATGAGGACAGCAGCGAGCTCTTTGGTGTGGACGAAGACACGCCACCACCGCCCACCGCCTTTGCCAAACAGCTCAAGGGGCAGGATTGGCAAGACCCCGAAGAGCGCCGCATGGTTCTGTATGACACCCTGGCCAACGCGCTGGCTGCTGGCCAGTGGGATGGCGACCGCGACAGCCTGAGTGAGCAGCCTGACCCACGCGACTGGTCTACGGTGGCCGCCGAACGCCACACCTGCACCGCGCGGCATTGCCCGCTGTTTCGCAACTGCAGTTACTACAACGCGCGCACGCTGCTGGCGCAGGCGCAAGTGATCGTGGCGAATCATGACTTGGTGCTGGCCTCGCTGGGGATGAAGGCGCTGCCGGACCTGGACAACTGCCTGGTGGTGTTTGACGAAGGCCACCACCTGCCCGCTGTGGCGCTGGACCAGTTTTCCGGTGCGATGGATCTGACCGGCCTGCGCTGGCTCGACAAGCTGCCCAAAATTCTGCATGAGGTGGCTGAAAAAATGGGGGTAGCGGTGGCGCAGGATGTGACCACCCTGGCCCAGCAGCTCAAAACCGCGCTGCTGGACGCTGGACGCATCGCCATGGACTTGCTCCGTGGGGTAACCGCCAGCTACGACATCGTGCACCGATTTCCCGATGGTGTGTTGCCTGAAGCTTTTATTGAGCCGATGACGCTGATCCACGGCCACGCCAGCGGCTTGTCAGAGGTGCTGGAAGCGCTGGGCGCCGAGCTCAAAGCCCGCGCCAAGGAAGACCCTTCCCAAGCGGCGCAAAACTCGGTGCAGTACGCCCAGCTGGGCCAGCTGGCCCCGAAGATCAACAGCGTGGTGGGCACCAGCGCCATGCTGTTAGCGCACGAGGCACAGCCGATGGCCAAGTGGCTCAGGTCCGATACCAGTTCGGGCCTGGTTTCTCTAAGCGCGCATGCCTGCCCGATCGTGCCGGGTGACTTGCTGCGCCGGCACCTGTGGAACCAGGTGCGGGGTGCAGTGGTGACATCTGCATCGCTCACCAGCTGCGGCAGTTTTGACTATTTTCTGAGTGAAACCGGGCTGGACCAGCTGGCGCATGTGTCCACGCTAGCGGTGGACAGCCCATTTGACTACCGCACCCAAGGTGAGTTGGTGGTCGTGGAGACCGTGGCCGACCCGCGTCATGTGGAAAGTTTCACGCGCGAGATGGTGGCTGCTTTGCTGGCAGATCTGCGGCTGGTGGCGCACGGGGCGCTGGTGCTGTTCACTTCGCGCGTTCAGATGAAGGCTGCGGTGGACGCGCTTGACGCAGCACTGCTCGGCGTGGTGCTGGTGCAGGGCCAGTTGTCCCGCGCACGTTTGTTGGGCACTCATACCGCGCGCATAGAGTCCGGCCAGCCCTCGGTGATCTTTGGCATGCAGTCCTTTGGCGAGGGGTTGGACTTGCCGGGGCAGCTGTGCGAGGCGGTGTTTATTACCAAGTTGCCATTCGCGTCTCCGTCTGATCCGGTAGCGCAGGCGCGCGCCGAATGGCTCAAGCGCGAAGGACGTGACCCGTTTTCCGAGCTGGTGGTGCCCGCCACTGGCATCCGTCTGCTGCAGTGGACTGGCCGCGCCATCCGCACCGAAGACGATCAAGCGCGGGTGGTGTGTTACGACAAGCGGCTGCTGAGCCAGCCTTATGGAAGGCGCATGTTGCAGGGTTTGCCGCCGTATGCGGTGCTACGCCGGGTGCGCGGGCAGACGCTGTCGGTGCTGGGGCTGGTTTGAAGGCGGTGGGCGCCAGGGACGCAAGCTGGTTGTGTTGTATCAAAAAGGTAAAGTTGCTTGCAATGCGGCTTGGCTACCCCAATTGACCCGTTCATAAGGAGTGATGTTTTGAGTGATGTGATATTGAAGTTGCTGGGATTGGTGCTGCGCGTGGGCCTGCTGCTGGCCGGATTGGTGTTTTTTGCCAGCTTGATGGTGGCCGGTTTGCTGGTGCTGCTGGTGTGGCTGGTGCGTGCGTTGTGGGCCAAACTGACGGGTCAACCGGTGAGTCCGTGGACGTTTCAGATGAACCGCCAGGCTAACTGGCAGCGTTTTTACCAGCAAGCCCAGGGTCAGCGGGGGCGAGCAGCGGACGCAGACAATGTGGTGGATGCCGAGGTGACAGACGTAACGGATGTGACCGTCGTCACCGATGTGGAGCCCAAGCGCACCACCCCGCGTTGATCCGGACGTCTGGCTGCGCGACCCTGATACCGGGGTTCTGATCGGGTTTTTCTCTTTGTTTTCAGCTCGACGTCTTTAGGCGTAGTCTTCATTCCATGGCACAGAAAAACCTGCAAAATACCGCCATGCACACCGAAGCCAATACACTTTCCGCTTTTTTGCCGCCTGACGACGCCGAGCGCATCAAACTGCACAACGAGGTTCACGCGCGCCCCTCAGCGCGCGTGCGCCTGCCCGCACTGCTGATTGATGTGACGGTGTTACATCACGGAGTCACACGCGAAATGGTCTGTGCCCACCTCAGCCAGTTGCCCGGTTATGCAGATTTGTCACTGGCGGCTTTGCAAGACAATTTTTTGCGTTTGCGCAGCGGCGGCTATACCGTGAAATGGGAGCGTCATACGGAGTTTTCCCGCTACACGGTGCTGCAGCCACTGCCTGAGCATGCCCATCTGGGTGCGAGTGAGCCAGACCTGATGCCGCATGTGGCCACTCCTCCAGACTGGCTGCGCCAGATTCCTGGCAGCACCGTGTCTGCTGTGCAACTCGTCATGCTGCACGCACCGCTGGATAACGCCAAGGTGCTGATGGCGCAAGCCACAAAGTGGCTGGGCGGCAAAAACGTGGTGGCTTCGTTGATGGGCAGCAATGCCTTTGATGTGTCTAAAGAGCTGGGCAAGGCTGCGGGCGAGGGCGGCTACCAGCATCCGCTGGGCCATTCGTGGGCGCTGACCCAGTTTCGTTTGCAATCCGACGGGTTCGAGCGGTTTTTGGTGATCGCGCCCGAAGGCACCAGCCAGACGCGCGCCGGACGCATCGCCCGGCGATTGCTGGAACTGGAGATTTACCGCCTTATGGCGTTGCGCTCCCTGCCGGTAGCCAAGGCGCTGGGGTCGCTGTTGTCCGAGTCGGAGCAATTGCTGGCCAAGATCACCGCTTTGCTGCAGGGCAAAAGCGCCTCGGACCAGGAATTGCTCGACACCCTGGTTTCATTAGCCGCGAGTATTGAGCATGCCACCGCCGAGCATATTTACCGCTTTTCTGCCAGCCAGGCCTACTATTCGCTGGTGAACCAGCGCATTGCTGAGCTGCGCGAAAAAGCCATTCCCGGCACCCAGACCCTGGGTGAGTTTTTGCAGTACCGCATGGCCCCGGCCATGGCCACGGTGGTTGCAACATCTGAGCGGCTGGCCTCACTCTCTGAGCGGGTAGCGCGCGCCAGCGATTTGCTGCGTACCCGGGTGGACATTGCCACCGAGACGCAAAACCAGGAATTGCTGGCCAAGCTCACCCGTGGCCAGGCGGCGCAGTTGCATTTGCAGGGCACGGTGGAAGGGCTGTCGATTGCAGCCATCTCTTATTACGTGATTAGCCTCTTGCTGTATGCGGGCAAAGCCATGAAGGCGGGCGGCATGCCAATCAACCCGGAGATGTTTGCCGGTGTGATGGTGCCGGTGGTGCTGTGGGTGGTATGGCGCACTACCCGAAAAATTCACGGCAAACTGGTCGCCAAGCTTGGCGACTCTCCTTGAAGCCAAGCCGATTTCGGCTTTGTAAAAGATCAAGCCTTCTTGCGCAACAGCCGAACATGCATCGGCCGTGTCAGGCG
The DNA here is from genome assembly GCF_001938565.1 of Rhodoferax antarcticus ANT.BR. Taxonomy (GTDB): domain Bacteria; phylum Pseudomonadota; class Gammaproteobacteria; order Burkholderiales; family Burkholderiaceae_C; genus Rhodoferax; species Rhodoferax antarcticus. Next base: position 722,640 of record NZ_MSYM01000013.1, read on the forward strand.
AACCCCATCAGGAACCCTATTCGACTCAAAGCGTTGGCGAATGGCCTCGCGCAAGGGCGCATCAATCTGGTGATTGACGAAAGTCGGCTGCAACATGCGTTTCTCAAACGCGTGGAAGTCGGTGAAATGCACCGGCATCGCAAAGCGACGCTCGTCAGCAGCTTCCCACGTGCCATTGCATAGCGCCTGGTCCAGCGCCCGCTGAGCGGCCGCGCGTACCACACGTTCGTCATTAAAAAGCCGCATGATCTCGTTCAAAGGCCCGGCATAAACCGGCTCAGACACATACAACCAGCCGCCCGGACGCAACACACGCGCCACTTCCGCCAGCGCTTGCGCCATCAAGTCAGTGGGCACATGGTGCAGCGATTTGAGCATCAGTGCGCCGTCAAAGCTGGCCACAGCACAGGGCACAGCCTGTGCACCGGCGTGAACAAAGGTCAAGCCTGGCTGGGGTATTGCGGCCAGATTTTTGGCGTGTTGGCGCTCATCAACTTCCAGGCCGGTGACGCGGGCGTTGGGGTAACGCACCAAAAGCGCCCCGGCCAGACGCGCCGCGCCGCAGCCCAGTTCAATCAGCTGACTGGCTTGTAGCGGCACCAGGTCGGCAAGCAGGTCCAGCTCGTTGTCAATAAGGGGTATGTCTTTGTTCATGGTCGCGACCGGGTCAAGGGGGGGCGTGTTGAGGGGCGGGTCATTTCAGCGACAGGATCCAGCGCGCCAACGTCTCGGCGTCTGAGCGGCTGATTTTGGGATTGGCTGGCATGGGTACCACGCCCCAAACCCCGCCACCGCCGTGGATGATCTTATTTGCGAGCTCGGTGCTGGCGTTTTGACCGGCATACCGGGCAGCCACGTCTTTGTAGGCGGGGCCGAGGATTTTTTGGCTGACGGTGTGGCAGACCGTGCATCTTTTCTTTTCGGCTAGCGCCTGATCTGCTAGCGCGGGGGCGGCCAAAAAGACGCCAGTCAACAGCGCCAAAAGAGGGCGTTTCATGGGTTCATCCTTCAATAAAAGCTATAGCGGCGCTCAGAGCGGGCATTGTAGGTACGGCATTTGACGCGACAGAGCGGCAAATACCGGGTACGCTCATGCAATTCATCCGGCATAAGGAAGGAAGCGGCGTTATGTATTTGCTTGGTTTGGGATTGGTTTTGATGGTGTTGAAATACCTTGAATGGGGCCCGGTGGCGCAATGGTCATGGTGGCTGGTGTTGACACCCTTTGCGCTGGCAGCGCTATGGTGGGCTTGGGCGGATGCCACCGGCTACACCAAGCGCAAAGCCATGGAGCAGGACGACAAGCGCCGGGACGAGCGCCGCGCCCGCACCAAAGAGGCACTGGACGCGAATTTTCATAAGCGTCGCCGCTAAGCCCGAGCCGTTTGGTCTGCGCTTGCGGGCCATGCGCGTTACCGCTGTTGCCGTCGTGGGTATGCCCGAAACGCCTGCTGCGTGCAGCCTGTGGGCCATAATCCCAGACTCGTTTTAAGTTTTGTTGATCCATTTTTTGGCTGAAAAATACCATGCCCGTCTACCGCTCCAAAACCACCACCGCTGGCCGTAACATGGCCGGTGCTCGTTCCCTCTGGCGTGCCACCGGCATGAAGGACGGCGATTTTGAGAAGCCGATCATTGCGGTGGTCAACTCTTTCACGCAGTTTGTGCCCGGCCATGTGCACCTGAAAGATCTTGGGCAGCTGGTGGCGCGTGAAATTGAGGCGGCTGGTGGTGTGGCCAAAGAGTTCAACACTATTGCCGTGGACGATGGCATTGCCATGGGCCACGATGGCATGCTGTACTCACTACCGAGCCGCGACATCATTGCTGATAGCGTGGAGTACATGGTCAACGCACACTGTGCCGATGCCATGGTGTGCATCAGTAACTGCGACAAGATCACCCCCGGCATGCTGATGGCGGCCATGCGGCTGAACGTGCCGGTGGTGTTTGTCTCGGGTGGTCCGATGGAAGCCGGCAAGGTTCAAAAAACCGACCCCAACACCCAGATCGTGACCTTCAAAAAGCTCGACCTGATCGACGCCATGGTGATGGCGGCCGACGACAAGGTGTCTGACGCCGACGTGGCGGAGATCGAGCGTTCTGCCTGCCCCACTTGCGGGTCGTGTTCGGGCATGTTTACCGCCAACTCCATGAACTGCCTGACCGAGGCGCTGGGCCTCTCGCTGCCCGGTAACGGCACGGTGCTGGCAACCCACGCTGACCGCGAACAACTTTTCAAGCGCGCCGGCCGCCAGGTGGTGGACTTGTGCAAACGCTACTACGAACAAGACGACAACAGCGTGTTGCCGCGCTCCATGGGCTTCAAAGCGTTTGAAAACGCCATGACGCTGGACATTGCCATGGGCGGCTCCACCAACACCATCCTGCACATTTTGGCGATTGCGCAAGAGGCTGAAATCGACTTCACCATGGCCGACATCGACCGCCTGTCGCGCGTGGTGCCGCAGCTGTGCAAGGTGGCACCCAACACCGACAAATACCACATTGAAGACGTGCACCGCGCGGGCGGCATCATGGCCATCCTGGGTGAGCTGGACCGTGCGGGCAAGCTGCACACCGACACGCCCACCGTGCACGCCAAAACCATGAAAGACGCGCTCGACGAATGGGACATTGCCCGCAACCCGTCTGACGCGGTCAAAACCTTTTACATGGCCGGCCCTGGCGGCGTGCCGACGCAGGTGGCCTTCAGCCAAGCCGCGCGCTGGCCCAGTCTGGACCTCGACCGCGCACAGGGCTGCATTCGTTCGGGCGACCATGCGTTTTCGCAAGAGGGTGGTCTGGCCATTTTGGTCGGCAACATTGCGCTCAAGGGCTGCGTGGTCAAAACAGCCGGTGTGGATGACGACCTGATGGTGTTCGAAGGCCCGGCGCATGTGGTCGAGTCACAGGATGAGGCGGTGGAGCACATTCTGGCTGACCAAGTAAAGGCCGGCGAAGTGGTCATCGTGCGTTACGAAGGCCCCAAGGGCGGCCCCGGCATGCAGGAGATGCTCTACCCCACGTCATATATCAAGTCCAAAGGCTTGGGCAAAGCCTGTGCGCTGCTGACCGATGGGCGTTTTTCGGGCGGCACCTCGGGTCTGTCTATTGGCCATGCCTCGCCCGAAGCGGCTGCTGGCGGTGCGATTGGGCTGGTGAAGAACGGCGACCGCATCCGCATCGACATTCCCAACCGCAGTATCAATGTGCTGGTGTCGGATGAAGAACTTGCCAAGCGCCGCGCCGAGCAAGACCTGCTTGGCTGGAAGCCTGCCTTGCCGCGCCCGCGCAAAGTGTCGACAGCGCTCAAGGCTTACGCCAAGCTGGTGATGTCGGCCGACAAGGGCGCCGTGCGCGACCTGTCGCTTCTTGAAGACTGACACGACTAGCCTTTGACGATACCCTGGCAGGCGCAGCCGCGACACGTGGACTGCGTCTGCCGCTCCACTGAACCCATGTGGCACCGTTGACCTGGCCTGCTGCACAATCGTCCACCATGCTGATTCACCCCGAAATTAACCCTGTCGCCCTGCAATTGGGGCCGGTGGCCGTGCATTGGTATGGGTTGACCTACTTGGCAGCGTTTGGCTTGTTCATGTGGTTGGGCAGGCTGCGGCTGCGTCACGAGCCGTTTGCCTCGCTCACAGGCACTGGCGCCTGGACCAAGAGCGACGTGGAAGACATCCTGTTTTTGGGTGTGATGGGTGTGGTGCTGGGTGGGCGCATCGGCTACTGCCTGTTTTACAAGCCCGGCTACTACGCGGCGCACCCGCTGGAAGTGTTTTATGTCTGGCAGGGCGGGATGAGTTTTCATGGCGGCTTGCTCGGCGTCATCGCCTCGATGCTGTGGTTTGCCCACAGCCGCCAGCGGCCTTGGCTGCAGGTGGCGGACTTTGTGGCACCTTGTGTGCCGACCGGGCTGGCGGCGGGGCGCATTGGCAACTTCATCAACGGCGAGTTGTGGGGCCGTGTGGCCAGCCCAGACTTGCCCTGGGGCATGGTCTTTCGCGGTGCGGGAGATTTGCCGCGTCACCCATCGCAAATCTACCAGTTCTTGCTGGAAGGGCTGCTGCTGTTTGTGCTGTTGTGGCTGTATGCCCGCAAGCCGCGCCAGCGCGGGCAAGTGGCGGCGGCTTTTCTGTTTGGCTACGGTGTGTTCCGGTTCATTGCAGAATTTTTCCGTGAGCCCGACGACTATCTGGGTTTGCTGGGCCTGGGCTTGAGTATGGGCCAGTGGCTGTGCTTGCCGATGATTGCAGGCGGCGTGGCACTCTGGCTGTGGGCCGCTCGTAAGTCACCCCAAATATAAGGAAAATAGCCCTCTAGCCCTTATAGAGAAAGCGCAAGCAGCTATTTTATTCATAGTAATCTTGGATGTCGCCAGATAGGTTGTGACACATGCCAGCACGTATCGAGTTTCACCAAGACCACGCAGTGGCGTGGGTGACCTTGCGTTACCCCAAGCGCTTCAATGCCATGTCGCGCGGTATGTGGCGCGAGCTGCGCAGCGTGTTTGAGTGCATCCAGACCCAGCCAGATCTGCGCTGCGTGCTAGTGCAGGGCCACGGTGCCCACTTTTGCGCGGGTGGTGACATTTCGGAGTACGCCAGCTTTCGTTATGAAGAGAGCAGCCTGCGGGCCTTTCACGAAGAAGATGTCTGGGGTGCCTTGAACGCCATGCTTGCCTGTGATGTGCCCATCGTGGCGCAGATTTCGGGCAATTGCATGGGCGCAGGTGTCGAGATTGCCAGCTGTTGCGACGTTCGACTGGCGGCTGAATCCGCCCAGTTTGGCGCACCGATTGCCCGGCTGGGTTTTCCGATGGCACCGCGTGAGTTGGCGCTGGTGGGCCGTGAAGTGGGTCTGGTCACTGCGCGGCAGATGCTTCTGGAAGCGGCGGTGTTCAGCGCGCCGGAGATGTTGCAACGCGGTTTTCTGAGCCGGGTGGTGGCCGATGTGGATTTGCCCACTCTGGCGCACGCCACGGTGCAGCGCATCTCCAGCCTGGCACCGCAGGCGGCGCGCCTGAATAAGCAGACGCTTCGTGCATTAAATAGGCCTCCAGCCCTTATGGATAAAGCGCAAGCAGCTATGAATAACGATGCAAATGCCGACGCCTTGAGCGGCCTCATGGCCAGCGCCTACCGCTACGCCGCCAGCCCGGAGCAGCGCGAAGGCATCAGCGCTTTTCTGGAAAAACGTCCCCCCGTGTTCTAAACCGTCTGGCGCCATATGCTGCCCTCAGCGTCTGCGCTGCCAGCGTTCTCCCGCCAAGAAAGTGAAACCGCCATGACGCCCACCTCTTCCAATCTTTACCAGGCTTTTCGTGCGGCTTTCCCGGCGGATCTGGAGGCCACGGCGGTAGAGACCGACGCCGGGCAGTTCTACACCTGGCGCGATCTGGAGCGTGGCAGCGCCATGCTGGCGAATTTTTTGCAGTCGCTCAATTTGCCTGAGGGCGCACGCATAGCAGCGCAGGTGGATAAATCGGTTGAAGCGCTGATGCTTTACCTGGCCACGCTGCGCGCCGGTTTTGTGTTTTTGCCGCTGAACATGGCTTACCAAAGTGCCGAGATGGCCTATTTCATCGGTGACGCCGAGCCCGCCGTGGTGGTTTGCAGTGCGCAAAATTTCGGCTGGGTCAGCAAGCTGGCGTTTCAGGCGGGCACGCCCTGGGTGTTCACCCTCAACGACGACCGCACTGGCAGCCTGCTCAACCGCGCGGCGCACGCCCCGGATCAGCACCCGCCCGCCACCCGGCACGCCGATGACCTGGCGGTGCTGATCTACACCAGCGGCACCACCGGGCGCTCCAAGGGCGCCATGCTCACCCACGGCAACATGCTCAGCAATGCGCTGGTGCTCCAAGAGTACTGGGCATGGCGCAGCGCGGAGCAGGGCGGTGATGTGTTGATCCACGCACTGCCGATTTTTCATGTGCACGGCCTTTTTGTGGCGATCCACGGCGCGCTGATCAATGGCAGCAAGATGATCTGGCTGACCAGGTTTGACCCGAAAGCGGTGCTTCAAGCCCTGCCGCGCGCCACCGTGTTCATGGGCGTGCCCACTTTGTATGTGCGGCTGCTGGCTGAGCCGGGCTTGACCGCCGAGCTTTGTAGCCACATGCGTCTGTTCATTTCCGGCTCGGCCCCTTTGCTGATGGAGACCTTTCAAACCTGGCAAACGCGCACCGGCCACACCATTCTGGAGCGCTACGGCATGAGCGAAACCATCATGCTCACCTCCAACCCCTACACCGGCGAGCGTCGCGGTGGCAGCGTGGGCGCACCGCTGCCGGGGGTGCAACTGCGCATCGTCAACCAGCGGGATGAGCCGGTGCCCGCCGGAGACATTGGTGACATTCAAGTCAAAGGGCCGAGCGTGTTTGCCGGTTACTGGCGCATGCCCGAGAAAACCGCGCAGGAGTTCACCGGGGGTGGCTATTTCAAGACCGGTGATGTCGGCAGGCAGGATGCAGACGGCTATGTCACCATCGTTGGCCGCAGCAAAGACTTGATCATCAGCGGCGGCTACAACGTTTATCCAGCCGAGCTGGAGAGCTTTATCAACGACTTGCCCGGTGTGCTTGAGAGCGCGGTGGTGGGTGTGCCGCATGCAGATTTTGGCGAGGTGGGTGTGGCCGTGGTGGTGCCGCGCCCGGGCGCGCAGCTCGACGCCGCGCGGATTCTGGCCCAGCTCAAGGCCAGCGTGGCCAATTACAAGGTACCTAAGCAGTGTTTTGTGGTGCCCGAGCTGCCGCGCAACGCCATGGGCAAGGTGCAGAAAAACCAGTTGCGTACTCAGTATGTTGTGCCGCCCAGCGCCTAAGCCTTGACAGAATTCGTTAGCATGGCGGCAAAACTCCTTGGAGATTCGGCTTGCAAACTCTTCAAAGCGTGCTGCGCCAGGAGGTCGATAGGGCCGACGTTGACTCGCGAAGCCAGATCAGCCTGCTCATCGGTAAGCTGGCCTGCAAGCTGCACAATCGAACCATGACCATCCCTTATTTGTCGCAAGCCGCAGCCCTTCACTGACCAGCGCACCATGCACAAATTACTCAGCCTGCAGTCGCGGCGCCTGTTAGGTGTTGACGAAACACAGATGCCAGCAGTGCTGGATGAGCTGGCACAACTTGCCGGGCAGGCGGGCGTGTCGGAGCCAGTCGCCAGATGCCTCGCTGGTTTTGGGGATTTTGTGGCCCGGGTGGAAGAAACCTATGCGCAAAATGACCGCGACTTGGATCTGAAAACCCGCAGCCTGCAGCTCAGCTCGGTAGAGCTTTCGCACGCCAATGATCGTTTGCGCCATGAGCTTGACAGCCGTACCCGCGCCATGGACTCGCTTCGCGAAACCGCCAACGGGCTGATGCACGAGATGAACCCCGGCATGCCTGCGCTGCGTGAAGACAGTCTGGAGTCGCTCTCGCAACTCATGTCAGATCTGGTCACACAGCGCCAAGCCAGCCAACGCGATTTGCAAGCGGCGCTGGCTGACCTGGCCAACCAGAAATTTGCCTTGGACCAGCACGCCATCGTCAGCATCACCGACCTGGCAGGCGACATCACCTACGCCAACGACAAGTTTTGCCAGATCAGCGGCTACAGCTTGGCGGAGTTGCTGAGCTGCAACCACCGACTGATCAACGCCGGGGTGCATCCGCCGGCTTTTTTTCAACACCTTTGGCAAGCCATCCTGGCTGGCAAGGTCTGGCACGGCGAAATTTGCAACCGCTCCAAATCGGGTGCTATTTACTGGGTTCAGGCAACGATTGTTCCGACGCTGGACGACAACGGCGCACCCAGGCAGTTCATTGCCATCCGCACCGACATCACCGAGCGCAAAAACATGCAGGTGGCGCTGGTGGCGGGCGAAGAGCGACTGCGCCGCATCACCAACACCGTGCCCGGCGTGGTGTTTCAGTTTGAGGTGGGTGCCGGTACTATTCGCTACACCTTCGTGAGCGAGCGGTTGCAGGAGATTCGTCGGCTCGATCGTGACGCGCTGCTGCGCGATGGTTCGCTGGCGTTTGCGCAGATCATCGAAGCTGACCGTGAGCGCTGCGTTACCGAGGTGATGGCGGCTGCCCAGCGGCGCGAGGGTTGGACCGCTGAATACCAGGTGCGTTTGCCAGACAAGCGCTTGCGCTGGATTCGCTCGCAAATCTTGCCCGCCCCAGCACTGGCGGACGACGGCGCAACGGTGTTTACCGGCATCTGGCAGGATGTCACCCACATCCGCGAAGCCAGTGAGCGCCTGCGCGAGGTGACCGAGAGCATTCCGGTGGTGGTGTTTCAGTACCGGCTGTGGGCTGACGGCCGACAAAACTTTCCGTTTTGCAGTTCGGTGGTCGAGCAGGTGTGTGGTCTGGCGCCGCAGGAGGTTACCGCCGACCCCATGGCTTTTTTCCAGACGATTCACCCGGATGACCAAGAGGCTTTTGTGGCAGCCTTCAAAACGTCTGCACGCAGCGGCCAGCGCATTTCGCTGGATTTCCGGATGCACCACAAGCACACCGGCGCCATCCTCTGGGTGCATGGTGAGTCCATGCCCAAGGCGGCGGTGGATGGCGGCGTGTTGTGGAACGGTTACTTGGCCGATATTTCCCAGGCCAAGCTGGCGTCAGAGGAGTTACAGCGGGCCAAAGAGGCGGCTGAAGTGGCCAGCCGCGCCAAGTCGGACTTTCTGGCCAACATGAGCCACGAGATCCGCACCCCCATGAACGGCGTGATTGGCATGACCGACCTGGTGCTGGATTCCGAGTTGACCGCCGAGCAGCGCGAGCAGTTGGAAATCGTCAAGCTCTCTTCAGACGCCTTGCTGCGGGTCATTAACGACATTCTGGACTTCTCGAAAATTGAAGCTGGCAAGCTGCAGATCGAGCAGCTTGGTTTCAACTTGCATCGGGTGCTGGCAGACGCGCTGAAGATTTTGTCAGTACCTGCCCAAGCCAAGGGTCTGCAATTGGTGTGCGACACCGACCCAACGACGCCAGCGGAGGTGGTTGGCGACGCTTGGCGGCTGCAGCAGATCCTGTTGAACCTGATGGGCAACGCCATCAAATTCACCGACCGGGGCGAAGTTCGGCTGAGCGTGCGCGCCCATGCGATGCCGGATGGACAGTGGTGTCTGATGTTTTCTGTCAAAGACACTGGCGTGGGGATTGACCCGTCGAAGTTGCACAGTATTTTCGAAGCGTTTTCGCAGGAAGACAGCAGCGTCACCCGCCGCTTTGGTGGCACCGGCCTGGGGCTGTCCATCTCGTCGCGCCTGGTGGCGGCCATGGGCGGGCACGTCTCTGTCAGCAGCCAGCTCGGGCTGGGCAGCCAGTTCGACTTTGACATCATGCTCGGCGTCGGGGCGCAGGCTGCAGCGTCAGCGGCCTCGACTGCAGAGCCGGCCCAGGAGGGGGTGGCTGCCCTAAGCGCCCAGGCAGCGGCAACCGGGTCGATAGGCTTGGCTATCTTGTTAGTTGAAGACAACCTCATCAACCAGAAGCTGGCAGTGGCCTTGCTCAAGCGCGAGGAACATCACATCACTCTGGCTTGTAACGGTCAGATTGCCTTGGATATTTTGGCGCAGCAGCGCTTTGACCTGGTGCTGATGGACATGATGATGCCGGTGTTGGACGGGCTGCAGGCCAGCCGCTGTTTCCGTGCCACCGAGCGCGGCAACCGCACGCCAATTGTGGCCATGACCGCCAACGCGATGCCTGGCGACCGCGAGCGCTGCCTGCAGGCGGGAATGGACGACTATCTCCCCAAGCCGATATCAGTTTCAGAGCTAAATCGGGTTCTAGCCCTTTTTACAAAAGCGCGGATAGCTATAGATTCTGAAGCAAACGTGATGCCTGATGTTCGCGCAGCGGCGCAGACGCAGATGGCGGGCAGCAGTTTTGATTACGCCTTGGCCCTGCTTGACGTTGACCAGGACATCGTCGAGATCATTGCCGACACCTTTGTGGCGAGCTGGCCCGTGGACCTTGAAAAAATGTATCAGGCCATAGCGCAAGAGGACTGGAGCGCCTTGTCGCGCGCAACGCACACCCTGCGCGGAATTTTGGCCATGTTCGGGGCGAGCCCGGCGGTGGCGCTGCTTGCCGAACTGGAACAGTTGGCAGCCAAGGCCACAGCGATGGGCGAGGGCGTTGCGCAGCAGACTGGGCGGGCCAGGCTGGTAGAGCTGGGAACAGCGGTGGCCAATTTGTTGGAAGCCTTGCATCGTGACGGTGAGGCAGTGTTAAAGTGAAATTAACGTGTGCCAGAGACGCGTTTTTTTGAACCCTACCACCATGACTTACAAGGTATTGATTGTTGATGACGCAGAGATCAACCTGGTGCTGTTCGAGGCACTGCTCAAGCGCATGGGCAACTGCGAATCTGCCAGTTTCTCCAACGCCGTTGCCGGGCTGGTGAGTGCGCAGACTGAAGACTATGACCTGGTCATCGTCGACTACATGATGCCCGAGCTCAACGGCGTGGATTTCATCACCCAGTTCCGCCAAACCCCTGGCCGCGAAGACATGCCGGTGTTGATGATCACCGCTAATGACCAAAAGCAGGTGCGCTACCGCGCCCTGGACGCGGGTGCCACAGATTTCCTGACCAAACCGGTGGACAAGATCGAGTTCATGGCGCGGGTCAAAAACATGCTGCAACTCGGTGCCAGTCGCAAAGTGCTGGCGGACCGAGCCGCCTGGCTGGCCGAAGAGGTGCGCAAAGCCACTTATCAGATCAAGGAGCGCGAGCGCGAAACGGTGATACGCCTGTCCAAAGCCGCTGAATACCGCGATCCTGAGACGGGTTCGCACATTGTGCGCATGGCACATTACTCGGAATTGATTGCCCGGGGCTTGGGCATGCCGCGGGAAGAGTGTGAACTGTTGCTAGAAGCAGCTCCCATGCACGACATTGGCAAAGTGGGTATCACCGACAGCATCCTGCTCAAACCGGGGCGCCTGACGCCTGAAGAGTTCGAGGCCATGAAACTGCATTCGGTGTACGGCTATGACATTTTGAAAGGCAGTTCTTCCCGGGTGCTGCAAACCGGTGCCGCCATTGCGCTGGGCCACCACGAAAAGTTTGACGGTTCAGGCTACCCGGGTGGCCTCAAAGGTGAGGCGATACCCATTTTCAGCCGCATTGCGGCGGTGGCCGACGTCTTTGACGCCCTGACCTCTGAGCGGCCGTACAAGAAAGCCTGGTCGCTGGAGCGCGCCAGCGAGCACATCAAAGCCAGCGCAGGAAGCCACCTTGATCCGCAGTGCGTGACCACATTTTTCTCTCAGTGGGAAAGCGTCTGCCAGATTCGGCAGCGTTTCCAGGATGATGAAGATGCCATCACCATCCTGTAGAAAATGATAGCTGCTCGCGCTTACTGCATAAGGGCTGGAGCTGTTTTTAACGTAAAACCAGCACGGGGATGTGCGAGTGTGTGAGCACCTGATGCGTTTCGCTACCCAGCAACAAGCGCTTGACACCCTTGCGGCCGTGCGAGGCCATGACGATGAGGTCGCATTTGTTCTTCTTGGCTGTGGCAATGATGGCATCTGACACGATGTCAGATTTCACTGTGAGCGCGCGGGTTTTGACACCTTGCAACTCGGCCAGTGTTTTCACTTCGTCTACCACCGACTGGCCTTCCTCGGCCCATTGCTGTTCGATGCGGCCCACTTCAGCGGCTTGTAGAGCCAAGCCACCTTCAAAATAACTTTGCGGGTAACGCGGCACAACCTTGACCACCACCAGCGCCGCGCCGGTGAGTGCTGCCAGCGATATAGCGCTGCTGACTGCTTTTTTGGACAGACTTGATCCGTCGGTGGCCACAAGAATCTTTTCGTACATGGTGATTTCCTCTCAAAACGAACGAAGATGGTACGTTCCTATACCATCAGCCGGTTTTGATATAGCTCAGGTATCTTGATGACTTTTCCTGTTGAATCTCAAAGTTCGCTTTTGCCGCTTACTCCGCGCTTTAGGGTTGAATTGGGCGCTGTGGAAGACGAGGATGCGCTCCAGTCGCCACCAGGCGACCCGCTGGAGGCGTTGAAGATTCTGGACGACGAGCAAGAGTGGTCGGCGTTCAGCCGACCAGATGCAACCCAGTCGGGGCGCTGGGAGTCCAATGTCATGATCGAAGGCATGCACTGTGCGGCTTGCGCATTGACCGTGGAAGACGCGCTCAAGAGCATTCCCGGTGTGGTCTCGGCCGATGTCAGCGCGGGCAGCCAGCGGGCTAAAGTGCTCTGGCAGGCGCAAGCAGTATTACCCTCACGCTGGATGCAGGCGGTGCGTGAGTCGGGCTATCGGGCGGTTCCGGCCAATGACGCTTTTGCCCGTGAAAGACGTCGGCTGGAGTCGCGCAAGGCGCTTTGGCGCCTGATGGTGGCAGGCCTGTGCATGATGCAGGTGATGATGTACGCCTTGCCGGCCTACATTGCCGACCCGGGCGATCTATCAGCCGAGATGGAGCATCTGCTGCGCTGGGCCTCATGGGTGCTGACATTGCCGGTGATTATTTTTTCCTGTAGCCCGTTTTTCAGCAACGCCTGGCGCGACATCGTGCATCGGCGCATCAGTATGGACTTGCCGGTGGCGCTGGGTATGTTGATCACTTTTGTCGTGAGCACCGCAGGTACATTCGATCCCGAAGGCATTTTTGGCCGGGAGGTGTTTTTTGACTCGCTGACCATGTTTGTCTTCTTCCTGCTGGCCGGGCGCTGGTTTGAGTTGCGGCTGCGTGACCGCACTGCCGGCGCACTGGAAGTGTTGATGAACCGACTGCCCGACAGCATCGCGCGGCAAAAGGCTGACGGTGAATTTGAGCGAGTTCCTATTCGCCGACTTCAACCCGGTGATGTCATTCAAGTGCGCGCGGGAGAGGCTTTTCCTGCTGACGGCGTGGTGGTGCGTGGTCAGACCTCAGTTGACGAATCGCTGCTCACCGGTGAGTCTCGCCCGGTCGCGCGGGCCGAAGGCGATACGGTGATTTCCGGCAGCCACAACTTGGCTGCTGTGGTGCTGGCGCGGGTGGAGCGTGTCGGCAAGGAAACGCGCTTTGCCCAGATTGTTGATCTGATGGAGAGTGCTTCCACCAACAAACCGCACCTAGCGCGTCTGGCAGACACCATTGCCAAACCCTTTTTGATCGGTGTTCTGGTTGCTGCAAGCCTGGCCTGTTTGTATTGGTGGGACACCGACCCGGAGCGCGCCTTGATGGTGGCAGTGTCGGTGCTGATCGTGACCTGTCCTTGTGCCTTGTCGCTGGCAACGCCTGCCGCCATGTTGTCTGCTGCTGGCGCGCTGGCACAGAGGGGTATTTTGGTGCGCCGCCTCGACGCCTTTGAGTCCCTGGCGGCGGTGGACACGGTGGTGTTTGACAAGACGGGCACCCTGACGCGCGATGCCATGGTGTTGGGGCAGACGCAGGTGCGTGCCGGTATGGACGCAAGCCAGGCGCTTGCCATGGCTGCCTCGCTGGCGCAGAACTCCTTGCATCCGGCGTCCCGAGCCTTGTTGCTTGCAGCGCAGCAGCAGGGTGTTGTTGGGCAGTGGCTCGCCAGTCATATGCTTGAGGTGCCGGGGCGTGGATTGACGGCCACGCTGGCGCAAGCCACTGAGCCTGAGCAATCTTTTGAGATTCGGCTGGGTTCAGCAGAGCACTGCGGCGTGGCGCCCCGCGCCTCAGAGGTCTTGCAGGTCTATATGAGCGATGGCCAGCAATGGCTGGCGACTTTTGAATTGCAGGAAGCCATTCGCCCGGATGCCCAGGCGACGATTGCTGCACTGAAAGAAGATGGGCTTGCTGTTCACCTGCTCTCCGGTGATGCCAGTGATGCTGCCCGGCAGGTTGCTGATGCGGTGGGCATCCAGGCCTTTCAGGGGCAATGTTCACCCCAAGACAAGCTCGATTTTTTGCGTCAGTCTCAGCTTGAAGGCCACAAGGTTGCCGTAGTGGGTGATGGCCTGAACGACGGGCCTATTCTGGCGGGAGCGCACGCCTCATTTGCCTTTGGCCAGGCGGTGCCGCTGGCACAAGCGCAGGCGGATTTTCTGGTCTCAGGCAGCAGACTGAGTGATGTGGCCTTGGCCATCAGCTTGTCCAGACGCACCTTGGCGGTGGTCAGGCAGAATCTGTGGTGGGCGGCGGGTTACAACGCGATTTGCGTGCCGCTGGCTGTGGCAGGCATGTTGCCCGCCTGGCTTGCGGGTATTGGTATGGCCAGCAGTTCGCTGCTGGTGGTGGCTAACGCCCTTCGGCTGTCGCGCGCGCAGCCTCAGAACAAGGAAATTTGATGGACATCATGTATTTACTGGTCCCGCTATCTGTCGGGCTGATCTTTTTCATCATTGGCGGCATTTGGTGGGCGATTTACCGGGGGCAATTTGACGATGTGGAAAAAGAAGGCGAGAGAATACTTAAAGATTGAAGGGGAAATTAAGCCATAATTGACCTGTGTCAAATCGAGGACGCAGGTCAACCAGGACACTTTGCGTCTCAAATATAGAAGAGGTAAATATGGCATACGCAAATTCGCTGGCGACGACGTACAACGATAAAGTTGTACGGCAGTTCGCCATCATGACCGTGGTTTGGGGTGTTGTGGGCATGCTCGTTGGCGTGTTCATTGCGGCACAACTTGCCTGGCCGGAGCTTAATTTCGGGATTGAGTACCTGTCTTTTGGACGATTGCGCCCGTTGCACACCAACGCGGTTATTTTTGCGTTTGGTGGCTGTGGCTTGATCGGAACATCGTTTTATGTTGTTCAGCGGACCTGCCAGGTTCGTCTTTTTGGTGACAAATTGGCAGCCTTTGTTTTTTGGGGCTGGCAAATTGTCATTGTTGGTGCGGCCATTTCCTTGCCTTTGGGTTTCACGCAAAGCAAAGAGTACGCTGAACTCGAATGGCCCATCGATCTGCTGATCACCGCCGTCTGGGTCGCTTACGCGGTTGTCTTTTTTGGCACCATTGGTACTCGTAAAGTAAAGCACATTTACGTGGCTAACTGGTTTTATGGCTCATTTGTGCTGGCGATTGCCTTGCTGCACATCTTCAATAATCTCTCCATTCCTGTTGGCATGATGAAATCCTACTCTGCCTACGCAGGTGTGCAGGATGCCATGGTCCAGTGGTGGTACGGTCACAACGCTGTGGGTTTTTTCCTAACGGCTGGCTTCTTGGGCATGATGTATTACTTCATCCCCAAGCAGGCGCAACGCCCGGTTTACTCTTATCGCCTGTCCATAGTTCACTTTTGGGCACTGATTTTCACTTACATGTGGGCAGGCCCGCACCACTTGCACTACACCGCGCTGCCTGACTGGACCCAATCTGTCGGTATGGTGTTCTCCCTGATTCTTCTGGCGCCCAGTTGGGGTGGCATGATCAACGGCATCATGACGCTGTCTGGTGCGTGGCACAAATTGCGTGACGACCCGATCTTGCGTTTCCTGATCGTGTCACTGTCGTTCTACGGTATGTCCACCTTTGAAGGTCCGATGATGGCCATCAAAACGGTCAATGCTTTGTCGCACTACACAGACTGGACCATCGGTCACGTTCACTCCGGTGCCTTGGGATGGGTGGGCATGGTGACGATTGGCTCCATGTATTACCTGATTCCCAAGCTTTTCGGCCAAAAGCAGATGCACAGCGTCAAAGCGATTGAAGTTCACTTCTATATTGCCACGATAGGTATCGTTTTGTACATCGCTGCACTGTGGATTGCTGGTGTGATGCAGGGCCTGATGTGGCGCTCCATCAACGCCGACGGCACCCTGACCTATACCTTTGTGGAATCGGTCAAGGCCAGCTTTCCGTTCTATGTTTTGCGTCTGTTGGGTGGGTCCATGTATCTCACCGGCATGATCATCATGCTCTGGAATACCTACAAAACGGCGACAAGTGGTCGTTCAGTGACGGTGCCCATTCCGGCTGCTTTGGCTCACGCCTGAGGTAAAACAACATGTCAAATACAAAATCAAGCGGTTTTTCGCACACGGCCATCGAAACAAACAATGGGTTAATGATTGTTTTGATGTTGATTGTCTTGTCCATCGGTGGTTTGCTGGAAATTGTTCCGCTGTTTTTCCAGAAATCCACCACCCAACCCGTCGCTGGCCTGAAACCTTACCCGGCGCTGGAACTGGCTGGTCGGGATATTTACCAACGCGAAGGTTGCTACAACTGCCACTCACAAATGATTCGGCCCTTCCGTGCTGAAACTTTGCGCTATGGTCACTATTCTTTGGCTGGTGAGTTTGTCTACGATCACCCATTCCAATGGGGTAGCAAGCGCACCGGTCCTGACTTGCACCGTATTGGCGGCAAGTACAGTGACCAGTGGCAAATCACCCACCTGCTAAATCCGCGTGATCTGGTGCCTGAGTCGATCATGCCCGCGTACCCTTGGTTGGCCACGGCGACGGTGAATGGAGCGAAGCTCGGGGCCCATATGAAAGGTCTTCGCACTGTAGGTGTTCCCTACACGGATGCTGACATTGCCGGTGCCGCCGAGGCTGTCGAGGGTAAAACCGAGATGGAGGCAATGGTCGCCTACCTTCAGGGTTTGGGTCATCTCGTTAAATAAATAGAGTTACGCTGATGGAATTCGATATCAACACGGGTAGAGCTCTTGTGACGCTCATGGGGCTGATCACCTTTGTTGGCTTTGTCGTGTGGGTGTATTCCAAGAAAAATTCCGCTGATTTTGACGAGGCAGCCAAGCTGCCTTTTGATGAGGACGATGAGGACTCATCCGACAACCGAGAAGGATCAAAAAATGAGTGATTTTGTAAGTGACTTCTGGAACTTCTACGTCTCCGGAATCGTTATCCTGAGTATCTTGGCGTGTTTGCTCTTGTTGATTTTCACTGGCAGGGCTCATGCCGTGACAGCTGAGGACAACACAACTGGGCACGTCTGGGACGGTGATTTGCGTGAAATGAACAACCCACTGCCCAGGTGGTGGAGTTATTTGTTTGTAATTACGGTGGTATTCTCTTTTGCATATCTCGCTTTGTACCCCGGCCTTGGCAGTTACCCTGGTCTTTTGGGTTGGACGTCAAGTGGTTTACACGCAGCAGAAGTCAAGGAGGGTGACGAAGCAATTGCCCCCGTATATGCGCGTTTTGCAAATATGTCGTACGAAGACATTGCTAAGGATACAAAAGCCATGGCAATCGGTGAGCGCCTTTACAGTAACAACTGCGCTCAGTGCCATGCGTCTGATGCGCAAGGAAACAAAGGCTTTCCCAACCTGACGGATAAAGACTGGCTGCATGGTGGTGTTCCCGAGAACATTACCCAGACCATCGTCGAAGGCCGCATCGGTAACATGCCTCCCATGGCAGCTGCAGTTGGCACGGAACAAGACGTCAAGAACGTGGCGCAATACGTGCTGAGCTTGTCAGGTAGTCCGCATGACGCCGACCGGGCAGCGTTGGGTAAGGAAAAATTTGCTGTATGCGCGGCTTGCCATGGTGAAGACGGCAAGGGCATGCAGGTTTTGGGCTCAGCGAATCTGACCGACGGCATCTGGTTGCATGGCTACGGTGAAAAAGCGATCGTTGACATGGTCAACAACGGCATGCAAAACGTGATGCCTCCGCAAGGCAAACTATTAACTGAACCACAGATTAAAGTGTTAACCGCCTATATTTGGGGTCTTTCCAATAAGAGCTAAGCCAAGGCCACCCAAGCCAAATCAGTGCACTAAATGAAACTTGTTGGTTTCCCTGTTTTCCCGTTCAAGCCCCTGCGCGTTAGGCGGTGCTGTGAACAGAAAGGTAGTCTGTGAGTAACAATTCCGTATTGGATGACAAGCCGTGGTGGACGTATGGCCACCTGTGGTTGGTGATCAGTGGGCCGATGAGTGTGGTGCTGGCTTGTTTGGTCACGTTTTACTTCATCGCGAACAGTCCGAACCAGATCATTACCGGTCAGGATATCGAGATTGAAAACGTGAAAAACGGCCAGATGATCGAAGGCCGTGACGCCCCTGCGGTGATGGCCCGAAACCATGCCGCTACAGGTGCAGTTCCAGCGCCTAAAACGGCGCCTGACGCACCGAAATAATCTGGTTATTTTGGGTTGACGATATCTTGCAGCGCCTGGGTGTTCAAAATGTGCACATGGCGTTGCTTGACGGCAACGATGCCTTCATCGACGAATTTGGAAAATGTTCGGCTGATTGTTTCCAGTTTGAGCCCCAGGTAGCTACCGATTTCTTCTCGTGTCATGCGCAAGACGAGTTCAGAAGGGGAAAATCCGCGCGAATGCAGCCGTTGTGCCAAATTCAGCAGGAAGGCGGCCAGCCGCTCCTCAGCACGCATGCTGCCCAGTAGCAGCATCACGCCGTGTTCACGCACGATTTCACGGCTCATGATCTTGTGGACATGGCGTTGAAGCGCATTGACTTCGCGTGACAGCGATTCAATGTCTGCAAACGGCATGGCGCAAATCTCTGCGTCCTCCAAGGCAATGGCATCGCAGCTGTGGTGGTCATTGACGATGCCGTCCATGCCAATGATCTCACCCGCCATTTGAAAGCCGGTGACTTGATCGCGCCCGTCTTCTGAGGTAATGCAGGTTTTGAAGAAACCAGTGCGGATGGCGTAGAGATTTGTGAACGTTTCGCCGTTGTGAAAAAGCGTTTCACCGCGCTTGACCTTGCGCCTGGAACCAATCATCACATCGATGCGATGGAGCTCTTCCTGATTCAGGCCAATGGGCATACAGAGCTCGCGCATGTTGCAGTTGGCGCAGGCGATTTTGATGGTCTCATGATTCATGGGCTGGATTCTGACACTGTTCTTTAACAAAGGCTGACAAATGTCAATTCGCCCTTATCCGCGTTCTCCCGCTTGATTGATCAAGATCAAAAATAGAACAGGCGCAGATGGCACATTTAGGTGGTCTGAAAAAGGAATTCACATGATCGAGTGCGCCGCCGAACCAATCTCTGAAGCTTTGATCCGTCAATACGATGTTGCAGGACCAAGGTACACCTCTTATCCCACTGCCGACCGGTTTGTCGAAGCCTTTACCGCGCAGGACTATGCTCTAGCGCTGGAGCAACGGCGCTCTGGCGCAGCTGCGTTGGCTTTGCCGCTGTCGCTGTACGTGCACATCCCGTTTTGCGAGTCGCTGTGCTACTACTGCGCTTGCAACAAGATCATCACCAAGCACCATGACCGTTCTGCGGCCTACCTGCGTTATTTAAGCCGTGAGGTCGATTTGCACACCAAGCACATGGGTGTGGGCCAACCCGTTTCGCAGTTGCATTTGGGTGGTGGATCTCCCACCTTCCTGTCCGATGCTGAATTGCGTGATTTGATGGGTCTGCTGCGGCGCAATTTCAAATTGGTGCCCGGCGGCGAATATTCCATCGAGATTGATCCACGCACCATCGACGTCCAGCGACTTGATGTGCTGGCCGAGCTGGGGTTCAACCGTTTGAGCTTTGGTATTCAGGATTTTGATCCTGCAGTACAAAAAGCGGTGCATCGGGTCCAGCCGGCTGAGCAAGTGTTCGAACTGGTGGCCGCAGCGCGTGCGCGCGGCTTCGAGTCAGTCAATGCTGACCTGATCTACGGCCTGCCGGAACAAACGCCAGAGTCGTTTGACCGCACGCTGGCGCAAATTG
Source organism: Rhodoferax antarcticus ANT.BR (assembly GCF_001938565.1). Taxonomy (GTDB): domain Bacteria; phylum Pseudomonadota; class Gammaproteobacteria; order Burkholderiales; family Burkholderiaceae_C; genus Rhodoferax; species Rhodoferax antarcticus. The sequence continues at coordinate 742,289 of NZ_MSYM01000013.1, forward strand.
TGGAACTCAAACCAGAGCGTATAGCGTTGTACGCCTATGCGCACTTGCCGGAGCGCTTCAAGCCGCAGCGCCGTATTTCGTCGGTTGAAATTCCAACGGCTGCCGCCAAGGTGTCGATGCTGGCGCGTTCTATGGCGGCTTTCATGGCGGCTGGTTACGTCTACATCGGCATGGATCACTTTGCCTTGCCGAATGACTCACTGGCCGTGGCCAAGCGTCAGGGTCGTTTGCATCGCAATTTTCAGGGTTACAGCACACAGCCTGATTGCGACATGATTGGCCTGGGCGTATCGTCCATTGGCCGCGTGGGCGCCACCTACAGCCAGAACGCCAAGACGCTGGAGGAGTACTACGATTTTCTGGACCAAGGTCAGTTTCCGATTGTTCGCGGCTTGGCGCTGTCGCGCGACGATCTGGTTCGCCGTGCCTGCATCATGGCGCTGATGTGCCAAGGCCGTTTGTCTTACGAGTCCATCGAGTTGGCCTATCTGGTGAACTTCAAGCAGTATTTCGCCAAGGAACTTAAAGCCCTGGCGGCTCAGGAAGAGCAGGGCTTGGTGGTGCTCGAGGATTCCGGTATTCAGGTGACTGAAAAAGGCTGGTTCTTTGTCCGGGCGGTTGCGATGCTGTTTGACCACTACCTGCAAACTGACCGTACCCGCACCAAGTTTTCCAAGATCCTTTAGTCTGCGTGGATGCAGACCACCCTTGCCACCACCGCCTTGCTGATGGGGTTGGCGGGTGGACCGCATTGCATCGCCATGTGCGGCGCTGCCTGCGCGGGTATTGGGCAAGCGGCAGGCGATCGGCGCGCGTCGGCCATGTGGCTGTTTCAGGCAGGCCGAGTTTTGGGGTATTCGGCCATGGGGGCATTGGCAGCCGCCTCCATGCAGGCGCTTGGCTGGATGACGGTGCAAAGCGCGGCGCTCAGGCCGGTCTGGACAATGTTCCATGTGGCGGTTTTGGTGATGGGCTTGGTGCTCATGTTCAACGCCCAGCAGCCGATCTGGCTCGAGCAAGCGGGTAAAAAACTCTGGGGTATCGCGCGCAACTTGGTCGTCAGGCGCGGCCTGTCGGGCACGCTGATGCTTGGCATGGTGTGGACTTTTTTGCCATGTGGACTGCTCTATTCGGCGCTGCTGGTGGCAGGTTTGACCGGGCGCGCTGTTGACGGTGCGCTAGTCATGGGGCTGTTTGCGTTGGGCACCAGTGTCTCGATGATGCTCGGACCCTGGTTGTGGCTGCGGTTTGGTAGCAACAGCAATGGTGATTGGGGCGTTAGGCTGGCGGGCTTGGCCTTGGCAGCCAGTGCGGGCTGGGCTTTGTGGATGGCCTACGCGCACGACCAGGCGCCCTGGTGCTCGCCGATCTGACGGCTAATTTTTTCGGCCAGCGTGGCGCCAGCCGCAGCGGCACTTTCCGTTAAAACGCAGCCCTAAATTCAGCCTGACCCGGCTGGGATAATCAGCCGCATGCAACCCCAGATTCTTGTTGAACCCCAGCGATGGCGCATGTCGGTGGCTCCGATGCTCGATTGGACAGACCGACACTGTCGCTACTTTCACCGTCTACTGTCTCACCACGCCTTGCTCTACACCGAGATGGTGACCACCGGCGCGCTGATTCACGGCGATGTGGCGCGCCATCTACGCTTCAATGCCGAAGAGCAACCCGTGGCACTGCAACTCGGTGGCAGCGAACCGGCTGACCTGGCGCACTGTGCCCGCCTGGGTGCCCAGTGGGGCTACGCGGAGATCAACTTGAATTGCGGTTGCCCCAGCGAACGCGTGCAGCGCGGTGCGTTTGGCGCCTGCCTGATGGCTGAGCCGCAACTGGTGGCAGATGGCGTCAAGGCCATGGTCGATGCGGTGTCTGTGCCGGTGACCGTCAAACACCGGATCGGCATTGACCAGGTAGAGAACTATGATTTTGTTCGGGATTTCGTCGGTACGGTGAGTCAGGCGGGTTGCCACACCTTCATCGTGCATGCCCGCAACGCCTGGCTCAAAGGCCTGAGCCCAAAAGACAATCGTGAGATTCCGCCGCTGCGCTACGACTGGGCTTACCGCCTGAAACGCGATTTTCCTGAGCTAGTGATTGTGCTCAACGGCGGCGTAACCTCCACCGAACAGGTGCAGGCGCATCTGACGCAGCTCGATGGGGTCATGCTGGGCCGCGAGGCGTACCACAACCCGTGGTGGCTCAGTCAGTGGGACAGCGCGTTTTTTGCTGCTGCCCCCAAAGGTGAGCTAACACGTGAATCGGTGGAGCAGCAGATGGTGGACTACATGGCGCGTGAACTGGCGGCATTTGGCACCACCTGGCCTTCAATAGCCCGGCACATGCTGGGCTTGCGGCATGGTTTGCCTGGCGCGCGCCACTGGCGTCGCGTCTGGAGCGATCACAGCCTGAAAGCCTTGCCGCCGGCTCAGGTCATGGCGCTGGCACACGGCCCTGATTTATACGAAAAATAGGTCTCTAGCCCTTGATATGCTTGCGTAAGTAGCTATTTATAAAATAGCAAATGGTGGTCAATCGATTATGACAATCCAACGCTTGGTGACCTGCCTGTTGGTTTCGGGAATCGCGGGGGGGGGCATTTCTGGCTTTTCGTCACCGTCACCCGCTGCGCTAAGCGCCATCGGCAATAGGTCAGGCAAGTTATCATGCCGCAGCCGTGAAAGCCAGCCGGTGACAGGCTGAAGCCCTCCTTGTTTACAGCCCAGACATTTCCCCACCCGTGCGTCTCAATTCCATCAAGTTATCCGGCTTCAAGTCGTTTGCTGAGCCGACCAACTTTGTGTTGCCCGGCCAGCTGGTTGGCGTGGTCGGGCCCAACGGCTGCGGCAAGTCCAACATCATGGATGCGGTGCGTTGGGTGCTCGGGGAAAGCAAGGCGTCTGAGTTGCGTGGCGAGTCCATGCAGGATGTGATTTTCAACGGCACCACCACTCGCAAACCCGCCAGCCGCGCCAGTGTGGAGCTGGTCTTTGACAACGACGACCACCGCGCCGGTGGCCAGTGGAGCCAGTTTGCCGAGATTGCCGTCAAGCGCGTGCTCACCCGCGACGGCTCCAGCAGCTACTACATCAACAACCAGGCGGTGCGCCGCCGTGATGTGCAAGACGTTTTTCTGGGCACGGGTTTGGGCCCGCGCGCCTACGCCATCATCGGCCAGGGCACCATTAGCCGCATCATCGAGAGCCGCCCGCAAGAGCTGCGCCTGTTTCTGGAAGAAGCCGCAGGCGTGTCCAAATACAAAGAGCGCCGCCGTGAAACCGAAAACCGCCTGAGCGACACGCGTGAGAACCTGACCCGCGTAGAGGATATTTTGCGTGAGCTCAATGCCAACCTGGACAAGCTGGAAAAGCAGGCCGAAGTCGCGCAAAAGTACAACACCCTCTCACATGCCGCCACACTAAAGCAGCAGCAGCTCTGGTATTTGAAGCGTTCGGAGCTTGATGCCGATCAGGCCCGCGTCAAGCTGGAGTCTTTGGAGGCGGTGAATGCGCTGGAGAGCCGTCTGGCGGACCTGCGCCATACTGAATCCGAGCTGGAGACCGTGCGCCAGGCGCATTACGCCGCCGGTGACCAGGTCAACCAGGCGCAAGGCAAGCTGTATGAAGCCAGCACCGAAGTCGGCCGCCTGGAAGCTGAAATACGCTTTGTGGTGGAGGGACGCCAGCGGGTAGAGCTGCGCTTGCGCACCCTGCAAGAGCAGGCCACCCAGTGGGCCACCCGCAGCCAGGACGCACAAACCGAACTGGAGAGTCTGTCCGAGCTGGAACTGCTGGGCGAGGAAAAGAACGAGTTGTTCGCCGCCCAGGTGGAAGACCAGGCTCAGCAGCTGCCTGAGCTTGAAGACGCCTTGCGCCTGGCGCAGTGCGCCGCCAACGAACAGCGCGCCAGCGTGGCGCAGGTGCAGCAGCAGCTAGGTGTGCTGGCGGCTGAGCAGCGCGGCATCGAAGAACAGTCGCGCCAGTTGGAAACCCGCCGCAGCCGCTTGCAGCAAGACCGCCAGACCTTGGCCGTGCCTGACGAGTCATGCCTGGCCAGCCAGCAAAACCTGCTGGCACGAGCCAATGACGACGCCGAGCTGGCCCAGGCCCGCCTGGCCGAACTGCAAGACACCGCCCCCGAGCTGGACGACCAGCGTCGCACTCAGCAGCAGCAGGTCAACGCTGAATCAGCCCGGCTGGCTGATTTGTCTGCCCGCCTGGACGCCCTGAAAGCCCTGCAAGAGCGCGTCAAAACCGACGGCAAACTGCAACCCTGGCTGCAAAAGCATGGTCTGGATCATCTGCAAGGCCTGTGGACCCGCCTGCACATTGAGCCCGGTTGGGAAAACGCCCTGGAAGGTGCGCTGCGTGAGCGTCTGGGCGCCTTGGAGGTGAGCCGCCTGGAGATGGTGCGGGCTTTTGCGAACGATGTGCCGCCCGCCAAGCTGGCGTTTTACAGCCCGCCCGAGGCTGGTGCTGCCAGCAGCAGCGCCACCCTGCCGCGCCTGGCTGACTTGCTTCGCCTGCATGACGCGGGCCAAAAAGCGGTGCTGGACGACTGGCTGCAGGGCTGTTTTAGTGCTGCCAGCCTGGAAGACGCGCTGGCCAGCCGCAGCCAGTTGCAGCCGGGTGAACTCATTTTTGTGAAGGCGGGCCACGTGGTGGGGCGCCACAGTGTCAGCTTTTACGCGCCCGACTCGGAGCAGGCGGGCTTGCTGGCACGCGCGCAAGAAATAGAAAACCTGGAAAAGCAATCGCGTGCTCAGGTGCTGATCTTTGATGGGTCGCGCGCCGCGCTGGTGCGTGCCGAGTCGGCGTATGCCGATCTGTCTCAGCGGCTGGAAGCAGCACGTCGCGAGGCCACCCAGGCTCAGGCCAGTGCCCACGCCTTGCAGGTGGACACCTTGCGCCTGACGCAGGCGGCAGAGCAGGCGCGCCAGCGCAGCACCCAGATTACCGACGATCTGGCCGAGGTCGTTGCGCAACTGGAAGACCTGCAAGAGCGCCGTGTTTTGGCCGAGGCCCGTTTTGAAGAGCTGGACCAGCAACTTGCCGACACCCAAGGCCGTCATGCCGAGCTGGACGACAGCGTAATCAGCGCCGAGCGCAAACTGGCCGACTGCCGTGAGCAGCAGCGCAGCCTGGAGCGCCAGATGCAAGAGGCCAGCTTTGCCTTGCGTAGCTTGGGCGCACGCCGCTCAGAGTTGTCACGCGCTATGGAAACAGCAGCGCAACAGGCAGACTCCATAAGGGCTGAGGACCAAAGAGCCCAAGATGAATTACTGCGCCTGAACGATGCCGCAGCGCAAGGTGGCCTGCAGCAGGCGCTGGCCGTCAAGCTTGACTGCGAAAAACACCTGGGCGCGCAGCGCAGCCAATACGATGACCTGACCGCCAAATTGCGCGCCAGCGACGAGCGCCGTCTGCAGCTTGAGCGCGCCTTGGACCCGCTGCGTGCCAGCATCACCGAGTTCCAGCTCAAGGAGCAAGCCGCTCGACTCGGCTATGAGCAATACACCCAGTTGCTAGCCGATGCGCAGGCTGATCTTGCAGTGGTTGAAGCGTCCATCGCTGCTGACTCGGTCAGGCTGGCTGGCCTGCAGGCCGAGATTGACCGGCTTAACCGCGAGATCGCTGCGCTGGGCGCCGTCAACCTGGCCGCGCTGGACGAGTTGGCGGTGGCGCGTGAACGCAAAGAGTTTCTGGATGCCCAAAGCGCTGACCTGAATGAAGCCATGGCCACGCTGGAAGACGCCATTCGCAAGATCGACGGCGAAACCCGCGAGATGCTCTCGGGCACTTTCAACACCGTCAACGAGCACTTCGGCAAGATGTTTCCCGAGCTGTTTGGTGGCGGCAATGCGCGTCTGGTGATCACTGGCAGCGAAATTCTGGACTCAGGTGTGCAGGTCATCGCCCAGCCGCCTGGCAAAAAGAACCAGAGCATTGCGCTGCTCTCAGGTGGTGAAAAGGCACTGACTGCGATTGCGCTGGTGTTTGCCATCTTTCAGCTGAATCCGGCGCCGTTTTGCTTGCTCGACGAGGTGGACGCGCCGCTGGACGACGCCAACACCGAGCGTTATGCCAAGCTGGTCAAAAGCATGAGCCGCGAAACCCAGTTCCTGTTTATCAGCCACAACAAAATCGCCATGGAAATGGCACAACAACTCATTGGTGTCACCATGCAAGAGCAGGGCGTCTCGCGCATCGTGGCAGTCGACATGGACATGGCCCTGAACCTGGCCGATCAAGAGGAATTGCTATGAGCCCGTTACAACTCGGTCTGGCAGCGGCTGGCGGCGCGCTGCTGCTGGCCATGCTGGCCTACTACCTTTGGCTGGCAGGCAAAAACAAGCCGCGCCAGCCTGACGCTGTGCTGCCCAGCGCCACCGAGTCATTTCACCGGGAGCCCACGCTGGATGATGCAGCTTTGAGTGGCGGCGTAGAAGACACCGGTTTTGCCATTCCCGTGCCTGAGAAAAAACCCGGCCTGGATGCGCTGATCGACGTCATCGCCCCGGTCGCGCTGGACGCAGCCGTGTCGGGTGATGCGGTGCTCGCTGCGCTGCCGCCCACGCGCCGGGTGGGCAGCAAGCCGTTTGCCGTGGAGGGCCTGAACACCGAAACCCAGCGCTGGGAAGCGGCGCTGCCGGGCCAGCGCTACAGCCAGTTGCAGGCTGGTGTGCAGCTGGCGAATCGCTCTGGCGCGCTGAACGACATTGAGTTTTCGGAATTTGTCATGAAAGCCCAGGGTTTCTGCGACACCCTGGGCGGTACGCCAGACTTTCCCGACATGCGCCGCGAGGTAGGCCGCGCCCGCGAGCTGGACCAGTTCGCCAGCGACCACGACGCACAGATCGGCTTTATGCTGCGCGCCCGGCGCTCCGCCTGGAGCCCCAGCTATGTGCAGCAGATGGCGGCGCGTCAGGGGTTTGTGCCAGGTTCCATGGCTGGGCGCATGGTGCTGCCCGGCACCAGCGGCCCTGTCCCTGTGATCAGCTTGAGTTTTGATACCCAGGCAGCGCTGGCTGAGGATGTATCGCAGTCGGCCCTGCGCGAGCTCAATATGTCGCTGGACGTGCCGCAGGTGGAGCGCGCCGAGCGCGCCTTTGCCCGCATGTGCGAAGCGGCTCTGGCGCTGGCCAAGGAGATGGATGGCATCGTGACTGACGACGCGGGTGTGCCGCTGCCGCCCGAGGCCATGGAGGTAATTTTCGCCGACCTAGAGCAGCTTTACGACACGCTGGACCAGCGCGAGCTCTCCGCCGGGTCGGTGCTGGCGCGCCGGCTGTTTTCCTGAGGCACCCCACCCCATGCACACCGCTGATCTTTTTGCACCGTCGCCGGACGACGCCCAACCCATCGCTCAGCGCCTGACCAAGTTGCGTCAGACGCTGCACCACCACGCGTATCTGTATTACGTGCTGGACGCGCCCAGCCTGCCAGATGCCGAGTACGACCGCCTGTTTCAGGAGCTGCAGGCGCTGGAAGCGCGCCACCCCGAACTGGTTACCACCGATTCACCCACCCAGCGTGTGGGCGGGCGAGCGCTGGACCAGTTTGCCCAGGTGCGCCATGCTCTGCCGATGCTCAGCATCCGCACCGAGACCGACACCACGCCTGCCGGTGCCGAGAGTTTTGACGCCCGCATCCGCCGCGAACTGAGCCTGACCGAATCTGACCCGCCAGTGCAGTATGTTGCCGAGCCCAAATTTGACGGGCTGGCCATGAGCCTGCGTTACGAGCACGGCGTGCTGGTGCAGGCCGCGACCCGCGGCGACGGCGAAACCGGTGAGGATGTGACGCAAAACATCCGCACCATCGGCCAGATCCCCCTGAGGCTAATTGCCCCCACGCCCGGCACTGGCGTGTCCTCGCTGCCCCCCGAAGGCGAAACCTGCCCGCCCGTGCCCGCTATGCTGGAAGTGCGCGGTGAGGTCTACATGCGCCGCGATGACTTTGACGCCCTGAATGAGCGCCAGCGTCAAAAAATAGCTGCCGGTGCCAAGGGCGAAAAAACCTTTGTCAACCCGCGCAATGCTGCTGCGGGTGCAGTGCGCCAGCTTGACCCGGCCATTGCCGCGCAACGGCCTTTGAGCTTTTTTGCCTATGGCCTGGGTGAAGTCTCGCCGCCAGACGCTGGTGGGCCGGTGTTTGCCACCCACTTTGATCTGTTGCAAACCCTGAAATCATGGGGTTTTCCGGTCTCAGCCCTTGTGCAGCAAGCGCAGGGAGCTACTGAATTAGTAGCATATTACAACGCTATCGCACGGCAGCGCGACAGCCTGGGTTTTGACATTGACGGTGTGGTCTACAAGGTCAACAGCCTGGCCCTGCAGCGTCAGTTGGGTTTTGTTACCCGTGAGCCGCGCTGGGCGGTGGCACACAAGTTCCCAGCGCAAGAAATGCTGACCACCGTATTGGCCATCGACGTGCAGGTGGGGCGCACCGGCAAACTCACGCCGGTGGCCAAATTGGCGCCGGTGTTTGTTGGTGGTGTCACCGTGACCAACGCCACCCTGCACAACGAAGACGAAGCGCGCCGCAAGGACGTGCGCGTGGGCGACACCGTCATCGTGCGCCGCGCGGGCGACGTGATCCCTGAGGTGGTGTCGGTGTTGCTAGACAAGCGTGTGGGTGAGCCAGAGGTTTTCACCATGCCGCGCACCTGCCCGGTGTGCGATAGCGCGGCGGTGCGCGAAGAAGGCGAGGCCGACTACCGCTGCACCGGCGGGCTGTTTTGCAGAGCCCAGCGCAAGGAGGCCATCCTGCACTTTGCCCAGCGCCGCGCGGTAGAGGTGCAAGGGCTCGGCGAAAAATTGGTTGATCAATTGGTGGACGCCAGCATCACCCACACGCTGCCAGACTTGTACCGCCTGGGCCTGACCGCGCTGGCCAATCTGGACCGGATGGCTGACAAGTCGGCACAGAACCTGCTGGAGGCGCTAGAAAAATCAAAGCAAACCACCTTGCCGCGCTTTTTGTTCGGCTTGGGTATTCGTCATGTGGGCGAGGCCACGGCCAAAGAGCTGGCGCGCCACTTTGGCCAGCTTGACGCCATCATGGACGCGACTGAAGAGCAGTTGCTTGAAGTGGCCGATGTGGGGCCGATCGTCGCAAAAAGTTTGCGTACCTTTTTCGACCAACCGCACAACCGCGAGGTGGCCGAACAACTGCGCGCCTGTGGGGTGAGCTGGCCTGAAGGGCCACCTGCCGAGCGTGTGCCGACGCCGTTGAGTGGCAAAACTTTTGTGCTCACCGGCACCCTGCCCACGCTGGCCAGAGAAGACGCCAAGGCCTTGATTGAAGCCGCTGGCGGCAAGGTGGCCGGCTCGGTCAGTAAGAAAACCAGTTATGTGGTGGCCGGGACTGAAGCGGGCAGCAAGCTTGACAAAGCTCTGGAATTAGGCGTGCCAGTGCTGGACGAAGCCGGGCTGCGCGCTTTGCTTGACGTCGAATTTCACTGAAAGGGCGCCATGTTGATCCTAAGATGGCTGATGGTTGGGTTGCTGGTGTTGGCAGTTGCGGCCATGGCCGCAGGCCAGGCGGGCTTGCTGCAGGGCAAGGTGCCGACTGACCTTGGCGTTCATCAAGGCAAGCTGAAGTCACCGTCCGCAACGGCCAACAGCGTCAGCAGCCAAGCTTCGCTGTACCCCGATCATCCGCAGCGCGGTTACGCAGACGTCGCCCCTTTGGCGTTGCGCGGCGACGGCCCCGCCACCATCGCCCGGCTCCAGCGCCTGGTGGCCGCGATGCCTGGCGCCCATATAGTTGAAAGCACCCCCGACTACCTGTACGTGCAGTACACGACAAGCATCATGAAGTTTGTCGACGACGTGGAGTTCTGGTTCGACCCAAAGGCGCAGACGATTCAGGTTCGATCGGCATCGCGTGTTGGTGAAAGCGATCTGGGCGTCAACCGAAAGCGGGTCGAAGCCGTGCGCCAGGCGCTTGCTGATCAGTCTTGAGCACTGTTCCTTACATCGCTGCCACTGCGCACGAAGGGCGTTCTGTGCACACAGCGGCTGCACAAATAGCTAAGAGGTACATTTTTCGGGGGCAAGGACACTGGCACCGAGGGCGATGACAGCAGCAGCATTTTGGAAAGCGAATGTACCCCCCGCGCGATGCGCTGCGGTCACTGCTGTTATGGTGCCAGCTGTCTTGACCCAGGAGCCTCGCATGTCCAACAGCAGTAGCAACAAAAGCCAAAGCCAAACCAAAAACAACCCAGACAGCACTGGCCACAGCGACCAAACCTTCGACGCCATCATCGTCGGCGCGGGTTCGGCCGGCCTGGCCGCGCTGCGCGAGGTGGCCAAGCGCACCAAGCGATTTCTGATCATCAACGACGGCGCCTATGGCACCACCTGTGCACGTGTGGGATGCATGCCCTCCAAGCTGCTAATCGAGGCGGCCAACGCCTACCACCGCCGCCACACCTTCGAGACCTTTGGCATTACCGGCAGCAACGCGCTGGCCGTCGATATTCCCGCTGTGCTGCGCCGCGTGCGCCGTCTGCGTGACGACTTTGTTGCCGGCACCGTCAGCATCACCGACGAGCTGGGCGCGCGCAGCGTCTCGGGCCGCGCACAGCTGCTCAGCAGCACGCAGGTGCAGGTCAACGGCCAGACCTACAGCGCCAAGGGCATCATTCTGGCACCGGGCTCGAGTCCCATACTGCCCCCAGCCATGCAGGCACTGGGCGCGCGGGTGCTCACCACCGACACGCTATTTGAACAAACCACGCTGGGCCCGCGCATGGCCGTGATCGGCATGGGGCCGCTGGGCATCGAGATGGCGCAGGCGCTGGCGCGGCTGGGCGTAGCCGTGCACGGCTACGCCACCAAAGAAATGCTGGGGGGCATGAGCGACCCTGACGTCAATGCCGAACTGCGCCAGGCGCTGGAACGCGACATCACCCTGAACATCGGCGCTGAAGCCAGCTTGCACGCGGTGGAAGGCGGCATTGAAGTGCGCAGCGGTGCGCACCGCACTGTGGTTGACCAAGTGCTGGTGGCCATTGGCCGCAGCCCGAACCTGCAAGGCCTGGGGCTGGCGACGCTGGGCGTGCCGCTCGACAAACATGGCTTGCCACCTGTCAACCCCAAAAGCATGCAGGTGGGCGACTCGCCCGTGTATTTGGCGGGCGATGCGCACAACGACCGCCCGCTGTTGCACGAAGCCGCAGACGAAGGCCACATTGCCGGCCTGAACGCGATGGCACCCACGCCGCAATGCTTTGAGCGTCGCATACCTCTTGCCATTGTGTTTTGCGACCCCAACGCCGCGGTGGTGGGCCAGGGGTTCAGTGCGTTGCAAAGGCAAGACGGCTTGCAGTTCGTGACGGGCAGCGTCAACTTTGTCGGCCAAGGTCGCGCACGCGCTGGCCAGCGCAACCAAGGGCGCTTGAGTGTCTACGCCGATGCCGCCAGCGGCTGCCTGCTGGGCGCAGAGCTGTGTGCCCCCGCTGGCGAACACCTGGCGCACCTGCTGGCGCTGGCCGTGTCGCAAAAGCTCAGTGTGGCGCAGGTGCTGGGCATGCCTTTCTACCACCCGGTGCTGGAAGAGGGTCTGCGCAGCGCGTTGCGCGATGCCGCACGCCAACTGCCCGACGCTGTCAGCTCGGACCTGGCGCACTGCGGCCCCATTGGCGCGCTGGCGCTGGACTGACTGCCCCTGGCCGAAATTTAACCGGTGCCCATGTCAAAATCTTTCCCGCGCCCCCACTGAAGCCATTGCCCTGCAGTTGCAGGACGACCGGGCGCAGGCGTGCTATTGGAGTCAACATGACTGTGCGAGATATTCTGAAAATGGGCGACCCGCGCCTGCTGCGCGTGGCCCAGCCGGTGACTGCCTTCGATACTGACGAGTTGCATCTGTTGATCAGCGATCTGCTCGACACCATGCACGCAGCCGATGGCGCCGGGTTGGCGGCGCCGCAGATTGGGGTGGATTTGCAGCTGGTGATTTTTGGCTCGGGCCAGCCCAATCCGCGCTACCCACAGGCGCCTGTGGTGCCGCGAACCGTGCTGATCAACCCGAGCATCATCCCTTTGCCGCCGCTGGCAGATGGCGCGGTCAACGACGATCTTTTTGCTGGTGCGGCCACTTTGAGCGCGACCATGCCGCAGATTGTTGAAGACTGGGAGGGCTGCTTGTCGTTACCCGGCTTGCGCGGCAAAGTGCCGCGTTTTGCGCGCATCCGCTACACCGGGTTTGATCAGTATGGCGATCCGATTGACCGCGCGGTGGATGGTTTTCACGCCCGCGTGGTGCAGCATGAGTGTGACCACCTGATTGGCAAGCTCTACCCGATGCGGGTGGCTGATTTCACGCAGTTTGGCTTCAACGCGGTGCTGTTCCCGGGGCTGGATCAGCCTGCCGACTGAACAGTAACCACGGGAACGCTATTTTATTTATAGCTACTAGCGCTTGTATTTAAAGGGCTAGAGGCCAAAAATGCTTCAAGGATTAGGGCAGTCTAGGCCAGCGCTTCAAGCAGTTCGGTCTCAATCTCAATCTGCGCGCGGTTGTTTTGCAGCGCTTCGCCCTGAATCAAAAAGGTGTCTTCCACCCGCTCGCCCAGGGTGTTGATCTTGGCCAGGTTCAGGTCCACTTTGTGGCGCGCCAGCACCAAGGCCACGCTGTAGAGCAGGCCGGCGCGGTCACTGGCGGAAATGTTCAGCAGCCAACGCTGGGCTTTTTCATCGGGTTTGAGGCTGACACGCGGCGTGATCGGGAAGCTTTTCACCCGACGCGACACCCGGCCCCGGCTCGGTGCGGGCAGCGGCGCAGAGGTGGCAATCACCTGGGTCAACTCTGACTCGATCATGTTCACCAGTTCGCGGTAATGGTCGGGCAGGTAGGTGGCCACCACCTGAAATGTGTCTAGCGCGTAGCCGTTTTGCGTGGTGTGGATGCGCGCATCCAGAATGGAAAAGTTGCGATGGTCAAAAAAGCCGCAAATGCGCGCAAACAAATCCGTCTGGTCAGGGGTGTAGACCAGCACCTGCAGGCCTTCACCTACCGGCGATGGGCGGGCGCGCACCACCGGCATTTTGCCGCCAAGGTGGCGTGAGAGCATGCGCGCGTGCCAGGCAATCTCAACCGCGTCATGGCGCATGAAGTAGCCCACATCCAGCGTGGCCCACAGCGCCTTGTGCGACTCAAAGGGTTGGGATAGCAGGGCCAGCTCGACGAGGGCGTCGCGCTGGCGCTCTTGCACCTCGGCGTGCAGGTCGGGCGCGTGGCCACCCAGAGCGCGCGAGGTGGCGCGGTACAGGTCTTCCAGCAGTTTGCCCTTCCAGGCGTTCCAGACCTTGGGGCTGGTGCCACGGATGTCTGCTACGGTGAAGAGGTATAGCGCGGTGAGGGCGCGCTCGCTGCCTACATGCTGGGCAAACGCAGCAATCACGTCCGGGTCGCTCAGGTCAGACTTTTGCGCAATGCGGCTCATGGTGAGGTGTTCGCGTACCAAAAACTCGATGAGTTCGGCGTCGGCACCGGCAATGCCGTGGTGTTTGCAAAAGCGTCTGACTTCCAGCGCGCCCAGCTGGGAGTGGTCGCCGCCGCGGCCTTTGGCGATGTCGTGAAAAAGCGCGGCTACATGCAAAATCCAGGGTTTGTCCCAGCCGCTGGCCAGTTGCGAGCAAAACGGGTATTCATGGGCGTGTTCGACGATGAAGAAGCGCCGCACATTGCGCAGCACCATCAGAATGTGCTGATCAACCGTATAGACATGAAACAGGTCATGCTGCATCTGCCCCACGATGCGCCGAAACGCCCACAGGTAGCGCCCCAGCACCGAGGTCTGATTCATCAGGCGCAGGGCGTGCGTCAGGCCGGACGGGTACATCAGGATCTGGCGGAAGGTAGCGCGGTTGACCGGGTCGCGCCGGAAGTCAGCGTTCATCAGGTTGCGCGCGTTGTAGAGTGCACGCAGCGTGCGCACTGACAGGCCCTTGATCCCGTAGTAGGTCTGGTACACCAGGAACGTCTGCAAGATGGCGTGCGGATTGCGCTGGTAGAGGTCATCACTGACCACCTCGATCATGCCGGCCTTGTCCATGAAATGATCGTTCAGGGGGCGCAGCGGCCGCGTGGTGTGCATCAGCGGGTTCAGCCGCTCCTCGATGTTGAGCAGCAGGATCTGGTTGAGCTGCGTCACCGCCTTGGCGGCCCAGTAGTAATGGCGCATCAGCTTTTCGCTGGGGCGCACAAAGGCGCGCTGGTCGGTAACGGCGTCGCTGGGCTGGTAGTCAAATGAATGCGCCACGCTGGTCTGCAGATCAAACACCAGCCGGTCTTCACGTCGGCCAGAGATCAGGTGCAGCCGGGCGCGGATGAGCCGCAGCACGGCTTCGTTATGCTTGATCTGCTTCACCTCAAACGCGGTGGCCAGGCCGGCCTTGGCCAGGGCGTTCCAGTTGGCACCCAGACCAGCCGCTTTCGCCACCCACAGAATCACCTGCAGGTCACGCAGGCCACCGGGCGACTCTTTGCAGTTGGGCTCCAGCGCATAGGGTGTGTCGTCAAACTTGTTGTGGCGCTGCTCCATCTCCAGGGTTTTGGCGACAAAAAATGCGTTGGCGTCCATAGCCCCGAAAATTGCCGACTGAAAGTCGGCACACAGCGCTGCGCTGCCAATGACCAGGCGCGCCTCCAGCAGGGCGGTTTGCACGGTGACGTCTTTGGCAGACTCGTCCAGGCACTCGCTGACAGAGCGCACGCTGGAGCCAATTTCTAACCCGGCGTCCCAGCAACTGCCAATAAACCTCTCAATACGCGCCTTCAAGGCCGGGTCGGCCTCGGGCGACTGGTCATCGGGTAGCAACACCAGCACATCCACATCAGAGTGCGGATACATCTCCTGGCGGCCAAATCCGCCCACCGCCAGCAGGGCAAAAGGCGCGCTGAAGCCTGCTTGCTGCCACAGCCGGATCAAGGCTTCGTCGGCCAGGCGCGACAGGCCCTGCAAGGCAGGATTCACACTACGGGTGGAGGCGCCACTGGCAGCCAAAGCGTCCAGCAGGGCAGCCTTCTCGGTGCGGTACTGGCTGCGCTGGATTTGGCTGGTGGTCATGTGGCAAGCCCGTGGGTTGGAAAAACGGCGATTCAGGCAGAGGGCGTCACAAAGGCCGGAATTGGCGGGCTGTGCTCAGACAGTGTGAGCACTTCATAACCCGTGGGCGTGACCAGCACCGTGTGCTCCCACTGTGCGGACAGGGTGCGGTCTTTGGTGACGATGGTCCAGCCGTCGCCCATTTCCTTGATCTCGCGCCGACCCAGGTTGAGCATCGGTTCAATGGTGATGGTCATGCCCGCCTTGAGCTGGTCCAGCGTGCCGGGGCGGCCGTAGTGCAGTACCTGGGGGTCTTCATGAAAATTGGCACCAATGCCATGGCCGCAAAACTCGCGCACCACGCTCAAACCCTGGCCTTCGGCAAACACCTGAATAGCGTGGCCAATGTCGCCCAGGTAAGCACCGGCTTTCACCTTCATGATGCCCATCCACATGGCGTCATAAGTGAGCTTGCACAGGCGTTTGGCCGCCACCGAGGCCTCACCGACCATGTACATGCGGCTCGAATCGCCATGCCAGGCGTCTTTGATGACGGTCACATCCACGTTGACGATGTCGCCTTTTTTGAGTGGCTTGTCATTCGGAATGCCGTGGCACACCTGGTGGTTGATAGAGGTGCAGATCGATTTCGGGTAGGGGTTGTGGCCACCCGGCGCATAGTTCAGCGGGGCCGAGATGGCCCCTTGCACCTGGGTGGTGTAGTCATCGGCCAGGCGGTCGAGTTCGTTGGTGGTCACGCCGGGTTTGACGAAGGGGGCCAGGTAGTCGAGCAATTCAGCGGCCAAACGGCCCGCCACGCGCATCCCGGCAATGCCGGTGGCATCTTTGATGGTGATAGTCATGGGGCGGGATTATCCCATTGGGGGGGCGCTGATAAAATCAGCGGCTTTATGGCCAGGCCCAGTCAGCGCCTGCGCCGTCACCTCTTTCCATCCGATAGCTCTTCACCAGGCCCGCACCGTGACCCTGCAAATTACCTACTTCGAGGGCGGCAGCGCTCTCAGCGCGTTTCGAGTCCAGCAACTTTTGCCGCAACTTCAAGCCGTGCACGAGCGCATCAATGGTGTGGCCGCGCGCTTTGTGCATCTGGTCGCCTCTGATGCGGCGCCTTCTGCGCAACTTCAGCAACAGCTGGCAGCCTTGCTGACCTATGGCGACCCCTACACCGGCGCGTCAGACGGTGCGCTGATCGTGGTCACGCCTCGTTTTGGCACCGTGTCGCCCTGGGCTTCCAAAGCCACCGACATTGCGCACAACTGCGGTCTGCCCGTGCACCGGGCCGAACGCGTGGTGGAATACCGCGTCACCCTGAAAAGCGGGCTGCTCTCCAAGCCCACGCTTTCCACCGAGCAGCTCGCCAAGGTGGCTAACCTGCTGCACGACCGCATGACCGAGAGCGCCATGTTTGAGCGCGCCCAGGCTTTGGGCCTGTTCACCGAGCTGCAACCCGCCCCCATGGCGCATGTGGATGTGATCCAAGGCGGCAAAGCTGCGCTGCTGGCGGCCAACACCGAGTTTGGCCTGGCGCTGGCTGATGACGAGATGGACTATCTGGTCAATGCCTTCACCCAGCTGCAGCGCAACCCCACCGACGTGGAGCTGATGATGTTTGCCCAGGCCAACAGCGAGCATTGCCGCCACAAAATTTTCAACGCCGAGTTCACCATCGACGGCGTGGCGCAGCCCCACAGCCTGTTTGGCATGATCCGCCACACGCACCAGACGAATCCGCAGCACATGCTGGTGGCGTACTCCGACAACGCCTCGGTGATGACCGGGGCGCAGATTGAGAGGTTTAGTGCCAAATCGGCCTCTAGCCCAAGTGGAATAAGCGCAGCCAGCTATGAAAAAGAAAGCGCCCTCCAACACATTTTGATGAAGGTGGAAACGCACAACCACCCCACCGCCATCTCGCCTTTCCCCGGCGCGGCCACTGGTGCCGGCGGTGAGATTCGTGACGAAGGCGCCACTGGCCGGGGCTCCAAGCCCAAGGCAGGCTTGACCGGTTTCACCGTCTCCAAACTCTGGGGCGGCACCTATGGCAAGCCCGATCACATCGCCAGTCCGTTGCAAATCATGATTGACGGCCCGCTGGGCGGCGCGGCGTTCAACAACGAATTTGGCCGGCCCAACTTGCTGGGTTACTTCCGCGAGTACGAGCAAAGTGTCACCAGCGATGTCGACACCATGCAGCGCGGCTACCACAAGCCGATCATGATTGCTGGCGGTTTGGGCGTGATTGACGCCACCCAGACGCACAAGATCGAATTCCCCGCGGGCAGCCTGTTGATCCAGCTGGGTGGCCCGGGCATGCGCATTGGCATGGGCGGCAGTGCGGCCAGCTCCATGACTTCGGGCGCCAACGCCGCGCATCTGGACTTTGACTCGGTGCAGCGCGGCAACCCCGAAATCCAGCGCCGTGCGCAGGAAGTCATCAACCAGTGCTGGCTGCAAGGTACAGGTGGCGGCCCCGCCGGGCGCGGCAACCCGATTCTGGCGATTCACGACGTGGGCGCGGGCGGTTTGAGCAATGCGTTCCCCGAGCTGACCAACGACGCCCAGCGCGGCGCGCTGTTCGATTTGCGCAGCGTGCCGCTGGAAGAGTCCGGCATGGCGCCCAAAGAAATCTGGTCGAACGAAAGCCAGGAGCGCTATGTGCTGGCGATTGCGCCCGATTCATTGGCGCAGTTCAAAGCCTTGTGCGAGCGTGAACGCTGCCCGTTTGCGGTGGTGGGCGTGGCCACCGAGGCACGCGACTTGATCGTAGGCGATGTCGATTTGTCTCTGCCAAAGGCACCAGACGGGCAGGATGGCGCGCGCCGCGCCGGGCCGCCCCAAGCAAGCGCAGCCCCCTCGGGGGGCAGAGAGGACACGCCAGTGCCGAACGTGGGGGCTGAAACTCGCCGCGCCGGGCCGCCCCAAGCAAGCGCAGCCCCCTCGGGGGGCAGCGCAGTACACACAGTGACAAGCGTGGGGGTCGCAGTTGACATGCCGATGAACGTGCTGCTGGGCAAGCCGCCCAAGATGCACCGCGATGTAAAGACGGTGGCGCGCAAATTCGCCCCCGTTAACCTGACCGACGTCACTTTGCAGCAAGTGGCCATCGACGTGCTGGCGCACCCAACCGTGGCCTCCAAGCGCTTTCTGGTGACGATTGGCGACCGCACCGTGGGCGGCCTCACACACCGCGACCAAATGGTTGGCCCCTGGCAGGTGCCGGTGGCTGATGTGGCGGTCACGCTGGCTGATTTCAAAGGCTTTGCCGGTGAAGCCATGGCCATGGGCGAGCGCACGCCGCTGGCCTCGGTCAACGCACCCGCATCGGGCCGCATGGCGGTGGCTGAAGCCATCACCAACTTGCTGGCCGCACCGATCGAGCTCGACCGCGTCAAGCTCTCTGCCAACTGGATGGCCGCTTGCGGCGAGCCGGGCGAAGACGCCGCGCTGTATGAAACCGTGAAAGCCGTCGGCCTGGAACTGTGCCCGGCGCTGGGTATTTCGATCCCCGTGGGTAAGGATTCGCTGTCTATGCGCACGCAATGGACTGAATCGACGAGCCCCTCCGGTAGCGGCGGCGAAGCCAAAAAGGTCACCTCACCCGTTTCCCTGATCATTACCGCCTTTGCCACGCTGGCCGATGTGCGCGGCACGCTGACGCCGCAGCTCAACGCCACGGACGACACCTCGCTGATCCTGATCGACCTGGGCCACGGCCAAAACCGCATGGGCGGCAGCATCCTGGCGCAAACGCTCGGCCAGATGGGTGATGTGGTGCCTGATTTGGACGACGCGAAAGACCTGATCAACCTGGTCAACGCGGTGAATGCGCTGCGTGCCAGCGGCCAGATCCTGGCCTACCACGACCGCAGCGACGGCGGCCTGTTTGCTGCTGCCTGCGAGATGGCGTTTGCCGGGCATGTGGGCGTGAGCCTGAATGTGGACATGCTGGTCACCGAAGGCGACGGCATTTCTGACAGCCGCATGGACGTCGGCGACAGCAAAAACTGGGCAGGGCAGGTGGGCGCACGCCGCACCGAGCTGACGCTGAAAGCGCTGTTCAGCGAAGAGCTGGGCGCACTGATTCAGGTGCGCACCGCAGACCGCAGCGCCGTCATCCAAACCCTGCGCGAGCATGGCCTGAGTCTGCACAGCCACGTCATTGGCAAAACCCGCCCGGCAGATTCAGCCATTCAGTCTGGCGTGGGCGAGCTGCAAATCTGGCGTGACGCCAAGGTGATTTTCAGCGCTACTTTGTCTGACCTGCACCAGGTGTGGGATGCCACCAGCTGGAAGATTTGCCAGCAGCGCGACAACCCCGCCTGTGCCGATGCCGAGCACGTCAGCGCTGGTGTGGCGGCTGATACCGGCATGCATGTTTATATGCCAAATCAGGCGCTAGCCCTTATGGAACAAGCGCAGGCAGATATTAAATCTGTAGCGGCACCGGCCATTCTTCTGGCCCGGCCCAAGGTGGCCGTGCTGCGTGAGCAAGGCGTCAACTCACATGTGGAAATGGCCTACGCCTTCACCGAGGCGGGTTTTGAAGCGTTTGACGTGCACATGACCGACCTGCAGAGCGGCCGCGCGAATCTGGCCGATTTCAAAGGCCTGGTGGCCTGCGGCGGCTTCAGCTATGGCGACACGCTGGGCGCTGGCATTGGCTGGGCACGCTCGATCACTTTCAGCGAAGCACTGGCCGATCAGTTCAAAGCCTTTTTTGGCCGCACTGACACCTTTGGCCTGGGTGTGTGCAATGGCTGCCAGATGTTTGCCGAACTGGCCGACATCATTCCCGGCGCACAAGACTGGCCACGCTTCACCACCAACCAGAGCGAGCGCTTTGAAGCGCGGCTGAGCATGGTTGAAGTGCTGGAATCACCCTCGCTGTTCTTTGCAGGCCTGGCCGGCAGCCGCCTGCCGATTGCGGTGGCGCACGGCGAAGGCTACGCCAACTTTAAGCACCGTGGCAACGCGGCACGCGCCATCGCCGCCATGCGTTTCACCGACAACCAAGGCGCCGCCACCGAGGCATACCCCTTCAACCCCAATGGCAGCCCCGGCGGCCTGACCGCAGTCACCACCGCAGACGGCCGCTTCACCGCCATGATGCCGCACCCCGAGCGCGTCTTGCGCAACGTGCAGATGAGTTGGACCAACCAAGACGTGTCAGCGTTCAGCCCGTGGATGCAGTTGTGGCGCAATGCCCGCCGGTGGGTGGGGTAGATAGGCCTGCAGCCATGTCGCCCTGTGGCCCTGGCTCTCGCTATTTTTGAGTGTTTAACGCCCTGCGCACGGCAGGTCGAAGACCGGTCAAGGCAGGCCTCGTGCTTGAGCAGCATCTAAACTTCAGTTCATGGAAAAGTTTGATGTCGTGATTGTGGGCGCCGGTGCTGCCGGTTTGTTTTGTGCTGGGGTCGCGGGGCAACTGGGACTGAAGGTGCTGGTGGTCGACCACAGCAAGACGGTGGCAGAGAAAATTCGCATCTCGGGTGGCGGCCGCTGCAACTTCACCAACCTGGACACCGGGCCCAACAATTTTTTGAGCGATAACCCGCGGTTTTGCCGCTCAGCGCTGTCGCGCTACACCCCGCGCGACTTCACCGCCTTGTTGCAAAAGCACCAGGTGGGGTTTCACGAGAAGCACAAGGGGCAACTCTTTTGTGACCGATCCGCCGAGGACATCATCACCATGCTGCTCGCAGAGTGCGCACTTGGCGGCGTCACCCGCTGGCAGCCTTGTGGCGTCAAAAATATAGGGTTTTTGGCCTCTAGCCCTTATGGAACAAGCGCCAGTAGCTATGAAATAGATACTACCCAAGGCACGGTGCATTGTGCGGCACTGGTCGTGGCCAGTGGCGGCCTGTCGATTCCCAAGATTGGCGCGACCGATCTGGGCTACCGACTTGCCCGACAGTTTGATCTGCCCGTTGTCACCCCAAGAGCGGCGCTGGTTGCGCTCACCTTTGACGCCGATGCTTGGGCCCCGTTTGCTCAACTGTCAGGCCTGTCCTTGCCGGTGAAGATCGAGACCGGCAGTAAAAAATCGACCATCGCGTTTGCCGAAGACTTGCTTTTCACCCACCGCGGCTTGAGCGGCCCTGGGGTGCTGCAAATCTCCAGTTACTGGCAAGCTGGCACCCCCATCCGCCTGAACCTGGCCCCGAACACCCAGCTGCTGCAGCAACTCAGCCATGCCAAAGCCACGTCCCGCAAGCTGATTGCCAACGAATTGGCCGCTCTGGTGCCATCCCGTCTGGCCGACACCTGGACCACATTGGGCGATCAGGCAAGCCACAACTGGCAGCGCCCAATCAACGAAGCCAGCGACAAAGCCTTGGCGGCGCTGGCCCAGGGCCTGACCCGCTGGGAAATCACGCCCACGGGCTCAGAGGGTTACAAAAAAGCCGAGGTCACTGCCGGTGGTGTCGACACCACGGCTTTATCGAGCCAAACCATGGAGTCGCGCCAACCCGGTCTGTATTTCATTGGCGAGGTGGTCGATGTGACTGGCTGGCTGGGCGGCTATAACTTTCAGTGGGCGTGGGCCAGTGGTTTTGCCTGCGCTCAAGGGCTGGCAAAAAAACTGTTGCCTGTGCCCTGAATACAGGGCGTTCAGCTGCTGAGTCGCCGTCAATTCAAGATGTGTTGGCCGCGTGCTTAATATGTTCCGTCAGAGCGCATATCCCAATCGCCTAGACTAACCCTCCCAACACACCTACCCATCATGCACATCATCATCGACTACACCGACGCCATTCACCGGCGGCAAGTGATTGCGTTATGGGAAACCGTCTTCGGTTACGAAGACAGCCACAACCAACCAGGCTTGGCCATTGACAAGAAGCTGGCGGTGCCAGACGGCCTGTTTTTTGTAGCCGTGCAGGGTGACACGGTGGTCGGCAGCGTGCTTGCCGGTTACGACGGTCACCGGGGCTGGTTGTATGCGGTGGCAGTGCATCCGCTGCACCGCAAGCAGGGTCTGGGCAAAGCGCTGGTTCACTTTGCCGAGCAGGCACTGACCGCACGCGGCTGTTTGAAGATTAACCTGCAGCTCATCGCTGGCAACGCGTCGGTGGCGTTTTACGAAGCGCTGGGGTATGCGGTCGAGCCGCGCGTCAGCATGGGCAAAAAGCTCAGCCAGAACCTTCCTTAGGCGAGGTGCTTATCCCAAACTGATTCCTGCACCGCACGCTGACGGTGTCAGAGTCGGGTAACCTCAAGGCATGAGTACCAACGATACAAAAAAGCCTTTCTCCATGATTCGCGAGTTCACCCTGGCCGACTGGTTCACGCTGGGCAATGCGGTGTGCGGCATGGGGGCGATGTTTTCGATCATGACCTATTTACAAAACGGCGACGTCGTACACGTTTACTTTGCCTGCGCGCTGGTGCTGGCGGCGTTTGTGTTTGATGTGCTGGATGGGCGCATTGCCCGCTGGCGGCAAAAGACATCGCTACTCGGGCGCGAACTCGATTCGCTGGCCGACGTGATCTCTTTTGGTGTGGCGCCGGCGCTGATCGCCTATGGCTGCGGTATGCAGGGTTTGTATGACCGGGTCATTCTGGCCGCCTTTGTGGCCTGCGGCGTGTCGCGCCTGGCGCGTTACAACATCACCGCCGAGGCGCTGTCGCAGGGTCAGGGCAAGGTGAAGTTTTTTGAAGGCACGCCCATTCCCACATCTTTGCTGCTGGTGTTTGTGCTGTTTCTGGCGGCCTGGCAAGGGGCGTTGCACGAGTCGCTGTGGTTTGGCAAGGTGATGCTGGGTGGCTTCACCCTGCACCCGCTGGTGCTGATGTTTGCGGTGTCAGGCTCTTTGATGGTGAGCCGCATCCGTATCCCGAAACTCTAATTCAGGAATAGGCTCAGGCTTTGAGCTGGTGGCTGAAAAAGAAGCGCAGCATCTCGCCGGTGGCATCGGGGCCGTGATTGTCGGTGTACGACCCCGCTGCCAGACCACCTGACCAGGCGTGTCCGCCGCCATGTACCAGCCAGTGTTCACTCATGGTGCTGCCTGAGTCACCGTGCCGGATAGATCGGGTGTAACGCCGCCCGTGGGCACTCACACCTTGCTCCAACTGTGCGCCAGCCGCGGCGTGGCCTTGAACGGCGGCAATCAATTTCTCACCATTGCGTGGATGCACAGTTTTGTCTTCGTCGCCGTGAAACACGATGGTGGGGATGTTGATGGGTGGGTGTTTTTCTGATGCCGTTGGCGCGCCAGCCTGGCGGCGTTTGCCAGGCAGGGAAATGCCAGAGTGACCGCTTTTCATGACCAACAGCGCCTGCGCCACGTTGCTGGCGGCACCCGCTGGTAACCCGGAATGAACGCCGACCGCGGCATAAATGTCGGGGTAGGCGCCAGCCAGCACGGCGGCCATCGCACCACCGGCTGACAGACCCGCTACATAAACGCGGCGAGCGTCCAGGGCGTATTGCTGGATGACGGCTTGCGTCAGGCTGGCGATGAGCGCGGGCTCACCCATGCCACGCTTTTGGTGGTTGTGTTTGAACCAGCTCCAGCAGGCCTGCGGGTTAGACTCTGACGACTGCTGCGGGTACAACACAAAAAAGCCCTGCGCCTGGGCGCGCTGGTTCATACCGGTGCCTGCGGCGAAATCGTCCGGGTTTTGTGTGCAACCGTGAAGCATCACCACCAGCGGCAGCGCTTTGCCTGCGTGGCCCGGTGGCACATAGAGCTTGTAGCGGCGTGTCAGGCCAGCGTGGGTGTGCGACCCGCTGGTGAATTCTCCGCTGGCGCCGGTGTTTGGGCGGGCGGTGTGAGCGGTTTTGCGGGTGTCAAGCGTAGGCTCGCTCACCGGCTTTATCACTTCAAAGACACAGTCATCCAGCACCAAAGGCGACTCTTTGGAGTGCGCAGGTGCAGCGGTGGGGACCGGGTCCGGGACGTTGCCGCGCAAAAAACGTTGAATGACCTCAGTGGCTTCGGACAGGTTGCCCGACTGCGTCAGTTGGGTGGCTTGGCGCATCAGGTTTTGTAATTTGGTGTTCATGAGATCTTTCCTTGGGTGGTTCGGCAGGGGTCAGCGCAGGCGATCAGCCAGCGCGGTCTTCACGGCAGGGCTGGCTTGTAGCGCGCCCAGCACTTCAATCGACGCGATGGTGGCCAGAGCCAGTTCGGGAGTGACATCGGCAGCGATAACGGCCAGACCAAGCACGCGCAGTTCTAGCATCTGCCTGGCTGCCTGCAGGGCGCGCAGGTCAGCGGCGCTGACGTGTTGCATGCCCAGCACCAGCGTCTTGCGTGCCACCACCTGCTTCACAGCATCTGCATGCGTGCTGAGTTGGTTGCGGATGGCGGTACGGATGAAGTCGGTGCGGTTGCTGTAAAAGCTCTCGGCTACCAGCAGGTCAATCTGCCCCAGATCGACAAAGCCGAGATTGATGGTGATTTTTTCCGACTCCGCGAGCTTGAGCTTGGCCGGGGTCTGGGTGGTGATTTGGTTCATACCGCCATCCTAGCACCATCCATACGGATGGTCGGTGGATGTTTTTTGCAATCCCATGTGATGAAGATGGTATTGAAGGTTAACGGCGAGGGTCGCCCCCGCCCAAAAGGCGGGCTGTCTAAAAAGCTGAAGAAAATCCTGCGCGTCGACCCGTTGGTCGTCTCTTTAAGGTCTAAGGCCTGCGCACCCTGCGTCGCGAGTGCGGTTCTCCGTGTAGGCAGGCTTCAGTGCCCGAAAGGTGTGAGCGGGTGTTTTTTGTGAAAGACAAGCGGTGCGCCGTTTCGCACCTCAGCCAGCTCCTGGCGTGACTGCTTGGCCACGCCCGGCTTGATTTTGCCCACCACATGCATCTCGCAGGCCTTGCAGTCAAAGCGAAGGGTTAGTTTTTCGCGGCCGTTGACCAGTTGCAGCGGCTCGGCTTTGACAAAACCTTGCACCCCGGTCACGCCCTTGGCTTGTTTGGGGCACAGGCTCAACGAGAAGCGCACGCAGTGTTTGGTGATCATCAGGCTGACTTCACCAAACTCCTTCACCGCCTCATAGGCCGGGGCGATGACTTTCACGCCGTGTCTGCCGTAAAAGTCGTGTGCTTTTTGGTTGAAGACATTGGCCAGATAGCTCAAAGAATCTTCCGGATAGGGCACAGGTGGCTCTACCGGCGTGGCGCGCGGCAGGCGGGTGAAGGCAGTAGCACGTGCGGTGTCCAGTTGCTCCACCGCGTCGCGGCGCAAAGTATTGAGCTGGGAACTGGGTAAAACTATGGCACTAAATTGGCCTCTAGCCCAGGTAATTTCTGCGCTGATAGCTATGAAGTTCGTAGTACCCAGGCGGCTGAGCTGACTGCGGACTTGTTCCAGCGCGGCGTCTGCATCGAGCGCTTCCTGCCGGTTGGCGGCGGGGAAAGGCTGCTGCACGGTGGCGCTGTGGCCGTCTTCATCGGTTAGGGTCAGTTGCACCGCGTCTGACAGCACCAGCAGATTCGCCCACACACCAATGCGCCTGTCGCTGGACTTTTTCTCCAGCTGGCGCAGCCAGTGCACATCGCGGTTGCGGTTGACTTCTACCCCGGCGCGCAGGTCTTTGAGGGTGTCGAGCGCGTCTTTGGGGAACACCCGCCAGCGGGCTTTTTTGGCGCTGATGAGCTCGGCGCGGTTGATGGCCAGGCCGACCAGCTCTTTTTGCAGATCGTAGTAGCACAGGCCGTCGCCGTTGTGCAGCTCGGTGGTGCGGCTGGTGAGCTCTAACTCGACCCAGTTCGGGCCGGTTTGCAGCACATGGCCGATGGCTTGGCCAGGGTTTTTGGGCGAGTCAAACGCGCCAATCGTGTCTTGGCGGTCATTGACAAAGTAGTCGGTGAACTCGCGGTTGAAGTTCTGGTTCGGGTCGGGCGTGAAGGTAAAGGTGGTTTTGCCACTGCTAGCGCGCATGAGCGGGTTGTCGGTGTGCTGACGCTCTTCAATCACCTCGTCGAGCAGCGTGCGGTAATGGGCGGTGATGTTTTTCGCATACGCCATGTCTTTGTAGCGACCTTCGATCTTGAAGCTGCGCACGCCAGCGTCCACCAGCGCGGCGATGTTGGCGCTCTGGTTGTTGTCTTTCATGCTGAGCACATGCTTGTCATGCGCCACAAAGCGGCCCTTGTCGTCAATCACCTGGTAGGGCAGGCGGCAGGCTTGGTTGCATTCGCCGCGGTTGGCGCTGCGCCCGGTGTGTGCGGCACTGATGTAACACTGGCCGCTGTAGGCCACGCACAGCGCGCCGTGCACAAAGAACTCGATGGCGCATTGGTCGGGCAAAGTGGCGGCACGGATAGCGGCAATCTGCTCCAGCGTCAGTTCGCGTGCCAGCACGATCTGGCTCAGGCCCACATCCTGCAAAAAACGTGCTTTCTCAGGCGTGCGAATGTCGCATTGGGTGCTGGCGTGCAGCTGCAGCGGCGGCAGGCCAAGCGCCAGCAAGCCCATGTCTTGAATGATGAGCGCGTCCACGCCCGCGTCATACAGCTGCCAGGCGAGCTTGCGAGCCGGTTCCAGCTCGTCGTCGCGCAGGATGGTGTTGAGGGTGACAAAAATCCGGCTGTTAAAACGGTGTGCGTGCGTTACCAGGCGGGCGATGTCTGCTACAGAATTGTCAGCGCTCGACCGGGCGCCAAAGCCGGGTCCACCAATGTAGACAGCGTCGGCGCCGTGGTTGACGGCTTCCATGCCAATAGCGGCATCACGCGCGGGGGCTAATAGTTCAACGTGGTGGACAGGCAGGGACATGTGTCACGATTATCGTTGGGCGTGCCAAAACCCCGCTTGGGTTGCCAGTGCCCAATAGGCTACCGGGCTAAGTGTCAATAAAAAAACGGCTCATGAGCCGCTTTTTTAGTTGAGTCAGGTCGGCGTTTATTCGACCTTGGCCTTCTCGCGCAGGTCGGTCTGGAACTTGGCCAGTTTTTGCTGTTGCAGTTGCTCAGCAATCTGCGGCTTCACGTCTTGCATCTTGGGCAATTGGGCCTCGCGCACATCGTCTAGGCGGATGACGTGGTAGCCAAACTGGGATTTGACCGGGGTAGTGGTCAACTTGCCTTTGGTCAGCGCGGTGAGCGCCTGGGAAAACTCGGTGACGTAGTTGCCAGCGGGTGCCCAGTCCAGATCGCCACCATTGGCACCAGAGCCCGGGTCTTTGCTGGACTTCTTAGCGATGTCTTCGAACTTCCCGCCTTTTTTCAGCTGGGCGATGATGGCTTTGGCTTCAGCTTCTGTCTCAACGAGGATGTGGCGGGCCTTGTATTCCTTGGCGCTATTGGCAGCGGCAAACTTGTCGTATTCGGCTTTGACTTCCTCGTCGGTTACGGCGTTGGTCTTCTGGAAATTGGTGAACAGGTCACGGATCAGGATGGTCTGGCGGGCCAGATCCATCTGCACTTTGTAGTCTTCGGTGGTGTCTAGGCCTTGTTTCTGGGCTTCCTGAATAAAAATTTCACGGGCAATGACTTCGTCCTTGATCTGTTTTTCGATCTCGGGGGTGACTTCACGGCCGGAGCGCTGCACCTGCTGGCTCAGGGCTTGCACGCGTGCCAGAGGCACCGCCTTGCCGTTGACGATGGCCAGGTTTTGCGCCTGGGCCAGTGGGGACATGGCCGCCACCAGGGCGGCCAGCGCAAAACTTGTAAGGAGTTTGTTCTTCATGAAAATTTCCTGAGTTTCAAAATAGCGAGGGTTGGGGTTTTTGGAATTGCATTAGTTAGCAGGTGGGAACTTTGGCTTCAATGGCCAGCGCGTGCAGGCCTTGGTCCAAGAAATCTTGCAGCGCATCATACACAAGCCGATGCCTTGTCACGGGCCGCTCGCCAACGAACTGCTGGCAGGTAATTCGCACCCGAAAGTGGGTGCCCGCACCGCTGTCGTTGGCGCCAATGTGGCCAGCGTGCTGGGCGCTTTCGTCGATCACTTCCAGCGCGCTGGGTTGCAGTACGCTTTGCAGGCGCTGCTGCAGCCGGGCTGCGGTGGGTGCAAGGATGGTGGTCATAGGGTGATGGGGGGGTGGCTTAGGGTGCGGGGCTTTTCGGCTCTTCTTCCGTCAAGTAGCGCGCGATGTAAAAACCTTGGCCCACCAGGAAAACCAGCGGAAAGGCATAGCCCCAGATTTTGAAATTAACCCAGGCATCAGTGCTGAAATAGGCCGCCACGTAACCATTGATGATGGCCATGAAAGCGCTGTAGCCGATCCACAGCACATTCAGGCGCATCCACACCGGCTCTGGCAGGGTCAGCTGGCTGCCCAGCAGCGCTTTGAGAAAGTTCTTTTTGTAAACCCATACCGCCACGCCCAGCCCGATGGCCATGGCCGCGTACAACACGCTGGGTTTCCATTTGATGAAACGCTCGTCTTGCAGCACCAGCGTTAGTGTGCCGAACACCAGGATCAGCGCCAGGGTGATCTTGTGCATGGTGGTCAGCTTTTTGTCGATGGCGTAGATCACCGCCATTTGCACCACCGTGGCGGCCATCAACACGCCGGTGCCGATGTAAATGTCGTAAAGCTTGAACGCGCCAAAAAACAGCAGGATGGGAAAGAAGTCGATAAGTATTTTCATGAAGCCTCGAAGTTTAACGAGGCCGAGTTCATGCAGTAGCGCAAGCCAGTGGGTGTGGGGCCGTCGTCAAACACATGACCCAGATGTGCGCCGCACTGGGCACACACGGTTTCAACACGCGCCATGCCGAAGCTATGGTCAGTGATGTCGGTGATGGCGCCAGGCACGGCCAGCGAAAAGCTTGGCCAGCCGCAGTGCGCGTCAAACTTGGTGTCTGCATCAAACAGCTTGTTGCCGCAGCAGATGCAGTGGTAGCTGCCGTCGGCCCAGTGGCGCTCATATTTGCCGGTAAACGCACGCTCGGTGGCTGCCTGCCGCGTGACAGAGAAGGCACCATGTTCGGCGCCCTTTTCTTTCAGGACTTCTTGCCACTGCTCTTCAGTTTTCTGGATGGGGAACGTCATTTTTTCGTCTCAATTGGGTTCATGAGCTGCAACTGATCTCGATATGGCTGGCCCAGTCGGGTGGAAAACCAGCCATCTGCTCGAATTCGGGGTGCTCATCATACGGGCATGACAGCACATTTAACAGGCTGCTCACGCCGGTGAAATCTTTGCGCTGGGCAGCGTCGATGGCGCCCTGGGCCAGGTAGTTGCGCAGCACAAACTTCGGATTCAATTTAAGCATCAAATCAGCCTCTAGCACTTGTGCTGATTGCGCTATATGCTCTGAATAACGCAGCATCCAGTCATCAAAGGCGGAGCGACTGATAAACAGATCGCGCACCGGCTCGAAGTTTTGGCTCAAGCGGGCGTGGCTCAAGCGGCGCCAAAAGATGGTGTAGTCCACCCGGTCCTGCCTCAGCAGCGCCAGCGTGCTTTTGATCAGGGACGCGGTATCGGCTGTCTGGGCCAGCCCGAGTTTGGCGCACATCAGTTGCTGGTAATGCTGTGCGTAGGTTGGGTCAAAAGCTTTCAATGCCTGTTCCGCCAGCGCTTGGTCTTGAATCAGCGGTAGCAACGCGCTCGCCAGGGCGAACAGGTTCCAGTTGGCGACCTGTGGCTGCTGGTCAAACGCATAACGCCCACCGCGGTCGGTGTGGTTGCAAATGTGGCCAGGGTCAAACGCATCCAGAAAAGCAAACGGACCGTAGTCCATGGTCAAGCCCAGAATGCTCATGTTGTCGGTGTTCATCACGCCATGGCAAAACCCCACTGCCTGCCAGTGCGCCACCATCACCGCGGTGCGCTCAACCACCGCCTGCAGCCATGTGGCGTAAGCGTTGTCACCCAGTGTTGGCTGGCTGCGGCAGGCTGGGTAAAAGTTGTCAATGACAAAGTCTGCCAGTGTCTTGAGTTCAGTGGCCTGGCCGCGGCTAGCAAAGTGCTCGAAGTGACCAAAGCGGATGAAGCTCGGGGCGAGGCGCGTCACCACGGCGGCGGTTTCCAGGGTTTCGCGCAGCACCGGTGCATCGGAGCCAGTGACACACAGCGCCCGAGTGGTGGGCACGCCCAGCGCGTGCATGGCTTCAGAGCACAAAAATTCGCGGATGCTGCTGCGCAACACGGCGCGGCCGTCGCCCATGCGTGAATACGGCGTGAGGCCTGAGCCTTTGAGCTGGATTTCCCAGCCCTGTGCCTCGCCCAGCAAAATCGCCCGGCCATCGCCCAGTTGCCCCGCCCAGTTGCCAAACTGGTGACCGCTGTAAACGCTGGCCAGCGGCTGGGTGCCCGAGATTGGCTGGTTGCCCGAGAGCGCTTGCAGCAAGCCGGGCAAATCTGTCCAGCCATCATTCAGCCCGAGCAGCGCGGCGGCGCTTTGGCTTTTGCCTACCCAATAGGGTTTGGGTAGCGGTTGCGGTGCCAGCGGGGTAAAAAAACGCTCACCCAGGCGGTGAAACCGGTTGTTCCAGACCAGTGGTGTTTTGACCAGTTGCAAAGAGGTGGCGGGCGCGTTCATGGGCCGCATTGTGGGGTGGTGGCGACAAACCCTGCGCTGAAAGGGGCATCCGGAAAATGGCTGCCAGGCGCTGTCAGCCAATGGTTTTGGTACGGTTTTGGGCCTGGATTTCGCAGTACGATGCGTGGCTAAATTAAACCTAAGAGGAGCCGAGACGTGTTGGGATTGATGCAAAACCAAGCCTTGACGATTTCGTCGCTGATCGAGTTCGCTGATCGCCATCATGGCGAGGGCGAAATCGTGTCTCGCCGGGTTGAGGGCGATATTCACCGCCACACCTACAAACAGGCGGCCAGCCGGTCGCGCCAGCTCGCCAACGCGCTGGACGCCCTGCATCTGCAGCCGGGCGAGCGTGTCGCCTCCATCGCCTGGAATGGCTACCGCCACCTGGAGATGTATTTTGGCGTCAGCGGCTCCGGGCGGGTGCTACACACCATCAACCCGCGTATGCACCCCGAGCAGATCGCCTGGGTGATGCACCACGCGCAAGACCAGGTGGTGTGTTTTGACATGACGTTTCTGCCCATCGCCAAAGCCATCCACAGCAAATGCCCCAGCGTGAAGCACTGGGTGGCGCTGTGTGATGCCGACAAACTGCCCGCAGACACCGGCATCCCCAACCTGCAAAGTTACGAGGCCCTGCTGGCAGTGCAGCCCACCACCTACGCTTGGCCGGACCTGGACGAAAACACCGCATCCAGCATGTGCTACACCAGTGGCACCACCGGCAACCCCAAGGCGGTGCTGTACAGCCACCGTTCCACGGTGTTGCACGCTTACGCCGCGGCGCTGCCGGATGTGATGTGCATTTCGGCGCGCGACGCGATCCTGCCGGTGGTGCCGATGTTTCATGTGAACGCGTGGGGCATTCCGTATTCGGCCGCGCTCACTGGGTGCAAACTGGTGTTTCCAGGTCCCGGTATGGACGGCAAATCGGTCTATGACCTGATCGAGCTTGAAAAAGTCACCTACGCGGCCGGTGTTCCCACCGTCTGGCAGATGCTGCTGAGTCACATGCAGGCCAACAATCTCACATTCTCCAGCCTGAAACGCACGGTGATTGGCGGCTCGGCCTGCCCACCGGCCATGATTGCCGCCTTCAACGACCTGTATGGCGTGGAAGTGCTGCACGCCTGGGGCATGACCGAGATGAGCCCGCTGGGAACTTTGTGCACGCTCAAAAATAAACACCTGTCGATGTCGGACGCGCACAAGGTGAAGGTGCACCTCAAACAGGGCCGAGCGCTCTACGGTATCGACATGAAAATCGTCGACGGCGAGGGCGATGAGCTACCGTGGGACGGCCGCAGCTGCGGCGACCTGCTGGTCAAAGGGCCGTGGGTGCTGCGCGAGTACTTCAAGGGCGAGGGAGACACCCAGACCGTGATGCCGCTCATCGACGGCTGGTTCCCCACCGGCGACGTGGCCAGCATTGATGCCGATGGTTATATGCAGATCACCGACCGCAGCAAAGACCTGATCAAGTCCGGCGGCGAGTGGATCAGCTCCATCGACATCGAAAACATCGCCGTGGCGCACCCGGCGATTGCCATGGCAGCGTGCATTGGCATGAAGCACCCCAAGTGGGACGAGCGCCCGATCGTCGCGGTGGTGAAAAAGCCCGGTGCTGAGTGCACCCGCGAAGAACTGCTGGCGTTTTATGCAGGCAAAGCCGCCAAGTGGCAGGTGCCGGACGATGTCTTTTTCATGGAAGCCATCCCAATGGGTGCCACCGGCAAGATGCAAAAGAGCAAGCTGCGCGAGCTGCTCAAAGATTACGTTTTGCCGGATCTGCGCTAGGCGCTGCTTGGCACACCGCACTGCATGGCGTTTTTTACCCTGTCTTTGTTGAATGGCATCAGCTACGGGCTGCTGCTGTTTTTGCTGAGTTCGGGGCTGACGCTGATCTGGGGAATGATGGGCGTGCTTAACTTCGCCCACGCGTCCTTTTATATGGTGGGGGCGTATCTGGCCTACACGTTGAGTGGCTGGCTGGGCTTTTGGCCGGCGCTGCTGCTGGCGCCGTTGGGCGTGGGGCTGCTAGGCGCCGCCTTTGAGCGCCTGGGCTTGCGCTTGGTGCGTCGTTTTGGCCACATGTCCGAGCTGCTGATCACCTTTGGCCTCTCTTACATCCTGGTGGAGCTAGTGCAACTCATCTGGGGCCGCAGCTCGGTCGATTACCGGGTGCCGCCAGCGCTTGACGGGCCACTGTTTACCCTGTTTGACAACCAGTTCCCGATGTACCGCGCGTTCATCATGGCTGTGACGCTGCTGGTGCTGGCTGCGCTGGCGTGGCTGGTGCGTACCCGCGCCGGGCTGGTGATTCGCGCGGCGCTGACGCAACCGGACATGGCGCAGGCGCTGGGGCACAACGTGCCGCGGGTATTCACGGTGGTGTTTGGGGTCGGTTGTGCGCTGGCTGGGCTGGCAGGGGTGCTGGGCGGCAATGCGTTTGTCACTGAGCCGGGCATGGCTCAGGCGCTGGGCGGCGTGGTGTTTGTGGTGGTGGTGGTGGGTGGGCTGGGCTCGCTCAAGGGCGCGTTTGTGGCGTCGATGGCGATTGGGCTGCTGCAGACCTTTGTGGTGGCGCTGGACGTGGCGCTGCTGCCTGCGCTCCCACTGAAGATCAGCCAGCTGGCCCCGGTGTTGCCCTATGCGGTGATGGTGCTGATGCTGATACTGCGGCCACAGGGTTTGATGGGGAGCGCGCAGCGTCATGGTGCATATTGAGCGATGGTCAGGTTGTGGGGGCTGAAGTGAATCGCCCCAGTGACTTGGCGGTCACACAGCATCCCAACAAGCTTCCCCAGGCGCTGGTATGGGGTGCTTATGCGCTGCTGCTGGCTCTGGCACCGCTGTTGCTGACCAGCAGCCTGAACCAGTCGCTGCTGAGCCAGATGGGCATCGCCATCATCGTCTGCCTGAGCTACAACCTGCTGCTGGGGCAAGGCGGCATGGTGAGTTTTGGCCATGCGGTGTATTCGGGTCTGGGTGCGTTTCTGGCCATTCATACCTTGAACAGGGTCACTGACGGCTGGCCGCTGCCGGTGAGTCTGATCCCGCTGGTAGGCGGTTTGGGCAGTGCCGCTCTAGCGCTGGCGCTGGGCTGGGTGACCACCCGGCGTGCAGGCACCGCGTTTGCCATGATCACTTTTGGCATGGGCGAGCTGCTTTGGGCCACTGCTTTGGTGCTGCCGGGTTTTTTTGGCGGCGAGGGCGGGGTGTCGGGCAACCGGGTGGCGGGCAGCGCACCACTCGGCCTGACGTTTGGGCCGCAAATCCAGTTGTATTACCTGATTGCGCTGTACACGCTGGTTTGCACCGCGCTCATGTATGCCCTGACCCGCACGCCGCTGGGGCGCCTGCTGAACGCGGTGCGTGACAACCCACAGCGTGTGGCCTTTGTTGGCTACAACCCGCAGAAGGTGCGTTACATGGTGTTTGTGATGGCGGCCTTTTTTGCTGGTATCGCTGGCGGTTTGTCGGCCTTGCACTATGAAATAGTGACGGCCGAGGTCTTTAGCGCGCAGCGCTCGGGGGCTTATCTGCTGTTCACCTTTATCGGTGGCACCACTTTTTTCTTTGGCCCGGTGCTGGGCGCGGTGCTGATGGTGTTGGGCTTAGGGCTGTTACCGGGCCTTACCCCCGCCTGGCTGCTGTATCTGGGTGTGGTGTTTGTGGCGACGGTGATGGTCGCGCCCGGTGGCTTGGCCGGGCTGCTGGTGGCGCTGTGGCGGCAGGCCGGTCAGGGTGCGTGGCGGCGGCTGTGGCCAACGCAGCTGGCGTTGGCTGCTTCGACTTTAATAGCTGTTGGCCCTTTATATATATGGGTTGAGATGACTTTTCGCTTGCAACAAGCGGATGTGCTGGCGCCCACCCTGTTGCTGCTGGGAGTGACGCTGGATGCGCGCAGCCCGGTTAGCTGGGCCGGCTGCGGGGTGGTGAGCCTGCTGGGCGCGGGGCTGTGGCTGGCAAGCAGGCGCGCACTGGCGCAGAAAGTGGCGTCATGACGCGCACTTTTGACCCACAGGCAAACGCAGCCTCGCACGCTCCCGCGCTGGAACTCAAAGCCCTGCACAAGCGTTTTGACCAGACCGAGATCGTTCGCGACATCAGCTTGACGGTGCAGACCGGCGAGCGCGTGGCCATCATCGGCCCCAACGGCGCGGGCAAGTCCACGCTGTTTGACTTGATCAGCGGCCGCCATGCACCCAGTAGCGGCCAGATTTGGCTGGGCGGGGACCGCATTGACGGCAAAAAACCTTTTGAGATCAACCATAAGGGCCTGTCGCGCAGTTTTCAGATCAGTCAGCTGTTTCCCACGCTGAGCGTGTTTGAAAACCTGCGCTGCGCGATGCTGTGGCAGCAGGGCCTGGGCTACGCCTTCTGCAAGCTGCTGGCCAGCCAGACCGACACCAACCATCGCACCCGTGCGCTGATGCAGCGCCTGCAACTCGTCGACGCCTGTGACACGCCCGCCCAGCACCTGAGCTACGCCCAGCAACGCGCGCTGGAGCTGGGCATGGCGCTGGCCAGCGACCCAGCCGTGCTGCTGCTCGATGAGCCCACAGCAGGCATGAGCCAGTCTGAGACCAGCCATTTCATGACGCTGATTGCCGCGCTAACGCCAGGTAAAACGCTACTGATAGTAGAGCATGATATGTCCGTAGTATTTGGGTTAGCGACCAAAATTGCAGTGATTGTTCAAGGCGAGTTGCTGGCCTTTGGCACGCCTGATGCGGTGCGCGCCAACCCACTGGTGCAGCAAGCCTATCTGGGCGCGGTGCCGTTGGCATCATGCGCTGACCAAACCGTTTTAGCGTGACGCACCATGCTGACTATTCACAAGCTCACGGCGGGTTACGGCAAAAGCCAGGTGCTGCAAGGTGTGTCGATGCTGGTGAACGCGGGCGAAGTGGTGGCGCTGCTGGGGCGCAATGGCTCGGGCCGCACCACGCTGGCCAAAGCGATCATGGGTCTGGTGCCAGCGCAGGGCAGCATCACCTGGCAGGGCCGTGAGTTGCTGGGCCAGACAACGTTTGATATCGCCCGTGCCGGGCTGGGCTATGTGCCTGAGAGCCGCGATGTATTTGCTGATTTGACGGTGGTACAAAACCTCTTGCTCGGCCAAAAGCCCGGCCAGCCAGTGGGCCGCTGGCGTCTGGAAGACATGCTGGCGCTGTTCCCGCAACTGCAACAGCGTTTGAACGTCAAAGCCGGTGTGCTATCAGGCGGTGAGCAGCAAATGCTGGCCCTGAGCCGCACGTTGATGGGTAACCCCGAGCTGATCATCATCGACGAGCCGACCGAGGGCCTGGCACCGCAGCTGGTGGCGCAAGTGGGCGCGTTTCTGAAAACGCTCAAGGCCAAAGGTGTGTCGGTGCTGCTGATTGAGCAAAAACTCACTATCGCACTGGATGTGTCAGACCGTTGCTTGGTCATGGGCCAGGGCCGCATCGTCTTTGAAGGCCCACCTGAGGCGCTGCTACAAGATCACGCGGTGCGCCAGGAGTGGCTGGCGGTGTAATTAGTGGTGCCGGTGGCAAGCTTGCCGCAGCTGGTTTGGCCTAGTGCCACACCTAAACTGTGCGGCATGAAACATCAAGCTGTCACACCCCAAACTTCGTTGCCCTTGCCAGCCACCTACCCACGTCGCGTTTTACTGGCCGTAAGCGGCCTCACCCCGCAAATCGTCACCGAAACGTTGTATGCCTTGGCGGCTGACGAATTTGCGCCGTTCATCCCCACGGAAGTCCACCTGATCACCAGCGCCGAGGGTGCCCGTCGCGCCGAACTCTCCTTGCTCAGCGACGACTTGGGCTGGTTTCACAAGCTCTGCAAAGACTACCACCTGCCTGGTGTGAAGTTTGACCGCAGGCACATCCACATCATGCGCGATGCCAAAGGCCAACCGATGAACGACATCCGCAGCCCCGCCGACAACCGCGCCGCGGCAGACTTCATCACCGCGCAAGTCAGAAGCATCACCGCCGACAGCGGTTGCGCACTGCATGCCTCGATTGCCGGTGGTCGCAAAACCATGGGTTTTTACCTTGGCTACGCCCTGAGCCTGTTTGGTCGCCCACAAGACCGCCTGAGCCATGTGCTGGTGAGCGAACCGTTTGAATCGAGCTACGACTTTTTCTACCCCACGCCCTACAGCCGGGTGCTGCAAACCCGCGACGGCCAACTGGCCGACACCGCGCTGGCGCAAGTCACGCTGGCCGAAATCCCGTTTGTCAGTCTGCGCCACGGCCTGCCCACCAACTTGCTATCCGGTGTGGCCAGCTTCAACGACACCGTGGCTGCCGTGAATGCGTCGATGGCCCCAGCGCAGTTGACGCTGGACCTGGCGCGCCAATGCATTCACGCGGGTGGGCGTGAGGTGGACTTGCCACCGGCTGAGCTGGCCCTGCTGGCGGTGTTTGCACGCCAAACACTGCAAGGGCTGGAGCCCTTGGCGGCTCCCACCAAGGATGTACCCGACGTGATCTGGGCCAAACGTTACCTGCGCGAATACCGTCGCATCACCGGCACGCTGGCTGACATCGAATCCACCGAACGGGCGTTAAAAGACGGCATGGACGGCGATTATTTTTCACAACGCAAATCCAAGCTGGAGCGACGCTTGAAAACCGCACTGGGCCCCGCCGCTGCGGCTTATCGCATCAGCGACGGCGGCACGCGACCGAGGCGTTACGCGCTAACCCTGAGTCCAGATGCTGTACGATTTGCTCAAGATGTGGCGTTCAAGGAGGAAATTTGATGACCATGCAAACGCTGACCTACCAGGTCAGTTTCAATACACCCGCTTTTCTGGGTAATGCCGAACAACAAGCCCAGTGGCGCACGCCGCCGTTCAAGGCGCTGCTGCGGCAGTGGTGGCGGGTGGTGAAAGCGCCTGACGTGGGCTATGACCACCACGCTTTGCTGCGCTTGGAGAACGAATTGTTCGGCAGCGCCGGGGCGAGTGACGCGGATTCCACGGGTGGCGGGCGATCCAAGGTGCAGTTGAGGCTTTCGAGCTGGGACGCGGGTGGGTTAACTTCCGTTCCCACCGGGGAGATGGTAAGCCACACCGAGGTTCCGGGTGGAAAGGTAGGCGCGAACCTTTACTTGGGTTATGGCCCCATTGGAGGTCAAACGCGCAGTGCCATCAAACCCGGCTCCAGCGCACCCATCGCTCTCAAATTGCGATGTCCCATCGAGCATGGAGCCGACCTGCGAAAGGCCATGCAACTGGTCGCGTGGTTTGGCACCTTGGGTTCACGGTCGCGTAATGGGTGGGGCTCCTTGCATTTGGAGGCACCGTCTGGCGAGCAATCAGTGCTCGGCTTTTCAGATTTAGCCAATGCAAACTTTCTGATGGAGACATCCCCACTTCTTTCACTGACAGACTGCCTCAGTCGCGATTGGCGCGCTGCCCTTGGTACGGATGACACCGCCCCCTTGGTCTGGAGGCTATTCCAGCTGGGTCCAAGAAACCAAGACGGCAAGTTGCCTCTTGAGCCTTTTGTAAAGTGGGAGGACGCAATGCGGGAACTCGCCCGCATCAAAATTGCGGTGCGTACTTCTGAATTCTTCAGCTTTCATAAACACGGGGGTGGCAAAGAGGGTCATCCGCAACCATTGCCGCGACATATCTTGGCTTATCCGGCTGGCAGTAAGCACAAAGTGGACGCCTCCGGCTGGAAAGATCAAGGACGCATGGCCAATCAAGTGGTTTTTAAGGTACATCGCTGGAAAACGGGCTTCACCGCAACCATCGCCCATTTTCCCACTACAACTCCGCTGCATATGGCGCACAAGCTGCATTTACCTGACGCGCGCTTGGTTTGGCAAGAGGTACATCATTTGTTAGACGTTGAAAGAAGTAAAGGCTTGCTGCGGATCAAGGGAGTTCAAGCATGACCATCCATAAAACCAACTACCCCAAAAAACTCGCCGCCTGGCTGCACGACCCGGCTGAAAAGCAACTGGTGCTGATGCGCGATCCGGTCGGGCATGAGGGCGGAAGCATTGTCGCCATCGGTAAAGAGCTTGGCCTGCCAACGCAGCCCGCCATGCGAAAAGTCAATGGCATCTGGAAAAAGCTCGACTACGACAAACTCAAGCAAGACAAGTCAGTCCATGCAGCGGATTGCCTGGCCGCTGCAGCCGACCGCCCCAATTGGCCGCGCCGTGACGATGTAAAAGGCTACCAACAATTTGAATCCGTCAAGTTCGCCAAAGTGCCTGAGCTGATTCACCCCTTGTCGGGTGAAACCCTCCATCTGGGTTCGCTCGATTTGGCTATTGATGCGGAGCACATCAAAACCGTCAGCCAAGCCCATTTTGAGAGCCTGATTCAAGAGGACGATGACGACCTGCGCAAAACCTTTCTGGCCTTCTGGCGCTTTGGCCCAGAACTTGGTGCAGACGCTGAGCAGATCGGTGCGCTCTGGCCCATGCTGCCCGCCGACTCACGCACGCCGGACCACAGCATCTGGTCGCATGTGGACACAGTGTCTGCCATTCACACTGCACTAGCCGTGGATAACGATGGCCACCCGGACCAACCTGCCTTGCTGGTGATGAGCTTTGGCCCGGTGCAGGGCTTTATTGGGCAGGCACGCTCAACATCTGATTTGTGGGCCGGTTCGCACCTACTGTCCAGTTTGGTGTGGGAGGCCATGAAACCCATTGTCAGCCACCTCGGGCCGGACGTGATGGTGTTCCCCGCCCTGCGCGGCGTGCCGGTGGTGGACCAGTGGTTGATGAGCCCCGAGGCGGGTGGCGATGCCTTCAAGCAACTATTTGAAAACATCGACTCGGAGCTGCTCAGCGACAACACCGACACCAACCCGCTGTTTGCCGCCAGCCTGCCCAACAAATTCATGGCGATTGTCCCGTCTAAACAGGCTGCAGCCCTTGCTGAACTTGCGATAGCAGCTATCAGAAACGCAGCAAAAAACTGGACGATTGAAGCGGCCGAGCTGACCTTCAAAACCGCAGGTATGGCGCTTACCGATGTCACCCGAGCCCAGATCAAAGCGCAATTGGCCGGTTTCCCCGAAGCTTATTGGGCTGCGGCCACCTGGCCCGTGGGTCAAGGCGATGACTACAAAGATGCCATCAGCGCAGCCAAGCAACTGCACACGGCGCTAGACAGCATTCACCCAAAACTTAAGGAGCAAGGCGTGTTTCAGGAGGCCACCTGGCAAGTGCTCACCAAAGAACTCAAGCTCAATGGACTCAAATTCTTTGAGCCCAACACCGGCATCCTTTACCCGGCGGTCTACGAGCTAGCCGAGCGTGCGCTGGGTGCCGCCAAAGCCACGCGGCCGTTTGTCCCGATGCTGGAAGAAGGCCACCGCTGCACCCTGACGGGCGAGGCCGAATGGCTGACCGACACACGCAGCCTGCCAGACGGGCGGAGCCTGCTGGGTGCT
The DNA here is from genome assembly GCF_001938565.1 of Rhodoferax antarcticus ANT.BR. GTDB lineage: Bacteria > Pseudomonadota > Gammaproteobacteria > Burkholderiales > Burkholderiaceae_C > Rhodoferax > Rhodoferax antarcticus. The sequence goes on from NZ_MSYM01000013.1 coordinate 782,255, forward strand.
TCGCGCACCGAGCGCGCTTCCCACAGCGTTTGGGGCAAGCTGGCCGCGAAAAAGCCTTCTTGGGTCAAGAAGGGTGAACACCTGGGTGCCATTGCCACCCTCAAACGCCTGTGGCCCACGCTGTTTGCCAAACGCGTAAGCGACCTGACTGAGGGCCACGTCACACGCTTTGTGGTCAGCACGCACGCGCTGGCGCTGTCTACCACGATGACCCGGGCGCTACAGAACGGGCTCGATGGTGCCAAACTCGCCGCGCTTGAAGAACTGGTTTTCGACCAAGATAGCGAGTCGGCCACATTGCCCAAATCCGTCTTGCGTGAAGTACGCGAGCATTTCAAGGGCGACCGGGCGCTGCAACAGCGCGCGGTCGACGTGTTCAAACGCTTGCCCGCAGCGCTGGACGCATTGAAAGAATCCACCCAGCGCGATGCCGACGGCGATCTGCGGGAGTTTGAAGGCGCGCTCCAACGCATTTTGGGTGCCAAGCCCGAAACCTACTACGCCTTGATCTTGATGGACGGCGACCGCATGGGCGGCTGGCTGGCCGGTAACGAAGACGCCTACAAACTGGCCTACCGCGACACTTGGCACAGCAAAGTGCTGGGTGAAATGGCCAAGCACGAAAGCAGCAACCCAACGCTTACCGCTTATCTCAACACCAAACGCCCGGTATCGCCCGGCCGACACGGTGCCATTTCGCAGGCGCTCAACGACTTCTCGACCCGGCTGGCGCGCCATGTGGTGGAAGACTGCTGCAAGGGCAAGCTGCTGTACGCCGGTGGCGACGACGTGCTGGCGCTGGTGGCTGTGGACGACTTGTTTGACTGCATGCAGTTGCTGCGCCTGGCCTACAGCGGCATTGCACCCGATGACAGCATGGGCCTGGGCGAACGCATTGGTGCACTGCGCGCTGGTGGCAGCGGTAAACAACGCAAGCTGCTTCTTGACAAAGGCTTTGGCCTGCTCGATGGCCGCCTGATGACGCTGATGGGCCACAAGGCCACTGCTTCGATGGGGGCCGTCGTCGCCCACCACAGCGCGCCCTTGGGCATGGTGATGCGTGAACTGCGCGCTGCCGAGAGCCGCGCCAAAAACACTCCCCATGGCAAGGACGGCAAAGGCGATGACATCAACCGCGATGCCTTTTGCCTGCGCGTGCTCAAGCGCGGTGGTGGCGAGGTCAACGTCACCAGCCCGTGGTGGCCGGTGGCTGACGATCAGACTCCGCAAACCGGGCAAAGTGCGCTGGCACTGATGAAGCAACTGGCAGAACAACTGGCGCTGACCGACTTTTCGCGCGGAGCCATTTACCGGGCGCAACTCTGGTTTGAAGGCTTGACCGATGAGGCCAGCGACTGCCAAAGCAAGACGTGGCGTGAACAAATGGCGCATTCCTTGGCCTATCAATTCAAACGACAAACCAAAGAAGAAAAGGATGCGGTCGGGCTATTGGCCCATGCGGTCGTCAACTTTGTCTGCGACGTGATCAAGCCACAACAGCCACGCAGCGCCATTGACAATTTTTTGGTCACCAGCGAATTCTTCGCCCGCGAGGCCAGGGCTTTTCGGCCCGACAAGCCAGTGCCAAAGGGCAAGCCTGAAATCACCGGAGCCAGCGCATGAGCACCACCACTTACTTTTACGTGCGCCCGACCGACAGCCTGTTTGTGCGCGGTAACCTGGCGTTTGGCGACAGTGGTGAGCACGGCACCAGCCTGATGCCACCACCGCCATCCCTCTTCGCCGGAGCATTCCGTTCGGCCTTGCTGGGCAAAGATGCAGCGCAACTCGCCAGTTTTGTCGCTGCCGGGCGCTGTACCAACCCGCAATTGGCGCAATGCCTGGGTACACCCACCGCGCCGGGCGACTTTTGCATCACCTGGTTGTCACTGGCGGGCAATACGGGCACCGAAGCCGACCCCAAACCTGAACCGCTTTCACCGCTGCCCGCCGACCTACTCATGCTGGGCAAAACCTTCACCAAACTGGAACCACGCCCGCTAACGAAAGGCGTGCAGTCCGCCGGTGACTTACCCCAACGCGCCACCCTTATTTCTGGCAAGCAAGAAAAACCGACCGGCGGCATCTATCTGCGCGGCAAGGGTCTGAACTTGCACCTGCAAGGCCAAATGCCGGAACAGGCGCATGGCGTGCCAAGCAGCCACCTGTACCAGCGCGACCCGCGTCTGGGTATTGGCCTGAACTTGGACGCCCGCACCGCTGAGGAAGGGCAGATTTACACCACCGAAGGCTATGCCTTCAGCCCCAGCACCGGTTTTTTGGTCGGCATTCAAGGCGCTGCCAACTTACTCCCGACTAAAGGCGTGCTGCGCCTGGGTGGCGATGGCCGCAGCGCAAACTACCAGCAGATTCAATTTACACCCCCCAAACGGCCCGATTCGATCACCGCCAAAAAACGTTTCCGACTCATCCTGCAAACCCCGGCGATCTTCAGCCAAGGTTGGTTGCCGGAAGGCATTGTTCAACAAAACAATAGCGGCTTGCGCTTATCTGGTAAGGGATACAGTGCAATTTTGTCTTGCGCCTCACTGGGTCGGCGCGACGTGATCAGCGGTTGGGACTTGCACCAGTGGGCACCCAAACCAGCCCAAGCGGCGGTGCCAGCTGGTAGCGTTTACTGGTTTGAGCAGTTTGAGGGCGACATTGACAAGCTTGCCGCGTGGGTCGATGGTGGTCTGTGGCCCGACACTCTGGATGCCAACCAAGCCATGCGCCGCGCCGAGGGCTACAACCGCGCCCTGCTAGGTGCCTGGAACTAATTTAAAACTGTTTTTTTTGCTGTCACCGTTATTTTTGAGGAACCCCCATGTTTGAAGCATCTCAACTGGTTTTTTACTATGCCGTCAGCCCCGTCCACATGGGCGCAGGCAGCGCCATTGGTGCCATCGATAGCCCGATCCAGCGCGAGGTCCATACCCAGCACCCGATGTTTGCCGGCAGCGGCCTCAAAGGCGCACTGCGCCACCACTTCAACCGTGCCTGGCCGCGCTCCGAAGGTGATGACCGCAAAGCCAACAGCCTGATCAACCGCATTTTTGGCCCCGACACCGGTGCCTCAGACTTTGCCGGTGCCTTGAGTCTGAGCGACGCGCAATTGGTCGCCCTGCCGGTGCGCTCGCTCAAGGGCGGTTTTGCCTATGTGACGAGCCCGCTGGCGCTGGCGCGTCTGAAACGGCTGGCGCTGCAAGCCGGTTTGGCCTGCGACTGGACGGTGCCCGCAGTGACCGAGAACAAAGCCCTGGTCTGTGGCACTGGTCTGCTCACCCAACGCCCCGGCACGACTGCCAACGCCGCTGCCGACCAATTGGTGCTGGAGGCCTTCGAGTTCAGCGCCAGCCCGGATGCAAATCTGCAAAATGCTTCAAAATGGATAGCTACCAACGCACTACCAACAAGCGCAAGCGCCTTTTTTGCCGAAAAATTCAAAACCGACCTGGTGCTGCTGCATGACACCGACTTTGCTCACTTCGCCCGCCACGCCATGGTGGTGGAGCCGCACGTTCGGATCGACGACGACTCTGGCACCGCCGCCGTTAGTGGCCTGTTTTATGTGGAAAACCTGCCGCCCGAAACCTTGATGGTTGGCCTGGCGCAGGCCAGCATCGAGCGCTTCAAAAAGCACAGCCGCACCATCGACTCTGCCGCGCTGCTAAGCGCCCCCGAGGTGCTAGCCAAGGTTTTTGCGGGTCAGGGCGATGCACTGCCTGGCATTGGCGGCAAACTCCTGCAAATTGGTGGCGATGCCAGCACCGGGCGCGGGCTGGTGCTGGTACAAATCGCCACCTCAAGCTGAATCGCCTTGTCTAGCCCCCATCACTCACTGGAGTCCAGCCATGCAAGCCTACCAATTTGAACAATACGTTTCACCTGCTCATCGCATCAGTGTTGAACTGCCCGCCGATGCGCCGGTGGGTGCAGCCAAGATCATTGTGCTGTTTCCCGATACCGAACGGCATCAACCACCCAGCCAGCCTCAGCACCCGGAGTTTGCCAACATCGCGGAGTACCTTGCTTGGCATGACGCTCAGCCAGCGAGTGGACGCAGCACTGAGGAAATCGACCGTCAGATTCGCGAAGAGCATGACGGCTGGCGCGATTGACATGCAGCGCGTCTATCTTGATGCCAACGCCACGATCTACTTCGTGGAAAAAGCTGCACCGCACTATCCGGGCATTCGCAACCGGATGACCGATGCACACGGAAAGCCAATGGTGCATTGCGTCATCAGCGAGCTGCTGCTGATGGACGTGCGGGTGAAACCCCTGCGCGAACAAGACCAGGCGACGCTGGCCAGCTTTGAGCGCTACTTTGCAGCTTTTTCAAGCCAAACAGTCTCCATGGATAAATCGGTTTTTGAGTTGGCGACCCATTTGAGAGTCAGCCACAGCATCAAAACCCCCGATGCCCTGCACCTCGCTGCGGCCATCCACGCGGGCTGCGATCAGTTCTGGACGAACGACAGCAAGCTCATCCGGGCTGCAGAAGGCCGAATCGAAGTTATCAACATAGGGGAGCCTCATGGCACAAACACTTGACCAACAACGCGCCGGGCTGGCTTGGGGCTACGCCACCAATAGTCGAAAGCTGCAAGGCGACTTGTCTGACAAATATAGGAATTTAGCCAAAGGTGCACCGGCACTCATCATGAACAGCGGGCTGATGCCAACGCTGGCTTTCTACAACAGTAAATCCAAAGCCCACGAAGAAGTTGCGGAATCTGCGTTGCTGGCAGATTTGATGACCGGCATGATCCAACGCTTGGCCCCACAGCCAGCACCGCGTGACTTCGCAACATTTATGACCATGCTACAGAAATGCGAATCACGCGACTACCTGCGCTTTACCGACGAGGCACTTGAGTTGCTCAAGTGGTTACGGCAATTTGTAGATGCCGTCAAATCGAAGGACTAGTCCATGATCCCCGATCTCATCGCTGCCCTACCTGATCACATTCCCGCGCTATTTGCCGATGCCGCGCCGGGTCACAAATTTCACCTTTACTTCACGCATTGGGAAGCTGGCCGCTTTACGCCATACAAAGATGCCAGATTGCCAGACATCAAGCATTTTGAAAAACCTGAGCGTGAACGAATTCGGAGGGAGTTTGAAGCGCGAAAGAGGCGGGCACTGGGCAATGTTTGTCCTCTGGGGGATTCCGCAAAAGCCCAAATCACAGCCATCCGCACCCGCCAGCAAGCCCTCATCAAACACTACGGCACCAACGGTTATCACATCAGCACCAAAAGCACCGCGCCCTTTGCCACCGGCCTGGGCAACGAGCACCCGATTGAGAACGGCTTTGCCTTCCTCACACCTTACGGCCTGCCTTATCTGGCCGGCAGCGGGGTCAAAGGCATCTTGCGCCGGGCCATGCAGGAGTTAAGTAAAGACGGTGTTTATGGCTTCACCGATGAAACCATCAACACACTGTTTGGCCCAGAAAAAATTGACAAACCCGAAGACGCACAGCGTGGTGCTCTCGACTTCTGGGACGTGTTTCCCAGTCCTGCGGGCGGCAAGCTGGTGGTCGAAATCATGACCCCGCACTTTGGCGAGTACTACCGGGGCAATCAAACACCGCACGACTCCGGTGCCCCCGTGCCCGTGAGCTTTCTGGCCGTGCCCGCCAAATCAGACTTTGATTTCTCGGTGGTGTGCCAACCGCAGCGATTGCCCGAGGCGCTGCAAACCCAGTGGCGCCGCCTGCTCGACCAAGCGTTTGCCCACGCGTTTGAGTGGGTGGGTTTCGGTGCCAAAACCTCGGTGGGATATGGTGCGATGGCTGCAGCCAAGGCAGCGCCCCCGGTGGTCACCACATCAGGCTCTGGCCAGTCCGCCGTGCATACCGGGGCAAGTTCGACAAACCTGCAGACCTGGCCCGCAGCCAAGCTCACATTGAACCCCAGCACTGGCGAGATCGTGGCCAGTTTCGAGGGCAGGTCCACTACACCGCTGAAGAACCCACTGGCCAACGAACTGCGCTCGGCACTTGGCGAAGAACGCGCCGCCAAGCTGAAGAAAAACAAGGAACTCAAAGGCGTGTCAGTTGATGTCGAACCGCTGGGCAACGCCTTGGCGCTCAAGCGGCTGACTCCGTCATGAGTGACGTCAAGCCGGGAGCAGATGCTTTGATACCAGAACCAGACTCTGCGTCTTTCGAGCCGTACCCGCACCTCACCGATGCCCAGCACGACCTGTTTGATCGCATGAGCGAGATCAGCGAAGACTGTTTTTGCGCTGGCTGGATTCATGACAACGAATACAGTATCTGGCGCGTCATCGCGCTTGGTGACACCAGCACCGGCTACCCACCTATGAACCCCCGGCTGGTGCGGCGCTGCAAACAGCTCGCCAACGAGATCGGTGGCTGGATTCAGTGGACTGTAGATGGACCGCAATTTGCGCCCATGGCGCATTGGCTGGCAATGGTTGCCCAGCATAACGATGCCGGTAACGCTGGAAGCCCCGCATTCAAAACCACCGGTACTAGCATTGCCCCATGACCACCTGGTTTATCTCCCGTCACCCCGGTGCCATCGACTGGGGCAACCGGCAAAACCTGTTGATTGACCGGTTTGAGCCGCACCTTGACTTGGTTTTGATTCAAGGTGGCGACATCGTCATTGGTAGCCTGCCGGTCGACCTAGCCGCGCAGGTTTGCGCCCGTGATGCCGCCTACTGGCACCTGAGCCTGGCACTACCTTTTGAACTGCGGGGTGTCGAACTCAATGCCGATGATCTGGAGCGGCTGGGGGCCAAGATTGAACCGTTCGAGATTAAGCCCGCCCTCACTGCGACCAACAGGTAATCAACAATGTCCCCCTACACCACCCACCTCTGCCTGGTCTCCGCCCAAGCCACCCCCAACCTGCTGCCGGTGCTCGACGATGTCTGGCGGCCCAAAAAAGTCGTGCTGGCTTGCAGTGCGCAGATGAAAACTGCGGCGCAAGGGCTGCGCTCGGTCATCCAGACCAAGTGCCCGGGCCTGGTGGTTGAAACGCTGGAGCTGCCCAACGCCTACGACTACGCCGCGCTGTCCGACACTTTTTTGAGTTACCTGGCTGACCATGCCGACGACAACATCGCCTTGAACGTCACCGGCGGCACCAAGCTCATGGCCGTGGCGGCCCAAGAAGTGTTTCGCTCGGCTGGCAAACCGGTGTTTTATGTCAATGTGGAAAGCGACGAGGTGCTGGTGATTGGCGAGCAAGCCAAAAGCCAGCCCCTGCGCGCCAAACTCAAGGTGCATGAAATGCTGCGCGCCCACGGCTACAGCGTCACCACCCAAGAGCAGCCGCAAATCACGCGTGAGCTGCGCGACCTGACTGCCAGGCTGATTGACCATGTAGCCAGTGCTGGCCAGGCGCTTGGCACTATCAACGCCATAGCACGCATGGCGCGCGATGCACCTGGTCTGCGGGTTGACCTGACCCCCGCGCAGTACGACTCACGCTCGCTCATGGACATCTTTGCGCTGTTTGCCGATGCCGACCTGCTGCGTTTGAATGGCCCGGCCATCAGCTTTAAAAACGAGGATGCGCGGTTTTTTGTCAACGGCGGTTGGCTCGAAGCGCATGTGTATGAGGCCCTGCAGTCACTGCGCACCCAACACGAATCACTCACTGACGTGGCGATGGGCGTGCGCGTGGCCTTTGGCGGTGCTGACCCTCGCGCAGCCGCCAAAAACCGCGATAAAAACGAGATTGATGTGGCCTTTTTGTACCGCAACACCCTGCACCTGATCGAATGCAAAACCGCCAACCTGGCCCAAGGCGGCAAGGGCGACGACAGTAAAGCCACTGAAGCGCTTTACAAAATGGAATCGCTCTTGAAGCTTGGCGGCCTGCGCACCCGTGGCATGGTGGTGGACTACCGTGGCCAGCTTAGCCAGAGTGAGGCCGACCGCCAGCGCGCTGCTGAGGCCGGCATTGCCATCGTCTCAGGCGCCCAGCTCAAAGACCTCAAAGGTGCCATCAGCCGCCTGTGGCTGGCCAAACGCGACTAAAAACCCCCGCCCATGTTCACCCGCCCCCTGCCCATTGCCCGCTACCGCTTCACGGCCATCGTGCAGCAGCCGCTGCAACTGCCTGACTTTGCAGGCTCGCTGTTGCGCGGGCAGTTTGGTGCAGCCCTCAGAAGCGTCGCCTGCATGACCCGCGCACCGGCCTGTCCCGGCTGCCCCTTGATTCAGACCTGCCCCTACAGCCGCATTTTTGAAGCCCCGCCGCCGCCCAAAGGCCAGCACACGCTGCAAGACTTCAGCCAGATTCCCAAGCCCTACATCATCGAGCCACCCACACCGGGTGCGCGGCTGCTGGCCGCAGGTGAGCCGCTGGTCTTCAACCTGGTGCTGGTCGGCCACGCCATTGACCAACTGGCGCTCGTCGTCTTTGCCCTGCAACGCATGCTGGCCCAGGGCCTGACGCGCCAGCGCGTGCCCGCTGATCTGGTGCAGGTGGACTGGCTGGCTACTGAGGCCGACTCTGCCCAAACCATCTGGACCGCCAGCCAGCCCACGCTGGCCGCGCACGCCGCATCGCTAAACCATTTAAATTCAAAATCAATAGCTACCAGCGCAGTATCCACGGGGGCTACAGGCCAAAATGATGTAAAAATTGCACTTAACATCCAAACCCCGCTACGCCTGCAGCACCAAGGCAAACCGCTGGGCGTAGGCCAGCTCACACCGCGCGCGCTGGTGGCCGCCATTGCCCGGCGAACCGCCCTGCTGATGGAATTTCATACTGGCCAAAGCGGCTGGGGTGAGGCCGCCCGCGCCATCACCCACCTGAGCGAGACCTTGAGCGACACGCAAGACCTGCACTGGTTTGACTGGACCCGTTATTCATCACGCCAGCAGCAGGAAATGACGCTGGGTGGCGTGCTGGGCACCTGGACGCTGCACGGCAGCGCCGAAGCCCTTGCCCAAATCGAACCCTGGCTATGGCTGGGCCAATGGCTGCACGTCGGCAAAAACGCCACCATGGGGCAAGGTTGCTACACATTAAATAGCTAGTTGCGCACGTTGCACCTGGGTTAGAGGCCAATTTCATATAAATTTCGGCCTTTGCCCACCTCAGCCAGCCAGCACCCTCAAACGCCCATATCTCTCACCAGCGGCAAGCTTGCCGCACCCGCCAAACCAATGCGACGGCCCAACAATGCCGCCATGCCCCACCGTGACCTGTACCTGGCCTGCTACGACATCAGCGAACCGCGCCGCCTGATCGCCGCCCTCAAGCTCACCCGCGCCTACGCCACCGGCGGCCAGAAATCAGTGCATGAGATATTTTTAACCCCGGCCGAGCGCGGCAATCTGCTTGATGACATGGCCGTGCTGATCGACCTGGCCACAGACCGCTTCATGCTGCTGCGGCTGGACCCGCGCAACAAGGTTCACACCCTGGGCAAAGCCCTCAAACCGGTTGACCCGGACTACTTTTATGTCGGCTGACCTGCTGGCATCAGTGCGCCGGTGGCAGTAGCACCTGCACATCAAGGCCCGGCACATCATCAAAGTCTTTGCGGTTGTAGGTAATCAACCGCAGCCCATGCTGCACTGCTGACCTGGCCGTCATCAGACTTCATCAGATATGGGTTTGGTCCATCGTGCGCCAGCGCCGCAAGCTTGCCGCACCCATCAAAACCGCAAGTTCGCGACAAACTCAGCGCCATGGCACTACTCCTACTTGACCGCGCCCAACTCGACATCAAATCCGAGGGCGAAACCCTGGCCCTGTACGAGGCCGGCGTGCGCCGTGGCACCGTACCCATCAAGCTGATTGACCGCTGCGTTATCCACGGCGCGCAAACCCGGCTTGACAGCGGCGTGCTGATCAAACTGGCCCAGGCCGGTGCCACCACCGTGCTGATGAGCCCGCGTGGCGTGCGTCGGGTGGCACTTGTGCTAGGCCCGCAGCACAACGATGCGGCCGTGCGCCTGGCTCAATCGCAGCATGTACTAGACGACAAGGCCTGTTGCCAATGGGCGCACGCCCTTGTGCGCGCCAAATTGCAGCGCCAGCAGCGCACCTTGAAAACCCTGCAAACTGCCCGGCCTGACGCCCGCAAACCCTTGTTTGATGCGCTGCACACGGTTAACACTATTCGCGCCCAGCTTGGCACCGCAACGGACATCGGCCCAGCGGCCCCGCCCACGCTGGCCAGCCTGCGCGGCTATGAAGGGGCCGCCGCCCGCGCCTATTTTGCCGGTCTGAGCAGCGTATTTGCCCCGGCGCTCAACTTCACCGGGCGCAACCGCCGCCCACCGCGCGACCCGGTCAACGTCTGCTTGTCACTGAGCTACAGCATGGCTCATGTGCTCGCCGTGCAAGCCTGCGTGACAGCTGGGCTCGACCCGCTACTGGGCTTTTACCACCGCCCCGCCTTCGGCCGCGAAAGCCTGGCCAGCGACCTCATCGAACCCCTGCGCCCCGCCATTGACCTGTGGGTGTGGGAGCTGCTGCGCAGCCGCACCCTGCGCGAAGAGCACTTCAGCCAGGACAAAGGTGCCTGTCTGTTGGGCAAAGCCGGGCGCGCCATCTATTACGCCGAGTTCGAGAAAAGCTCAGCCCCCTGGCGGCGTTGGCTGCGTGGCCAAACCCAGGCGCTGGCCCGCAATTTGCGCCAAGTGGGCGAACTCTGGCTCGGTGACGCCGAACAAGACGAAGAGGCCACATGAAAACTGCCGTATCTACCCGCGCCATCAAACCCGGCCCCGGCGCGCGTTGCCTGTATTTGGGCAGCCGCGAACACAAGCGTGTCAGCTGCACCGCCGAGGCTCTGGTGGTGACCAACGCCAGCGCCCAAACCCTGCGCTACCCCGTGGCACGCGTGGCGCGGGTTGTCAGCAGTGCCGACGTGGTGGACTGGAGCGGCCCGGCACTAGCCCTGTGTATGCGCGCCGGCATTGGCATCACCTGGCTAGATTCACGCGGCCAGGCCGTGGGCAGCATCTACCCGCAAACCCGCAGCACCGCCAGCCTGGCCACCGTGCTGGAGCTGTGGAGCGAGCGTGAAGACGGGCCGGAGCGCTATCAAAACTGGCTCAAAAGGTGCCGCATGGACATCTTGGTGCGCTGGCGTGAAAGCCAGCTTGACAGCGTCAGCCCGCAGCAATGGGAAAGCACCAAACGCGAATGGGTTTACAACCAAACCTTTGCAGTACACCTGCCAACCACCTTGCGCAGCCTTTGCCTGGCCTATGTGGCATCACAGCTGGCCAGCTATGGTCTGACCCCACAACTGTGGGGGCCGCGCATTGAAAACATCGACCTGGACGAAGACCTGTGCGAACTCCTCTGGGCCGAGATGAACCTGGCCACCGGCGCGCTGGCCGACAACGCCGCAGGGGCCGCCGCCGTAACAGCCTTGTTTGAACGCTGGACCGCACGCAACGCCAGCGCGCTCACCGTGCACCTGGCCTGCCTGCACCGCACAGCCCTGAAAGCCATGCACCAATGAGCCAACACGCCACCGCGCAATGGCTGGTCACCTACGACATTGCCGACCCACGCCGGCTAAGCCGTTTGTTTAAGTACCTGAAAAAAAACGGAGTGCCCGTGCAATATTCAGTATTTCTGGTGGAAGCATCCGCAATCAGAATGGCGGCAATGATGGTGCAGATCGACAGCATCATCCACCCACAAGCTGACGACGTGCGGGCCTACTGCCTGCCCGACACCCTGTGGCAGGCGACGCTGGGCAAGAGCATCCTGCCCGCGGACACCCTGCCGGGCAATGACTTTTTGCTGCGATGAAATCACTGGCCATCACACCATGTCGGAAAACCGGCAAGTAGCAACGGAAGTGCTTGATACACTTGCGTTTTTCCGACAATGCGGAACGAATACCAGCCCTGAATTCAAAGGGATTAAGACATAGATTTCGTTTTGAGTTCATCAGGTACAGGAACGAATACCAGCCCTGAATTCAAAGGGATTAAGACTGCGCTGCTGCTGCGCGTTCTTTGCGTATCGCGAACGAATACCAGCCCTGAATTCAAAGGGATTAAGACGGCAGTTTCGAGTTCATCGTTCTTTTTATCCAACGAACGAATACCAGCCCTGAATTCAAAGGGATTAAGACCCGAAGTCGCCTCTTGATGCTCACCCGCGCCGAACGAATACCAGCCCTGAATTCAAAGGGATTAAGACTTTTTGCCCTCATAGGTTTCGATGTGAATCTCGGAACGAATACCAGCCCTGAATTCAAAGGGATTAAGACGTCCAACATAGCGACAATGTCGCCGCGTCCGATAGAACGAATACCAGCCCTGAATTCAAAGGGATTAAGACATACCTGCCTGAATCAGTGCGTTTTCCGCCGTACGAACGAATACCAGCCCTGAATTCAAAGGGATTAAGACCTCTGAAGACTGTTCAGCTCGTACTGCTGTTTCGAACGAATACCAGCCCTGAATTCAAAGGGATTAAGACCATCACAAAGTCATACACCACGATAGGGCGCAGGAACGAATACCAGCCCTGAATTCAAAGGGATTAAGACAGCACCAACAAACGCAGAATCTTGCTGCTCCTGAACGAATACCACCCCTGAATTCAAAGGGATGAAGACCCGTCTTCAACCGCGCCTACGTCCCCGATGTGACCACCAAGGGCTAACCCGTAGCCGGGTAGCAGCCGCAGCTTTCTACAATAAAAGCACGTTCGTTCTTTTTGAAATTGGAGGCATCCATGTCCGTTGACTACACCGTGCAGGGCCAAGTGGCCGTGCTCACGCTGAACAACCCGCCGGTGAACGGTCTGGGCCTGGCCACACGGGTGGCGTTGACTAACGGCCTGGCGCGGGCGCTGGCAGATGAGGCGGTGGTTGCTATCGTTATTTCCGGGGCGGGCAGGGCGTTTTCTGGCGGGGCCGATATCACCGAATTTGGCTCGCCCAAGGCGTTTCAGGAGCCTAACTTGCTGAGCGTGATTTTGGCCGTGGAAGCTGCCACCAAGCCGCTGATTGCCGCCGTGCACAGCGTGTGCATGGGTGGCGGGCTGGAGCTGGCGCTGGGTTGCCATTACCGCATCGCCGCGCCGGGTTGCCAGGTGGCGCTGCCCGAAGTCAAGCTCGGGCTGCTGCCCGGCGCTGGCGGCACGCAGCGCCTGCCGCGCGTCATCGGTGTGGAGCCGGCGCTGAACATGATCGTCGGCGGCACGCCGGTCAAGAGTGAGCAACTCTTCGCACTGCCGGGGCAAAAGCTATTTGACAAACTGGTGCAGTCTTCTGAGAGCTTGCTGGCCGAGGCGCTGGCCTTCGCTGCCGAAGTGGCGAATGCGCGCCCCTTGCCGCTGGTGCGCCAACTGCCGTGCAGCCACCCGCAGGGCGACGGCTACTTTCAGTTCGCCCGCAACAGGGTCAAGGGCATGGCCAAGCACTTTCCGGCACCGCTCAAGTGTGTGGATGCCGTGCAGGCCGCCACGCGCCATAAGTTTGCCGACGGTATGGCTTTTGAGCGCGACACCTTTTTGAACCTGATGTGGACGCCTGAACACCGCGCGCTCAAGCACCTGTTTCTGGCCGAACGTGCAGCGCCAAAAGTGCCGGATGTCCCCGCGGATACTGCGCTGAGAGCTATTAAAAGCGTAGCTGTGGTTGGCGCAGGCACCATGGGCGGCGGCATGGCCGTGGCTTTTTTGAACGCGGGCCTGCCGGTCAAACTGCTCGAAGCCCAACCCGAAGCATTGGCGCGCGGCGTGGCCACCATCCGTCAAAGCTACGAGTCGCAAGTCAAAAAAGGCAAGCTCAAGCCTGACAAACTAGAACAGCGCCTGTCGCTGCTAACCACCACGCTGCGCTACGACGACCTGCACGATGCCGACCTGGTGATCGAAGCTGTGTTCGAGGACATGGGCGTGAAAGAGGCCGTGTTCCGCGAGTTGGACCGCGTCATGAAACCCGGCGCCATTCTGGCCAGCAACACCTCCACGCTGGACCTAAACCATATCGCCGCCATGACGCAGCGCCCGCAAGACGTGGTGGGCCTGCATTTCTTCAGCCCGGCCAACGTGATGCAACTGCTGGAAGTGGTGCGCGGCGCGCAAACCGCCACCGACGTGCTGACCAGCGTGCTGGCGCTGGCCAAAAAGATCAAAAAGACAGCAGTGGTCAGCGGCGTATGCGACGGCTTCATTGGCAACCGCATGGTCGAGCACTACCTGCGCCAGGCCGGTTTTCTGCTGGACGAAGGTTGCACGCCAGCGCAAGTGGACCGCGCCATGGAGACCTTTGGCTTTGCCATGGGCCCGTTTCGCATGAGTGACCTCTCGGGTAACGACATTGGCTGGGCTGTGCGCAAGCGCCGCGCGGTCGAAAAACCCGGTTTCAAGTTCAGCCAGACGGCGGATTTGCTGTGCGAGCAGGGGCGCTTCGGCCAGAAAACCGGCGCGGGCTGGTACGACTATGTTCCCGGCAAACGCGACGCGCTGCCCAGCGCCTGGGTGACGCAGATGATCGACGCCCACCGCGCCAGTTTGGGGTTAACGCCGCGCAAAATCACCGACGAGGAGATCGTGCAGCGCCTGGTGTTTGCGCTGGTCAACGAGGGTGCCCGCATCCTGGAAGACGGCATTGCCAACAAGTCCAGCGACATCGACATCGTCTACATCTACGGTTACGGTTTTCCGGTGCATCGCGGTGGCCCCATGGCTTATGCCAACGAGGTCGGCCTGTTCAACGTGGTAGCCGCCATGCAGCGTTTTGCCCAAAACCCGCTTGACGATGCCGCCTTCTGGCAGCCTGCAGCGCTCTTGCAGCGCCTGGTGCTAGAGGGCAAAACCATATAAGAAATTGGCCTCTAGCCCTTATGCAATAAGCGCGAGTAGCTCTTAATTTAGGAATTGAATATGACCCAAGCCGTGATTGTCTCCACCGCCCGCACGCCGCTCACCAAGAGTTGGAAAGGCGCTTTCAACATGACCCATGGCGCCACGCTGGGTGGCCACGCGGTGCAGCATGCCATTCACCGCGCCGGGCTGGAGGCCGCCGAGGTGGAGGACGTGATGATGGGCTGCGCCTTTCCCGAAGGCGCCACCGGCAACAACATCGCGCGCCAGATTGCGCTGCGCGCCGGTTGCCCGGTGAGCGTGCCGGGCATCACCATCAACCGCTTTTGCTCGTCGGGCCTGCAAAGCATGGTGCTGGCGGCGCAACGCATCGTCGCGGGCGAGGGCGATGTGTATGTGGCGGGCGGGCTGGAAAGCATCTCATGCGTACAGCAAGAGATGAACCTGCACATGATCACCGACGCGTGGCTCGTCAAAAACAAGCCCGAGCTGTACTGGACCATGCTGCAAACCGCCGAAACCGTGGCCACGCGCTACGGCATCTCTAGAGAGGCCATGGACGAGTACGGTGCCGCGAGCCAGCAGCGGGCTACTGATGCGCTGGCGGCTGGTCTGTTCACCGCAGAAATCGCGCCGATCACTGTCACCATGGGTGTGGCCGACAAGGCACTGGGCCTAATCACCAAAGAAGTGACCGTGAGTCAGGACGAAGGCATCCGCCCCGGCACCACTTATGAGGGCATCAAAGACCTGCGCTCAGCGCTGCCCGGCGGCCTGGTCAGCGCGGGCAATGCCAGCCAGTTCTCAGACGGCGCCGGTGCCGTGGTGGTAATGCATGAGGCCATGGCCCAGCGCCGTGGCCTGCAGCCGCTGGGGCGCTTTCTGGGATTTGCAGCGGCGGGTTGCGAGCCTGATGAGATGGGCATCGGCCCAGTGTTTGCCGTCCCCAAAGTGCTGGCCAAACTGGGCCTGAGCGTGGGCGACATCGACCTGTGGGAGCTCAACGAAGCTTTTGCGGTGCAGGTGATCTACTGCCGCGACAAGCTCGGCATCGACCCCGCGCGTCTCAACGTTAACGGCGGCGCCATCGCTGTGGGCCACCCCTACGGCATGAGCGGCCAGCGCCTGACCGGCCACGCGCTCATTGAAGGCAAACGCCGCGGCGCCAAGCGCGTGGCGGTCACCATGTGCATTGGCGGCGGCATGGGGGCGTGCGGGGTGTTTGAGGTGTTGTGAGGGGCGGGTTGCCCTCAACCCAAAGTTGCCACCATCTCAATTTTTGGCGCGATGGCCTGAACCATCTTTTGGATTCCATGCCCTGGGTTGGACTGCCGGGTCGACACGATCAGCCCCATTTTTTCCAGCAACCCGACATCTTTTGTGATGGATGAACGGTTGCGGTTCAAACGGGTGGTCAGGTCATTGATGGTCTTGGGCTCGACCATGATTTCGAGCATCAGCTGGCGACGCGATTCAGACAAAACGGTGAACATTTGCTGCGGGTCTTCAAAGGAAAGCGTGACCGAGCCCTCAAAAGCCTGCCTCTGATCGGCCCTGCGTGCAGCATGTTTGGCGCGGTTGAAAAATCCCGCCACGTCGTCTGTGCGAACGGATACTTTGCTCATGATGTTTCTCCTCGGTTCAGCTTGATTATTTCCACCCACTCCTGCTGGAATCTCTCTGAGGTGGCCTCATCACTGGTGAAGTCAACGGCTGTCACCTCGCCCATGTAGTGCCGATGGTGGTAGTCGTGGGCGTTGTCAAATCCAAGAACTCGCCCGTTGTCGCCCTGGAACATCGCATGGTTGATGTAGGCCAAGTTGTACCGTGTCACCACGGTCAGCCCCTTTTCTTGATACCCCCATACCTCGTAGCACAGCAAGCCCCCGCCTGACTTTGACTTGAGTTCGAAGCGTTCTTGCTCAAGAAGGATGTTTTTGGTTGCTTTGGCCATCGCAAAAGTTTGTCAGGTGTTCCAAATGCTAGCGCACCTGAATGTGAAATCTTATTGACCTTGTGCGGCAAACCCCGTACACCCGCTGTGAGCCCGGCGAGCCACCAGCAGCGCATCACCATGCAGCCAGCGCGTTGCGGAATAATCATCCAATCACCGTACTTACCCAAAAAATGCTCACATCCATCTTGTGCCGCAAGCCCCCGCGCACCCCATGACCCCGCAAGACTTCATCACCCAGTGGGGCGCTCCCGGCGGTGTGCCCGGCCCGTCCTACGCACTCAACGAAGAGCAACGTCGACGTGCCCACCCTGAGCATCCTGGACGTGACCGAACTGCGCAACGCCGCCAACCTGAACTGGTCTGCCATCGACGTGTCCATCTTCGGCACCCTGTTCGAGCGCGGCCTGGACCCCGCCAAACGCAGCCAGCTCGGCGCCCACTACACCGACACCGCCACCATTGACCGCATCATCGACCCGGTTCTGCGCCGCCCGTTACTACAAAAATGGGAGCTGGTAGCGCAGGCTATACAAGGGCTGCAGGCCAAAAGTACCCAAAGAAGGCGCGCAGCCTATTGCGCCGGCGGGCGCAGCTTCAAAGCTTCCCCTGGTGACGCCGCATTTCAGAAGGCTGAGCAGTTGTTTGTTGGTTGGCTTGATGAGTTGAAGAACTACCGCATCCTTGACCCGGCCTGTGGCAGTGGCAACTTTCTGTTCCTCGGGCTCAAGGCGCTGAAAGACATCGAGCATCAAAGCCACCTAGAGGCCGCCGCGCTGGGCCTGGACCGCGAGGCCGATCTGGTCACCGGCCCGCATAACGTGCTGGGCATTGAGCTGAACGAATACGCCGCCGAGCTGGCGCGGGTGAAGGTGTGGATTGGCGAGCTGCAGTGGCGCATGGCCCACGGCTACAAGTTCAAGACCAACCCGGTGCTGCAGCCGCTGACTCCATTTCAGAAGCGCCAACCGGGGAAACCCGCGTTGAACCCGGTCCGCGGGCGGCGCAGACGCCAGAGCCTCATACGCTTCGCTTTTTGAAATCGGCTCTGACATCCGCGCCACCCACGCCCCTGAGCGGCGGGGGTGCGTCGCAAGCTGTTGAGGAATCAATGGGGTCGGATCACCTTGCCAGCACAGCGACTAGCCAACCCGAGGCGCCAGCAGAAACGGGGTCGGATCCCAATTTTGCGCAGCAAAACTTGGGCTCTGACCCCATTTCTGCGGGTTCGGTCAAAAGCACACCATCTAACCAAGTCACCGAAGCGCCCTGGCCCCGCGCCAATATCGTCATTGGCAACCCGCCATTTTTGGGCGGTAGCAAAAAACGTCGTGAATTGGGCGACGCTTACTTTGACGCGCTAAATACCGTGTTTTCAGGCCGCGTCCCTGGCGGTGCGGACTCGGGTTTGCTATTGGTTTGATAAGGCACGTTTGGCGATTGAGAGCGGCGGGCTGGAAGCGCCGGGGCTGGTTGCTAAGCAAGCCATTCGCGCCGGCGCCAATCGTGAGGTGCTGACAGCGCTCTGCGCCACCACACACATCTTTAACGCTTGGGCTGACGAGCAATGGATTAACGACGGTGCTGCCGAGCGGGTGTCACTGGTGTGTTTTGGCACGGGCGGACTCGCCATCCAGCTCAACGGTCAACCAGTTCCTCACATCAACGCCGACCTGACGGGTGTGTTGGGACTGGATATGACACAGGCGAAAGCGTTGCCTGAGAACGCTGGTGGCAGCTTTGAAGGCACCAAAAAATACGGCGACTTTGATGTTCCCGGACTCTTGGCTCGGCAATGGCTGGCACTACCCAACCCCCCATGGCAAGTTCAATGCTCTGGTGGTCAAACCTTCCCGTTCCCGCTAGGCTTAACGCCGTTGGTCACCGCGCACCAGCAAACTGAAACCCTACCCAACGGCGCCATCATCCCGCTGCTGACCGACTTTCATATAGAAAATGTGCCTCAAGCCCTTACAGATAAAGCGCAAGTAGCTACAAAAACAAAAGCAAAAACCGCCGCGTGTACCAGTGCAGCCGAGGTGGGGGTGGCTCGGATGTCGGGGGCGCCATCGAACGGCGAAGCGTAGGAGCCCCCGGCGTCCGAGCCACCCCTGCCGGGCGAGCCACCCACAATGCAAGCAAGCGAGTCACCCAGCAGCACTTCAACACAAAATCAGCCTGCAGCCCTTGTCAATCAAGCGCCTGAAGCTATTAAAAAAGCAGCACTAAGCACCACAAGACGCCACGCCGAGTGCATCGCCACCGCCGCCAAACGCCTCAGCGACCTACGCGAAGCTTGGCTCAATCCGCCCGAGTGGACGCACCGCGTGCCGGAAGTTGTGCCACTCGGCATGACCACATCGCCTTACCCCGACCGCATCGAACCGCGCCCCGGCATCCGCGAGGCTGATTTCAAGGCGCTGCAAAAACGCACCCTCACCAACCTCTACAACCTGCGGCCAGCCTGGCTCACTATGGCGCATCAGCAGCTTGATCTGGCTGTAGCCAACGCTTACGGCTGGGCCGACTACAGCCCCGCCATGCCGGACGACGAGGTTCTCAAGCGCCTGCTGGCGATGAACCTGGCGCATTCAGTTACCATTTCTGGCCAACTGGAGCCTCAAAAACCATGAAACCATCGGTCTCACTGGACCTGCAACCTCACGCCGTTGGCGCCGCAGCCAAGCGTTACCAAACCACCAACGCGCGTGTGTTTGGCTCGGTGCTGCGCGGTGATGATGCTCAAGGCAGTGATCTGGATTTGCTGGTTGACCCGCTGCCCGGTGCCACACTGTTTGATCTGGGTGGTCTGCAGTTTGAGCTGAAAACCTTGCTGGGTGTGCCGGTGGATGTTTTGACGCCGGGCGATTTGCCTCTCAAGTTCCGGGCACAGGCGTTGTCCGAGGCGCGCCCGGTATGAATTCAAGTCGCATTGCTGACTATTTGGAGCACATGCTGGAGGCTGCTTTACTGGCGTGCAGTTACGTGGAAGGTTTGGCCAGAGAGGATTTTGAGCAAGACAAGCGAACCCAGCAGGCGGTCAATTTGAATCTGATCATCCTTGCAGAGGAAGCGACCAAGGTGCTCAAAGACAATGAGGCTTTCGCCAATTCGCACCCTCAAATTCCCTGGCGCAGTATGAAAGGCGAGCGCACCCAAATGGCTCACGGTTATTACGAAATCAATCTTGACACGGTTTGGCAGACGGTTCAAACGGCGCTGCCCGGTTTGATCGAGATCTACCAGCGGTGCGCCAAACGCTTTGCTGAGCGATTTGTTTTTAGGCCGCTGTTGGCCACAGAAATTTTTATCGGAGACTCCCCAAAATGCTCACACACATCGTTATGTGGAAACTCAAAGACCACGCCGAAGGCGCGGACAAGGCCACCAATCTGGCCCGCGCCAAAGCGCTGCTCGAATCCTGCGCGGGTCTGACCGCAGGTATTCACCGGTTTGAGGTGGCCACGGCCCAGTTGGGCCATGAATGCACTTATGACCTGGTGCTGAATTCAGTGTTTGAAGACGCCGAGGCGCTGAACGCCTACCAGAGCCACCCGGAACATGCGGCGATCAAGCCCTTTCTCGGTGCCATCCGCACCGAGCGCCAGTGCATGGATTACACCCATCCCGCGCCATGAGTGATGCGTCAAACGTGCCGCCGACCACGGTGCCTTATGTGTTGCGGGTGGTGTTGTCACGCCCGGCGTTTTGGGGCTGTTTGCTGCTGGGCATGGTGGTGGGCTGGATCGTGCCAGCGCAGCAGACGCAGCCTTGGCTGCCCAAGCTGATCATTGGCTGGAACGTGGGGGCAGGTATGTATCTGCTGTTTTGCGCCTGGCAGATTTTTGGCAAACCGCGCTTCAGTGCGCGGGTACTGGCGGTGCTGCAGCAAGATGGCTGGCAGTTGGCGCTGGCGCTGGCGTTGGCGCTGGTGCTGATGAGCCTGGGCGCCATCGTGGCCCAGATGTCGCAGGCGCGGGCGTATTTTGGGCCGGAACGCACCGGGCACCTGGTGCTGGCAGGCCTGACTTGGTTGACCGCCTGGGCTTTTTCCCACACGGTGTTTGCGCTGCAATATGCGCAGAGCTATTTTTTTGCGCAAGTGCACGGCAGGCCAGCGGTGCTGCGGTTTGCCGACGGCCGCACCCCCAAATACCCAGACTTTCTGGATGTGTCGGTGGGTATGGGTGTGCTAGGGCGGTCCGCCGCAGCCACCTTGGTCAGCCCGGCCATGCACCGCCTGGGCATGGCGCAGCGGGCGCTGGCGGTGCTGTTTAACCTGACGCTGCTGGTGCTGGTGATCAATGCGGTCGCTTGGTAATGCGTGAGACTTCTGATATGCCCCGCACTATTCACCAATTGTTCGACCTGACCGGCAAAACCGCGCTGATTGCCGGTGGCTCACGCGGCGTGGGGTTGCAGATGGCGTATGCGCTTGGCGAGGCGGGCGCCCGCCTGATGCTCTTTGCGCGCCAGGAAGACGCGCTGGAAGCTGCGTGCGCTGGCCTGCAAGCCGCCGGGCTTGATGCGCGCTGGGTGGCGGCAGATGGCACGCTAGAGGCTGACTTGCAAAAGCTGGTGTCTGAGACGCTGCAGCGCATGGGTGAGATTGACATTTTGGTGAACAACGCCGGTGTCACCTGCGCTGCACCCGTGCAGGATCAGCCTGTAGAAGTGGGCGACAAGCTCAGCACCCCGAACCTGCACAGCATGGCTTTGCTCAGCCAACTGGTGGGCACGCACAGCATGATCGGGCGCGGCGGGTACATCATCAACCTGGCCTGCAACACCTCTCAGGACGACGTGATTACCTTCACCCGCACGCTGGCCGGTGAGTGGGGTAAGCACCATATTCAGGTCAACGCCATTCTGGCCAACGGGGGCGATGGCGAAGCCCTGAAGGGCGTGACCGTGCTGCTGGCCTCGGATGCGGGCAAACGCATCACCGGCCAGTGCCTGGTGGTCGATGGCGGCGCCAGCGTGGGTTTGCCCGGCTAAGCCTCATGGACGCCACAACCATCACCCTGCCCAGCACCAGCTTTGGTGTTGAGATTCCGTTTGTCACCCACCTGGGCTTTGTGCTTACCGTGTTTGCCGATGGCCAGTCCGAGATTTTTTACGCGCCTAAAGCCGAGCACCTCAACTCCTTCAGCGTTACCCACGGCGGCGCGGTGATGACGCTGCTGGACGTCACCATGGCCATGGCCGCACGCGCCTCACCGGGGCGCACTGGCGCGGTCACCATCGAGATGAAAACCAGTTTCATGCGCCCCGCGCACGGCGCTTTGACGGCGCGCGGCACGCTCAAGCACCACACCGCCACGCTGGCGTTTACCGAGGCCACCGTGTTTGACGAGCATGGCAGGGCCTGCGCGCACGCTACCGGCACCTTCAAATACCTCCAGCGCCTGCCCATCGGGGCCAAAACTCTGCACGCGCTCAAACAACCAGGGTGACACCATGCTGATCCTGCACCATTACCCGATGTCGGCGTTCTCGGAAAAAATCCGAGCGGTGCTGGGCTTCAAGCAACTGGCCTGGCGCTCGGTGATCATCCCCAGCAGCATGCCCAAGCCAGAGTTGCAGGCGCTCACTGGCGGCTACCGCAACGCGCCTGTGCTGCAGATCGGGGCCGACATTTACTGTGACAGCGCGCTGATCTGCGATGTGCTGGAGCACCGCGCGCCGAACCACAGCCTGTACCCGGCGCAGGTAAATCTGGCGCTGGCCAGCGTTGTGGCGCAGTGGGCCGACAGCACGTTGTTTTGGGCAGCCATGGGGCACAACCTGCAAAAGCCCGGCATGCATGACTTGTTTGCGGAGCTGCCCGAGCAAGTGGGCAAAGACTTTGCCGCGGACCGTTGCGCCATGGCTACTGGCCTTTCGCGCCCGCGACCGTTGGACGCCTCGGCGGCTTACCGCGCCTATCTGCAGCGCTTGGCGTCTATGCTGGACGGGCAGCCTTACTTACTCGGACAAGTTCCTTGCGTGGCTGACTTTGCTGCGTACCACCCGCTGTGGTTTACCCGCACGCAGGTGCCAGGCATGGCTGCTGTTTTGCAGACGGTGCCTACTGTGTTGGTCTGGATGGAGCGCATGGCAGCCTTCGGGCACGGCGAGACGAGTCGCCTGAGTGCTTCTGATGCGATAGCTGTCAGCGCAGATGCGGTAAGGGCTACAGACCAAAAAGATGCTGAATTTCAGGATGATCACGGCATCCCGCTAGGCAGCTTGGTCAGCATTGCCGCCACGAGCTTTGGCAGCGAGCCCACTATGGGTGTGCTGCTGCAGGCCACCCGCAACCACTACACCTTGCGCCGCGAAGACGCACGCGCTGGCGTGGTGCGGGTGCATTTTCCGCGCCTTGGTTATGCGCTCAGACGGGAGGTTTCACCATGACTTTTAAACTCTGGTCAATTGGCACGGGTCGCGCCACCCACGAGGCAGCGTCTGCGCCGGTTTGGCGTTTGATGGCGTTTGAAGACTTGCGCGTCTCCCAACTGTACGAGGCACTGCGCCTGCGCAGCGAGGTGTTTGTGGTGGAGCAGCAGTGCATTTTTCAGGACATGGATGGCGCTGACCCCAAAGCCATGCACCTGTTCGGCGTGCAGGACAGTGAGCTGCAGGCCTACGCACGCTGTTTTGAGGCGGGTGTGAAGTTTCCCGAGGCGAGCTTCGGGCGGGTGCTTATCCGTTTGAGCGCGCGCGGCAAGGGCCTAGGCCATGTGCTGATTGAGCAGGCCATTTCAGCCATCAGCCAGGTCTGGGGCCCACAGGCTATCCGCATTGGTGCGCAGATGCAGCTGGTGGACTTCTATGCCAAACATGGTTTTGTCGATGCCGGCACGCATTATCTGGAAGATGGCATTGCCCACCTGGAGATGCTGCGCCCGGTTTAAACCGGGGCGGTTCTGGCGCAGGGCAGCAGGATGTCAAAGCGGGTGCCAGCGGCGCTGGCGGTGAATTTAAGGCGCCCGCTCATCTTCTCTGTCAGAACATTTACCACGCTCAAGCCAAAGCCCTGCCTGTCGCTATCGCTCATGCCCGTGTGATGCACGGGCTCATACAACTGCGCCTGAATGGCTTCTTTCAGGCTGGCGCCGCTGTTGGAGACGGTGAGCGCGGCGTAAACGCTGCCCTCGCGCTGCACCAAAACGCCGCCATTCACCACGATCTGCCCACCGTCGGGCATGGATTTGCAGGCGTTATTAATCAGGATCAGCAGGATCTGTTTGATCTTGTTGGCCGAGCCCTGCACCCAGGAGTCGCGGGTCGGCAGCTCGGTGTTGATCTCGATATTGCCAGGGACGAGCTGGCGGTGCTGCAGCAGTTGCACCGTGTCGCGCACCGCCCGGCTCAGGTCCACTGACGCCATCGGCACGCCCTGGTCGTCTTTGGACAACGCCTCGACCAGCAGGTTGATGGCTTGTGACACGCGTTTGAGCTCCAGTTGCTGCGCTTGCTTGGCTGACAGGGTTTGGGTCGATTGAGTTTTGTCGGCCAGGCGCCTGCGTGACAGCGCCAGCCCGGCATACACCCCAAACGACTGCAGGGTGGGCAACTGAATTTTGAGGTGGGGGCTCAGCGCTGGTGGCACGGCAGCGGCCAGCACACCCAGGCAGTGCTGGGCGGTCAACAGGGGCAGCAATACCACTTCGTTGGCGTCCATCACCGCCAGCAGCGGGCTTTGCGTGGCGCCACGGCGGGCAAACACCACCTTGCGCTGGCCCATACATTGGGCAATGAATGGGTCGACCGACACATCAAAGGACAGGGGCGTGGCCGCCAAGTGCCGCTCGTTCATGGACACTGGCACCAGCGTCTTCTGGTCGTCGCGCGCCAGCATGACGATGGCGTCTTCCAGTTGCAGCAGCGCACTGGCGTGCTGGCGCAGCGAGGTCAGCGCGGCATTGGTGCTGGTAAGGTTGATCAGCGTCATCGCCATTTCGTTAAGAACACTGCGGTCTAACACGTCGCGGGCCAGTTCGGCTTGACCGGTGTCCAGCGGTTGTGGCCGGGTCAAGGGCCGACCCAGCGCGGCTGGTGTGCTGACGCCGGAGATGTCGACGCCGAGATCGCGGGCGATCTGCGTCACCTGCAGCGCCGCCTGCTGCACCAGGGCAAAGATGGTATCTGAGCTCAGGCCGTGCTCAGTCGCCCAGGGGGGGGCTTGCAGGCGCGCGTCTGTGGGCAGGTCAGCTAGGCGGTGCGCCAGGTGAACCGTGCGCGCCAGCCGCGCAACACTGGGCAGGCTGGCGGTGTCAGCGTGGTGCAGCAGCACGCTTTGCGCCATGGGGCTGCTCAAATGCCAGTGCTCCAGCAGCCAGGCGCCAACCTCAGCGTGCGATATACCCAGAGTGCTTTGTTCTTGCGCGCACCGGCTGGCGTCATCCGGCAGGCCAAACAGCTCGGTGTAGCGCTCGGGCGCCGCCGCCAGCAGGGCCAGCCGGCCGACATCGTGCAGCAAACCGGTCAGGTAGGCTTCTTCGGCGCCGATGTCGCCTTGGCGCTCAGCCAGGGTGCGGGCCAGCACCGCCACGCTCAGGCTGTGTTTCCAGAAACTGCGCAGGTCAACCGCGCCAACTTGGCGGAAGGTGTTGACGGTCTGAAACACCGACTCGCTGATCACCAGCACCTTGATCAGCGCCATACCGAGGGTGCTGGTGGCTTGCAGCAGGGTGAGGGTTTGGCCGTTGGCACGGTGGTAGGCGGCGCTGTGCGCTACCGACAGCACTTTGGCGGCCAGACCGGTATCGCTGGCAATCAGCTCGGCCAACTCTGACATGTGCGCGTCGTCAGACTGGCACAGCAGCATGAGGCGCATCAGCGTCTGTGGCGGGCTAGGTAGCCGCGCAACCAGCAGCCGCTGGCGAATGTCTTCAGGCGGTAAGTTCACAAAAAACCCCTCGGTTGACGCTGCGAGCTGCCCAAGAGCCTGGTTTTTGAAACCAGATCACCGCTCAAATGGGTTTAGCGCACCTGTTTATTGTCGGCTCAGGCTGGCACGTCCCTAAGCGCAAAACTGACAAAGATGGTAAGCGATTGTTAATGGCTGCTGGCCCGCTATTGAGGCCGTGCGCGCTCGTTCAATGACGCTGTTTGGCTGCCAAGCAGGCTCATCAGCGCACTTTGCTGCATGGGGCGGTGGTAGTAGTAGCCCTGGAAGGTCTGGCAGCCGGCTTGCTCCAGGTAGCGTTTTTGCACTTCGGTCTCTACGCCTTCGGCCACCAATTTCAGGCCCAGCCCCTTGGCAATCGAGATGATCGCCAGCACCACCGGAAACTGCTGGCTGTCGTCTTCAATCGGCATGACGAACGAACGGTCGATTTTGAGCACATGGATCGGGAAGCGGTGCAGGTAGGCCAGCGATGAATAGCCGGTGCCAAAGTCGTCAATGGCCACCCGCACGCCCAGCTGGCAGAGCTTGTGCAACTGCTCAATGGCCGCCTGCGGGTTGCGGATGCAGATGTTTTCGGTGACTTCCACCTCCAGCTGCGAGGGTGCAATCTGGTAACGCTCCAGCGTGCTTTTGAGTTTGTCGTAAAAATCACCACGGTCCAGATAGTGCGGCGAGATGTTGATGCTTAGGTAAGGGCGCTCATCACCCAGCGTGTTCCAGGCCAGCAGGTCGTGGCAGACGGCTTCCAGCATCCAGTCGCTCATGGCAATGATCAGGCCGCTTTCTTCGGCAAACGGCAAGAAGGCACCGGCTCCCAAAAAGCCGCGCTGCGGGTGGTTCCAGCGCATCAGCGCCTCGGCACCCATGACCCGGCCAGTTTTCACATCCACCTGCGGCTGGTAATACATTTCCAGCTCGCCCAAGGACAGCGCCAGGCGCAAGCCACTTTCCACAGAAATTTGTTCAAAACTCTGATTGAGCATGGACAACTCAAAAAATTTGTAGCCGTTGCGGCCCTGGGACTTTTTGGCGTGCATGGCCAGGTCGGCGTTGCGGATCAGGTCGTCCACACTTTCACCGTCTTTGGGGTAAACCGCCACACCAATGCTGGCGGTGATGTGAATGATCTGGCCACCGAGTTCAAACGGCGCACGCAAGGCGTCCAGAAACGCTTGTGCCACCCGGGTAGGGTCTTGAACCGTGTCGAGTTCGGGTAACACCACATTGAATTCGTCCGCGCCAAAGCGCGACAGGGTGTCGCTGTGGCGCAGGCAGCTTTTCAGGCGCGCGGAGGCTTGCTGTAGAAGCACGTCGCCCAGCTGGTGGCCAAGCGAGTCGTTGATAACCTTGAAACGGTCCAGGTCAACAAACATCACCGCTAGGCCGCCCTTTTTGCGCTTGGCTTGCAGTAGGGCCAGACTCAGCCGGTCCTTGAACAGCACCCGGTTGGGCAGGTCGGTCAGCACGTCGTAATAAGCCTGGTAGGCAATCAGTTCGTCAGCGCGTTTGCGTTCGGTGATATCACGCGCCACGCCGTAAATGCCCAGGTGCTCCTGGCTTTGCGCAAAGCCCTCGGCGGGCATGATCTGGGTGGCCAGCGGCACACTCATCAGCTCCACACTGAAGACCCGGCCCTGGTCACCGACATGGTTGGATTTCAGCCGTAGCTCCAGGTTGCGCGACCAGCGCTGGTGCTGTTGCCCGTCGCTGAAGACATAGTTGGCGCGTTCCAGGTCACGGCTGTGCACCAGTTCGGCGTAATGTCTGCCAATCAGCTCTTCGGCCCTGAAGCCCAGCAAAGCCTGAATGCGGTGGTTGACGAAAGTGACTGTACCCAAGTGGTCAAGAGTGAAGATGATGTCAGGTGAGCTATCTACCAGGTAGCGATAAATGCGCTCCGAGCTTTCCAGTTGGTCGGCAATGAGCTTGTTTTCAGCAGTCAGGCGGCGCTGTTGCAGGGCATTCTGAACCGCCTTGAGAAGTTCTTCACGGGGGTAGGGCTTGCGTAGGTAATCGTAGGCACCGCGCCGCAGGGCGCCGATGGCAGCCTCAATGCCGCTGTCGCCACTGGTGATGATCACGTTGGCATCGATCTGGTGCACGTTCATGTAGTCCATGACGTCGTGGCCGGTGACCTCTGGCATGCGCAGGTCCAGGATGACCAGGTCAAATGGCCCGCTGCTTAGGCGGCTGATGGCCTCGGTGCCGTTTTTCGCGGTGGTCAGCGTGAAGCCCCGGTTTTTGAGCAACTCGCACAGGCTCTCCAGCAGGCGGGGCTCGTCGTCCACCAGCAGCAGCCGGGGTGTTTGGTGTGGGATGTGGGGGGCTTGCGGGCCGCGTGTGCCTAGTGCGAAATCCAACTGCATAGCGTTGTTGTTGCTCATGAGACCAGAGTTTTGGTGTTCCGCCTTGGCAGCAGAATATCAAAACTGGTGCCCAAAGCAGAACTTTGACAGGTGATGGAGCCCTGCAACTTCTGTACCAGACCGTGCACGATGTTCAGACCCAAGCCGCGGTTGTCTCCTCGCTTGTTGCTTTGCACCGGCTGGAAAAGTCTGGCCACCACTGTGTCAGGCAGGCCAGGGCCACAGTCCTGGATGCGCAGAGCAAAATAGGGCACGCCAGCGCGTTGGACAACGCCATTGTTGATGACCTCAATGCGCCCACCCTCAGGCATGGCCTCGACAGCGTTCTTGATGAGGTTCACAAAAATCTGCTTCACCGCGCCGGTGCTAGCGAAGATGTCGCTGGACTGCTGCGGCAACACCGCCGATATCTGCACCGACGCTGGCAGAAACTTGCTTTCCCGAAACAGCCGGACGATGTCGCTGATGACCTTGTTAACGTCGATCATCTCCTCGGTGGCAGTTGGCGTCACCCGGGCAAATTCCTTGATGATGCCGCCAACACGGTCGATTTCCTCGTTCAGGATGGACAACTCGTAGCCCAAGGGCTCTTGCCGGGCCAGCTTGTCATCGAGCACGCCCAGGTAGTTTTTGATGATCGACAGCGGGTTGTTGGCCTCATGCACGATCTTGCGGGCGTTTTTAAGGTGATCTTCCTGCACGCTGGCAATGCGCCGGTCGATCTCGCTGCGGTTCTGGCTGGCTTCGGCCAGCGCCCGTGCGGCCTGGTTGCCAAACGCCTGCAGAAATTTTTCCTGGCCTTGCAGTTCTTCCTTGCGCCAGCCCTCCAGCCCGGCGACCAGCAGCCCCAGGCAACGCTTGCCCACCAGCAGCGGCAAACACAGCAGGCAAGCGGCATTGAAGGCGCGCAGGAGTTGCTCTTCGGGCATCGTCAGGCTGCTGGCACGCTCCAAAAAGGCCAGTTTGTTAGACAGCACCGCATCTGCCAGGCCACCTCTGTCCAGGGTGATGGAGAACCCGGCCAGACGTTGGCGCTGTTCGCCCACGGCAGATCCAACCAGGGTGCGGCCGGTGCTGTTGAGCAGAAACACCGCCGTGTCGTCCAGGTTAAACAGCATGCGGGCGTTTTGCCGGACGCTTTCCAGCAACGGGCCCTCGCCCTTCAGCCGGGCAAAGACCTGGGCGAGTTCGGCGGTCAGGGCACGGTTGCGTATTTCATCTGTCAGGCGCTGCTGCACCGGGTTGATGGGTGCTGCTTCGGCGGGGGGCTGCGGCGCGGCCACGGTTTCGGGCAAGCCCGAGAGATCAATGCCCAAGTGTTCGGCGGCCTGCATCACCTGCGCTTCGCAGCCCTGGTAGATCTCCAGCAGTTCAGCGTCGCTGATCTTGCAGATGGCACCTGCGTCTGCGGGTAGCGGTGTGCCCGGCGGGTGGTCACTGAGAAGGTGCGCCAGATGCACCAGTCGAATAAGTGGGTGGGCGGCGCTGACGCGCGCCGGGTCTTCGTGGTGGTAGAGCACCGCGTCGGCCAGAAAAGAGTCCATTTCCCAGCGTTCGATCAGCCAGGCACCGGCCTCAGCGTGCGAAATATGCAGGCTCTTTTGTTCGGTGTCGCACAAATGGTCGTGGTCGGTGGTGAAAAAATTCAGGCGGTAAATGTCGGGGGCGGCTGCCAGCAAGGCCAGCCGACCCACATCGTGCAACAAGCCGGCCAGGTAGGCTTCTTCAACTTGCGGGTACTGCGTGGCTTTGGCCAGACCTTGCGCCAACACCGCAGCGGTGAGCGAATGCTTCCAGAAAGCGCGCAGATCAGAGCCGCCGGTATGGGGAAAGCCGTTGAAGGTTTGAAACACCGATTCGCTGATCAGCAGTGACTTCACCAGATCGGAGCCCAGCACCGACAGTGCCTGCGCGAGGTTAACTTTTCGACTACCGCGCTGGTAGGCAGCGCTGTTGGCCACGCGCATGACCCGGCTGGTCATGCCAGCGTCGTTGGCAATCAGCTGGGCCAGTTCAGCCACCCCGGCTTCATCAGACTGGCAAAGCTCAATCAGCTTGATCAGAATCTGCGGCATGGCCGGCAGGCGCGCCAGCAGCAAGCGGTTTCGGATGTCATCAGGCTGAAGAGGATTCACAGACAACTCTTATGGATAAGGCGCCCTTTTGAGGCCCCCGGTTTAGTTCTTGCACGCAACGATCAGGCCAATATACCAGCCTTTTGTGACTTATTGCACGCCCGGCGAGTCGCCAAATTGACTTGCATCAAGGCTGAAGCCAGCGTTGAGGCGGCATGAATTGCTATCAAAATATGATCAGTCTGTTTCTTGCGGCAAAAACACACAGCTTGGCTCCAAAAGACGGTATCGGTGCTGGCGCTGTCCACGTTGCGCATGAACTACGCAGGCAGTTCCACATCAGCATCAAGACGGGGGCCAACACATGCCGATTCAGTGGCGTGAACAATTCAACGTCGGTACCGATTTGATTGATTCGGATCACCAGTACCTGCTGGAGATCATCAACAAGGCCGAACGCAGCCTGTTGACCGATAACTTTCATCAACTCACGGCGTTGCTTGATGAACTGGCCCGCTACGGCAAGATGCACTTTGAGCGCGAGGAAATCATTGCGCGCGCGCCAGGCTACCCAATAGCCGGACAACTGCGCGTATCGCACGGCCAACCCGTGGCCAAACTGGCGGAGTTTTGCCATGGGCTTGACACCGTCTGGACCCAGGACAGCATCGCGGCTTTCACCAGCTTTCTGCGCGATTGGCTGCTCAACCATGTCATCAAGGAAGACATGCTGATGAAGCCCTGGCTGACCAAGCACTCGCTGCGATTCGACCCGCGCTGACCGGTTTGGGTCGACAGGGGCCGGAGCATCGGCCTGCGGGCGCCTTGTGGCAAACTCCCGCACCTGTTTGTTTGGGGCTGGCTTTTGGGCTGGCTGGGTTGTGAGTTATGCAAAAAATCATCGCGCAGATCGCGCAAGAAATCCGGGTTCATGAGCATCAGGTGGCAGCCGCCATAGAGCTGCTCGACGGCGGCGCCACCGTGCCCTTTGTGGCTCGCTACCGCAAGGAAGCCACTGGCGGGCTGGACGACATTCAGCTGCGTGAACTGGATGCGCGCCTGGCCTACCTGCGCGAGCTGCGCGACCGCCGCGCAGCCATCATCAAAAGTATTGACGAGCAGGGCAAACTGACCCCAGCGCTGCTGGCCGCTTTGAGCGCCGCACCCACCAAGCAGGAGTTGGAAGACCTGTACCTGCCGTTCAAGCAAAAGCGCCGCACCAGGGGCCAGATGGCGCGGGAGGCGGGCATTGAGCCGCTGGCTGACAAGCTATTTGCCAACCCGGCGCTAGACCCAGCGGTGCAAGCGCAGGCTTTCATCAAAGCTGAAAAAACCGAGGCGGGTGACGACTTCACCACGCTGCAAGCGGTGCTGGACGGCGTGCGCGACATTCTGTCGGAACGCTGGGCCGAAGACGCTGCGCTGGTGCAAGACCTGCGCGGCTGGCTCTGGGCCGAGGGTCTGTTCAAGAGCACGCTGATGCCTGGCAAGAACGAGTCCGACGCTGACGTGGCCAAGTTTCGCGACTATTTTGATTACGACGAACCGATTGGCCGCGTGCCCTCGCACCGGGCGCTGGCGGTGTTTCGTGGCCGCAGTCTGGAGATTCTGGAGGCCAAACTGGTGCTGCCAGAGCCGCCTGTCGTGGCCCCCTTTGCATCGGGGAAATTTATACAAAATCAGCCTCTAGCCCATACAGAACAAGCGCCAGTAGCTACAAAGACAAGAGCGCTACAGCCGCCATCCCTGGCAGAAGGGCGCATCGCGCACAAGCTGGGCTGGAGCCACAAAGGCCGTGCAGCCGATGATCTGATCCGCAAATGTGTCGCCTGGACCTGGCGCGTCAAGCTCAGCCTGTCTACCGAGCGCGATTTGTTTGCGCGCCTGCGCGAAGCCTCCGAGGCGGTGGCGATCAAGGTGTTTGCCGACAACCTGCGCGACCTGCTATTGGCCGCGCCCGCTGGCCCGCGCGTGGTGCTGGGGCTGGACCCTGGCATTCGCACCGGCGTGAAAGTGGCGGTGGTGGATGCCACCGGCAAGCTGGTCGACACCACTGCGGTGTACCCGCACGAGCCACGCAAAGATTGGGAGGGCTCGCTGCACACGCTGGCCAAACTGTGTGAGAAACATGGCGTGAACTTGATCGCCATTGGTAACGGCACCGCCAGCCGCGAGACCGACAAGCTCGCCGCCGACCTCATCAAATTAATGGAAAAACGGCCTCTAGCCCAGACAGAACAAGCGCGAGCAGCTATTGAAAAAGTAGTGGTTTCAGAAGCCGGTGCGTCGGTTTACTCGGCCAGCGAATTTGCCTCGCAAGAAATGCCCGACATCGATGTGAGCCTGCGTGGCGCCGCCAGCATTGCCCGGCGCTTGCAAGACCCGCTGGCTGAGCTGGTGAAGATTGACCCAAAAAGCATTGGCGTGGGCCAGTACCAGCACGATGTGAACCAGAGCGAACTAGCCAAAACTTTGAATGCGGTGGTGGAAGACTGCGTGAACTCGGTGGGCGTTGACCTGAACATGGCCAGCGTGCCGCTCTTAAGCCGCGTATCGGGCCTGAGCGCCAACGTGGCTAAAGCCGTGGTGCGCTGGCGCGAGGAACATGGTGCGTTTGCCAGCCGCCAGCAGCTGCTCAAAGTCACCGGGCTGGGGCCGAAAGCGTTTGAGCAATGTGCGGGCTTTTTGCGCATTCGCGGCGGTGCCAACCCGCTGGACATGACCGGCGTACACCCGGAAACCTACCCGGTGGTGGAGCAGATCATGGCTAAGACCGGCAAACCCGTAGTTGAGCTGATGGGCCGCGCCGAGATGTTGAAAGCCTTGCGCCCGGAGCTGTTTGCCAACGACAAGTTCGGCGTGATCACTGTCAAAGACATTCTGGCCGAGCTGGAAAAACCCGGCCGTGACCCACGCCCGGACTTCAAAGTGGCGCGTTTTAACGACGGCGTGCAAGACATTCGCGACCTGGTCGAGGGCATGGTTCTGGAGGGCACGGTGAGCAATGTGGCCGCGTTTGGGGCGTTTATTGACCTGGGAGTGCATCAGGATGGGCTGGTGCATGTGAGTCAGTTGGCGCACAAGTTTGTCAACGACGCGCGCGAGGTGGTCAAAACCGGTGACATCGTCACCGTGCAGGTGGTCGAGGTGGATGTGGCGCGCAAGCGCATTGCCCTGACCATGAAGCTGGGTGCCCCGCCAGTGCGCAGTGGCGGTGCGGGTGACAACCGTTTTCAGGCGGCCAATCCGCAGCAGCGCCATCGCCCGGGTGCGCTACCCGCGGGCGGAGCGGGCCGGGCGGCAGGTGCGAATACGCCACAATCCACAGCCATGTCATCTGCATTTGCCAAGCTCAAGGGGCTCTGAAGCCAAATCATCATCGATCCCTCCGCACTTTTATCGTCGCGCTTTGTCATGCCCAGCCGGCCCAAGGCGGTAGCAATGCTGTTGCTGGAGCTGGCCCGGCCCGAGCCAGATTTGCGGCGGATTGCGCAACTGGCCAGCTCGGACCCGGCGCTGGCCATGCGGCTGCTGCAGGCGGCCAATGCCAGCTATTTCAAGCTTGCCGGACAGGTGCATGGGGTGAGTGAAGCGCTGGCGGTGCTGCGGCTTGGGCAGGTGCAGTCGATGGTGGTCTCAGCCACCTCGGTGGCTAGCTTTCAGGGCGGGCCACACTTTGATATCACCCAGTTTTGGGCCTATAGCCTGGACTGCGCCAAGGTGGCCCGCTCACTGGCCGGGCTAGTGCGGCAAAACCATCAGGCGGCTTTCACCTGCGGGCTGATTCATGCGGTGGGCGAGTTGGCCATGCGCTCAGGCCTGGCGCAAAGCATTGCGCTGGATGAGCGTGTCAAACCGCTGGATCTGAAGCGCGCGCGGGCTGAGCGCAAAGCGTTTGGCTTTTGCTACAGCGAAGTCAGCGGCTGGTTGACCCGCCATTGGCATTTGCCGCCGCTGGTTCAGAACGCTTTGCTGCACGCGCACGAGCCCTTTGCCAAAGAGGGGTTCGAGCCGCTGGCAGGTGTGGTGCACTTGGCCGTGTGGCGCGCCCGCGCTCGTCATGCGCGGCTGACCGAGAACGCCATGACAGTGACCTTTCCGTCGTTGGTGGCTGAGGTGATGGGGCTGGACATTGACCTGGTGCTGCAGCAAGACCCGATCGACTGGTCGCTGCAAGAGCCGGGCCGCTCGCTGATCTGAATTTGCGCCAGGGCGAGCCATGCAAGCGCTGTGCATCTACGCCGGGCCCAGGGCGATCGCGCATCTGGCCCACCAGGGCCTGCAGTCGGCTGACATTGCGGCTATTCCCGCTGCGGCGGGCGGCCCCAAAGGGCTTATTTTGGGCCCGTAAAAAGACTCAAAAGCTCAGGGCAGCCCGGTGCGCTACCCACACTTTCAGCAAAGTGTGGTGCCGAGCTGGCTGGACAAACATTTGCGCTGGCGGCACCACGCCACGCCGTTTCTGGACAACCTGATCGTGCTGGCACCGAATCGGGGATCGGCGTTGACGTGTTGCAGTGCTGCGCTTACTGCGCAGGCCCGGGCGTCTTCGCCTCATATGCCACGTAAATATTGCGCTGCAATGCTTTGGCGCGAAACAGCGCTTGGTCGCCGCGCTCCAGCATCGTGTCAATGGTGTCGTCAGACGTTTGCAGGTAGCCGCCAATGCTGACGCTCATCGCAATCACCTCGCCGCTGTCAGCGGTGAGTTTGCGGCAGTTGGCAATGTCAGCACGCAGGCGCTCACCCAAAGCGTCCAGATACAACTGGGTCGCGTTGGGCAGCATCACCAAAAATTCGTCGCCACCCCAGCGCGACACCGCGTCGTAAGGCCGTACCGCCTGTCTTATCAAACTTGCGATGGTTTTGATGGCTTGGTCACCTGTGGCATGACCAAAATGATCGTTGATATCCTTGAACTCATCCAAGTCCAACCACAGGATGCCAAGGTGGTTTGCCTCGCGCATGGTGCGCTGCAGCTCAGACTCCAGCCGCTCCAGCATGCCCCGACGGTTGAGCAGTTCGGTCATCGGGTCAATTTTTGTCAGGCGTTCCAACGCGGCGGTTCGTTCCTGAACTTTGGCTTCCAGGTCGCGCCGGGATTCCATAACGGCTTGCGACATGCGGACAAACCGCTGCATAAGTTGGTTCACCTCTCCGGTACCCAGCGTGTCCAGGGCGATTTGGGTGCTGCTCCCGGTTTCGACTTGCGCCATGGCCTGGTTCAGCCGGGCCAGGGGCATGACCACATCGCGGCTCAGTGCGATGTTGAACAGCGCCAGTAGCCCGAGCAGCGTCAGGGCATACAGCAGCACAAGCCCGGTAAATTCGCTCAGAGGCAGCAGCACATCCAGATCGAGCAAGGTGACTTCGTACCAGTCAATCTCTGGCAGATAGGTGACGCCCGCCAGATGCCGCTTACCGTCAACCTCTACAAACGCGGTTGCCACCGTCTCTTCCTGACTTTCCAGTGATTTCATGGCGGCCAGCACGGCGGTTAGGTCTTCATCACGGTCTAGCAATAGCCGTAAGGTTTTTTTCTGCGACGTGGCTTTGCTGACCGTGCCGAAGTCGATGAGCTTCTGATTGCGGTGGATCTGGATGGCCCCGGCATGGTCGACAAACAGGCTGGTGACACCGGGCAGGTTTTCTTCTACCACGGTGTTGATGAAGTTCGTCAGATCCAGCCCGGTGCCAGTCATACCAAGAATTTCGTCGCCGTCGCGAATCAAGACGTCGATCCATAGCTTGGTGATACCCAGGTCCAGATCGGGGTTGACGTTGATGTGGAGTTCGCGCTTTTGCCGAATCAAATCGAAGAACCAGGCATCTTTGGCGGCGTTGGGGTTGAGCACATAGCGCAGCTCTTTGCCAGCGTATTCGTTGCTGGCGTTGTTGTGAAAGTACGCACCGCTCTTGAGCAGCCCAGCAAAATAACTTTTGTCGTGAAAATTCTGGCGATAACTCTCTAGCTCGTTGATGGCGTTCTGGGTTAGCGTCGGGTTGCTGGGTTGCTGCGCCCACTGCCGAATGACTGACGAGTTGGCCAACTGGCGCGTTAGCGCTACCTCTCGCAAAATGGGCTGCAGCGTTCGGCTCTTGTCGTAGAGCACCTGCTTTTCAGCGTAGCGCACTGCCCATTTTTCAACAATGCTTTCGGCCATGGAGCGCACCGCCAGCCACGACGGAACGGCTACGATGACAAAAAAGAGAGCAGTGGTTAAAAGAAATCGGGGGCGAAGATTCATGGCAGCTAACTGCAGCATTCTTGGTTGGTGTGGCAACGGCCATTATTAATGTAGTCGGGCTCAGCTCCAGCCTTATTTGGTTGAGAGTTGAGCAAAGTGGAGCAAGGCTTTGAATGAGGCTATTCTTATGCACTCAAAAAAAATTACCGTGATGACCACCTGCCTGCACTGCCCTCATGACAACACCTGTTCCGATCGACGATGCGGTGATCTTTAACGCCACCCGCGTTGCCATGCCTTTTACCGGCGCTGCGGGTTGTAGTTTGAAAGGTACCGCTGGCTGGAGCGCGTACACCTGCATGGCGCTGCCTGCGCTCACAGCTGCCTTGGTCAAGTGGCTGCTGCAGACAAACTAAGGTCAGATCTGGCGCCTGCGCTGCTGGGCGTGTTGGCGGGCAGCGCCATGCAGGTGCAGCAGGCGGTGCTGTGGTCGGGCAGCGTTTATATGTTTTTTATGCTTCTAGCCCTTGTATCTCATAGGCTAATAGCTATCTTTAGCAGAGTAAATAGACGCCTGCGCCATGGCTCAGTCAACGGTTCAGTCAACGGCTTTTCCTTCCTTCTGATCTTTGCACTGCTGGCCTTTGGTGCGAGTGGTTGGCGCGCCACGGCCTTTGTCAGCGGCGCACTGGACCCGGCGCTGGAGGGGCGCGACATTCAGGTGGCGGGTGTCGTTTCAGGCTTGCCGCAGCCGTTTGAGGGCGGCGTGCGCTTTCGCTTCGACGCCGCCTCTGCCACGCTGGATGGTCAGAGCGTGACCTTGCCCAAGCGGTTGGAATTGGCCTGGTATGCCGGTGGCTGGGGACGAGGTGATGACGTGGGCGCGTCGGCTAATGAGCGTCAACGCGCCCCGCAATCGGTACAAGCCGGTGAACGCTGGCAGATGACGGTGCGCCTGAAGGCCCCGCATGGCAGCGTGAATCCGCACGGCTTTGACTACGAGTTGTGGCAGTGGGTGCAAGGCGTGCAGGCCACAGGCTATGTGCGTGCCTCACGGCATGACTTGGCACCGCAGCGGCTGCAAGCGACTTGGCTGCACCCAGTGGACAGCTTGCGCCAGCGTGTGCGCGAGCGCATTTTTGCCAGCGTGCCTGATCCGAACGCCGCCGGGGTGGTTGCCGCTCTGGTGACGGGTGACCAGCGTGCCATTGAGCGTGCTGACTGGAATGTTTTTCGCGCCACCGGCGTTGCTCATTTGATGAGCATCTCTGGCCTGCACATCACGATGTTCGCTTGGCTGGCGGCGGCGCTGGTGGGCGCTGGCTGGCGCCGTTCTGGGTGGTTGTGCCTGTGGTTGCCCGCGCCCAGTGCCGCGCTGATTGGCGGTGTCTTGCTGGCAGGTGGTTACGCGCTGTTCAGTGGTTGGGGCGTGCCAGCCCAGCGCACCGTGCTGATGCTGGCCACGGTGGGCGCGCTGCGTCTGTCTGGCGTGCGCTGGCCGTGGCCACAGGTGTGGTTGCTGGCCTGTGCGGTGGTGGTGGCGGTGGACCCGTGGGCGCTGTTGCAGGCCGGGTTTTGGCTGAGCTTTGTCGCGGTTGGGGTGTTGTTTGCTTCTGATTCAGGAGCGTTTAGCCCAGACCACAAAGGGGTTGGAGGCCGATTTGTCTCCTTGTTGCGCGAACAATGGGTGATCACGCTGGCGCTGACGCCATTGGTGCTGCTGCTGTTTGGCCAGGTGTCGCTGGTGGGTTTGTTGGCCAACGCATTGGCTATTGCGTGGGTGACCTTGCTGGTGACGCCTTTGGCCATGTTGGGCGCGTTGCTGCCCGGTGTGTGGAGCGTCGCCGCCTGGGCTGTGCAACTCATGGTTGAGCTGTTGCAAGCGCTTGCGAACTGGCCCTGGGCGGTGCTGTGGCTGCCGCAGGCTCCGGTTTGGGCTGGGTTGGCAGGGGTGTTGGGTGGTGTGCTGCTGGCGATGCGTTTGCCCTGGAGCCTGCGTCTGGCGGGCTTGCCCCTGCTGCTACCGGTGCTGCTGTGGCAGGCACCGCTGCCACCAGCGGGCCAGTTTGAACTGCTGGCGGCTGACGTGGGGCAGGGCAGCGCGGTGCTGGTGCGTACCCAGCGTCACGCGCTGTTGTTTGACGCAGGCCCGCGCTTCAGCAGTGACAGCGACGCCGGGCAACGGGTGTTGGTGCCGCTGCTGCGTGCCCTTAGCGTGCAACTTGACACGCTGGTGCTGAGCCACCGCGACAGCGACCACACCGGCGGCGCAGCGGCAGTGCTGGCCCTGCAGCCGCAAGCACGACTGTTGGGCTCTTTGGAAGACGAGCATGCCTTGCTGGCGCTTCGCCCTCTAGAGCGCTGCGTGGTCGGGCAGCGCTGGCAGTGGGACGGGGTGGACTTTGAGATGCTGCACCCGCTGGCAGCTGACTACGGCGTGGTCAATAAAACCAACGCCATGAGCTGTGTGCTGCGCATCTCCAGCGCGAAGCAATCGGCGTTGCTGGCAGGTGACATTGAGCGCGCGCAAGAGGCTGACCTGGTGCGGCGGCTCACGCTGGCCCAACCGCAGTCGCAGCCGCAGCCGCTGACCGGCTTGCAAGCGGATGTGTTGCTGGCCCCGCACCACGGCAGTCACTCGTCAAGCGGTGCGCTGTTTCTGGACGCGGTACAGCCGCGCCTGGTGCTAGTGCAAGCGGGTTACCGGAATCGGTTTGGGCATCCGCATGGCGCGGTGCTGGCGCGCTACGCCGCGCAGGGCGCCCAAGTGCTGGATACGCCCCACTGTGGTGCCATCACCTGGCAGTCTTGGCAAGCCGACACGCCGCGCTGCGAGCGCCAGGCGCAGCAGCGGTACTGGCGGCATCAGGTGCCACCGTAAAAACGCTCGCGCCGTGCGGGATCTGAGCTACCGGCGTGCACGGGTATCTGACGCAGTTTCTCGACGGTGTTAATGAACTGGGTGTCCACATCAGCGCCGGCTTCATGATGTCGACTCTTGCGCCAAGGTCTGTCGACTGGCTGGGCACCTTCGTGGGCTCATTTCATGGCAATAATGGGGCATAGGAGTTTTCCCCCATGCCGACCCAAGAATTGAACCGCGAACTAGACGCTGCCCGTGATGCGGGGCCCGTCAAGGACATTGTGATTCCCCCCTGCCCGCAATTGCTGGTGCAGTTGCAAGACGAGTTGTCCCAGGCTGACCCCAACCCGCAGCAGGTGGCAGCCATTGCCGGCAGTGACGTGGCCATGGCTGCTGCGCTGATCAAAATTGCCAACAGCGCGCTCTACGCGCGGCGTGAGCCCGCGCGCTCAGTGGCGCAGGCGATTGCCATGCTGGGCGTCAAGCCCACCACGACCATCCTGACCAGCTTTTTGCTGCGCAACGCGATCCACATCGACCCAACGCTGATCGAGCATTTCTGGGAGTCTTCCACCCGCCGCTCGCTGGCGATGGCGCACATTGCCCAGCAGATGTATGGGGTTGACGTGGAGATGGCCAAGATCTGCGGTTTGTTTTTGCATGTGGGTATTGCGGTGATGCTGCAAGGCGTGCGCGGTTACAGCGGCACGCTGATCGAGGCCATGGCGCGGCGCGACCGCACCTTTGTGGAGACCGAAAACGCCGTTCACCGCACTGACCATGCGGTGGTGGGCGCTATCGTGGCGAAAACCTGGCACTTGCCCGCCGCGGTGGTGCATGCTGTGCGCTTGCACCACGACTTTGCGGTGCTGCCTGACGCCAGCGTGCCGGAAGAGGTGCGCCAACTGGTGGCGATTGCAGCCATTGCCGACCATCTGGTAGCCCACCACGAGGGGGTGAAAGACCAGCGCGAGTGGTCGCAGTCTGGCCCGAAGTGCATGGCGTTTTTGCAAATCAGCGCCAACGAGGTTGACACCTGGGTGGACGAGCTGTACCCGGCGTTTGAAGCTGTGGTGGTGGTCTGACCGGACTGCCCAGCCAGCGCTTTACCCATGAACGACACCAACCTGGCCATCAGTTTTGCGGTTGCGATCGGCCTGGGCGCCTTGCTAGGCCTGGAGCGCGAGCGCACCAAAGGCGGTGACGGCGGCGCTGGCGTGCGCACTTTCGCGTTGATTTCATTGGCCGGTGCGCTGGCCGGTTATCTGGACAAATCGCTGGGCCTGAGTCTGTGGGCCTTGGTGATTTTTGTTCTGGTGGCCGTGCTGGTGATCAGTGAATATGTGATGACTGCCAAGCGTGGCGACACCGGCATCACCACCGAGGTGTCGGCGCTGCTGGCTTTTTTGCTGGGTCTGCTGTGCGCACATGGGCAGTTGCAGCTGGCCAGCGCGATTGCGGTGGTTATGGCGCTGCTGCTGGCGCTAAAAGAGTGGCTGCACCACCTGGCCACCCAGATCAACACCGCGGATGTCGAGGCGACCTTGAAATTTGCCATCGTGACCCTGATCATTTTGCCGCTGGTACCCAACGACAACTACGGCCCGCCACCGCTGGACGCGCTCAACCCCTACAAAATCTGGTTGATGGTGGTGCTGATCTCGGCGCTGAACTTTGCCAGCTACCTGGTCATCAAGGTGGTGGGCACCGAGCATGGCATTGGCCTGGTGGGAATTTTGGGTGGACTGGCGTCCAGCACCGCGGTGACGCTGGGCTTTTCGCGGCGCAGCAAGCAAGAGGGCGCCGAAGCTCCCGCGCTGGCACTGGGTATTTTGCTGGCCTGGACGGTGATGCTGGCGCGTGTGGCGATCATGACCGCGCTAATCAGCTGGGAGCTGGGGCAAAAATTGTTTCTGGTGCTGGGCATGCTGAGCGTGGTCAGCCTGGTGGCGGTGGCTTGGCTGTGGCGCATGAGCAAACAGCGCGCGCGCGGTGAAGTCAAGGCGGGCAGCAACCCGTTTGAGCTCAGCGAAGCCATCAAGTTTGGCCTGCTGTTTGGCCTGGTGGTGGTGCTGGCGCGGGCAGCTCAGGTGTACTTTGGCGATGCCGGTTTGTACCTGGCCTCGGCCATTGCCGGCTTGACCGATGTGGACGCCATCACCCTGGCCATGGCTGACCTGGCAAAGGTGGACCTGGCCAGCTTGCAACTGGGTGCACGCGCCGTGGTGATTGCGGTGCTGGCCAATACCCTGACCAAAGGCGCCATGGTTCTGGGCCTGGGCTCTTCAGAACTGCGCCGGGTGATGCTGCCGGTGACGCTTGGCTTGCTGGCCACCGGTGCGATTGGTTTGTGGTTATTGGTCTGATTTATAGAAGAAATCGGCCTCTAGCCCTTGATTGGTAAGCGCGAGCAGCTATTGAATTGATACTACCTCAGGGCCGGGTGGGTGACTCGGTGCCGCTCTGGCTGGCTGAATCGGCGGCCGTCGTCTGACCAACCGCCTGCCGCACCGCCTGGCCCAACTCGATCACTGCCAAAGCGTAGTAGCTGCTCCAGTTGTAACGGGTGATGACATAAAAGTTTTCGGTGCCCGCTACATAACTTGGCGGCGCGTCGCCGTTTTGTAGCCCGACCAGCGCAAGTTTGCTGGGGTGCAACAGGGCGGCACCTTCCAGAATGGCCCCTTTGCCCTGAAAACTCGCCACGCTGAAGGTCGGCAAGATGTCGGGTGCCAGCAGGGCGGGCAGGTCAAGCCGGGTGGCATCAAAGCTCACCGGGTAATGCGTGGGCAAACCGGGCTGCCAGCCAAACGCTTTCAAGTAGTGGGCCACCGAGCCAATGGCGTCAGCCGGGCTGGTAAACAGGTCGATTTTGCCGTCGCCATCAAAGTCCACCGCGTACTTGTGCCAGCTGCTGGGCATGAACTGTGGCAAGCCCATGGCACCCGCGTAGCTTCCAAGCCAGGCGGTGGGGTCGGTACTCGCGCGCTGCATCATGCTCAGAAATTGCGCCAGTTCACCTTTGAAGTAGAGGCTGCGGTCGGCCGCGCGCGGGTGGCTGGCCGGAAAGTCAAACGCCAGCGTGACCAGCGCGTCCAGCACCCGGAAGGTGCCGAGTTGCTGGCCGTAAATGGTTTCCACCCCGATGACTCCGGCAATGATCTCGGCGGGTACACCGGTCTCGGCCTGCGCGCGCAGTAGCGTGGACTGGTTCGCCAGCCAGAAGGCCACCCCAGCCCGAATACGCCGG
The DNA here is from genome assembly GCF_001938565.1 of Rhodoferax antarcticus ANT.BR. Classification (GTDB taxonomy): domain Bacteria; phylum Pseudomonadota; class Gammaproteobacteria; order Burkholderiales; family Burkholderiaceae_C; genus Rhodoferax; species Rhodoferax antarcticus. The sequence continues at coordinate 824,664 of NZ_MSYM01000013.1, forward strand.
GGCTCCACAAAGCGGCTGCGGTACAACGCCCAGTTTTTGGCCACGCCAACGGCAGGCGGTGTCACCGCCTTGGCAATGGCCGGGATGTAGTTAGCCCGCGCCAGCGCTTGACGCACCCAGACTGGGTCGAGGTCGCGCGCCGCGGCCATCTCATCAGCAGCCTGCATGGCGTCCTGCCGCTGGGCGTAGCTTGGGCCGGGCAAAGGTGGACTCACGGGGGCGCTGGCTGCGGTCTTGACAGCCCTTTTAGATTTTGAATGATTTGTGGCTTCAGCCCTTATGGGTAAAGCGCTGATAGCTATCAAAAGAAGTGCAGCGCCGAGCCGCAGGCTAAAGGTGTGCGGAGCGGTCTGGGGGAATGCATGGGGGACGTTGTGCTGCATGGGTGGCATAAGTGGCATGGCTGGCATGGTTGTGTCTATGGGTGTCAGGCGCCCCAGCGCAGCTGCTGAAATTCGCGGCGCAGGGTGCTGAGCTGGCGCGGTAAGGCGCCGCGCTCGGGTGCGCTAGCGTAGCGCAGCGCTTCTAGGCGCAGCAGCCAGTCGGCAAAGGCCTGTGCGTCGGGGTGGCTACCTTGCTGGCTAGCGGCCTGGGTATCAGCCTGAATATCAGCCTGGATAGCGGTGTGGATAGCGGTGTGGATAGCGGTGTGGGTCGCGGGCCGGGTATCCAGTGGGCTATTGGGCTCGATGGGCGCGCGGTTGCTGGCGGGTTGAACCAACTGCTGGGCCAGTTGGCGTGGCGTGGCGTGGTCGGGCGGGGTGATTGCGGCGCGTTGCAGGCGGCTTCTGGCTTGCGCCAGCAGCCGCAACCACGGGTCTTGCCGGTGCCGCCCCCAGGCGCTCCAGGCAACACCGCCCAGACTGACGGTGACCACAATGGCGCACAGCAGGTAAATCAGGTCTTCCCAGCTGGGCGACTCAAAACCGAGGTCTTTGAGCAGATTGAGCTGGCTGGCTTGGGTGTAATTCAGCACCCACTGGTTCCAGCGGTTGTTGACCGCCTCCCAGGTGGCGCGCAAATTCAGGGCAAAGCGCGGGCTGACCGTGCCCAGAATCGCGCTGGCAAGGGCGCCGCGCGGCGCTTCCAGCCGGGCAAAGGTGCCGGTGCGCGACGGTGCCACCACCGAGGTGGGGTCCACGCGCACCCAGCCCTGGCCAGACAACCAGACCTCGGCCCAGGCGTGGGCATCGCTCTGGCGCACCGTCCAGAAGCCATCCACAGGGTTGCGCTGGCCGCCCTGGTAGCCGGTAACCACCCGCGCGGGTACGTTGGCAGCACGCATCAGGATGACGAAGCTGGCGGCAATGTGTTCGCAAAATCCGGCCTTGCGGTCAAACCAGAACTCGTCGGCACTGTCACGCCCGTACAGGCCGGGCTCCAGCGTGTAGACATAACCGCCGGTGCGCAGCCGTTCCAGCGCGGCTTTGACCAGCGCTTCGCCCCAGGGGCCACCCGCTGGCGCGGATGCGGTGAGCTCTTGCGCCAGCGCGCGGGTGCGCGGGTTAAAGCCTTGCGGCAGCGCCAGATATGGTGTCAGGCTGGCTTCAAGCGTGAGCGGGCCGTAGCTGAACTGCGGGTAACTGGTGGCCTGGTAGCGCAGTAGCTCGGTGGCGTTGCGGTCTTGCAGCCACTGCAGCTCGGCGGTCATGCGGGCGCGGCCCTGCGCCAGATCAGGCGCGGTGGGGGTGGCGTCCAGCGTCAACAGCCAAGGCCTATGGTTGGGCTCCAGCGTGACCTGGTAACGCACCGCCAGGCCTTGCACCTTGAGCTGGGCATCTTCGCCGCGCAGCAGGCCAAAACCTTCGGTGGGGCGCCAGCGCAGGCCGTCAAAGTTCGACAACACCGGGCCGCGAAAGTACAGCGCGCTTTGCGCAGGTGGCTCACCTTCAAAGGCAATCCGCATGGCCACGCTGTCGTCCAGCGCCAGGCTGGCGATGTTGCCCACCGTCATCTCGGCTGACAAACCGCTGCGCCCGGTCATGGCATCGCCGGGCAGGCCCCACAGCGGCGCCATGCGCGGAAACAGCAGGAACAGCGCCACCATGATCGGCGCCCCCAGCAGCGTCATGCCGCCCGCAATGCGTGCGGCGTGCCACAAGGGCGGGCGGCCCACCGGCATGTGGGCGTTGACCAGCGCGGTGAGCAGGCCCAGCAGGGCGACCAGCATGCCGGCGGCGGTCAAGAGTGACTGCGAGTAGAAAAAATTCGTCAGCATCAAGAAAAAGCTGAGGAAAAACACCACAAATGCGTCACGCTGTGCCCGCAGCTCCAGGGTTTTGAGCGCCAGTAACACCACCACCAGCGTCACCCCGGCGTCACGCCCGAGCAGGGTTTTGAACGAGATCAGCGTGGCAGCCACGGCAAAAGCCAGCAGGCCCAGACGCCACCACTTGCCCGGCAGCGGCTGGCCGCGCCAGGCCAGCACACCGCGCCACAGGATCACCACGCCGGTGAAGGCGCCGCACCACAGCGGCAACTCACCCAGCATGGGGGCCACCACCCAGCCGATCACGCCCAGCATGAACAAGGTGTCGCGCGCCTCGCGCGGCAGGTGGGTCAGGGCGGCGGGCAGCTTCATGCTCTGGGGTAGCTTTATTGCCATGACGGTCAGGCCAAGGCCAGAGCCCGCAGGCAGCGCTGTAGGTGCGCCGGGCCGTGGTCGGCGGCGATGTCGTGCCCACCCAGACGCAGGCCGTAGCGCAGACCCAGCTGGTCGGCCCGCAGCACCCAGGCGCACAAGCGGCTGAGCTGCTGCTCGGTATGTTGCAGCCCGGTGAGGGTGCGGTCCAGCCACAGGTCGTGCTGCTGCGCTGCCACGCTGTCGCGGCTCACCAGCTCGCCGGTTTTGGCAGCTTTTTTCCAGAGGATGTTTTTCAGCGCGTCGCCGCGCCGATAGGGCCGAAAACTGTCGGGCTCGCCGTGATGGTGTGGTGCGGTGCGGGTCAGGCCGTGTTCAGCCTCTGAGGCGTCATCGGGCAGCGGCGGTGGCCGGGCCTCGGGCTGCGGGTACACCAGCAGCTGCGCGGCGGGGCGCCAAAGTGTCCAGACCCGAAACGTGCCCAGCGGAAACAGCGTTTGCACGCTTAGCGTCGGTAAAGGGTGCAGGCCGCGCTGCGTGGCTGGCCAGGCCAGATGCACATTGGCGCTGCCTTGAGCGGCCACATCGGTGTGGACCCATTGCTTGGCGTTGCTCACGGTCAGCCCAAGGGCATAGCGCTGGCGTTTGGAAGTATTTAAAAGTTTGATGCCAAATTGGGCTGTAGCCCCCGAGAATACTGCGTCAGGCGCTCCTAAAGTAAGAGTCATCCCACGCAGGTTGGCATGGCTCACATGCATCGCCACCACCGCGCAACCGGCCAACAGAAAGGTCAGCAGGTAGCCTAAATTGAGCTGGTAGTTGATCGATGCCACCAGCAGCACCAGCAAGGTGGCCCCCAGCATCAGCCCGGCACGGGTGGGCAGGATGTAGACGTTGCGCTGCGTCAGCGTCACGCTGTCGGCCAGCGGCATGCGTGATTGCCACCAGCGGTCAAACCGCGCCCGCACCCGTGCAATCGGGTTCCATGCCAAGGAATCCGTGGACTCGGATTGACCAGACCACTGTGTGTGCCCCTTTGAAGGGGATACACCTGAGGCGCTTCCGATGCGTGTCATTACGGCAGGGGGGTAGCGCCGAGCATGGCGCGCACCTGCTCCACCGCGCCACGGCCTGCGTCGCCAGTGGGGATCAGCCGGTGGGCAATGGTTTGCGGCAGGATCGCGCGCACGTCGTCAGGCGCAACATAGGTGCGCCCGCTCAGCAAGGCGCGGGCCTTGGCGGCGCGCAGTACGGCAATACCGGCGCGCGGGCTCAGGCCCTGCACAAACCAGCGTCCTGAGCGGGTGGCGGCCAGCAAATCCTGCACATAGTCGAGCAGCGGGTCGGCAGCGTGCACGGCCAGCACCTGGTGCTGCAGTATCAACAGCTCTTCTGGGGTGAGCAGGCTGGGCAATGCATGCACCAGGTCACGCCGGTCAGTACCGCTGAGCAGCAGCCGCTCGGCGCCACGGTCCGGGTAACCGAGCGAGATGCGCATCAGAAACCGGTCCAGCTGCGACTCGGGCAGTGCGTAAGTGCCGGCCTGATCCATCGGGTTTTGGGTGGCAATGACGAAAAATGGCAAGGGCAGGGGGCGCGTTTCACCCTCTATGGTGACCTGTTTTTCTTCCATGGCCTCAAGCAGCGCACTCTGCGTTTTGGGGCTGGCTCGGTTGATCTCATCGGCCAGCAGCACTTGGGCAAACAGTGGGCCGGGGTGGAACACAAAGGCGTCTTTGCCGCGCTCAAAAACCGACACACCCAGCAAGTCGCTGGGCATCAGGTCGGCGGTAAATTGCACCCGGGAAAAAGCCAGGCCAAAGGTGCGCGCCAAAGCATGGGCCAGCGTGGTTTTGCCGACGCCCGGCACGTCTTCAATCAGCAGGTGGCCCCCAGCGAGCAAACACGCCACACAATCTTGTGTCTGCTCGTATTTGCCCACAATCACCGTGTTAAGCTGATCGACCAAGGCTGTAAGTTTTGCTTGTATATCCATCAGGTGACCTTACCAAAAAATCAAATCCAGGAGACAACCGTTTATGACAATGACCGGATACTTTACTCACCCCAGCTTTCGCAAACATGAAATGGGCCCTGGCCACCCCGAATGCCCTGAACGGCTTGATGCCATTGATGACCGCCTGCTGATCTCGGGTCTGGATGTGGCGCTGGACCGCCGCGAAGCCACCCCGGCGTCCACCTCTGACATTGAACTTGCCCATGGTCGCATGTACATAGCGGCGATTCGCGGCCTGAACGCCGAGCTGACGGAAGAAATAGCTGCCGGTGGTGCCGAGCATCTGCAGATTGACCCCGACACCAGCATCAACATCCACACCTGGACAGCGGCGCTGCATGCTGCCGGTGCCGCCACCGACGCGGTGGACGCGGTGCTGGCGGGCGAGATGAACACCGCGTTTTGCGCCGTGCGCCCACCCGGCCACCATGCCTGCCGCGACAAGGCGGGAGGGTTTTGTTTCTTCAACAACGTGGCGATTGCCGCCAAATATGCGCTGGAGCGCCACAACTTGAAGCGTGTGGCGATTGTTGACTTTGACGTGCACCACGGCAACGGCACCGAAGACATCGTCAAGGGGGATGACCGCATCCTGATGGTGAGCTTTTACCAGCACCCGTTTTACCCGCTGGACTGGGCGCATTCTGATGCCTCGAATCTGGTCAACCTGCCGGTGCCGGCCTACACCAAGGGCATGGACATCCGCGAGATGATCGAAGCCGCCTGGATGCCGCGCCTGGAAGAGTTCGAGCCCGAGCTGATTGTGATCAGCGCCGGGTTCGATGCGCACCGCGAGGACGACATGGGCCAGCTCGGCCTGGTGGAGAGTGACTACGCCTGGATGACCACCCGCATCATGGATGTGGCACGGCGCCACGCCAAGGGCCGCGTGATCAGCTGCCTAGAAGGTGGTTATGTGATGAGTGCGCTGGCCCGCAGCGTGGAGGCGCATATCCGGGTTATGGCCGATGTCTGAGGCGCCATCTGGCGACTTGCAGACCTGGTTGTCGGCGCGTGCTCGGCGTTGCCTATAATTAAAAAGCACGATCGTTCTTTTAATGGATTTTCCCTGGATTGTCGTTTTGGCAACCAAGCTGACAAGCCGGGCCGCATAAAATGATTGCGTTGACGTACACGTCAACCTGTCTGGCGTGCTCACGGTGTTTCATGAGCCTTTAATTATTACTTTGGAGAGACGTTTTTATGAAAGTCCTGGTCGCAGTCAAACGCGTGGTGGACTACAACGTGAAGGTCCGAGTCAAGTCGGACAACACCGCTGTAGACATTGCCAACGTCAAAATGAGCATGAACCCGTTTGACGAAATCGCCATCGAAGAAGCCGTGCGCTTGAAGGAAAAAGGTATCGCCACAGAAATCATCGCGGTATCTTGTGGCGTCACCCAATGTCAGGAAACCCTGCGTACTGCCATGGCCATTGGTGCTGACCGCGCCATTCTGGTGGAAACCACGGTTGAACTGCAACCCCTGGCCGTGGCCAAACTGCTCAAGGCGGTGATGGACAAGGAACAACCCGGCCTGGTCATTCTGGGCAAGCAAGCCATTGACGATGACTGCAACCAGACCGGCCAGATGCTTGCCGCCCTGGCGGATCTGCCGCAAGTCACCTGCGCCAGCAAGATTGAGGTGGTGGACGGCAAAGGCAATATCACCCGCGAAATTGATGGTGGTTCTGAAACCTTAAATGTCACTTTGCCAGCGGTCATGACTGCTGACCTGCGCCTCAATGAGCCGCGCTACGTCACCTTGCCCAACATCATGAAGGCCAAGAAAAAGCCCATGGAAGTGATCAAGGCCGAAGACCTGGGGGTTGACCTGACGCCGCGCATCAAGACCCTGAAAGTCAGCGAGCCGCCCAAACGCAGCGCCGGTATCAAGGTGCCCGATGTGGCGACGCTGGTTGACAAGCTCAAAAACGAAGCAAAAGTTATCTGAAACCTTGCCGGACGGACCAACATTTGCCAAGCAAATTTGCTCGGTCCTCAACTGATTAAAGGCTCCCCATGACCATTCTCGTTATTGCCGAACACGACAACACGTCCCTCAAGCCCGCCAGCCTGAACACCATCACCGCAGCCAGCGAGCTGGGCGGTGATGTGCATGTGCTGGTGGCTGGCCTCAACGCTGCCACCGTTGCCACTGCTGCTGCCCAGGTCGCCGGTGTCGCCAAGGTGCTGCATGTGGATGCCGACACTCTGGCCCACGGCGTAGCTGAAAACGTAGCCGCCCAGGTGGTGGCACTTGCTGGCAGTTACAGCCACATTCTGTTTGCCTCCACCGCATCGGGCAAAAACATTGCACCGCGGGTGGCTGCTTTGCTTGATGTGGCTCAGATTTCCGACCTGACCAAAGTGATCAGCGCCGACACCTTCGAGCGCCCGATCTACGCTGGCAACGCCATGGCCACCATACAGAGCGTCGATACGGTCAAGGTGATGACTGTGCGTACCACGGCTTTTGACGCTGCAGCCCAATCAGCGCAAGCGCCGGCAGCTATTGAAGTTGTAGCGTCTGTGGCTGTGGCTGGCAAAACCAGTTATATGGGCAGTGAAATCGCCAAAAACGACCGGCCCGAACTCACCGCCGCCAAGGTCATCGTCAGCGGTGGCCGTGCGCTGGGGTCGCAAGAGAAGTTCAATGCGGTCATGATCCCGCTGGCCGACAAGCTCGGTGCTGCAATTGGTGCCAGCCGTGCAGCGGTGGATGCCGGTTACGCACCAAATGACTGGCAAGTGGGCCAGACCGGCAAGATCGTGGCGCCCCAGCTTTACATTGCTGCGGGCATCAGCGGGGCCATCCAGCATCTGGCCGGCATGAAAGACTCCAAGGTGATTGTGGCCATCAACAAAGACCCCGAGGCACCGATCTTCAGCGTGGCCGACTACGGCCTGGAGGCTGATTTGTTCACGGCGGTGCCTGAATTGGTCGCCGCCCTGTAAGGCCAAGCGTCAACCAGGGCATCCGTGTGATGCCCTTTTTTTATGCCAGGCAGCCGCATTAAAGCGCAAGCCTACCTCAACGTTTCAACGTTTTTGGAGAAAGACCATGAGTTACGCTGCCCCCCTGAAAGACATGCTTTTCAATATCAAATACCTGGCCGGTATTGATCAAATTCAGCAGCTGCCCGGCATGCAAGACGCGGGTTTGGACACGGCTCAGGCGGTGCTCGAAGAGGCGGCCAAGTTCAACGAGGGCGTGCTTTCACCCCTGAACTGGGCGGGTGACCAGAACCCCACCAGCTGGAAAGACGGTGTGGTCACTGCCACGCCGGGTTTTAAGGAGGCTTTTCAGCAGTTCACCGAAGCCGGTTGGCAAGGTTTGCAGCACCCGGTGGCGTATGGCGGCCAGGGCCTGCCCAAGTCCATTGGCGCATCGGTGGGTGAAATGCAGAACGCCGCCAACATGAGCTTTGCGCTGCTACCGTTACTGGCTGACGGCGCGATCGAGGCTTTATTGACCGCTGGCTCGCCAGAACTCAACGCCATTTACCTTGAAAAACTCGTCAGCGGCCAGTGGACCGGCACCATGGACCTGACCGAGCCACAAGCGGGCAGTGACCTGGCAGCGGTGCGCACCCGCGCCGAGCCCCAGCCCGATGGCACTTACAAAATTGCGGGTACCAAGATCTTTATCACCTGGGGCGAGCATGAGCTGGCAGAAAACATCATTCACCTGGTGCTGGCGCGGGTGAATGGCGCACCGGCCGGGGTCAAGGGCATCAGCCTGTTTGTGGTGCCCAAATTCATGGTCAACGCCGACGGCACGCTGGGTGCGCGTAACGATGTGCATTGCGTCAGTATTGAGCACAAGCTGGGCATCAAAGCCAGCCCAACCTGCGTGCTGCAGTATGGCGACAACGGTGGCGCGGCGGGTTACCTGGTGGGTCAGGTAAACCGCGGCCTGGAATACATGTTCATCATGATGAACGCCGCGCGTTACGGCGTTGGCGTGCAAGGCATTGCGATTGCCGAGCGCGCCTACCAAAAGGCAGTGCAGTTTGCCACAGACCGCATCCAAAGCCGCCCGGTGGACGGTTCGCTGCCAGCGGCTGGCCCGATCATTCACCACCCGGATGTGAAACGCATGCTGATGACTATGCGCGCCTACACCGAAGGTTGCCGTGCGCTATCCAGTGTGGCTGCGGCGGCGTATGACGTAGCGCACCACAGCCCGGACGCCGAAGTAGCCGAGCAAAACGAGACTATTTACGAATTCATGGTGCCGCTGATCAAGGGTTTCAGTACCGAGATGAGCCAGGAAGTCACCTCGCTGGGCGTGCAGGTACATGGCGGCATGGGTTTTATTGAAGAAACCGGCTGCGCCCAGTACTACCGTGACTCAAAAATCCTGACCATTTACGAAGGCACCACTGCCATCCAGGCGAATGACTTGGTCGGCCGCAAAACCGCCCGCGATGGCGGCCAGACGGCCAAGGCGCTGGCACTGCAGGTGGAAACCACAGAAGCCGCCTTGACGGCACTCGCCACACCAGACGCGCTGGCCGTGGCCAAACGTCTGGCTGCGGCGCGCCTGGCATTTGTCGACGTGGTCAACTTCATGGCGGCAAATGCCAAGAGCAACCCCAATGACGCCTATGCGGGCAGCGTGCCGTATCTGATGCTGGCGGGCAATTTCATGGCGGGCTGGCAGATGGGCCGCGCTCTGCTGGTGGCCCATGAGGCGCTGCAGCGCGGTGAAGACACGGCGTTCATGCAGGCCAAAATCACCACAGCGCGTTTCTACGCTGACCACATCCTGACGAAGGTGCCCGGGCTGCGCGACAGCATTGTGGACGGCGCTGGCAGCGTCACGGCGCTGGCGCTGGACGCGTTCTGACCTGAGGCCTGGTCATGTCACTTCCGTGGCAGCGGCGTCTGCTGGCCAGTGTGCTGGTGGGGTTGCTTTGTACGACGGCATGGGCCCAGGACAAGCTCATGGTGCTGGTGCCCCGTGCGGGTGTCAGTACCAGTTATTGGTGGATGCCGCGCGACAGCGCGGTGGCAACAGTGTTGCTGTTTTCGGGCGCTGGGGGTGGCATTGGATTGCGCGATGGTATTCCCCAGTCTGGTAATTTTTTGATCCGCTCACGCGAGGAGTTTGCCAAAGCGGGCCTGAACGTCGCGCTGGTGGGCAACCCGGACGATGCCCGCAAAATGACGCCAGCGTTTCGCCAGTCTGCCGAACATGCAGCAGACGTGCGCGCCATCATTGATGACATCCGCCAGCGCAGCCCGGCGCCGATTTGGCTGGTTGGCACCAGTCAAGGCACGCTCAGCGCGGCGTCCAATGCTGTTGCCTTGGGCACATCGATTGCCGGTGTGGTGTTGAGCTCCACAGTTACCGGGCAGCAGGTTGGCGGGTCTGTTTCAGATATCGCGCTGGAAAAAATCATGGTTCCAACGTTGGTCTTTCAGCACAAACAGGACGGCTGCCGCATCACCCCAGCGTACGCCGCACAACGATTGATCAGCAGGCTGGAGCGTGCTCCGATGAAAAAGTACATCGAAGTGGACGGTGGCAATAACCCGACAGGTGACGCTTGTGAAGCCTTTCACTACCACGGCTTCGTTGGCATGGAGGCGCAGGCGGCGGAGACCATCAGCAACTGGATCAAGAACCCAGGTAACTGAGGTGCGCTGGCTCAGGTCGGCCAGGTGGAACCGGCCTCGGGCACCATGGCGCGCCAGCCTAGTTCGCGGTTGATGCGGCAGCGAAACGCATCGGCGGGCCCGGCTTCACCATGCACGATGTAGACCTGGTCTGGCGCTTGGGGCATCGTCCGCAACCAGGTCAACAATTGGTTGGCATCTGCATGCGCTGAGGCAGATTGCAGTTGCACCACCTCCGCCTTGACCTCCACATCACGACCGTGGATGCGCACGGTTTTTGCACCGCTGGCAAGGGTGGCACCGCGCGTGCCCGGTGCCTGGAAGCCGGTCAGGATGATCATGTTGCGGTGGTCGCCCGCGTAATGCGCCAGGTGGTGTAGCACGCGCCCGCCGGTGGCCATGCCGCTGGCGGAAAGGATCACCATCGGCCCGTGGCGGCTGGCCAGGGCCTTGGATTCATCGGTGCTGTTGATCATGGTGGCGCTGTGGGTGAGGGCCCGACTGTCTTGCGTGCTCAGGCGGTGTTCGCCAGGGTGGCTCTCGAACAAATGGGTGGTGTTCACAGCCATCGGGCTGTCCAGAAACACCGGCAGCGAGGTGGGCAAGTCGCCCTTGAGCTTGAGCAGATGAATGGCATGCAACAACGCCTGAGCGCGCCCGACCGCAAAAACCGGCACCACCGCCACACCGCCGCGCTTGGCCACCCGCGCCAGCGCCGGTGCCAGCTCTGACAAGATGTCTTCCACCGGGTGGATGCGGTCGCCATAGGTGGATTCGATCAACACCGTATCAGCCTGTGGTGCATCGTCTGGCGGGCTCATGATCAGGTCGTCTGGCCGACCCAGGTCGCCTGAGAAAAGAATGCGCCGCCCAGCCACCTCCAGCAGAATGCTACTGGCACCCAGAATATGGCCCGCGGGTGAAAACGTGGCTTTCCAGCCCGGCAGTGGCGAGCAGGTTTTGCCAAATTCCACGGTTTTGATGAAGGGCAGCGTATCCAATGCATCCTGGCGGGTGTACAGGGGTAGGGCAGTTTCGTGTTTCGAGAGCTTGTGGCGGTTGGCAAATGCAGCGTCTTCTTCCTGAATGTGGCCACTGTCGGGTAGCAAGATCTTGCACAAGTCGCGGGTGCCTGTGGTGGTGTAGACGTGTCCGGTAAAACCTTCTTTCACCAGCAGTGGCAGGTAGCCGCTGTGGTCCAGGTGGGCATGGGTGAGCAGCACGGCGTTGATCTGATCGGGGGCCACCGGCAACGGCGTCCAGTTGCGCAGGCGCAATTGTTTGTAGCCCTGAAACAGTCCGCAGTCCACCAGCAGGCTTTTGCCATCATGGCGCACCAGGTATTTCGAGCCAGTCACGGTACCGGCGCCGCCTAGAAAAGTAATAGTAACGCTCATGTCAATAACTCCTGCTGAGTGTGAAGGCAAAAAAATACCACGCCAGTGGGTTGCACTGCGCGGCATGATTTTGCGCGCTATGCGCGGTGTTGGCGTCTGAGGTCAGCTAAAAAAGCTCTTCAAACGATCGGTCCAACTGTCACCGCTAGGTGAGTGTTTGCCGCCGCCTTTTTTAAGCGATTCATCGAGTTCACGCAGCAGCTTGCGCTGATGTTCGGTGAGTTTGACTGGTGTCTCGATCAGGATGTGGCAATACAGATCACCCGGGTAGCTGGAGCGCACGCCCTTGATGCCTTTACCGCGCAGCCTGAACTGCTTGCCGGTTTGGGTGCCTTCGGGGATATCAATCGCGGCCTTGCCAGCCAGAGTGGGCACATCAATCTCACCTCCTAGCGTGGCGGTGACGATGCTGATGGGTACCGAGCAATGCAGATCGTCGCCGTCACGCTCAAAGATGTCGTGTTTCCTCAGACGAATTTCGATGTACAGGTCTCCCGGCGGGCCGCCGTTGGTGCCGGGCTCGCCGTTGCCCGCGCTGCGAATACGCATGCCACCGTCAATGCCGGCTGGAATCTTCACTTCCAGCGTCTTTTGTTTTTTGATCTTGCCCTGGCCGTGGCAAGCAGGGCAGGGCTCTGGAATCACCTTGCCAGTGCCGCGGCAGGCGGGGCAGGTTTGCTGCACGCTAAAAAAGCCCTGACGCATTTGCACTGAGCCGGTGCCGCTGCAGGTGGCACATGTTTTGACTTGTGTGCCGGGCTTGGCGCCGCTGCCTTGGCAGGTGTCGCAGTTGTCCCAACTTGGGATGCGGATCTGCGCGTCTTTGCCCTTGGCCGCCTCTTCCAACGTGACTTCCATGGCGTAGCTCAAGTCGCTACCCCGGTAGACCTGGCGGCCACCGCCTGGGCGACCACCGCGCTGCTGGCCGAACATGTCACCAAAAATATCTCCAAACGCTTCGGCAAAGCCGCCATAGGCTTCCGCGCCACCACGCATGTTCGGGTCTACTCCGGCAAAGCCGTGCTGGTCGTAGGCCGCGCGTTTTGGCGGGTCTGACAGCATCTCATAGGCTTCTTTTGATTCTTTGAACTTTTCCTCGGCTGCTTTGGCCGCGTCACCTTGGTTGCGGTCAGGGTGGTGCTTCATCGCGTGTTTGCGATAAGCCTTTTTGATCTCGTCGTCTGAGGCGTTTTTGGGAACGCCCAGAACCTCGTAGTAATCTCGTTTTGACATGGTCTACTCGTGCCTGGTTTCAATACAAACGCCGCGTCGAACCCTTGCGGTGATCAACGCGGCGCATGTTGCCTTTACAAAAGGTGTTGGAAAGCTCAAGCGCTTAAGGCTTCTTGACTTCTTTCACTTCTGCATCGACCACATTGTCGTCATGTGCAGCACCGCTGCCTTGCGCGCCGGATGATTGGCCTGCTGCCGCTTCAGGTTGTGCCGCTGCTGCTTCATTGGCTTGCATGTCGGCGTACATCTTCTCGCCGAGCTTCTGGCTGACGGTCATGAGAGCGGTGCTCTTTTCCTCGATGGCTGCTTTGTCCTCGCCTTTAAGGGCCAGTTCGAGCTCTTTCATGGCGGTTTCGATCTTTTCTTTTTCAGATGCATCGATCTTGTCGCCGTACTCGGTCAGGCTCTTATTCACCCCGTGCATGCTGGCCTCGGCAGTGTTTCTGGCTTGCACCAGTTCCAGTTTTTTCTTGTCGTCTACGGCGTTGAGCTCGGCGTCCTTGACCATCTGCTGAATCTCGGCTTCAGACAGGCCTGAGTTGGCCTTGATCGTGATCTTGTTTTCCTTGCCGGTGCCCTTGTCTTTGGCGCCCACGTGCAGAATGCCGTTGGCGTCGATATCGAAGGACACTTCAATCTGCGGCAGGCCGCGAGGAGACGGTGGGATGCCTTCCAGGTTGAATTCACCCAGCAGCTTGTTGCCAGAGGCAATTTCACGCTCGCCTTGGAATACCTTGATGGTCACGGCCGGCTGATTGTCGTCAGCGGTCGAGAAGGTTTGCGCAAACTTGGTCGGGATGGTGGTGTTTTTGGTGATCATTTTGGTCATGACGCCACCCAGCGTTTCAATACCCAGGCTCAAAGGCGTCACGTCCAGCAACAGCACGTCAGTACGGTCCCCTGACAGCACTTGGCCTTGAATGGCTGCACCCACGGCCACAGCTTCATCGGGGTTCACGTCTTTGCGGGGCTCTTTACCAAACAGTTCCTTGACCTTTTCCTGCACCTTGGGCATGCGGGACATGCCGCCGACCAAAATTACGTCATTGATGTCGGACGCGCTGACGCCAGCGTCTTTCATCGCGGTGCGGCAGGGCGCAATGGTGCGCTCAATCAGCTCGTCCACCAGCGATTCCAGCTTGGCGCGGGTCAACTTGATGTTCAGGTGTTTCGGGCCGGAGGCATCAGCGGTGACATAAGGCAGGTTGATATCGGTCTGCGCGCTGCTGGAAAGCTCAATCTTGGCCTTTTCAGCGGCTTCTTTCAGGCGCTGCAGGGCCAGCACATCCTTGCCCAAGTCTACGCCTTGCTCTTTTTTGAACTCGCCAATGATGTAATCGATGATGCGCTGGTCAAAGTCTTCGCCACCCAGGAAAGTGTCGCCGTTGGTGGAGAGCACTTCAAACTGCTTCTCGCCATCAACGTCAGCAATTTCGATGATGGAGATATCAAACGTGCCGCCGCCCAAGTCATACACGGCGATCTTGCGGTCACCCTTTTCGTTCTTGTCCAAGCCAAAAGCCAGGGCAGCAGCGGTAGGTTCGTTGATGATGCGCTTGACTTCCAGGCCAGCGATGCGGCCCGCGTCCTTGGTGGCCTGACGTTGGGCGTCGTTGAAATAGGCCGGCACGGTGATCACCGCTTCGGTCACGGGTTCGCCCAAATAGTCTTCGGCGGTTTTCTTCATCTTGCGCAGCACGTCAGCACTGATCTGCTGCGCTGCCATGCGGTTGCCACGCACTTCGACCCAGGCGTCGCCGTTGTCAGCCGCAGCGATTTTGTAAGGCATCAGGCCGATGTCTTTTTGAACTTCTTTTTCAGCGAATTTGCGACCAATCAGGCGCTTCACAGCATAAATCGTGTTTCGCGGATTCGTTACCGCCTGGCGCTTGGCCGAGGCACCCACCAGCACTTCACCGTCTTCTTGGTACGCAATGATTGAGGGTGTGGTGCGCGCGCCTTCAGAATTTTCAATCACCTTGGGGGTGTTTCCCTCCATGATCGCCACACAGCTGTTGGTAGTGCCCAGATCGATGCCAATGATTTTTCCCATGATATTTCCTTGCTTGTTAATTGATTTGTCCCGCGTGGACTTGAAACGTAGATGATGACAAAGTGTGGTTGACCCGGCTGAATTCAAGCCGAACCCCACATTTATTTGGAAGCAGAGACCATGACGAGGGCAGGCCGCAAGACCCGCTCTGAAATCAGGTAGCCTTTTTGCAGCACGGACACGATCGTGTTGCTTTCCTGTTCGCAAGGCACAACGCTGATGGCTTGATGCTGATGGGGGTCAAACTTGCTGCCAACCGATGGATCGACCACCACCACCTTATTGCGCTCCAGAGCGGCAATCAACTGGCGCAGTGTGGCCTGGGTGCCTTCCCTGATCTGCTCCAGGTTGGCGTCCTGACTGGCTAGCCCCGCCTCAAGGCTGTCTATCACTGGCAGCAAGCTGTCGGCAAAACTCTCCAATGCAAACCTGCGGGCTTTGGAGACCTCGTCCTCAGCGCGCCTGCGGGCGTTTTCGACATCCGCCTTGGCGCGCAGATACTGGTCGGCTAACTCAGTGCTCTTGGTTTGCAATTCAGTCAGATCGGCCTGACATTTGGCTAGCGCCTCTGTTTCGTAATTGGCCATGGCTGCAGTGGTTTCCTGGGTACTTTGGGCAAGAGCCGCAGGGTTAGGGGCAGCGGACGGATCCGCAGGAGTAGGTTGTTGAGCTGAATCAGACATGCGGTTAAACAGGTTGTGAAATAACGATGCTCAGAGGTGGCGGCATAGCGCCGGTTTTCAAGAGCTGCCCGCCAAAAAGTTTTCTAAAGCAGGTCCAGCTTGACGCGTGGACGGCAGAAACAAAACGGGCACCTGGTGCAGGTGCCCGTATGTCAGCAAACGGCGTTGATCAAGACAATTTCAAGAGCTCGACTTCAAATTTCAGCGTGGCTTGCGGCGGAATCACACCACCGGCACCGCGTGTACCGTAACCCAAACCAGGGGGAATGATCAGCGTGCGGGTGCCGCCAGCCTGCATGCCCGCCACACCTTCGTCCCAGCCGCGGATGACCGAGCCAGCACCCAGATTGAAAACGAAAGGCGTACCACGGTCTTTACTGGAATCGAATTTGGTGCCCTGCACGCCGTCCATAAATAGCCAGCCGGTGTAGTGAACAGTGACGTGCTGGCCTGCAGCTGCGACATCGCCCGTGCCTTCAACGTTGTCTTCGTATTGCAGTCCAGAGGGGGTTGTAATCATGGGAATTGAGTGCTTAAAAAAGGGTTGTAAAGAACGGCGAAGCGCCTGATCAGGCCTTGCTTTTGGCCTGCGCGGCCACCCATTTGGTGGCGAAGGCGGAGAGATCGCCCATGCGTTTGAGCAGATCAGCGCCCAGCGGGGTGACCAGGTAACCGCTGCTGCCGTGGTCAACCAGACCAGCTTGGCGCATTTCCTTAATACGCGTGTTCAGGGTGTTGGGGGTGATGCTTCCAACGCTGTCTTGCAGCAGACGGAAAGTCTGGGGGTGACCGTCCTTGAGTGCCCACAGCACGCGAATAGCGTAGCGTGATTCGAGCAAACTCAGCAACTGGCCGATGGCAACATTTTCTTTTGTACTCATGGTGCTTCTCCTTATGGTGTTGAATTTATGCCGACTGTGACGCTACCCGCAAACAGCATGACCATGCATGCCCCGGTAGCCTCAGCGCATAGAGCGCGACTATATCGCAAATTGTCGGATTGCTACATGTTTTGTAGCTTGTAAGCATCACTTGCGCGCGCTAAAGTCATGTACAGTTTAGTAGTGTCTCACCGGTTGGTAAGCGAGCCAGAGCAGGCTGCCCCAGTCGACCAAAACTCCTCTGATCATGCCTATGACCATCAATTTTGAGCAAGTCCACAACTTTTTCGAGCCGGTTGTGTTTGAGGCGGTGGCCGCCAAAGCAAGTGTTTACCCGGCTTTCAGCGCCGACATGCTGGCCGATGTGGCTTGTGTTGCACTCAACCGCTTGCCAGCGCGCTATCTGCGCCACGACGTTGACATGATGTTTTACCTGACCGAATCCGAGCGCAGCGCTATCGACGACTCGTTAGAGGAGGCGCTGAATTTCGCTTTCACCTTCGTCGGCGAACGGGCAGCCAGCCATCCTGGCACTTGACTGCGCGCTAACCGCCCGTGGTATTCGGCTTTAAACGGCGGCCAGAGCCTGCTCCAGGTCAGCCGTCAGATCATCAATGTGCTCAATACCCAAAGACAGGCGGACCATATCGGGCTTGACACCTGCTTTGGTCAACTCTTGTGGGTTGAGCTGGCGGTGCGTGGTGGAAGCCGGGTGGCAGGCCAGTGATTTGGCATCGCCAATGTTGACAAGCCGGGTAAAGAGCTTCAACGCATCCTGAAAACGCGAGCCCGCCTCCAGGCTGTTGGCCGCCTTCAATCCAAAACTGATGATGCCCGAGGCGCGCCCGCCCATGTACTTCTCAACTAGCGCGTGGTCCGGGTGGTCAGGCAAGGCTGCATAGTTAACCCAGCTGACCTTGTCGTGTGCTTGCAGGTAAGTGGCCACCTTCAAGGCGTTTTCGCAGATGCGATCCATCCGCAGGGCCAAGGTTTCGATGCCTTGCAACAGCTGAAACGCCGCCATGGCGCTCAATGCCGCCCCCATGTTGCGCAGCGGCACAACGCGGGCGCGTCCAATGTAAGCGGCTGGGCCAAACGCTTCGGTGTAGACCACGCCGTGGTAGCTGACATCTGGCTCGTTCAGGCGCTTGAAGCGTTTGGCGTGTTGTGCCCACGGGAACTTGCCAGAGTCCACGATCACGCCGCCAATGGTCGTGCCGTGGCCGCCCAGGTATTTGGTAACCGAGTGCACCACGATGTCGGCACCATGCTCAAATGGGCGGCACAAGGCCGGGCTGGCAACGGTGTTGTCCACAATCAGCGCAATGCCATGGGCGTGGGCTACTTCGGCCAGCGCGGACAGGTCGGTCACGTTGCCCAGCGGGTTGCCAATGGATTCGCAATAGATCGCCTTCGTTTTGTCATCAATCAACGCCGCAAATGAGGCTGGGTCACGGTAGTCTGCAAAACGCACCTCGAGACCAATTTGCGGGAAGGTATGGGCAAACAGGTTGTAGGTGCCGCCATACAGCGTGGAGGCCGAGATGATGTTGTCCCCGGCCTCAGAAATGGTCTGGATCGCGTAGCTGATGGCCGACATGCCTGATGCCACCGCGAGCGCGCCCACGCCGCCCTCTAACGCCGCCACCCGCGCTTCCAGCACAGCACAGGTCGGGTTCATGATGCGGCTGTAGATGTTGCCAGCCACCTTCAGGTCAAACAGGTCAGCGCCATGCTGCGTGTCGTCAAAGGCGTAGGCCACCGTCTGGTAAATCGGTGTCGCGGCTGCACGGGTGGTGGGGTCTGGTGCGTAGCCAGCGTGAACGGCCAAGGTTTCAAGCTTCATCGGACTGCCCTTTCATGTCAAAGGGCAGCATCTTAGAGGTTTGATTGGGGATAATCAGGCATCTTGAAAAAACGCAGCCCCAATTTACCGGAAGTCAACTTTTCGGACGACGACAACATTCGACATCTGCACTTGGGCAGTGAGTGGATTCAGGGCTCGATGTACCTCGAAGACGCCATTGGCCTGGTGCATGACTATGTGCAGCGCATGATGGCTTGGCTGCTGCTTGTCGAACCCGATTCGGTAAAGGACCGCCAAGCCATGCAACTGGGTTTGGGTGCCGGGTCGCTGACCAAGTTCTGTGCCAAAGAGCTGCACATCAAAACCACCGCGATTGAGCTGAACCCGCAAGTTCTCGCCATGTGCCGCAACCATTTCAAGCTGCCGGCTGACAACCCGATGATGCGTGTAGTGCTGGCGGACGCCGCGCTGGAAATTCTCAACCCCAAATATTGGGGCACGGTGGACGCGCTACAGGTGGACTTGTATGACCGGGAAGCCGCCGCACCCGTGCTCGACAGCCTGCCGTTTTACAACCATTGCCGCCGTCTGCTCACGCCCGAAGGCTGCATGACGGTGAACCTGTTTGGCCGGGCCTCCAGCTATAAGCGCAGCGTTGAAAAAATGTCAGCGGCGTTTGACAAGAATGCGGTTTGGGCCTTTAAACCCACCCGGGAAGGCAATACCGTGGTGCTGGCACAGCACACACCGAGCCGCCCCAAGCGCGAGGTGCTGATGGCGCGCGCCGCCCTCATTGAGGCCCGCTGGGGCCTGCCCGCCACCAAGTGGGTGCGTGTGTTCAAGCCGGTGCTGCCATGACGCCTTCCATATCTACCAAACACCGCTCTGAGCCCCACGCCGGCCCGCTGGACTGGCGCAGCCTAGTGCAATGGCTAAAAGCCGACGGCACCATCACCACGCAGGAAGCCCAGCGCATTCACACCCGCTGCGCGCAGGCCGAAAGTGCGCAGCACCCGCTGCTGCGTCTGGCCAGCGTGGCGGTGCGCCGGGCGGTGGATGACAAGCCGATGGACCTGGAGTCGCTCACCCAGTGGCTGGCCGGTCATGTGAAACTGGCTTATCTGCGCATTGACCCGCTCAAGGTGGATGTGGGCAAGGTGGCCGACACCATGAGCCCGGCCTATGCCGAGAGGCACAAAATTTTGCCGGTGCAGGTGACTGCGCAGGAAGTAGTGGTAGCCACTGCCGAGCCTTTCCTAACCGATTGGGTGGGCGAGGTGGAGCGCCAGGCCCGGCGCAGCGTGCGCCGTGTGGTGGCCAATCCGCAAGATATTCACCGCTACACCGTGGAGTTTTTCGCCCTGGCCAAGTCGGTGCGCGCGGCGGCCAAGGCGGGCAGCAACGCCGGGTCCAGCTTTGAACAACTAGTGGAGCTGGGTAAGAGCAACAAACAGCTTGATGCTAACGACCAGAGCGTGGTGCAGGTGGTGGACTGGTTATGGCAATACGCCTTTGACCAGCGCGCCAGTGACATCCACCTGGAACCCAGGCGCGAGCAGGGCGTGATCCGCTTCCGCATTGACGGCGTGTTGCACCCGGTCTATCAGATGCCGATGGGCGTGCTGACTGCCATGACGGCGCGCATCAAACTGCTCAGCCGGATGGATGTGGTGGAAAAACGCCGCCCGCAAGACGGCCGCATCAAAACGCGTAACCCCGGTGGTGCCGAGGTCGAGATGCGTATTTCCACCCTGCCCACCGCTTTTGGTGAAAAGATGGTGATGCGGATTTTTGACCCTGAAACCACCGTCAAGGAACTCGATGCCTTGGGCTTTTCCAGACACGACGCCGAGCGCTGGGAGGCGCTGGTTAAGCGCCACACCGGCATCATTTTGGTGACTGGCCCCACCGGTTCGGGTAAAACCACCACGTTGTACTCGACCTTGAAGCGGGTCGCCACTGAAGAGGTGAACGTGAGCACGGTGGAAGACCCCATCGAGATGATTGAGGCCTCTTTCAACCAGACCCAGGTGCAGACGCAGCTTGACTTTGGCTTTCCAGAAGGCTTGCGCGCCTTGATGCGCCAGGACCCCGACATCATCATGGTCGGCGAGATCCGTGACCATGCCACCGCTGAGATGGCAGTGCAGGCGGCGCTGACCGGGCACCTGGTGTTCTCGACCCTGCACACCAACGACGCGCCATCGGCCATCACCCGGCTGATGGAGCTAGGTGTGCCCGCTTATTTGATCAACGCCACCTTGCTGGGTGTGTTGGCGCAGCGGCTGGTGCGCACACTGTGCCCGATATGCAAGGTGCCCGACTCGGCTGCCGCCCGCGAGACGCTGGAGCAGGCGGTCAAACCCTGGCAACTCAGTGGCGCTTACAAGCCGTTCAAATCGGTGGGCTGTGTCGATTGCCGCATGACCGGCTTCAGGGGTCGCATGGGTTTGTATGAGTTGCTGGTGGTCTCAGAAGCCTTCAAAGCCCAGATCACCCGCGAGCCCGATGCTGCTGCCCTGAAGCGCCAGGCCATTGCCGACGGCATGCGCCCGCTGCGCCTGGCTGGAGCCCTGCGCGTTGCCGAAGGCCTGACCGTGCTGGAGGAGGTGCTGTCCAGCACCCCAGCGTCAGAGCATTGACCATTAGTTGGCGTCGATCGGATGAAGGGTCAGCAAGATAAAGATGTGTATGCCGGTGCCTTGCTGGTGCTGGTGGGTTCGGCATTCGCCTGGGGCGCGACAAGTTACACGCTGGGCACCAGCGCTCGCATGGGGCCGGGTTACTTTCCGCTGATGCTGGGTATCTTGCTGGCGGTGCTGGGTTTGATCATCATGCTGCGGGCCTGGCGCTTGGCGCCCAAGCAGCGTCAGATGGTCGGCCCCTGGGCCTGGAAGCCGCTGTTTTTCATCGTTGCGGGTAATCTGTTGTTTGGCGCGTTGCTGGGCGGGTTGCCAGCGCTGGGTTGGCCTGCCATGGGGTTTATCGCAGCGATTTATGGCGTGACGGTGGTGGCAGGTATGGCCGGTGAACGCTTCAGCCTGAAGGAGAGCCTGCTGCTGGCCACGGTGCTGGCGGTGGGGTGTTATCTGGCTTTTGTTGTGCTGCTGAACCTGCAGTTTGTCGTCTGGCCCACGGTGTTGTCGGGTTAGGCGACTGATATGGATTTGCTAACGAATCTGTCTATGGGCTTTGGTGTAGCTGCCACGCCCATTAACCTGCTGTATGCCTTCATCGGTTGTCTGTTGGGCACCTTGATTGGTGTCTTGCCAGGGATTGGCCCAGTGGCAACCATTGCCATGCTGTTGCCCGCCACCTATGCACTGCCACCGGTGTCGGCCCTGATCATGTTGGCCGGCATTTATTACGGAGCGCAATATGGTGGCTCTACCACTGCCATTCTGGTGAATTTGCCCGGTGAAGCGAGTTCGGTGGTGACCGTGATCGACGGCTACCAGATGGCGCGCAAGGGCAGGGCGGGGCCGGCACTGGCCGCCGCCGGGCTGGGGTCTTTTTTTGCCGGATGCGTGGGCACGCTGATTCTGGCGGCGTTTGCTGCGCCGCTGACCGAAGTGGCTTTCATGTTTGGCCCGGCAGAATATTTCTCGCTGATGGTGCTGGGCCTGATCGGCGCGGTGGTGCTAGCCTCTGGTTCGCTGCTGAAAGCCGTGGCGATGATTGTGCTGGGCTTGCTGCTGGGCTTGGTGGGTACCGACGTGAATTCTGGCGTGGCGCGGTTTGCCTTTGATATTCCAGAGTTGACCGACGGCATTGGTTTCATCGTGATCGCCATGGGCGTATTTGGCTATGGCGAGATCATTTCCAACCTGTCGGTGAAAGAATCGCAGCGCGAAGTCTTTACCGCCAAGGTGCAGGGCCTGATGCCCACCCGCGAAGATTTCAAACGCATGGTGCCGGCGGTGCTGCGTGGCACCGGCATTGGTTCGATGCTGGGCATCCTGCCCGGCGGTGGGGCCATGCTGGCAGCGTTTGCGGCTTACAGTGTGGAGAAGAAAACCAAACTTCACCCCGGTGAGGTGCCTTTTGGCGAAGGCAACATCCGCGGCGTGGCGTCGCCCGAGTCGGCCAACAACGCCGGCTCGCAAACCTCTTTCATCCCGCTGCTGACGCTGGGCATCCCACCCAACGCGGTGATGGCGCTGATGGTGGGCGCCATGACCATCCACAACATCCAACCCGGCCCGCAGGTGATGACCAGCAACCCCGAACTGTTCTGGGGCCTGATTGCCTCGATGTGGATTGGCAATGCCATGCTGCTGGTGCTGAATCTGCCGCTGATCGGGTTGTGGATCAAGCTGCTCAGCGTGCCGTACCGCTGGCTGTTTCCGGCGATCGTGTTGTTTTGCGCCATTGGCGTCTACAGCACCAACAACAACACCTGGGACATTTGGATGGTGGGCCTGTTTGGCGTGATCGGTTATGTGTTCATCAAGCTCGGTCTGGAGCCTGCGCCGCTGTTGCTGGGCTTCATTCTGGGGCCGATGATGGAAGAAAACCTGCGCCGCGCGCTGCTGCTCTCGCGCGGCGACTGGAGTGTGCTGGTCACGCGGCCGCTGTCGGCGGGTCTGCTTGCCGCTGCGGCGGCCATGTTGCTGGTGGTTTTGCTGCCCGCCATCAAACGCCAGCGTCAAGCCGCGTTTGTGGAAGATTAGGGGTGGCTGGCGTTTTATTTGATTTTTTAAGGAGTGGCAGATGGATCAAGGTGGATTGAAAGTGCGGGTTCGCCGCTTGTCGCGGACCTTATGTGCGGCATCGCTGTTGGCTGTTGGGCTGGCGCATGCGCAAAGCGGGCCAGTCAAGCTGATGGTAGGGTTTCCGCCCGGCGGGGGTACGGACGCCATTGCGCGCATCCTGGCCGACAAGCTCAAGGATCAGTTGGGTGTCTCGGTGGTGGTGGACAACAAGGCTGGCGCTGGGGGGCAGATTGCCGCGCAGGCACTGAAAGCCGCTGCACCTGATGGCAATACGCTGTTTTTGTCGCACGATCACACCATTTCCATCCTGCCGCTGGTGGTGAAAAACCCGGGTTATGCGCCGCAGAAAGACTTTCTGCCGGTGGCTGGCTTTGCCACCTTTGCGAATGCGTTTGCGGTGTCTGGTGGCACACCCGCGAGCAGCATGAAGCAGTACGTGGAATTTGTGCAGAGGCAGGCTGCAGGCCAGGACACCGTGGGTGTGCCCGCGCCCGCATCAGTGCCTGAGTTTTTGGTCAAAGTGATTGGTCAAAAATACAAGCTTGACCTGCAGGCCGCGCCATACCGCGGCAGCGCGCCGATGATGGCCGACATGTTGGGCAACCAAATCCACGCAGGCATTGGCTCGGTTCCCGATTTCATCGAAAACCAGAAAGCCGGCAAGATTCGGGTGGTAGCGGTGCTGGGTGGCGTGCGCCAAGCTGCTTTGCCAGACGTTCCCACCTTCACTGAGCTGGGTCTGGCGGGCTTTGAAGATGCGCCGTACTACGGCATTTTTGCGCCCAAAGGCACGCCGCAAGCCACCATCGACAAGTTGTCAGGCGCGGTGGCCACGGTGACTGCTCTACCCGCGGTGCAAGAACGCCTGACCCGCATGGGCTTGACGGTGGGCTACATGACACCTGCCCAACTCGCCAGCCGTGAAGCCAGTTACAGCAAAACCTGGGCGCAAATCATCCAGGCGAGTGGCTTTAAAGCGCAGTGATTGGGCCCGGTCGGCGTCTGGATGACACCACAATGCCGCCCACGATCAGCGCAAAGGCCAGCGCGTGATAGGCGTGAGGGATCTCACCCAGAAAGAAGCCTGACAGCACCGCAGTGAACAGCGGCGTCAGGTTGATGAAAAAGCCCGCCGCCGATGGCCCCGCCTGCGCCACGCCGGCACCCCATGAGCGGTAAGCCAGCAAGGCCGGGCCGATGGCGATGAACAGCAGCGCTGCCGCCAGTTTCCAACTCGGGGTCAGGTGACCAAAGCCCAGCGACCATTCGCCTGCCGCAAACAGGCCCGACCAGATCAGACCAAACGAAATCTGCGCCATCAGAAAGGCTGACCAGTTGGTGCGAATGCTGCTGGGCTCCGAAGTGGGGTGCACCAGCATCCAGCTGTAGTAGGCCCAGGCGGCCGAAGCCAGCAGAATGTAGACATCACCCGGCACCAGCCGCACCTGCAGCAGCACATCAAGCTGGCCACGACTGAGCACCAGCAACACGCCGCTGATCGACATCGCCGCACCCAGCCATTGGCGTTGGAGGATGGCCTTGCCGAAAAACAGTCGCCCAATCAGCAGCATCCACACCGGGGTAACGGCCCCCACCAGCGTCACGTTGATGGGAGTAGAGGTGTTGAGTGCCAGGTACAGCAGGGCGTTGTAGCCGCCGATGCTCAGCAAAGACAGGCCCATGAAGCGCCGCCAGTTGGGCCACAGCAGGCTGCTGCGGTGCAGCACCGGCGCGGCCAACGGCAGCAGCAGCACAAAGGCAATGGACCAGCGCAGCAGGTTAAGCGTGATCGGTGACACCAACTCGGCAATGACGCGCCCCAGCACCGCATTGCATGCCCACAGCAACGGCGGCAGGGTGAGCAACAACGAGGCTTTGAGCGTAATGTGCGGTTGGCTCATGCGCCTAAGCCATGGCCCCCGGCGTTGGCCGGGTGTTCAAAAAAAATGCACATAAGCAGTGCGGCGGGTAACAAGACATACGTAGAGAAGGCAGTTTGCAGCAATTTTCGCAGCAAACCGGCGGCTGGGGATTCATGGCAATATCTCGCCTCTTTGTTCTTCCCGCAGGCTCATCATGACGACGCTCACATCCCGCGCCATCCAAATCGATCAGCATGGCGGCCCGGAGCAACTCAAGCTGGTGCAGATCAGCGTGGGCGAACCCGGCCCTGGCGAAATTCGTATCCGCCACCACGCAGTGGGGCTGAACTTCATTGATGTTTACCAGCGCAGTGGCCTGTACCCAATGCAACTGCCAGTGCAACTGGGCATGGAAGCCGCTGGTGTGGTGGAAGCGGTGGGCGAGGGCGTCACCCATCTGAAAGTGGGTGACCGTGCCGCCTACGCCAGCAACCCCAGCGGCAGCTACTGCGACTTGCGGGTGATGCCCGCCCAATGGGTGTGCAAGCTGCCTGACGCGATCAACTTCGAGACCGGTGCGGCAATGATGCTCAAGGGCCTCACCGCGCAATATTTGCTCAAACGCACCCAACCCCAAGGCGGCTTGCAGCCGGGTGACTTTGTGCTGTTTCACGCTGCTGCCGGCGGCGTGGGCCTGATCGCCTGCCAATGGGCCAAAGCCATGGGGCTGCGCTTGATTGGCACTGCAGGTTCAGAGCAAAAATGTGCTCTAGCCCTTACCAATGGTGCGCAGTATGCTATCAATTACGTAAAGGAAGACTTTTTGGCCCGGGTCAAGGAGATCACCGCTGGCCGGGGTGTCAAGGCGGTTTACGACTCGGTGGGCAAAGACACCTGGGACAAATCGCTGGACTGCTTGGCGCCGTTTGGGCTGATGGCCAGCTTTGGCAACGCCTCTGGGCCAGTGGCGCCGTTTTCGCCCGGCATTTTGGGCCCCAAAGGCTCGCTGTATGTGACGCGGCAAACCCTGTTCACCCACATCGCTACCCGCGAAACCACGCAGACCATGGCCGATGACTTGTTTGCGGCGGTGACCAGTGGTCAGGTCAAGATCCACATCGAGCAACGCTACAGGTTAGAAGACGTGCAGCAGGCGCACCGTGACCTGGAAGCGCGCAAAACCACCGGCTGCACGGTATTGACCCTGTAACCGGGCTGACGCCCATTGGGCCAGCCAGTAGGTGATGGTTTAGCCCCGCTCTGCCCGCGCTTGATTGGCACTGCGCCATTGCGGGTATTCTGCAAGGCATGCATTCCACACAGCCTGACAACAATCATTTGGATGAGCTGAGCCCACTCACCGACATCGAGCAGATCACCCAAGCGCTGGCCGACGGCAAAAACAAGCGCGTGCGCAAGCTCCTGGCGCGCATGCACCCCGCCAAGGTGGCCGCCCTGCTTGAAATGCTCGACCCCGAGCAGCGCCAAGCCTTGTGGCAACAGGTAGATGCCGCGCTGGAGACTCGGCTTCGGCCCCACATGAATCTGGACCTGCTCGGCCAGTTTGCCGTTGATTCCGGTGATGCACCCGGCTCCGAGGCGAGCGATGCAGGGCAGGGTGGAAGGACGGCGCCCGATGCGGTCAACCAGTTGGCCGACATCCGCATAGCCCTGGAAGGCGGCAAGCTAAAGCGCGTAGGCAAAATCTTGCTGCGCATTCACCCGGCCAAGGTGGCGGGGTTGCTGGAGTCATTACCGCCCACTGAGCGCAGCACGGTTTGGAGCATGGTCGAGACCGAGCGCACAGGCAAGGTGCTGACCTACCTGCATGACGAAATCCGCATCAGCCTGGCGCGCCAGCTTGAAGTTGAAGACCTGGTGGCGACAGCGCAGCGCCTTGAACTCGATGACCTGGTCGACCTGATCCAGACATTGCCCAGCGAGTTGAGCAGCGCGCTGCTGCAGTCGTCTACAGGGCGCCGGCGCGAGCAGTTGGAGTCCATGCTGTCCTACCCGGAAGATTCGGCCGGCGGCCTGATGGACGCAGACCCGATCGAGGTGCGCGCCAATGTCAAAGTGGGCACCGTGCTGCGCTACCTGCGCTTGCTTGAGACCCTGCCGTCGCACACCGACATACTGATGGTGGTGGACCGCAAGGGCCACTACCAGGGCACGCTGCGGCTGAGCACGCTGGTCACTGCAGAGCTGGGGTTGCGCGTGTCTGACGTGATGCAAACCGATATTGCCGGCATTTCGGTGCATACCGAAGCCACCGAGGTGGCGCGTTTGTTTCAGGACCTTGACCTTTTGTCCGCCCCAGTGGTGGATGACGACAACCGGTTGATTGGCCGCATCACCGTGGATGACGTGGTCGACTTGATCCGCCAGGACTCCGACCGCGCCATGATGCAGATGGCGGGTTTGGACGACGAGGCCGACATCTTTGCGCCGGTGCTCGTCAGTTCGCGCCGCCGGGCGGTCTGGCTGGGCATCAACCTGCTCACCGCTTTTCTGGCAGCCTGGGTGATTGGCCGCTTTCAGGCCACCCTGGAGCATGTGGTGGCGCTGGCGGTTCTGATGCCCATCGTGGCCAGCATGGGTGGTGTGGCGGGCAGCCAAACCCTCACGCTGGTGATTCGCGGGCTGGCACTGGGGCAGGTGCAAAAAGGCAACATTCGCATCCTGCTCAACCGCGAGGTGGGCATCTCGATACTCAATGGTCTTTTATGGGCGGTTGTCGTGGCCTTGCTGGCGGTGGCGTGGTTTGGCGACTGGGGCATTGGCGGTGTGCTTGGCGCCGCCATTTTGATCAACCTGCTGTGCGCAGCGCTGGCTGGTCTGGCGATTCCGTTGATTTTGGATCGCCTTGGCATCGACCCGGCATTGGCCGGCAGCGTGATTTTGACCACCGTGACCGATGTCATCGGGTTTTTTTCGTTCCTCGGTCTGGCGACCGTGTTGTTGCTTTAACTGGTCACTGCCGCTTTCAGTATTTATACTCGGCGCCTGTATGACGCTCTCCATTCCCATGCCTACACCCAGTGGCGACGAGCTCAAGGCCGCGCGGATCAAGGCTGGTTTGTCTCAGGTTGAGGCTGCCACCTTGATGGGCTACCCGGTTCAGTCAGGCAGCCGGGGTGGGCAGCAGTCACGCACCTGGCAGGCGCTGGAAAGTGTCCATGACCCGCGCGACATGGCGGGCTCGGCGTTCGCCTTGTTCCAACTGCTGACCAACAGCCATCCGGAGTTGGCCTTGCGCAGGAAAGATGCTGCGGCCGAAGCAGCCAACGCGCCTGGGCACAGCCAAATTGACCGGGAAGGCGTGTGAAAAGCGATTCGCATCTTCAGCGACAACTCAACCCAAGATTTTCCCGTGAACATCCAACCGAAATCCAAGCCGCGCTGGTCTGTCCGTCTGGGCCCTATCGAATGGGCCAGGCACACCTACGAGCGCCCCGCTGAAGACCCGCTTCAATTGCTGGGCAGTGCCCGGCGAGGCCTGCAAAGTGGCGCGCTGGCCAAGCTTGGCGACGAATTTGTGCTGGTGGTGGGTGACCATGTCACGCCCTTGAGCCATTCAGACAACAAAGATCTGGCCGCGGCAACCGCACATCTCAAGCCGATTGAGCGGCAGTATGAGCCACCTGCGCCACCGCGTGCCGCCGCGCCACCGGTAATCATCATCAAACGCCGGCGAATTCCCGCGCCACATTGACCCGGCCACGGCACTAGCCGTGGCGTTGCACCAGCGTCCAGGCTGACAAGGCAATCAGCGCGCTCCAGAACCACACGCCCAGCGTCAGCGGCAGCACCGTGCCGTCCATGTGGGTGCCCAGCCAGCCGCCCATCGCAAAGGCGCACAGCATCATCAAAAAACCATTCACCGCCGACGCCGCACCGGCTGCCTTCGGAAATGGCCCCACCGCACCACTTTGCCCGCACGGCTGGTGAATGCCGTGGCCAATCATGAACAGCATTTGCGCCGGCATGATGCTCCACACGCTCACCCAGCCCGCCAGCGTCAACACCGCCATCAGCGTGCCGCCGCTAATCGATAGCACCCCAGCCATGCCCACCGCGCGACGCACACCAAAGCGCGGCAACCAGTGGCGGCAGATAAACGTGCCGGCAAGGTAGGCCAGCGAATTCACAAACATCACCAGCCCATACTGAATTTTGCTCAGGCCCAGCACGCCGGTAAAAACAAACGACGAGGCCGCCAGAAAGGTAAACAAGCCGCCGTAAGAGCAGGCTGACAGGGCCGAGAAAGCCAAAAACGTCGGGTTGCTCAAGATGGCGCGCCAGGTGGCCACCAAAGTACCGAGCTGCAGCGCCTGCGGGTTTTTCTGCGGCGCAGTTTCTTCAAAGCGCAGCGCCACCGCCGCTAAGGTAAGCGCGCCAAACACACCCACTGCCAACAGCGCGTAGCGCCAGTTCAGCAGCTCAGACACCAGGCCGCCCAGCGGCGCGCTCAGACAGGCGATCACGCCCAGGCCGCTTAAGCCCTTGCTCATCACCCGCGCGCCTTGGGTGGGTTCGTACAGGTCGCGCACGATGGCGCGAGCGCACATCACCCCGGCACCCATCGCCGCGCCCTGCAGCGTGCGCCAGACAATCAGCCAGCCCATGCTGGGCGCCAGCGTGCTGGCCAGCGACGCCAGCACATAGGCGGCCATGCCGATGAGCAAGATCGGCCGGCGGCCAAACCGGTCAGACAGCGGCCCCCACACCAACTGCGAGCCGCCAAAGGCCAGCAGCAGCGCCGTTAGCGTCAGCTGCGCCTGCGCCATGGGGGCGCCCAGCTCGGCGGTCAGCACCGGCAGCGCGGGTAGGTACAAATCGGTGGTGATGGGTTGCAGACCTAACAAAAGCGAGAGCAGCAGCACGATCAGGCCGGGCGGCATGGTGGACGAATGGTTGGCGTTGGCGGGCATATTGGCGTGCAGATTGTCTATGAGTCGGCACCTGGCCCTAACGGGTGCGCGGGCAGTGTCGGATAGGCCAGCGGATGGGCCGGGGCGCCCGAGGAAAAGCGGTGCTGGTAGATACTTAGCACCTGTTTTGATCAATAAGGGGGCTGCATGGCAATCGGTTGGCTGACTGTTTTGAAATTGGTGCCCTGGGGCGATGTGATCGAGAACGCGCCCAAGGTGGCCAGCGGTGCCAAAAAACTCTGGAACAACGTTGGCAAAAAACCTGACGCACCGCCTGAGACACTGGCGCCAGTGCCCGGCATGCCAGGCGATGTGCCCGACCCAGTGGCCGCGCTGCAGGCAGAGGTGCTGCAACTGCAGGGCGCGGTAGCCCAACTGCACCAGCAGATGCTGGAGTCGAGCGCGCTGATTGGCTCACTGGCCGAGCAAAACACCCAGCTCATCGCCCGCGTGGAGGTCAACCGCAAACGGGTTTTGGGGCTGGCGATTGCGGTGGTTATGCTGCTTGGGGTTGTAGTTTCTAAATTAATTTGATAGCTACTCGCGCTTTATCCGTAAGGGCTAGCTTCAACAATCCCTGTGTGGTTAACCCACGAAAACCGACCCGACTCGCAGCACCTATCTGTGCAAGACTGCCCATCGGGGTTCGGCGGCCTTTGACGAACAAATTTTGGCAAGACACACCCGCTGCCGTCAGCAAACCCCTGCGCCAAGAGGCAGATAATCGCGCGCGGTAAAGTCGCTGCCGCATGCACCAAGCCCCCGCAATTGCAGACCAAACGCCCCACAGATGCCATGACCAGGCCAAAACACCCTTTAGCCCCCGCAGAATAAGCGCAAGCAGCTATCAAAATGATATCTGTCAAAAAATTTCTTGCCACCGGCTTACAACGCTGCACAGCGTTGGCCGTGTTGACTCTGCTGGCGCTGCTGGCGCTGCTGTGGTCCGCTGTGGCCTGGAACCATCAAGACGCTGAGCGTCAGGAATTGGATGACATTCGCCGCGAAACCGCTACGCTGGCGCGGCTGTTTGCCAACGATGCCGATAGCACCTTTCGCAGCGTAGACCACGCCCTGCTGGAACTGCGCAGCGCCTGGGTCAATCGCCCGGCCGACTTGGGCCACGAGGTTAAGGGGTACACAGAATTTTTGGACGAAGCGTTTTTGCAGATTGCCGTCATTGGTGCCGACGGGAATTTGGCCTACTCCAACCTCGGCATGCCCAACGAACCCACGTTTTTGGGCGAGCGTGAATACTTCAAGATGCACCAGGGCACATTGCAGGACAAACTGTTTGTCAGCCGCCCGCTCAAGGGCAAAGTCTCTGGCAAGTGGAGCATCCAACTCAGCCGCCCGATCTTTCGCAACGCACAGTGGGTCGGCGTGGTGGTCATTTCGGTGGACCCCAACTATTTCGTCAAGTTTTATCAAAATGCCGGCATGGGCAAAGACGGCGCTGCGGGCATGGTTCGTGACACCGGCGAGGTGATGGCGCACTCCAGCGGACAAGATGTCTATGTCGGCAAGGTCATTGAAGCGTCGCTCTTCACCAGCCCCGGCGCACCCCAGCAAGGCAGCTTTCGCCGCAAGTCGCAGGTTGACGGCGTTGAGCGCTTGTCGAGCTACTACCGTTTGCCGCAATACGGCCTGACGGTGTTGGTCGGCCCAAGCCTGGTCGAACACCTGGCACCGCTGCGCAGCCAGCAGCGCCAAACTTTGCTCGCCGCCGGGTTGATCACCGTCTTGGTATTGCTGGTGGCCTGGCTGCTGCTGCGCGCCATGGTGCGCAAAGAGGCGGCGCACCAGGCGCTGGTTGTGGCCGAAGCCGCTGCACGCGACAGCAGCCAACGCCTCAATGAGGTCATCCGGGGCGCCCACATTGCCACTTGGGAATGGCAGGTGCAGACCGGTGCCACCGTGTTCAATGCACGCTGGGCCGAGATTGTGGGCTACACGCTGGCCGAACTGGCCCCCATCAGTATCGAGACGTGGAACAAGCTGGTGCATCCAGACGATGCCAAGTTGTCTGGCGACCTGCTGGCGCGATGCTTTAGCCGTGAGCTTGACACCTACGCGTGCGAAGCCCGCATGCGCCACAAAGAGGGCCACTGGGTCTGGGTGAGCGACCGAGCCCGCGTGGTGGAGTGGGCCGCCGACGGCAAGCCGCTGCGCATGGCCGGCACGCACCAAGACATCACCGAGCGCAAGAATGCCGAAGAAAGGCTGAAAGAAAGCGAGGAGCGGTTTCGCAGCATTGCCAATGCCACGCCGGTGATGATCTGGCTGGCCGGCACCGACACCTTGTGCTACTGGTTCAACGCCGGCTGGCTGGCTTTTACCGGCCGCACCCAGGAACAAGAGATGGGCAACGGCTGGCTCGAAGGGGTGCACCCTGATGACTTGGCGCGGTGCGCGGCGTTTTACCTGCGTCATTTTGAGCAGCGCTTGCCGTTTCAAATGGAATACCGCTTGCGCCACCACAGCGGCCAGTACCGCTGGATTCACGACAGCGGCGTGCCACGCTTTGATGCCCAAGGGGTGTTTGTGGGCTACATCGGCTCGTGTGTCGATGCCCATGAAGTGCGCACCATCAAAGACCAGTTGGCCGCCATGGCCGATGCCGTGCCGGGGGTGGTGTATCAGTTCATCATCCACCCTGATCGGCGCGCGCAGTTCAGCTACCTTAGCCAAGGCATTGAAGCGCTTTATGGCGTGAGCGTCGAGGCGGGTTTGCGCGATCACAACGCGCTGACGCATTGCATTGCCCCGCAAGACAGGGTCTCGTACAGCGCCTGGGCCGGGCGTGCCAGTCAGAGACTGACCCCATGGCAGCACGAATTCCGCATCATCGCGTCCGACGGTACTCCCAAATGGGTGCATGACCAGGCGACACCGCAGTTACAAAGCGATGGCAGCGTGCTGTGGAGCGGCATTCTGACCGACATCACCGAGCGCAAGCAGGTGCAAGAAAAGCTGAAAGAGAGCGAGCAACGTTTCCGCATGCTTTTCGACAACTCGCCTGATGCCTACCTGATCGTGCAGATGGACAACGCGGTGATCACCGACTGCAATCATGCGACTGAGGTCATGCTGCGCGGCGAACGGGCGCAGATATTGGGCAAAACCCCGTATCAACTCTCGCCGCTGCATCAGCCAGACGGTCGCCCCACAGCCGATGCCTTCGCAGCTGTCATCCACAGATTGCTGCAAAAAGGGAGTCACCGCTTCGAGTGCCTGCACCAACGTTTGGATGGTTCTGACTTCTGGGTCGATGTTTGCGTGTCGGTCGCCAAAATGGGGCTGCAACAAGTCTTGCTGGTGAACTGGCGTGACGTCACCGAGCGCAAGCAAATCCATCAGGCCTTGCAGAGTATCGAAACGCGTTCTCGTCACATGTTTGAGAAAAACACGTCGGTGATGCTGCTTATTGAACCGGTCAGCGGAGAAATCATGGCGGCCAACCCGTCGGCCTTGGCCTATTACGGCTATGCCGCAGAGCGCTTGGTGGGTGCCCCCGTCGGGCTACTCAACACCATGGCAGCTGAAGCTTTAGCCCAGGAGCGCCAGCTTGCGCTGAGCGAAGCGCGCAACTACTTCAACTTTCAGCATCGCCTGGCCAGTGGCGAGTTGCGAGACGTTGAGGTCTATTCCACGCCGATTGAGCAAGGTGGCAAAGCGCTGCTGTTTTCCATCGTTCACGACATCACCGCGCGCAAGCAGGTCGAAGAAAAAATTCTGCACATGGCCCAGCACGATGCACTCACCGGCCTGGCCAATCGGGCGCTATTCACCGACCGGCTGCAGCGCGACTTGGCCAGCGCGCGGCGCGACCAGACCAGCCTGGCGCTGATGTTCATTGATCTGGATAAGTTCAAGCCCGTCAACGACGAGCATGGTCATGCGGTGGGCGACCTGCTGCTGCAGGCGGTCACCCAGCGCATGCAGGCCTGCGTGCGTGATTCCGACACCCTGGCGCGCATCGGTGGTGACGAGTTTGTGGTGCTGCTGCGCGATGTGGCGGGTGAGTCAGAGGCCTTGGCCGTGGCCGAGAAAATTCGCGCCAGTCTGGCGCAGCCCTTTGAGCTGGCCGGGCACAGCCTGAACATTTCGTGCTGCGTCGGTGTGGCGCTGTACCCGCAACATGGCCTTGATGACCTGGCCTTGTCTAAACACGCCGACCATGCCATGTACCAGGCCAAAGAGCGCGGGCGCAACCAAGTGGTGCTTTATCACGCTCCGCCAGTCTAGAAATTGGAACTTATCTGAAATTAATTTGATAGCTACTAGCGCTTTATCTGAAAGGGCTAGAGGCCTATTTGAGGCTTTTTCTGAAGGTCAGGCTGCTTCTTTGAATGTCCCGAGATGGGTTGGGGCTGCGACAGATACTTGGCGTTTTTTTTGATCTGAACTCCACGGGCCTGCCCGACCCGGCGCACAAGTCGTCAGCGCGTGACCTTGGCAGCACGTGCTCGCGTTGTTCGGCAAGTAAACGCCTGCTTGGCAATCGGCTGGGGGTTGTCGTCGATAAATGAATCTGATAGCTGCTTGCGCTTTATTTGTAAGGGCCAGAGGCCGATTTGTTGGATTTTTTGTGTACGTCAATGAATAGCGTGCAGGGTGCTGAAGACGCCGCCTTGCACAAAGACCTGAAACTGCCCAACGCCCAACTCATCATCCGCAAGGGGTACCACAAAGTGGTGGACAGCTATTGCGCCTTTGAAGAAGCCGACCGCGAAACCGCCACCTACCTAGCTGGCTACTTGAAAGAGCGCGGCATCAAGACTGTGTTTGTAACCGGACTGGCAACCGACTTCTGCGTCGCCTAGACCGCTTTGGATGCGCGTCGGCTGGGCTTTGAGGTCTATGTGGTTGAGGTCGCTACCCGCGGCATCGACATGAACGGCTCGGTGCAAGCGGCTTGGAAGCAGATGGCCGCCCAGGGAATCAAACGCATCCAGCCGGGGGACATTCAGCTGGCGTGAAGGTGGCTTGGGGGCAACCGCATGCTGCGCTGAGGCTGGAGCCGTTCACCCTAATTAAAAACGTCGTTCGTTCAAATTTAGTCAGTCGCCTAATCTGGGAAATCCAGATTAGGCGACGATAGATTACTTAATGCATGCACTGAAACAGACTGTTTTGATCTCGATAATGCTCCAAAGCGTAAAGCGTCCTCGCTTTAAATATCGTCTCAAAACAAAAGCAACACCATGACCAGCACCCAACAACGCGCAGAACTTCAACGCCGAATCTGGCAAATCGCCAACGAGGTGCGTGGCGCGGTCGACGGCTGGGATTTCAAGCAATACGTGCTGGGCACCCTGTTCTACCGCTTCATCAGCGAAAACTTTGCGGCATACATCGAAGGCGGTGACGACAGCATCAACTACGCAAAACTCGACGATGCGGTCATTACCCCCGACATCAAAGACGACGCTGTCAAGACCAAGGGCTACTTCATTTACCCCAGCCAGCTGTTCGCCAAAGTCGTCGCCAGCGCCGCTACCCGCGAAAGCCTGAACACCGACCTGGCCGCCATCTTTACCGCCATTGAAAGTTCTGCCAACGGCTACGACTCAGAGCGCGATATCAAAGGCTTGTTTGCCGACTTTGACACCACCAGCAACCGCTTGGGCAACACCGTCAAAGACAAAAACATCCGCTTGGCTGCCGTGCTTAAAGGCGTGGCCGGGCTGAATTTTGGTAATTTTGAAGGTAGCCACATTGACCTGTTCGGCGATGCTTACGAATTCCTTATCTCCAACTACGCATCCAATGCCGGCAAATCGGGCGGCGAATTTTTCACGCCGCAGCATGTGTCGCGGCTGATTGCACAGCTTGCCATGCATGGGCAAACCAGCGCCAACAAAATTTACGATCCCGCTTGCGGATCCGGCTCACTGTTGCTGCAAGCCAAAAAGCATTTCGACGCGCACATCATTGAAGACGGTTTTTTTGGCCAAGAACTCAACCACACCACCTACAACCTGGCGCGGATGAACATGTTCTTGCACAACGTCAATTACGACAAGTTCAACATCCAGCTGGGCGACACCCTCACCGGCCCCCATTTTGGCGATGACAAACCGTTTGACGCCATCGTCTCCAACCCGCCGTATTCGGTGAAATGGGTGGGCTCAGACGACCCCACCCTCATCAACGACGACCGCTTTGCCCCGGCAGGCGTACTCGCGCCCAAGTCCAAAGCCGACTTTGCCTTTGTGCTGCACGCACTCAGCTACCTCTCCAGCAAAGGCCGCGCGGCCATCGTCTGCTTCCCCGGCATCTTCTACCGGGGCGGTGCCGAGCAAAAAATCCGCCAATACCTAGTGGACAACAACTATGTAGAAACCGTCATCGCACTGGCGCCCAACCTTTTCTACGGCACGACCATTGCCGTGACTATTTTGGTGCTGTCCAAACACAAGCCAGATACCACTACCCAATTCATTGACGCAGGCAGCCTGTTCAAGAAAGAAACCAATAACAACGTGCTGCAAGACTCGCACATCGAGAGAATCATGCAGGTGTTCGACAGCAAAGCAAACGTGGATCACTTTGCCCAGTCCGTGCCTTTCGAGAAGGTGGCCGCCAACGACTACAACCTGTCGGTCAGCAGCTATGTAGTGGCCAAAGACATCCGCGAAGTGGTGGATATTGCCCAGCTCAATGCCGAGCTGAAAATCACCGTTGCCAAGATTGACAAATTGCGGGTGGATATTGACGCCATCGTGGCGGAGATTGAAGGCACCGAGCCCCAAGGAGCTGCAGCATGATTTTAGAAAACAAACTGGGCATCACCGACCAGATTGAACTGGCGCGCGCCGAAGAAAAAATTAGCAAACAAAAAGCCAAACAGTTTTTTGATTCTGGCGACATCAACAAGGTGGGCGTGGGGAAATTCACCGGTCTGGCCTTTATCCATGCCTATTTGTTTGAAGCTATTTATGCCTTCGCCGGAAAAATCCGCGACGTGAATATCGCCAAAGGCAACTTCCGCTTTGCCCCGCTGATGTATCTGGAGCCCTCGCTCAAACACATCGACGCCATGCCACACGGCACGTATGATGAAATCATCGAAAAATATGTCGAAATGAATGTGGCCCATCCTTTTCGCGAAGGCAATGGCCGCGCCACGCGCATCTGGCTGGATTTGATGCTGAAAAAAGAAACCAGGCAGGTGGTGGATTGGAACCGGGTCGATAAAGAAGACTATCTATCTGCCATGCAACGCAGTCCTGTGAAAGACCTTGAAATTAAAGCCCTGCTCAAACAAGCCTTAACCGATCAAATTAATGACCGTGCCTTGTTTATGAAGGGCATTGACGTGAGCAATTACTTTGAGGGCTATAGCGAATTCAAGACCGAGGAGCTGTAGGCAATGAGCGAACCGCAAGACAAAATCAAACGCTTCGACTCCCAGCAAGTTCGGGCTGAGCCGCGTTTTTTTGCAGATGTCGCCCAGATTCTGCAAACTGGCCGCAGTAAGGCCTATCGCGCAGTCAATACCGCCATGATTCAAACCTATTGGCAACTAGGCCAGCGCATAGTGGAAGAAGAACAGCAAGGCGAAGCCCGCGCCGTCTATGGCCAAGACTTAATGAGCAAGCTCTCACGCTACTTGGGGGAGCACTTTGGGCAAGGTTTTTCGGTTGCCAACCTTAAAAATTTTCGCCAGTTCTATTTGACCTTTCCCAGCTTTGATGAATTCGCTACGCACTGCGTAGCCAATATCGCTTGGTCGCATGTGCGCCTCATCATGCGGCTCGATAGCACGGCAGAACGTCACTATTACCTGCAAGAAGCCAGCAGCCAGAATTGGAGCTCACGCCTGCTGGAACGTCATATCAAAAGCGGCTACTACCGCCGCGTTTTGGCGCATCAAAGCCCACTGAACAACCTATTGCAGCCAAGCGCATCGCCGTTCATCAAAGACCCTTATGTGCTGGAATTTTTGGGCTTACCAGAGAATTTAAGCGGCAAAGAAAACCGGTTGGAGCAAAGCCTGATTAACCACCTGCAACAATTTTTGCTTGAACTGGGCAAAGGGTTCTCTTTTGTAGCGCAGCAAATGCGCATTAGCACTGAAACATCCCACTTTTATGTGGACTTGGTGTTTTACAACTACCTGCTTAAATGCTTTGTTGTCATAGACCTTAAAACCGAAAAGCTAACCCACCAAGACATTGGCCAAATGGATATGTATGTGCGCATGTTTGATGATCTCAAGCGTGGCGAGGGCGACAACCCCACCCTAGGCATTATTCTGTGTGCAGATAAAGATGAAACCCTGGTGCATTACTCGGTGCTGAGCGAAAGCCAGCAACTGTTTGCATCGAAATACCAAACCCTCTTGCCCACTGAAGAAGAATTGGCGACCATGCTGGAAAAAGAAACGGTCAAGCGCATGGGGAATGCCGAAGACAACGCGACGGGGGGTGAGGCATGAGCAGCATGAATTTTTTGGAAAAGCTGCTGGATGACCGCGAGTTTCAATGGAGGACTTTGGGTGATCTTGGATCCTTCATTCGTGGTTCTGGTATCCAGAAATCGGATTTCACTGAGTCGGGTGCAGGCTGCATTCACTATGGCCAGATTCATACTCACTACGGCACATGGGCAACGAAAACCAAATCATGCATTGGTCACGAGTTCGCTGCGCGGCTTAGAAAAGCGTATTCTGGCGATCTTGTTATTGCCACCACGAGCGAAGACGACGATGCCGTAGCCAAAGCCGTAGCGTGGCTGGGAAATGAAGAGGTGGCGGTCAGCACAGACGCTTACATCTATCGGCACACGATTAACCCAAAGTACATGTCGTACTTTTTCCAAACAGAAATTTTCCAGTCTCAGAAGAAGCCATACATTACGGGAACAAAAGTGCGTCGAATATCCGGCGACAGCCTTGCAAAAATTCAAATCCCCATCCCCTGCCCAGAAAACCCCAAAAAATCGCTAGAAATTCAGACCGAAATCGTCCGCATTCTGGACACCTTCACCGAGCTGACTGTCGTGCTGACTGTCGAGCTGACTGCCCGCAGAAAACAATACAACCACTACCGCGATCAGTTGTTGAGTTTTAAAGATGGGGTTGTGGAGTGGAAGACGTTGGGGTATCTGGCAGAGAACCTTGATTCAATGCGAAAGCCAATCACGAGCGGGTTAAGAGATCCGGGTGATATTCCCTACTATGGCGCATCGGGGATTGTCGATTACGTTAAAGACTACATCTTCGCCGGCGACTACTTGCTTGTTTCAGAAGACGGCGCAAATTTGCTGGCGAGAAACACACCAATAGCTTTCAGCATCAGTGGAAAGAGCTGGGTGAACAATCACGTTCACGTGCTTAAATTTAAGACTTATGCTGAGCGTAAGTACGTTGAGTTCTATTTAAATAGCATTGACTTAACACCCTACATCTCGGGCGCGGCGCAGCCAAAGCTAAACAAAAGGAACTTGGAGAGCATCAGCATCCCAAACCTTTTACCCAAAGACAAGGAACGAATTGTCGCCATCCTCGATAAATTCGACGCCCTAACCAACTCCATCACCGAAGGCTTGCCCCGCGAAATTGCTTTGCGCCAAAGGCAATATGAGTACTACCGCGATTTGCTGCTGAGCTTTCCTAAGCCCGCATCGGAAATGTCTATTGAATCTGCGGAGAAATGACATGGACAAGATGGAACAAATCAAACAACTTGTCAGCGAGATCAACCGTTTGCACTTTGATTTTTCAAATGATTATTTTGAAACAAAGAAAATAGAAAAAATTAATCTCTCCAAAACCGTTGCACATGTGCCAGCGCTCCATGTTTACAAGTACCGGCTGAACTTGCACGAAAGCGTCAACGATTATCTGATGACGGCGAACATCGATATTAAATATTTTTACCGCGTCAAAACCAGTGAAAGTATTGATGACAAGATGGCGCGCTTCGCTGCGCGTGAAGACCAATACCCCGTGAACAATTGGCTCAATGATATTTTTGGTGCCCGTATTATCCTAAGCGCTGAAGAAATCAATCTCGTGATGGATTTGTTGGATGACTGGCAAGAAGAGTTAGGGCTTAAAAACTGGTATTTGCGCGAGAAAGAAGGTTGTCGCGGTCTGCATGTTTATTTTAAAAATAAAAGCGATTTTTATTTTCCGTGGGAGTTGCAAATTTGGGATGCCAAAGACCTGCAGAGCAACATCAAAAACCACAAAAAATTTAAGCGAAATTTTGTATGAGCAAAACAAAGCTATCAATCATCCATGCCCAATAAGAACCTAAGCCTGCGCGACCAAACCACAGAGTTTTT
Organism: Rhodoferax antarcticus ANT.BR; assembly: GCF_001938565.1. Classification (GTDB taxonomy): domain Bacteria; phylum Pseudomonadota; class Gammaproteobacteria; order Burkholderiales; family Burkholderiaceae_C; genus Rhodoferax; species Rhodoferax antarcticus. The sequence continues at coordinate 864,753 of NZ_MSYM01000013.1, forward strand.
GCTCTATACCGCGCCCAATGGCGCGATCAAAGTGGAGGTGCTGCTGGGCAACGAGAGCATCTGGCTGACACAAAAGCGCATGGCGGAGTTGTTTGGTGTGGGGGTGGCTGCAATCTCTAAGCACCTTGACAACATTTATGCGTCGGGTGAATTGCAGCAGGAGGCAACTATTTCCATTTTGGAAACAGTTCAACAAGAGGGCTCGCGCCAAGTTGCACGCAAACTGGAGTATTTCAATCTTGATGCGGTGATCTCGGTGGGCTACCGGGTGAACTCAGCACAGGCCACCCAGTTCCGTATCTGGGCGACCGCCTTAATCAAGGAATACATCATCAAAGGGTTTGCCATGGATGATGAGCGGCTGAAAAATGGCCGTTATTTTGGCAAAGACTATTTTCGTGAATTGTTGGAGCGGGTGCGCTCCATCCGCGCCAGCGAGCGACGCATTTATCAACAGATTACCGATGTTTTTGCCGAGTGCAGCATCGATTACGACCCCAAGTCGGAGACCACTCGCCTTTTTTACGCCCATGTGCAGGACAAATTTCACTTTGCCATTACCGGCCACACGGCGGCAGAAATCATCTCTCATTGCGCTCCCGTCATCCTGCGCGAAGTTGTTCCTGCCACCCTGCGCGAAGTTGTTCCTGTCATCCTGCGCGAAGTTGTTCCTGTCATCCTGCGCGAAGTCGCAGGATCCATCTGTGAGGCTAGAGCATGCTAAAACTAGCCTATGTATATATTCTGGCAAGTAAGAAAAACGGTACTTTATATACAGGTATGACCAATAACCTGGAGCGCCGTATTTATGAACACAAACACCACCTTCTGGATGGGTTTACAAAAAAATATGATGTAACCCGCTTGGTATGGTTTACTCAGGGTGAAGATATTCGGGCGGCGATTACTCTTGAAAAGAAAATAAAAAATCGTAGCAGGCAGTGGAAAATCGATTTGATAGAGAAGACCAATCCGCGCTGGAATGATCTTGCAACGAGTTGGCTGGATTCTGGATCCTGCGACTGCGCGCAGGATGACGCGCTTTGTACTATGCAGGATGACGCGCTTTGTATTATGCAGAATGCCGAGTCTAAAAAGGAAGAGGAATGAACGATTACAAGACCATTGCCGAATCTCAAAACTTTATTGTTTTAGACAGATACACCAAAGAGTGGACGGTTTCCGAGAGCTACCAAAGCGAAGGCGATTTGGAGCGCGAATTTATTCAGGACTTGGTGAACCAGGGCTATGACTTCGTACCGGGTCTGAATAACCTTGAGGCCTTGCTGGCCAATGTGCGCGTGCAGCTGCAAGGGCTCAACAACGTGCAGTTCTCCGATGCTGAGTGGCTCCGCTTTGTAGAGACTTGGCTGGACAAGCCCAGCGATGGCATTGTGGAGAAAACCCGCAAGATTCACGATGACTACATCCACGACTTTGTGTTTGACGATGGCCGCATCCAAAACATCTACCTGCTGGACAAGAAAACCATTGCCCGTAACAAGGTGCAGGTGATTAAGCAATTTGGGCAAGCCGGCAGCCATGCCAACCGTTATGACGTGACGGTGCTGGTCAATGGCCTGCCTCTGGTGCAGGTAGAGCTTAAAAAACGCGGGGTGGCGATTCGTGAAGCTTTTAACCAGGTGCACCGCTACAGCAAAGAGAGCTTTAACAGCGCGCACTCCCTGTTCAAGTATTTGCAGTTGTTTGTGATTACCAACGGCACCGACAGCCGCTACTTTGCCAACACCACGCAGCGCAACAAAAACAGCTTCGACTTCAGCATGAACTGGGCGCAGGCCGATAACAACCTGATCAAAGACCTGAAAGACTTTACCGCCACCTTTTTCCAAAAGCACACCCTGCTCAATGTGCTGCTGCATTATTCGGTGTTTGATGTCAGCGACACACTGCTGGTGATGCGCCCCTACCAGATTGCCGCCACCGAGCGCATTCTGTGGAAGATAAGGTGCGCCTATCAAGCCAAAAACTGGAGTCGGCTTGAGGGCGGCGGCTTTATTTGGCACACCACAGGCTCGGGCAAGACGCTGACCAGTTTCAAGGCGGCGCGTTTGGCCACTGAGCTGGAGTTCATCGACAAGGTGTTCTTCGTGGTGGACCGCAAAGACCTGGACTACCAGACCATGAAGGAGTACCAGCGCTTTTCACCCGATAGCGTGAACGGCTCTGACAGCACGGCCGGCCTAAAGCGCAACCTAGACAAGATTGATAACAAGATCATCGTCACCACCATTCAGAAGCTTAACAACCTGATGAAAGGCGAAGGCGACTTGCCCATTTACGGCAAGCAGGTGGTGTTTATTTTTGACGAGTGCCATCGCAGCCAGTTTGGCGAAGCACAGAAGAACCTGAAGAAGAAGTTCAAGAGGTTCTATCAGTTTGGCTTTACTGGCACGCCAATCTTTCCGCAGAACGCCCTGGGCGCTGAGACGACCGCCAGCGTGTTTGGCCGTGAATTGCATTCGTATGTGATTACCGATGCCATTCGCGATGAAAAGGTGCTCAAGTTCAAGGTGGACTACAACGATGTGCGCCCGCAGTTCAAAGCCATAGAAACGGAGCAGGACGAGAAGAAGCTTAGCGCTGCGGAAAATAAGCACGCCTTGTTGCATCCCGACCGCATCCGCCAGATTACCCAGCACATCCTGAACAATTTCCGGCAGAAAACTCACCGCCTGCAAGCAGGTACGAAGGGTTTTAATGCCATGTTTGCCGTAAGCAGCGTGGATGCCGCCAAGCTGTATTACGAGTCGTTCAGGGATCTGCAAAAAGGCAGCGACAAACCCCTGAAGGTGGCCACCATCTTCTCGTTTGCGGCCAACGAAGAGCAGGATGCTGTGGGCGACATTCAGGACGAAGGTTTTGATGTGTCGGCTATGAACAGCAGCGCCAAGGAGTTTTTAAGCGCTGCCATTGCGGACTACAACGCGCTGTTTAAAACCAACTTCAGCGTGGATAGCTATGGCTTTCAGAATTACTACCGTGACTTGGCCAAACAAGTCAAAGCCAAAGAAATCGACCTGCTGATTGTGGTGGGCATGTTCCTGACCGGCTTTGATGCCCCCACGCTAAACACCTTGTTTGTGGACAAGAACCTGCGTTACCACGGCTTGATACAGGCCTACTCACGCACCAACCGCATTTTTGACGCCACCAAGACCTTCGGCAACATCGTCACCTTCCGCGATCTGGAGCAGGCGACCATCGCCGCCATAACCCTGTTTGGTGACACCAACACCAAAAATGTGGTTCTGGAGAAAAGCTACAAGGAATACATGGAAGGCTTCACCGATCTGATAACCGGTGAGGCGCGACGTGGCTACAAGGATGTGGTTGCGCAATTGGAGCAACGTTTTCCAGACCCATCAGCCATTGAAAAAGAGTCGGACAAAAAAGCCTTTGCGAAACTGTTTGGCGAGTATTTGCGCGTTGAAAACGTGCTGCAAAACTACGATGAATTCGCCAGCCTGAAGGCTTTGCAAAGCGTGGACATGAGCGACCCGGAGGCGGTGGAGGCATTCAAAACCAAGCACTATGTAGACGATGCTGCTTTGGCCGCATTGCAAACCATTCAAATGCCTGCCGAGCGCAAAATTCAGGACTATCGTTCAACCTATAACGATGTGCGCGATTGGCTGCGCCGGGAAAAATCGGGCGCTGAGAAAGACAAATCCACCATCGATTGGGATGATGTGGTGTTTGAGGTGGACTTGCTGAAGTCCCAAGAGATCAACCTGGACTACATCTTGGAACTGATTTTTGAGAACAATAAAAAAATCAAGGACAAAGCATCACTGGTTGCAGATGTTCGTCGGGTGATTCGTGCCAGCCTCGGCAACCGCGCCAAGGAAGGCTTGGTGGTGGACTTTATTAACCATACCGACCTGGACCAGATTGGCGATAAGGCCAGTGTGATTGACGCCTTTTTTACATTTGCCCAAGCGGAGTTGCAGCGTGAAGCGCAAGAGTTGATTAGTGACGAGAGCCTGAATGCGGATGCAGCCAAGCGCTATATCACCACCTCACTAAAACGGGAGTTCGCCAGTGACAGCGGCACAGAGCTGAACGCAGTTTTGCCCAAGATGAGCCCGCTGAACCCGCAGTACCTAACCAAAAAACAAAGTGTGTTTCAGAAAATCGCTGCGTTTGTGGAGAAGTTCAAAGGGGTGGGTGGGCAGATTTGACCCCAGTCAGTCTGAAAAGCTCAGGTACAACAACGCGCTGGGGTAGGAGATTTCTGACATTGCGCCTCAAATCTGCTGCACAGCGCGCCGGCGTGGCGAATAGCACGCCAATACAAGCAGAGACAGACGGCCAATTGTGCGGCTCGCGAGCAAACCGAAGAGCGGCAACCCGGTCTTCCTCCAATCCAAAATAACTACACTCGTCCCAGCCATTACCCCCAGTCGCCAGCCCATTGCCCCCATGAACCTCCAAGCCACCCCGGCTGCTGACCCCAACACACCACGCGGCTTCATGGTGCTGCATAGCAACCGGCTGGAAGACCTGCGTGACCTGCTGGTGAACTACGTTGCCGCGCACCCGCTCAGCCCCCTGGAGCCTGAGGTGATCTTGCTGCAAAGCAACGGCATGAAGCATTGGCTGGAGCTGGCGCTGGCCGACGACAGCGCTTTGGGCATTTGCGCCGCCACCCAGATGGCGCTGCCCAGCGGCTACCTGTGGCAGATGTACCGCGCGGTGCTGGGGCCAGACGCGGTGCCCGAACACATGCCGTTTGACAAGGCCGCGTTGCTGTGGCGGCTGGTGCGCCTGCTGCCCGCTTTGTGCGCGGCGAACCCGGTCTATGCGCCGCTGCAGCGTTACCTTTCAGGTGACAACCCGGCGCGCAAGTTGTACCAGTTGGCCGAGCAGGTGGCAGACGTGCTGGACGCTTACCAAAGTTACCGCGCCGACTGGCTGGCCGACTGGGCTCAAGGCCTTGACCAGTTGCGTGGGCCGCTGGGCGCACCGCTTGTGCTGCCGCCAGAACACGCCTGGCAGGCGCAGCTTTGGCGCGACATCCGCAAAGACGTTGGCCCGGCGCGGGCCGAGGCTTCACGGGCCAGCGTGCATGAACGCTTTTTGGCCGCGCTGGCCGATCAGGTTAATTCTGAAACTGATAGCAAGCCGCGCTTGCCAGGCTTGCCCCGCAGGCTGATGGTGTTTGGTATTTCGTCGCTGCCCATGCAGGCGGTGCAGGCGCTGGCGGCACTCGGGCAGGTGTGCCAGGTGATGCTGCTGGTGCAAAACCCATGCCAGTATTTCTGGGGTGACATCGTTGAAGGCCATGCGGCGCTGCGCGCGCAGGTGCGCCGCAGGCAGCAGGGCAAGCCGCAGGCATCGGAGGCAAAAGCGATGCTGCCCGCCGCGCCCGCCCAGCCGCTGCTGGCCTCCTGGGGCAAGCAGGGGCGTGACTATTTGCATTTGCTGGACGGTTTTGATGAGCCTGAGCGCTACCGCGCGCACTGGAGCCGGGTGGATGTGTTTGTTGACCCGGCACCGCCTGACGCACCATCTGATGAAAAAGCCTCGCAACTGGCACAACTGCAGTCGGCCATCTTCAACCTGTCGCCACCGCCGCAGCAGCCGCAACTGCAGGCTGATGATGGCTCGCTGATGTTTGTTACCGCCCACAGCGCCCAGCGTGAGCTGGAGGTTTTACACGACCGCCTGCTGGCTTGGCTGGACGTCGACCCAGCCCTGCAGCCGCGCGAGGTGATGGTGATGGTGCCCGACATGCCCGCCTTTGCGCCCCACATCCACGCGGTGTTTGGGCGTTTTTCGCCGGGGCAGCCGCGCTATATCCCGTATTCGGTGGCCGACACCACGCCGCGGCAAAGCCCACTGGTGCAGGCGCTGGAGCAGCTGCTGAACCTGCCCAACGCGCGCCTGTCTCTGGCTGACTGGCTGGGTTTGTTTGAAGTGGCGGCGGTGCGTGAGCGCTTTGGGCTCGATGAAGCCGCCGTTCGCCAAGTGCAGCAGTGGCTGGCCGCCGCTGGGGTGCGCTGGGGGCTGGACGCTACCCATCGCCTGTCCTGGGGTTTGCCTGACGGGGCGCTTGGGCTGGAGCAAAACACCTGGGCATTCGGGCTGCGCCGCTTGTTGCTGGGATATGCGCTGGGGAATGTGGTGGGAAGTGCGGCGAGAAGCGCGGTGGGAAGTGCGGTGGGAAGTGCGGTGGGAAGTGCGGTGGGCACGAACGCCGGTTTGGATGCGTTTGGCGAGTCAGTCGCTTCGCCCGCCAGCCAGCCAGATAGCGAGTCACCCAGCAGCACCATCTGGTGCGACACCCTGGCGCAACCCGCACTCAGCGGCTTGGACGCACCGCTGGCGGCTGGCCTGTTGAACTGGATCGCAGCCATTGAGCAGACCCTGCCCATGCTGCAGCTGGAACAAACCCCCAACCAGTGGGGCCAGACCTTGCAAGCCTTGGTCGAGCGCTTTTTCGCCCCGGCAGACGACGCCGATGCGCGCGCCATTGAGCGTCTTTTGGCCCCGCTGGAGGTCTGGCTGCAAGCCTGCGCGGAGGCTGCTCTGGACACACCGCTGCTCCTGGAAGTGGTGCGCGAGCACTGGCTGGCCAACATTGCCGAGTCCGGCTTGCAGCAGCGCTTTTTTGGCGGCGGCGTGCAGTTTGGCACGCTCATGCCGATGCGCTCCATCCCGTTCAAAGTAATTGGCCTGTTGGGCATGAACGATGGCGCCTACCCGCGTGTGCAGGCCCCGCGCGACTTCGACCTGATGGCCAGCAGCTGGCGCGCCGGTGACCGCTCGCGCCGCGAAGACGACCGCTACCTGTTTCTGGAGGCGCTGCTGTCGGCACGGCAAAAGCTCTACATCAGCTGGCAAGGCCACAGCGCGGCAGACAACAGCGTGCGCCCGCCGTCGGTGCTGGTGGCGCAGCTGCTGGATGTGGTTAACGCCAGCTGGGTACCTGCGCGCGTGCCGCAGGCGCAGCCACTGCAGCCGTTCTCTGAAGCCTATTTTGAGGCGGGTTCAGCGTTTCAGACCTTTGATGCAGATTGGGCATCAATTCGGCCTCTAGCCCTTATAGATAAAGCGCCAGTAGCTATTGAAAAAATATCAAATCAGCCGATAGACACGACTGATGCGGGGGGTGATGGTGCTGCCGCGCCGCCGTCCAGCCTGACGCTGGGCGACTTGCAGCGCCTGCTGCGCCAGCCGGTGGACGTGTTTTTCCGCAACCGCCTGCAGGTGGAGTTTGACGCGCTGGAGGCGCTGGAGCAAGAAGACGAGCCCTTTGCCCTGAACCATTTGCAGCAACACCAGGCCGGTGCCGCGCTGCTGCAGGCCGACGCAAACGCCGCCGCGCTGCGCAGCCTGCGCGCGGCAGGCAGTTTGCCGCTGGCCGGTTTTGGCACCCGCCTGGCCGACGCACTGATGAACAAAGCGCAAACCGTGCTAGAGGCCCGCGCGCCCTGGCTGCAGCGCTACCCGCAGGCGCTGGCGGCGCTGCCGGTGGCGCTGACGCTGCCAAACGCAAGCCCAAGCCCAAGCCCAAGCCCAAGCCCAAGCCCAAGCCCAGTCCCAGTCCCAGTCCCAGTCCCAGTCCCAGTCCCAGTCCCAGTCCCAGTCCCAGTTCCAGGCCCAGGCCCAGGCCCAGGCCCAGCGACCGCTCCGTCGCTTGAAGGCCAGACGGTGCCCACGCTTACCGGCACGCTCACCGGCATTTGGTCACAGGGCAGCGATGCCAGCGCGCCCTGTCTGCAACTGGCCGAGCGCACCGGTGCGGTGTTGCAAGGCAAAGGCGCGTCCTCGGTGGCGCGCCTGCATGTGCTGGTGGGTTTGTGGGTGCGGCATCTGGCGGCATGCGCCAGCGGACTACACATGACCAGCGTGCAGCTGGGCGTAGACGGCGAAGTTGTTTTGCAACCGATGCGCGCGGACGCAGCCAGCGCCGCCCTGGGCAAACTGTTGCAAGCCTACGCCGGCGCCTGGGCGCAACCCTTGCCGGTGGCCTGCAAAACCGCCTGGGCCTACCTGCTGGCAGAGCGGCAAAACCAGGCGCTGGTGGCGGCTGGCAAGCCCGCTAAAGACCCGCATGAAGCCGCCCGTGAAGCCTTTGAAGGCGGCCAACGCGGTGGCGAACTGGCCGAATCCGCCTACCTGCAGCGCGCCTTTGTTAGTTACGACGGTCTGGCAGACGCGCTGCCGCACTGGGCGCAGGTGCTGTATGGCGATCTGCTGGCGCATATTGACGCGTCTGCTGAGGTGTCGCCATGACCAATAGCGCCAACACGCCACCAGTTGATCTGGATGCGCCTGCGCACGCAAACGCACCTGAACAGGTAGGCTCGCCAGCGGCCCAGCCAGCACCTGCCCGCCACACGCTCAACCCGTTGACGCTGCCGTTGACTGGCCTGCAGCTGATAGAGGCCTCGGCCGGCACCGGCAAAACCTGGACCCTGGCCGCGGTGTATGTGCGCCTGGTGCTGGGCCACACGCCAGCCTCTGACAGTTTGGGTAGTTTGGCAAGTTTGGCAAGTTTGGCAAGTTTGGCAAGTTTGGGTATGGGCCTGTACCCGCCACAAATCCTGGTGATGACCTTTACTGAAGCCGCCACAGCCGAGCTGCGCGAACGCATCCGAGAGCGCCTAGCGCAGTCAGCGCGGTTTTTTCAGACCGGGGACGCGCCCAAGGTCGACAGCTTTTTGCGCGATCTGCGCGCCAGCATCGCACCCGAGCACTGGCCAGTGTGTGCCCAGCGGCTGGACATGGCGGCGCAGTGGATGGACGACGCGGCTATCTTCACCATCCACGGCTGGAGCAGCCGCATGCTGAAAACCCATGCGTTTGACAGCGCCAGCCTGTTCACCCAAAACCGCGTTGAAGACGGCGAGCGCCTGCAGCTCATTGCCACGCAAGACTATTGGCGGCACTGGTTTTACGGGCTGGACGCAGAGACGCTGGCGGCCTTGAAACCCGTGGGTGACACGCCGCAGGCCCTGCTCGACAAGCTCAAAGCGCTGTGGCGCGACTCTGAGCGCGCCCCGCAAGAGGATGCAACTGCGCCCGTCGCACCCGACGAACTGCTGGCCCGCTGGGCGGCCTGGCAACAGCGCCGCGCACAACTGGAAGGCCCGGCGCAACAAGCCTGGCTGCCTGACGTCACGCAGGCTGTTCAAGATGTCGCCGCCGCCAAAACCCTGAAAAACTACCGCCCCGACTGGCTCAAAGGCTGGCTCGATCAGATGGCCGATTGGGCGCAGGGCGGCGAGGTTGATCCGGTCACCCTTGAGCGATTCACCACCCGCACCCTGGTTGCCAAAGGCTGGCAAGCGGCTGACCAGTGGCCGGTGTTTGCCCAACTGGAAACCCTGCACGATCACCTGAGCACCGAGCCCGATGTGGTCACCGAGCTGCTGGCCCATGCAGCCGGTGACGTGCACCGCGCCTACCAGCGTGCCAAGGCGCAGGCCGCGCAGTTTGACTTTTCTGACCTACTGCAAAACCTCTACCGTGCCTTGCAGGCGCCAGACGGCCGGCTGGCCAACGCCATTCGCGTCCAATACCCGGTGGCGCTGGTGGATGAGTTTCAGGACACCGACCCCTGGCAGTTTGGCAGTTTAAGCAAAATCTATAGCTACCCGCGCTTATCCGATAAGGGTTACAGACCGATTTCTTCTATAACCGACGAAACCCTGGGCCAGCCGCCACTGCAAGACGCCAGCGCTTCAGCGGACCTTCCCGTAGAGCCACTACCCGACACCGGCCTGATCATGATTGGTGACCCCAAGCAGGCCATCTACAGCTTTCGCGGTGCCGACCTGGCCACCTACTTGCGCGCCCGCGAGCAGGCGCAGGGCATCTACAACCTGCCCGGCAATTACCGCTCAACTCCCGGTGTGGTGGCTGCCGTGAACCGGGTATTTGGCAACGCCAATGAGCCATTTGGCAGCGTGCCTTTTGAGCCGGTGGCGGCCTGCAACCCGTCTGTTTTGCCGCTGCAGGTGGCCGGCCAGCCGCTGGTGGCGATGACGGTGTGGCACCAGCCCTTCGCCAAAACACCCACCAAAGACGACTTTTTGAGCCAAATGGCTGCCGTGTTTGCCAGCCAGATGGTGGCGCTGCTGCAAAGCGGTGCGGCCCGCAGTGGTGACATGGCGGTGCTGGTGCGCAACTGGAGCGAGGCTGCCGCCATCCGCAGCGCCTTGTCGCAGCGTGGGGTGCGCAGCGTGTATTTGTCAGAGCGCAACAGCGTTTTCGCCAGCCAGCAGGCCAACGACCTGTGGCGCATCTTGCGGGCGGTGGCCAGCCCGGGCTCGAATCGGCTGGTGCGCGCTGCGCTGGCCACGCCCACTTGGTCGCTCAACTGGCCGCAGCTCGATGCGCTGCTGGCAAATGAAGCCGCCTGGGACACCTTGGTAGAGCAGTTCTTAATGTGGCAGCGCGTCTGGCGCGCGCAAGGCTTCTTGCCGATGCTCTACCGCCTGTTGCACGACCAGGGCTTGCCCGCGCGCTTGCTGCAAGACCCGGGCTTAGGCGAACGCGCGCTGACGAATCTGCTGCACCTGGGCGAGTTATTACAAGCGAGCAGTTTGCAATTGCAAGGCGAGGGCGCGTTGATCCGCTATCTGGAAGAGCAGTTGCGCCGCCCACAAGCCAGTGGCGAGGCCGCGCAGCTGCGCCTGGAAAGCGACGCCAATCTGGTGCAAGTGGTCACCCTGCACAAAGCCAAGGGGCTGGAGTACCCGCTGGTGTTTTTGCCCTTTGTCTCGCTCTACCGCGCCGAAGACCAGGACAGCGGTCGCCCGGACGATGAGCGCCTGAGCGAAGACGTTCGCCTGCTGTATGTGGCGTTAACGCGCGCCAAACAGGCGCTGTGGCTGGGCGTTGCGCAGGTGCGGGGCGATGTCGATGGCAAGTCGCCCAAGGTGAAAGGTGCGCTCTCCAGCCTGCTGGGGCGCATTACGCCAGACGATCTGGTGGTCAAACTGCAGGCGTGGGCCTGTGACGATATTGCGGTGTTGACCGCGCCCGAGCCCACCTTTGAGTTGTACCAACCGGTGCTGGCCGTGCAAGCCGCCAAGCCAGCCGCTGTGCCGCAACGCCTGATCCACAGCCGCTGGTGGAGCGCCAGCTTCAGCGCGCTCACCCGAGACCTGCCGCACGGCGCGACCGCCTCTGGCGCGCAACCCATTTTGAGCGAGCGCGATGAGCAATTGCAGGATTCGCAAACCGACAACCCGGCGCAGGACGAGGATGCGGACTTGGCGCTGCTGCCTTGGACGCCTGAGCCCGCCACCACAGCAGGCGGGCGAGCCTCAGGCCGTGCAGCGCAAGCCGATCCGTCCACCAGCCTGAGTGCCCCTGATTTACTCAGCACCGAGCCGCCGCTGAACGACTTCCCGGCAGGCAGCCGCTACGGCACGCTGCTGCATGACCTGCTGGAATGGCAGGCCACGCATGGCTGGCCAGCCGCCTCAGAATCTGGCGAGGGCGAGCCAATCGCTACTGACCTCAACCCCGCCAGCGCCGCACTGCCAACCCCGTGGCAAACCCTGCTGCTGCGGCAAAGCCAGCGCCACAATTTAAGCGCCGAGCACAGCGCTTTGCTGCACGGCTGGGTAAAACAGGTTATCAGGTCAAAACTGCCTCTAGCCCTTATAGATAAAGTGCAAGCAGCTATTGAATTAGGTGCACTCAAGCCAGCGCAAATGTGGCCCGAGATGGGTTTCAGCCTGCCAGTGCGTAGCCTGGGCAGCCAGCCGCTGGACGCGCTGATCAGCCGCCACATCTGGCCAACCCAGCCGCGCCCGCCGCTGCAGCGCCGCCAGCTGGAGGGCATGCTGACGGGTTTCATGGACCTGGTGCTGCTGCATCAGGGGCGCTATTACGTGCTGGATTACAAGTCCAACCGCCTGCCCGGTTACTTGCCCGCGCAGCTGCAGCAGGCCATGCTGGGCCACCGTTACGACGTACAGGCAGCGCTGTATTTGCTGGCGCTGCACCGGCTGCTCAAAAGCCGGCTGCCTGACTACGCGCCGCAAAAACATCTGGGCGGTGCGCTGTACTTGTTTTTGCGTGGCGTGGACCAACCTGGTTGCGGCCTGCTGCACCTGTGCCCGCCGCCTGAGTTGGTCGAGTCGCTGGATGCGGCGTTTGGCCCGGAGGGCTTGCGATGAACGCCGTTGAATGGCTTGAGGCTGCTAAAGACTTGCCCTTAACCGCGTTGGACCTGGCGTTTGCACACTACCTGCAGCAAGCCCAGCCCAGTGAGGACGCGCGCCACATCTGGCTGGCGGCGCTGGTCAGCCACCAGTTTGGTCGTGGCCACGCTTGTCTGGATCTGGATGTGCTGCGCCAAAGCGGCGTGCTCGCCTTGTCCTGGGAGGCGCTCCTGCAAGACCTGCTGCCACCTGATCTGGCCCAAGCCGCTGCCAGCCTGCCCTGGACCCACGGCCCATCCAGCCCGCTGGTGCTGGATGGGCCGCGCCTGTACCTGCGTCGCAACTGGCAGGCTGAGCAGAGCATCCGCACTTGCATTGCCGCGCGCCTCGCCCAGCCGAACGCTACGCCCAACACCTTGGCCCAGGCGCTGGATGCGCTGTTTGACCCTGCGCCTGCGCCCGCGCTCGCCGCTGGCACGCTTGATCAGCCCATATCTACCGTCCCTTGCGTCCCGCCGGGTATGTTAGGTGCGCTGGCCCAGCCTGCCATGCAGATGGGGCCTGCGTCTACGGTTGCCCCCGACTGGCAAAAAGTCGCCTGCGCTTTGGCGGCGCGGGGTCGCTTTACGCTCATCACTGGCGGCCCGGGCACCGGAAAAACCACCACCGTGGTGCGTTTGCTGGCGCTGCTGCAGTGGCAAGCCACACGGCCGCTGCGCATGGCGCTGGCCGCACCCACTGGCAAGGCGGCGGCACGTCTGGGTGAATCCATCGCCCAGGCGGTCAAAAAGCTGCCCGCCAACATGCAGGCACACATCCCCACCCAGGCGCAAACCCTGCACAAGCTGCTGCAGGTGCGCGCTGCGGTGCAGGCCAGGCCCGCACCTGAGCTGGCACTGGATTTGGTGGTGGTCGATGAAGCCTCAATGATTGACCTGGAGCTGATGGCGCGGCTCATGTCCAGCGTGCCGCTGTCGGCCAACCTGATTCTGCTGGGTGATAAAGATCAGCTTGCCTCGGTGGAGGCGGGCGCCGTCATGGGCCAGCTCTGCGAAGGTGCGCAAGCCGGTGGCTACAGCTTAGACACGGCGCAGTGGATCCAGGACACCACCGGCCAAGATGTGCGCGCTTGGTGTGGCGCAGGCTCAGCCCTAGCCCAGCAAACCGTGATGCTGCGCCACAGTCACCGCTTTGCCGCAGGCAGCCAGATTGGCCAGTGGGCCAGCGCGGTCAACGCCGGGCAGCGCCAAGCCGTGGCTGAGCTCTGGGCCAGCGCGCCGCTCTGGCAGCCAAGTCAGGCTGCCAGCGTCACCCGATTGCAGCCGAGCGCATCTTGGGATGCGAGCCTGACCCAGCTGGTGCGTGTCGGCTGGCAAGCCACCTTGACAGCACTGAGCGAAGTCACGCAAAGCAACCCCCAGACCACAGGCGTGTCAAACAAGCTGGCTCATGCGCCAAACCCAGATGCACCCGCTGCCACACGTGACGCACCGACACCTTTGCCCCGTGAGCCGGGTGTCTGCAGCGACGCGCAAGCGCTGGCGCTGCTGCACACCCTGAGCCAGTTTCAAATTCTGTGCGCGCTGCGCGAAGGCCCATGGGGCGTGCTGGCCCTGAATCGCAACATCGCCCGTGCATTGGGTTTCCCGCTGGACGGCTGGTACGCGGGTCGCCCGGTGATGGTGACGCGCAATGACTACAACCTGGGCTTGATGAACGGTGACATCGGCCTGTGTCTGCCCACCGCGCGCGGCCTGCGCGTTGCGTTTGCAAGCCTCGGCGATAGCGGCAATCTGGGCGTGCGCTGGGTGTTGCCAAGCCGCTTGGATGCGGTGGAAACGGTGTTTGCCATGACCGTGCACAAATCCCAGGGCTCCGAATTTGACCAGGTCACGCTGGTGCTGCCCGACCGCGTGGCCCCCGTTTTGACGCGTGAGCTGCTCTACACTGGCATCACCCGCGCCAAAACACGGCTGACCCTGGTTGTGCCCCAGGCAGGCGTGCTGCGCCAGGCGGTTGCAACGCAAATTTTGCGCAGCGGCGGTTTGACGATGGGGCACACATTAGAGGCGAGGGTTCTGTCAGATGGCCTGTGAGGCGGTTGACCGCTGCTTTTCAAGGCACCAAAATAAGTGAAAATCGTCGCACCCTGAGTTTATTTTGACTGTCAGTTTCAGCGTTTACATTAGCGCCATCATGAATACACCGCACGAACAGGCCGAGCGTCTTTTTGCCCAAAGCAGCAGCGCGCTCCAGGCCAGCCAATTTCATACCGCCGAAGTCTTGTTGATGGATGCGCTGCAACTGGAGCCCGATCTGGCGCAAGCGCACGCCAACCTGGCCTGGTTGCTGGACCGGCGTGGCAGCATGAGCGAAGCAGTGCGCCACTACCAGTTGGCTGTCGAACTGCAACCCGACAACGCGCGCATCCACCTGAACTTTGGTGCCACGCTGGCTGAGCTCAAGTTGTTTCATGCCGCTGAGGCAGCCTACCAAAAAGCCCTGCAGGTTGACCCCACGCTGCCGGGCACCTGGTGCAACCTGGGTGCCTTGCAAGCGCAAAATTTCCGCGACGACGAGGCCGAAACCAGCTTGCGCAAGGCGCTGGCGCTTGATCCAGAGCATCAAGGTGCGCACGACAACCTGGCCAGCCTGCTGCTGCGCAAGGGCCAATACCGCGAGGGTTGGTATCACCTTGAGTTTCGCGACTGGTACCACCCTGCCGAGGAGCGCCTGCGCTGCGGGCGCTGGCGCGGGCAGTCGCTGCGCGACCGGGCGGTGCTGGCGATGTGTGAGGGGGGTTTTGCCGACATGGTCCAGTTTTGCCGCTACGTCACCGTGCTGCGCGAGCAGGGCGCGGCGCAAGTGGACGTACTTAGCCACCCCGATATGAAACCGCTGTTGCAAAGCCTGGACGGCGTGGGCGATGTCTTTGGTTTTGGCGACGATATCGCCAGCAGCGACTGGGACTATTGGGTGCCGGTGCTGAGCCTGCCGCACTATGTCGGCACGCATCTTGACAACATTCCCGCCAAACTGCCGTATTTGCAAGCACCGGCAGACAGGCAGACCTTTTGGCGCCAAGAAATCAACCAGGTTGCCCCGCGCCCGGGGCTGCGCGTGGGGCTGATGTGGCGCGGCAACCCGGCGTTTGAGAACGAAGCCCAGTGGTCGCTGTCCAGTTTGAAAATACTGGCACCCCTTTGGGAGGTGCCCGGCGTTAAGTTTCTCAGCCTGCAAAAAGGCCGGGGTGAATATGAGGCGGCTCACTTGCAGGCGAGCCAACCTATGGCGAACCTGGCACCTAGCCTGGAGACCTTCTCCGACATGGCCGCAGCCATCGGGCAACTCGATCTGGTGATCTGCATCGACTCGGCAGTGGCCCATCTGGCAGCTGCGCTGGGCAAACCCTGCTGGTTGCTGCTGCCGTCTTTCTCTACCGATTGGCGCTGGCTCGAAGGCCGCGCCGACTCGCCCTGGTACCCCGGGGTGATGCAGCTGTGGCGCCAGCCAAGCGGTAACGATTGGTCGGCGGTGGTGCTGCAGGTACGCGATGCGTTGCACGCCTTGGGTACCGAAACGCCACACTCAACATATCAAAAATAAGAGCTACCAGCGCTTATTCCATAAGGGCTAGAGGCCGATTTGATATAAAGTTATCGGCTGGCGATAACTTGTTTTGAACCCGGCCCGGCATTGCATGCAGCCAGCGGCCAAAGCGTGCCAGCCGGTTGCCAGATTCAATACACATACGTTTTCGTGAGCATTGATTGGTGAATAAGCAAGTTGACACTTCGAGTTAAAAAAATAGGCTTCAGCCTGCTTTTTTGAAGTGTCAACAAAGCGACCGTATGTTGGACGCCGTGTTGGTGGGCATCTGGCGGGAAGTCGCCATACATATGGGTTTTTTTCACCCCGCACCGTTGTGGGTAAGCCAAGCACTCAATGAGTTGTCAAAACGTGAGATTTAACGTGGGCTAGCGCACGGAAGTTGCATCTTCAAGATGGGCTAATGTCCTTTGCTCGTACGGTGCTTCTTTCTGAGATGCGCTGCCTGACCTTTGACCCGTCGAGCGCGCGTTCGGTAGTTTCTGAAAATTGGAACGCGAATTTGCAGCGAGCTCGCTTGCACTACCACTTTGGATACATTAAATGAATGACCACGATCCTGACGCAGATCTGCGCCTCATCCTACGTGCGCTGGAGCTTGATTTCGGTGTGGGCGTGGCCCCTGCTGCCGGCTTGCAGGGTGACGCGTTGCGGGCTTGGATTGCTGCGGCAGACAACGCGCTGTTTGGCTGCCAAAACTGCTGTACTCAAGCCCAACTAACCCCCCCGGTCGTTTCGGTACGAGGGGCAGAGGGCGGTGCAAGCGCATTAACCGCTGATTTTTCAGGCAATACGCAGGACAGCCGTTTCGCCTCGCGTCTATTGGGTGGTGCCCCCTACCTGTAGCGGCTCGCGTTTGAAACCGACCGTGCTTGAAATCAGCGCATCGTCCTGCTCAGATTAACTGCACATGAGCTTGCATTCCTTGTTGGCGTGCTCCCGCTCGCCCCGTGAGAGAAGGAATTCATCTCCAAATCGTTTGATCTGGTCGAACTCACGATGCGTACCTCACCGTGCCCACCTTCCCTTGGCACCGCACCCCGAACTCGGCCCACGGATCTCGCCACATCAGCAGCACCTCATCAGCGTTAGACCTCGGCGTCAACCGCGAACTGCATCAGCAGATCGACCAGGACCGTCGGGGTAGCGATCAGCCAAATCTGAAAGTCCGCTTCGCCGACGGTCCCAAAGTCGGCACCAAGGCGATTCAGGTCGAAACCCTCAAAGGCACGGTGCAACTCGACCGTATGGCCAATGGTCGGCAGGCTTGTATAAGACTTGTCCTACACCAATCCAAGACCTTCCCCGTTAACATCCAGATGCACATTGAGTTAAGGTCTAACTGTCTCCCAGCGCCATCCTGCGCAACGTTTTCAACAGGCCTCTGAGGCCTGTAATTACATCGGCCTGCCCAGCCACTTTCGCCACCATGCCTACGCTGAGAACCTTTATCGTCGAAGACAACCCTGTCATTCTCACCAACCTGATCGCTACGCTGGAAGAGTTATCGGATGTCCGTGTTGTGGGCTCGGTAGGCAGCGAACGCGAGGCTGTGAGAGAGCTGCAACAACACGGTGGCGAGGTCGATCTGGTGATCGTGGACGTCTTATTGGCCCCGGGCAGTGGGCTGGGCGTGCTGCGTAGCGCTCAAGACTTGAAGCTGCCTGTGCGCCGGGTTGTGCTCAGCAACTACGCTACCCCCGAGATGCGCCGACGCTGCCTGGACCTGGGTGCCGAACGGGTGTTCGACAAATCCAGCGAGATTGAAGAACTCATCGCCTACTGCGATGCGGCAGCAGCAGCCTGAGGCGCGGACAAGAACCCAGCGCTGGGAATTGGGGCATGAGAGCGTGCGCACACCGGTCATGTGCCCCGCGGTGGTCAGAAAACACCGGATTGAGCGGAAGTAGTAACAGGGTTTCGGGTTGACTCCGATCGAAATCTCACTATCCGAAACTCAATGGGCTGATACACGACTTCAGTTTGCGTTGTGCAGACCATCCTTAACTTTGTGGAAAAGCGGTCCGGATCACTGGCATGGCAGTTTCAACGAACGCCCTGCCGCCGATGGCGCAAAAGGACAAACGGCACCTTTGTTGAACTTTGATCCTTAAGCCATGTTGTCTAAGGTATCCTTCAAGCGATTGCTTTTCATTTTTTTCGCCCGTTGGCATCCCGCATCTGAATCGCCTCACTGAAAGATATCTTATGCGCCTATCGAAATTCATATTGGCCAATATGGAAGCCATCCTGCAGGAATGGGAAGACTTTGCCAAGACTGTCCACGCGACCGTTCATCGCATGACAACCAGAGAACTGCGTGACCATGCCGAAGCAATGCTGAAGTTCGTTGCCGCTGACCTCGATACTTATCAGGCACGGCAAGAGAGCATCGACAAATCTCAGGGCCTTGCCCCTGAAGCGCCCGAGGATACCGCCGCAGAGATCCACGCCGTCGATCGCATCTCGTCCGGGTTCACCATCGAAGAGTTGACTGCGGAGTACCGGGCCCTGCGTGCGAGCGTACTGAGACTCTGGCTAGACGACATCAAGAACATTTCCGGAGGTGAGATCAAAGACATGGTCAGGTTCAATGAAGCCATTGACCAGTCACTGGCCGAATCGGTCGCGCGTTATTCAGAGATGCATCGTGACTCGCAAAATCTGTTCATGGCCATTCTCGGCCATGACGTGCGCTCGCCGCTCGGAGCCATCAGCGTAGGTGCCCAGATACTGTCGGGCAACGCCAATCTGACACCCAATGCGGTCAAGACGGCTTCACTCATCGTCGATAGCAGTCATCGCGTAGCCGAAATCGTGTCAGACTTGCTCGACTTTTCGACAAGCCATCTTGGTGACGGCATCCCGGTCAAAACGTCATTGATGGATTTTGGGCTTGTCTGCACCAACATCGTCGAGGAGATGCGCTTAATTCATCCTGATCGGCTGATCAAACTGGAAATTGCGGGCGACATGGAGGTGATATGGGACCGCTCGCGCATCAGTCAGGCGTTCGGTAATCTGATCACTAACGCGATTGATCACGGCACTGGTGAGGATCCTGTCGTTGTCACTGTTCGGGAGCAGAGCCATGACCAGATCGCCTGGACGATCCAAAATGCGGGTGAAGTGATTTCGTCCGCCAAACTGAGAACGATTTTCGACCCGGCCAAGCGGTTTGCCCTACGCCCGGCGAGCGAGCGCAGGCTAAGCGACAAGATTAACTTGGGACTAGGCCTCTACATCACCCGTTCGATCGTTGTCGCGCATGGCGGGCGAATCGACATTACCTCCACCAAGGACGACGGGACGCTCTTCACGATCCGCTTGCCGCGCAATGGAAAGTGCATCAACGCGAACACCAGATAACTGAAGGACCAAATCCTTTGAGGTGTATAGCGAGGATTCGCCGCAGCCACGAATTGAAAAAACGACTACCGCTGGCACTGTGAGCGCGTTCGACACTCACTAGGCCCCGGATTGCCTTCGCGCTTTTTTGTCCCTATTTTCCAGCGTTTCTTGCACGGCCAGCACCAGGGTTTGGGCAGTGGCGGGCGTGATGCGCGCTGCGTCGTAACCCACATTCAGTCGCAGACAGCCGTTGTATGGGCTTGCAGCGGTGAACAACGTCTGGTAAGGCATGGGGCACAGCGCAAACGAGATGGTCTGCACCGCAGGGTCGTCTGCCACCGGGCTCACTGTGCCAATGTTGCTGATCATGGTGTTGGGCAAAGAGGCCAGTGCTTTTTTGCGAAACGCCTCCATGGCTTGCGCCGGCACGGGCGAGCCGTCCAGCCCATGCAGGCGATAGAGCAGGTGCCCCTCGCCACGCGCGATTTGTGTGCGGGTCTGGGTAATGATCTCACGCGCCAGCGCCCACAGGTCGGCGTCTGGGTCAACTTGAAAGGTGCCTGAGATCAGCGAGGTAAAAAACCCGGTGGGGCTGGTGGGTGGCGTGCCCTGCAGATGCGGGCGCAGATCCACCGGGCAAGACAGGAAAAAAGCGGCGCTCTGATCGGTCTGTTGCAGCCTGTACTGCGCCAGCAACTGCGCCGCGCACAACACACCGTGCACGGTGGTGCCGTGGGCACGGGTTTGCGCCAGCAGGTGTTGGCTGGCATCGGCACTGAGCTGCAGGCGGATCAGCCGGGGCTTGCGCTGCGTAGCGTTGGTCGCCAGCCAGGGGATGACGGGCAGCGTACCGTGGCGGCGGTAGTCAGCGATCAGGGTGGTACGCAGCTGTTTTGCCGCAGCCATTGCCGTTTCCGTTTCCGTTTCCGTTTCCGCTGTGGCTGATATTCTGGTTCTGGTTCTGGTTCTAGTTGGGGTTGGGGTTGGGGTTGCCGCTGGCGATCAGGCTGAGCTGGTGGCGCAAGATGTCGGTGCCAGAACGACCATCCGCAATGGAATGGTGAAAAGTCAGCGCCAGCACGCAAGATGGGGCTGCGCTCGCAGGGGCATCCGCCGTTGCAACCTCGATGTACACGCAGCGCATCAGCGGGGCGGTGCCCGGCGCGAACGGGCTGGAGAGTTCATGCTCAATCAGGCCCGGCCAGTGCTCAGCACTGCTCTGGTGGCAATGCAGCTCGATTAATGCGCCCGGTGCGGGCTCAAAACGCAGGCCGTTTTCCTGCGTCCAGCTGGTCTGGGTTTGCAGCAGGGCGTGCTCCTGTTGCACCGTTTTCAGCGCGCGGCGGATGCGCTCGGGCGCCAGCGCGGCGGTGCGCTCGGCCAGCACCACAAAGTTCATGCACGACACGTGGTCACAGAGGAAGAAAAACGCTTCACCGGGGTCGAGAGGGCGAGAAAACACAGCGTAAATCTTATATTGAAAAAAGGCCTTCAGCCCTTATAAATAAAGGGGTGAGTGCTATATTTTATTTAGTAAACACATCAGACGACGGCTTTCGACTTGGTTGGCACGAGTTGGCAGGTTCTGTTAGCTTACGCTGTCCGGATGTGCCAAAGGCCACTGGCAACCACCCAGCGAACGGTTCATAAAAGGTGTCAATTCACCAGCACAGCGCCTGCGGTGCGGTGGGTGGCGGTGTCCACCAGCACCAAAGAGCCCAGCACCCGCGACTGCGCAAACGCCAAGGCGGCAATCGGCTCCTGCAGCAGCAGCTCGATGTGACCAATGCTGTTGGCGGGCAAGGTGTCGGCGTTTTCCTCAAGCAGCGTGTTGATTTGCAGTCGGTGCACCACCCGCTTGATACGCGCCTTGACCCAGCGGTGCCCGTGCAGCGCCCAGTAAACCCGCCCAGCCACCAGCGGCTCATCGTCCATCCAGGCCACGGTGGCGCTGATCTCGCGGCTGGGCGGCAGGCTGGTGGCAGTTGGGGTGTCGCCGAAATCTTCATCAGAAGTGATAGCTGCTAGCGCAGGCGGGATAAGGGCTAGAAGCCAATCGCCGCGTGATACATCGACTTCACGGTCAAGCACCACACCGGCGCTGTGCCCGGCCTGCACCGCACCAGGTTGGCGCGTGGTGCCCAGCACTTGGGCAACGGTCGCGGTCTGACCGCTGGGCAGTACTTTGACCTGTTGGCCGACTTGCGCCACACCGCCCGCCACGCGGCCCCAGAAAATGCGGCGGCCCTGGGAGCTGTCGGCAGAGCTGCCGAACTTTTGCACCCCCTCGGGGGGCAGCGCGGTACGCGCAGCGACCAGCGTGGGGGCTGGTTTCTCAACCCATTGCACCGGGAACGCAAACGCCAGGGCGGTGTCGGCCGGGGTCACTGGCAGCAGTTCCAGAATATCGAGCAGGCTGGGGCCGGTGTAGCCGCACCAGCCCTCTGCCGCATCGACGACGTTGTGGCCTTTCAAGGCTGAAATCGCAACGATGGTGGCGACTTCGATGCCAGCCTCCAGCGCAAAGGCTTCCAATGCGCCGCGAATGTGGTTAAACGCTCGGGTGGCTTGGCCAGCGGTTTGCGGCTTGGCCGGGTCTTCCAGCGCGTCGAGCTTGTTGATGGCAAACACGATGCTGGGCACGCGCAGCAGGTGGCACAGCAGGGCGTGGCGGCGGGTTTGCGGCAGCAGGCCGTGGCCTTGGTCGCTGGGTGGCGGCACGGTGTCTGGGGCAGTGGCCCAGGGCAGTTTGGTGGCGTCCACCAGCACCACGGCGGCGTCGGCATTGCTGGCGGCGGTGACCATGTTGCGGGTGTATTGCTCGTGGCCGGGCGCGTCGCCAATGATGAATTTGCGCTGCGCCGTGTTGAAGTATCGGTAAGCCACGTCGATGGTGATGCCTTGTTCACGCTCGGCGCTGAGGCCGTCGGTGAATTGGGCCAGGTCAGCTTCGCCGCTTTTGGAGACGTTGGCAAGCTGGTCTTGCAGCACGCTTTTGCTGTCGAGCAGCAGCCGGCCGATCAAGGTGCTTTTGCCGTCATCGACGCTGCCGCAGGTGATGAATTTGAGGGCTGATTGATGGTCAAATTGGCCTGTAGCCCTTGTGCTTATTGCGCTGGTAGCTATTTTATTTGTAGCATTCATGGTGTTTTGTCTGGTTTTCGTCAGGGATGGGTTGCTTGGTTTGGCTTGAAATACCTGCTTGTGAGGCGTCTGTGGCTTTAACCCGCAGCGCGCATTGGGTGTCTAACTCCGCGGATGTCCCCCGTCCCTGCGGTCCTGCGCCTTGATTTGGCAAAACCCCAAGTCCACGGCTGCGTCAGACACCCAACGCACGCTGCTAGGCGCTGTGGGGGTCGTACAACTGGCTGCAGTTAAGGGCCGAGTCTTAATCGCTGTCGTAGGTCTGTTTTGTTTTACCGAGTTGATCATCAACGCGAGGCGTGGTGATTGGGGCATGTGACCGGGCTTTGGGGTGAAAGGCGCGCGCCCACAGCCGGTGGCCAACCGAAGCCCATGTTTCGCGTGTGATTTCACCCTAAAACCGCATGCACATGACCCAGTCGCCGCGCCGGGTTCAAAGCGATGCCGTGGTCTCCAAGCGCTAAGGCCACTAAAAGTACCCATCTTTTTTACGCTTCTCCATCGACGCTTCAGAGGTTTTGTCATCCATGCGGGTGGCGCCGCGTTCGCTCACGTCAGCGGCCAGGGTTTCCAGCACGATCTGCGCGGGTGTGGCGGCCAGGCTTTCTACCGGGCAGGTGCAGGTGATGTCGCCCACGGTGCGAAAACGCACATCGCGCAACTCGGCCACTTCGCCTGGTTTTAAAGGCGTGAGTTCGGTCACCGGCACCAGCAGGCCTTTGCGCTCGACCACATCGCGCTTGTGCGTGTAGTACAGCGAGGGCAGGGCGATCTGCTCGCGGGCAATGTATTGCCACACATCGAGCTCGGTCCAGTTGCTGATCGGGAACACGCGAAAGTGTTCGCCGGGTTGCAGTTTGGTGTTGAACAGTGTCCACAACTCAGGCCGCTGATCTTTGGGCTGCCACTGGCCGAAGCTGTCGCGGTGGCTGAAGATGCGCTCCTTGGCGCGGGCTTTTTCCTCGTCACGGCGGGCACCGCCAATCAGTGCGTCAAAGCGGAATTCTTCGATGGCTTCGAGCAGCGTGACCGACTGGTGCACGTTGCGGCTTTCGCCCGGGTGGGACAGGCGCACCGTGCCGCGTGCCATCGAGTCTTCAACGCTGCGCACAATCAGCTCGGCACCCAACTCTTTGGCGCGCAAATCACGGAAGTCGGTGACCTCATGAAAGTTGTGGCCGGTGTCAATCATCAGCAGCGGGTAGGGAATTCTGCCGCCGGTGGCCGGGCTGCCAAAGGCTTTCTCAGCACATTTGAGCATTACCAGCGAGTCTTTGCCACCCGAGAACAGCAGGGTCGGGCGCTCAAAGGCGGCGGCTACTTCGCGCAGGATGAAGATGGTTTCCTCTTCGAGCGCGTCCAGGTGGGCGTTGCTCAGGTGGTCGATGTGGAGGTGGTGCGTCATGGGTTGAAGCAGGTCAGGGGCGATGGGAGCGTTCATGTTTGAATTGTCACTCTGTAGATAGTCAAATGATGGGTCGCTGGATGTCGATGGCAGTGTTTGGCAGACATTGGGTTTCTGGCTCGCTGACATGCTGGCGGATTGGCTGGGCCACAGGGTCTTGGGCTGGGGGCCCAACAGACCACGCGCTGCCACCACCTCACTCAGGCGCTCAACCTCAGTGCCCATACGCTGAAAAATTGTTAGCTGCGAAGATATCCGCATCAACAGGGTGTTCACTGACCAGCCTTCACATGCAGACCACACTCTTTAGCCGATTCGTCTTCCCACCACCAACGCCCAGCGCGAAAGTCTTCGCCCAGACTGATGGCGCGGGTGCACGGGGCGCAACCGATGCTGGGGTAAAACTGGTCATGCAGCGGGTTGTAGTCGACATGGTTTTCAGCAATGTAAAACCACACATCGCCCCAAGTCCAGTTGGCCAGCGGGTTGAATTTGACGCGGCTGGCGTCTAAGGTATCGATCAGCGGCACCTCGGCGCGGGCGCCTGATTGCTCGCGCCGCAGGCCGGTGATCCAGGCTGCCTTGCCTGCCAATGCTCGCCCCAGCGGCTCCATCTTGCGGATTTGGCAACAGGCTTTGCGCAGGTCGATGCTCTTGTACATCGCGTCTTTTCCTTCACGCGCCACAAACTGCAGCACCGATTCGTTGACCGGGGTAAAAACCTCGACCGGCACCCGTGAGTTCGCCTTCAGGCGCTGCAATAAAGCGAGCGTCTGCGGATGCAACTGGCCGGTTTCCAGCACAAATATGCCGATGTTGAGCTGCAACTGGTTCACCAGATGGGCCAGCACCATGTCTTCGGCGCCCAGGCTGCAGGCCAGGGTGATGCGCGGAGCAACGCCTGGTCTGCCGGGTGCGTAATCCTGGGTGGCCTGTTGCAGCAGGGCCGTGGCCTGCGCCAATTTGGTATCAAAAGTGGCGCTGGCCCGGGCGTTCAGCAAGACAGCGTTCATGCAGCGGCTCCGGTGGGTCTTGGCAGCGTGTCAGCAGAGAACAGCGGTGCGAGGTGCGCCGCGTCACCCTGGTAAAAATCGCCAAACCGGGCCAGCTCGCGCTGCGCTGTCGCCAGGTTTTGGTCCGCGCGCAGCACGGCGGCATTGAAGCCACTGCGTTGCATCAGCTGCAACTGGTCTACCAGCACGTCGCCTGTGGCGCGCAACTCGCCCTGAAAGCCAAGACGGCGGCGCAGCAAAAACGCCTGGCTGTAGGCGCGCCCGTCGGTGAACTTGGGGAAATGCAGGTCAATGCGCTCGATGCCTGTGAGGTCCAGCTCAGCGGGGTTGGCATCGTTGGCAAGTTGTAAGACATTTTGGCTTAAAGCCCCCGTAGATGCTGCGCAGGCAGCTATTAAGTTAATAGTATTTTGTATCATGACAATGGCTAACTTTAAGATGTCAGTTGAAGGCAGTGGCCGCCACTGTGCTGGCAATGACAATGCTTTGGTGCGCCTTTGCCGAGGGTTGCATGCGGCTTAGTCCGTCAACGCATCGGCGCTGTTCATGTGCACATTCACCACTTTGCCGCCTTCACGCGTCTCATGGCGGGCCGCCTCAGCGGTGGCTTTGAACGGTGCCAACCCAAGGCGGCGCACGCAGGTGATAAACGGCTCACCTATGCGGCGGTAAACGCGGTAAGTCTCAAGCAGCGCTTGCACCACGTCGGCCACCTCACTGGCTGCAAACGACGGGCCGATGACCTTGCCCGGTGTGGCCGCGCCCGATAGCGTGGTGCCGTCCGAGCCGCCGATTGACACCTGATACCACTCGCGGCCGTCCTTGTCCACGCCGAGCACGCCAATGTGCCCGCTATGGTGATGGCCGCAGGAGTTGATGCAGCCGCTGATGTGCAGGTCCACGCGCCCCAGGTCAAACAGCTCGTCTAGGTCGGCAAAGCGCTCGGTGATCGATTCGGCAATCGGGATGGAGCGCGCGTTGGCCAGCGCGCAAAAGTCGCCTCCCGGGCAGGCGATCATGTCGGTCAGCAGGCCGATATTGGCACGCGCCAAGCCGAGCGCGCGCGCCGCCTGCCACAGCGCAGGCAGGTCTTCTACGCGCACCCAGGGCAGCAGCAGGTTTTGTTGGTGGGTGACGCGCGCCTCGCCAGCGCTGAAACGCTCAGCCAGATCGGCAGCGGCGTCAAGCTGGTCGGCGGTGGCGTCGCCCGGGGCGAAGCCCAGGCGCTTGAAGGACAGCGTGACCGCGCGCAACGCCGGGTTTTTGTGCGCCTGCACGTTTTGCGCCTGCCAACGCGCGAGGGCAGGCTGATCCTTGGCAGTGATCTCGAATGCTTTGTTTTCTGTAGCTACTTCCGCTTGACTGATAAGGGCTGGTGGCTGAAATGACGCTGAAATTCTGTGCAGCTCCGCCTGCGTAATGCTGTGCTGGCCGCCGTCGTTGTCGACGATCGCCTGGTACTCGGCGTTGACCTCGTTGGCAAAATTCTCGCCCTCTGCCTTGACCAAGATCTTGATGCGCGCCTTGTACATGTTGTCGCGCCGGCCCCAGCGGTTGTAGACGCGCACCACGGCTTCGAGGTAGTTGAGGATTTGGTTCCAGGGCAGAAACTCACGCATCGTACGCCCAATCATCGGTGTGCGGCCCATGCCGCCGCCCACCAGCACCTTGAAGCCAACCTGGCCGTCGGCGTCATGCAGCAGTTGCAGCCCGACATCGTGCCAGCCGATGGCCGCGCGGTCTTCTAAGGCGCCGGTCACAGCCAACTTGAACTTGCGCGGCAAAAACGCAAACTCCGGGTGCAGCGTGCTCCACTGGCGCAGGATTTCGCAATACGGGCGCGGGTCGATCAACTCGTCGGGCGCAATACCCGCCAGGGCATCGCTGGTGATGTTGCGGATGCAGTTGCCGCTGGTCTGGATGCCGTGCATGTCGGCGGTGGCCAGCAGGTCCATCACGTCGGCGCTCTTGGTCAACGGTATCCAGTTGAACTGCACGTTTTGGCGTGTCGTGAAGTGACCATAGCCGGTGGGCAAATGGGGCGTGCCCAATTGCGCTTGCATTTGGGTAGCAATGCCATAGACCTCGGCGCTGGGCTGGTCAAACTCGCGGGCGATGCGGGCCAGAACCCGTAACTGTCGGCTGGCCAACTCGCCGTAGGGCACGGCCACGCGCAGCATCGGCGCGTACCGCTGCACGTACCAGCCGTTTTGCAGGCGCAGCGGGCGAAAGTCGTCATCGGTCAGCTCGCCACGCTGGTTGCGCGCCAGCTGGTCGCGGTATTGCGCCGCACGCTGGCGGATGAAATGGCGGTCAAAGTCGGTGTATTGGTACATCAGAAATGTTGCTTCAGGCCGTTATACAGGTTGCGCTTATAGCTATGAATAAAATAGTAATTGTGTCAAATGCTGATCAGCTTGACTCCGGCATAGCCGATCAGCAGCGAAAGCAGGGAGCGTATCAGCCGCTCAGGCACCTTTGTCATGAAGTGCGAGCCCAGCCAGATGCCCGGCAGCGAGCCGATCAGCAGCAGGCCCAGCATGCGCCAGTCCACCGAGCCCAGCGACGCATGGCCCAGGCCCGCCACCAGCGTTAGCGGCACCGCGTAGGCAATGTCGGCGGCCACAATGCGCGGCAGCGCCAGCATCGGGTAAAGCAGCATCAGCACCGTCACGCCAATGGCCCCGGCACCCACTGAGGTGATCGACACCAGCGTGCCAATCACCGCGCCAAACAGCAGCGGCAGGCTCCAGTGCTGGGCGGTGGCAGCCTGCGCCTCTTGCCCGGGGGCGACGCGCAGCGGCGCTGCCTTGCTGCGCACCGCCTTATAAAGCGTGGCGGCAGCGGTCAGCAGCAGGGCGACGCCCAGCGTAGAGGTGATCAGGTGTTGCACCGCCGGGTCAGCTGGCCCCATGGTCTTGAGCACCCACAGGGTGATCAGCGCCGCCGGAATACTGCCGGCCGACAAATGCAACACCACCCGCCAAGGGATCAGGCGGGAGCGGGCCAGCGACAGGGTGCCGCCCATTTTGGTGAACGCGGCAAACAGCAGGTCGGTGCCCACCGCCATGTGCGGCTTGACGCCAAACGCAAAAATCAGCAGCGGCGTCATCAGTGAGCCGCCGCCGACACCGGTCAAGCCGACCACGGTGCCAACACAAAAGCCAGCGAAGATGAAAGCGATTTCTTGCATGGGGCGGACTTTAGGCGTAAGACTTTATATTTCAAACTACATTGTGGTGATTAGGTTAGATGAATATGAATATATAAAACGCCGTTTTAGTTTCAGATAGATAGCGCGCTGAAGGGTGGCCCTGCAGGTTCAGTGCATGCCGCTTTGGGAAATTTGAAACCCTGCGTCGGGGGTGGCATTTGCCTCCAATGTGCATCCTAAACTGTTGAAGGTGGGTGGTGGGGTTGGCGGGCGCAGGCTCAATTCGCGTGGCGTGATTGGCTGCGTGCCAAGGCTGGTGGCAAAACTCGGACGTCTGTCCAACTTAAGACCTCACCCGCGAGCAAGCCGGAAAACGGCAACCCCGGCGCCTGCCTGGCGCTCGTCGGCCAGCAACTGGCCTGCTGCCCCCTGCGTCGCACGCCCCACCTGCCAGCGATAATTGCGCCATGTCTACTCCCAAAGTTCTGTTCGGCTTTCATGCCGTGGGCGTGCGCCTGAAAACTGCACCCAAATCCGTTGTCGAAATTTTTGTTGATCCGACGCGCCGCGATGCGCGCATGCGGCAATTTGTTGACAAGGCGAAAGAAGCTGGCGTGCGCCTGATTGAGGCTGACGGCATGCGCTTGGCCAAAATGTGTGGCAGCCACGGCCACCAGGGTGTGGCTGCGCGGGTGCATGAGCTGGCCCAGGTCACCTCACTCGATGAATTGCTGGAGCAGCTCGAAGCCGCCAATGCCGACAAACCCCCGGCAGAGCGCACGCAGCCGCTGATTCTGGTGCTTGACGGCGTGACCGATCCGCACAACCTGGGCGCCTGCCTGCGCGTGGCCGATGGCGCCGGCGTGCAGGCGGTGATTGCGCCCAAGGACCACGCAGCGGGCATCAACGCCACCGTGGCCAAAGTGGCCAGCGGCGCGGCAGAAACCGTGCCGTATTTCATGGTGACCAACCTGGCGCGCACTTTGAACGAGCTCAAGGAGCGCAACATCTGGATCATCGGCACCAGCGATGTGGCACCGCGCACGCTCTACCAAGCTGACCTGAAAGGCCCAGTCGCGCTAGTACTCGGGGCTGAAGGCGACGGCATGCGCGCGCTCACCGCCAAAACCTGCGACGAGCTGGTGAGCATTCCGATGCGCGGTGCGGTGGAGAGCCTGAATGTGTCCGTGGCCAGCGGCGTGTGCCTGTACGAGGCGCTGCGCCAGCGAACCAGCCCGGCGTGATGCTTTTGATTTGATAGCTACTGGCGCTTTATCTATAAGGGCCAGAGCCTAAAAAGACCTATAACTGGAAAAGTCCCGCTTCATAGACTTATTTTGCGTAGGTCTACTTCACCGGAATCGGCTGGTTGATGGGAACCGCCACCGCAGTCACGCTGTTTTTCGGGCTGCCGTCAATCAGTTTGTCGGAGTACACCAGATACACCAGCGTGTTGCGCTTGACGTCCACCATGCGCACCACCCGCACATGTTTGAAGAGAATAGACGAGCGGGTGTTGAACACCTCGTCCTGTTTGTCAATCTTGTCCTTGAAACTGATCGGCCCGACCTGGCGGCAGGCCACGGAAGCGTCTGACGTGTCTTCGGCCAGGCCCAGCGCACCGCTGTAGCCGCCGGTTTTAGCGTGCGACAGGTAGCAGGCCACGCCAATAACTACGGGGTCGTCAAACACGTCAACCACCACTTTGTCGTTGGGGCTCAGCAGTTTGAAGGTGGTGCTGACGCCACCAATGGTTTCGGCGCTGGCGCACAGCGCTGCCCCGGCCAGCGTCAGCAGGGCACAGGTTTGCAAGAAGGTTTGTTTCATGGGTGTGTGCGATGTTGGGGTAAAACTGGTTCGGTTGGCAAAACGCTGCCTGACACCTTGTACCACGGTGTCAAATGCGTGCTTCGGTTGCGGGTAAAGGGTCAGCACGGTAGACCAGCGCCGGTGGATGAGCAGCGGATCTTCACCAAAATCTAGTTCTCTGATTTGCGCTCATCAGATGTTAGACCCAGCCAAACCAGCCCAGCAGCGCGCCAGCGGCCAGCAGCCACAGCAAATGCAGCTTGCTGCGCCAAATCACCAGCGCACTGACGATAGACACCAGCCACAGCGGCCAGCTGGCCCCTGTTTTGCCCAGATTGACGCTCAAAATCCAGCCGGTGGACAGCAGCAGCGCAATCACCACCGGTGCCATGCCCTGCTTGAAGGCACGCACCGCACGCAGCTCACGGTTTTTGTGCGCCCAGCGTGAGCTCAGCAGCGTCAGCGTGGTGCTGGGCAACAAGACCCCCAACATGGTGACGCTCATGCCGGCCAGGCCATAGGCCCAAGCCAGGGTGCTGCCAGCAGCTGCCCCACTGGCGTTGAGCCCGACATGCCAGCCAAACAGCGCGACAAACAGCACATTGGGCCCTGGTGCGGCCTGAGCCAGCGCCACCGAGGTGCTGAATTGGGTGTCCAGCAGCCAGTGGTTCTCGTCCACCAGGGTGCGGTGCATGTCGGGCAGGGTGCTGACCGCGCCACCAATTGCCAGCAAAGAGAGTGACAAAAAGTGCGTCAGCAGTGATACCCAGTCGGCGGCAGTCAGGCTGATGGTCATCATGCTAGTGCCGCCCCGGTGGCCCTGGTGGCTTTTTGGCACCCGGACCTGTTCCTTGGCCTGTTCCTAGGCCAGATCCTTGACCTTTTCCTTGACCTTTTCCTTGATCGGCTCCCGTGTCAGCTCCAGGGCCAGTTCCGGGGCCAGCTTCCCGGTCACGGCCTTTGCCACTACCTTGGTTGTTTTGCCCCAGCAAGCGGTAAGCCCACACCGCTGCCAAGCCGCCCAGGCCTGCCAGCACCCAGATCAGGCGCACGCGCAGCAGGGCAATAGCTATAAACGTAAGAGCTATCAACGCATACTGCATCTGGGCTGGAAGCACATTTTTCTTTAAAGACGGCAACAGCTTCAGGCCTGCTGCCGCAATCATCCCCGCAGCTGCCGCAGCCATGCCGCGCATGGCGCCTTGCGTCTGCGGGTGATCTGCCACCCCGGCCAACAGCGTGGCCAGTATTAGAACGATCAGCAGCGGAAAGGTCAGTAGCCCAGCCAGCGCCACCAGCGCACCCCGCCAGCCAAAGTAGCGGTCGCCCAGCATCACCGCAAGGTTTACCACATTGGCACCCGGCAGCACCTGCGCCACTGCCCATTCTTCGACAAACTCTTCCCGGCTCAGCCAGCGCCGCTTGTCGACCAGCTCGTGCTGCACCACCGCCAACACGCCGCCAAAACCCTGCAACGCCAGCCAACTGAACGCCCAGAACAGTTGGCCCAGAGACAGCGGGCGAGAGCGGCCCAGATTCGACGGGTCGCCGTCTTGCATGTCGGAAAAGTTGGTCATACCCCTCATGAGGGATGCTTTTGTGTGCCCAGGTCGGCAAGCTGCTCGCAGGTCCAGCGGATCACGCGGGGGTTCAGGCACATCTCCAGATGGCCAATGCCATGAAATTCAGTCACCGGCACACCAGGCAGGATCTGCTCGCGCTGCGATATGCAAATGTTGTCGTTCAGGTTCAGGGCAATGCGCATGAGTGCGCGCCGCTGCTCGTCTTCGCTACTGGCCAACGTTTGCACCCATTCACTTTTAAACAGCATTTGCTTGCCGTTCAGGGTGGGCGCACCGCGGGTGATGCTGGTGCCCTGGTGCGGGGTGCCCAGGGTGACGATGCCCGCCACCCGCTTGAGTTGCGCCGGTGTGACCATGCGCAGCCAGGCGCGAATGGCCAACCCGCCCATGCTGTGGCCCACCAGCGCCACCTGCTTGGCACCGGTTTGCGCCATCAAGCGGGTCACCGCATCTTCCAGGATGGGCGCGTAGTCTTCGATCGAGCCAAACACCGGCTCCAGATCCACCGCTATCACCGGGTGATTGGCGTTGTGCAGCGCCAATGTCATGTCGTCCCACACGCGGTGGTTGCACACATAGCCGTGCACCAGCACCACCGGCACGCCGGACCGGCCGGCTGCGCTGGCAGGTGGCATCTGAACCGTGTTGGGTTGGCGCGGCCAGGGCTGGCGCAGCATGAAAATCTTCACGGCCGCGGTGTATTCACGCCACAGCAGCCCCCACCAGCCGCGCCCCAGGCCCGGTGTTCTGGACATCAACATCGTCGCCAGAATCACCAAAAACTGTAGCAACAAAGGCAATAACAGCGCGCAGACTGGCACCCAAAGAAGGGAGGCAACCCCGCCGCCGTCCTGGGCAGCCAGCATCGCCAGGTAAGTCCCCAGCAGTGCGCCAGAGATCAATTGAAACGCATAAAGTCCGCGCAGTAACAGTGCAAGCATGGTGGGTAAAAAGGGGTCAAAGAACGCTGGGCCACAATTGTCCGCCATCTGGGCGCGCCGCCTTGCAGCACACCACCGGAGAAGAACCTTGCCCCAACTCATTGGTATCCAGATAGCCAGCGCCCGGCGCGTCAAGATCAACGCCCGCGCCGTGCTCACCGCCATTCACAAACAGCCGACCGCTGGCGCCGTGCCGGTGCTGCCGCTGGGCCTGATGGGCGACGAACAGGCGGATTTGTCGGTGCACGGCGGGCTGGATAAAGCGGTGTACGCCTACCCGAGCGAACATTACCCGCTGTGGCGCGCAGCACGCGAATCGGCCGGGCTGGCCGCTATTGACGACGCCTTGCCTTGGGGCAGCATGGGTGAAAACCTCACCCTGTCAGGCCTGCTGGAGCGCGAGGTGTGGGTGGGTGATGTGCTGCAGTTTGCCCACTGCGCCCTGCGCGTGACCCTGCCACGCGAGCCGTGCTACAAGTTCAACGCGGCCATGGGTTTCAACACCGCCGCCAAAACCATGGCACAACAGGGCTGCTGCGGCTTTTATCTGGCGGTGCAGCAGCCGGGCCACCTGCAGGCTGGCGACACCTTCGAGGTCATCCCTGGCAAGCGTGGCCTGAGCATTCCGGAGAGTTTCAGGGCGAAGATGTTCAAGCACCTGCGTTGAGCGGCAGCCAGGCTTGCATCACCCCAAATGCGCACACGCCACACCTACTTTTGACGACTGCCTTGATGCCGCCGAAAAAAATCAAGCGCGTGCACCATGCCCGCAACCGCCAGGCAGAGCAGCACTGGCCCGCTCAGGGACTGCGGTTGTGACACCCGATATGCCAACA
The DNA here is from genome assembly GCF_001938565.1 of Rhodoferax antarcticus ANT.BR. Taxonomy (GTDB): domain Bacteria; phylum Pseudomonadota; class Gammaproteobacteria; order Burkholderiales; family Burkholderiaceae_C; genus Rhodoferax; species Rhodoferax antarcticus. The sequence goes on from NZ_MSYM01000013.1 coordinate 897,750, forward strand.
TCAGCAAAAACCCCGGCGTCAGGCCAAAGGCCAGATCCACCCACTGCAAACCCCGGCCAGAGCGCTGGTTGAGCAGCCCCAGGACCACAAACTCCACCACCGTGAAGAGCAGGATGAAGTCTAAAAAATGGGGCGACGCGGCAAAATTGTTCATGCGGATCAGTCTTTTGGTGGTTTGTCAAAGAAATAGGGAATGACCCAGGGCAGATCTAAAGCTATCTTAAAAATAGCTACTGGCGCTTTTAGGGATTGGGCTAGAGCCTGTTTTTGTCTGCAAGTATCTGCGAGATCAGGGCGTCTTTCTCGCGCCACAGCTGATTCACCCACCCTTGGCAGGCTTCGCGCAGTGCCTGCTCGGCGTCTTGCCCGGCTGCGGGCTGGGCGTGCGGCACGGCTAGCGTGTTGACCCGCACCACCACCTGCTTGACCTGGCCCAGCAGAAACTGGGTGAAGGTGGGCCGCCCGTTGGGGTAGACGATGGTGATGTCCAGCACCGCGCCAAACTTGTCGCCCATCGCGTCCAAAGCCAGTGTGATGCCACCGGCCTTGGGCTTGAGCAGGTGTTGGTAGGGCGATTGCTGACGCTGCTGTTTGGCGGGGGTGAAACGGGTGCCTTCCAGAAAATTCATCACGCTGGTGGGCACCAGCGCGTATTTCTCGCAGGCGGCGCGGGTGGTGGCGGCGTCTTTGCCGCGGGCTTCTGGGTGTTCTTTGAGATAGGCCTCGCTGTGGCGGCGCATGAACGGAAACTCCAGCGCCCACCAGGCCAGCCCCATGATCGGCACCCAAATCAGCTCTTTCTTCAGGAAGAACTTCAGCAGCGGAATGCGCCGGTTCAGCACATGCTGCAGCACCAAAATATCCACCCAACTCTGGTGGTTGGACACCACCAGGTACCACTGGCGCGGGCTCAGGGCCTGCAGGCCTGACACATCCCAATCGAGCTTTTGCGTCAGACGCATCCAGAAGCTGTTGCCCGCAATCCAGGCCTCGGCAATGCGCAGCAGCAGCGGGTCGATCAGGAGCCGCACGGTCTTGAACGGCAGCAGCAGCTTGACCACTGACACCACCAGCAGGATTGGCACCCACAGCAAAATGTTGAGCAGCATGAGCAGGCCAGCCAGGGCGCCCAGCAACGGTGCAGGCAAAAAGTGAAGCATGTTGGTTGAAATTTCTGAGCACAGGGTATGCGCCGATGCGCCATTTTCGGGGATGATCAGCGTGTTTGTCAGACCGTTTTTTGAGGATGGTGCCCAAAGATGATGCTTGTGTTGTCGTTGCTGATCGTCGCCACACTGGTGCTGGGTTTTTACAGTGTGGACGAGGTGACTGGTGGTGTTACCCAGGCACTGTCGGGTGCAGGCGCGGTCTATATTCTGGTGTTTTTGCTGGCGTTGCTGGTGGGTTGGGTGGTCTGGAGAAAGCGCCGGGCAACGGCCCAGGCGAAACGCGGCGGGGCCCCCGATTCCCATTGACCAATATTTCAAACGAATTTTCACCATGACAAATTCTTCCACTGTGCAAGTGGCGCTGATTGGCTACGGCAGTGCTGCCAAGATTTTCCATGCCCCGCTGGTTGCCGGTGTGCCTGGCCTGCAGCTGGCCTGCATCTGCTCCAGCCGCCCCGAAACGGTCCACGCCGACTGGCCTGAGGTGCGGGTGGTGGCGACACCGGCTGAGGTTTTTTCGGATGCCAGTATCGATGTGGTGGTGATCGCCACCCCGAATGACAGCCACTACCCGCTGGCACTCGCCGCCCTGCGAGCTGGCAAACATGTGGTGGTAGACAAACCCTGTACTGTTACCCTGGCCGATGCCGAACATCTGCTGGTGGTGGCCGCGCAGCATGGCCGGGTGCTAACCGTGTTTCAAAACCGGCGGCTTGACAGTGACTTTTTGGCGCTGCGGGAAGTGCTGGCCAACGGTGCACTGGGCCGCGTCGTGCAGGTGGACTCGCACTTTGACCGTTACCGGCCGGTGGTACCCAGCCGCTGGCGCGAAGAAGACTTGCCGGGCTCGGGCCTGTGGTTTGATCTGGGCGCTCACCTGGTCGACCAGGCGCTGGTGCTCTGGGGTATGCCAGACGCCATCAACCTGGACCTGGCTTGCCTGCGCGACGGCTCGCAGGTGAACGACTGGTTTCACGCCGTGCTGCGTTACGACACGGCGCATGCGGGCCTGCGGGTGATTCTGCACGCCAGCACGCTGGTGGCTGACGGGGGCCCACGCTGGGCGGTGCATGGCACTCGGGGCAGTTTCACCAAATATGGTCTGGATACGCAGGAAGACGCTTTGAAAACCGGCCAGCGCCCGCAGTTGGGCGCTTTGGCAGACTGGGGCCAGGACGCGCAGCCGGGCACATTGCTGCAGATGACCACCCTGCCGGGTGTAGCGGCGCCACTGTCAGTGCGCCGCGAGGCGCCCAACCCCAACGGCAACCACCTGGCTTACTACGCGAACCTGCGCGAGCACCTGGCCGGGCGGGCAGACCTGCTGGTGACGCCAGACCAGGTGCGTGCAGTCATGCGGGTGCTGACCGTGGGCGAGAAAAGTGCCGCGCAACGTCGGGTAATGGCGCTTGGCGTTGAAGCCGCCCGGGCTTAAGCCCTGCTGGCGCAGCGGGTAAGATTTCACCTGTCATGACCCATCCAGAGCGTTTATCGTGATGTCAGCGATTCTTCCCATCAGCCTGGGCGCTGCTTTTGGCGCGGTGCTGCGCTGGCTGCTCAGCACCCGCCTCAACAGCCTGTATCCCGCGCTGCCACTGGGCACCCTGGTGGCCAATCTGGTGGGCGGTTATCTGGTGGGTGTGGCCATCTCGTATTTCGCCCTGCACATGGAACTGTCACCGCAGTGGCGTCTGCTGGTGATCACCGGGTTTCTGGGCGGGTTGACGACTTTTTCCACATTTTCCGCCGAGGTCGTGACGCAAATCCAGCAAGGCAACCTGGCCTGGGCCTTTGCCACCATCACCGCCCATGTGATCGGCTCGCTGCTGATGACTTTTTTGGGTATGGCCACGGTGGCAGCACTGACCTGATCAACCCGGCTGCCTATCTCTGCACCCAGGCTGCGCTGGCCCTGATGGGTGTGGTTCAAAACGATGTGCCATTTCGCTAGGTTAGATGTTGGGTCCGGGGTGGTTTGATGCTGTTGGCTCCATCAGCCGGGCGATGCGCTTTGCCACGTGTCCCCCGCCCGCTGCGCGGCCTCCTCCTTAACCTACGCAAAGCGCACCACCCGACTGATTTTTTCCGAGCGTTTTGGTACGCTGGCAGGGGCCAGTCAACAGTGGCCTGCGTTCGATAGGGCGCGAATGGATGTGAATGGCTGACAGCAGAAATTCTGACCCAGAAGGGGCCAGTCGCCGTGCCGGGTTTGGTGCGCTGCGCCGGGGTTGGCGTGAGATCTTGATGTCTTCAGGATGTCACTCAGTTTGAATCGCACCCGGCCCTGATAGCCGTGTTGACAAGCCCAAAACCTTACACTCGAACTCTTTCTTTCCCCTGAAGTTTGCATGAACGCCCTCGTTGACGTCTCTTTTTTCCCACGCGCGGCCAAACCGCTGACCAGTTATCGCAAGTTCTGGGCGGCGCGTTTTGGCACGGCGCCGCATTTGCCCATGAGCCGTGCCGAGATGGACAAACTCGGCTGGGACAGCTGCGACATCGTGCTGGTCACCGGTGACGCGTATGTGGATCATCCGAGCTTTGGCATGGCGGTGATTGGCCGCATGTTGGAGGCCCAAGGCTTTCGGGTCGGCATCATCGCCCAGCCGGATTGGCAAAGTGCCGAGCCGTTTCGGGCTATGGGGCGTCCCAACCTGTTCTGGGGCGTGACTGCGGGCAACATGGACAGCATGATCAACCGCTACACGGCGGACCGCAAAATCCGCACTGATGATGCCTACACCCCCGGTGACATGGGTGGCAAGCGCCCGGACCGCGCGGCCATCGTCTACAGCCAGCGTTGCCGCGAGGCTTACAAAGACGTGCCGCTGATTCTGGGCGGCATCGAAGGCAGCCTGCGCCGCATCGCCCACTACGACTATTGGAGCGATAAAGTGCGGCGCAGCATCGTGGTGGATGCCAAGTGTGACCTGCTGCTGTACGGCAACGCCGAGCGCGCCTTGGTCGAGGTGGCCCACCGGTTGGCCGCGCGCGAGCCGATTGAGCGCATCACCGATGTGCGCGGCACCGCATTCGTGCGCCGAACCGGCGATGAAAGCCGCCTGGGCTGGTTTGAGCTGGACTCCACCAGTGTGGATGAGCCCGGCCGCATCGAGTTGCACATCAACCCGTACCAGACCACGGCCGAGCAGGCGGCAGGGCAGGGCAGCACTTGCAACCAGGCAGGTGCTGCTTTGGTTCAGGTGGCAACTACTACAGATTCAATAGCTACTAACGCATTTTCCATAAGGGCTACAGGCCAAAAAAGCTTGCAAAACCTGACCGTATCAGATGTCCAGCCGATGCACTTTATGGTCAACCCGGCGCTCAGTGGCAAGCTCAAGGTGCCACCACGCCAGCGGTCGGTGATCCGCTTGCCCAGCTACGAGCAGGTTAAGGCAGACCCGGTGCTTTACGCGCATGCCAGCCGCGTGCTGCATCTGGAAACCAACCCCGGCAACGCCCGCGCCCTGGTGCAGACGCACGGCGAGGGCGTAGTAGCGCGTGACGTGTGGATGAACCCGCCGCCGATCCCGCTTACCACGGCCGAGATGGATTACGTGTTTGGCCTGCCGTATGCCCGCGCGCCACATCCGGTGTATGCCGACGAGCACGGTAGCCATGACGGCGCGACCAAAATCCCGGCTTGGGAGATGATCCGCTTTTCGATCAACATCATGCGTGGCTGTTTTGGCGGCTGCACCTTTTGCTCGATCACCGAGCACGAAGGACGCATCATCCAGAGCCGCTCCGAAGACTCGATCATCCAGGAGATTGAGGACATTCGCGACAAGGTCAAAGGCTTCACTGGCACGGTTTCAGATCTGGGCGGGCCGACGGCCAACATGTACCGTCTGGGCTGCAAAAGCCCAGAGATTGAGGCCGCCTGCCGCAAACCCAGCTGCGTGTTTCCCGGCATCTGCCAAAACTTGGGCACCGACCACCAGCCGCTGATCAATATCTACCGGCGTGCCCGAGCGCTTAAAGGCGTGAAAAAAATTCTCATCGGCTCCGGTGTGCGTTACGACCTAGCGGTGCAAAGCCCTGAATACGTCAAAGAGTTGGTGCAACACCATGTGGGCGGCTACCTGAAAATTGCCCCCGAGCACACCGAATCTGGCCCCTTAAGCAAGATGATGAAGCCGGGCATGGGCACCTACGACAAGTTCAAAGCACTGTTTGACAAATACACCTTGGAAGCGGGCAAAAAGCAGTTTCTGATCCCGTACTTCATTGCCGCCCACCCCGGCACCACCGATGAAGACATGATGAACTTGGCGATTTGGCTGAAGAAAAATGGCTTCCGTGCCGACCAAGTGCAAAGCTTCTACCCCAGCCCGATGGCCACCGCCACCGCCATGTACCACACCGGGCGCAACCCGTTGCGTGGCGTGCACCGCGAGGTGCAAAGTGCTGACGAGACGGTGGACGTGGTGCGCGGTGACAAGCGCCGCCGCTTGCACAAAGCCTTTTTGCGCTATCACGATGCGAGTAACTGGTCCTTATTGCGTGAAGCCTTGAAGGCGATGGGCCGCAGCGATTTGATTGGCAACGGCAAGCACCACCTGATTCCCACATGGCAGCCGCTGGCTGACGACGGTGATCAGAGTGCCCGCAAAAAGAATTCCTTGGCATCCGATGCGAAAGTCACTTCGCGCGCGGGCCAACCAGCTGCCAAGCCGCAGCAGCCGGTCAAAGGCCGCCTGCTGACCCAGCACACCGGCCTGCCGCCGCGCGATACTGGTGCGAAGCGTTCTGCCAGCAAGCCCCTGCCAGGCTTGCAAAAGAAACTATCAAATAGATAATTTTCTCGGCTGATGGCAATCAGCGCTGTGCAGGCTGCGTCCCCGACAGCGGCAGGCCAGACGTCTTCTCGCGATGATCGTGCACTCGTCCAAGTGCGCTATCGAGCAGGCGCACCATTTTTTGCGCAGCGCCTTGCACCGCCTGCTCCATGGTTGCGGCATGTTCCGTCACCGTCACCGGTTGACGGCCTTCCAGACGGGCCTCCAGCATGCAACGCTGGTCTTTTTGCCCGTTTTTGTCAGCGTTTTCGTCGCTCAGATGCACTTCTATCCGCGTCACACGGTCGCTAAAGCGCGCCAGCGCCTGCTCAATCGTGGCGCTAACCTGCGCGGCCATTGTCTCGGTGGCGTCGCTATTGATGTCGGTATTGAGTTGAATCTTCATGGGGTTCTCTTGTTGGGCTTGTGAAAGATCGGTCAGTGACGAAAGTTGGCTGCCGCGCCACTGCGACAAGGCATGCGATCTGTCGGCAGGACACGCACCACACCGCCCATGCTCTCGACCAGCGCACCCAGGTCGTCCAGCACATCGTCCACACGCGGGTTGCTCAGGTCGGCATGATCAATGCGTCCGGTCGTCTCATCAATGCGCCCGGCCACTTGGCGGTCGGCCTCGATCAACAACGATGCCACGCGGCCAGCCACTGCAGCATGAGCGATCTGCGGCAGGTTCTCACTGCCCAGCCCCTGGGCTGCGGCGGCTGCGTAGGCATTGCACCAGGCTGCCTGCTGCGCCTCCAGTTGCGGTGCCATGACCTCCCATGAGCGCTGGCGCAACTGGTCGTGCGTCAGCCCCTGCGGGTCAACCATCAGGCCGCCCGCCAGCAACAGCGGGTTGTGGCTGACCTCGCGAAACAAGTGGTGGTGCTCGGGCAGTGCCGCCAGCATCAAGGGCAGACCTGACGGGCGCGAGTGGTGTTCCTGCACGGTTGCGTCCACCGCCCGGAAGAAGCGCTCAGCATCGCCGTCGATCTCGTCCTTCCTGGCGCCGTGGCCGTGGCGCATGGCCACGCGGCCCTCGCCAAGGCCGCCATACGACGACACGGTGGTGTGCGGCTCGGTCTGCTCGTAGCCTTTTGCCTCGGTCACCGTCTGCGGCACGTCGGCCGCCAGCACCACGGCATCAAGCGCGTGGCGATCGCCTTCGAAGAGCTGTACCTTGTTCAAACTCAACGCCAGTACCTGGTAGCGCCCAGTCGACTGCAGCCAATTGCGCAGCGGCTTGGTGTGAAAGCTGTCAGCCACCACGGCCAACTCGGGCACCGCACGCTGCAGCAGAAACACGCGGAAAAAACCCGGTGCGCCCAGCACGGCTAGACCGTCTAGCGTGTGGTTCCAGAAGTCATGGTCTTCGGCGAGGGCCTCGAAGGGCCCGACCAAGACACTGACGGCATCCTTCGCATGCTGCTTTTGCAGTGAGGCCGCCAACTCCTTCACGAGTTGGTTGAAACGCATCGGGTCCTGTTGGTTGTCCGGATGGTTTCGATGGGTTGGCTGGTACAGCGACAGGCAGGGTTGCCCCTTGAATGACGCTATGTCAGAAAGGCTAGCCTGGGTGAGTGTGTCGGGTGTGTGGGTAGTCTTCATGTCGCTTCCTTCGGTGGTTTTTGTCGACCAACAGCATGTGGTGACAACGGTACGCCACATGCTCCCGGGCCGGGACGCAACGCAGCACGCAGTGCTGGTCGGTAATGCAGTCTGACCGGCGCGCGTGACCTTGTCAGTACGGCAGCGCACGGTCCAGATCGCACGGATCGCGAGAATCTGCCGCCTACACTGCTCTGTTGGAATGGCTTCATGCGCAAGAATTTGATTTGAGTCGGTTGCAACGCATCAAACAACCCAAGCCACTGGGTGGCAGTCATCGCATAAAACTTCGGAGTCGGCCCATGGCAAACCTGATTGAGCTCTTTGATAACCCGTCTTCGGTTCGGGACTGGCAACCGATCAACGATCGCGTCATGGGCGGCGTTTCATCCAGCCAGATGCGCTTCGACCCCGCTGGGCATGCCGTTTTAGCAGGCGTTGTCTCGCTACTTAATAACGGTGGATTTGCTTCGGTGCGTGCGCAGTTGCTGCGGCTGGGTGGCCCCGGCACAACGGCCTACTGCATCACAGCATGGGGCGATGGCAACACCTACAAACTCAATTTGCGGACCGCTTCCGGTTTTGACGAGCTGAGTTACCAAGCCAGTTTTACACCGGCAACTGGTCAATGGAGCCAAACTGAGTTACCGCTGGCCAAATTTCTGCCAACGTTTCACGGCAGGGTGCTGCCTGACGTACCGCCTTTGCAGCCGACATTGGTGACCCAGCTCGGGCTGATGATTTCAGACCGGCAGGCAGGGCCATTTCGCTTGTTGCTCAAGTCCATTGAAGCCGTGGGCGCTGACGCTTGAGTCTTCGGGTAACGCATCATCTCAATCGCTTGTTTCCTGGGTTGACTGCGCTGGCAAACGCCCCTTGCGCCTTTGCTGTGTTACCCACGCCAGTTGCTACCACTGTCAGCAGGATTCATGTCGGCAGTCTGCTACTGTGAACGCTGCTTTCGGTGATTTGCAGGGCGGTTTTGGTCAGGCCACAAAGCCCAAGGAGCAGCAGAAGTGGCAACACCATTGTTTGAAGGACAAAGATGACCATCAAAGTCACCATGTGTTCTGCCGATCGGCTGACCGATTGTTTAATGCTCTCGAAGCGTCCCGTCGCCGCTGTACCTTTGTTGTTTACCCAGTCTGTCATCTTCTCCCAATAGCCCTTGTTTTTTGGTTCAGCTGATTCGGGCCCGTTTGCCTGTGCACCATCTGGTGTGGCCAGTTCAGGCGGTGTCGCCTTGACGACCTGGGTTGATGCTGCGGAAATGGCATCCTGACTTTGTTTGTAATCCTGGTGCCCATCACTACTGTCCGGTAGAGGTTGTACCGCTTTGACGAAAACCCAAAAGGCATGCGGGTTTGCGAGCGAAAAAGTTTGGTGTCGATTTGAATTTCATGATGCTTTTTACTGGTAATTTCCCTAGCCCGACAACTCGGGGAATTTATTGTGAATCTTGGAAAGACGCTTTTGCGCAGGTGATCAGTCTGTGGCGCTCAATGGATTCAAGGCGGCCAAAGATGACCCCGAGCATTTGCGCCGGGTTCGTTTCAAGGATCCAATGGGCAAGACGCTGATCTTCTTGACCAACAACACGGCATTGTCAGCGCCGGTGATTGCGCAGCTTTACAAGAACCGCTGGCAGGTCGAATTGTTCTTCAAGTGGATCAAGCAGCATCTGCGTATCAAGAAGTTTTGGGCACCAGCGAGAACGCAGTGAAGACGCAAATCTGGTGCGCCATCGCCGATCAGCGCAACGTGATCGCGGTATTCACGGATAGTCGTGCTGCTGCGTGACGTTGCGGGGGAGCCTGAGGCGCTTGCTGTAGCCGAGAAAATTCGCGCCAGTCTGGAGCAGCCGTATGCGCTGGGCGGTTACAGGCTGAACATTTCAAGTTGCCATTGGCGTGGCCGTCTACCCGCAACACGGCAAAGACGACGTGACATTGTTCAAAAACGCCGACCAAGCGATGTACCAGGCCAAGAACAGCGGACGCAATTGAGTCCATTTGTTCGCCAACCCGGTGACATGAATTTGTTCGGCTGGGTTCTGCAAACCACCGGGTTACTCGGGTCAGCACTCCATTCATACCAACCGCCGTCATAGACGCTGATGTGCTCCCAGCCCATCAGCCAGGCGTAGAAAAACGCAAGCGAAGCGCGCCAACCGGTACCGCAGTAGAACGCTACCGTCTTGTCGCGATGGATGCCGGCATGACGCCACACAGCCTCAATATCGCTGGCCACGCGCATCGTGCCGTCGGCATGGTGGAAGTCGCTCATGCTGTTCACGTCGCTGCCTGTCCCGGCATGACCCCAGAGCGCGCCGGCAATGTCGCCCACAGGCGTGATGTAGCTGTAGCCGGATGTCTTGCCGATGAATTCGTTGCGCGTCCGAATGCTCGCCAATACACCGTTGGGCTGGCGTAGCAAAGATCTGGCCTGCGCCGTGTTGATCAGGTACGCCGGTTTTGTGGGAATGGGCGCCCCGAAGTCACGCGCCGCAGTCTGCCTATGCGGCTGCCCGGATGCCAGTGGAAAGCCGCCCTGAAGCCAGGAAGAAAAACCGCCGTCCAGCAAGCGCACGTCACGCACCCCTGCATACAACATCAGGTGGGCGGCCCGGGCTGCCATCGCGGCGTTGCGGCTGTACAGAACAACCGTCGTGTCATGGCGGATACCGTGGCGCAGCAACAGTTGCAACAGTACGCAGTCCGGCACCTTGTTCCAGAAGGGCTCTTGCTCCAGTTCCGTCGTATCGAGGTAGCCAGCACCCGGAATATGGTTGGCGAGGAAAGTTGGGTAGCCGTCGCAGTCAACCTCTAACAGCCGCCATTCACCTGTGGGTGCAGCCGCGGTGGGCGCATGCGCCAACCATGTAGCCAGCCATGGTGCACTGACCAGTTGCTGCCAGCGCATGAGGTCGTCGCGAAAACCGAGAGGCACACAGTGGGGGTGAGAAAAGGTCTGCATGGCCAGAGGAAACTGCCGCATGCTGCGACCGCGAAAAAGTGGTACTGAACTTCTGATTTTAAGTTGATCTAGATATCGATGCGGCGCTTGATGCGATCATCTGGTGCGCAGTCCTAACGCGGGTGGCCCCGAAGCGTGTGCTTTCAATTCATAAACTCCAGTTCACCAAGGTTCAACCATGAAAAAAGTCAACTGGGGCATTCTCAGCACCGCCAAAATTGGTCGCGAAAAAGTTATTTCGGTCATGCAACAGGGCCAGTGGATGCCGTGAACGCGCAAGAGGCCGAACAATTACGCGAAGTGGCGGGGCAGGTGCACATCATGGAAGCCTTCATGGTGCGTTTTCACCCGCAGTGGCTGCGTGCGTGCGGGCTGGTGCGCAGCGGCGCTTTGGGTGAGCTGCGCACCGTGCAGGTGGCTTTCTCGTACTTCAACCGCCAGAGCGACGACATCCGCAACCGGCTGGACGTGGGCGGTGGCGCCCTGTATGACATTGGCTGCTATGCCATCGTGGCCGGGCGGTTTTTGTTCGCGGCTGAGCCGCTGCGCGTGGTTGCGCTGCTTGAGCGCGACCCAGACTTTCAGACCGACCGCACCGCCACGGCGATGCTGGACTTTGGCGCTGGGCGGCGGCTGGATTTCACGGTGTCCACCCAGAGCGTGCCGTACCAAAGGGTGCAAGCCCTTGGCACCCGGAGTCGGCTGGAGCTGGAGATTCCGTTCAACGCCCCGCTGGGCGGTGTCACACGGATTTTTGTAGATGACGCCGGCACACCCGGCGGCGCTTCTGCCATGGCTGAAACCCTGGCGCCGTGCGATATGTACACCCTGCAGGGTGACGCGTTTTCGCGTGCCGTTCGGGGGGAGATTGCGTTGCCCCTTGGCCTAGACGATGCCATTTGCAACATGCGCATCCTCGACGCGTTGTTTAAATCAGGCCGCAGCGCTCAGTGGGAAACTGTGTAAACGCAGTCGATAAGCCAGGTCCTGAAGGGCCCGGCAGCCCCAGCCCGCGCCGGTAGCCATCACTGCTTACTCGTGCGCCAGTTCCCAGCGGTCAGGCGAGCGCCACAGGCGTGAGCGAAGCAATTCGCGCTCAAAGGTGAACTCCTTGGGCAGGCGGTCACGGAAGCGGTCAAACAGTTCCTCATGGGCATGGGCCTCGGCGGTACCGGCTTCGCGGCCTACGGCCATCAGGTCGTAGAAGGCGTCTTGGGAGAAGTCCAGACCAGTCCAGTCGATGTCTTCAAAGCGTGGCATCCAGCCAATCGGGCTTTCCACCGCACTGCCCTGACCGTGTACGCGTCCGGCAATCCACTTCAGTACACGCAGGTTTTCGCCAAAGCCAGGCCAGATGAACTTGCCTGCATCGTCCTTGCGGAACCAGTTGACGCGAAAGATGCGCGGAGGGTTGCTCACCTGACGTCCCACATTGAGCCAATGCGTGAAGTAATCAGCCATGTTGTAGCCGCAAAACGGCAGCATGGCCATCGGGTCGCGCCGGGTGGCCACCACGCCGATAGCGGCTGCTGTGGCTTCCGAGCCCATGGTGGCCGCTAGGTAGACGCCGTGCGCCCAGTTGAAGGCCTGGAACACCAACGGCATTTCTTTGCTGGCGCGGCCACCAAAAATAAAGGCGGCCACCGGTACACCCTTGGGGTTTTCCCAATCGGGGTCGATCGACGGGCACTGGCTGGCGGGTGTGGTGAAGCGCGAGTTGGCGTGTGCCGCCGGGCGGCCGCAGCCGGGGGTCCAGTCCTTGCCTTGCCAGTCGATGCAATGTGCCGGAGGCTCGCCGTCCATGCCTTCCCACCAGACGTCGCCGTCGTCGGTGAGGGCCACGTTAGAGAAGATCGAGTTCTTCGTCATCGTCAACATGGCGTTGGCGTTGGAAGAGTAGTTGGTGCCGGGAGCCACACCAAAGAAACCAGCCTCGGGGTTGATAGCGCGCAGCTCACCTTCGGGCGACTTTTTGATCCAAGCGATGTCATCGCCCACGGTGGTGACCTTCCAGCCTTCCATGCCCTTGGGTGGGCGCAGCATGGCCAGGTTGGTCTTGCCGCAAGCACTGGGGAAAGCCGCCGCGATATAGGTTTTTTGCCCTTCTGGTGACTCCAGGCCCGAGATCAGCATATGCTCGGCCAACCAGCCTTCCTTGCGGGCGATGGCCGAGGCAATACGCAGAGCCAGGCACTTCTTGCCTAGCAGCGCGTTGCCACCGTAGCCCGAGCCGTAAGACCAGATTTCGGTGGTGTCGGGGAAGTGGGCAATGTATTTTTTGGCAATATCGGGCTCACACGGCCAGGTCGAATCCTTCTGACCCGGTGCCAGCGGTGCGCCGACTGAATGCATGCAGGGGATGTAGGCGCCGTTCCCCAGTACGTCCAGAACCTTGGCACCCATGCGGGTCATGATGCGCATATTTGCCACCACGTAGGCACTGTCAGTGATCTGCACGCCAATCTTAGCAATGGGAGAGCCCAAGGGGCCCATGCTGAACGGGATCACGTACAGGGTACGCCCGGTCATACTGCCGGCAAACACGCCCTTGAGCGTGACACGCATTTCTTCGGGTTCTGCCCAGTTGTTGGTAGGGCCGGCCTCATCCTTGGTGGCAGAGCAGATGAAGGTGCGCTCCTCGACACGGGCTACATCCGATGGATGCGTTCGGGCCAGGAAACTGTTGGGGCGTTTTTCGGGACTGAGGCGGATAAAGACGCCAGCGGCCACCATTTCCTCGCACAGTCGGTCGTATTCTTCCTGCGAGCCATCACACCACACTACCCGGTCGGGCTTGCAGAGTTCGGCCATGTCGTTGACCCAGGTGAGAAGTTTATCGTTGCTTAAATTGGCCGGGGAACCCATAGACTTGCCACTCATTGAACTACTCCTTGCAGTTTGAAAAATCAGGCGACATTGCCGGAACACGAACCCATGTATGGCTCTGAGCCACTGATAAATAACGTTTTTAATAAAGTTTTAACAATTATCAAAGGGATGAGCTCTTGATGCAAGTCAAACGCTTGCGCAGTATGTGGGTTTGATTTATATCAAAGAAAAGACAACCAAGCTGAGCCAAGCCAGTGTCCAATGGCCAATGTAGCTGTGTCAGGTCGAAAGTTGCCAAGATCTACTAGGTTTGAACTGAATGTATTCGTACCTGCAGCGCATCCACACCCGCCTGGAGCCACACAAAAGTGATATGCTTTTTAGCACTCTAACCCTTTAATAATAAGGGCGAGAAGCTATGAAACGCACAGGTAATTCAAACGCACGAGGGTAGGTATCGCACCTGAAACGTGCCGCACAAAGCACGCACATCCACAGTCGCCAGTCTGATTTGCCAGGAATTTGCGTCGCCATCGTCACAATGAACGGCAGAGGCTGTCCGCAGACACAGCCCCGCACCGGCGGGCTGATGTCGCCACACTTGGCCACGCTTGTAATTAGTCGCTGATCGTCGGGGTATTTGGGCGGCGATTGGTTTGCCAGATCCCAGTCCGGCAAGCCTCAACACCTTCCCTCGTCTCCTGCGCACCACACTCGTCCCACAACGGTGGCCCGCGTGCCGGGGTGATGCGCGGGGCTTCGGGTTCGACCTCGATGTGCTCCAGAATCTTGTGGATGTCGGCGCTGAAGGTGATGAAGGCAATGATGCGCATCTGGCCCCCGCAGTGCGGGCAGATCAACGGGAACACCTCGTAGATACGGGCGATCAGTGCCGCCCAAAGATAGTGCGATGGTGGACGTGGTTTGAGGTTGGCTGGCGGCTCAGGCTGGAGCACCGCGCCAACGCCAGGCACGCTGCCCGCACTGCCAGCAGCAGTGCACGCAGCGTCAGCCACGCAACCGTGCACCACAGGCGCCACCACCTGCTCGGCCTGCGCCATGGCAGTCACCGCCGCCCGCAGTGGCGAGTTCGGAGCCAGCACGCCGTAATAGCGATGCCGGTGCGTGCGCGGTGGCGGCACCAATTGGGCGATGCGGTTGATCAGTTCCAGTGGCGTGAGCACCAGTTCACCAGAATATTTGTCGGACTGTAGGGGCTCTGTGTGCCCTTTGCCACAGCGGTAGACCAGGACAGAGGCGCGCTGTTTGAGCCGATCCATGGCAAAGGGTGGGCGCGCGCGGGATGCGTTTGCGCACGTTGGCCTGCACCTGGGCAAACTGCAGCCTCATCCAGTCCAGTTGCCGCATGAAAAATCACACTCTGCGGCGCCGGGTTCGCCTGTGCAGCAGCAGCATCGACGCTTTGCGCTATTGGCCCGGCAACAGTCTCAAACACCCCATCGACCACGCAGACATGAAAGTGCACCTGCGTGTTCAGGCTGGAGCCAAACCGGTGGACGCAAGGCAACCGCGCCCAGGTGCAGACTGGCGGGGTCACACTGTGCCGCACTGGGGCAATGGGGCAGCAGGCGTGTACGCACCACCCGCTGGAAGATGCGCAGCGCTGCGTGTTGCACGAAGGGCAGACGCCACGGCCTTTGCAGGAGAAGGCGACCAGAAAGTCGTCCCCGCAGTCATCGCAGCGGACGCGCGCAAAACCGTGGGCAAAAATGCCGCATTCGAGGTATTTGCGGAATGCCTTCTCTACATACGCGGGCGGGGTGTGGTTGTCGCCTTGGCCGTCGAACTGACCCGCGCTGGAGAGCTCAAGCCAAGTCTCGAAGTGTTCGGCAATCGTGCGGTACAGCAAGGTGCGCTCGGGGTGGCGGGGGTTGTAGGCTTTGGTGGATTTAGTGGCTGCAGCAGCTTGCGCAGGTTGCGGGCGTAGCGGGGCATGCTGGTGCCCGCGCGAGTGCGGGTGAAAACGCTGCGGTGATGGATGGGGCGGGCCTTGCATGGGGCAGCGCCAATCTGGATAGGACTGGCAGCGCAACTATAGTTGTGTTTGCATACAGCACCACGCCGTGAGCGTCTGTTTATGAGGCTTTGCGCTGAGTTTGGTTTTGCAAGCCTGAGCGGGCTGGTTGACGGGCTGGCGAAGCGGAATTGGGAGTAAAAAAGCCGCGCAGCCCTCGTAGGTATTGCGCAGGCAGCTTCTTTTTTGATATCAAAACAATTACCGCACCAGTACCGCCTGAAGCGCCTTTCCAGTGTGCGTACCCAGCTTGACCACTGCCTCGGGGCTGGCGGCCGCCCACCACTTGCCCACCCGCATTGCCACCATCGGGTCTCAGGTCAATCACCCATAGCGTCGTGAGGCGTTTGGTTTTGGCCTCCGGCTAGGGCGAGCAGCATGGCCATTTGCGCGTTACCACCCGCTGTGAACGCTGGGGCGTGGCAACCAGCGGACTTGCATGAAAACTTCCCAACAACAACGCTTGCGATTGGGTTTTGTAACCCCATCGGTTTTGGTGAAGCGCTGGATTTGAAGGCGTTACGCAAACCCGAGATCACTTTCTGGACGGCTTGGGATGGTCTGGTGTTATTAGGCTGTGGTGCCATCAAACGACTGGATGCGCAGCATGTGGAGCTCAAATCCATGCGCACCGCCAGCGCGCATTTGCGCAAAGGGGTGGCGCGGTCCAAGCTGGCTTTCATTCTGGACCATGCGCTAGCCCAGGGCTTTCAGCGTATGAGCCTAGAGACCGGCCCGCAAGCAGGGTTTGCTCCTGCCCGCACGCTCTACACCTACATGGGCTTTGTGGAATGCGGCCCGTTTGCAGACTATGGATTGGACCCGTACAGTGTATTTATGACCAAGGTGCTTTGAGCTAGCGGGCCTGAATGTGATCTCGAATCCATTGCGCCAGTGCCGCTTCGTCCATCACTGCGGCGGCTACATCCAGAATGGTCAGTGTTGCCTCGGCTTGCGTCGCTTTCAGCCGAAAGCCGTTCACCAGCAAAAACAAGCCTATAGACAAGAAGGCAGCGCGCTTGTTGCCATCAACGAATGCATGATTCTTGGCAAGCCCCACACTATAAGAGGCCGCAAAATTTGCCACGTCAGGCTCCTCACAAATAGCCAAATTCACCGGACGCGCCAGCGCAGAGTCGAAAAGGCCTTTGTCGCGAAGCCCGCTGGCACCACAGTGCTCGGCCAAACTTTCGTCATGCAGCGAAAGCAGAACCTTTCGGTTGATCGGCCCTTGCTTTCTCTGCAAAGGGCCGTAGCTATGAACTTGGGTGGAGGAGTTTGATGTTAAATCGGATGATGGGAACAATTTCGAGCACGATGGTGCGCGTGGTGGTGGTGGTGGCCGGGCAGAGCAAATCAGTCGTCTTCGCCCAGCTCAGGGTCCCACCCCTTGGCGCGGGCCGCTTCGATAGCGGCTGCGTAGATGCGGCCATGGCGCTGGGCGAGTTCGGGCGGCAGGCGGCTCGGCAAGTGGCCGTAAGGCTCCCAAGCCTGGTGCACTTTTTCAAACAGATTCTGAAAGTCGCCCGCAGACCGCCCGGCAAAGCCGTCGCTCTCCGGCAGAATGCCGAACACCCAGGCATCGCGGATGGTACGGGCAATCGCCGTCATGCCACCGTTAGCTTCGTTCTCAATACCGGTATAGGTTTGCATGGGGTCTCGCAGGGGTGTGGATGCTGTCAGGATCAAGGCTTAACGCGTCAAGCCAGCGTAGAGCAATGGTAGCTTCTCTGGCAGGCGCTGCACATGGTCCACCACCATGTAATTTTTCTGGCCAAAAATGCGCGCCACATACTGATCAGCCCGGGGGTCCAGGCTCATGCAGTAGGTCACCACACCGTCCTTGCTGACCTCTTCCACCGCCCGTTTGGTGTCCGAGCGCAGGTAGTGCGGGTCGCGCACGTCCAGGTCGGCGGGCTCGCCGTCGGTGATGACGATCAGCAGCTTCTTGGCTGATTTTTGCAGGCTGAGGTGGTGTCCAGCGTGGCGCACGGCCGCGCCCATGCGCGTGGATAGCTGGCCGGTCATGCCGGCCAGGCGCTCCTTGGGCTCGTCGTTCCAGCTCTGGTCAAAATCCTTGAAGCGCACATATTGCACGTCGTGCCGGCCATCCGAGCAAAAACCGTGAATGGCAAACGGATCGCCGACCTTGTTGATGGCATCGGCCAGCAGCACGCAGGCCTGGCGCGTGAGTTTCAGCACGCTGTAATCTTGTCCGGCGACCTTGTCGTTGGTCGATTCGGACAGGTCGAGCAGCACCAAAATGGAGAAGTCACGCGTCTTGCGCACGCTGCGCATCATGATGCGCGGGTCGGGCTGCTGGCCCAGGCGCATGTCGATCAGGCTGGCAATTGCCGCGTTGATGTCAATCTCGTCGCCGTCTTCGAGCTTGCGCATGCGCTGCACACCCTGTGGCGCCATCGCATCTAGCAAAAACTTCATGCGGTGAATTTCACGCTTGTACTGCGCGGTGATGGCCTCAATCACGGCCAGGTCGCCGCGCTTGCCGCGCCGCTCCAGCACGGTGGCCCAGGCCGGGCGCTCGAGCTGAATCTGGTAGTCCCACTCGGGGTAATGAAACGGCTCGGACAGGGGCTCCTTGCCTTCCAGCGCGTTGAAGCTCTGGCCCATGTCCTCATACGGAAACAGTTCGGACTCCAGCACCCAGATTTCTTCGGCGTCGTCACCGGCATTTTCAACGTCGATCTCGTTGGCCATCTCCATCACGTTCACGTATTTGCGAACCTGTTTGATGGACTCGTAGCCCGCATTGGCCGCCTTGTTGGCGTCGAATTCCTCGAACGCCCAGAAATAACGGTTGTCATCGCGGTAAGGGGCGGTTTGCACATCAGTGCGCGGGCTGAACGCGAGTTTCTTGATTGCCAGGCTGTGCGCCAGTTGCACGCCGATGTCCCACGATAGCTGATGGCTGGCGAGCTGGCCTTGCCCGGTTGCGAATAGCGCCCGGCCTTCCATGATCCACGGATCGGTGTCGGCATAACGCTCATCGAGCAACGCGCGCGCCAGCCGGTTGAGGTAATCGCCCACGCTGCGGCCCATGGCCGGGGTGGCGGTGTGCAGCTTGCACCACAGCTGCTGCAGACCGGGAAAGCGACCAATCGACAGCGCCTCGACCCGTGCATCTTCGATAACACCGATCACCGCCATCTGCAGCGCGCTGAGCGCCTCGGCAGAAATGGGCTGCTTCGTTTCCACCATATGCGCGGCGCAATGCGCCGCCGTGGCGCGGTACAACTCCAGGGCCGACACCGGCTCCTGGCCCTCGATGGTCAAGTCATCAAAGGCATCAGGCAGGTGCAGCAGGTAGTCTTCAATGTAGGGTTGGTAGCCCTCGCGCGTTTCGAAATCGCCGGAGGTCGGGCGCATGAAAAAGTCGCGTGCCCACAGGGCGCGCAAATACATGTTGATGCGCCGCTGCACATCGACCAGCAGCGTGCCCTTGCGCTCCTTTTGCAGCATCGCCAACGATTCTTTGGAGTCCAGCCCGAAGTAGCGAATCTGCTCCTCGTAGTTGGTGCGGTGCGCATGTGCGCCCCACAGCGCCCAGCGACGCAACCCACCCAGCGTGAGCTGGTGCAGCAGACGCTCAATGTTGTTGAGCATCGGCCGCACGCCGCGCGGGGCCTGGGCAATCAGGTGGTTAATGAACTGCAGGTAGTTGCTAAACAAATGGGCATCGGCTAGGCGCTTGGCGGCGGCAGGGGCGGTAGCCAGCAGCAGCTCAATCACCGAACCCGAGGTGCGCGAGGCCAGGCTCAGCGAGGCGCTGGCCAGGTCCCCCACCACATCCTCGCCCACCTCCCGGGCAACGCTGGGCACACACTCGATCCAGGTTTCCACCAGCGAGTCGCCTTTGCCCAGCCCGCGCAGGGCGGCAGCGCCCTTGATGTAGTTGTCCAGCCCGCGCGGGCTGAGTACCTTGGAGGCATTTGGCCAAGCAGATTGCAGCACCTCCCGGGTGTGTGGCGACAGGTCATCAAGAAAATCAGCGTAGTCGTCCAGTTGGATGGCCATGGCTCACTCCTGCGCGCGGGTCATCAGAAGAAGGTGGCTACCGCGGCATCTAGTGCATCGCGCATGTCAGGGTCGTCAGTCACCGGACGCACCAGTGCGACGCGGCAGGCGGAGATGGGGTTGACACCCTTGGCAATGAGGCTGCCAGCATAAATCAGCATGCGGGTGGACAAGCCTTCATCTAGGCCATGGCCCTTGAGGTTGCGCGAACGTTCGGCAATGGACACCAGCTTGCCGGCCACCTCCAGGGAGATGCCGGTTTCGTGCGCCACAATTTCGGTCTCGATGCCGCGCTCGGGGTAATTGAAATCCAGACCACCAAAGCGTTGCTTGGTGGATTGTTTCAAGTCCTTCATCAGGCTTTGGTAGCCTGGGTTGTAGGAGATGACGATTTGAAAATCGGGGTGCGCCCTGAGCAACTCCCCCTTTTTTTCCAGCGGCAGTACGCGCCGGTTGTCGGTCAGCGGGTGAATCACCACAGTGGTGTCCTGGCGCGCCTCCACCACTTCGTCGAGGTAGCAGATGGCACCATGGCGCGCGGCCAGCGCCAGCGGGCCGTCTTGCCAGCGGGTGCCCTGGGCGTCGAGCAGGAAGCGCCCGACCAGGTCGGAGGCCGTCATGTCTTCGTTGCAGGCCACCGTAATCAGCGGCTTGCCCAGTTTGTTCGCCATGTATTCAACAAAGCGGGTCTTGCCACAACCGGTCGGGCCCTTGAGCATCATGGGCATGCGCACCGAATAGGCGGCCTCAAACAGTTCCACCTCGTCCGCCACTGGGCGGTAGTAAGGCTCTTGCGTGACACGGTACTGGTCGATGATGTCGTTCATGCTTGTCTCCGGGCTGGGTGCGTGTTGGAATGGGTAGTGTCGTGTCCAAAGCCGACTGCGGGTAGCTGGCTTGGGACGCGACACCGGACGGGCCTGTTCAGCGGGTCCGGTGTGGTGGCTCAAAACTGGAGCGGTATCAGACCGTCTTGCCGCGCAAGATCACCATGGAGGTGCCTTGCGACTGGTTGAAGTTGTTGTAACCCACCAGACGAATGTGGTTTTCCGGGTTGGCCTTGCGACAAGCTTCGGCTTCGGCCAGCACCTTGTCCACATCGGTTTCGCCGAACATCGGCAGCTTCCACATGTACCAGTAGGAGTCCATCAGGTACTGCGGCTCAGTGTGCTCGATGGCCGGGTTCCAGCCCTTTTTCACCAGGTATTCAACCTGTTTGCGGATTTCTGCTTCCGTCATGGCGGGCAGGTAAGAGAAGGTCTCGAACTTGCGGCTGGCAGGGTCGGACAGGCGTGAGGTGTAGTCTTGCATTTCAAATTCCTTTCAATGTTGGTGACGTGGCGCGGACGGCTTACTTGTGCGCTCCGTCGAGCTTGTCCACGGTGTCGAATTCAAACTTGATCTCTTTCCATGTTTCCATGGCGATCTTCAGCTCAGGGCTGTGGGTCGCGGCTTCTTGCAGCACGGCCTTGCCTTCTTTCTCAACGTCGACGCCTTCATTGCGCGCCTTGACGCAGGCCTCTACCGCCACTCGGTTGGCGCAGGCACCCGCCGCATTGCCCCATGGGTGACCCAAAGTGCCGCCACCAAACTGCAGGCAGGAATCATCACCAAAGATGTTGACCAATGCCGGCATGTGCCACACGTGAATACCGCCGGAAGCCACAGGCATTACGCCAGGCATGGAGCCAAAGTCCTGGTCAAAGAACAGGCCGCGTGAACGGTCTTCCTTGATGAAGCGTTCGCGCATCAGGTCGATCCAACCCAGAGTGGCTTCGCGGTCGCCCTCGAGCTTGCCCACCACTGTGCCCGAGTGCAGGTGATCGCCGCCCGACAGACGCAGGCACTTGGTCAACACGCGGAAGTGAATGCCGTGGTGCGGATTGCGGTCCAGCACAGCGTGCATGGCGCGGTGAATGTGCAGCAAGATGCCGTTATCACGGCACCAGTTGGCCAAGCTGGTGTTCGCGGTGAAACCACCGGTCAAGAAGTCGTGCATGATGATCGGTGCGCCGAGTTCTTTGGCAAACTCAGCCCGTTTGAACATCTCTTCGACCGTTGGGGCGGTTACGTTCAAGTAGTGACCCTTGCGCTCGCCGGTCTCGCGTTCGGCCTTCAGGCAGCCTTCGACCACGAACTCGAAACGGTCACGCCAACGCATGAAGGGCTGGCTGTTGACGTTCTCGTCGTCCTTGGTGAAGTCCAGACCACCGCGCAGGCACTCATAGACCGCACGGCCGTAGTTCTTGGCCGACAGACCGAGCTTGGGCTTGATGGTGCAGCCCAGTAGCGGACGACCGTATTTGTTCAGGCGATCTCGCTCCACCTGAATACCAGCGGGCGGGCCGCCGCAGGTCTTGACATAGGCGATCGGGAAGCGGATGTCTTCCAGGCGCAGGGCGCGCAGCGCCTTGAAGCCGAACACGTTGCCCACCAGCGAGGTCAGCACGTTGACGATGGAGCCCTCTTCGAACAGGTCGATCGGGTAAGCCACGAAAGCGTAGAAGCAGGTGTCATCACCAGGCACGTCCTCGATTTTGTAGGCGCGACCCTTGTAGTAGTCCAGGTCGGTCAGCAGATCGGTCCACACCGTGGTCCAGGTGCCGGTGGAAGATTCGGCAGCCACCGCGGCGGCGACTTCCTCGCGGGGTACGCCGGCCTGGGGCGTGATCTTGAACACCGCCAGGATGTCGGTATCCAGCGGCGTGTAGTCGGGGGTCCAGTAGGTCTGGCGGTATGCCTTTACGCCAGCGTTGTAAGTTTTGACTGCCATGTTTGCTCCTGATGAGAGGGATCTAAAAAATCTTCACTTTGGTGCTCAAAGCGCACCAAATTGAATGGCGTTGCTTTGAACTGATGTGTATTGTTGGTCTGTACTGAATTAAATAAAAGTAAAATGTTTTTATCATTACGGTAGAGTTTTATAAAATATTTAATGCCATGAACCTGCGTCACGCCACCCAGCACCAATTGCGTATTTTTCTGGCCGTGGCCCGTCACGGCAGCTTTGCGCGCGCCGCAGAGGCGCTGCATTTGTCGCCGCCTACGTTGTCGCTGCAAGTCAAGCAACTCTCGGAAAGCGTAGGGCAGCCGCTGTTTGAGCAGTTGGGCAAAAAAATCTATCTGACTGCCGCGGGACAGACTCTGATGGAGGCTTGTCAGGACATCGAAAGCCGCATGGAACGACTGTCTCAAGACTTGTCAGCCTTGCAGGGCGTTGAGCGTGGCAGCCTGAAAATCGCCATCCTGACCTCCGTCAAGTACACCGTACCCAAGTTGCTGGGTGGGTTTTGCGCAGCCCATCCCGGCATTGAGGTGGCGATGTTCGTGGGCAATCGCGAAAGCCTGCTGCAGCGACTGGCCAGCAACCAGGATGACCTCTACATCATGGGTCAGCCGCCCGAGCAAATGGATGTTGTTTACGAGACTTTCGCCGACAACCTGCTGGTGCTGGTGGCGCCGCCCCAACACCCGCTGGCAGGCCTTCGCAACATCCCCGCGACCCGACTGCTCGATGAACCATTCATCCTGCGTGAACCGGGCTCCGGCACGCGACTGACGGCCGAGAGGTTTTTTGCAGGCCATGGTGTAGCGCTGAAAAACCGGCTTGAACTGGGCAGCACCGAGGCCATCAAACAGACCGTGGCGGGCGGCCTGGGGTTGGCGGTGTTATCAGTTACCACGGTACAGTCGGAGCTGGCGCTCAAGGAGCTGGTGCAGCTTGACGTGCAGGGCTTTCCGTTGATCCGGCATTGGCAAGTGGTCTACCCCAGGGGCAAGCGACTGTCGGCTGCAGCCACGGCTTTCAAGGACTGGCTGTTTGAGCGCAAGTCGTCGGTTGTTCGCTGAGCGGGCAGTGTCACAGATAAGCCCGCACGCCGCACACCTTCACGTGATGACTTGAAATTGATTGACATGGCGCCTGAGGAGGTCAGGGCGAGGGCGCATATTTTGCTAAAAAAATAGCTGTTTACGCATATTCCGCGAGGGCCAGAGGCCCATTTTGCTTAGGAGTTTGGGGCGTCCACAACTATGTCGCTGGAGAACAGATCAATGACGGTCTTCGCCACCTGGGTCGTGTCAAAGTACGCATACGCACTCACCCCCATCGCGCCGATCTGCGGGACAAATCGGGACACACCTTTCCCGATAACCTTCTGCGTTACCTTGACGCCCAGCGTCTTCGCGGCAGACTGGGTGAAGCCGAGCGTGGCGCCCTGAATCACGAAGCGCTCGCCCACCCGCACCACGACATCGCGAAACAGCTGGGCCGAGTCGTGCTTGAACAGGCAATAAATCATTTGTTACGGATGCTACCGAGCGCCCGGCCCTGACCACGATCACCGGTTTGTTGCGCGCTGCCGCGCGCGCCGCCGACATGAACTTGCGCGACGCCTCCAAGCTCTCGATGTAGAGCAGGATGGCGCGCGTCTTGGGGTCGCTGCCGAGGAAGTCGAGCAGGTCGCCGAAGTCGATGTTGGCGTGTTCGCCGAGCGAGGCAAAGTGCGAGAAGCCGATGCCACGCGAGCCGGCCCAGTCGAGCATGGCGGTGACCAGCGCGCCCGATTGCGACACAAACGCCAGTTCGCCAGGCAAGGCGCCGATGTGCGAGAAGCTGGCATTGAGACCGACGTGGGGCGCCAGCATGCAGATGCAGTTGGGCCCGAGGATGCGCAGCGTGTGTACCCGCGCGGCGTCGAGCATGGCCTGTTTCTGTGCCTTGTCCAACCCGGCGGTGCTCACGATGGCCGCCCGCGTGCCACGCTCGCCGAGCTGGGCGTGTTTGGGGTTGACCCGGTAGAGCCGGCCTTTGAAGTCGGCGCTCAGGTTGAGCCACTCCGTGCCCCCGACACTGGCCGGGCGCAGCGTGGCGCCAAAGACAGCGACCGAGGCGGGCGCAAACAGCGCGTCGAGGTTGCGAATGCTCATACTTTGTTCTCTCCCGGATTTGAGGCCATGAACGCGATCAGCGCGGAGCGCATCGCCTCTTCGACCGACATGTCGATGGGGGAGGTCCAGCTTCGCGGCACAAACACGGTGTAGCCGCCGATCATGTAGCCCATGGGCAGGTAAACCGCCACCCGGTCGTCCAGATCGCCCAGGCCGCGCGGCAGGCCTTTGAGCGAGCGGCGCGTGACCAGCCCCACGATCGACAGCTCATGCCCTGGCATGCTGAGCAACACCACCTGCTGCGCTGGTTTGTCATGCGGCGCGAAATAGTCGGCGAAGTTTTTCAGCGAGCTGTAAATGCTCTTGACCACCGGCAGGTTGGTGAACGGGAGCTCCACCCACGACAGCAGCCGCGCGCTGATGGGCTGCGACACCAGAAAACCCAGCGCGAGGATCACGCCAGCGCCCAGCGCAATGCCCAGGCCGGGCAGATAAAAGTCACCCAGCACCGGCCGGATCACGGCCATGGCACTGCCCTCGATCCAGCTAATGAACAGGATCAGCAGGTAGACGGTGAGCACCAGCGGCAAGAAGGTGATGAGGCCGCGGAAGAAGTACTGGGAGATGCGTTTCATGGAGTGGACGGTGTGGGGCTGAGAGAGCATTTTCTGAGCATAGCAGTGCGCTGTGACGTGGCCCTGACGCAGGGCGAGCGCTCAGCTGGGCGCAGTCGCTGTGCGGATGTGTTGCGCGGCGGGCCATTACAAATCGGCACAATGGCTTGATCTGATGGCCGCACGGTGGTGATGTTTCACGGATAGGATTTCCAACCGCATGAGGCCAAGTATCGCAACCCAAACTGTCCTTAAAAAATGGGTTTTCACTGAGATGACCGTCTGAATCCCCAAGAATCTGCGCTCACCCATCTCAAACTGCGCTCCGGGCTGCCGAAGAACACAGTCCTACCCCGGCGCAGTCGTCGCGACCCAATGCGAGTTCACCAAGTAGTGCGCTGATCGTCGGAGTAGTCTGGTGCTGGCTGGGCTGCCAGATCCCAGTCCGGCAAGCCTCAACACCTTCCCTCGTCTCCTGCGCACCACACTCGTCCCACAACGGTGGCCCGCGTGCCGGGGTGATGCGCGGGGCTTCGGGTTCGACCTCGATGTGCTCCAGAATCTTGTGGATGTCGGCGCTGAAGGTGATGAAGGCAATGATGCGCATCTGGCCCCCGCACATTGGGCGCAGCAGCAAGTACACCTCGTAAATATGACGTGAGGCGCGTGATCAGTGTCGCCCAAAGATAGTGCGATGGTGGACGTGGTTTGAGGTTGGCTGGCGGCTCAGGCTGGAGCACCGCGCCAACGCCAGGCACACCAGCAACACCAGCAACACCAGGTGCGCCGCTCGCACTGCCAACGACCTTGGCGCTCTGAAGGGGGCCTGACTTGACATATAACGACGGTCAGTAGTGTCCCAACGTTGTCTTGTCGGAACGTTGTAAGCTCTTGATTTGGTTGTTAAATTTGGTGTTTGAGTCTGGTCTCGATTTGAACGTCATGGTGCGTCAGACTGTCGGTTTTTTGCGGATTCCCGCCCCAAACCGTCATGCACAAAGGCACGCTCGTATTTGCGCAACTCATGCTGTACCTTCCACTGAGCACGTTTCGTCGCTGTGTGGCCGATCACAACGGCGAACACAAGGTCAAGGACTTCTCGTGCCTGGACCAATTCTTCGCCATGGCATTTGCCCAGTTGACCTACCGCGAGTCCTTGCGCGACATCGAAGTCAACCTTCGCGCTCAGGCTCGGCGGCTGTACCACATGGGCTTTCGTTGTCAGACGATATCGCGCAATACGCTGGCCAATGCGAACGCGACACGCCCATGGCAAATCTACGCCGACTTTGCACAACACCTGATTGGTTTGGCACGTCCCTTGTATGCCACGGAGCCGTTCGGACTGGAACTCGACGCGGCGGTTTACGCGTTCGATGCCAGCACCATTGACCTGTGCCTGTCGGTGTTTGCATGGGCACCATTTCGGTCGACCAAGGCGGCCATCAAGCTGCACACGCTGCTGGATTTGAGGGGCAACATCCCCAGTTTCATTCACATCACCGACGGCAAGACGCACGAGGTCAATGTGATGGACGATCTGGTGCTGGAGCCGGGCGCGTTTTACCTGATGGATCGGGGCTACCTGGACTTCGCAAGGTTGTTCGTGATTCACGAGGCGCAAGCCTTCTTTGTCACCCGCGCCAAGAGCAACACCAAGTTCAAGCGACGTTACTCGCATCCGGTGGACCGCGTGGGTACTGCAGTGCTGTGCGATCAGACCGGCGTGCTGACAACCTATCAGTCGAGCAAGGATTACCCCGCGACCATGCGCCGGGTGGTGGTCAAGGACGACAGCGGAAAACGGCTGGTGTTTTTGACCAACAATTTCAGCTTGAAGCCCGAGCTGATTGCCGATCTTTACCGCCAACGCTGGCAGGTGGAGTTGTTCTTCAAATGGATCAAGCAGCACTTGCGCATCAAGGTGTTCTTTGGCACCAGCGAGAACGCCGTGAAGACGCAGATATGGATTGCCATATCGACATATCTGCTCATTGCCATCGCAAAGAAACGCTTGCATCTTGATGATCACAGCCTGTACGAAATTCTACAAATCCTGAGTCTGTCCATGTTTGAAAATATCCCAATAAATCAACTGCTTACGCCACCATCGAAAAATCCCGTGTCGGATTTCGAGTCAAATCAGCTCGCTCTCCTCTGAAGAACGTTGGGACACTACTGAACGACGGTGTGAAATTGGAATACGACAACTTGTCGCACTTTTTAGGACGTCTGCGACCAGTCATTGACCAGTCAGTAGTTTATAAACTACTATAAAACTCATGCTGATCGAACTAAAACAAACGCAGACATTCCAAAAATGGCGGGTACGGCTCAAGGACGAACGGGCACGGGCTTTGATCGCGTCCCGCCTGGACCGCCTAGCCTACGGCCATGCAGGGGATGTGGAGCCGGTAGGGCACGGAGTCAGCGAGTTACGAATCCACCATGGCCCTGGTTATCGCATTGACATCCATTAGAGGGGCAACACAATCGTCGTCCTTCTGTGCGGTGGCAACAAGAGCACGCAAGAGCAGGACATCAAGGCGGCGAAGCGTTTGGCTGATGAATGGAGCGAATGAAATGACTGAAAAACTGACAACTTACGATCCTGCTGAGGATCTGGCTTCTGATGAAGCCATCGCCATTTTCATGGCCGAAGCGTTTCAAACCAACGATGCCGGCTACGTCGCGCATGCGCTAGGCGTTGTGGCCCGTGCTAAAGGGATGGCTCAAATTGCAGGTCAGACCGGGCTTTCCCGCGAGCAGCTGTACCG
Organism: Rhodoferax antarcticus ANT.BR; assembly: GCF_001938565.1. Classification (GTDB taxonomy): domain Bacteria; phylum Pseudomonadota; class Gammaproteobacteria; order Burkholderiales; family Burkholderiaceae_C; genus Rhodoferax; species Rhodoferax antarcticus. Next base: position 925,467 of record NZ_MSYM01000013.1, read on the forward strand.
CTCGTTCAGCGAGAATGGCAACCCTACTTTGAAGACGACGCTGGCGGTCATGAAGGCATTGGGTATCGAGCTGACCGCCAAGGTTAAAGCAACCGCATCAGCAATTTAAGGGGCGTTCTTCCGTCCCCCTTGTTTTTGATAGTTTCAACCCAGTGCCAGTGGGTTATCAATTTGTCGACGGGGTAGGGATTTGGTGTCGCACTTGTTAGGACTTTTGCGAAAATTCGTTTGTGTTTTGGTGTCATTGATATAAAATGACACCATTGATGGCGACTATCTGGAAAAATACCAAATGGCAAACGTGAATGTAAGAAATCTGCCCGACGAAGTGCATCGGGCCATCCGAATCCAAGCCGCCCAGCACGGCCGCAGCACCGAGGCTGAAATCCGCGACATTTTGGGGCGGGCTGCGAAGCCCGAGGGTCGCGTGAAACTTGGCTCTTTCTTGGCATCTATCGCCCGCGAGGCTGTCGGCCTGACCGATGAAGAACACGCCCTGTTTGAAAGCGGGCGTATCAAGTCCCCGGCCCGTGCGGCGAGCTTCGAATGATCCTGCTCGATACGAACGTGATTTCGGAGCCGCAGCGCCAGACGCCTAATGCCCGCGTCCTTGACTGGATCGACGCGCAAGCGCTGGAAACGCTCTACCTGTCCGCGATCACGGTAGCCGAGCTGCGTGCGGGTATCGCGCTGATGCCAGCCGGAAAGCGCCGGGACAGCCTGCATGAAAACTTGGAAAAGCGCCTGCTGCCGATGTTCGCAAATCGCGTGTTGTCGTTCGATATGGCTTGCACGAAGGCTTATGCCGAGCTGCTGGCCAAGTCCCGGGTTGCCGGCTTGGCAATTGAAACAGCTGATGCCTTCATTGCGGCCGTCGCCCTTGCCAACGGCTTCACCGTCGCAACCCGCGACACCAGCCCTTTTGAGGCTGCCGGGCTGAACGTCATCAATCCATGGGAGGCGGCGCAATGACCACGGCCCAGGAGTACTACACCGGGCGTGGTTCAAAAGCGGGTAACACTTTTTCAGGGCGTTGTTGCATGGATCGGGCGTTGACGTAGGATTCGGGCTTCCTTGATTCCCGCCAGCCCATGCCCAACAAACACAACGAAGATCGACGCCACCATATTGCAAAGAAGTCGATGAAGGCGACCAACTGGTCAGGCTATAACGCCGCACTGCGTCGGCTGTCGCAGTTTGACGCTGTGGGTGACAGAGGAGGCAATTGCCGCGTGGCAGGCCCCAGCACGATTGACCCGCGGCGGCCAATCACACATTTCCCTGGGGCGATTGTCCACAGGCCCACTGCACGTGGTCATCGACAGCACGGGATTGAAAGTCTTTGGTGCCGGCCAGTGGCTGGCTGAGAAACACGGCCAGCGCTCAAGGCGGTGTTGGCGAAAACTTCACCTTGCGCTGGATGCCAACACCAACCAGATTGTGGCCTGCGTGCTCACCTCGCAGGATATGGATGACCCCTCCCAAGTAGGGCCGCTACTGGATCAAATTCCTGCGGACATCGAGATTGACCATCGTGACGCAACGTGATGCCCACGTGTTGATGATGGAGTCCCTGGGCAGGCTGGGCTGGCAGGAGGCTGCCGGCTACGGCAAGAGATCGCTGGTGGAAACTGCGATGGGGCGCTACAAGACCATTATTGGAGCCCGACTGCGTTCGCGCCGACCGGATGCAAGCGGTGCGAAGCGGCCATCGGGGTGGCGGTCTTGAACCGCATGATGGCGCTCGCACGCCCGAACTCCATGCGTGCTGCAACCGCTACCGCATAGACTCGGGCATCAAGACCAAAGCTCGCCTTTTTGCTGATCCATGCAACAACGCCATGGTGCAACACACCATCAAAGCCCAGGTAGAGCACCAATTCGCCCACACCCTTTGGCGCTTTGATGCGGCTGAGCCGGTCCATCTTTTCCTGGTGCCGGTTCTCTTGCGTATGCGCCGGGCACAGGGTGAGCATCCAGTCGGCCTCCAGGTCGATCTCGCCCGGCTCGCCGCAAACGCCGCACAGGTGCTTGGTTTTCGCCACCGCGTTGTTAACCCTCTTGGTAATCACGTCCGGTCGGTCCTGGTCAGGCCCCATGTCCCAATGCCAGCGAGCCATACCCAACTTCTCTTTGCACTGGACCCAATGGAAGCCGCGCTTGTCATCACCCAGTTCGGCATCGATGTCCTGACACAGGGCTTCGAACGTCTGACACCAGCCCTGCAGCACGGAGAGCCCGATGTTTTTGCCCGCGAACATGTAGGGGAAGCGACCCGTGATCCGCGCTGGGATGTGAATTGTGTCCATGATTCGTCCTGTCGTTTGCAAGATCAGTGGTATTTCCATGTTGGTCCGGCGGGCTTGCGGTCAATATCACCGTCTTGCCTGTCTCCAGCCAACTCCGGCGTGTCCGGGGCCGCAGGTAACACCAGCTCAGCCAAGGTCTGGTCGAACTGCAAAGCATTCGAAAACGCCTCCCTGACCAGGCGCACCAGTTTTCTGATGTCCAAGTCCGTCCGGCTGGCCAGCACTTCACAAGTGCCCTCATCCATCGTGATCTGCCTTTTGGTTTTGGCACACAGATCGGCATGGGTCTCACGGATGATGCGCAGGCGTTGCGCCCGCTCAGGCCGGGGAACATGGAACACCTCGACCCGTGACAGCAGCGCAGGGGGCACGCCATCCAAACTATTGGCCGTCAGGATGACAACCACCCGGCTGGCATCGAACTCCATTTCAAAGAACTGGTCCTTGAATTTTTTGGCGGTATTGGCATCCAGCAGGTCGAGCAGCACCGGCAACACGGGGTATTGCCCACCAAGGCCGATTTTGTCCACCTCATCGATGACCATGACCGGCGATGCCGACTCGTCTTCGGCGAGCAAGGCGATCAGCGATCCTGGCCGTGCCCCGATGTAAGTGGAGTGCGAGCCAGTCAACTGAAAACCGCCCTGTGCGCCGCCCGCACTGATCTTCTCAGTAGCCACGCCCAATGCCTCGGCCAGTTGGGTTGCCAAGTAGGTTTTGCCAATACCGGGCTCGCCCAGCAGCAGGATCGGCGTGATGCGGAATTCATCCGGGTCCATGGCGGCGGCCAAGACCAGATCGCGTTGCAGGCTGGCAATGGGCTCCACCAGGTTCTCGAAGCGGGCTTTGGCTTCTTGGAGTTTGGCGTGGGCTTTGCGGGCATCGGGCACCACTCGGTAGCCGTCATTGACTTGGGCGTTTTGCAGGATGCGCTCAGAACACGATTTTTTGTCTACCGTGAGGCCGCTCACCATCTGTACGGCTTTGGCGACGGCTTGTGGGTCGAACACCTCGATGCCGTTTTGTCGCCGTCCAGCGCCGCCCACCGTGCCTAATGCGAATGCGATTTTCCAATCCATGTAGCAACGCTTGATCTGAGGTGCCACCGCATCGTCGTTGACCATTTCCAATTTTCCGGTCAACCCTTTGCGCCACTTCGATGCACTTGGTTGTTTCCATGCTTCCCTTTCTTGGGAAAAAGACAGGAGTATTTGTCGGGGGCTATCCCACGTCGGATCGACAAGATAAAGCAGCACTTCTGCCAGCGTCTTGTCTCGCGTCCCATAGGCTGTGGACATCAGCACTGCCACCAGCAGATCGAATGAAAACTGGCGAGTCACAAAATCCAGATTGTCCGGGGCGTCGGCGAGCAGGCGGGATGCCAGGGCCATCGCGTCGGCCAGGTCGTCATCAGTGCCGATGCGAATGCAGGACAGATCGAAGTCTTTTTTCATGGTTTCTTTCCCTGTTGTGATGATGAATCCGGCTGAAAGAACTCGCTTCCTTCCTGATTCGTTATATTATTAGTCCGTATATTCGGCGAATAATTGACTAGAACATTTATTAAACAAATGTTATTTGTCCGGCCACTTAAGAACAGAATGAAAAGCATGGAAGCTCTCAAAATTCATGACCTGACCTTCGCCCAATTCGCGCTCGCCATGGTTCCTTGCTGGGGGATTTATCAGACCAACGGACTCGATGTCCAGCCCAGCACAGCCCAGTGGCTGGCCAGCCTATGGGACAGTGCAGACAAGCGGGTGACGATCTCCATCAATTGGCAGGACACGCCGCTCAAGGACGAGCTGCCGCCAGCTGCGCTAACGTACCGATTCAATGACTTGTCGCTGCAGGCAAGCGCCTTGGCGCTTGGGCTTGATGCCGGGGTTCATGCTGACCTGCGCCTGGTGGCAGAACTCATGGCCACGCGCAATGCCTGGTTCAGTGCGATTGATCACCACTGCGGTCAATCCGATGAGTTGCTGTCCAACGATGTGGCGCAGGACTATGTGCGGCTGAGCTGCAACTGGCTGCAGCATCCCTGGGTGCGGGTCAGCGTGCGACGCTACAAGATGGAGCAGGCCAATGCAAAAGCCCTGCTGGCGAAAAACCCTACCGCCGCACCAGAAATGTCCAGCAATCCACTGTGGCCCAGCACCCAAGTCATCTATGGGCGTTGCGACCCCCTCACGCCACAAGAAGAGGCGCAGCATCAGGCAAAACTCGACGGCATCGACTACTGGATCACGAAGTTCGAATATGCCGACAAATGCTGGTCTTCCGAGTTTGATATTTACGCCTGGGAGGCCCAATGCGACATGGACGTGGCCAACCGAAAAATTACCGGCCTGCAGGAAATCATTGATAAGCAGCAGGCACTGATTCGAGAATTTGAGCGCGTCATCAAGGTGAACAAGCGCCGTGAAGCCGAAATCAATGGCACCGATAAATCGGGGCGTCCACCCAAATTGGTGGAGCGTCAGGAAGTGACGCTCAAATTCACAGTGCGATGGGTGCAATCCTTGATGGACACGCTCCAAGTGAGCAGTTGCGCCAAGTTGGAAGAAACGATTTGTGGGAGTTCCCAGCGTAACTGGAGCCGCTGGCTCAGTGCTCAGGCCGTGCCGACCAGCAAAAGCTTCGCCATTCTGCAAGCCTCAAAAATCACGCGCGGGCGCTATGAAGGCCAGCCGCTCCAAGCGGTGCAGACCACCCCGGCATCGGCGGACATGCTGAAACTGATCCGCTTGACGGGCGTGGCTCTGAAGCAGTCAGCCTCGGCTTGAGAACTCAGCCGGGTCTAATTCCCGGCAGCCTCAAGTCAAAACAGCGTTTGGGTCACAAAACTCACGCGGGTCCGGGGCTGACTTGGATCCCGAGCAAACAAATTCGAGCGCATCGGCTCAGTTAGTTTGGTGACGTTCTAATATAGCACCCCGGAAACGAGCAGGCTCTGATTGCCCATTAGTTCAGGTCAGGGATAAGGTGGTTTTTACGCTCAGCTGCCAATTCGTCTTAACGACGGTTCCCTTTTTCCGGGGTTTTGATCGTGACCTTGGCTTGGCCATTGCTGTAGTGAATTTCGAGGGGCGCACATTTATTTGCCAGACCCAATGCGGAACTCACGCAAGCAAAAAAAGCACCTAGCGTTTCCACTAAGTGCTTGTTTCTGTTCAGAATTTTTGGCTCCTCGACCTGGGCTCGAACCAGGGACCTACGGATTAACAGTCCGGCGCTCTACCAACTGAGCTATCGAGGAACAAGCCCAGAATTATAGCCCGGCGTTCGCGTTTTTTGGCCTCGGGAGTCACAAAAAGGCATGAATTTTACTGTTCACCATTTAAAGAAGTACGTCGGAGCTGTGGCATAATTTAGGGCTTGTCTCAACGGACAAGGGCGGTTAGCTCAGGGGTAGAGCACAGCATTCACACTGCTGGGGTCGGAGGTTCGAAACCTCCACCGCCCACCAGATTTCATGAAAAGGACCTAGGCGTTTGCCCGGTCCTTTTTTTTCGTCTGGCGCCAACCAGAGTCTGACAAGATGCTGATTTTCTACGGGGCCGACTGGATGGATCAAGTTGAGTGTGTGGTGGTGGGCGCTGGGGTGGTCGACTTAGCGGTGGCACGTGCGCTGGCGCTTACCCGGCGTGAGGTGCTGGTGCTGCAAGCCGCCGCCGGCATTGGCACGGCAATCAGTTCGCGCAACAGCGAGGTGATCCACGCTGGCATTTATTACCCGCAAGACTCGCTCAAGGCGCGCTTGTGTGTGCAGGGCAGGGCGCTGCTGTGTGACTACTGCGCCCAGCGCAGCGTGGGTCATCTGCGCTGCGGCAAATTCATTGTGGCCACCACGCTAGGGCAGGTGGCAGAACTTCAGCGCATTCAGGATAGGGCCAGCCGCAACGGCGTGACTGACTTGCTGCTGCTAAGTGCTGCCCAAGTTCGGCAGTCGGAGCCAGCGCTGCACTGCGAGGCCGCTTTGTTGTCACCCAGCACAGGTATTGTGGACAGCCCCGCGCTGATGCTTGCTTTGCAAGGTGATCTGGAAAGCGCGGGTGGCGTTTTAGCATTAAATTCGCCTCTAGCCCTTATGCATAAAGCGCGAGCAGCTATAGAATTAGAAGCGGTTGATGGCGCGCAGTTGTGCGCGAGGCTGGTCGTCAACGCGGCGGGCCTGGGTGCAGTGGGTCTGGCCCAGCGCTGCGTTGGCCTTGATGGTTGCCATATTCCTAAAGCGTTTTATGCCAAGGGCAATTACTTCACCTTGACTGGGCGTGCGCCGTTTTCGCACTTGGTGTACCCGGTGTCCGAGGCGAGGCTTTTTATGCCGAGGTGCGCAAGTATTGGCCTGACCTGCGCGGTGGCGCGCTGCAACCCGGCTACGCGGGGATTCGCCCCAAGCTCAGTGGCCCGGGCCAACCGGCGGCCGATTTTTGGATTCAGGGGCCAGCCGAGCATGGTGTGCCGGGATTGGTCAATCTGCTGGGCATCGAGTCCCCGGGGCTGACCGCCTCTTTGGCGATTGGACAACACGTCCTTGAGTTGTTGACCCAAAAGTGATCGCTGCAGAAGAAGCACCAGACGCAAAAAAGCCGTCCTGAGACGGCTTTTTTGCTTTTGCTGACAGCGCACCCGTTACAAACGGCGCCGTCCTGATCCCTCAGGACGACGTGCGATTTGCCTAAAAATTAGGCAGCTGCTGCCACGGGTGCAGCCAAGGCTTTCACCTTGGCAGACAGGCGGCTCTTATCGCGTGCAGCCTTGTTTTTGTGGAAGATGCCCTTATCAGCCACGGTGTCAACGATGGCTTGCATCTTGCCAAACAACTCGGTTGCTTTGGCCTTGTCACCCGTCAGAACGGCTTTTTCAACGTTCTTCACCGAGGTGCGGTACTGGGAACGCAGCGAGGTGTTCGCGGCGTTGATCTTGATGTCTTGGCGGACGCGTTTACGGCCCGACGCCAGGCGCGGGTTCTTCTTTTTGGGTTTTGTAGATGCCATGATTGATGTTCCTTGAGTCTGTGGATGTTGTCAGCAAAGCCCGTGATTCTAGCAGTCTCAAGCTGGCGCGACCTGTAAAAGCCAGCGCCTGCCGGGCGCACGGCTACACTTTGCCGCGTGAGTCTCTTCAAATCTGCTTCTATCGTCTCTGTGTTGACATTGGTTTCACGCATTACCGGGCTGGTGCGTGAGCTGCTGATTGCGTCGACCTTTGGCGCGTCTGCCATGACCGACGCCTTCAACGTGGCGTTTCGCATCCCCAACCTGTTCCGGCGGCTTTTTGGCGAAGGCGCGTTCAGCCAGGCGTTTGTGCCGGTGTTGGCCGCCTCCAAAGCGCAGCAGGGCGACGCTGCCACCCGTCTGGTCATTGACCGCGTGGCCACGGTGCTGGCTTGGGCGTTGCTGGGGTTGAGCGTGATGGGCGTGCTGGGTGCAGGCGCTCTGGTGTGGCTCATGGCCAGCGGCCTCAAGCAAGACCCACGCGGGTTTGAGGTGGCGGTGGTGATGACGCGCTGGATGTTTCCGTACATCGCCTTTATGTCGCTGGTGGCCTTGGGTGCGGGCGTGCTCAATACCTGGAAGCGTTTTGCCGTGCCGGCGGCCACGCCGGTGTTGCTCAATATCTGCATGATTGCGGCGGCTTGGCTTGGCGCACCGTGGTTCAAATCGATGGGCATCGAGCCAATTTATGCGCTGGCAGGTGGTGTGCTGCTGGGCGGCATGGCGCAGCTTGGCGTGCAGTGGTGGGCGTTGAAGCGGCTGGATTTGCAGCCACGCATGAGCGGGCGCTGGTCAGCACTGCGCGAGGCCTGGGCCTGCGCCGAAACCAAAAACGTGTTGCGCCTGATGGGCCCGGCGCTGCTGGGCGTGAGTGTGGCGCACATCTCGATGCTGATCAACACGCAAATCGCCTCGCACCTGCGCCCTGGCAGTGTGAGCTGGATCACCTATGCCGACCGGCTGATGGAGTTCCCCACCGCCATGCTGGGCGTGGCCATGGGTGTGGTGCTGATGCCGCAACTGGCCCTAGCCCGTGCCAGTGGCGAAAGCGCCAAATACTCGGGCATGCTCGACTGGGGCCTGCGTCTGGTGGCGCTGCTGGCCATTCCGTGTGCGGTGGCGCTGTTGGTGTTCCCGACGCCGCTGGTGACGGTGCTTTACCACTATGGTGCGATGACTGACTTTGACGTGCAACAAGTCACCTACGCGTTGATGGGCTGGGGCGTGGGGCTGGTTGGGATTGTGGCTATCAAAGTGCTGGCGCCGGGCTACTACGCCAGCCAGGACACCAAAACCCCGGTGCGCATCGCCGTCGGGGTGCTGGTGTTTACCCAGTTGCTGAACATCTTTCTGGTGCCGATATTTGCGCATGCGGCGCTGACGCTGTCGATTGGTATCGGTGCCATGGTGAATGCGCTGTGGCTGCTGGTGGGCTTGATCAAACGTGGCAGTTACAAGCCAGAGCCTGGCTGGGGGGTGTTTCTGATGCAGGTGCTGGCGGGCTGTGTTTTGCTGGCTGTTTTCCTGATGTGGGCCAATGGGCACTGGAACTGGACTGCCTTGCGCGCTGAGAGCTTTAAGAGAATTTGGCTTCTAGCCCTTATTCTGTCTGCGTCAGCAGCTATATATTTCGGAGCGGTCGCTGTGGCGGGTTTGCAACTGCGCCAACTCCTGCGCCGGTAGACAATGTCTCACATGAATCTATGTCTGAACGTCCCCACACCGCTGGAGTATTTTGCCTCGCTGGTGCATACCGATGCCGAGTTTGCGCTGCTGGAGGCCGCCGTAAGCCTGGCGCAGGACGAGTACCCTGACATCAGCGTGCAGCAGGTGCTGGGGGAAGTAGACCAGCTGCTGGCGCGCCTGCAGCGCCGCCTGCCCCTTGATGCCGGCCCGCTGCAAAAACTGCGCTTGCTCAACCAGTTTGTTTACCGCGACCTGAATTTCGCCGGTAACTTCAACAACTACTCAGACCCCGACAACAGCTATGTCCATGTGGTGCTGCGCACCCGCTTGGCCATTCCGATCTCGATGGCCGTGATCTGGCTGGAGTTGGCGCAAGGCATTGGCCTGAAAGCGCGCGGCGTGTCGTTTCCGGGGCATTTCATGGTCAAGGTCAACATGACCGAAGGCCAGGTAGTAATTGACCCGCTCACCGGCCAGTCGCTCAGCCGCGAGGAACTGGCCGAGCGTGTCGAGCCGTACCGCAGCCTGGCCAGCCTGGTGGACGAGCAAGAAGTGCCGCTGGGCCTCTACCTGCAAGCCGCCAAGCCGCGCGACATCATTGCCCGCATGCTGCACAACCTGAAAGAGATTCACGCTGTGCAGGAAGACTGGCACCGCCTGATCACTGTTCAAGACCGCCTGATTGTGCTCATGCCGCAAGCCTGGCCCGAGTACCGCGACCGCGGCCTGGCCCATGCCGAAGCCGGCCACCCCGGCCATGCGCTGGAAGACCTGGAAACCTATCTGGCCAACGCCGGGGTGACCAACGACCGCTCGGCGATTGCTGCCCGCGCAGCAGAACTGCGCCGCGCCACGCACTGAGCGGGCTGGCCGATGCGCGCGATTGTTAACAACGATTCCTGGTGTTTGTGTCAACGTCGGCCGAAGTGTCTGCAACGGTGGTTTGACCGCTCACCGGCTCATCCGTCATGACGCCTCAGTCACCACAGTGGCGCTTAAAACGCAGCTACAAGTGCCACCATTGCCCCAGAAGTTAGAAGCTCGAACCGGTTGTTGTGAATCCAATCGTTTGAAGCATGGCATGGATTTTGTTGACGCGCAGAGTCTTTAGGGCGATCCGATGCTGCTGGAGATCCCGGCAGAAACTGACGATGAACCGCGCTTTCTCGCCATAGGGCGGATCGACGCCAAACACTGGTCGGCGGTTTTGACCTAACGTGGCGTCAACATCCGGTTGATTTCCGTTCGTCGCTCACGCACTGAAGAGGTAGCACTTTATGAAAGCTGAAAAATTTGAGCATCAGTTTGATGACGGGCTTGACGTCACCGCTTCTTTGGACTTGTCCAAGGCAAAACGTGTGCTGCAGACGCAAAAACGGGTGAACGTTGATTTTCCAACCTGGATGATTGATTCCCTGGACCGCGAAGCCAGCAAGCTCGGTGTGACTAGGCAGTCGGTGATCAAGGTCTGGTTGGCCGGGCGCAGGCTCAATTCGCGTGGTGTGAAAGGTGGCGCACCAACACAAGTGGTGAAACACGGCAACCAGCAAACCTGCACCGTCACCCGCGAGCAAGCCGGAGAACGGTAACCCCACCGCCCGCCTGGCGGCACATCAAAGTTATATGAATTATTGCCTTCTAGCCCTTATAGATAAAGCGCTAGTAGCTATTTAGTCGATAGCAAAAAAGCTCAGCCAGGCGCCAGGCTGCCAAGCGGAAAAGCTTAGCCCACCACCACCGCAGCGCCGTCGCCTATTGGCGCAATCACGCCAATCTCATACACCGTCTCACCCGCAGCGCGCAGGGTGGCGGCGCAGGCGGGGGCTTGGGCGGCATCTATCACCACCACCATGCCAATGCCGTTGTTGAAGGTGCGGTTCATCTCGATATCGTCAATGCCGGCCGTGGCTTGCAACCAGGCAAACAGTTCGGTTTGTGGCCAGCTGTCTTTTTTTAGATGTGCGGCCATGCCTTCGGGCAGCACGCGGGGGATGTTTTCCAGCAGGCCGCCACCAGTGATGTGGGCCAGCGCTTTGATGCCTGAAGACGACCCAGGGGTCGTGGGGTGCGCCGCCAACGCCGCCAGCATGTTTTTCACATACAGGCGGGTGGGTTCCATCAGCGCTTGCTTAAAGGGTTTGCCGTCCAGCATGGCCGGAACGGTGCCTGCTTTTTCTGCGCGCTCAATGCATTTGCGCACCAGGCTGAAGCCGTTGGAGTGCACGCCGCTGCTGGCCAGGCCCAGCACCACGTCGCCGGGTTTCACGTCAGCGCCAGTCAGAATCTTGGATTTCTCGACCGCACCGACGGCAAAACCGGCCAGATCGTATTCACCGGCCGGGTACATGCCGGGCATCTCGGCGGTTTCGCCGCCAATCAGCGCGCAGCCAGACAGCTCGCAGCCTTTGGCAATGCCGCCCACCACGGCGGCGGCGGTGTCCACGTCGAGCTTGCCGCAGGCAAAGTAGTCCAGAAAAAACAGCGGTTCAGCGCCTTGCACTAGCACGTCGTTCACGCTCATAGCCACCAGGTCAATGCCCACGGTGTCGTGCATTTGCCACTCAAACGCCAGTTTCAGCTTGGTGCCCACGCCGTCGGTGCCGCTCACCAGCACCGGCTCTTTGTAGCGCTTGGGCACTTCAAATAGCGCGCCAAAGCCACCAATACCGGCCAACACACCTTCGCGCATGGTTTTTTTGGCCAGAGGTTTGATGCGCTCCACCAGCGCGTCGCCAGCGTCAATGTCAACGCCTGCGTCTTTGTAGGAGAGGGCGGTGATGGGGGTGTTTGAAGTGGTCATGAGGTGGTTCTGGTGCAAAAAAGCGGTCATAAATCCGGTAACGAGCCGGGTGCCACTGCGCCGCGGGCGGGGCCGATAGAATTTACGCAGATTTTAAGGGTACGGCCCCCCGCCGGTTTTTCGGTTATTTGATGCAATTCACCTCCACTCAGAAAAGGGCAGCGGCCTGGTTGGCGTTCTTGATCGGCTTTGTGCTGTTGCTATGGCTGCTGGCCCCGGTGCTGACACCGTTTGTGGTGGCGGCCATCCTGGCCTATGCGCTTACGCCGGTGGTGGACTGGCTGGATGACCTGGGCCGCGGGCGCATTCCACGCCTGCTGGCGGTGGTGTTGGTGGAACTGGTGTTTTTGCTGCTGCTACTGGCCTTGCTGCTGCTGGTGGTGCCGATTCTGGTGAAACAACTGCCGCTGCTGCGTGAACAGGTGCCGCCGCTGCTGGATCGCTTTAACGGCTTTTTGCAGCCCCTTTTGTCGCAGTTTGGTCTGCATGTGGCGCTGGATGTGGCCGGGCTCAAGGCCTTTGCCACGGAGCACCTCAACGCGAATTTTCAGGACAGCCTGGGGCGTTTGCTGGAGTCGGCCAAGTTTGGGGGCAGTGTGGCGCTGTCGGTGTTGGGCAACGCGGTGCTGATTCCAGTGGTGCTGTTTTACCTGTTGATGGAGTGGCGTCGGTTCATGGCGCTGTTGCTGAACCTGGTGCCGCCGCGCCTGCGCGCAGGGGTTGACAGTTTCACCCAAGACGCCGATGGCGTGCTGGGCCAGTATCTGCGCGGGCAACTGCTGGTGATGGCGGTGCTGGCGGTGTATTACAGCGTGGGTTTGGCGCTGTTTGGGTTGGACCTGGCGCTGCCGATTGGGGTGTTTACCGGGCTGGCAGTGGCGATTCCGTACCTGGGTTTTGGGCTCGGTCTGGTGATGGCACTGCTGGCAGGTTTTCTGGAGTTTTCTACGCAGGCTGGGCATATCAGCGCCTGGGTGATGGTGGCCGTGGTCTACGGGCTGGGTCAGTTGGGGGAAAGTTTTTTCCTCACCCCGCGGTTGGTGGGTGAGCGCATGGGCCTGCATCCGGTGGTGGTTATTTTTGCGCTGCTGGCGTTTGGCCATTTGCTGGGCTTTGTCGGCGTGCTGATTGCGCTGCCGTTGAGCGCCGTGCTGCTGGTGGCTGGGCGCCGCCTTCGCAGCACCTATTTGGACAGTGCGCTATACCGCGAATCTTGATCCTGGATTCCTCAGTTGACCGCTTTTTGATATCACCCACTTCTTATGAAAATTGATGGTTTGAGCGTTGTTTTGATTCACCTTTTGGGTGGCAGCGCGTCCAACTGAGGGATCCAGGATGATGAAACAGCTGGTGCTAGACATGGGCTTGGGCAAGGGGCCGAGCCTGAGTAATTTTTGCGTTGGCCCCAACGCAGCGGCGCAGGAGCATTTGCAACTCTGGCTGGGCCAGCCGAGCCACGCAGCCGTGCCGCGCTCCCCGGTGCCCACCTACCTGTGGGGCTCGAGCGGCTGTGGTAAGTCGCACCTGCTGCACGCGGTGCGCAGCGCCTTGCAGGCACAGGGTCAGCGGGTGGGTTGGCTCAATGCAACTACTTCTGTAGCGGATGAGTTCGATAATGCCTGGGTTGCAGTGCTATTGGACGATGTGCATGCGTTTGACGCGGCGCAGCAGCAGGCGGCTTTCAACTGGTTTGTGAACGCCCAGACGCAGCCCATTGCCGTGCTGGCGGCAGGCAATTTGCCCCCGGCAGATTTGCAGCTGCGCGACGATTTGCGCACCCGCCTGGGCTGGGGCCATGTGTTTGCCTTGCAGACCCTTGACGACACCCAACGCCGCGAGGTGCTTCGCGCCAACGCCCTGGCACGCGGCATTGCTTTAAGTGACGAGGTGATGGACTTCATGCTGACGCGTTTCAGCCGCGATCTGGGCAGCCTGATCGAACTGCTGGACCTGATGGACGGCTACGCCCTGCAAACCCAACGCGCCATCACCATTCCCCTGATCAAAACCATGATGGACAACGCATGACTATGAATAAACCGAACGCAGCACATGAAGTGACAAGCGCGGGCGTGACAAGACTGGCTCTTTTCGACCTGGACCACACCCTGATCCCCGCTGACTCCGACTACGAGTGGGGCGTGTTTACCACCGCGCTGGGCTGGAACGACGCGGCAGACTTTGCCATCCAAAACGATGTTTTTTACCGCCAATACAAGGCAGGCACGCTCGATATTCACGCGTACGTCCGTTTTGCCACGCGTGCCATTCGCCAGCAAGGCGCTATTAAATCAGAAGCTGCTCACGCAGATTTCATGAGGGCTGTGGTGCTAAAAGTCATTCAACCGCAGGCCCGGCAGCTGGTGCAAGAGCATCAGGCAGCGGGCGATGCGGTGGTTATCGTCACCGCCACCAATGAATTTGTGACGCGCCCGATTGCCACCGCCTTCTGCGTGCCTGAGCTGATTGCCATCAACCTCGCGCGCGATCCGGACACTGGCTGGTTTACTGGCGAAATTGACGGTGTTCCTTCGTTTCGTGAAGGCAAGGTGGCGCGCGTAGAGCAGTGGCTGGCCAACCGCCAACTGGGCTGGGGCGATGTGCAGAGCACGTTTTACTCGGACTCGATCAATGACCTGCCGTTGCTTGAGCACGTGACCCACCCGGTGGCCACCAACCCCGACGACCGCCTGCGCGCGATTGCCCTGGAGCGCGGCTGGCGCATACTTGAGCTTTTTAAAGACTGACCTGAACGCGCGGGCTGTTTTGCCAGACGTGAACCGCCATTTAGCCAAGCACCATCGTGCATTCAGAAAAATGACGAACTACCCACAACAATGATCAAACGATTCTTCGACAAACTGCTGGGCAAATCTGCCCCAGCCGCAGCAAAAAACCCCTTTGGCAAGCGCCTGGAGATAGGGCCTGAGGTGCACGGCATCAACCCGGCACTGGTGGACGAGCGTGCCAACAACGTGGTGCGCACCCTGAAAAACGCTGGTTTTGAGGCCTACATCGTCGGCGGCGCGGTGCGCGACCTGATGCTTGGCCTGGCCCCCAAAGACTTTGATGTGGCTACCAACGCCACCCCCGAGCAGGTGAAAAACCTGTTCCGGCGTGCCTTCATCATCGGGCGGCGCTTTCGCATCGTGCACGTGATCTACGGGCGCGGTCGCGAGCATGAGGTGATTGAGGTGTCCACCTTTCGCGCCTATCTGGACAACGCCGCCGCCGAGCAGGTGGCGGGCAACGAAAAAACCAGCAAAAGTGATCTTGCGGGCATGAAGCACGCGGTGGACAGCACCGGTCGTGTACTGCGCGACAACGTCTGGGGACCGCAAGATGAAGACGCCGCCCGGCGCGACTTCACCATCAACGCCATGTATTACGACCCTGAGACACAAATCGTCGTCGATTTCCACCATGGCATGAAAGATGCCAAGGCGCGCTCAATCCGTATGATTGGTGATGCGGCCACGCGCTACCGCGAAGACCCGGTGCGCATCATTCGCGCGGTGCGTTTTGCTGCCAAGTTGCACGGCCTGGGCTTCAGTCTGGAGCCCAAAACCGCCTCGCCACTGGTGAAAAGCCAGTCACTGCTGCTGGAGGTGCCGCAAAGCCGCATGTTTGACGAAATGCTCAAGCTGTTGCAAACCGGCCACGCGTTGGCATCTATCGACAAGCTCAAGGAGCTTGGCATGGCGCGCGGTATTTACCCGCTGCTCGACGTGGTGGTGGAGCGTGCTGAGCAGCCGTTTGTGAAAGCCGCGCTGCTAGATACTGACCGCCGTGTGGGTGAAGGCAAGCCGGTGGCACCCAGCTTTTTACTGGCCTGCGTGTTGTGGGCAGATGTGCGCGACGGCTGGGTCAAGCGGCTGGCGGCGCGACAGCATTCGCACCCGGCGCTGATGGACGCGATTGACGATGCGTTCAACGCCCGTATTGGTGACGTGTCTGGACGCGGCAAGCTCGCCAGTGACATGCGCGACATCTGGACCATGCAACCCCGCTTTGAAAAACGCACCGGCAGTGCTGCTTTTGGCCTGGTGGAACAGCCGCGTTTCAGGGCGGCCTTTGACTTCATGCGTCTGCGTGCAGAAAACGGCGAGCTTGAAGAAGTGCTGTCTGACTGGTGGGAAGCATTCAGCATGGCTGACGACAACCTGCGCAACGACATGGTAGACGCGGTCAAACTGGAGCAACAGCAGCGCCCCAAAGCAGCGCGCACGCCGCGCGTGCACAAGCTGCCCACGCGCAGTGCCGACGGCTTGCCCGCGGCGTTGTCAACCGCTGCGGCTGCGCCAATCCCGATCGATCAAAACGATGCAGATCATGTGCAAGCCGCCGCAACCGACGGCACAGAAGCGCCCAAAAAGCGCCGCCGCAAGCGCCGCAGCCCCAGCCGTGGCGCAGGTGAAGGCGCGACAGGTGGCGCTGGTGAAGGCGAAGGTCAGGGTGAGGTTCAAGGCGCAAGTCAAGCCGCCTCCCGCCCAGAGACGCAGAACTGATCGGCGCGGTTCACCTGCATGACCCAGGCAACCCCTGCTGAGGTGCTGGCCTATGTGGCGCTGGGTGCCAATCTGGGCGATGCCCAGGCCACTGTTTTGCAGGCTGTCAATGCGCTGGCTCAGCTACCAGGCACGCGGCTACTGCGCGCCTCCAGCCTGTACCGCACCGCGCCGTTTGAGGCCAGCGGGCCGGACTTCATCAACGCGGTAGCCGCCATCAGCACCCGTTTGAGTGCGCCGGAGCTGCTCTTGAATTTGCAGCAGCTCGAACATGACCAAGGCCGCCAGAGACCTTTCAAGAACGCCCCGCGCACGCTCGACCTGGACATCTTGCTGTATGGCAACGCCGTCATCAACAGCCCTGACCTGCAGGTGCCGCATCCGCGCATGCTCCAGCGCGCCTTTGTGCTGGTGCCGCTGGCCGAGATTGCGCCTGAGCGGGTGAGTGACGCCCAACTGGCGGCGCTGGCGTTGCAAACCGTGCAGCCACTGCCAGATGCGAAGCCGCTCTCGCCTGCGTCAAAAGCACGCTAAACCAGTTGGCTGGCGCGCTACCATTGATGTCTGTCAAAAATTTTGGGTGTTTTGCCCGGTCGTTCGGAGAAATTCATGAGTTTCCAAAATCTTCGCCTGGCCTCCAAGCTGTGGCTGTCTACCGGTTTGATCGTGCTGGGCATGGTGCTGGTGGTGGGCTTCACCGCTGTGCAGTCGGCCAGTAACCGCGCAGAGAGCACCGTAGCGCTGGACCAGCTCAATACCCGCGTCAAAGCGGCGATGCGCTGGGCGGCTTTGTCGCAAACCAACTCGGCGCGCACCCAGGCGCTGATGCTGAGTGCCGATCCGGCTCTGGAAGCGGGCCTGAAAGAGGTCTATGCCGACACCTCGGCGCAAATCAGCACCATCCAGAAAGCCATTGAGGCTGAAGACCTGAGCACCCAGGACCGCGACCAGCTTAAAACCATTGCGACCAACCGCAAGGCAGTGCTGGAGGCGCGTGCCACCGCCATGCAGCAGCGCACTGAGGGGCTGCCAGAGGCGTTTGCAGCCACCATTGCCACGGTGTTTCAGCCTGCCATGGCCGCGTATCAAGAGTCCCAGCGCAACTTTTTGACCCTGCAAGAGCAACATTTTGAGGCGACCCGTGTCATGTTTGCCGAGCGTGCGCAGCGTATGATTTTGATCTCTAGCGCTCTGATGGCCTTGCTGGTTGTGTGCATTTTGGCCGGTGCAGCTTGGCTGATCCGCTCCATTCGCCGTCCGCTTTTAGTCGCCAATGACCTCGCCGCCAAAATTGCTCAGGGTGATTTAAGCATGGCCATTGACACCGCGCGGGGTGACGAGTTTGGCGACTTGATGAAGTCGCTGGCGGGTATGAACACCTCCCTGGGCACCATGGTCAACCAGGTGCGCCACAGTACCGACAGCATCGCCACCGCCAGCGCCGAGATCGCCCAGGGCAACAATGACTTGGCGCAGCGCACCGAGCAGACTTCTGGCAACTTGCAGTCCACTGCATCAAACATGGACCACCTGACGCAAACCGTGCAAGTCAGTGCCGACAACGCCCGCCAGGCTACGACGCTGGCTGCCAATGCGTCCAAAGTCGCGCAGCGCGGCGGTCAGGTGGTGCAGCAGGTGGTGAGCACCATGCAAGACATCAACGTCAGCAGCCGCAAGATTGCTGACATCATTGGTGTGATTGACGGCATTGCGTTCCAGACCAACATTCTGGCGCTTAACGCTGCCGTGGAAGCTGCCCGAGCTGGTGAGCAAGGGCGCGGCTTTGCGGTGGTGGCCAGCGAGGTGCGCAGCCTAGCGCAGCGCAGCGCCGAGGCCGCCAAAGAGATCAAGACGCTGATTACCACCTCGGTGGACAAGGTGGCTTCGGGCACGCAACTGGTGTCAGACGCCGGTGCCACTATGGAAGACATCGTGCAGTCGGTGCGCAAGGTGGCAGATGTGATTGGTGAAATTACCGCTGCATCGGGCGAGCAAAGCAGCCAGATTTCCGGCATTAACCAGGCCATTGGCGGGCTGGACCAGATGACGCAGCAAAATGCCGCGTTGGTAGAGCAAAGCGCCGCTGCTGCTGAGAGCCTGCGGGATCAGGCTGACCAACTGGCGCGCGCCGTGGCGGTGTTCAAAACCAGCCACAGCCTGTCAGCCATACCGCAAAACCCCACCCGCGACATCACGCCGCGCCCGCAAGCCTTGGCTTACAAGCGGCCAACTGCACTGGCTAGGCCGCAGGCCAAGGCGGCTTTGCCGGGTGTATCGGCTGCGAAAAAACTGGCGGCGCCTGCCAAAATGCCCGCCAAAGTGCCAGTTAGTCGAGCTGCTGCAGCGCCACCGACATTGACCAGACCGGTGTCGGTCAAGCCCGCCATCGCGCTCAAACCCGCACCAGCCAAGCCAGCCGGGGACGAGTGGGAAACGTTTTAAGCTGCGGCGATTTCGGCAATCATTTCAATTTCAACGCAGGCCCCCAGCGGGATCTGCGCCACGCCAAAGGCGCTGCGAGCATGCGCGCCAATGTCTGCGCCAAAGACTTGTCCGATCAACTCGCTGGCGCCGTTGGTCACCAGATGTTGCTCGGTGAAGTCACCGGTGGAGTTCACCAGTGACATCAGCTTGACGATGCGCGTCACCCGGTTCAGGTCGCCCACGCCGGCGTGCAGCGTGCCCAGCAGCTCAATGGCGATGCTGCGGGCCGCCAGCTTGCCTTCTTCCGTGTTGATGTCTTTGCCCAACTGACCCACCCAGGCCTTGCCGTCTTTCTTGGCAATGTGACCGCTCAGGAACACCAGATTGCCGGTTTGCACATACGGCACATAAGCCGCTGCGGGAATGGCGATGGGCGGCAAGGTGATGTTGAGTTCAGCGAGTTTGGCGTAAATGCTCATGGCAATCCTTTATATAAGAAATTGGCCTCTAGCCCTTTATTTATAAGCGCTAGTAGCTATGAAATAAATAGTGAACAGGCCGCTTAGGGCCGCTTGGGTCTGCACGTCAGGCGAGTCCCAGTTTAGCGTCTGGCGCCTCAATCGTGGAACGGCTCTCGCCGTGGCAGCCCTCAATGGTTTGCTCAGGCAGCGCTTCAGGGCGTAGCACCTGGCCGCTGCGGTGGTCGTAGCCAAGGCTGTGCAAATGCTCGGCCAGCGCGGCGTCCATGGCCTGGGCGTGCTGTGGGAACCAGACCCCCAGTTCTTCGGCCATTTGCCGCACCACCGCCAGGTTCCCGGTAAGACCGCGCTTGCTGCCCTCGCGCATGACTTTCAGCACCGCCTGGTGCTGGGTGGTGTGGCAGTTGTTGGCAGCAAAACCGGTGTCGGTCATCCAGCGGTCTTCGCGGGCAAAGTGCTCGTCGGTGTGCGTCACCAACGTCTGCCACAGCGGCAGCAGATCGGTGTCGCTGGCTTGAACCACCTGTGCCAGAAGCTGCACAAATTCCTGGTGGGTGTCGTCCATCACCGGCATCCCCAGCGTGAAGGTGTCCGACCATCGCAAAACTGCCATACCGATCCCTTTGAAAAAGCAAATTCGCCAGCATAGGGTTCTTGCGCCGCAGTGCATTGATCAAAATCACGAAGGCGTGATGTCACGGCAGCTGATTGTTGATTTTCATCAACATGCAAATTCCTGATGGACGCACTATTCGAATCGACACCGCAGCCAGCTAGCATAGACTGGGCACTCTCGAAAAAAATGAGGAGCAACACATGTTTCAGGTACGCATCCATGGCCGTGGCGGTCAAGGCGTGGTCACGGGCGCAGAGATGCTGTCCATTGCCGCATTTTTAGGCGGACGTCACGCCCAGGCTTTTCCCAGCTTTGGTTCTGAGCGCACTGGCGCACCGGTGGTGGCTTTTTGCCGCATGGACGATAAAGAAATCCGCCTGCGCGAGCCCATCATGCAGCCTGACGCCATCATCATCCAAGACCCCACGCTGCTGCATCAGGTAGACGTTTTTGGCGGTTTGAAGAAAGAGGGCTATATCCTGATCAACAGCACCCGCAGCTTTGAGGACATGGGTCTGGGTGAGTTCATCAAGGGTTTTCGGTCCGAGCGTTTGTTAACTGTGCCTGCCAGTGAGCTGGCCATGAAGCACGTAGGTCGCCCTGTGCCCAACGTGCCTCTGCTAGGCGCTTTTGCCGCGCTGTGCGGCCTGATCTCGCTGGCAGCAGTGCAGCAGGCCATTGATCAAAAATTTTCTGGTGCAGTGGCCAAAGGCAATCAAGCCGCTGCCAAAGAGGCGTATGACATAGTGATGGCCCAAGAAACAGCAGCTCAGGAGACGCAACATGCTTGAACAATGCGAAGGCTCGCATGCGGTAGCGCAGGCGGTGGCGCTCAGTCGGCCAGAGGTGATTTGTGCCTACCCCATTTCACCGCAGACGCATATCGTGGAAGGTTTGGGCGAACTGGTCAAATCCGGCGCGCTCACCCCATGCGAGTTCATCAATGTGGAGTCCGAGTTCGCTGCGTTGAGCGTGGCGATTGGTGCCTGCGCTGCTGGCGCACGCTCTTACACGGCTACCGCCAGCCAGGGGCTGTTGTTCATGGCCGAGGCGGTTTACAACGCCTCTGGCTTGGGTCTGCCAATCGTCATGACCGTGGCGAATCGGGCCATTGGCGCGCCGATCAACATCTGGAACGACCACACCGACAGCATGTCAATGCGCGACGCGGGCTGGCTGCAACTGTTTGCCGAGACCAATCAGGAGGCGCTGGACCTGCACATTCAGGCCTTCCGGATAGCCGAAGAACTGTCACTGCCGGTGATGGTGTGTATGGACGGTTTCATCCTGACTCACGCCTACGAGCGTGTCGACATGCCCGACCAAGCGCAGGTGGATCAATTTCTGCCGCCCTACGAGCCGCGCCAAGTGCTGGATCCGAATGACCCGGTAACCATTGGTGCCATGGTCGGCCCAGAGGCGTTTACCGAAGTGCGTTACCTTGCACACGCCAAACAGATGCAAGCGCTTGATCTGATTCCGCAGGTCGCTACAGAATTCAAAGCAATTTTCGGGCGCGATTCAGGGGGGCTGATCAAGACCTACCAAACCGAAGACGCCGACACCATCGTCATTGCCTTAGGCTCGGTGCTGGGCACCATCAAGGACACGGTCGATGATTTGCGTGCCCAGGGGCACAAGGTGGGTGTGCTGGGCATCACCTCGTACCGGCCGTTTCCAATCTCCGACATCCGTGATGCCACGGTCCGGGCCGAGCGCATTGTGGTGATCGAAAAGTGTTTTGCAGTGGGTATTGGCGGCATTGTGTCGCGCGACGTGCGTAGCGCAGTGCGCAACCGCCCGCAACCCGTGTACACCGTGGTCGCTGGCTTGGGTGGCCGCCCAATCACCAAAGATTCTGTGAACAAATTGCTGCTCCAGGCCATGACAGACAAGCTGGAGTTGCTCACCTTTTTGGATCTGGACTGGGCGGTGGTGAACCGGGTGTTGGAACGTGAAAAAGCGCACCGCCGCTCTGGCCCCGTGGCTGAAGGGGTGCTGCGCGACTTGGGCACCGTGGCCTCCGGCGCAGTGTGAAACCTTGCGGGACAGAGCGGGACTACACGCAGTGAGTTTGCTCTGCCCTAAACTGATTAGGAGACAAGATGGAACAGTCAGCAGTCAAGTTTTACCAGACCGGCACCTTCACGGTGGGCAACCGGCTTCTGTCGGCTGAACAACGAAGCGTGCAAGCGGGCACGCTGCGCAGCAATTCGCTCAACTCCGGCCACCGCGCCTGTCAGGGCTGCGGCGAGGCGCTGGGCGCCCGCTACGCCATCGACGCCGCCATGGCCGCCACCAACGGCCAGCTAATTGCTGCCAACGCCACCGGCTGCCTGGAGGTTTTTTCCACGCCTTACCCAGAAACCTCTTGGCAAATCCCGTGGATTCACTCGCTGTTTGGCAACGCTGCAGCGGTGGCTACCGGCATTGCTGCCGCGATGAAAGCCAAGGGCCGCAGCGATGTGCGCGTAGTGGCCCAAGGCGGCGATGGCGGCACCACCGACATCGGCTTTGGCTGCTTGTCTGGCATGTTTGAGCGCAATGACGATGTGCTCTATATCTGTTACGACAACGAGGCCTACATGAACACCGGGGTGCAGCGCTCCAGCGCCACGCCGCCTGCAGCGCGTACCGCCACCACCATGTCGGTCGGCGCGCATCCGGGCAACGAATTTGGCCAAGGCAAAAATGTGCCGCGGATCGCCATGGCGCATGAGATTCCTTATGTGGCTACCGCCACCGTGGCTGATCTGCGTGACCTGGAATTCAAGGTCACCAAGGCCATGTCGATGCACGGCGCACGCTACATTCACATTTTTGTGCCTTGTCCGCTGGGCTGGGGTTCTGCCTCGCATGACACCATCAAACTGGCGCGCCTGGCGGTCGAAAGCGGTGTCTTTCCGGTCTTTGAGGCCGAGCGCGGTGAGGTCACCGGGGTGCTGAAAATCCGCCGTCAGGTGCCGGTGGAAGAGTATTTGCGGCCCCAGAAACGCTTTGCGCACCTGTTTGGCAAGCATCCCGACGTGGCCACGCTGGCGCGCCTGCAGGCGCTGGCCGACCGCAATATCCGCCGCTACGGCTTGCTGGAAACGAACTAGTCGGGGAAAAAACCATGCAAAAACCCTTTGCGATCACGCTCGATGTCGGCAGTTCACTGGCGAATCACACCGGCTCTTGGCGCACCTCGCGCCCGGTCTACCTGAGCCGCATTCCCCCTTGTAACCACCAATGCCCGGCAGGCGAAAACATCCAAGGCTGGCTGTTTCACGCCGAGTCTGGCGATTACCAAGCGGCCTGGCGCACGCTGGTGGAAGACAACCCGTTCCCTGCCATCATGGGCCGGGTGTGTTACCACACCTGCGAAGGTGTTTGCAATCGCGCACAACTTGACGCTGCGGTGGGCATCAATTCCGTGGAACATTTTCTGGGTGACCAGGCAATCGCCGAAGGCTGGAAGTTCTCCGCGCCGGATGTTGCCACCGGCAAAAAGGTATTGATCGTAGGTGCCGGGCCGTCGGGCCTGTCAGCAGCCTACCATCTGGCGCGCATGGGGCATGCGGTTACCGTGTTTGAAGCCGGCCCCTTGCCCGGCGGCATGATGCGATTTGGCATTCCCCAGTATCGGCTGCCACGCCAGGTGCTGGATGCCGAGGTGCAGCGCATTGTGGATCTGGGTGTAGACATTCAATACAACACCAAGGTCGTCGATGTGCTGCAGGTCAAGCATGACCATGGTTTTGATGCGGTGTTTCTGGCGGTAGGCGCCCACATTGCCAAGCGGGCTTACATTCCGGCTGGTGATTCTGCGCACGTGCTCGATGCGGTGTCGGTGCTGCGCTCCATGGAGGGTGAAGACAAACCCCTGCTGGGCCGCAAGGTGGTGATTTACGGCGGTGGCAACACCGCCATTGACGTGGCGCGCACCGCCAAGCGCCTGGGTGCCACTGAGTCGATCATCGTCTACCGCCGCAACCGCGAAAAAATGCCCGCGCACGACTTTGAGGTCGAAGAAGCACTGCAGGAAGGGGTGCTGATCAAGTGGCTATCAACCATCACGCAGGCGGGCGAGTCGTCCATCACCGTCGAGAAAATGGCACTGGACGACAAAGGTTTCCCCCAGCCCACCGGCGAGTTTGAAACGCTGGAGGCCGACTCAGTGGTGCTGGCGCTGGGCCAGGACGTGGACTTGTCGCTGATTGAAGGCGTGCCCGGACTCACCGTGCAAGACGGTGTGGTGCAGGTCAACGCGCAGATGATGACCGGTCACGCCGGTATCTTTGCCGGAGGCGACATGGTGCCCGCTGAGCGCAATGTCACCGTAGCCATCGGTCACGGTAAGAAGGCGGCGCGCAACATAGACGCCTGGCTGCGCGGCGAGGCCTACATCCCACCGCCCAAGCACAGTGTTGCCACCTTTGACAAGCTCAATACCTGGTACTACAGCGACGCACCCAAGACCATGCGCCCGATGTTGGACATCATTCGCCGCCAGTCCACCTTTGAGGAAGTGCAGGGCGGTCTGGATGAGAGTAACGCGCTGTTTGAAGCGCGGCGCTGCCTGTCGTGCGGCAACTGTTTTGAGTGTGACAACTGCTACGGGGTATGCCCGGATAACGCGGTGATCAAGCTCGGCGTAGGCAGGGGCTATGAATTCAATTACGACTATTGCAAAGGTTGCGGCATTTGTGTGTCAGAGTGTCCATGTGGCGCGATCAAAATGGTGCCTGAGGATATTTGAAAGCAACCCGTTTAAACCTGCTATTTTGAAAAGGAGTTCATCATGTTCAAGCACATTCTGGTTCCGGTGGATGGGTCAAGCACCTCGCAAGTGGCCGTCGGCAAGGCGATTGTGCTGGCCAAATCCTTTGACAGCATAGTGACGGTGATCTACGTCATTGATCCCTATCCATTTACCGGTGTGGGAACAGACTTTGCCTACGGTCAGGCAGAGTATCTGAGCGCTGCCACGGCAGAGGCAAATACAGCGGTACAGACCGCCAAAGACAACTTCTCGGCGGCTGGCGTGACGGTGAACACCTCCATCGTCGAGGCACACACCGCCTGGCGAGGCATTGTCGAAGCCGGTGATTCGCTGAAGGCTGACCTGATTGTGATGGGCTCGCATGGCCGCAGCGGCCTGGAAAAACTGGTGCTGGGTAGCGTCGCCCAAGCGGTTTTGTCTCACACCAAGCTGCCGGTGCTGGTGATGCGTGACTAAAAAAACAGCCCCAAGTGGGGCTGTGTGCATCTAACTTGGGGGCCGTCATCGGCCCGCGTTTTTTTGGGTCAGATCAACCGCACTGACCGACGTAGCCGCAGGCGGTACAGAAATCGCAGCCGTCTTTGTGGATGACGGTGGGGTTGCCACACTCGGGGCAGGGTTTGCCGGCCATGGTGTGACTGGCTTCCTTGGCCTCAGGCGTGTCGAGCACGCCCATGTCGCGCAGCGGGAAGCCGTCTTCGTTGAGGATGCCCAGCATCGCGTAGCGGTGAATGATCAGGCGCGCGATGTAGGCCACGGTGGAAGGCCACACTTGTTGGCGACGCTCGTTGTTGGGCAGGCCAGGCACAAAGGCCATGAAGTGACCCAGGGGTTCGGCGTAGTTCAGCAACTTACGCAGCTTCATGCCGATCCAGGCTGGGTCAATCACCCGCATGTCCAGAGACAACAGGCGCGCCAGGCCGTCCATGGCCTTGGGGTAGTTGCCGCTGAAACCCACCGCGCAGGGGCGCGTCACCACACCACCATCCGGGCTGGGCAGGTTGACCTCTTTGAGCGTGACGGTGAAGGCTTCATTGGTGGCAGGATTGTCCACGTCCACCGCCCAGGCCAACGTACCCGAGGTGCCGGTGAGGGGTTCACCACGGCTGAACATGGCGTCAATCACCGGCGTATAGGCGGGCTTGGCATCTGGCGCGCGCAGTTTGGCATTGGCGGCCATCTGCTCGCAGCGCCAGCGAATCACCGCTGCTGTGGCAGCCACCACACCGGGGAACTTGCGTTTTTCGCCATGCGGCGGGAAAGGCATGTCAAAGGCGTGCTCTTCGCTGACCGTGGCCAGCGCGTCGAGCTTGAGCTGCAACCAGGCCGGGTCGTTGGCACGCAGGTCCATCGACAGGGTTTTGGCCAGGGCGCCCAGGCCGCGTGGCTGGTCAGATCCGTTAACCCACACTTCAAACGGTTGCGGTGCGCTGCCTTCTTCGGGCGAGAGTTCGCCAATGAACAGCGCAAAGTCGCCAAAGGGATGGTGCACCATGAAGGTCCAGGCGGAGTTGCCACCCGGCAACTGTGGCCGGCCCGGCCAGCGCAGGCTCGACAGCACCGGTGCAGGCAGGCGGTCGAGTGCCAGGCGGTGGTTGGCGCTGTCAATTTGCAGCGGCTTGGCCACCGTGGGTGCGCTGGGCGTGACGCTCAGCACCGAGCCCAGCACGCTGTTGGGGCGGTAGGTTGCCAGACCCTTCAGGCCGGACTTCCAGGCGGCGGTGTACAGATCCTGGAAATCTTCATAGGGGTAGTCAGCTGGCACATTGACGGTTTTGGAGATGGCGGTGTCCACATAGGGGGCCACAGCTGCCACCATTTCCTCGTGGGCTTGGGCGCTCATTTCAAGGGCGGTGACAAAGGCCGGGGTCAACGGGGCGTGCTCGCCTTTGAGGTGACGGTACAGACGCCAGGCGTGGTCTTCGACCGCGTATTCCTTGAAGTTGCCGTCGGGCATGCGCTTTTTGCGGGTGTAGGTCCAGCTGAAAGCGGGCTCAATGCCGTTGCTGGCGTTATCGGCAAAAGCCAGGCTGATGGTGCCGGTAGGCGCGATGGACAGCAGGTGCGAGTTGCGCAGGCCGGTTTTGCGGATACGCTCTTTCAGCTTGGCTGGCAGGCGCGAGGCGAAGGTTTGGCCGCTCAGGTACAGGTCGGCATTGAACAACGCAAACGCACCGCGCTCTTGCGCCAGGTCGCTGGATGCAGCGTAGGCTGTGTCGCGCATCAGGATGGAGATACGTTGCGCCATGTCGCGCGCCTGCTTGGTGTCATAGCGCAGGTTCATCATCACCAGTGCGTCACCCAGGCCGGTAAAGCCCAGACCGATGCGGCGCTTGCTGTTGGCCTCGGCTTGCTGTTGTTTCAGAGGCCAGACGGTGGCTTCCAGCACGTTGTCAAGCATGCGCACGGCAACCCGTGCCACGTCAGCAAAGGCGGTTTCATCAAAGCTGGCATCTTCACCGAATGGGTTGCGCACAAAGCGGGTCAGGTCGATGGAGCCCAGGCAGCAGCAGCCGTAGGGCGGCAATGGTTGCTCGGCGCAGGGATTGGTGGTGGCGATGGTTTCGCAGTAAGACAGGTTGTTGTCGCGGTTGATCTGGTCCAAAAACAACACGCCTGGCTCGGCATGGTCATAGGTGGAGCGCATGATCTGGTCCCACAGCGCGCGGGCTTTGAGCTTGCGGTAGACCCAGACACCGGTGTCCTTGTTCTGGAAAGCTTCCGTCTCTTTTTGTGGCACGCCGGGCTCGGCGCAGTGCACCAGCGCAAAGTCGGCGTCGGCTTGAACGGCGTGCATGAATTCGTCGGTGACACCCACCGATATATTGAAATTTTTCAGGTCGCCTTTGTCCTTGGCGTGGATGAATTCTTCAATGTCTGGGTGGTCACAACGCAGCACACCCATTTGGGCACCACGGCGAGCACCGGCCGACTCCACGGTTTCGCAAGAGCGGTCAAACACGCGCATGTAGCTCACCGGGCCGGAGGCGCTGCTTTGGGTGCTGCCCACCCAGGCGCCGCGCGGACGGATGCGCGAAAAGTCATACCCCACACCACCGCCGCGGCGCATGGTTTCAGCCGCTTCGGTCAGCGCGGTGTAAATGCCAGGGTGGCCATCTTCGTCATGGGCAATGGAGTCACCCACCGGCTGCACAAAACAATTGATCAGCGTGGCTGACAGGTTGGTGCCAGCCGCAGATTGAATGCGCCCGGCGGGCAGAAAACCCGCTTGCAAGGCTTGGAGAAACTTGCCTTCCCAGTCTTTTTGCTGCTCGGGCAGTTCCACACTGGCCAGAGCCCGGGCCACCCGCTGATTGACGTCAGCAATGCTGCGCTCGGTGCCTTTGCTGTATTTTTCGATCAGCACCTCCTCGCTGATCGCCTGGGGTGGAAGTGTCAGGGTGCTGTGCGTAGGCTCTTGGGTGTGCAGTGTCATATTGGGGTCCCTAAAAAGTGAGCATTTAAGTAAGCGCTGGATTGATATTTCGGGCCTTAGAACGGTCCGCGTCAGATCAGATAAGTCGTCTGATAACACTACCTATAGTGTTCAGAGGTCAGAATATTACCACCTATAGTGTTTATTTTGACTTGGTAAAAACCTGGAACAGAAATTTTTAACCATGCATGGCTGGCCATTTCCGGCCTAAAACGTGGTAGCCGTACCGCGGCAGCCTGCGGGCTTAGATCACCCCGTCAAACATCATCACATCCACGGTATCGCCTGCCGCCACATGACCTTGCGCGTGGTGCAGCACGATCAGCCCATTGGCTTGCACCATGGAGCTGAGCACGCCCGAGCCCTGGTTTCCGGTGGTTTGAACCTGCAGCGTGCCGTCTGGCGCGGTGTGGACGATGCCGCGCTGGTACTCGGTGCGGCCGGGTTTTTTGCGCAGGGGCGCCAGGCTTTTGGCCTGCAGCAGGGGCGGGGCGCTGGCGCTGGCACCCATCATCTTCAGCAGGGCGGGGCGCACAAAGGCTAGAAACGTCACCATCACCGCCACCGGATTGCCTGGCAGGCCAAACAGAATCGCCGAGCCGGTCGGTTTACTATCATTTAAAGAGCTGGTGGCGCATGCTATATATGGGCTAGAGGCCAATTTGTCTCTGAAGATCTGGCCCACGGCCATGGGTCTGCCAGGGCGCATGGCGATGCGCCAGAAGGCCACGTCACCGAACTGCTTCATCATCGCCTTGGTGTAATCCGCCTCACCCACGCTCACCCCACCGCTGGTGATGATGGCATCAGCCTGCAGCGCAGCCTGCTCGAAAGCGGCTTGTAGCGCGGCGGGCTCGTCGCGCACCACACCCCTATCCATGACCTCGCAGCCGAGTCGGGTCAACAGTCCAAACACGGTGTAGCGATTGCTGTCATACACCGCGCCTTCGCGTGGCGGCTCGCCCAGGCTCAGAATCTCGTTGCCAGTAGAAAAGTAAGCCACCTTGGGACGCCGCAGCACCGGAACAGTTTGCAGGCCTAAACTGGCCACCAGCCCAAGTGCAGCGGGCGTGAGTAGCTCCCCTTTACGTAGCGCTGGCTGGCCTTGCATCAGGTCTTCACCGAGGCGGCGGCGGTTGTCACCCAGACGCACGATGCCTGCCGGGATGCTGATGTGCTGGGCGGTGTGTGGGTTGGGCGTGCCCGGCGCAGGCTGTGTCGGCACTGAAACCTGGCTGTCAGGCGCTGTCGCAGTTTCAAGGGCCACAAACTCTTGGGGTACCACCGTGTTCAGGCCCAGTGGCATCACCGCACCGGTCATGATCTTGATGCATTTGCCGCTGCCAACGCTACCCGCCCAGGCTTTGCCCGCCAGCGCCGTACCGATCACTTTCAGGCTCAAACCCTTGTTGGCATTGAGCTGATTGCCATCAAAAGCATAGCCATCCATGGCTGAGTTGTCATGCGGCGGCACGCTGATGGGGGAGATGACATCTGCTGCCAGCACACGGCCCAACGCCTGAAAAATATCCAGCTTTTGCACCTCGGTCACCGGTTCGACGAGTTGCGCCAAAAAGGCGTTGACGGTGTCGGCACTGAGGGCTTGGGGGTCGTAGCCGGCCAGCTCGGCGGCAATCTGGTCCAGGGTTTTCATAGGCAAAAGCGTTCGAGTTGTTGCAGTTCGGCCAAAGTGTTGGCATTGGCAAAGGCTTCTGCGGCATCACCAACCTGGTCAAAACCGACCAGCGCGGTGGGGTGCTGTGCGGTCCAGGCGCGCACTTTGCGGCCGCCCCTTGCCACGAACCCGCTCAAATCGGATAGCAGGTGGGTGCGCATCAGGCAAAACACCGGCTGCACGCGCAGCTGTGGTTGCCCGTTGGCATCTGGCGCAGGCGCGCTGGCCAGGGCAATGTCGGCGTTTTGCTCCGTCAGGGCTTGCGCCAGCCGCTGTGCCAGATCCAGCGGGAACAGCGGTGTGTCACACGGCACGGTGAGCAGGTAAGGGGTTTGGCAATGGCGCAAACCGGTCAAAAATCCGGCCAGCGGGCCGGCGAAGTCGGTGTCGGCGTCGGGCCACACGGGCACGCCAAAGGCTTCGTAAGCGGGGAGATGCCGGTTGGCGTTGATGGCCAGCGCAGCCACACCGCCACCGGCCTGCAGACGCTCTAAAGTATGTAGCGCCAAAGGCTTTCCAGAAAAGGGCTGGAGGCCTTTATCTATACCACCCATGCGCAAACCCCGGCCACCCGCCAGCACCATGCCGGTGATGCTCTGCGGGTCAATCGTAGGGCTCATCCTTTAGCCTCCGATGTAGCTCATTTCCACCCGCTTGCGCGCCGCACCGGTGTCTGGCACCTGGGCGCTGCGCAACTCGGAATAGCGATCAGAGCGCCCTTGCCAGATGTGGCCAATGGCGTTGGCCAGGTCGGCATCTGTGGCGTTGCCGCGCAACAGGCTGCGCAAGTCATAGCCCAGCCCGGCAAACAGGCACAGGTACAACTGGCCTTCGGTTGATAGCCGGGCGCGGTTGCAGTCGCTGCAAAAGGCTTGTGTCACGCTGCTGATCACGCCGACCTCGCCCAAACTCGGGTCAAAGCGCCCGTGGGCGTCGGCATACCCCCAGCGCTGCGCGGTTTCGCCGGGCTGTGAGGCCTGCAGCGGTACCAGCGGCAGTTCGGTCTGGAGCCGCGCAATCACGTCTGCCGAGGGCAGCACCTCGTCCATGCGCCAGCCGTTGGTGGCACCCACGTCCATGTATTCGATGATGCGCAGGATCAGCCCACCACCACGAAAAAATTTCGCCATGGGCAAAATCTGATGGTCGTTGGTGCCACGCTTGACCACCATGTTGATCTTGATTGGCCCCAAGCCCACCGAGCGGGCGGCTTCAATGCCTTGCAGCACATCACCCACCGGAAAGTCCACGTCATTCATTTGGCGAAACACCGTGTCGTCCAGCGCGTCCAGGCTGACGGTCACGCGCTGCAGCCCGGCGTCTTTCAATGCGCGAGCCTTCTTCGCCAGCAGTGAGCCGTTGGTGGTCAGCGTCAGATCAAGCGACTTGCCTTCGGGCGTGCGCAAGCTGGCCAATTGTTCAACCAGGCGCTCCACATGCTTGCGCAACAGCGGCTCACCGCCCGTCAGACGGATTTTTTGCACGCCGCGCGCTACAAACTGGCGCGCCAAGCGGGTGATTTCCTCAAACGACAGCAGCGCCGAATGCGGCAGATAAGCGTAGTCCTTGTCAAAAATCTCCTTTGGCATGCAGTAATTGCAGCGGAAGTTGCACTTGTCGGTGACGCTGATGCGCAGGTCACGCAGAGCGCGGCCACGCTGGTCCGCCAATTCGCCATGCGCGCTGCTGCGCTGCTGCGCCTGATAGGCGATTTCCGGCACTGCCAGGGCTTGCGGCCGATGGTCATGCAGCGGGATAACGCGCTGTGGTTGGGGGGCGGACATGTGGGTCTGACTTTAAAGCGAGGTGAAGGCCCAGGGGCGATCAGCGCGATTGGTGATGCCGGGATTTTGTCACGCGCGCCAGCCTACGAATGGCAGGGTCTTTTTGCCCTGACGTGATATACCGTGCAGCTGATACGGGGGATGAAGTGCCAACGGCGCGAGGGGTGTCGCGCATCAAGTTGATGCTTGGCAACCGGGCCGGGCTGCGTATGGGCCGTCCGGCTCAGTCCAAACCCTCGCCCTTCAACAAAAAAACCCGCACAAGGCGGGTTCTTTGAATTGAGGGCGGTTATTTCCCGCCCTGAGACGTTTGTTAGCAGTTGACCGTCAAAGCAGCTTCACTTCCACGCGGCGCGCTTCGGCCAAAGAGCCGTCCGCCTGGGTTTGCTCGGGCTTTCTCAGCTCGATCATGTCAGCTGCCACGCCGGCTGCGGTCAGCAGGTCTTGCACGGCAACAGCACGCTGCTTGGCTAGTTCGGCATTCATCATCGGGTCGCCACTGGCGTCGTGAAAGCCGCTGATGAGGGCTTTCTGGCCAGCTGCGACACCCTGGATCACTTCAGCCAGGGCTTCTGTGCCGCCTGCAGCCACATCCGCCTTGCCAGAGGCAAAGTAGAACTTGACCACACCGTTCTCAACCATGACCGAGGCGCCGTCAGCTGCCATGGCAGCGGGTTCGGCGGCAGCCGGCGTGGCCGCGGGTGCCAACATCGCTACCGGCTCTGGCGCTGCAGGAGTCACTTTGCCACCGTGAAACTGCATCATCACTGGCACGATCAGCAGCGCCACGATGTTGATGATCTTGATCAACGGGTTAATCGCGGGTCCGGCGGTGTCTTTGTAGGGGTCGCCCACGGTGTCGCCAGTCACAGCGGCTTTGTGGGATTCAGAGCCCTTGCCACCAAAATTGCCGTCTTCAATGTACTTCTTGGCGTTGTCCCAGGCGCCGCCGCCGGTACACATCGAGATGGCCACAAACAGGCCGGTCACGATGGTGCCCATCAGCAAGCCGCCCAGTGCAGCAGGTCCGAGCAGCAGGCCCACCAGAATCGGCGCCACCACGGGCAGCAGCGACGGGATCATCATTTCCTTGATAGCCGCAGTGGTCAGCATGTCCACAGCTTTGCCGTACTCGGGCTTGGCTGTGCCTTCCATGATGCCCTTGATTTCGCGGAACTGGCGGCGCACTTCCACCACCACGGAACCGGCAGCTCGGCCAACGGCTTCCATGGCCATGGCGCCAAACAGGTAAGGAATCATGCCACCGATGAACAAGCCGATGATGACCATCGGGTCGCTCAGATCGAAGGTAATCTGCTGGCCATAGACTTCGAGCTTGTGGGTGTAGTCAGCAAACAGCACTAGGGCAGCCAAACCGGCAGAGCCAATGGCATAGCCTTTGGTCACGGCTTTGGTGGTGTTGCCGACAGCGTCCAGCGGGTCGGTAATGTCGCGCACGCTGGCGGGCATTTCAGCCATTTCGGCAATACCACCGGCGTTGTCGGTGATGGGGCCATAGGCGTCCAGTGCCACCACGATACCGGCCATGCTGAGCATGGAGGTCGCTGCTATGGCAATGCCGTACAGGCCCGCCAATGCGTAGGCGCTGTAGATCGCCAGGCAGACAAATAGCACTGGCCAGGCAGTAGAACGCATCGACACGCCCAAGCCAGCAATGATGTTGGTGCCGTGGCCGGTGGTGGACGCTTCAGCAATGTGCTGCACGGGCTTGTATTGGGTGCCGGTGTAGTACTCGGTGATCCAGACCAGCGCGCCAGTCAACACCAGGCCCACCGTGCAGGCGCCAAACAGGCCGCCAGCCGTGATGACCTTGCCATCAGCCAGCGTCAGCGCTTCGGGGAACATATCTTGGGTAATAAAGTAGAACGCAATCAGCGACAAACCGCCTGCCACTGCCAAGCCCTTGTACAGGGCAGGCATCACGTTCTTCATGCCTGGCGAAGCTTTCACGAAGAAGCAGCCAATGATGGAGGCAACGATCGACACCGCGCCCAAAGCCAGTGGGTACATCACTGCGTTGCTGCCACCGCCAGTGATCAGCAAGGAGCCCAGCACCATGGTGGCGATCAGCGTCACCGCGTAGGTCTCGAACAGGTCAGCGGCCATACCGGCGCAATCGCCCACGTTGTCGCCCACGTTGTCGGCAATTACCGCCGGGTTGCGCGGGTCATCTTCGGGGATGCCGGCCTCCACCTTGCCGACCAAGTCAGCGCCAACGTCGGCGCCTTTGGTGAAAATGCCACCGCCCAGACGGGCAAAAATAGAGATCAGCGAGGAGCCAAAGGCAAAGCCGATCAGCGGGTTCAACTGGGCTGCAGTGGCAGTGCCTTCAGGCACCAAAAACCAGTAAAACCCGGTCACGCCCAGCAGGCCCAATCCCACCACCAGCATGCCGGTGATGGCGCCACCGCGAAAAGCCACGTCCAGCGCCGGGCCAATGCCCTTGGTGGCAGCCTGAGCGGTACGCACGTTGGCTCGCACCGAGACGTTCATGCCGATGAAGCCGCAGGCACCAGACAGTACCGCACCCACGACAAAACCGACGGCACTCATGGAATCAAGAAAGATGCCAATCAGCACCGCCAGCACCGCACCAACCACGGCAATCGTCTTGTATTGACGCGCCAGATAAGCCGCAGCGCCGGTTTGAATTGCGGCAGCAATGTCCTGCATGCGCGCATTGCCAGCGTCCTGGGCAAGGATCCAACTACGTGCCCAAACGCCGTAGCCGACGGCAATGAAGCCGCAGATAAGCGCCAAAATCAGCGCAGAGTTGCCTGTCATATCAAAAATCTCCTGAAATTGCTTCGCGAGAAAGTGGTGCAACGCAAACGGCACCACTGCTGCGTTGCTTCCTCGCCCCCACAACACCGCGGGTGTGTTCAAGGTGGCGGTTGGCCAACGCGCAGACTGTAACGCGGAAAATGCGGTTTTTTGACCCGCGCAAGTAGCGAGTCAGTAAAATCAAACCTAATTGGGATGTCCCCGATTCAACCTCAAACGCACCCACACCATGTCCTTAGATAACGTCACCCCCGGTAAAAACGTCCCCGAGCAGTTCAACGTGATCATCGAAATTCCGATGAACGCTGACCCG
The DNA here is from genome assembly GCF_001938565.1 of Rhodoferax antarcticus ANT.BR. Lineage (GTDB taxonomy): Bacteria > Pseudomonadota > Gammaproteobacteria > Burkholderiales > Burkholderiaceae_C > Rhodoferax > Rhodoferax antarcticus. The sequence goes on from NZ_MSYM01000013.1 coordinate 960,067, forward strand.
GTCAAGTACGAAGTCGACCACGAAACCCATGCCATTTTTGTCGACCGCTTCATGAGCACCGCCATGCATTACCCCACCAACTACGGGTATGTGCCGCAAACCATCAGCGGTGATGGTGACCCGGTGGATGTGCTGGTAATCACTCCGGTGCCGCTGATTCCGGGCGTGGTGGTCACCTGCCGTGCCATTGGTATCCTGAAAATGGAAGACGAAGCCGGCATGGATGGCAAGGTACTGGCCGTGCCCATCGACAAGATTCTGTCGCTCTACACCCGCTGGAAAAAGCCTGAAGACTTGCAACCGTTGCGCCTGAAAACCATCGCTCACTTCTTTGAGCACTACAAAGACCTGGAAGAGAACAAGTGGGTGAAGATTCTGGGTTGGGACGGTCCTGAGGCTGCCATGCAAGAGGTCATGGAAGGCATTGCCAATTACCAGAAGTCTTTGGCGTAATCATTGCTTTTTGGCCTCTAGCCCTTATGGAATAAGCGCTAGACACTATTAATAGTAGAGCATTTTAGGCGCCTGTCGCGGCAAAGCGACAGGCGCTTTTTGTTGTGCAATGCGTTGTTGCATGGTTGGGTTTTGGCATTGCTTGCTCGCGGGTCAAACCATGCGTCTTCGCCATTGCTGGTACGCCGGGGCGGGTACTGCCGGGGGGCCGCATACTCCCCCGGCCCTGTCTGCCCCCATGCCACCACAAGGCATTCGCCGTTCATCAAGCCAAGTGTCTCGAAACAGCGCACAAGCTCACTTGAACGGGCTACGACTTTCCAACTCGCCCACATACTGGCTGATCCCGTCACGCTCCTGCGTCAAAAAGTTGTCTACTGCCGCAAAAAACTGCGGGTGCGCCAGCCAGTGGGCGCTGGTGGTGGTGACCGGCAGCAGAGCACGGGCGAGCTTGTGTTCGCCCTGCGCGCCCCCCTCAAAGCGTTGGTAGCCGTGTTCAATGCACCATTGCAGCGGCTGGTAGTAGCAGGCTTCAAAGTGCAAACAATCGACCCGCTTCAGCGCGCCCCAATAGCGACCATAGGCCACATGTTCTGTCACGCCGCTGCCTGTTGGCACGGTCGCATCACCGCCAACCTCGCTACCTGATTTCGCTAAAAGCTTAGAGTCATTTTGGTCTGTAGCCCTTGCACAGCTTGCGTTGATAGCTAGCAAACTTGATGCAATGGGCTGGCCATGTTGCTCGGCAATAAACAGCACCCAGTCCTCTGGCATGTCGGCTGCTATGCTGGCGTAGAAGGCGCGGTTGAAGTAGGGCGGGTTGCCGTGTTCCAGGTAGGTGCGCTCGTAGCAGTGGTAGAAAAAGTCCCAGTCAGCCTGGGCGATCTCGCGGCCCTGCAGCACTTTGAAAGTGACACCCGCGTCCGCCACTTTGCGCCGCTCCTGGCGGATTTTTTTGCGTTTCTCTTGCGACAAGCTGGCCAGAAAATCATCAAAGCTGGCGTAACCCGGCTGGGTGTTGGTCCAGTGAAACTGCACCGTATGGCGCAGCAACATGCCAGCAGCCTGAAACGCCACCACATCTTCGTCACTGGCAAACAGACCGTGCAAGCCGGTGAGTTGGTTCGCTTGAACCCAGTCAAGCAGGTAACTCACCAGCAGCGCCCTATCAGCCGCCGAGCGCGCCAGCAAGCGGCTGCCCGGCACGGGGATGAACGGCACCGCACACACCGCTTTGGGGTGGTAGCGCAAACCATGTTGGTGGTAGGCGCGCGCCCAGCCCCAGTCAAACACAAACTCGCCTTCTGAGTGCGCTTTGACGTAGAGCACGCAGGCCGCCACCAGCTCACCGTTGCGCTCCAGCAGAAAGAAGCGTGGCGTCCAGCCGGTTGCTGCGGTGGCGCAGCCATTGGTATGCAGGGCGCTCAAAAATTCATGGCGCATGAACGGGGTGGGCTGGCTTTGGGTAAGCAGCAGCGCATTCCAGGCTTCGGCGTTCACCGCCAGGGGCGAATCCAGCACCCCAATGACATAATCCACCGACGTTTTGGCCGCTTGTTTGTTCATCATTTTTCAGTAGGTTTCATGTCACTCAAACTCTGTATTGCGCAGCTCAATCTGGTGGTGGGTGATCTGGCAGGCAACTCGCAAAAAATCATTCAAGCAGCGCAGGACGCTTACAAGAATGGTGCCCGCCTGGTGCTGACACCTGAGCTGTCGATCTGTGGCTACGCCGCTGAAGACCTGTTTTTGCGCCCGGCGTTCATTTCTGCCTGTGATGATGCCGTCAAAGCTTTGGCGGCAGCATTGGCCCCTTTGAAAGACCTTTGCGTGGTGGTGGGTCACCCAAAAGGGGGCGACAGCCGCACCCGCTCAGTGGCGGTGCAGCAGCGTTTCAACGCCGCCAGCGTGTTGCGTGAGGGGCAGGTGCTGGCCACCTACGCCAAGCGTGAACTGCCCAATTACCAGGTGTTTGACGAGCGCCGCTATTTCACACCGGGGAACGACGTCTGCGTGTTTGAGGCAGGCGCGCCGGGCAACACCCTCAAAGTGGGCTTGCTGATTTGCGAAGACGCCTGGTTTGCAACCCCGGCGCGTCAGACGCGCGATGCCGGTGCCGAGCTGCTGGCGGTTATCAATGCGTCACCGTTTCATGTGGGCAAGGGCGATGAGCGCGAGCAGATGATGCGCGCGCGCGTGCTGGACTGCGGGCTGCCGCTGGTCTATGCGCACCTGGTGGGTGGGCAGGACGAGGTGGTGTTTGAGGGCCATTCGTTTGCCCTGAACGCTGATGGCTCGGTGGCCGCACGCGCCCCAAGTTTTATAGAAAATAGCCTTCTAGCCCTTATAGAACAAGCGCCAGCAGCTATCAATATTAAGTCAACCATTGCACCAGAGCGCACCCCCGATGAAGACCTTTGGGACGCGCTGGTGCTGGGCGTGCGCGACTACATTGGCAAAAACGGTTTTCCGTCGGTGCTGCTGGGCCTGTCCGGCGGCATTGACTCTGCGCTGGTGCTGGCGATTGCGGTGGACGCACTCGGCAAAGACCGGGTGCGCACGCTGATGATGCCGTCCCCCTACACGGCAGACATCAGCTGGATCGACGCCCGCGACATGGCGGCGCGCCTGGGCGTGCGCTATGACGAGCTGTCCATCGTGCCCGAGTTCGAAGCGTTCAAAGCCACGCTCAGCCAGGAATTCAAGGGTCTGGCAGAAGACACCACCGAGGAAAACATTCAGGCGCGCATCCGTGGCACGCTGCTGATGGCTTTGAGCAATAAGTTCGGCGGCATCGTGCTGACCACCGGCAACAAGAGTGAGATGGCGACCGGCTATTGCACGCTGTATGGCGACATGGCTGGCGGTTTTGCGGTGCTCAAAGACCTGACCAAAACCACCGTGTTCCGACTGGCGCGTTGGCGCAATGCCCACGATCCGTATGGCAGCGGCACCGAGCCCATCCCCGAGCGCATCATCACCCGCCCGCCAAGTGCCGAGCTGCGCCCCGATCAGACCGACCAGGACAGCCTGCCACCCTACGCGGTGCTGGACGCGATTTTGCAGCGCTACATGGAAAACGACCAAAGCATTGACGACATTGTTGCTGCGGGGTTTGCCAAAGCCGATGTGCAGCGGGTGACACGCCTGATCAGGATCAACGAGTACAAGCGCCGCCAGTCGCCGGTGGGTATCCGCGTGACGCATCGCAGTTTTGGCAAAGACTGGCGCTACCCTATCACCAACCGCTTTCGGGGCTGACGCGCGCCGACATTCATGCACAATGCCGGTGCATTGACAGACTGACACATCGACGCCCACTAACGTGCTGCGCTGTGCAGCTGACGCAGCATTAACTACAAGGATATTCATGAAGCAAATCACCGCCATCATCAAACCGTTCAAGCTCGAAGAAGTGCGCGAAGCGCTAGCCGATTGCGGGGTGACCGGCCTGACGGTGACCGAGGTGAAGGGTTTTGGCCGCCAGAAAGGCCATACCGAGCTTTACCGGGGTGCCGAATACGTGGTGGACTTTCTACCCAAGGTCAAGGTTGAGGTGGTGGTAAAGATCGAAGATATGGAACGCTGTGTGGATGCCATCGTCAAGGCGGCCTACACCGGCAAGATTGGCGATGGCAAGATTTTTGTTATGCCCGTCGAGCGCGTTGTGCGTATCCGCACCGGCGAGCTTGACCAGTCGGCGATCTGATTCAGCTCTTTAGACGCGCCAGCTGCGCTTAGGTGCGACGGGTGCGTTCACCAGTTGGGTGCCTGCCAGCGCGTCATGCCAGAACTGCCTGCGCGGGTGAAAGCGGCTCAAAACGGCCCAGATAGCCACCCAGCCCAGCGTAATCACTGTGGTCTCGCCCCCTGAGAGCGCAAACCACCAAGCCACCAGCAAGGGGGGGAGCAACCACAGCCAACTCCATAGGTAGCGCACAACGGCCCGGCCTTGTGTCAAGGGTTGGCCCCGCAGATCGACCACCCGAATGCGCCAGGTTTTCATGGCCAGCGTCTGCCCTTTGGACCATAACCAGCCAAAGTAGATGCCAAACACCACAAAAATAAAGGCTTGCAGAGCGTTGCGGTTGTCCATGGCGTTTTTGGTCTGGCTCAGCGTGCCAAACAGGTAGCCGGCGATGAAGACCACGCCAAATAGCAGGATTCCCTCATACAACCAACATGCCATACGACGTTTCAGAGAGGGCACCACCAGGACTTCTCTCGCTTCGATATCTACGATTTCCGGGTTTGTTGAGGTACTGAGTGAGGGCGGTTGAGTGGTCATGGAAAGCGGGCCAGAAGGAGCGCCCGGGTGTACCGAACAAGCCCGAAAATGTACTTGATTTTCGAAACTTGCCGCTTCTACACTTGGCGCAATGCCATAATGCGAGTTGCAAATTAAAGCAAACGGGTCAAAGTCTGGCGAATTATTCATAGCGCCTGTGGCTTTGGTCTTAAGTTTCAATGTAACGCCACAAGTGTTTGCAAAGAAGCACCCAAGGTTTTTCGTCAGAGAAATTCACAAAGGTTCACCATGGAAGTATCTAAGGCCGAAATCAGTTCGGTATCCACCACATCCGCCGCCACCCAAAGCAAGACCGCTCCCGATTCGGGTGTGCAAGAGCTGCGCGGTGCAGAAATCCTCATCAAGGCCTTGCAGGCCGAGAACGTCAAATACGTTTGGGGCTACCCAGGTGGGGCCGTGCTGCACATTTATGACGCGGTCTTTAAGCAGGACACCATTCAGCACATTTTGGTACGCCATGAGCAGGCGGCAGTGCATGCCGCTGACGGCTACGCCCGTGCCACCGGCGACGTCGGCGTGGCACTGGTGACCTCTGGCCCGGGTGCCACCAACGCCGTGACCGGTATTGCTACGGCTTATATGGACAGCATCCCGATGGTCATCATCACCGGCCAGGTGCCTACGGCGGCCATTGGCATGGATGCCTTCCAGGAGTGTGACACCGTGGGCATCACCCGCCCAATCGTCAAGCACAACTTCCTGATCAAAGATGCGCGCGACATGGCCGAGACCATGAAGAAGGCGTTCCACATCGCCCGCAGTGGCCGCCCGGGTCCGGTGGTAGTGGACATTCCTAAAGACGTGTCCTTCAAAAAGGTGCCCTATCACGGCTACCCCGACAAGATCGAAATGCGCTCCTACAACCCGGTGCGCAAAGGTCACGGCGGGCAGATACGCAAGGCCTTGCAACTGTTGCTGGCGGCCAAGCGCCCCTACATTTACACCGGCGGTGGCGTGTTGTTGAGCAATGCCACGCATGAGCTGCGAAAGCTGGTGGATATGCTGGGCTATCCGGTGACCCACACCCTCATGGGCTTGGGTGCTTACCCGGCCAGCGACCGCAAGTTTTTGGGCATGCTGGGCATGCATGGCACCCTGGAAGCCAACAGCGCGATGCAAAACTGCGACGTTTTGCTGGCCGTTGGCGCCCGCTTTGACGATCGTGTCATTGGCAACCCCAAGCATTTTGCGCAGAACGATCGCAAGATCATTCACATTGACATTGATCCATCGAGCATCTCCAAGCGGGTGCGGGTCGATATCCCCATCGTCGGTGACGTCAAAGAAGTGCTGACTGAACTGATTGCGATGATCAAGGAAAGCAGCGTCAAGCCTGACGCCAACGCCTTGGGCGCCTGGTGGGACACGATTGAAGGCTGGCGCAAACGCGACTGCCTGAAGTACGACCACGGCACCAATGACGTGATCAAGCCCCAATATGTGGTGGAAACACTTTGGAACATGACCAAAGACGCCGACACCTACATCACCTCGGACGTGGGTCAGCACCAGATGTGGGCAGCGCAGTACTACCGTTTTGACGAGCCGCGCCGCTGGATCAACTCAGGCGGCCTGGGCACCATGGGTGTGGGCTTGCCCTACGCCATGGGCATCAAGCTGGCCAAGCCTGACTCTGAAGTGTTCTGCATCACTGGCGAAGGCTCGGTGCAGATGAACATTCAGGAACTGTCTACCTGCTTGCAATACAACACGCCCATAAAAATTGTCTCGCTGAACAACCGCTACCTTGGCATGGTGCGCCAGTGGCAGGAGATTGAGTACTCGGGCCGTTATAGCCACAGCTACATGGACGCGCTGCCTGACTTTGTCAAGCTGGCCGAGTCTTATGGTCACGTTGGCATGCTCATTGAGCGTGCTTCTGATGTGGAAGGCGCCCTGCGCGAAGCCCGCAAGCTGAAAGATCGCACCGTATTTATGGACTTCCGCACAGACCCCACCGAGAACGTGTTCCCCATGGTGCGCGCAGGCAACGGCATCACCGAGATGCTGATGAGCGCTGAAGACCTGTAATCCAAGCCGTCCCCATTCAACCTACTAGAACAAATCTATTGCTTGCCAAGCCCTGCGGTTACCGCTGCGGGAGGAGGGCGGTGAAAAGAGGCGTCATTCACTATGAAACATATCATTGCTGTATTGCTGGAAAACGAAGCTGGCGCACTGTCCCGCGTGGTGGGATTGTTTTCCGCCCGTGGTTACAACATCGAGTCGTTGACGGTGGCCCCCACCGAAGACCCCAGCCTGTCGCGCATGACCATCCAGACCACGGGTTCGGAAGACGTTATCGAACAGATCACCAAGCACCTGAACCGACTGATCGAAGTCGTCAAAGTGGTTGACCTGACCGAAGGTGCCTACACCGAGCGCGAACTGATGATGGTTAAGGTACGCGCAGTGGGCAAGGAACGCGAGGAAATGAAGCGCATGGCTGATATTTTTCGTGGCCGCATCATCGACGTGACCGAAAAAAGCTACACCATTGAGTTGACGGGTGACCAGACCAAAAACGATGCGTTTTTGAGTGCGATTGAAAGTGGTGCGATCTTAGAAACCGTGCGCACTGGCGCCAGTGGTATTGGCCGGGGTGAGCGGATTTTGCGCGTCTAATTTGTTGAGGGCAGAGTTCACGATCTGTCCCGCAGAGTTTTAAACAGTTGAGGATAGAGCTTAAGGTCTGTCCCACAAATTTATTAGCTTTTTTATAACGGAGAGATAGATGAAAGTTTTTTACGATAAAGATTGTGATCTGAGTCTGATCAAGGGCAAAACCGTTGCCATCATTGGCTATGGCAGCCAAGGTCATGCGCACGCACAAAATTTGAACGACAGCGGCGTCAAAGTCGTGGTTGGTCTGCGCAAAGGTGGCGCTTCATGGGACAAGGTCGGCAAGGCTGGCCTGAACGTGATGGAAGTCAACGACGCAGTCAAGATCGCCGATGTAGTGATGATTCTGCTGCCGGATGAGCAAATCTCTGAGGTCTACACCAACAACATAGCCCCCAATATAAATTCAGGTGCTTCACTGGTGTTCGCGCACGGCTTCAACGTGCACTACAACCAAGTCGTGCCACGCGCCGATCTGGACGTGTGGATGGTCGCGCCCAAGGCCCCTGGCCACACGGTGCGCAATACTTATACGCAGGGTGGTGGCGTGCCCCACCTGATTGCGGTGCACCAGGACAAGAGCGGCAAGGCGCGCGATCTGGCCCTGTCCTATGCCATGGCCAATGGTGGCGGCAAGGCTGGCATCATCGAGACTAATTTCAAGGAAGAAACCGAGACCGATCTGTTTGGCGAACAAGCCGTGTTGTGCGGTGGCGCGGTTGAGTTGATCAAAATGGGCTATGAGACCCTGGTGGAAGCTGGATACGCGCCCGAAATGGCCTATTTCGAGTGCCTGCATGAGCTGAAACTCATTGTCGACCTGATTTATGAAGGTGGTATCGCCAACATGAACTATTCGATCTCGAACAACGCCGAATATGGCGAATACGTGACTGGCCCTGAAGTCATCAACGCCCAAAGCCGCGAAGCCATGCGCAACGCTCTCAAGCGCATCCAAAATGGTGATTACGCCAAAATGTTCATTCTGGAAGGCCGAACCGGCTACCCCAGCATGACCGCGCGCCGCCGTAACACGGCTGATCACCAAATCGAAATCGTTGGTGCCCAGCTTCGCGCCATGATGCCTTGGATCGCGAAAAACAAGCTGGTGGACCAGACCCGCAATTAAGTTGCCGCCAGTTCATGCAAAAGGCCACCTCGGTGGCCTTTTGTTATTATGGTTTGACTCAAAAGGCCGCCGGAATGGATGAATCTAACAACTCTGATTTTGCCGAGCTTGAAGCACCGCTCAAAAGGCGACGCAAAGGCATTTATGTTTTACCCAATCTGTTCACTCTGGCAGCCTTGTTTGGCGGTTTCTATGCCATCGTGATGGCGATCAATGGGCGTTTTGAGCTCGCAGCGATTGGCGTGTTTTGCGCCATGATTCTGGACAGTCTGGACGGCCGGGTAGCTCGCATGACCAACACGCAAAGTGCGTTTGGCGAGCAAATGGACTCGTTGTCGGACATGGTGTCTTTTGGCGCTGCACCTGCGCTGATCAGTTATGTCTGGGCGCTCAAGGGGCTGGGACGCTGGGGCTGGCTGGCGGCGTTTGTTTATTGTGCTTGCGCTGCTTTACGCCTGGCCCGTTTCAATGTCAACACGGCTGTAGTGGACAAGCGTTACTTCCAGGGCTTACCTTCACCAGCGGCCGCTGCTTTGATCGCTGGATTCATCTGGGTGGCTACCGATATGGGGGTTTCTGGCAGCAGCCTGGCTTGGCCTATGTTCGTTGTGGCGCTGTACGCTGGTTTGACGATGGTCACCAATGTGCCGTTTTACAGCTTCAAAGACGTGCGCATGAAACGCAGCGTCCCATTTGTGGTGATTGTGCTGATAGCCATTGCCATCGCGCTGATCAACATTGACCCGCCAACTGTGCTGTTCGGTATTTTTGTGGTTTACGGGTTAAGCGGCTATGCGATTTACTTCTGGCGTAAGGCCAAAGGCATCCCGACAAGTGTCATCAGCACATCGACCCAAGAGCCGGAAGAACGTGGACTTCACGATTAGTTGGGTGTTGGACATGTGGTATATTTTGTTCGTGCAGATTCAATCCCTAGCCCTACTACTGACACCCAACGGGTGGAGTTGTTAACGCCTGAGTGCATCGCAACCCCGAGAAGCCCGTATGCCATTCGCAACGGGCTTTTTTGTTGGCATGAACAAATTCTGATTGCGAATTCACAGAGATATTAGGAGTGATGACATGTCTGATAAGTTAGTGATTTTCGACACCACATTGCGCGATGGCGAGCAATCCCCGGGCGCCTCCATGACCCGTGACGAAAAACTGCGCATCGCCCGCCAGCTCGAGCGCCTGAAAGTGGACGTGATTGAAGCTGGTTTTGCTGCCAGTTCCAATGGTGACTTTGAGTGCATCAAAGCCATCGCTGAAGTGATTAAAGATTCCACCGTGTGCTCTTTGGCACGCGCCAGTGACCGCGATATTTCACGCGCTGCAGAGGCGCTCAAGCCTGCCAACTCCGGTCGCCTGCATTTGTTTTTGGCCACCAGCCCGCTGCATATGGAAAAAAAGCTGCGCATGACGCCGGACCAAGTGTTTGAGCAATCGAAGATGTCGGTGCGTTTTGCGCGTAACCTGATGGCCGATATTGAATTCAGTGCCGAAGATGCCTACCGTTCTGATCCGGACTTTTTGTGTCGTGTGTTCGAAGCGGTGATCAACGAAGGTGCCACCACCATCAACGTGCCAGACACCGTGGGTTATGCTATTCCCGAGTTGTATGGCAACTTCATCAAAGACCTTCGTGAGCGCATTCCCAACAGTGACAAGGCCATCTGGTCGGTGCATTGCCACAACGACCTGGGCATGGCCGTGGCTAACTCCCTAGCAGGCGTGAAGATTGGTGGTGCGCGCCAAGTTGAGTGCACTATCAATGGCCTGGGTGAGCGCGCTGGCAACTGCGCGATGGAAGAAATTGTGATGGCGGTCAAGACGCGTAAGGACTACTTTGATCTGGACCTGGGTATTGACACCAAACACATCCTGGCCGCCAGCCGTCTCGTCAGCCAAACCACGGGTTTTGTGGTCCAGCCCAACAAAGCCGTCGTCGGGGCCAATGCCTTTGCGCATGCCTCTGGCATCCACCAGGATGGCGTGCTCAAGGCGCGCGACACCTACGAAATCATGCGCGCGGAAGACGTGGGCTGGAGCAACAACAAGATCGTGATGGGCAAGCTGAGCGGTCGCAATGCCTTCAAACTGCGCTTGCAAGAACTGGGCGTGACGATGGACAGCGAGTCTGAAATCAATAACGCATTCATCAAGTTCAAGGACTTGGCTGACCGCAAGAGTGAGATTTTCGACGAAGACATTCTGGCGCTGGTCAGTGAGGAAAACCTTGCCCACAGTCATGATCGCTATGGTTTAGTCTCCCTGTCACAACACAGCGAGACGGGTGAAATGCCACACGCGACCGTGATCATGACCATCGACGGGAAGGAGGTCACCGGTCAGTCCAATGGAAACGGTCCGGTGGATGCGTCGCTCAAAGCGATTGAGGCGAACGTCAAAAGCGGTGCCGAAATGGTGCTGTACTCGGTCAACGCTATCAGCGGCTCCACCGAGAGCCAGGGTGAGGTGACGGTGCGCCTGCAAAACAGTGGTCGGGTCGTCAATGGCGTGGGCGCTGACCCAGACATTGTGGTGGCCTCGGCGAAAGCCTACCTGAGTGCGTTGAATAAACTTTTCAGCCAGACAGAAAGGGTTGCGGCGCAGGGCTAAGTTCATCTAAAAGGTTTAAGAAAGTCTCGCAAGTACTTGTTACTGCGAGACTTTTCAGCTTAAACTTGACACTTCGGTATAGCGCGGTTAGGAGCCCTGGTTATGACAACTTATCTGCAAGGCGTATTCGGCATAAAGTCACGCGGCCTAATTTGTCTGGTGAGTATGTTCGTCTCTTTGGCATTGGTGCCTCTTTCCGCCTCACATGCGGCGACCGGCAAGGGCCGCGTTGCCAAAACCTATATCGCCAAGGCACACACGGTAAAGTCCAAAAAGGTTGTGGTGAAAGCAAAACGCCGCGCTGTAGTGGCTTCTTCGCGCAAGAAAGCTTCAACCCGGGCGCCGGTTATAGCGGCAAAGCCGTCGTTTGGGCAGATGGCTGGTTTGCACGCCGCTTACGATGCTTTAAACCTTCGATCAAGTGTGGCTCTGGTCGTTGATCAACAAACCAATGAAGTGCTTTACAGCAAAAATGACAACGCTGTGTTGCCCATCGCGTCATTGACCAAATTGATGACCGGTCTGGTGATCAGCGAAGCGCAGTTACCCATGGACGAGGTGATCAAGATCACCTCGGAGGATGTGGACACCGAAAAGGGCAGCAGGTCGCGTTTGCGAGTTGGCAGCAGTCTCACCAGGGGTGAGTTGATGCATCTGGCCTTGATGTCCAGTGAAAACCGGGCTGCACACGCACTTGCCAGGACTGCTCCGGGTGGCATGACTGCTTTTGTGGCTCAGATGAATCTCAAGGCCCGCATCTTGGGCATGGCCCACACGGTTTATGTGGAGCCGACAGGCTTGTCCAGCAGCAACCGTTCCAGCGCGCATGATCTGGTTAAGTTGGTGAATGTTGCACATCAGTATCCCCTGCTGCGTGACCTGACGACCTCGCACGGCTACGAACTAGAGGTGGGCAATCGGATGCTGCAGTTCAACAATACCAACCGTTTGGTGAAGAACCCAACTTGGGATATTGGTCTGCAAAAAACCGGCTACATCTCCGAGGCTGGACGTTGCCTTGTCATGCAAGCCAGTGTGGCGGGCCGCAATCTGATCATGGTTTTTCTGGACTCGGCGGGAAAATTGAGTCGTCTGGGTGACGCTGAACGTGTTCGTCATTGGCTCGAAACGACCGACAACGCGGTTTCCGCCAAGACCATCCATGGCTTGACTGGCGGATGATTCGCGCTAGGTTTTAAGACTGGCGCAGTGTGCCAGCCAGCGGTTCAGTGCTGCTGATGGCCTAAATGACTTGAAATTTCTGCAGCAGTTGCCATCAATTTTGGTAGCCAAGCCTCGTCGAGTCGACTGGCTGGTGCCGAGATAGACAGGCCGGCCACCAGTTTCCCTTGATCGTCAAAAATGCCAGCAGCCATACAACGTACCCCTAACTCAAGCTCTTCGTTGTCTGTGGCGTAGGTTTCCCGGCGAACTTTGGCCAACTCTTTTTCCAGCGCAGGCAGTTGTGTCAAGCTATTTTTGGTATGCCCGCTCAGACCGGTCCGTGTGGCATAGCTGCGAATTTTTTGTGGTTCATCCGAAGCCAGAAAGAGTTTGCCTACAGATGTCAGGTGCAATGGCGCCCTGCCGCCAATCGCTCGAATCACCTGCATGCCTGAGCGCTCGCTGTAGGCGCGTTCCACATACACAATTTCGTCGCCTTGGCGCATACTCAGATTGACGGGTTGCTGGGTGATGCGGTGCAACTCGCGCATCGGATCCAAGGCAGCGTCACGGACACTGAGCCGGTTTTTGACCAGGTTTCCCAACTCCAGAAGACGCATGCCAAGGCGGTAATTTCCCGCCTGCGGCCGATCTACAAAGCGGCCGGTGACCAGGTCGTTGAGGATTCGGTGCGCGGTGGAGGCGTGCAAACCCGCTTTGTCACTGATCTCCTTGAGTGACATGGCATCTTCCCGAGAGGCCAGAATATCGACCAAAGTGAACATTCTCTCGATGACCTGAACGGTGGGTATCGGTGGAACTCCCGGATCTGCTTTTCGCATACAACTTCCTACAAATGTATCCGCAGATTTTACCTTATGAAATTTTTGACATTGGCCGCCAGGTTCCGTTCAGCATGAGTTCATAGGGTTTGAACAGCGCTTTATAGGCCATTTTTTGGCAGTCTTGGATCCAATAACCTAAATACAAGTGCTTTAGCCCGTGTTCACGAGCCTGCTGAATCTGCCAGAGCACATTGAAGGTGCCCAAGTTCTGTCCTGATTCAGGGGTGTAAAACGTGTAAACCGCTGAAAGACCGTCTTTGAGCTGGTCGATGATCGAGACCATCCGGAGCTCGCCAGCTGCCTGGTTGATCGAGGGCTCGCGAAACTCAACCATCCAGGAACGGACATTGCTGCGCACCAGAAAATCGGTGTACTGTGTCTCGTCGTCTACGTCCATACCGCCACCGGCATGGCGAGATCTTTGATAACGCTGGTACAACTCGTAATGCTCACGAAAAAATCTGGGCTCCATCACCGTGGAGGTGAGTGCGGCGTGTTTCGCCCAGGCGCGTTTCTGGCTTCGGTTGGTTTGAAAGTCCGCTACAGGCAGCCGAATCGACAGGCAGGCCTGACAGCCTTCGCACTGTGGGCGGTAGACAAACGAGCCGCTTCGCCTGAACCCGTGCCGGATCAGCACGTCATAGTTCGCTGCATCGATAGATTCGGTGGGGGCGGCTACTTGCGAACGCGCCAGTTGTCCGGCCAGGTAACTGCAAGGGTACTGGGCGGTTGAGTAGTACTGGATATCTGTGACAAATCGCTCGGAATGGTTCACGTGGCAGCAGTTGTGGGGGTCAGAATGGCATTCCAGTATACGGGTGAGAAATCCCAATCAGGAGTGCTCTGGCGCAGTGCCCCGGTGACCCGTTCGACAAACAGTGCGCGTGGCAATTCTGTTGCGCCCATTGAGGCTAAGTGCTGGGTGTTTTGTTGACAGTCAATCTGGGGTACCCCAAAAGTGCGGCACATGGCGACCAAAGCTGCCAGCGCAATTTTCGAGGCATCTGTCGCTTGGTGAAACATCGACTCCCCGAACACTGCACGCCCTAGGGCCACAAAATACAAGCCACCCACCAGTTGACCATTCACCCAAGTCTCCACACTGTGCGCCAAACCAGCCTGATGCAGTTGGCTATAGGCCTGCATCATCTCTGGCACGATCCAGGTTCCCGACTGGCCAGGGCGGTCGCTTGCGGCACAAGCGCCTACAACTGCCTCGAACGCCGAGTCCACTCGAATCTCGCAGTTGGGCGAACGAACGAATTTTTTTACACGCTTTTTCAGCGACGGATGCAAGCGAAGGTGCGACGGGTTCAACACCATTCTTGGGTCAGGGCTCCACCACAACACGGGTTGTCCGGCGCTGAACCATGGGAATACACCTGCTCGGTAAGCGTTCTGCAGCGTATTTACCGACAAATCTCCGCCAGCGCATAACAAACCCGGAGCGTCTGAACTGGCGCCCCAAGCCTGATGGGTACTTGGGAAAGTGTCGCCGGGCTCTAGCCAGGGCAAAGGAGCGTGGTCAGGGTTCATGCGGTATGCGGGAGTATCCGGCCGGGCTGTGCTGGGATCAAGATTGTTGGTCTGACGGCAAAAAATTCGATCTGAGCTTTACAAGGAGAGGTCAGCGCAGCGAAAAGCCAGCCGCGAGCCATTACAATGTGGGAGTCGGGGCGTAGCGCAGCCTGGTAGCGCATCTGGTTTGGGACCAGAGGGTCGAAGGTTCGAATCCTTTCGCCCCGACCATCAATTTCTCGTGATCTCTGCCCGTAGCTCAGTTGGATAGAGCAACAGCCTTCTAAGCTGTGGGTCGGGGGTTCGATCCCCTCCGGGCAGGCCAGTTCTTCTGGTGCCCAAACTGTCGCAGACATCAGTCAGCAGCTTCCAGACCGTTTTGAAAATGTTTCAGCATGCACTGCTGCGATAGTGCCGCGTCTCGGGCCAGCAGGGCAGCCATCAAGGCGCTGTGCTCTTTGAGCGATTCTTCTACCCGGCCGGATTTCAATAGTGAGTTGTGGCGGTTGAGTTTCATCACCTTACGTAAATCTGCCACCATCTGATTGCGCCAGCGGTTGTCCGCTACGACCAGCAGCAGCATGTGAAATTGCTCGTTGGCTAAAAAAAACTGCTCACGGTTGAATTGCGCCGGCTGAGCTGAACGCTCCAATGCTGCGTGAAGCTCCTGCAGTTGCCTCATTTGCAGATCGGTGGCATTTTGCGCCACTCTTCCCGCAGCATCTGATTCAAGCAGCCCCAGCAAATGGTAAACATCTTCCAGATCACGCTTGGAGACCTCGGTCACGTAGGCACCTCGGCGCACTTTCATCGTGACCAAGCCCTCGGTCGCCAGCACTTTCAGCGCTTCGCGCAAAGGCGTGCGGCTGATGCCGTAGTCTTGCGCGATCTTCAACTCATCAATCCAGCTCCCCGGCGCCAGTTCATGGCTGAAAATGCGCTGACGCAGCAACTCAGCGGCTTCTTCGTAGAGTGCGCGAGGTGCGAGTGATAGTGCGGGCATGCCTGAAATTGTAAGTTGAGAGGAACTTTCTGAATCAATAATTATGAATAACGTAAACTCAGTAGGCTGTGCTCAACGCGTTGTTGCATGATGTGCAATGACGGTGTACCGTTTGAACCACTGATTGGAGCGACCATCGCATGACCTCAAACTCTCCCGAATTCCAACCCGCAGACCTTCAGGCCTGGGCCAAAGCAGCTGCCAAGTCAGCGCCCAACGGTAATCCGGACGCGCTGAACTGGCAAACCCCTGACGGCATCACCGTCAAGCCGCTGTACACCGCTGAAGACACCCAAGACCTGCAGTTCACCAACACCTTGCCGGGTTTCGAGCCCTATCTGCGCGGCCCGCAAGCCACGATGTATTCGGTGCGCCCGTGGACCATTCGGCAGTATGCAGGCTTCTCCACCGCTGAAGAGTCCAACGCGTTTTACCGTAAGGCGCTGGCGGCAGGCGGACAGGGGGTCAGCGTGGCCTTTGATTTGGCTACCCACCGTGGCTACGACTCTGACCACCCGCGCGTGACCGGCGACGTAGGCAAAGCTGGCGTGGCGATTGATTCGGTCGAAGACATGAAGATTCTGTTCGACCAAATCCCGCTGGACAAGGTCAGCGTTTCCATGACCATGAATGGCGCGGTGTTGCCAGTGCTGGCGGGCTATGTGGTGGCCGCCGAAGAGCAGGGCGTCTCGCAAGACCAGCTCTCAGGAACTATTCAGAACGACATTCTGAAAGAGTTCATGGTGCGCAACACCTACATCTACCCACCCGAGCCATCGATGAAAATCATTGGCGACATCATCGAGTACACGGCTAAAAACATGCCGAAGTTCAACTCGATCAGCATTTCGGGCTACCACATGCAAGAAGCTGGAGCTAACCAGGCGCTGGAGTTGGCATTCACCCTGGCCGATGGCAAGGAATACGTCAAAACCGCCATCGCCAAGGGCATGGATGTGGACGGGTTTGCAGGCCGACTGAGTTTTTTCTGGGCGATTGGCATGAACTTCTACCTGGAAGTGGCCAAGATGCGTGCGGCACGTCTGTTGTGGTGCCGCATTATGAAAGGCTTCAACGCCAAGAAACCCAAATCTCTCATGTTGCGCACCCACTGCCAGACCAGTGGCTGGAGCTTGACCGAGCAAGACCCCTACAACAACGTCGTGCGCACTACCATCGAAGCCATGGCCGCTGTATTTGGCGGCACCCAAAGCCTGCACACCAACAGCTTTGACGAAGCCATTGCGTTGCCGACCGAGTTCTCCAGCCGGATAGCCCGCAACACGCAACTGATCATTCAGGAAGAAACCCACATCACCAGCGTGATCGACCCCTGGGCCGGCAGCTACATGATGGAAAAGCTGACCCAAGACATGGCGGACGCCGCCTGGGCCATCATCGAAGAAGTTGAGGCCATGGGTGGCATGACCAAGGCGGTGGATTCTGGCTGGGCGAAGCTCAAGATTGAAGCCGCAGCAGCTCAGAAGCAGGCCCGCATTGACTCTGGCAAAGACGTGATCGTCGGCGTCAATAAGTACAAGCTCAAGACTGAAGACGCGATCGAAACACGCGACATCGACAACGTGGCGGTGCGTGATTCACAAATTGCGCGCCTCAACAATATCAAGCAAAGCCGCGATTCAGCGCTTGTAGAGCAAGCCTTGGCTGCTCTTGAAAACGCAGCGCAAACGGGCACAGGTAATTTTCTGGATTTGGCGATCAAAGCCATCCGCGCCCGTGCCACTGTGGGTGAAATCAGTGACGCTTTGGAAAAAACATTCGGCCGCCATCGCGCCGATACACAAAAGGTGACCGGTGTGTATGCAGCCGCTTATGACAGTGCCGAGGGCTGGGAAAAGCTCACCGCCGAGATTGCCGAATTTGCCCAGGTCCAGGGCCGCCGTCCGCGGGTGATGATTGCCAAGCTGGGCCAAGACGGTCATGACCGTGGTGCCAAGGTGGTGTCCACCGCCTTTGCTGACCTGGGTTTTGACGTGGACATTGGCCCGTTGTTTCAGACGCCCGAAGAATGCGCGCGCCAAGCGATTGAAAACGACGTGCACGCGGTGGGGGTCAGCACACTTGCCGCGGGCCACAAGACGCTGGTGCCGGCCATCATTGCTGAGCTGAAGAAGCAAGGGTCGGACGACATCGTGGTATTTGTCGGCGGCGTGATTCCGCGTCAAGACTATGACCAACTGTACGAGGCTGGTGTCAAAGGTATTTACGGTCCGGGTACGCCAATTCCGGCCAGTGCCAAAGATGTGCTGGAGCAGATCAAGAAGGCGCTTGCTGGAGCCTGACGCGATTTCTTGGTGTGGTACATCGTTGATTTGTGCCAATTGGAGGGAATTAGTCGATGTCCACCGTCACCCACTTTAGCGGCGCAAAAGTGGCCAGCACCGAGTCTATTCAGGCGGTGCGGCGACCCAGAAAACGTTCAGCCAGAGGTTGGCTCCTTGGGGTTACCTGATGCTTGAATCCATCGTTCGAGGGTCTGCGGCCGTTCAGCGCCGTGCCATGGCCAAAGCCATTACTTTGTTGGAATCCACCCGCACCGACCACCGCCATCAGGCAGATGAGCTGCTGACGGCGTTATTGCCACACACGGGCAGCGCGTTTCGGCTCGGCATCAGTGGCGTACCAGGTGTTGGTAAAAGTACCTTCATTGAGGCCCTGGGGCTGTATCTCATCAAGCACAGGCACCGGGTCGCGGTGCTCGCGGTGGACCCGTCATCCAGCGTCAGCGGTGGCAGCATCCTGGGCGATAAAACGCGCATGGAGCTTTTGTCCATGCGTCAAGAGGCCTACATTCGCCCGAGCCCGAGCAGCTGCAACCTGGGCGGTGTGGCCGAAAAAACCCGTGAGGCCATGCTCGTGTGTGAGGCGGCGGGGTATGACGTGGTGATTGTTGAGACGGTGGGTGTAGGCCAGTCAGAGACCGCCGTTTCCAGCATGACCGACATGTTTGTATTGCTGCAACTCCCCAACGCTGGCGATGAACTGCAAGCCATTAAAAAAGGCGTGATGGAACTGGCCGATCTGGTGGCGATCAACAAGGCCGACCTCAACCCGGACGCGGCCATGCGCGCGCAACTGCAAATCACCTCCAGCCTGCGCCTTCTTGGCCTGCACGGCAACTCTGACAACGCCCACCACAACGAGGCGTTCTGGCACCCGCAAGTTATTCAGATCAGTGCCCTGCAAGGCACGGGTGTGGCAGCCTTCTGGAGCAAGGTGCTGGAATTTCAGGCGCTCCAGACCGGCAATGGCAAGTGGCAAGCGCGCCGCCAAAACCAGGCGTTGGCTTGGATGTGGGAGCGCATTGACGCCGGGCTGAAGCAGGCGTTTCGCCAGCACCCCTCTGTGCAGGCGCTGCTGCCGCAGCTCACTCAGGATGTATTGCAGGGGCGCTTGGCGGCCTCCACTGCAGCACGAAATATGCTTCTAGCCCAGACGCAGTAAGCGTGAGTAGCTATAAATTTAAGTAAATTGAATCCATTGAAACATTGACTCAGGAAAGAAAGAACCATGCACGACATCATCGCCTTGTTAGATAAAAAGCGCGAACTCGCCCGTTTGGGCGGTGGCCAAAACCGTATCGACGCGCAGCACAAAAAAGGCAAACTTACTGCCCGCGAGCGCATCGAAATGCTGCTGGACGAAGGCACGTTTGAAGAGTGGGACATGTTCGTCGAGCACCGCTGCGTTGATTTTGGCATGCAAAACAACAAGATCCCCGGTGACGGCGTGGTCACCGGCTACGGCATGATCAGCGGGCGCTTGGTGTTTGTCTTCAGCCAAGACTTCACCGTTTTTGGCGGCGCTTTGTCGGAAGCCCATGCGGAGAAAATTTGCAAGATCATGGACCAGGCGATGAAAGTTGGCGCGCCGGTGATCGGCCTGAATGACTCCGGCGGCGCGCGTATTCAAGAAGGTGTAGCGTCTTTGGGCGGCTACGCCGACGTCTTCCAGCGCAATGTGATGGCCAGCGGCGTGATTCCGCAAATCAGCATGATCATGGGGCCGTGTGCGGGTGGTGCGGTGTATTCACCTGCCATGACCGATTTCATTTTCATGGTCAAAGATTCAAGCTACATGTTTGTGACCGGCCCCGAAGTGGTCAAAACCGTCACGCATGAAGACGTCAGCGCCGAACAACTCGGCGGCGCCATCAGTCACACCACCAGAAGCGGCGTG
The DNA here is from genome assembly GCF_001938565.1 of Rhodoferax antarcticus ANT.BR. Taxonomy (GTDB): domain Bacteria; phylum Pseudomonadota; class Gammaproteobacteria; order Burkholderiales; family Burkholderiaceae_C; genus Rhodoferax; species Rhodoferax antarcticus. The sequence continues at coordinate 979,932 of NZ_MSYM01000013.1, forward strand.
GCTGATCTGGCGTTCGAGAACGATGTGGAAGCGCTGCTGTTGCTGCGCCGCCTGTACAACTATCTTCCGCTGAACAACCGCGAGAAGCCGCCGGTGCGCAAGAGCGGTGACCCGGCAGACCGGCAAGACTTCAGCCTAGACACGCTGGTGCCCGACACCGCCAACAAGCCCTACGACATGAAAGAGCTGATCGTCAAGACCATGGACGACGGTGACTTTTTTGAGCTGCAACCCGAGTACGCCAAAAACATCCTCATCGGCTTTGGCCGCATGGAAGGTCGCACGGTGGGTATCGTGGCGAATCAGCCGCTGGTGCTGGCGGGTTGTCTTGACATCAAAAGCGCCATCAAAGCTGCGCGTTTTGTGCGCTTTTGTGACGCTTTCAACATCCCGGTCATCACCTTTGTGGATGTGCCCGGCTTCATGCCCGGCACCGCGCAGGAATACGGCGGCATCATCAAGCACGGCGCCAAGCTGCTTTACGCCTACGCCGAATGCACCGTGCCCAAAATCACCGTGATCACGCGCAAAGCCTACGGCGGTGCGTACGACGTGATGAGCTCCAAGCACTTGCGCGGTGACGTGAACCTGGCCTGGCCGAACGCCGAGATCGCGGTGATGGGTGCCAAGGGCGCAGTGGAGATCATCTTCCGCGAAGACAAGGGCAATCCAGAAAAGCTCGCCGCCAAAGAAGCCGAATACAAGGCCCGCTTTACCAATCCGTTTGTCGCCGGCGCGCGGGGCTTCATTGACGACGTGATCCAGCCGCACGAAACGCGCAAGCGCATCTGCCGCAGTCTGGTCATGCTGCGCGAGAAAAAGATCGAAAACCCGTGGCGCAAGCACGGCAACATTCCTCTGTAACAGTGGCACACCCCCAGGCTATGCGCACTTCGTGTCGCTTAGCCATCCCCCTTGCAGGGGGCAACACCAGCGGCCCGGTAAAGCCGGTTGCGTGTTGTTATTAGCTGGAGCAGGACACCTCCGTATCAAACGCAAAGTTGAATTGGACTAAATGATGTTTACAAAAATATTGATTGCTAACCGCGGCGAGATCGCCTGCCGCGTCATCCTCACCGCTCGCAAGATGGGCATCAAGACGGTGGCGGTGTATTCCGAAGCTGACCGCGATTCGCGCCATGTGGAACTCGCCGACGAGGCGGTGCTGATTGGCCCCCCCGCCAGCCGCGAGAGCTATTTGGTGGCTGACAAGATCATTGCTGCCTGCAAGCAGACCGGCGCGCAAGCGGTGCACCCGGGCTACGGTTTCTTGAGCGAAAACGCCGGGTTTGCCAAGCGCGTGGAAGAAGAGGGCATTGTTTTTATCGGCCCCAAGCACTACTCAATTGCCGCCATGGGCGACAAGATCGAGTCCAAAAAGCTCGCCGGTGCGGCCGGTGTGAACTGCATTCCCGGCGTGAATGACGCCATCGACACGCCCGAGCAGGCGGTTGAGATTGCCAAGGGCATTGGTTACCCCGTCATGATCAAGGCCAGCGCCGGCGGCGGTGGCAAGGGCCTGCGCGTGGCGTTCAACGACAAGGAAGCGCTGGAAGGCTTCACCAGTTGCAAGAATGAGGCGCGCAACAGCTTTGGCGATGACCGCGTGTTCATCGAGAAGTTTGTCGAAGAGCCGCGTCACATCGAAATCCAGCTTATTGGTGACAGCCAGGGCAATGTGCTGTACCTGAACGAGCGGGAATGCTCCATTCAGCGCCGCCACCAGAAAGTCATCGAGGAAGCGCCCAGCCCTTTCATCAGCGACGAAACTCGCCAAGCGATGGGCGAGCAGGCGGTGGCGCTGGCTAAGGCGGTCAAATATCAAAGTGCGGGCACGGTGGAATTTGTTGTTGGCAAAGACCAGAGCTTCTACTTTTTGGAGATGAACACCCGCCTGCAGGTGGAGCACCCTGTGACCGAGTGCATTACCGGCTTGGACCTGGTGGAATTGATGATCCGCGTGGCCGCAGGCGAGCCGCTGCCGTTGACGCAGGCCGATGTCAAACGTGACGGCTGGGCCATGGAATGTCGCATCAACGCCGAAGACCCGTTCCGTAATTTTTTGCCGTCCACCGGTCGTCTGGTCAAGTTCCAGCCGCCGCTGGAAACCATGTTTGCCTCTGACGTGTCGAAATGGTACGGCGTGCGGGTCGATACCGGTGTGCAAGACGGCGGCGAGATCCCGATGTATTACGACTCGATGATCGCCAAGCTCATCGTGCATGGCAAAGACCGCTCGGAAGCGATTGCCAAGATGCGCGATGCCTTGAACGGCTTTGTGATTCGCGGCGTCTCCAGCAACATCCCGTTCCAGGCGGCGCTGTTGGCGCATCCCAAATTTGTCGCCGGCGATTTCAACACCGGCTTCATTGCCGAGAACTATGGCAAAGGTTTCCGTGCAGAAGACGTGCCGCACACCGACATCGAGTTTCTGGTGGCGTTGGCAGCCTTTGTGAACCGCCGTTACCTGAGCCGCTCCAAGGCAATCACCGGTCAGCTCGAAGGCCATGAGTTGCGCATTGGCGACGACTTTGTGGTGGTCACCGTGGGGCAGGAGGGCAATGGCACCTCGTACCCGCTGCGCTTCACCGAATTTGATGACAAAGCGCGCTCTGGCCGAATAGAAGTGCGCGACAGATGCTATGAGATCCATAGTGATTCAAAGTTTGGCCAGGTGCGCATGTCGGGCACTTGCAATGGTGTGTACTTTTGCGCCCAGGTGGAGCGCGGCACACCCAAGAAGCCGTTGGCGATTCGCGTTATCCACAATGGCACGCAACTCGACGTGATGGTGCTGCTGCCGCGCGCTGCCGAATTGCACGCCCTCATGCCCTACAAGGCGCCGCCGGACATGAGCCGCTATGTGCTGTCACCGATGCCAGGCTTGCTGGTGGAGGTGGCGGTGACGCCCGGCCAAAAGGTGGTGGCTGGTGAGCGCGTGGCGGTGATTGAAGCCATGAAGATGGAAAACGTGCTGTTTGCAACCGCTGACGGCGTGGTGGGCAAGCTGCTGGCGGCCAAGGGCGACAGCCTGGCGGTGGACCAGCCGATTGTTGAGTTTGTATAAGAAATCGTACTCCAGCCCTTGTAGAATAAGCGCTGGCAGCTATCATTTTAATATTTACTTTAAAAAGGAGATCCCATGAGTCAGATCCAACGTCCGTTCAAGGTGCTGGGTATCCAGCAAATCGCCATCGGTGGCACCAGCAAGGCGCGCCTGCAAAAACTGTGGGTCCAAATGCTGGGCCTGGAGCTGACCGGCAGCTTCAGGAGCGAGCGCGAAAACGTTGACGAAGACATCTGCACCATGGGCAAAGGCCCCTTCAAGGTGGAAGTGGACCTGATGGAGCCGGTGGACATTGAAAAAAAACCTGCCGTGCATGCCACCCCGCTGAACCACGTCGGCATCTGGATTGACGACTTGCCCAAAGCGGTGGAATGGCTTACTGCGCAGGGCGTGCGTTTTGCGCCCGGTGGTATCCGCAAGGGTGCAGCGGGCTTTGACATCTGCTTTTTGCACCCCAAGAGCAATGATGAGTTTCCGATTAGCGGCGAAGGCGTTTTGATCGAGATGGTGCAGGCACCGTCGGAAGTGATTGAGGCGTTTGCCAAGCTGGCGGCTTAAGCATTAACGTGTAATACAGCCGTCATTGCGAACGCCAGTAAAGCAATCTATGTTGCCGAATCCCTGAGCTGCCGCGCAACGCTGGTAGTGAATACAAAGTTTTCTTGCTTTGGGGCGGCTTGGTTGCTTGTGCAGTTAGCGCGTAGAAGAAGCGCGCCTATCAGCCTGAATTTGCCGCAATAGCTTCGCGCTTGGCCCGGGCCCGGGCCAGAGCCGCTTCAATCACCGCGCGTTTCTTGTCCAGCACAACCGGATCGGTGTGCTGTGATTGATGTTCCAGGTCCGCCAACTTCATCTGCGCTTTTTCTTCAGGCCTATTGTCGTTCTCGCCCTCGTCCCGTTTGACGCGATAGCTATGAAATGCATAGCTATCGCGAGCCTGCTCTGCCGCATCCTGCGACCACGCCGCCCAGCCGGTAGCGTTGCCTGAAGCGTTTTCCACCAGAATGCAATCCACCGGGCAAACCGGCAAGCACAAGGCGCAGCCGGTGCAATGGGCTTCCAGCACGGTGTGCATCAGCTTGTTGCTGCCGATGATCGCGTCCACCGGACAGGCTTTGATGCACAGCGTGCAGCCAATGCACCAGTCCTCGTCGATGAACATCATGCTGCGCGGCGCTTGCGGGCCGTTGGCCGGATTCAGCGCCACGACGGGCTGGCCGGTGATGGCGGCCAGCTTGGCCACGCCTTCAGCACCGCCGGGCGGGCATTGGTTGATGGCTGCTTCGCCACACGCCACCGCCATTGCGTAGGCGGCGCAGTCCGGGTAGCCGCAACGCGTGCACTGGGTTTGCGGCAGAGCCGCAAGCAGTCGCGCGGCCAGACTGGTCATCAAGCTTTGCGGAGTACGGCCTTTTTGCGGGCGGGGGCTTTGCCAGCCGCTTTGGCAACGGCCACCACGGGCGTTTTCGGCGCAGGTGTTTTGGCTTGGATTTCAGGCTTGGCGGCAGGGACCGATGGCGCCTCGACCACAGCGAGGCTGACTGCCGGTGTCGCTTCGGCGGCAACCCGTGCAACGTTTTGGGGCGCGGCAGGCGCGCTGGTTGCCGGCTGCGGCTGGTAGCGCAGGATGAAGACCTTGACCTGCGGGTAGACCATTTCGCGCCAGCGCCGTCCGGAAAAAATACCGTAGTGGCCAGCGCCTTCCACTTCATAGTGCTCTTGCATGGCTTTGGGCACGCCACTGCAGAGGGTGTGCACCGCCGCAGTCTGACCCGAGCCGGAGATGTCGTCCAACTCACCTTCCACGCTCAGCAGGGCGGTGGTTTTGATGTCTTGCGGGGCCACATGCTCGATCTGGCCGTCCACGCCGCGTACGTCCCAGGTGCCGTTGACCAGCTTGAAGTCCTGGAACACGGTCTGAATCGTTTGCAGGTAGTAATTCGCGTCCATGTCGAGCACTGCGTTGTACTCGTCGTAAAACTTGCGGTGCGACTCGGTGCTGGAGCGGTCACCCTTGATCAGGTTCTGAAAATAATCGTAGTGGCTGCGGGCGTGGTTGCTGGGGTTCATGGCCACAAAGCCTGAATGCTGCAAAAAGCCAGGGTAGACGCGCCGGCCGACGCCAGGAAAGCCATCGGGCACTTTGAAGATCAGATTGTTCTCAAACCAGCTCATGCGCTTGTCCGTGGCCAGGTCGTTGACCTTGGTAGGTGATTTGCTGGCGTCAATCGGGCCGCCCATCATGACCATACTTAAAGGGGTCAACTCGCCTCGGCTGGCCATCAGCGACACGGCAGCCAGCACCGGCACGGTGGGCTGGCAAACGCTCATCACATGGCAGTTTCCATAGCTCTTTTGCAGATGGCGGATAAATTCCTGTACATAGTTGACATAGTCGTCCAGGTGGAATTTGCCCTCAGACAGCGGCACCAGCCGCGCGTTGGTCCAGTCGGTGATGTAGACCTTATGGTCTTTCAGCATGGTTTTGACGGTGTCGCGCAGCAGCGTGGCGTAGTGCCCCGACAACGGCGCCACGACCAGCACCACCGGCTGGTCTTTGAGTTTGGCCAGCGTGGCCTGGTCGTCGCTGAAGCGCTTGAAGCGGCGCAGTTCGCAAAACGGTTTTTTCAGCTCAATACGCTCGTGGATGGCCACATCGACACCATCAACATCGGCGGTACGCAGATCAAATTCGGGCTTTTCATAGCCCTTGCCCAGACGGTGCATCAGGTCGTAACCGGCCGAGATGCGCTGCGACATCGGATACTGGCTAAACAGTGACGTCGGGCTGGCATACAGTTTGGCGGCTATTCCAGCCAAGTCGGTGAACGGTTCCATCAGCGAGCGCTGGGATTCGTAGAGTTTGTAAAGCATGACCGCCACCTTTTGGTTGATTATGTTGCAGTGCAATATAGCAGGACTGGCTCAAAATAACATCAGTTGAATCACTAGGTTGTGAAAGAAAACCTGCAATTCCAAACGGCATGCACTCGCCTGCAAAAACAGACTGCAGGCTGGTACTTTGTCTGGGGCACAGCAGCCCGATAAACGCTTTAGCAGAAACGCTTTTGACCAAAGCTGGCAGGCGCTGGTGGCCGACCGTCATGGCGCAGCCCAATCGAAGCTACCACCTACCCCTTGCGGCACGAGGCGGGTGCTATCGGTTGGGCCGTTAGGGCCATCTGATTCCGCGCGGTGATGTCTCTGAGTACCACCGTCTTCTTTGCAGAGCGGGTTTGAAGCTAGCAGCCTGTTGGACTGCTAGTCCCCAGCATGCAATTTCACATACGCTGCCAGCTTTGTGTCACTTGAGCGAATGTGGGTCAATAACCAATCTGTGAGAAATTTTTCCAGGTCGGCAGTGACCAGGGTCTCGTTGGCGATGCTCTGAGAAATTTCATTCAACCTGTTCACCAAGTCGTTGTGTTGCTCGACATGTGGCACCAGCCCGGGGTAACCGACTCTTTGCATGAGTTGTTCCTCATGCCCGAAGTGTTCCCGTGTGTATTTGTAGAGCCCCATTGCAGAGGCCACCAGTTCGGTCTTGCCCTGCGCCTCAAGAAATGTGTTGATTTTTCGAAACAGTTCTTGATGCTGGTTATCTATCTCAGTGTCGCCAATTTTGTAGGTGTCTTTCCATTGAGTGGTCATACCGTGCTCTGGGTAAATTGAAAACTTATTGCTTCTCCCTAGGAGCGGTATTTTAGCGGTGCTGCTTGGTCTTACGGAGGTTGGACGACCGACCGAAACGGGTCGCTTGGCGCGGGAGGCGGGCTTTCAGGAAATGGCGAACCTGCACAATGTATGGGACTAAAGTCACCGCCCACGTCAGGATTTTTTGAGTTGCCCAATTCTCAAAATCATGATTGACGTGTTTGGCGAGCCAATTCCCCAGCAAGTTGACTCAGCGCGGTATAGGCAGCACTGGCCTGAGCATTCCAGTCAGCCAGCGCTTGAGCCTGCCGGTTGACCAGTTCCCAATCACCTCGTGCAGCCGGGCCGGTAAGCGACGCTTGCGGCCCAAGAGCCACGATGTTGTTCACTGCGTTTTGCAGCAAGGTGGCGCGCATCTGCTGGGCCAACTCTGCGGGCATGCCAGTGTGTTGCCACAAGCGCTCGGCCAGGTCTTGGAGCACCGCCATGAAGTTGGTGGCCAGCACGGCGCCTGCGTGGTAAAGCAATTTGTCCTGCGCGGCCAGCGTGAAGCAGCGGCCACCGATGTGGGTAAAGGCTACGCTTAGCCCGAACAGTGCCGATGCGTCGCCTTCCAGCGCACAGGGCGTGCCAGCAAATTGCGCCAAGGCGCGTGCAGGCTGGGCAAAACTTAGCAAGGGGTGCGCGCTGGCGGTTTGCCAGCCCAGGGCGCGCAACGGGTCGAGGATTTGCGCGGTAAGCGCGCCACTGCAGTGGAAAGCCAGGGCAGGTGCGGCTGCTGGGTGCAACGCAGCCAGGGTTGCGGCCAGCGGGGCAATCTGACTGTCTGGCACCGTCAGCAGCCAAACCTGTGCAGCGGGCAGATCGGCAAGGTCACAACACGCCTGGCCAGCGCCGATGAATGCGACTGCCTGTTCTGCGCTGGCCTGCGAGCGTGCCACCACGGCTTGCACTTGGTAGACCCTAGCCTCGTGCCACAGGCGCCCTAGCGTCTGGCCGACCCGGCCTGCACCGATGATATTGAGCGTTTGCCTAGTCATAGGGCAGCAGTTTTACTCTCAAAAAAATAGCTGCCTGCGCCCGTGGAATAAGGGCTGGACAGCTGTTTCTTATATAAGTGTGAAGATCAGATCACTTTGGCAATGCAGGCACACACATAGTCAATATTCTTGCTGTTGAGCGCGGCCACGCACATGCGCCCGGTGTCGGTGCCATACACGCCAAACTCGCTGCGCAGGCGCACCATCTGGTCTTTGGACAAGCCCGAATAGCTGAACATGCCGATTTGTTGCGTGATAAAGCTCATGTCTTGCTTGACGCCAGCAGCCTTGAGGCCGTCGACCAGCTTCTGGCGCATAGCTTTGATGCGCACCCGCATTTCACCCAGTTCACTTTCCCACAGCGCGTGCAACTCAGGGTTGCCCAGCACGCCCGCCACAATCGCGCCGCCATGGGTGGGCGGGTTGCTGTAGTTGGTGCGGATCACGATTTTGAGCTGGCTCAGCACGCGGGCCGCTTCTTCCTTGCTGGCGCACAGCACCGACAAGGCGCCGACACGTTCGCCGTACAGGCTGAAGCTCTTGCTGAACGATGTGCTGACGAAAAAGTCCAGCCCCGCTGCTACAAATTTTCCGATGACAGCGCCATCTTCGGTAATGCCGTAGCCAAAGCCTTGGTAAGCCATGTCCAGGAACGCCACCAGATTCTTCGCCTTGACGGCAGCAATAACTTCGCCCCACTGTTGGGCAGTGATGTCGTAGCCGGTGGGGTTATGGCAGCAGGCGTGCAACACCACCACGGTTCCTGCGGCAGCGGCATTCAGGTCGTCTAGCATGCCGGCAAAGTCAAGACCACGGGTTTCAGCGTTGTAGTAGCGATAGCTTTCCACAGTGAAACCGGCGTTGGTGAACAGCGCGCGGTGGTTTTCCCAGCTTGGGTCAGAAATCAACACCTTGGCGTCAGGGTTCATACGCTTCAAAAAGTCGGCGCCAATCTTCAGGCCACCGGTGCCGCCCAGGGCCTGGATGGTGGCTACGCGACCGCTTTTGACCGGCTCGCTGTCAGCGCCAAACACCAGGTTTTTCACCGCAGCGTCGTAAGCGGCAATGCCGTCAATGGGCAGGTAGCCACGCGGGGTCGGCTTGTCCATCATGGTTTTCTCGAACGCCTGCACGCATTGCAGCAAGGGCAGCTTGCCGTTGTCGTCAAAGTACACACCGACGCCCAAGTTGACCTTGGCGGGGTTGGTGTCGGCGTTGTATTGCTCGTTCAGACCCAGAATCGGGTCGCGCGGGGCCATTTCGACGGCAGAAAAGAGTGACATGAGGCAGTCCTGTGGAGTGGGTGGGGATCAGCAGCCGGGCAAGCGCCGGGCAACCGATTATTTTACCGGCTCATCAAACCGCAAGGGCAACTCTTTGGGTGCTGGTCACCCGCCCTCAAAACATCCGAAGCCTACAGGCGCGCTATCGGGCGTGCGGCTCAACCTGGGCAGGTGACGCGCAGTTAGCGCTTGGGTAACAATCCGCGTTTCACTTTTTGAGCAAATTTCTAAGATGTCCGCCAAGAGCCCACTGAAACTCGTGCCCGCTGATGACGCAGAGGTGGTCCGCACCGGCACCTTCGTCAGTTTTCCCGGCTCGCCATTCGAGCTGTACCAGCCGTACCCGCCTGCGGGTGATCAGCCTGTAGCCATCAACCAGCTGGTGGAAGGCGTGGAAGACGGCGAGGTGTTCCAAACCCTGCTGGGTGTGACCGGCTCCGGCAAAACCTTCACCATGGCCAATGTGATCGCCAGGCTGGGGCGCCCGGCGATTATTTTTGCACCCAACAAGACCCTGGCGGCGCAGCTGTACAGCGAATTCCGCGAGTTCTTTCCGAAGAACGCGGTGGAGTATTTCGTCAGCTATTACGACTACTACCAGCCCGAGGCCTATGTGCCGCAGCGCGACTTGTTCATTGAAAAAGACTCGGCCATCAACGAGCACATCGAGCAGATGCGCCTGTCTTGCACCAAGAGCGTGCTGGAGCGGCGCGATGTGGTGATCGTCGCCACCGTGTCAGCTATTTACGGCATTGGCCAGCCCGAGGCCTATCACAAGATGGTAATGACCCTGCGCGCGGGCGACAAAATGGGCCAGCGCGACATGATTGCGCAGCTGGTGCGCATGCAGTACACCCGCAATGACGTGGATTTTTCGCGCGGGGCGTTTCGGGTGCGCGGCGACACCATTGACATTTTTCCGGCAGAACATTCTGAAATGGCGATTCGCGTGGAGCTGTTTGACGACGAGATTGAATCGCTGCAGCTGTTTGACCCGCTCACCGGGCGCATCCGGCAAAAAATTCCACGCTTCACCGTCTACCCCAGCAGCCATTACGTGACCCCGCGCGAGCAGGTGCTGTCTGCGGTGGAAGCTATCAAAATTGAACTGGCTGGGCGCATCAAGGAGTTCGTGGCTCAGGGCAAACTGGTAGAGGCGCAGCGTATTGAGCAGCGTACCCGGTTCGATCTGGAAATGCTCAGCGAGGTGGGCCATTGCAAGGGCATCGAAAATTATTCACGCCATCTGAGCGGTGCCGCACCGGGCGAGCCCCCCGCCACGCTGACCGACTATTTGCCCAAAGACGCAGTGATGTTTTTGGACGAGTCGCATGTGCTGATTGGCCAGTTTGGCGGCATGTTCAACGGCGACCGCTCGCGTAAAACCACGCTGGTGGAGTACGGTTTCAGGCTACCCAGCGCGCTGGACAACCGGCCACTGAAGTTTGAAGAGTTCGAAGCCCGCATGCGCCAGGCGATTTTTGTCTCTGCCACGCCCGCGCAGTGGGAAAAAGACCATTCTGGAAAGGTCGTTGAACAACTGGTGCGCCCCACTGGCCTGGTCGACCCCGAGGTGGAAGTGCGCCCCGCTACCAGCCAGGTGGATGACGTGTTGCAGGAGATTCGCATCCGTGTGGACAAACATGAGCGGGTGTTGATCACCACCCTGACCAAACGCATGGCCGAGCAGCTCACCGACTATTTGAGCGACAACGGTGTCAAGGTGCGTTACCTGCACAGCGACATTGACACCGTCGAGCGGGTCGAAATTTTGCGTGACCTGCGCCTGGGCACTTTTGACGTGTTGGTGGGCATCAACCTGCTGCGTGAAGGCCTGGATATTCCGGAAGTCTCGCTGGTGGCGATTCTTGACGCTGACAAGGAAGGTTTTTTGCGCTCGGAGCGCTCGTTGATTCAGACCATTGGCCGCGCCGCCCGCAACCTGGAGGGCAGGGCGATTCTGTACGCCGACAAGATCACCAATTCAATGGAACGTGCCATTGGTGAAACCCAGCGCCGCCGCGCCAAACAGGTGGCGCACAACCTGGTGCATGGCATCACGCCGCGCAGCATCATCAAGGAAGTGCGTGACCTGATTGACGGCGTTTACAGCGAAAAGGCCGGCAAAGAGGCTGAAAAGCTGGAGCGCGACGCGATGCAACGAGCGCAGGTGGAAGACATGAGCGAGAAAGACATCTCACGCGAGATCAAGCGCCTGGAAAAACTCATGATGGAACACGCCCGCAACCTCGAATTTGAGAAAGCTGCGCGGGTGCGAGACCAGCTGGCTATCCTGAAAGAGCAGGCTTTTGGTGCGCCGGGCACTGACAACATGACCACAATCGTACCGGTGCATACATAGAAAAATGGCGTCCAGCCCTTTTAGATAAAGCGTAAGGTGCTATGAATAATGAGTCAGCATTGGAATAACCTTACTAAATTACCGATCAGTCTACTTATCCGACTAATGCACTAGGTTTTTGGTATACTTGACTTAGTTAGTCGGCAAAGCAGTCGACTTGTTGTTAACCGAATGTCAGGAGCTTGCCATGCGTCTTACCACCAAAGGCCGTTTTGCGGTCACCGCGATGATTGATCTGGGCCTGCGTCAGGCAGGTGGGCCGGTCACGCTGGCAGCCATCAGTCAGCGCCAGCAAATTTCCCTGTCGTATCTGGAGCAGCTGTTTGGTAAGCTTCGCCGACATGCGTTGGTGGAGTCCACCCGAGGCCCTGGCGGCGGCTACACCCTGGCCAAAGCCGCTGATGACATCACCATTGCCGAAATCATCACCTCGGTCGACGAGCCCATGGACGCCACCCAGTGTGGCGGCAAAGGCAATTGTCTGGGCGAAGGCCATCGCTGCATGACGCATGACCTGTGGGATTCGCTCAACGTCAAAATGGTCGAATTTCTGGATTCGGTCAGTTTGCAAAAGCTCGTTGATGAGCAGCTGGCCAAAGGCTTCCAGATGGAAGAAAAGCCCTCGGTCAAGCGCGCCATTTCCAGCATGCCGATCAAGCCAATGCGGGTGAACGCGCCCAACTCAGTGTTTGCGCTTGGCAACGCGTTTTCCAAGATTTAAGTTTGACCTCTTTTCCTTCAAAAGACACAGATATGGACACCACCCCACATTTCCCGATTTATATGGATTACAGCGCCACCAACCCGTGCGATCAGCGCGTGGTGGACGCGATGATTCCTTGGCTACGCGCGCACTTCGGCAACCCAGCATCCCGCAGCCATGCCTGGGGCTGGGAGGCTGAAGCCGCGGTTGAAAAGGCCAGAGGCCAGGTGGCTGACCTGATTGGGGCAGACCCACGTGAGATCGTCTGGACCAGCGGCGCCACCGAGTCCAACAACCTGGCCTTGAAAGGTGCGGCGCACTTTTACCAATCCAAAGGCAAGCACATCATCACCGTGAAAACCGAGCACAAAGCCGTGCTCGACACCTGCCGTGAGTTGGAGCGCCAAGGCTTCGAGGTGACTTACCTTGATGTGCAAGCCGATGGTCTGGTTGACCTGGAGGTTTTCAAAGCCGCCATTCGCCCGGACACCATTCTGGCCAGCGTCATGTTTGTCAACAACGAGATTGGCGTGATTCAGGACATTGAAGCCCTTGGCGCCATCTGCCGCGCCCAGGGCGTGATCTTCCATGTGGACGCAGCGCAAGCCACTGGCCGTGTGGCGTTCGATTTGAGCAAGATGCCGGTTGATTTGATGAGCCTGACCTCGCACAAAACCTACGGCCCCAAAGGCATTGGTGCCCTGTTTGTACGGCGCAAGCCACGCATCCGCATCGAGGCGCAAATGCACGGCGGCGGTCATGAGCGCGGCATGCGCTCAGGCACTCTGCCCACGCACCAGTGTGTGGGCATGGGCGAGGCCTACCGCATTGCCAAGGAAGAAATGACCGCTGAGAACGTCCGAATCCAGGCGCTGCATGACCGCATGCTGGCGGGTCTGAAAGATGTGGAACAGGTTTTCGTTAACGGCCACCTCACAAAACGTGTGCCGCATAACCTGAACATGAGTTTCAACTATGTTGAGGGCGAGTCGCTCATCATGGGTATCAAAGGGTTGGCGGTGTCCAGTGGCTCGGCTTGTACTTCAGCGTCTCTTGAGCCGAGCTATGTGCTGCGCGCCCTGGGCCGCAGCGACGAGTTGGCCCATAGCAGCCTGCGCATGACGATTGGCCGCTGGACCACCGAGGCCGAAATTGACTACGCCGTGGACACCATCAAGGTCAACGTGGCGAAACTGCGCGAACTCAGCCCCTTGTGGGATATGTACAAAGACGGTATCGATATCAGCACCATCCAATGGGCTGCTCACTAAAGGAGAAACACCATGGCATATTCTGAAAAAGTTGTTGATCATTATGAAAACCCCCGCAATGTGGGCTCATTCGACAAGGGCGACGATAGCGTTGGAACCGGTATGGTGGGTGCACCCGCTTGCGGCGACGTGATGAAGTTGCAGATCAGGGTCAACGCTGAGACCGGCGTGATTGAAGACGCCCGTTTTAAGACCTACGGTTGCGGCTCAGCGATTGCGTCAAGCTCACTCGTCACCGAATGGGTCAAGGGCAAGACGCTGGACCAGGCGGCCGCGCTTAAAAATAGCGAGATTGCCGAAGAATTGGCTCTGCCACCTGTCAAAATCCACTGTTCGATTTTGGCGGAAGACGCCATCAAGGCAGCGGTCAATGACTACCGCCAGAAACACACTGACGCTCAAACCGCTTAATTTCCCTTGCAACCCCTGGCCGAACCTGGCCGGGGCGTTGATCTGAATCAGAAACTTCAAGACATCATGCCTATATCGCTCACTGACAGGGCCGTTGCGCAGCTCGCCCGCTACCTCGCCAAACGTGGGCAAGGGGTGGGTGTGCGCCTCGGGGTCAAAACCACCGGCTGCTCAGGCATGGCCTACACCCTGGAATATGTGGACTCTGTAGAAGATGAAGACATGGTGTTAGAGGCCCCAGGCGTCAAAGTGATCGTTGACCCGAAGAGCTTTGTTTATCTGGATGGCACCGAGCTGGACTTTGCGCGCGAGGGCTTGAACGAGGGCTTCAAGTTCAACAATCCCAAAGAGAGAGACCGTTGCGGCTGCGGCGAGTCTTTTCGTGTTTAAAGCTACTGCGCGGCTGCCATGCGTCGTTGCACAGTGCTCGAAATCCTCACGTACTTGAAGTACGTTCCGGTTTCTGTGCGCCGTGCGCCTAGCCTGACAGCCGCTCGCTACGCTTTAAATCACGAAAAGGACTGTTCAAATTGAAATCTATCCAGTCTGACGACTTTGAGCTGTTTGAGCTGACGCAGCGCTTCGCGCAAGACCGTGCGCAGCTCGATGCGCGCTGGAAAGACCTGCAGCGCGAGGTGCACCCTGACAAGTTCGCCGGCCAGGATGCCGCCGCGCAGCGCGTGGCCATGCAATGGTCGGTGCGCGTCAACGAGGCTTATCAGCGCCTCAAAGATCCGCTTAAGCGCGCTGCGTATTTGTGTGAACTCAATGGCGCGCCGGTCAATGCCGAAAACAACACCGCCATGCCTGCGGCATTTTTGATGCAGCAAATGCAGTGGCGTGAAGAGCTTGATGAGGCAAAGAGTGCTGAAGATATTCAGCAAATCAGCCAACAAGTTCAGCTGGCACGGCGTGGCATGCTCGAAAATATAGAGCGCCTGATTGACCTGCAACACGCCTTTGACGAGGCAGTGGAGCAGGTTCGTGCGCTGATGTTTGTCGAGCGTTTTGAAGACGACGTCAACACCCGACTCGACCAGATTGAAACTTTTTAAGAACCATGGCGTTACTCCAAATCTCTGAACCAGGCCAGACGCCTGATCCGCACCAGCGGCGCATTGCCGTGGGCATTGACCTGGGCACCACGCATTCTCTGGTGGCCTCTGTGCGCAGCGGCGTTGCCGAATGTTTGCCTGACAGTGAGGGCAGGGTGATCTTGCCTTCTGTGGTGCGCTACCTCAGCGGTGGCGGTCGCCAGATTGGCTGGGACGCGGTGGCCGACGGTGTGGCTGACCCGGTGAACACAATTGCCTCGGTTAAGCGCTTCATGGGTCGTGGCTTGAAAGATGTGGCGCTGGCAGGCAAGCTGCCGTACCAGTTCGTGGACCACCCCGGCATGCTCGGCCTGCAAACCGTGCAGGGCGAAAAGTCTCCGGTGGAAGTGAGTGGTGACATTCTGGCCACGCTGCGCTACCGCGCTGAAGACACCTTTAACGACGACCTGTACGGTGCAGTCATCACCGTGCCCGCCTATTTCGACGAGGCCCAGCGCCAGGCCACCAAAGACGCGGCACAGCTCGCCGGACTGAATGTGCTGCGCCTGATCAATGAGCCCACCGCTGCGGCCATTGCCTACGGCCTGGACAACGCCGCTGAAGGCGTTTACGCAATTTACGATCTGGGTGGCGGCACCTTTGATATCTCCATCCTGCGCCTGACGCAAGGCGTGTTTGAGGTGGTAGCTACAGGTGGTGACTCCGCCTTGGGTGGCGACGATTACGACCACGCGCTGGCCGACTGGGTGTTGACGCAAATGGCTGAGCAATCGGGCGGCGCTACCAGTGCGTGCAGTAATCTGGGCGTTGAGCCCCAGTGCGCTACCAGTTGTGCCAACTACGATGTCTCGAACATCCGTAGTCCTACCGACAAAGCCGCGCTGAAAGCCGCAGCCCGCGCCTGCAAAGAAGCCTTGACTGCTAGTGATGTTGTAGCTTTCGACGCCCTATTGACGGGGGCTAGAGTCACTTTTGACGTAAAGCGTTCAGACTTTGACGCTGCTACCACTGCCTTGACCGCACGCTCTCTGAGCGCGGTACGCAAGGCGCTGCGCGATGCCAAACTCAGCGTCGAAGAGGTCAAAGGCGTGGTGATGGTGGGCGGCTCCACCCGCATGCCGCAGATTCAGCGTGCGGTGGGCGAGTTCTTTGGTCATGCGCCGCTGAATAACCTCAACCCTGACGAAGTCGTGGCCCTCGGTGCTTGCATTCAGGCGAACCAACTGGCTGGCAACAACCCCGCCAGCGATCTGTTGCTGCTGGATGTGATTCCGCTGTCTCTGGGCGTGGAAACCATGGGCGGCCTGGTGGAGCGCATTGTGTTGCGCAACGAAACCATTCCTACCGCCAAGGCACAAGACTTCACCACTTACATCGACGGCCAGACCGCTTTGGCCCTGCACGTGGTGCAGGGTGAGCGTGATCTGGTGTCTGACTGCCGCAGTCTGGCGCGCTTCACCCTGCGCGGCATTCCGCCAATGGCAGCTGGCGCAGCCCGCATCCGGGTGACCTTTACCGTCGATGCCGACGGTCTGTTGAGCGTGTCTGCGCTGGAGCAGGTCAGCGGGGTTGAGGCGCATATCACCGTCAAGCCCTCGTATGGCCTGGGTGATGAGTTGATCACCCGCATGCTGCAGGAAAGCTTTACTTCTGCTGAGAGCGACATGTTTGTGCGCGCCGTGGTTGAAGCCCGTGTCGATGCCGACCGCATGATTCTGGCGGCGCAGAGCGCGCTGGCCGCCGATGGCGACCTGCTCGATGCCGCCCAGCGCGGCGAGATCGAGCAGCTTATGCGCCAGGTGCGCGCCGCCTGCGACCTCGAAGACCCCGCCGCCATTGAAGCCATCACCGCCATGCTGGCCAAGGGCACCGAAGCCTTTGCCGCGCTGCGCATGAACCGTGGCATTCAGCGCGCGCTGTCTGGCAAAAATATCGAAACCGTCTGACGTCTTTGAGTTGACCTGAAACCGCCATGCCCACCATCAAAATCCTGCCCAATGCCGAATACTGCCCAGAGGGCGCCGAGATATCGGCCCCAGCGGGCACCTCGATCTGTGAGGCGCTGCTGGACAACCACATCAACATCGAGCATGCCTGCGAGATGAGCTGCGCCTGCACCACCTGCCACGTCATCGTCAAAGTTGGTTTTGAGGCGCTGGCGCCTTCTGAAGAAGAGGAAGATGACCTGCTCGACCGCGCCTGGGGTCTGCAACCCAAGTCGCGCCTGAGCTGCCAGGCGATACTGACGCAAAAAGACTTGGTGATTGAGATACCCAAGTACACCGTCAACCACGCCAAAGAAAACCACTGAACCAGCGAGAAACAGCGCCATGCGTCGTTGCCGTGCTCACCGGGTATTGAACCCGGTTGCGCGCGGCGCCTAGCCTGACGCGGTTTTCGCTGGCCAGTTGTTCAAAAGCTCTGCCAACCATCATCCCTGCCATGCGCCAAATCTTCCTCGACACCGAAACCACTGGCCTGTCTGCCGACAACGGCGACCGCATCATTGAGATCGGCTGCGTGGAGATGGTCAACCGCAAGCTCACCGGCAACAACCGTCACCTGTATGTGAACCCTGGGCGCGACAGCCACGAAGAAGCGCTGAAGGTGCACGGCATCACCAGCGAGTTTCTGAAGGACAAGCCCAAGTTTGCAGAAGTGGCGGACGACCTGCTGGCCTATCTGCAGGGGGCTGATGTGGTCATACACAACGCACCGTTTGACCTGGGTTTTCTGAATATGGAGTTTGCCCAGTTGGGCTACTCCACGGTGCAAGCGGTGGTGGCCAGCGTGACCGACACGCTGGTCATGGCCAAAGAGTTGTACCCCGGCAAACGCAATTCGCTCGATGCCCTGTGCGACCGGCTGGAGGTGGATAACTCCGGGCGCACCCTGCACGGCGCGCTGCTTGATGCCGAGCTGCTGGCCGACGTGTTCATCAACCTCACGCGCGGGCAAAACGTGCTGCTGATGGACGACAGCTCGGCCAACGATGCAGCAGGCAATGGTGCCCCACTGATGGATCTGCGCGTCTTCAAATTGCCGGTTCTGACTGCCAACGAGCAGGAACTGGCCGCCCATGAAGCGGTGCTCAAACAGATCGACAAAGACAGCAAAGGCAAAACCGTCTGGCGGGTGCTGGAGCCAGCAGCTGCCTGAGCCCGTTGGCTCGTTTTGTACACCGATGCATCGGTCATAATCCCCCCCGCTAGAGGTGCCGCCCGGTTGTGGTGGCTGAGAAATACTCTTAGAACCTGATCTGGGTCGTGCCAGCGTAGGAAAGCGTTTACAAGCGTGCCGGGCTTGTGCCATCCAGATCACCCTGAAACCTGTGTCTTTGTGGGATCTGTTTGTGACTCATCAACTTCAAGCTTCTGACCTCTGGGCCGACGTGCTGGCCGTGCGCAGCCAGCGCCCGCTGGTGCATTCCATCACCAATCTGGTGGTGATGAACTACAACGCCAACTGTCTGCTGGCCATGGGTGCCTCACCGGTGATGGCGCATGCGCATGAAGAGGTTTGCGGCATGGCCGCCATCGCGCAGGCGCTGGTGCTCAACATTGGCACGCTGGAGCCGTACTGGATCGAGAGCATGCGTCAGGCCCTGTCGGTGGCTGAAAAGCGAGGCATCAAAACCGTGCTCGACCCAGTAGGCGCGGGCGCTACCAGCTATAGAAATCAGAGTATTGCAGCGCTGCTGGCGCAGGCTAACCCGTCGGTGATTCGCGGCAATGCCTCGGAAATCATGAGTGTGGCGGGTGTCGCCGTGCAGACGCGCGGCGTGGACAGCGGCGCGGATGTGGCTGACTCGCTGCAACCGGCGCGCGCGCTGGCGGCCAAAACCGGTGGTGTGGTGTGCGTCAGCGGTGAGGTCGACCATGTGCTGGACGCCAGCGGCCGCCACGCAAGTCTTTCCAACGGCCATGAGTGGATGACGCGCATCACCGGCGTGGGCTGCTCGGCCAGCGCGTTGGTGGGCGCGTTTTGCGCGGTGCAACCCGACGCCTGGCGCGCCACGCTGTCAGCCATGGCCTATCTGGGTGTGGTGGGCGAGGTCGCCACCGAACAGGTCATGGCGCAAGGCAAAGGCGTGGGCAGCCTGCAGATCGCGCTGCTGGACCAGCTGCAGCTGCTGGATCAGGCCACGTTTGAGCAACGTCTGAAGTTGGCGGTATCGGCGTGATGGCTGACTTTTTGGTGCCCGCAAGTCGCGCCACATTGCAGTGGTGTTCTTCCCCAGCGCCCAGCTTGTTGCCAGATGCGTCGTGGTGTGTGCCGCAGTGGGGGCGATCATGACCATTGATTTGCGTGACGCGCTGCGCCTGTACCTGGTCACCGACCAGCAGGCTTTGCGCGGGCGCAGCCTCACCGATGTGGTGCTGCAGGCAGTGCAGGGCGGCGTGACCTGTGTGCAGTTGCGTAGAAAAAACCGCCAGCACGCGAGATTTTGTGGCCCTGGCTTGTGCCTTGAACGCGCTGCTGAAACCCTACCGCGTGCCGCTGGTGATCAACGACCGCATCGACGTAGCCCTGGCCTGCGGCGCGCGGGGTGTGCATTTGGGCCAATCTGACATGCCGGCAGCGCAGGCCCGCCAGTTGCTGGCGCCCGAAGTGTTCATTGGCCTGTCGGTCGAGTCGCCCGATGATGTGCGGCGCGCCGCTGTAGAGCCGGTGGACTATCTGGGTGTCAGCCCGGTATTTGCCACGCCGACGAAAACCGACACCGCGCCGCCCTGGGGGCTGGCGGGTTTGCGCCAGGTGCGTACCATGACTGATTTGCCGCTAGTGGCCATCGGTGGGTATTCCGGTCGAGCGTGACCGGTGATTCCGGTGATCGTGACCGATATCATTTCAGGAGCATGAAATCGGGATTCCGGTATCGTGACCGATGATTCCGATCTCGTGACCGGCCATTGCGGCGATCGTGACCGGTAGTTGACTGCACGGCAGATCACAGCGCAAACCCTCATCCACCCGGGCTAGTCTCGCGGGCTCCAACCAGGAACCCCGATGCCGACCCAACCCATGAAGATGCGCATGATCAAAGAAGCCTTACGCTACAAACTCGAACTCGGACACTCGCTTGAACGCACCGCCCGAGCCCTCAATATCTCTAAAGGCGTTGTCGCCAAATACGTCACGCTGGCCAAAGCAGCCGCCCTTGATTGGGCGCAGATTGCCGCCATGACGGAGCTCGAACTGCAAACGAGACTCCTGCACGTAAAACCCAAAGCCAGTCCAAGCGCCATTGAACGTGCCGCTGCGCAGGTCTGTAACGGCAGTAACGGCAGTGACGACGCAAACGGCAGCAACACCCGCGATGACACCCTGTGTGAAGGCCCCATCCCCAGCAGCGGCCCCTTTGTACAACCCGACTACGCCCAAATGCACCGCGAGCTCAGCCGCAAAGGCATGACCCTGATGCTGCTGTGGCAAGAACACCAGGCCAACCACCTGCATGAGCGCACCCACCAGTATTCCCAATACTGCGAGAACTACCGGCGCTGGGCCAAAACCCTCAAGCGCTCCATGCGCCAAGTCCACAAAGCCGGCGAGAAACTGTTCGTCGACTTTGCCGGCCCCACCATTGGCATGAGCGATGGCAGGCGGGCCCACATCTTTGTCTCAAGCGTGGGCGCCTCAGGCTACACCTTCGCCTTGGCCACCCCGGCTGAGAAGACCGCAGACTGGATTGAGGGCATGACCGGTGCGCTGCACTACATGGGCTGTGTCTGCGCCTTGATCGTGCCCGATAACCCACGCGCCGTCATCGCTGTGCCTGATCGCTATGAGCCACGCGTCAATGACAGCGTGCTCGACTTTGCCAGCCACTACGGCCTGACTGTGCTGCCCGCGCGTCCGCTTTCCCCACAAGACAAGGCCAAAGCCGAGTCGGCAGTGCAAGTGGTGGAGCGCTGGATCATGGCCAGACTGCGCCGTAGGGTGTTTGCCAGCGTGGCCGAAGTCAACCGGGCTATTGCGCCGCTGCTGACTGATCTGAATGCTCGACCCTTTCAAAAGCTGCCCGGCTCACGCCTGAGCGTCTTCACCGAAGTCGATGCCCCGGCCATGCAGGCCCTACCCCAGCAACGCTACGAGATGGCCAGCTTCAAGACGGTACGCGTGCATATTGACTACCACGTTGAAGTGGATCGCCACTACTACAGCGTGCCCCACCCATTGGTCGGGCAAAGTCTGGACGCACGCATCACCAAAAATTGCATCGAACTGCTATACCGCAGCCAGCGCGTGGCCGCCCACGCCCGCAGTGACAAGGCTGGGCACTTTACGACGGTGGATGCACACATGCCAGCGGCGCACCTGGCTCACCGGGACTGGAGCCCACAGCGGCTCATTGACTGGGGTCTGTCCATTGGGGTGGCCACCGGTGGCCTGATTCAGAAGTTGCTCGAACAATTCAAACACCCCGAGCAAGGCTACCGCTCCTGTCTTGGGCTGCTGGGCTTGAGCAAGCGCTACGGCAAAGACCGCCTGGAAGCGGCGTGCGCTCTGGCGCTGAGCCTGGGCACCTGCAGATACCGGCATGTCAAAGACATCTTGGCCAGCGGGCGCGATCGGGTCTTGCCGACGGTGACCCAGCAGTGGGTCAGTCCGGCGCATGACCACGTCAGAGGCGCGGGGTATTACCAATGAACGCTGTCAATTCAGCTAGCCCAACCCCAACCCCAAACATTGCTCCAATCCAGAGCCCCCACATCATGATGACCCAACAAACCCTGACCCAATTGCGCAGCCTCAAACTCAGTGGCATGGCCGATGCCTTGCAGGCGCAGATGGCCCAACCCAGCATGAGCGCCTTAAGCTTTGAGGAACGCTTGGGCCTGCTGGTGCAGCAGGAGAGCGCCAGTCGCGATGACCGCAGGCGTACCCGGCTGCTGAGTCTGGCGCACCTGAAGTATCCGCAGGCCGCCATAGAGGATATCGATACCCGCACCGGACGCGGTATCGAGCGCAGTCAGATCACCAGTTTGGCCCTGGGTGACTGGGTCAAGACCGGCCACACGGTGATCATCACCGGGGCCACCGGCAGCGGTAAGACCTGGCTGGCTTGTGCGCTGGGGCAGTATGCGTGTCGGCGTGGTCACAGCGTCACTTACCTGCGCACGCCCCGATTGGCTGAAGAGTTGCGGGTGCTCCACGGTGCGGGCAGCTTTGGCAAGTGGTTGTTGCAGTTGGCTAAGACGGACGTGCTGATTCTGGACGATTGGGCCCTGGCGACACTCGATGCCAGTACCCGGGCGGATTTGCTGGAGGTGATTGATGACCGGGCGGCCCACCGGGGCACGATCATCACCAGTCAATTGCCGGTAGAGCATTGGCATGGCTGGATTGGTGATGTGACGATTGCGGACGCGATGCTCGATCGGCTGCTTGAGCGCACGCACCGGATCACGCTCAAGGGGGAGAAGTCGCTGCGCAGTGTGGGAGCGAAGTCAGAGCAGAAATGCACTGCAGTGGCCAACGTCGCTGCCACAGCCCATGGTGAGGTGGTGTGATGGCGAGCACCCAACAGCACTCAAAGTCGTTACGCAGTAACACCATAACCTCTGGAGTCAGTCATGGCGATGAGTAATGCACAGCGACAAGCGGCCTATCGGGCGCGCCATCTCAAAAGCGCGGATGTGTTGGATCTGCGTCTGAACCTGATGATTGATCTGCATGCCAAATGTGCCTTGGAACGTTTGGCGCTTTGTTACGGTGTAACGCAGCGCGCGCTGCTGCAGAGCTTGCTGATACAGGCCCAACGCGCGGTGATTCAACGCCTTGATGCCATGTCTGAGTTGCCCAATGCGGTCAACCAGTACTACGACAAGTGCCTGCCCATCGTGTTGGACAACGTTACTGCGTAACGTCATTCATACCGGGTGCAGCAGCGCCGCGCCCGTTCTGCTTGATGGATAAGTGGGGGGTCGACGTGGAGATGTGGACAAGCTTGCAAAACGCCCAGCTTGCCCACATCCCCACCTCTCCCACCCCACTTACCCACAAGGGTTGCGCCTTCGGCCTGACGCGCTTGCGCTTGCCAAACAGCCGTTTGAAAAGAAGTCAAAAACTCCCAAGACCAAGCCAGCAAACCGGGGACAGACACCCCAAACTGCAAAAATCTACAATTCCCGCTGCACTGTGATTTGCTGGCATCAACCATCGGTCACGCTCGACCGGAATGACCGGTCACGATGCCGGAATCATCGGTCACGATCACCGGAATACGCAATCGGCGGCATTGACTTGCATAACGCAGCAGATGTGCTGGATGCTGGCGCCCACGGCCTGGCGGTGGTGAGTGCTCTTTGTTCGGCGGATGACCCGCGTGCTGCGGCGCAGTCTTTTCGAGCGCTTTTCGCGCAGCCCTTGCCAAGCGATGGCTGCGGTTGCTTGTAGGCCTTGGACTAGAAATCAGGCCATTGCTGCCACCATCAGACCAGACTCCGGTCTCTTATTTTTTATATCTTTTAGCCCTCTAGCCCTTACAGAATAAGCGCTGACTACTATGATTATTGAACTCACTCACCAATACCCTTGCGTCTTGAGTATTGCCGGCTCCGACAGCGGTGGCGGTGCCGGCATTCAGGCTGACCTGAAAACCTTTGCCGCGCTGGGCTGTTTTGGCATGACCGCCATGACCGCCATTACTGCGCAAAACACCTGCGGCGTGCGCGCCATCCACGGCGTGCCGCCCGAGATGCTGCGCGACCAGATTGACGCGGTGGTCGACGACATTGGCGTCGACGCGGTCAAGATCGGCATGTTGCACTCTCCTAAGATTGTGCGAACGGTGGCGCAGGCGGTGGCACGGCACGCCTTGCCGCATGTGGTGTTTGACCCGGTGATGGTGGCCACCAGCGGCGCCAAACTGATCACCGACGAGGCGATTGGCGTGCTGGTGGCCGAATTGTTTCCACGTGCGGCCGTCATTACCCCCAATCTGGACGAAGCTGGGCTGCTGGTTGGTCAGCCTTTGCACACGCTGCAAGACATGCACCAAGCCGCGCAAACGCTGCTGGGCATGGGCGCACGCGCGGTGCTGGTCAAAGGCGGCCATTTGCCGGGCAATGAGGTGGTGGACTTGCTGCTGGCAACCGACGCCGAGCCCCTGTGGATGCAAGCCCCGCGCATCCACAGCTTCAACACCCACGGCACCGGTTGCACCTTGTCAAGTGCCATTGCCGCGCACCTGGCGCTGGGGCTGACGCTGGCCGAGGCGGTACAGCAGGCGCGCTCTTTTGTGCGATCAGCCTTGCTGGCCGGGGCATCCGTGAAAACCGGGCAGGGGAGTGGGCCGTTGAATCACGGGTTTGCGCCGGTGGTGATGCGGGTTAAGCCGTTTTCAGCACACTGACCTTTGAATTGTCAATGTATCAACATATTTACAAAATCTAGTTGTGCGAGGCATTGACATGACCATCACAACCGTTTCAAGCCGAGGGTTCAACCGATCCGCCAGCGGAGCAAAGCGGGCCGCAAACAAGGGGCCGGTGTTTATCACAGATAGGGGCAAGCCAGCCCATGTTTTGATGAGCATGGCTCTTGCCTGACCTTGCAAGACCTTGCCGCAAGCGCCACCTGCAACCGCATTCTTGGAAGCTACCAGTCGGATGGCAAGCGCCTGACCATTGCGCCTGCTGGAACGACGATGATGGCCTGCCCCGAAGCGCTGATGAATCAGGAGCGCAAACTGCTTGATCTGTTGCCCACAGTCAAAAGCTACCGTATCGACGAGACCGGTGCGCTTGTTCTGACGACAGCCAATAAGACGACGATCAAGGCCCGACGCTAAATACACTCGCACGCGTTGTGTAGCTGATCGCCGCCGCGCCCCCGCGGGGGGCTGTTTCAACGCCGATACCGGGGCATTTTGGAGACACCGCTATTCACATTCTCTACATAGGGTTGTGCGCTCTGCTGTTGGCTGGCTGCGCGTTGCCGGCGATGCCAGACCGCGCTGTGTCCCACGCTTTGGAGCCTGCGCAAGCCGCGCAAACCTCTCTGGGCCAGTCCGCTGCGCCGCAGTTGCTGCTGCACCCCGGCCAAAGCGGCATTCATCCGCTGTCAGATCCGCTAGCAGCCTTTGCCGCGCGCATGCTGCTGGCGCACACCGCTGGGCGCAGCCTAGACGTGCAGTACTACATCTGGCGCGGTGACCAGAGCGGCACGCTCCTGCTGCAAGCGTTGGTGGGTGCTGCCGACCGGGGCGTGCGCGTGCGTCTGTTGCTGGACGTCGGCGGCACATCGGGGCTGGATGGCATGCTGGCGGCGCTTGCGCTGCACCCGCAGATTGAAGTGCGGCTGTTTAATCCCTTCGTGGTGCGCAAGCCCAAGCCGCTGGGTTATCTGACGGACTTTGGCCGCGCCAACCGGCGCATGCACAACAAGTCATTCACCGCAGACAACCAAGCGACGATTGTGGGTGGACGCAATGTGGGCGACGAGTATTTTGGCGCCACCGATGGCGTGCTGTTCAGCGATCTGGACGTATTGGTTGTGGGCGCTGTCGTGCCCGAGGTGTCGCATAACTTTGACCGTCACTGGGCTAGTGCGTCGGCGTACCCGGCGCAGGTCATCGTGTCCGCCGTGGGGCCGGCCGAGCTGCAAGCGCTAGGCACTGAGGCCACGCGTGTTGAGGCGTCCGATGCAACCCAGGCCTACATGCAGGCCGTGCGCGACACGCCTTTTATCCAGCATTTGCTGGAACAGAAACTGAACATGGAATGGTCGCGCACCACGCTGGTCAGCGACGACCCGCTGAAAGGCCTGGGCCAGGCCAAGCGCGCCGGGCTGCTGGTGCACGCGGGTTACGCAAAGCACCGCAAGGCAATGCTGCAACACGGCGCGGAGTTACACGAAATGCAGCGCCTGGCGCCACCCAGCAGGCACGCACGGCTGAATCCGCTGGGCAGTTCAGGCTCCAGCCTGCACGCCAAAACCTTTGCCGCCGACGGTACGCATGCTTTTGTCGGTTCGTTCAATTTCGACCCGCGCTCGGCGCTGCTCACTACCGAGCTCGGTGTGGTTATCGACAACCCGCGGCTGGCGCGGCAGATTGAGCAGGCTTTTGAGACGCAGATTCCGGGCCAGTCGTGCCGCGTTCAACTGTCGGAAAGCGGCGAGCTGGAGTGGCAGTCGGGCCAAGATGGCACCGAAACGCCGCCCACCATCTACTCGGTCGAGCCGGGCAGTAGCTGGCTGAGCCGCTGGGGCATGCGTGTGCTGGCGCTGCTAACCATCGATCGGTTGCTGTAAGGCCACGCCTTCAGGCAACCCACCAGGGGCCCGCTGCAGCGCAATGTTGGCGCATAAGCCGCCACCGCTGGCGATGCTTAGGTCAAAGCTGCCGCCCATGCGCAAGATGATCTGCTCCACAATCGTCAGCCCGAGACCGGTGCTGTTGGCCGCCGTGCGCGCTGACTCGCCGCGAAAAAAGGGCGCGGTGAGCTGCTTGAGCTGGTCGGCAGGCACGCCGACACCATGGTCGCGCAGACGCAGCAGCACTTTGTTGGTAGACGCGCGGGCCGAAATATCCACGCGGGTTACCTCCACCCCGTCTGACTTGCCATAGCGCGCCGCGTTCTCCAGCAGGTTGTCCAATGCCCGTTGCAACTCTACCGGGTCGGCCAGCACCATCAGTCGGTCTTGCAGCGCCACCTTAAAGACAAGGTCAGGTCGCTTGCGCAGCGGCTCCAGGCAGGCTTCGACCATGTCATTGAGTGACACCGGGTAAAGCCGCACGTCGCCCGGGCGCGCGTAGTCGAGAAATTTGCCAATGATGGCATCGAGTTGGGCGATATCGCCAGCCATCGCGTCGCGTGCCTGAGGGTCGGGCACGCTCATCTCTGTTTCCAGGCGCAGCCGGGCCAGCGGCGTGCGCAGGTCATGCGAGATACCGGCGAGCATCACCATGCGGTCCTGCTCGATCTGCGCCAGTTTGCGCGTCATGCGGTTGAAACCAAAGTTGACCGCCCGGATCTCTTGCGTGGCTACCGTTTCATCGAGTGCTGTGGCCTGAAAGTCGCCCTCATGTACCCGGCTGGCAGCCCTCGACAGGTCTTTCAGCGGGCGGTTGATCAGGCGGGCAATACCGGCTGCACCGGCCAGCGACAGGGCTACCGCGGTGAGCAGCCAGATGGTCCAAATTCTGCCGCTGGGCTGCTCAAAACGGTTGCGGTCGGTTTGCAGCCAATACTGGTCCCTGTCGATGGAAAAACCGATCCATAGGCCAGGCTGTTGATTGACGCTGTCGGCCACTACCGTATCAAGCCCTAGCCGTGACTGCAGTTGCCCAACCATGCGGCTGTTCAGGGTGCTTTTGGCCAGCGGTTCAAACACGTCCTTGGGCTCGCGCGGGCGAATGATCAGTTGCTCCTGGTCTTTCATGGTTTTGAAGAGTGACACGCGGGCAATGGCGTCTGCGTGCATCACCGCCGCTCGGCTCAGATTCACCACCGAGGCGATCTGGTTGGCCGTCTGAACCGTGCGCGGCTCCAGCTCCATCTCCTGCAGGGTTTGCGTCCAGGCGATGGCGCTGCCCACCAGCAGCAAACCGAGCAGGAAAAAAGTGCGCCAAAACAGGCTGATGCCAAGCTTGGCTTTGGGCTGCCCGCTGTCATCCAGCGGTGCAGGCATGGTCAGGTCACTCACTGTCGTCAGGAATGAACACGTAACCCACACCCCAGACGGTCTGGATGTAACGCGGCGCCACAGCATCTTGCTCGACGAGCTTGCGCAGGCGTGACACCTGCACGTCCAGGCTGCGGTCAAAAGGCTCAAAGTCACGCCCACGGGCGAGCTGGGCCAGTTTCTCGCGTGACAGCGGCTGACGAGGGTGGCGCACCAAGGCCTTGAGCATGGCAAATTCGCCGGTCGTCAAGGCCAGTTCCTCGTCGTTTTTGTGCAAAGTGCGTGCACCCATGTCAAAGCAGAAGGGGCCGAACTTGACCACCGCTTTGTCCGCCGAGGGCGAGCCCGGCACCTCGGCCGGTGGGCGCCTGCGCAACACCGCGTGGATACGTGCCAGCAGCTCGCGTGGGTTGAAGGGCTTGCCAAGGTAGTCATCAGCGCCCACCTCCAGCCCGACGATGCGGTCAATGTCCTCGCCCTTGGCGGTCAGCATGATGATCGGCGTGCGGTCATTGGCACCGCGCAGGCGCCGGCACACCGACAGGCCATCTTCGCCGGGCATCATCAGGTCTAGCACGATCAAGTCAACCGGCTCGCGCCCCAGCACGCGGGTTAGGGCGCGGCCGTCTTCGGCCAGCAGCACCTCAAAGCCCTCCTGCGTGAGGTAGCGGCGCAGCAAGTCGCGAATGCGCGCGTCGTCATCTACCACCAGAATTTTGTCAACACGGGAAATTGCGGCCATACTACGCTCCACCAAATTTGTAACAAGCGCGATTGTTGCGCGTAGTCGCCGCTATCTTCCGGTTTTGGCCAATGCTTCACACGCTGTTACAAATTTTGCAGGTGACAAGATGTCGTTGTGTCAGCAGATTTATGGATTAGTCATTTTGAAAAACATACAAAAAGTTATAGCGTACATCGCTTTCTCAGCTTGGGCTGGAGCCGGTTTTGCTCAGACAAACCTGCAGCCCTTGCCCGCCCAGCGGGTGAACCTGTCGGCGCAGTCCAGCGTGCAGGTGGCAGAAGACCTGCTGACCCTGTCGCTCAGCACCACCCGTGAGGGAACGGACGCCCAAGTGGTTCAAAACCAGCTCAAAACCGCGCTGGATGCCGCCTTGGTATTGGCTAAGAAAGACGCCCAGGCGCTGCTCATGGAGGTGCGTACCGGGCGCTTCGGCCTGTCGCCGCGCTATAGCCGTGACGGCAAGATTACCGGTTGGCAAGGCACAGCTGAGCTGGTGCTGCAAGGCCAAGACGTCGCGCGTATCAGCGCGACGGCTGGCAAGCTCACCACGCTGAGCGTTGCCAGCGCCAGTTTTGGCCTGACCCCGGCACAGCGTCAGGCGGCGCAGGCACAAGCGCAAAACCAGGCAATAGCGCTGTTTCGCCAGCGCGCTACCGACATCGCCAAAGCCTTTGACTTCGGCGCCTACACCTTGGGTGAGGTCAGCGTGAATTTTGACGAAGGCGGGCCGCCCAACTACCGTGCGTCGATGATGGCGGTGCGCGCCGAGGCCGCTGAAACTGCGCCCGTGCCCGTGGAAGCGGGTCTGGCGTTGGTGTCGGTCTCCGTGTCAGGCTCGGTGCAGTTGAAATGACAGCGGCGATAGGCCGGTGTGACGACGTGCCCGGCCTGACATTGGCGCAGCAGCTGACGCAGCAGGAAACGCTGCCAGCGACTCAGACCAGCGACGCTACAACCCCCAGCGGCAAGCAGAACAGCACGCTGGATTTTTTGCTGCGTCGCATGCGCAACAAGGGCGATTTCCCGGCGTTGTCAGAGTCGATCGGCCGTATCCAGAGCATGGCCAGTTCGGAGAAGGAAAGCATCAACAGCGTCACCAATGAGATCCTGAAGGACGTGGCGCTGACCAACAAGCTGCTGCGCCTGGTCAACAGCGCCCACTACGCTCGCGGCAGCAGCGTGGGCACGGTGTCGCGGGCGGTGACGCTGGTCGGTTTCAACGGCATTCGCAACATGGCGCTGAGCCTGGTGCTGTTGGAACATATGCAGGACAAAGCCAATGCGCACCTGCTAAAAGAAGAGTTTTTGCGCGCCCTGATGGCAGGCGCCATTGCCGCCGAGCTGGGTGGCTCCCAGGCTGAGGGCGAAGAGGCCTTTATCGGCGCCCTGTTCCAGAGCTTGGGGCGCATGCTGTCGCAGTTTTATTTTCCAGAAGAAGCGTTGGCCATCCACGACCAGGTGAGCGACCCGTGTGGGCCGATCAGCGAAGACGCCGCCTCCACCCGTGTGCTGGGCCTGAGCTACGAGGCGCTTGGCCTGGGCATCTCCAGGGCCTGGAGCCTGCCCGAGAGCATTCAGCGCTGCATCATTAAACCCTCGGGCGACCCACCCAACCAGCCACCCAAAGACCCGCTTTTGCGCCTGCGCTGGAACACCCGCGCCGCCAACGACATGGCCGACGCCATGCTGCACAGCGAAGCGCAGGTGGTTGATGCGCGACTGGCGAAGCTGACCAAAACCTATTACAGAGCGCTGGGTATTAGCACCGAGCAGGTGCAGGCAGCCACCGCTGCGGCGCGCAAAAAACTGGTGGAACTGGCCCAGGCTATGGACATCACCGTGCGCGCCGATTCGCTGGCGGCGCATCTGCTGAACCAACAGGTGCATCTTGCGGTGGCTGGGCAGGCTGGTCCGGGCCGCAATCAGGATATAGACACGATCATTTCCAACGAGTTTCACGCCATGCCGGTCCTGTCTGCTCAGCCAGCCACGATGGCAGCGGCTACCCAAGCGAGTGTTTCAGGCCAGCGATCGCAGACCCTGGTCGCCGGTGTTCAGGACATCACCAACGCGATGGTGGAAGACTTCAATCTCAGCGATGTGTTGCGCATGATTTTGGAGACCATGTTTCGCGCGCTGGAATTTGACCGCATCGTCTTTTGCATGCGCGACCCCAAAACTGACACCCTCACCGGTCGTTTCGGGCTGGGCAACGGGGTGGAAAGCCTGGTCAACCAGTTTCATGTGCCGCTACATACGACGGGCACGCCAGACCTGTTTGCCACCATCTGCAGCAAGGCTGCAGACACCTTGATCAGCGATGCCAGCGACCCACGCATCCAGCAGCGATTGCCCGCTTGGTACAGCCAGAGCTACAACGCGCCCACTTTTTTGATCCTGCCACTGTTGCTCAAAGGCAAATCCTTTGGTCTGATCTACGCCGACAAGGCGCAGAAAGGTGGGCTGGAGTTGGACGAGAAAGAGCTGTCTTTGCTGCGCACGCTGCGCAATCAGGCGGTGATGGCTTTCAAGCAGTCTGCTTGAATTTATAAGCCTTTTAGGCCTCTAGCCCTTTAGAAATAAGCGCTGACAGCTATAGAAAAAATAGTAATAAAAAAGCTGCCTCAGCGCTCTTTCAGCGCCTGCAGGCAGCTATCGGCAAGCGGTGTGCGACTTAGCTGGTCAGCGCCTCAAACGCCCGGGCGGTGATGTCTTCCACGCTGCCAGTGCCGCTGATGGCGCGGTATTTGGGGGCAGCAGCGGGCTCTGCGGCGGCCCATTGGCTGTAGTAGTCCACCAGCGGGCGGGTTTGGGCGCTGTACACGTCCAGACGTTTTTTGACGGTTTCTTCCTGGTCGTCAGCGCGCTGCACCAGCGGCTCGCCGCTCACGTCATCCACGCCGGCCACTTTGGGCGGGTTGAACGTGACGTGGTAGGTGCGCCCTGAGGCCGGGTGCGAGCGCCGTCCACCCATGCGCTCGACGATGGCGTCAAACGGCACGTCCATTTCCAGCACATAGTCGATCTTGACACCGGCGGCCTTCATCGCGTCGGCCTGTGCAATGGTGCGCGGAAAGCCGTCAAACAGGAAACCGTCGGCGCAATCGGCCTGTGCGATGCGCTCTTTCACCAGGTTGATGATCAGGTCGTCACTGACCAGACCGCCGGCATCCATGATCGCCTTGGCTTGTACACCCAGCGGCGAGCCGGCCTTAACCGCGGCACGCAGCATGTCGCCGGTGGAAATTTGCGGAATGCCGTATTTCTGGCAGATGAAGGTGGCTTGTGTGCCTTTACCAGCGCCAGGTGCGCCCAACAAGATCAGTTTCATGTGTGTCCTCGGGATGTTTTTAAAAAATGAAAGCGGGTCGGGCACCCGTCTTTGAGGGGGCAAAAAGGTCTAAGCAATCGAGATTGAAGAATAGCATGCGCGCTGTGTTGAATAACTTACGACAAAGGCGGAACTGCGGCGAAGTGTTGCCGCACACGTGCCAGGTCTTCGGGTGTGTCGACGCCCGCGCCAGGCGCCTGGTCGGTGATGTGCACGGCAATGCGATAGCCATGCCAGAGCGCGCGCAATTGCTCCAGTGATTCGGTCACCTCCAGCGGCGCCTGGGCCAGCAGGGGGAATTGGCGCAAAAAACCGACCCGGTAGCCGTAAATGCCGATGTGCCGCAGCGGGGCAGGGTGCGGCAGATGATCTGGCGTGTCACGCGGGTAGGCAATCGGTGCGCGGCTGAAATACAAACCCATGTTGTGCGCGTCCAGCACCACCTTGACGACATTCGGGTTATGAAAGTCAGCTACAGAGTCTATAGCGTGTGCCGCAGTACTCATCTGGGCTAGAGGCGTTTTTTGCAACAAGGTGGCAACGGCAGACACCAGCCCTGGGTCGATCAGCGGCTCGTCACCCTGCACATTGACCACGACCTCGTCATCGGCCAGGCTCAGCAGGGCACAGGCCTCGGCCAGGCGGTCTGAGCCAGAGGGGTGATCGGCGCGGGTGAGCACCGCGTCCACACCATGCGCCTGGCAGGCGGCCACGATCTCGGCACTGTCGGCGGCCACCACCACACGTGGCTTCGTTGCCTGGATGGACAACACGCGCTGCGCCACGCGCACCACCATTGGCACGCCTGCAATGTCCGCCAGCGGCTTGTTGGGCAGGCGTGTAGAAGCCAGTCGCGCGGGAATCAGGACAGTAAAGGACACAGCAGGATTGATGCAGAAGTTACAAAAAAAGGGCAATCAGGCCAGCGCGGCTGCACCACCAGACGGGTCAGGCTACAGCCCAAGTTCTTCGTCGGTCAGGGTGCGGGCTTCGTTTTCCAGCAGGATCGGAATGCCGTCGCGCACCGGGTAGGCCAGGCGGGCGCTGCGCGAGGTGAGCTCCTGCGTCTCGCGGTTGTATTCGAGCGGTCCTTTGGTGACCGGGCATACCAGCAGTTCAAGTAGTCGTGTGTCCATGGCGTGATGATAGCTTCTCAAAAGCTGGTGGGGAGGTCCAGCAGGGCGTTGGTATGCGCGTCCAGCGCGGCCCAAAAGTCGTCTGGCAGCACCGAGATCAGCGGCACCGCCAGTGCATCCGGGCACAGTGGCCACAACTTGACCGCATCTTTTTCAGTACAAATCAGCCTGTAGCCCTTGTATTCATTGCGCGAGAAGCTCTTGAAATCATAGTGATCCGGTAAACCCAATGTGTGCGCCAGCGTCAGCCTCTTGGCGCGCAGCATGCTGAAAAACACCTCGGGCTGGGCAATGGCGGCCAGCGCCAACACCGGCTTGGCGCTGGCGCCTGGCGTGTCGATCAGCCTGGCGAGTGGGACTTGCTCACCACTGGCGGTGACGGCGTGGTCGGCCAGCGTGCGCTGGATGCGATAGCCATCAAACGCCGGCTCGATGCCCGAGCGCAGCACCAAGTCCAGCTTGCGCGGCCAGGGCTCGCGCAGTGGGCCCGCTGGCAGCAAAAAGCCGTTGCCCACACCGCGCTCATCAAACACGCCAATCTCCAGGTCGCGGTGCAGCGCCAGGTGTTGCAGCCCGTCGTCGCTGAGGATGATTTGGGTGTCCGGGTGGCGTGCCAGCAGGGCACGGGCTGCGTCAATGCGCCGCTCGGCCACAAACACCGGTGCGCCAGTGCGCCGGTGGATCAGCGCGGGCTCGTCACCCACCTCTTGTGCAGCGCGCTCACGGGTGACTTCCAGGCAACCGGGTGTGCTGCGCCCGTAACCCCGAGAAATCACGCCCACCCGAATGCCGCGCTGGCACCAATGCTCCGCTAGCGCGATCACCACCGGCGTTTTGCCCGCGCCCCCAGCGACCACATTGCCCACCACCACCACGGGTACCGGCACGCGCTGAGCCTTAAATACGCCCCAGTGGTAGAGCGTCGTACGGATGGCGACCAGCAGCCCGTAGAGCATGGACATCGGCCACAACAGCCAGGCCAGTAACCCGCGCTGCGTCCAAGCGCGTCGTAGCGTTTGCTGCCAGGCGGGCGTGGGGGTGAGTGCAGGCATGGCGGGTTGATCGTGTAGAAATTGAGCAACGCCTACGGGTCAGCGCGTGCCTTGAGCGTAGAGGCCGCAAGCGCTAAACTTTTTGCCGCTGCCTCGGCGCAGCGGCAGTTTTACGGCCAGAACAGGCTGCAAGCCTTGGGCGGCAGCGGGTGGGGTATTGGGGCCCACCTCATACGCGCTTGGCTTTGCGAAATCGGCGGTCCCCAATACCCCACCCGCTGCTGCGAGCGCGCGGGTTCGCCGAAAGGAAATAGCCGGGTTCCTGAAATGCATCGCGCACCCCGACTGTCTCAGGCCATATGGGGTCAGGCAGGGGGTTGATTTCGCAAAGCGCAGCGCGTATGAGGTCTCCTGCCTGACCCCATGTGGCCCGTCACGCCAGTTAGCCCATCCATGAATGCACCCTGTAGTCAACCGGCACGCCGCTTCAAACTTCACTCGCACAAACTAAGGGTTGACTAATTGTTGGCCCCGGCAGCGCTGCTCGACTGCGTGGCAAAGGTCACCTGCGAAAGCCCGGCGCGTCTGGCGGCCTCCATCACCGTGATCACCGCCTGATGCCGGGCGGTGGCGTCGGCGTAGATGATGACCACCGATTCCTTGCCTGCTTTGGCACCCTCTTGCAGCGCTTGCGCCAACTCAGCCACGTTGCGCCCCGCCACCGGCACCTTGTTCACGCTGTAATTGCCCTCGCTGTTAACTGACACCAGCACCTCCTTGGGGTAGTCGCGTTGAGCTTCGGTGTCAGCCAGTGGCAGCCGCAGCTCGATCTCGGTGAACTTGCTGTAGGTGGTGGTGAGCATCAAAAAGATCAGAATCACCAGCAACACGTCGATGAACGGGATCAGGTTGATTTCCGGCTCTTCCTTGGGGCGGGTGCGAAAGTTCATAAAGTCTCACAGAGTCACGATTGAGCGCCGCCGGGCCGCCCCAAGACACGAGGGCCCCCTCGGGGGGCAGCGAAGCATATGCAAGGGGGCATCATCATTTTGGCAAGCTGATCAGATGCCGCGCCAAACGCTCGGCCGCCAACTCCAGTGTCAGCAGAAATCCATCCACTCGGGCGCGAAAGTAGCGCCAGAAAATCAGCGAAGGTATGGCAATGATGAGGCCAAACGCGGTGTTGTACAGCGCCACCGAGATGCCGTGCGCCAGTTGCGCTGGGTTACCGCCGGTGGCACCGCCGGGTGCTTGTGAGCCAAATATCTCAATCATGCCGATCACCGTGCCAAACAGGCCCAGCAGCGGTGCGGCAGAAGCGATGGTGGCCAGCGCGCTCAGATAGCGTTCCAGCCGGTGCGCCACCAGGCGGCCACTACTTTGCATCGCCGCGCGCAACTCGTCGTCGCAGCAGCGCGGGTTCTGTGCCAAGGCGCGCATTCCGCTGGACAGCACTTCGCCCAGCGCCGAGTTTTTTTCAAGCTGGTTGATCACGTCGGGGCCGGGCACGCCGTTGCGGGTGACGGCCATTGCTTCGTCAAGCAAATTGGGCGGTGCTACTTTGGCGACTTTGAGACTGATGAAACGCTCAATCACCAGCGCCAGCGCCAGTATGGAGCAGGCAATCAAAGGCCAGATGGGCCAGCCTGCGGCTTGTATGATGGAAAACAAAATAGGACTCCGCTGAAGAGATAAGCCGGTCAATTATGGCGCAGCACTTTGACAGATTTGCGGGCTGACAACACACAAGTTCTGTGGATAACTTTGTGGAGAACCCGTTGCAGAAGTGGCTGCAAGCCGCGCCCCGCTTGGTGTCTGACAGATTGATGATAAATTAGGCAGCTAAAAATACAATGAAATCAACGACATTTGACGAACATTCGAGATTCAACGCTATCCATTTTGGCACCAAGTTTGTTTCGTCAAACTGTGGATGACTTGACTTTATGAAAACCGAAGAACAGCATTTGTCAAGGGGGTTGGATCATGTTTGACATAAAAAACACACCGGCAAAACCCCTAGTATGGCAAGTGGGCGCGTTGTGCCGGGCCATTGCCGATGCGCTGGCGGCGCGTTTCAACCCGGTCACGGTGCTTGGGGAGTTGTCGGGCGTCTCCAGGGCGGCCAGCGGGCACTGTTACTTCACGCTGAAAGATGCCACCGGCCAGCTGCGCTGCGCCATGTTCAAACGCGCCGCAGCTGGCCTAGCATTTGTGCCGCGCGACGGCGAACTGGTCGAAGTGACCGGCAAGCTCAGTGTGTACGAGCCACGGGGCGACCTGCAGTTGATCGTCGAGAGCATGAGCCGCGCAGGCCAAGGCAGCCTGTTTGAGCAATTTTTGTTGCTCAAGGCCAAGCTGGAAGCTGAGGGGCTGTTTGAAGCCAGCCGCAAACGCCCCTTGCCGCTGATGCCACGTGCCATTGGCCTGGTCACCTCGCTCGGCGCAGCGGCCTTGCACGATGTGGTGACCGCGCTGCAACGACGTCTGCCACACATCCCGGTGCTGCTTGCACCGGCTTCAGTGCAGGGGGCGCAGGCACCCGCTGAGTTGACTCAGTCGCTCTTAAATTTATATCTGCTCACGCAATCAGAACAAGGGCTAGAGGCCGATTTTCCTTATAAAAAGGCGCGTGGTGTGGCGACACCGCCACCTGTGGATGTGATCCTGTTGGTGCGCGGCGGCGGGGCGATGGAAGACTTGTGGGCGTTCAACGACGAGCAACTCGCCCGCGTCATTGCCAGCAGCCCGGTGCCGGTTATTTGTGGTGTCGGTCATGAGACGGACTTCACCATCGCTGATTTTGTGGCCGACCTGCGCGCACCCACGCCCACCGCCGCTGCCGAACTGGTAGCGCAGCCGCGCGATGCCTGGCTGGGCGCGCTGGATGGGGTGCAGCGCCGCTTGCAAGACGCGCTCAACCGCCATCTGGACCGGCAAAGCCAGCGGCTTGACACGGCGGTTGCCCGGCTCGGGCGGCCGTCTGCCCGACTGGCGGGCCAGCGCCTGCGCCTGAGCGGCTGCGCGCAAACCCTGCAAAGCGCCACACGCCACGCGCTACAAGTGCACCGCCAGCAGCTGCAGCGCCTGTCTGAGCACCCGCCGCTTGCTTTGCAGCGCGGCCTGCAGGTGCACCATCAGCGGCTGGAGCGCGCAACGCTGCGCCTAAGCTTGCTTGACCCGCAGTTGGTTCTGCAACGCGGCTACGCTTGGCTGAGCGACAACGCTGGCTGCGCTATCACCCGCACGGCACAGACTCACGCTGGGCAATCGATTGCCGCCACCCTCATGGATGGCACGGTTGATTTGACAGTAACGCCACAAAAATCGTTGAAACTTCCTACAATTTGACTTTTCGCAACCCACCCAAGAGGAATCCATGGAACACACTTTGCCCACTCTGCCTTTTGCCATCGACGCGATGGCCCCGCACTACTCCAAAGAAACACTGGAATTCCACCACGGCAAGCACCACAACGCCTATGTGGTGAACCTCAACAACCTGCAAAAAGGCACTGAGTTTGAAGCGATGGATCTGGAATCCATCGTCAAAAAAGCCAGCGGTGGCATCTACAACAACGCCGCTCAAGTGTGGAACCACACCTTCTTCTGGAACTGCATGACCCCCAATGGCGGCGGCGAGCCCACCGGCGCATTGGCTACTGCCATCACCGCCAAGTGGGGCAGCTACGCGGCTTTCCGTGAAGCGTTTGTGAAATCGGCCGTGGGCAACTTTGGCTCTGGCTGGACCTGGCTGGTGAAAAAAGCCGACGGCTCGCTCGACATCGTCAACATGGGCGCCGCTGGCACCCCGCTGACCACCGGCGACACCGCCATCCTGACCGTGGACGTGTGGGAGCACGCCTACTACATCGACTACCGCAATGCGCGCCCGAAGTTTGTCGAAACCTACCTCGACAAGATGGTGAACTGGCCTTTTGCACAAGCCAACTTCGCCTGATCTGGTCTGATGGCCACCAAAAAAGCCACTATAAGGTGGCTTTTTTATATGCATTTTTGGCCTCTAACCCTTATGGAATAAGCGCTAATAGCTTCATTTATAATAGCATTATTGACCGCTAAACGGCACGCCACCCAGCTTCGCGCCGGCCTTGATACCTTTTTTCTCGAACCAACCCTGGTTCATTTCCAGCACATAACGCACCGGTTTTTTGGAGCAGTGCGAGTCGGTGGTCTGCGGCTTCATGTCGGCCAAATTGACAATCGTGCCGTCGTCCGCCACAAAAGCGGCCGTCAGCGGCAGCAGGGTATTTTTCATCCAGAAACATTGCTCGCCGGGCCGATCAAACACAAACAGCATGCCTTCGCCTTGGGGCATGTTCGCGCGGTGCATCAGGCCGATCTCGCGCTGCTCGGGGGTGGCGGCCACCTGGGTATCAATCAAATACATGCCGGCGCTGAGTTTGGTACGCAGCAAATCAAGCTGTGGCGCCCCTTGTGCCCAAGCGGCGCTGGCAGCCAGCCAGCAGGTGAGGGTGATGAGTAAAGTCTTCATGGCTGTATTTTCTCTGCAAACGACAGAGGTGGTTATTGCTGAGTGGTGCAGGGCGAACGTGCAGTGGCGCTGATAGTGACGAACAACTATTGCGACTAGAATGATTTTTCGGCTCATGCCCGGGTGCATGGGCCGTGTTTTTTGATCCATTCACGGAGACATATTTCAATGTACCAGCACATCAAGGTTCCATCAGAAGGCCAAAAAATCACCGTCAACAGCGACTATTCGTTGAACGTTCCTGATCAGCCGATCATCCCGTTCATTGAGGGTGACGGTATTGGCCAAGACATCACCCCGGTGATGATGAAGGTGGTGGACGCCGCAGTGGCAAAGGCCTACGGCGGCGCAAAAAAAATCCATTGGATGGAAGTTTACGCCGGCGAAAAATCCACCAAAATTTATGGCCCCGATGTCTGGCTGCCCGAAGAAACCCTGGCTGCACTGCGCGAGTACGTGGTGTCCATCAAGGGCCCGCTGACCACGCCCGTGGGCGGCGGCATTCGCTCGCTGAACGTGGCGCTGCGCCAAGAACTCGATTTGTATGTCTGCCTGCGCCCCATTCAGTACTTTGAAGGCGTGCCCAGCCCCGTGAAAGAGCCGCACAAGACCAACATGGTGATCTTCCGCGAGAACTCGGAAGACATTTACGCCGGCATCGAATTTGAAGCCGAGTCGCCCAAGGCGCTCAAGATCATCAAATTCCTGCAGGAGGAAATGGGTGTCACCAAGATCCGTTTTCCCGACACCTCGGGCATTGGCATCAAGCCGGTGTCACGCGAAGGCACCGAGCGCTTGATGCGCAAAGCCGTGCAATACGCCATTGACAACGACAAGCCCAGCGTAACTATCGTGCACAAGGGCAACATCATGAAGTT
Organism: Rhodoferax antarcticus ANT.BR; assembly: GCF_001938565.1. GTDB lineage: Bacteria > Pseudomonadota > Gammaproteobacteria > Burkholderiales > Burkholderiaceae_C > Rhodoferax > Rhodoferax antarcticus. The sequence goes on from NZ_MSYM01000013.1 coordinate 1,019,012, forward strand.
CACCGAAGGCGGCTTCCGTGACTGGGCCTATGGGCTGGCACAAAAAGAGTTTGGCGCCGAACTGATTGACGGCGGCCCCTGGTGCGCGTTCAAAAACCCGAAAACGGGCAAAGAAATCACCATCAAGGACAGCATTGCTGATGCCTTCCTGCAGCAAATCTTGCTGCGCCCGGCTGAGTATTCTGTGATCGCCACGCTCAACCTGAACGGCGACTACATCTCTGACGCACTGGCCGCGCAAGTGGGCGGCATCGGTATCGCACCCGGCGCCAACCTGTCTGACTCGGTGGCCTGCTTTGAAGCCACCCACGGCACGGCTCCCAAGTACGCTGGCAAAGATTACGTGAACCCGGGGTCGGAGATTTTGTCCGCTGAAATGATGCTGCGCCACATGGGCTGGACCGAAGCCGCTGACGCCATCATTCACTCAATGGAGCGATCCATCAAGAGCAAGAAGGTCACCTATGACTTCGCCCGATTGATGGACGGCGCTACCCAAGTGAGCTGCTCCGGCTTTGGCCAGGTGATGATCGACCACATGTAAGTCCGTCTGCAACAGCGCTGGCGCTGTTCGCGGTTCAAAAAGCCCGGCTCTGGTCGGGCTTTTTTTATGGGCGCTTTGCGCTTGATGCGGGCGGACCGCACTCAGGCGGTGTCGCGCATCAGGTTCATCAGCAGACCATGGCGTAAACCCCCTTGTGCCTGCTCAAGCCGGGTTATGTTGAGCAGCGCAAACAGCGCGCGCAGCACACTCAAGCCGCCGCCAATGATGGCTTTGCGGTCCTCGCGCAGTCCCATCATGCTGAGCTGACCGGCACTGTGCGCCAGCAGTAGCTTGGCCAGCAGCCAGTCCAGCCCACCTTGGCTGAGGTGTCCCGCTGGCCACCCAGCGGCGGCCAAAACGTCGACAACGGCATTCACCGTGCCCGCCGAGCCGTAGGCCACATCCCACTGGTGCGGTGCACAAAATGCGCAGGCCGGGGTCAGTACCGCCCTGGCAGCTTCTTCGGCCGTAGCAAAGGCGGCTGCGGTCAAGTCGCCTTTAGGAAAATACAACATGGACCAGATAACGCTGCCCACTGGGTAAGACGCCATCTGCTGTATGCGGGCACCGTTGCCGACAATCAATTCGGTAGAGCGCCCGCCAATATCTATGACTAGGCGGCGCTCATGGGCGTCAGGCAGCGCTTGCACCACGCCCTGGTAGATCAGGCGGGCCTCTTCGTCCCCAGAAATGGTTTCGATCCGGAATCCCAGCAGTTCGCTGGCTTGGTTAAGAAATTCAGCGCGGTTGCTGGCTTCGCGCAGGGTTTGTGTGGCTACCGCGCTGACAGCCTGCGGGGAAAATGCGCGCAACCGTTCACCGAATCGCGCCATGCAGTCCCAACCTTTGCGCATGGCCTGGGGCGTCAACCGCGACTGATTGTCCAGCCCGCTGCCCAGGCGCACGGTTTCTTTCAGATAATCCGAGCGGGCAAACTGGCCAGCCGCCGCCTGAACGATTTCAAGGCGAAAACTGTTGGAGCCCAAATCCACCGCTGCCAGGCGTGATCCATCTTGCATGTTGATTTTTTAAGTCGTTTCAGGCTGCCAGCATAGCATCCGAAACAACTGCGCTGCGGACTGCCGCGGCTTGACGTGCAGGGGTCAGCGCTGATCCGCACCAATCCGCACTGAGTCAGGCTTTTGCAGGCGGCTGGGGTGGGGTGTTGGCTGCGTTGAATTCCTGGACAAAGGTGCTGGAGTCGATCAGGCGTAGTTTGCTGGCGTAGTGCCTGTCCAGCCGCCACTCGTCGAGTATTTCCAGAGCCAGCTTAAAGCGTTTGTCATCGAGTTTGTACAGTTGGGCCACCGAGATGCTGGTTTCACTCTCAAGCGCCAACACCAGTGCGGTAATGATTTGTGCTGCTGGCTCGCCAGGGTTGGCTTCGATGAGTTTGCGGGCTTTCTTGATGGCGAGCATGTCAATTTCCAATGGCTATGGTTAATGCAGATGTCCAAACGCGTTGGCAATCGCTATAGGTTAGCTCAGCAGGGGCGGAATTTTGATGACGATGGCGTGACAGACACATGAAGTATCCAAAACGCCAGACACGAATGTCTGTTATGTCACAGTATTGACACATTGATGTCTTAAATTCACTGTTGTGCAGGACGCACATCCTGAGTTTCACTCTCAACTTTTATAGGATCTTTCATGATGACAAATGCATTCAAGTCCGTTTTGGCAACCTCAACTTTGGCCTTTTTTGGCGCTCTGTCGGTCTCCAGCCTGGCCAATGCCCAGGAAATCACTGGCGCAGGCGCCAGCTTTCCAGCACCTCTGTACTCCAAGTGGGCGGCTGACTACAACAAGGCCACCGGTGTCAAGGTGAACTACCAGTCGGTGGGCTCGGGCGCTGGCATCAAGCAGATTGATTCCAAAACAGTGGATTTCGGCGCGTCCGACATGCCCCAGACAGATGAAGTGCTGCAAAAAAAGGGTCAGTTCCAGTTCCCTACCGTGATCGGTGGCACGGTGCCGGTGATCAACATCAAAGGGATTGCACCAGGGCAAATGAAGCTTGACGGTCAGGTTCTTGGTGATATTTACCTAGGCAAGATCACCAAGTGGAATGACGCCGCCATCAAGGCGCTGAATCCTGGCCTGGCGCTGCCAGATGCTGACATTGCCCCGGTGCGCCGCGCTGACGGCTCTGGTACCACTTTCAACTTCACCAACTATCTGAGCAGTGTCCACCCCGAGTGGAAAACCAAGGTGGGCGAAGGCACCGCGGTGAACTGGCCAGTGGGTGCAGGTGGCAAAGGCAATGAAGGCGTGGCCTCGTTCGTCAACCGCCTGCCCAATTCAATTGGCTACGTGGAATATTCCTACGTCAAGCAAAACAAAATGACTTACGTCATGATGAAAAACAAGGACGGTTCTTTTGTTGAGCCCAGCGAAGAGGCTTTCAAGGCTGCTGCTGCCGGTGCTGACTGGAACAAAACTTTCTACCAGTTGATCGTCAATCAGCCTGGCAAGGGCACTTGGCCCATTTCTACGGCGACCTTTATCCTGATGCACAACGTGCAGGATAAACCCGCCAACGCCACCGAAGCCTTCAAGTTTTTTGCCTGGGCGTTTAAGAACGGCGACAAAGCTGCTGGTGATCTGGACTATGTTGCACTGCCTGATTCAGTGGTTGCCACCATCGAAAAGGGTTGGGCCAATGTCAAGGATGCTTCCGGCAAGCCGGTTGCTTTGAAGTAATGTGTGGTTGGGCCTGGGTTTGCCGGAAGAAGGAGAATTAAAACGTGGCAGCTACACTTTCGCCAAAGGCACCCTCAGGCCCAACACCAACTGCGGTTTCGCGTGACATGATCAAACCTCCACCGATGAAACAGGCGCGGTCTGGCCCATTGGCCGACCGCATCTTTGGCTGGCTGGCTCAAGGGTCAGCCTGGTTGACTTTGGGCACGCTGCTGGCCATTTTGGTGTCGCTAACCATCAGTGCCTGGCCAGCCATCCAGAAATACGGACTCGGCTTTTTGACTTCTACCACCTGGGATCCGGTCAAAGAGGATTTTGGTGGCCTGGTGATGATTTATGGCACGTTGATGACCTCATTCATCGCGCTGTTGATTGCCGTACCGATCAGTTTTGGTATTGCACTGTTTTTGACCGAGTTGTCACCTGCATGGCTGAAACGGCCCTTGGGAACAGCTATCGAGTTGCTGGCGGCCATTCCGTCCATCGTTTACGGCATGTGGGGTTTGCTGGTCTTTGGCCCGATTCTGGCCACTTACGTGCAGCAGCCGCTACAAAAAATGTTCAAGGGCGTGCCCTACCTGGAAGCGCTGTTTTCTGGTCCACCTGTCGGCATCGGCATTTTGTCCGCGGGCATTATTTTGGCGATCATGATTATTCCGTTCATCGCGGCCGTGATGCGCGATGTGTTTGAGGTGACGCCGACTTTGCTGAAGGAATCCGCTTACGGGCTAGGGGCCACCACGTGGGAAGTGGTTTCCACGGTGGTGCTGCCTTACACCAAAGCGGGTGTGGTTGGCGGCATCATGTTGGGCTTGGGGCGCGCCATTGGGGAAACCATGGCGGTGACGTTTGTGATTGGTAATTTCAACCAGCTTGACTCGCTGAGTCTGTTTCAGGCGGCCAACAGCATCACCTCCGCGCTGGCCAACGAATTTGCCGAGGCCGGTGAAGGGCTACACCAGGCATCACTGATGTACCTGGGTCTTATCCTGTTTTTCATCACCTTTGTGGTGTTGTCGCTGTCCAAGTTGTTGCTCTCCCAACTGCGCAAAAGCGAAGGAGCTAAAACATGACCACCGGTGAAGAACTTTTGCAGGCTCAAGAACTCACGCAAATGCGTGCCAGTCTCTATGCCAAACGCAAGACGGTCAATATCGTCGCGCTGGTGTTGTCGCTCTCGGCCATGGCCTTTGGCTTGTTCTGGTTGTTCTGGATTTTGTATGAGACCGTGCGGTTGGGCACCGCCGGGCTGACCATCGCCACTTTGACGCAGATGACCCCAGGGCCCAATGATGAGGGTGGCCTGCTCAACGCGATTTACGGCTCTTTCCTGATGGTGATGTTGGCGACGTTTGTCGGCACGCCCATCGGGGTGATGGCGGGCATCTATCTTGCCGAGTTCAAGACCAAAGGCTGGCTCGCCAATACCACGCGGTTTGTCAACGATATTTTGTTGTCTGCGCCATCGATTGTGATTGGACTGTTTGTTTATTCTGTGGTGGTGTCCCGATTTAAATCGTTTTCGGGCTATGCCGGCATCCTGGCGTTGGCGCTGATCGTGATCCCCGTGGTGATCCGCACCACCGAAAACATGTTGCAGTTGGTACCGCCGGGCCTGCGTGAAGCGGCTTACGCCCTGGGTGCACCCAAGTGGAAGGTGATTTTGAGCATCACCATGCGAGCGGCTCGAGCCGGGGTGGTGACCGGCGTGCTGCTGGCAGTAGCGCGGATTGCGGGTGAGACAGCACCGTTACTGTTTACCGCCCTGAGTAACCAGTTCTGGACTTCCAATCTGAGCGGACCTATCGCCAGCTTGCCGGTTACCATCTTTAAATTCGCTATGAGCCCGTATGAAAACTGGCAGCAACTGGCTTGGGCCGGTGTGTTTTTGATCACTCTTGCGGTGCTGGGGCTGAATATTCTGGCGCGGGTGTTAACGCGCCAAAAGATCTAGGCTCGCTAATAAACTCTATCCATAAGGCTTGCAAACCATGCTGACCGACACTGAAAAAGTATCCCCTGTCAAGATCGCGGTGAAAAACCTTGATTTTTACTATGGCAAATTTCATGCGCTCAAAAATATCAACCTGGATATTCCTGAAAAGAAAGTCACGGCTTTTATCGGTCCGTCGGGCTGTGGCAAGTCCACACTGTTGCGGGTTTTTAACCGTATGTTTGAGTTGTATCCCGAGCAGCGCGCCCAAGGCGAAGTCGTGCTGGATGGCGAGAACCTGCTGACCAGCAAACAAGACGTGGCTTTGCTGCGTGCCAAGGTTGGCATGGTGTTTCAAAAACCGACGCCGTTTCCGATGTCTATCTTTGACAACATTGCTTTTGGCGTCAAACTCTTTGAAAAACTCAGCGCAACCGATATGGAAGAGCGGGTGGAGTGGGCCTTGCGCAAATCGGCACTTTGGAATGAAGTCAAGGACAAGCTCAAGCAAAGCGGCTCCAGCCTGTCTGGCGGTCAGCAGCAGCGGCTATGTATTGCGCGCGGTGTGGCCATCAAGCCGGAAGTCATTTTGCTGGACGAACCGTGCTCTGCGCTGGACCCGATCTCAACCGCCAAGGTGGAAGAATTGATCGTTGAACTCAAACAGGATTACACCGTGGTCATCGTCACCCACAACATGCAGCAGGCAGCGCGCTGCAGCGACTACACCGCTTATATGTATTTGGGCGACCTGATGGAGTTTGGTGCCACCGAGCAAATTTTCTTCAAGCCGAACCGGCAGGAAACTGAAGACTACATCACCGGCCGGTTTGGCTAGTCACCTTTGAGGTAAACCCATGTCTGATAAACACTTGTCTTCCCAATTTGACAGCGAATTGGGTTCCGTTTCTTCGCGTGTCATGGAGTTGGGTGGTCTGGTGGAGTCGCAAATCCGACAGGCCATCTACGCCCTGTCAGAGTTCAGCGTCGAAGCCGCCAATCAGGTCACCGCTTCCGAGGCCAAAGTCAATGCGATGGAAATCGAAATTGACCGCGAACTCTCCAGCATCATTGCCCGGCGCCAACCCACCGCCCGCGATCTGCGCTTGCTTATCGCCATCTCCAAGGCCACCGCCAATCTGGAACGGGTGGGTGATGAAGCCGAAAAAATCGCCCGCATGGTCTTGTCCATCATTGGTACTGGCGCGCCGCGCGCTTTGCCATCGCTGGAGCTCAGGGTGGCTGCCGATCTGGCATCGGGCTTGCTGCGCAAGGCATTGGATGCTTTCGCCCGACTCGACACCGCCGCAGCGCTGGCTATCCTGAAGGAAGATGACCTGATCGACAAAGAGTTCGACGGTTTTGTGCGCAAGCTGATCACCTACATGATGGAAGATCCGCGCATGATCTCCCCCAGCCTTGACTTGCTGTTTCTGGCCAAGGCCATCGAGCGCATTGGCGACCATGCCAAAAACATTGCCGAGTTGATCATCTACATTGTCAAGGGTGCTGATGTGCGGCATTCGCCTTTGGACCAGATCGAGCTGGTGGTGAAATGAGGCGAGTGCCCGCGGTTCTGATCGTAGAGGACGAGCCTGCGATTGCTGAGTTGATCTCGGTGAATTTACGTCACAGCGGTTTTCGGCCCATATGGGCGATGGATAGCTTAACCGCCCAGGCTGAGCTGGATGCGGTTCTACCAGACGTGATATTGCTGGACTGGATGCTGCCAGGCGAGTCTGGGCTTGTCCTGGCCAAGCGCTGGCGGGCACATCCGCGAACCAAAAGTATCCCGATCATCATGCTTACCGCGCGCGGCGACGAGTCTGACCGGGTGGCCGGGCTGGACGCTGGCGCAGACGATTACATCAGCAAGCCTTTTTCGACCAAGGAACTGCTGGCACGCATTCGCGCGGTGTTGCGCCGGCGTGCCCCAGAGCAGGAGCCCACGCTGGTGATCATGGGGCAGCTCAGCCTGGATGCTGCGACCTACCGGGTCGCGTTTGATGATCAGCCAGTGAAGCTGGGCCCCACCGAGTTTAAGTTGCTGCACTATTTGATGACCCATGCCGAGCGCGTGCACAGCCGCTCGCAGCTGTTGGATCAGGTCTGGGGCGACCATGTGTTCATTGAAGAACGCACAGTTGATGTGCATGTCAAGCGCCTGCGTGAAGCCCTGGGCGAGCGCGCTGCGGTCATGCTTGAGACCGTGCGCGGCGCCGGATACCGCATCACGACACAGACGCAAGGAGTGGTGAGTGTTTCGCCAGCGGCATAGCCTTTAAGACACCATCGCGCCTGATGTTTTTGCGAATTGTCAGTTTTTTGGTCGTCCAGTTGCTGGGGGCAGGCCTAGGACTGTGGTTGGGACTGTCCTGGACTGACCGCTACGTGGATGCGCTGTGGGGGGCTTTGCTGGCAGCCACTCTTTGGTTTGTACTGGACAGTGTGCGTGCCGGGCGTGCCTTGGCTTGGCTGATACCCGAAAGGCCCCCGCTGTTGCCGCTGAAATCCGGCGTCTGGGGCGAAGCACTGGAGCGCACGCAACGCTTGTTACGCAACAAAGACAACCTCATCAATGACAGTAACACCCGTCTGCAGGATTTTCTGTTGGCGTTGCAGGCCTCTCCCAACGGGGTCATTTTGCTGGATGGTGAGAGCCGTATCGAGTGGTGCAACCATACCGCCGCAACCCACTTTGGTCTGGACGCAGTGCGTGACTTGGCGCAAGTTGTTGGCAATCTGGTACGTGACCCGGGATTTGTCTCCTATCTCGCCGTAAAACAGTTTGACCGGGAACTGCTGATGTCTGGGCGCGAGAGCACGGCAACGCGCCCGGTTCGCCTGTCGGTGCAGCTTTACCCCTATGGTGGTGGCCGCAAGTTGCTGCTGTCCCGGGACGTGACGGCCGTGGAGCAGGCTGAGGCCATGCGGCGCGATTTTGTCGCCAATGTTTCGCACGAAATTCGCACACCCCTAACGGTGTTGAGCGGTTTTGTGGAAACCCTGCAGACTCTGGAACTTGAGCCGTTGGAGCGAGACAGTTACCTCGACCTGATGGCTCAGCAGGGGCGGCGCATGCAAAGCCTGGTGGATGATTTGCTGACGCTCTCCAAACTCGAAGGCAGCCCCAGCCCGGGGGTGGATGTTTGGAGCTCAGTACTCACCCTGATGCGGCAACTGGCACAGGACGCCCATTCGCTGACGCGTGTGATCAACATTGACGGCAAAGCTTTACATGACCTGAAGTTTGAATGTCTTTTTCAGGGCGAGATCGCAGGGGTGGCGGCTGAGCTGCACAGTGCGATGGGTAATTTGGTGAGCAACGCTATTCGCTACACCCCACCAGGGGGTCAAATTTGGGTTAGTTTCAAGCGTTTGCCAGGCGGTCAGGCTACTTTTGAAGTGCTTGACTCCGGCGCCGGCATTGCACCGGAGCACTTACCTCGCCTGACCGAGCGCTTTTACCGGGTTGATCGCAGCCGCTCGCGTGAAACAGGTGGCACTGGTTTGGGATTGGCGATTGTTAAGCATGTCGCGCAGCGCCATGGAGGCTATTTGACCGTTGAGAGCCGGCTGGGCAAAGGCTCCAGTTTTCGGATCACCTTTCCGGCAGAGCGCTTGCGAGAAGCAGCTTACTGAGCCTGCCGCTCGAAGATATACACTTTTTCGTCGCGGTCTGCTGGGTGCCGGATAGTTGCTCGCAACAGCCAGGGTTTACCGGATACAAAGCCCGCAGTGGTTCGGGGATCTTCACCGTCAGCGATCAGCCACGGGCAATTGGCGCCTGTTTCTGAGGGTCTGAGCGGCAGCTGCCCGTGAAACTTGAAGGCGGCCATCTGACTGCGGCTCAGCCCCAGTGTGGAAACACAGACCGGATTGGCGGGCAAAACGGTGGCTGCCTGCTGCACCAATGGGGCATAACTGCGCACAAAGTCCAGCAGCGGCAGCCATAGGGTCATGAGCAGCAGCCAGCACAATGCTGCCCCGCCAGCCGGTAAAACCACACTTTTCCAAAGTGTTGCGCGGTGCCGGCCTACACGCCATTTGACCAGCCAAGCCCATGTCAGGCTTGCGCCTGCTGCTATTAAAAAAGGTATAAATGAAAAGCTGTGAACAAAGCCGGGAGCAAGCCTCGCGACGTTCATGGCGGGCTGCGCTGGAACCCCGGTTTGCATCGAGATCCACACCACCCAGATGATCACCGCGCAGCCGCTGAAAAAGATCAGCGTGAACCAGTCAATCAAAGCGCCCACGCTTCGCTCCAGCGTGGGCAGTGCGAAGGCCGCCAGCGCCGCCAGTGTCGGCAACGCTAGCAACAAGGAGCGCTGCGCCGAACTGGTGGTGAGGGTTGCTGCAACCGCCACCAGTACAAACCACAGCGGCAGCCACAGATGTCGGCTGCTCAGACGTGCGCCCAGCAACTGATGCCGCCAGCGCCAAAGTGTCCAGATAGCCAGCGGCCAGGCTGGCCAGGCAAACCACAGGAAAAGACGCCCCAAGCTTTGCCAGTCGGCCCAATTTGCCTTGGGTAGCTGAATGCGCCACTGCCAGAGATTCAGCCATGTGGCAAGCGTCGCGCAGAGCAGGGTGATGCCCAGCAAGCCAGCAGCCCGGCGTTTTTGGCGCTGTGGCTCAGCTGACTCCGAACCGGATTCCAGCAGGTAAATGGCGGCGCAGCCTGTGCCCAGAGCCATGGCCAGGCTTGGGGCGCCAGAGAGTGTCAGACCCACCAGGCCGGTGACAGCAGCCAAGCCGGGGGTGTAGGTGCGGTAAGGTAGCGCCGCTGTGGCATAGAAGAGTAGTGCTGTGAAAGACAACTGCGCTAGCGCTGGTGTAGTCTCATGACCCAATTGGGCCAGCCCCAGGCAGGCGATAAGCGCCAGCAAGCCACCGTCAGCGATGGCGCGCGCGTAGTCAGTCGGCTGGGCCTCACCACCGAAGGCAAACGCCACTGGCTGAGCCAGTGGGCTACGGGCCAGGTAGTAAACCCCATACCATGTGGCCACCAGCGTCGTCATCAGCATGAGCATGAAGGGCAAGCGCGCCGCCCAGTCGGCACTCAGCCAGGTCGGAGCAGCTTGTATGGCCCAGGCGCCTAGCCAGTAGGGCAGCAGGGCGTCGACATCTGGGCTGCGTCCACCCAATGTTGGGCGCCACCAATCGGCCGTGCCACGGGCCAGTTCCAGCATGTAGCCCAGGGCGGTGATGTCCTCGCGCTTCCACGGGCCGCGCCCGAGAAAACCCGGCAGCACATAAGCGGCACAAAACAGCCACAGTGCCAGCCGCGGCAAGCGCCGCACAGCGCCTTGTGCCACGATGGCTGGGGTGGGCTGGTTCATGGCTTAAGACGGGCGCAGGGTGCGGTCATTGCGCACAAGAAAAAGGCAGCTCGGAATAACCCGGCTGCCTTTGGCAGAGCGCTAAAAGTGCTTACTTGGCGGCAGTTTTGCCGAAGCGGTTGCGGAAGCGCTCGACGCGCCCACCCATGTTGTCCACAGACTTTTGTGTGCCGGTGTAGAAGGGGTGCGACTCGCTGGAGGTGTCGAGCTTGTACAAGGGCAGTTCACGGCCGTCTTCCAAGGTGATCTTTTCTTTGGCGCTGACACAAGAGCGGGTGACGAATTTAAAGCCGTTGGACAAGTCCTGGAAGCAGACTTCGCGGTAATTGGGGTGAATGCCTTTTTTCATGTGATCTCCATCAGTTGCGTTAGCCGCGTCAGCCCTTGCACAAACCCGATGTGCAATTCAAAGCCGCTCGTACTTATCGCGAAAAGCCTCAGATTATAAACCAGCCAAATGATTAGCCGCCACGACGCATCATGTCGAAAAACTCGCTGTTGTTCTTGGTGGCCTTCATTTGTTTTAAGACCATTTCCATGGACTCTATTTCGTCCATGTTGTATAAAAACTGACGCAGGATGCGGGTTTTTTGCAGAATTTCCGGTTGCAGCAGCAACTCTTCGCGGCGCGTGCCACTGCGGTTGAGTTGGATCGACGGGAACACGCGCTTTTCATACAGGCGGCGGTCCAAGTGGATTTCCGAGTTGCCCGTACCCTTGAATTCTTCAAAAATCACTTCGTCCATGCGGCTGCCGGTGTCAATCAGCGCGGTGGCGATGATGGTCAGCGAGCCGCCTTCTTCCACATTGCGCGCGGCACCCAGGAAGCGCTTGGGGCGTTGCAGCGCGTTGGAATCCACACCGCCGGTCAGCACCTTGCCACTGGACGGCACCACGTTGTTGTAAGCGCGGGCCAGTCGGGTGATGGAATCCAGCAGAATCACCACGTCTTTTTTCAGCTCGACCAGACGTTTGGCGCGTTCGATCACCATCTCGGCCACATGCACATGGCGTGCAGCGGGTTCGTCAAAAGTCGAGGCGATCACCTCGCCTTTGACGGTACGCTGCATCTCAGTCACTTCCTCGGGGCGCTCATCCACCAGCAGCACCATCATGTGAATATCAGGATAGTTGGCCGAAATGGCGTGGGCAATGTGCTGCATCATCACCGTTTTTCCGCTCTTGGGCGGTGCCACCAGCAGGGCGCGCTGGCCTTTGCCGATGGGCGCAATGATGTCGATGATGCGCCCGGTGATGTTTTCTTCGGTCTTCAAGCCATCCTGCTCCAAGCGCATTTGCACCTTGGGAAACAGCGGCGTCAGGTTTTCAAACATCACCTTGTGTTTGTTTTCCTCGGGGCCGCCGCCGTTGACCTTTTCCAGCTTGTTCAAGGCAAAGTAGCGCTCGCCGTCTTTCGGCGTGCGCACTTCGCCTTCAATCATGTCGCCGGTGTGCAGGTTAAAGCGGCGCACCTGGCTGGGGCTGATGTAGATGTCATCGGTGCTGGCGGTGTAGCTGGTGTCGGGGCTGCGCAGGAAACCAAAACCGTCGGGCAGAATTTCGAGCACGCCGTCGGCAAAAATCTGCTCACCCGCACGGGCGCGCTTTTTGATGATGGCAAACATCAGCTCCTGTTTGCGCATGCGCCCAGTGTTTTCAATCTCAAGATCTTCAGCTTGCTTGAGGACTTCTGACACGTGCAGTGCCTTGAGTTCATTTAAATGCATGGAATGACGCTGTAAGGGAGGGGAGGTGCAAAAACGGGGGAGGGTTGGCGGCTGGACTTGGTGTGTTGAAGTCGCATGAGCCTCTGCCGCAGACTTTGCGTAACCCTTGTTGGGGGTAGGCAAGTCGATGAATTATGACAGGAAAAATCCCTGCTTTGGCGCGCCGGGTGCGCGCAGGCCCGCTGGGCCTGCCTTCACAAAAACATCAAACCAGTTGCTGGTCGATGAAAGCGGTGAGTTGTGACTTGCTCAGGGCGCCAACCTTGGTGGCGGCAAGTTGGCCGTTCTTGAACAGCATCAGCGTCGGAATGCCGCGGATACCAAACTTGGCGGGAATGTCGCGGTTCTCGTCGACATTCATTTTGGCGATCCGCACTTTGCCTTCATAAGCGATCGATACTTCGTCCAAAATCGGCGCGATCATTTTGCAGGGACCGCACCACTCAGCCCAATAGTCCACCAGCACTGGGAGGGTGGATTGCAGGACATCGTTTTCGAACGACGCGTCAGACACATGTTTGATCAGTTCACTGGCCATGTTTTTTCCTCTTGAATATAAAAAGTAGCGTTTGTTGAAATTGTGACAGAAATCATTTTTAGAAAGTTATTAGAAAGATGAAGCATGCAATCGTGGTGGGCGCGGGGCCAGCTGGCCTGATGGCTGCCAGTGTTTTAGCGCGCAATAGCGTGGCTGTGAGTGTCTATGACGCCATGCCCAGCGTAGGGCGCAAGTTTTTACTGGCGGGCAAAGGCGGGCTGAATCTGACCCATTCGGAGCCAGCCGACCGGTTTGCAGCACGCTACGGCGAGCGGCGGAACCAGCTGGAGGCCATCTTCAACACCCTGGATGCGAGCGGCATACGCGCCTGGGCGCTGGCGCTGGGTATTGAAACCTATGTTGGCAGCTCCGGGCGGGTGTTCCCGGTGGATATGAAGGCTGCGCCTCTGTTGCGCGCCTGGCTGCACCAGCTTCGCCATCCGCAAAGTGGCTCTGCCGTGCAATTTCTCATGCGCCATCGCTGGACCGGATGGCGCACCGATGGTGTGGATGCCACCCACCTGCAGTTTGAGACCCCAGAAGGCCCCAAAAACGTGCAGGCCGATGCCGTGGTGTTGGCCCTGGGCGGTGGCAGCTGGGCGCGCCTGGGTTCCAACGGCGCCTGGGTGCCCTGGTTGCGTGACAAAGGTGTGGCGGTGGCACCGCTGCTGCCCGCCAATTGCGGCTTTGACGTGCAAGGCGGCTGGAGCAGCTACTTTGCCAGCCGCTTTGCCGGGCAGCCGTTCAAGTCGGTGGCGATCAAGCTGACCACCGCCAACGGGGTGAGCTTTCAGCGCCGCGGCGAGTTTGTGGCCACCGAGACCGGTGTCGAGGGCAGTCTGATCTACGCTGTCGCGCACCTGCTGCGCGACGACATCATCGCCCGGGGCGAGGTGACGTTTGCACTGGACTTGTTGCCGGACCGCTCCGCCGAGTGGGTGCTGGCCGAGGTGTCGCACCCACGCGGTGCGCGCTCGCTCTCAAGCCACCTGAAAAGCCGGTTGCACATTGATGGCATCAAGGCGGCGATTTTGCATGAGCGTCTATCCAAAGAGCAGATGCATGACCCTGCGCAGTTGGCCACTGCCATCAAGGCCTTGCCGGTGACATTGCAGGCCACGCGACCCATCGACGAGGCCATCAGCACCGCTGGCGGCGTGCTGTTTGAAGCCATGAACCCGCAACTCATGCTGCAGGCGCTACCGGGTGTCTTTTGCGCCGGTGAGATGCTCGACTGGGAGGCCCCCACCGGCGGCTACCTGCTCACCGCCTGCCTGGCCAGTGGTGCTCATGCGGGGCAGGGTGTGCTTGAGTATTTACAAGTAAAATAGCCTTCTAGCCCTTATGTCATAAGCGCCAATAGCTATATTATTTGTAGCTATTGGCGAACCTTCGACTTATTGCGCTACGCAGCCGCCATCCATATTCCAGGCTGCGCCGCGTGCGCCGTTGTTGATCAACCAGGACGACATCACGGTGACGAGTCTGCCCGCTGGGCGTGAGCTGGCTTGCACGGTACGGTGACAAGATCACAGGGCAACAAGCGAACTTCAATGGCTTGCGGCGCAACGCTGGCCGACCAGGCTTGGCGCAAGCAGGCCACCAGACGGCGACCGGCCCCCTCGCAGGCATCACGGTCTTCCTCGTGTAACAGGAAAAAATCGTTTTTCAGATTTGGGTCTGGTATGAGCGTCCAGCCGCGTTTTACAAAAGTCATCCACGTCTCAAACGCATCCCGCGTCCGGCCATCGGGGAGAAGTCGGGTTGGCCAACTTCCGCCATGCTGACCGTTTATGAAGTAACACTCGTCGCCCACAAAACCAAATTCCAGAAGGCTACCGGGCGGCAACACAGGCACCAGAGGAAGCCTTGACAGGTGTTGCAGCGCAGGCCGTAGCGGCTCGAACTGATGCCAACCCGCGGGCTGAAGCTCATAGACCTGCAAGTCGAGATCGGCCGCCTCAACCTCGCGCCACATGGCAAACAGGTCAGCCTCGTACTGAGCACGTTCAAAGTGCAGCTCCAGCCCTCTGCCACACCGGGGCATGTCGGGGTGGATGTGAATGTCGTATTTTTCCCAGTCCAGATACCAGACGATCAGGTCAGCGCCGGGGTGCGACACATAGACACATTCGTTGATCTCAGCGTCCGGGCCATACCCACAACTGGAGGTCAGCACGTCATACCCACCTGGCGTTTTGGCGCTATACAGCAGTTGCACCAAGTCAAGTACCACCTCGGTGTCCGCAGGTGCCAGCCAGGGCATGCTTGGCAAAAAGCGGATGATTTGCTCGTTGCCCACATCGGGTTGCTTGGCATCGGTGTACATCAACAGCTCCCGGTCGAGCTTCCAGCCCAAGCGCGTAGGCAGGGGTACCGGGTCAGGTGCGGGTGTAGTGGTAGCTGGCATGGTCAATTGGCTTGGAATCAGAAGACTGCAGGTCTGTGTTCAGCAGGGCCAATGCTATGCTTTAAAAAGCATGCTGTCTTTTAAAAATATGGGCTAGAGCATATTTTCATTCCTGACTTTAGCCTCAGTCGGCTCCTTGTTAGCGATCCCGCGGGCGGCGTTTTGGCTTATCGGTGGGTAGCCGGCTGGTGAGTTTCTGGTACATCTCGAAAAGGAAGGCCACGCGCTCGGCGTCGCTTTTATAGTTTTTTTTGCCACCACTGGCCTCGTAGACCTTGTCCACGGCGGCGTCGAGTTTCTGGTGCGCCTTGAGCAACTCGGGCGGCATGGTCAGGGGGTCATACAAATCCGCCAGTGTGGCAGGCTGCGGCCCGGACTGGAACTGGGCGCGGGCATCGAGCACGGCTTGCGCTGCAGTTTCAATAGCTGCTTGCGCTTTATCTATATGGGCTAGAGGCTGATTTTACTCTGAACTTTGTGCTAGATCGGGCCAGGGGAAGTTGTTGTAGACGATGGTGTTGGAGTAGCGGTAGTCGCTTTTCAGACGACCGCAGGTAAAACGCATCCATGCGTTGTGCATGGTGCATGACAGGATGCCAAAGTGGAAAAGGGTGGCGTCAGGCAAGCTGTAAACCAGATTGCTGACGATGACTTCTGCACTGATGAAGCCAATGGGCACGTAAGTTCGCCGTTCGGATGACACGCTGGGAACCAGCAGGTAGTCGCTTTGCGGCTGTCGTAATTCCGCAAACAAAGCGGGTACTTTCGCGTTTTCACGCGTCGCCACCTTTGAACTCGCTGCTCGCATAGCTTTGACAGCTTGCACGCGTCGCACGACTTCTGGCAATTGCCGAAGCTCGCTGGGCGGACAATCGACGAGCCACAAGCACCAACGCGCTGTCCCATTGATAAATTCGTCGGCACCCAAGAATGGTCGAACCCACTTTTCGGCTTTTGGTTCAATGACGATGAGGCGGTTTTTATCCTCATCGGACAAAACCAAATTGCCTGCATCGGTTGGCTTGCTGCCATTTACCAACTCGATAACCTCACAAATCGGTGTTCGACGCTTACTGAGCGCCACATTTGGCGCATCGACCAAATAAGGGTTGATATTGGCTACCGCAACCGCGTGTGGGGCACCTCGGATGTCGTCGTATTCAAAAATGACTTTGTCTGGTCGGTCTTGCAAGCCAAAGCCGATGATGACGCAATGGACAGCGGCGTTGCCCAAGGCTTCGTTGCTCCAGCTGAATGTGCGGTGCGCAAAGTGGATGTGCACACCCTGCGCCAGCAGCCAACCCCACAACCCCACAACACGCCTACCTGTTCACCTTGGGTGATGCTGTTGGTCGAGACAAAGGCGCACCGGCCTTGGCTGTCTGGCAGAGCCAACTCCTGAGGTGTGGGTGGTGCGGATGTCGGGGGCGATTTCAAAAAGCGAAGCGTATGAGCCCCCGGCATCTGCGCCGCCCGCGCCGGTGCGGCCACATGCAAATACTTCGCCGCTTTCACATACCAAGCTGCAACATAGTCTAGGTCTCCTGCGCCATTGATCCCGTGCATCACCAGTTCAAGGTCCGTCTTTTGGCCTTTGGACTGGTAGGACTTGCCCAAAAACGGCGGATTCCCCAGCACAAAGCTACACCGCTGCGCTGGCAACACCTCATTCCAATCCAACGTGAGCGCATTACCATGCACAACATGCGGCGTGGTCTTGAGGGGAATACGCGCAAAGTACAGGCCAAACTCCTCACTCACCCGTAGGTTCATCTGGTGGTCCATCAGCCACAAGGCTACCTGCGCAATCTGCGCCGCAAACTCTTCAATCTCGATACCGTAAAACTGATCGACGTTGACACCAATCAGGCTGTGCACGTCCAGCGTCTGCTGGCCCGAGGTGTCACTGGCGCGCAGCACGGCCAACTCCAGCTCGCGTAACTCGCGGTAACTGATCACCAGAAAATTGCCACACCCGCAGGCCGGGTCAAAAAATGTCAGCGTGCGCAGCTTCTTGTGAAACTCAAATAGCTTGTTCTTGTTGCCCTTGACCTTCTCAAATTCTGCCCACAGCTCATCCAGAAACAGCGGCTTGATCAGCTTGAGAATGTTTTCCTCAGACGTGTAGTGCGCGCCCAGGTTGCGGCGGGCCTTGTCGTCCATGATGCTCTGGAACAGGCAGCCGAAAATAGCCGGGCTGATGGCTGACCAGTCCAGCGCGCAGGCATCCAGCAGGGCTTCGCGCATGGCCGTGGTGAAGTCGGCCATCGGCAAGGGTTCTTCAAACAGCTTGCCGTTGATGTAGGGAAAGCCGCCACCTGTTCGTCTAGCGCCTGGCTGCGCTTGTTGGCTGCGTTGCCAACGCCTGCGGCACCGTCGGGCGTGTTGAGCGTTTGGAAAAGCTGCGCCATGCGCGAGCCCAGGTCTGAGCCGTCGTGCGCGGTGCGCTCTTCAATGAATGTTCGCAGCGCCTGCGCGGGCTGGAAGATGCCGGTGTCGTCGGCAAACAGGCAAAACAGCAGGCGCACCAGCAGCACTTCCAGCGCGTGGCCACTGTAGCCGCTGGCCTTGAGCGCGTCGTGTAACTTGCCCATGCGTTCGGCGGCTTTGATGTTGACCGGGTTTTGCGGCTGGATGGTCTGCACCTTGTAACCCGCTACAAAACCAAACAGTTTGATGTGTTTGTGCAGGTCTTTCAGGGTGAACTCAACGGTCTCGCCGGTGGACAGGTGGTGCACCCGAAACCGGGCAAAGTCGCAGACGATGACGATTTGCGGCAAGTCACGCTCGGCAATGCCCGGGAAAGTACGACAGCGCCTGCGTCAGCGCAGCGTCCAAATTTTTGCCGCGCGACTTTTGTTCGACCAGCAGCATGCCGGGCCAGAAGAGGTCGACAAAACCGTCGGTTCTGGCGTGTTGGCCGGGCAGCTTTTTAACCGCATGCTCGAAGGTGGCGACACGTTTGTTGGTGATGCCAAAGATTTCAAAGAAATCAAGCCAGAACGGCTTGCCCTGGCTGTCTTCATTGGCCGTGTCAGCCCAGGTGCGGCTGAACGCATGCGCGCGGGACTTAATTTCGTTCCAGGAGAGGGGCACAGAATTTTATTAACAAAATATGGCTCTAGCCCTTATGCAATATGCGCTAGAAGCTATCTTAAAGATAGCTTCTAGGCACACCTTCAGCTTACTGCGCCACCCAGCCGCCATCCATGTTCCAGGCCACGCCGCGCACGTTGTTGCCGGCTGGCGAACAGAAAAACACCGCCAGCGCACCCAGCTCTTCGGGCGTGGTGAACTGCATCGACGGCTCTTTTTCGCCCAGAATCGCTTTGATGGCGTCGTCGTTGGACACGCCCAGCGCAGCAGCCTTGGCATCCACCTGTTTTTGCACCAGCGGGGTCAGCACCCAGCCCGGGCAGATGGCGTTGCAGGTGACACCGGTGGTGGCGTTTTCCAGCGCCGTCACTTTGGTCAGGCCCACTACACCG
This sequence comes from Rhodoferax antarcticus ANT.BR, assembly GCF_001938565.1. Taxonomy (GTDB): domain Bacteria; phylum Pseudomonadota; class Gammaproteobacteria; order Burkholderiales; family Burkholderiaceae_C; genus Rhodoferax; species Rhodoferax antarcticus. The sequence continues at coordinate 1,037,700 of NZ_MSYM01000013.1, forward strand.
TGTTTGGCCGCCACGTAAGCTGACTTTTCTGCCGAGGCAACCAGCCCGTGGACAGAGGCCACGTTGATGATGCGGCCCCAGCCTGCGGCCTGCATGGCGGGCAACGCCAGGCGGGTGGCGTGGAAGGCGCTGCTTAAATTGATGGCCATGATGGCGTCCCAGCGCTCAGGTGCAAAGTTCTCGATGCGTGACACATGCTGGATACCCGCGTTATTGACCAAAATATCCACCCGGCCAAACTGCGCTGCGGCATAGGTCAGCATGTCAGCGATCTCAGCGGGTTTGCTCATATCGGCGCCGTGGTAGGCCACCTGCGCGCCCAGTGCGGCCACCTCGGCTTTGGGGCCGTCCACATCGCCAAAACCGTTCAGCACGATGTTGGCCCCTTGTGCCGCCAGGGCCTTGGCTAGCCCCAAACCAATGCCGCTGGTGGAGCCGGTGACAAGCGCTGTTTTACCTTTGAGCATAAGGTGTTTCTCCGAAAAAGAATTGATGGGTTGGCGTGCGCAAAAGCGGGGCGGCTGGCCGGTTTGAATTAGGATGCAGACATTATCCAGTGATGCCCACCATGCCCGATCCCACTCTTGAATTTGTTCACTGTACCGATGCCCACGGCGGCCATCGCATGGCCTATTGGCACTGGGGCAACCCGGCTAGCCGTCATGTGGTGCTGTGTGTGCACGGCCTGACGCGCCAAGGGCGCGACTTTGACACGCTGGCGCAAGCCTTGTGTGACAAGGCGGGTGGTGACATCCGGGTGGTGTGCCCAGACGTGGCCGGTCGCGGCCAAAGCGACTGGCTAAAAGATCCGCAGGGCTACCAGATTCCGTTTTACGCGGCCGACATGCTGGCGCTGCTGGCACATTTGCAGCCCACCACACTGGACTGGGTCGGCACCAGCATGGGTGGACTGATTGGTTTGGTGGTGGCGGGCCAGCCCGAGCTGCCAGCGTTTGCCAAAGTGCGCCGACTGGTGCTCAACGACGTGGGGCCGGTGATTGAATGGCAGGCGTTACAACGCATTGGCGAGTACCTGGGAAAAGTGCCGGTGTTTGATACCGAGCAGCAGGCCGCAGACGCCCTGTGGGCCATTGCCAGCAGCTTCGGCCCACATACGCCAGAGCAGTGGCTGGCACTTACACGCCCGCAAGTCAAGCCGTTGGACGACGATTCCGGGCGGCTCACCCTGCGTTACGACCCGGCGCTGGCTGAGCCGTTCAAAGCGGTCACGGCCGAGTCTGCTGCGCAAGGTGAGGCGATGTTGTGGCAGGCCTACGACCAGATCACCGCGCAGACACTGCTGGTACGCGGTAGCGACTCCGATTTGTTGTCGGTGGCTACGGCGCAGGCCATGACGCAGCGCGGCCCGAAGGCACAACTGGTGGAATTTGCCGGTGTCGGCCATGCGCCCACCTTTGTCGCCCACGATCAGGTGGATGCGGTAATGTCTTTTCTTTTGGGTTGATCCCGGCACTTAGAGCAAGGCCAGACGTTTTTCATGAAAATTTCAGTTTCCGAGGTGGCACCCATCAAGGCGGCAAAATCCGTGCTGCCGGTGGTGGCCGCTATAGCCGAAAGCTTGCCCGAGCAGCCGCTGGCGTTGACACGCGCCCGCGCATTTGCCGAGCCGTTGCTGTCCTGCGAAACCCTGGATACCGGTGAAAACACGCTATCCCATGCAGATGCGGTGGCGGTCATCCTGAAAGGCATTGGCGGCTCTGATGCCATGCAGGCGGCGTGTTACCTGGTGTATACCTGCGCCTATCTGAACAAGCCCCAAGAAGTGATCACCAAAGCGTTTGGCGAGAACTTTGCCGCGCTGGCGCTGGAGACCACCAAGCTGGTGCGCGTGCAGACCCAGGCGCGCCAGGCCAAGGCCGCCAAAGCCGCCAAGGCCACCGTTGCCACCGATACCCCGGCGGCGCAACAAGCCGCCGCCGTGCAGACCGAAAACGTGCGCAAGATGTTGCTGGCCTTCTCGCGCGACCTGCGGGTGGTCATGTTGCGACTGGCCTCGCGCCTGCAGACCCTGCGTTTTTTTGCTGCCACCAAACTACCCGTGCCCGATGGCATTGCGGCCGAATCCCTGCAGGTGTTTGCGCCGCTGGCCAACCGGCTGGGCATCTGGGAAATCAAGTGGGAGATGGAAGATCTGGCCTTTCGCTTTCTCGAGCCCGACACCTACAAGGAAGTGGCCCGGTTGATCGATAAAAAGCGTATCGCGCGTGAGGCGACGGTAGAGGGTATGCGCAGCCAGTTGGAGCAGAACTTGCGGGCCAACGGCATGCACGCCAAGGTGTCGGGGCGACCCAAACACATCTACAGCATTGTCAAAAAGATGCGCGGCAAGTCGCTGGACTTCGAGAAGGTGTATGACTTGCGCGCGCTGCGCATTCTGGTGGCCAGTGTGCCCGAGTGCTACGGCGCCCTGAGCTGGGTGCACGACCATTACACCCCCATCAGCGAGGAGTTTGACGACTACATCGCCAAACCGAAGGTCAACGGCTACCAGTCTTTGCACACCGTGGTGCGCGATGACGCCGGCTTGGCGATCGAGATCCAGATCCGCACCCAAGCCATGCACGACCATGCCGAGAACGGCGTGGCTGCCCACTGGGCCTACAAAGAGGCTGGCGCCAAGGGCTATGCCGGTGTGTCGGCCACCGGGAGCTACGACGCCAAGATTGCCGTGTTGCGCCAGCTACTGGCGTGGGAGCGCGATTTGTCGGGCGTGCAACCGGAAAACCTGCTGGACGACCGCATCTACGTGCTGACGCCGGACGCCGCCATTGTTGAGCTGCCGCAAGGCGCGACCGCGGTGGACTTTGCCTACACCGTGCACACCGACCTCGGCCACCGCTGCCGGGGCGCGCGGGTCGACGGCGCCATGGTGCCCCTCAATACACCTTTGAAAAACGGCCAGACGGTCGAAATCTCTGCGGCCAAAGAGGGCGGCCCGTCGCGTGACTGGCTCAATACCGAGCTGGGCTACTTGGCCAGCCACCGCGCCCGCACCAAAGTGCGTGCCTGGTTCAACGCGCTGGCGCTCAATGAAACCATCGCCAAAGGCCGCGAAACGGTTGAAAAGCTGCTGCAGCGTGAAGGCAAAACCGCTGTCAAGCTCGACGATCTGGCGGTGCAACTGGGTTTTACCAATGCCTCCGCGCTGTTTGAAGATGTTGGCAAGGATGAGTTTTCGCTGCGCAGCATTGAGCAGGTGCTGCGCCCACCCGAAGCCCCGCAGCTTGACACCAACGCGCCACTGATGCGCAAACCGCGCTCGGGGGACAACCCGACCAAGGGTGGGCTGCTGGTGGTGGGCGTGGATTCGCTCATGACGCAAATGGCCAAATGCTGCAAACCAGCCCCGCCGGATGCGATTTGCGGCTTTGTCACCCGCGGTAAAGGTGTCAGCGTGCACCGCAAGGATTGCAGCAACCTGAAAGAAATGGTGGCCAAAAATGGCGAACGGCTGATCGAGGTGGAGTGGGGTGTGGCGCAGGCCGTGTCGGGCTCGGTTTATCCGGTGGATGTGGCCGTGCAGGCACATGACCGCCAGGGCCTGCTGCGCGATATCTCTGAGGTGTTTACCAAAGAAAAGATGAACGTGATTGGCGTGCAGACGCAGTCCATCAAGGGCACGGCGTGGATGACCTTTACCGTGGAGGTATCGGACTCGGGCCGCCTGCACAAGGTGTTGGGCCTGGTGGCCGAGCTGCCGGGGGTGAACTCTGCGCGGCGCAAGTAGAGCGGTCATTTTCATATAAAAAACATGCTCTAGCCCTTATAAATAAAGCGCTGATAGCTCTTAAAATCATAGAAGACTTCAACCCATAAGCATGCCACACACTTTTCTCTGGCACGACTACGAAACCTTTGGCGCCAACACCCGCAGCACCCGCCCGGCACAGTTTGCCGCTATCCGAACCGACGCCGATCTGAATGAGCTGGGCGAGCCAGTGATGCTGTACTGCCAGCCTGCCAACGACTTTTTGCCAGAGCCTGAGGCCTGCCTGATCACCGGCATTACCCCGCAGGAATGTCTGGCAAAGGGCATCCCGGAATACCAGTTTGCCGCGCAGATCGAGCAGTTGCTGGCTTGGCCCGCTACCGTGGGCGTGGGCTACAACAGCATCCGTTTTGACGACGAGATCACCCGCTTCATGTTCTGGCGCAGCCTGATCGACCCTTACGCCCGGGAGTGGCAAAACGACTGCGGCCGCTGGGACATGTTGGACGTGGTGCGCACTGCCTATGCGCTGCGGCCTGACGGCATCGCCTGGCCGACCAAGCCCGATGGCAAACCCAGTTTCAAACTCACCGACCTGACCGCTGCCAACGGCCTGGCGCACGAGTCCGCGCACGACGCGCTGAGCGACGTGCGCGCCACCATCGCCCTGGCACGCCTGGTCAAAACCGCGCAGCCCCGCCTGTTTGACTTCTGCTTTGGGCTGCACAAAAAAGACCGGGTGCTGGCGGAGCTGGGCTTGCCCGCAACCCAAGCCAATGCCCGGCCGTTTTGGCATATTTCGGGCATGTTCGCCCCCGAGCGCGGTTGCCTGGCGCTGATGTGGCCGCTGGCCATGCACCCGGGCAATAAAAACGAGCTGCTGGCCTGGGATTTGTCACAAGACCCGGGTGAGCTGGCCAGCCTGAACGCTGCGCAGATCAAGCAGCGCTTATTCACCCGAACCGCCAATCTGCCTGAAGGCATGGCGCGCCTGCCCATCAAATCCGTGCATTTGAATAAATCACCCATGGTGATGAGCAACCTGAAAGTGCTCAGCGAGCCCATGGCGCAGCGCTGGGGCATCAACGTGCAGGCGCAAATGCAACATGCGGCCACGGCCCGTGACCTGGCGGACATGAGCGCCATCTGGGCCGAGGTTTTCAAGCGTGACGCTTATGGCCCGGTGGACGTGGACGAAGACCTGTACGGCGGCTTCATCGGCAACGCCGACCGCCGCCGCCTCAACGATCTGCGCCAAAGCAGCCCGGAGCAGCTTGCCAAAGCACGCCCGGCGTTTGATGACGCCCGTTTGAGCGAATTGCTTTGGCGCTACCGTGCCCGCAACTTCCCGCCAAGCCTGACAGCCGAAGAACAAGCCCGCTGGGACACCCACCGCGCCGCGCGCTTGCTGGTGGGTGAGGGCGGCGCGCTGACAGTTACAACCTTGTTCGACCAGCTCGACACACTGGCTGAGACGGCTGACGCGCGTGGTGAAGACGTTTTGAGCGCGTTGTATGACTACGCGGAAATGATTGCGCCTCAGGCAGACTGAACGGCACTCGCGACACGCATTTTTTTAAGGAAAAGCAGCATGTCAGTACAAGAAGCCTACGCACAGAAAAAAATGACCGCCAGCGATGCGATGCGCCTGATCAAAGACGGTGATGAGATCGTGGTGCCCACGGGTGTGGGCGAGCCGCCCGCCTTGCTCACGGCGTTGTCTGAGCAGCGCCGCAGCTTTAAGGGTGTCAAGGTAGCGCAAATTCTGGCCATTCGCAAGTATGCTTACCTGGACCCCGAGACGGTGGACAACATTCGCCACGTCGCGCTGTTTTATGGTGCGGCGACCCGCACCGGCGGGCAAGAGGGCTGGATTGACTTTTTGCCCAACTATTTCTCGGAAATTCCGTGCCTGATCCGGCGCGGCCTGATGCCCGCTGACGTGGTATTCAGCATGGCCTCGCCCATGGACGCGCACGGCTACTTTTCGATCAGCCTGGGTGCCGACTACACCATGGCCGCAGTCGCCCGGGCCCGCGCCGTGCTGCTGGAAGTCAACCCGAACGTGCCGTTTGCTTATGGCAACTGCCATGTGCATATTTCACAAGTGGCTGGTCTCGTTGAGAGCGACGAGCCGGTGATGGAAGTAGGCTTGCCCAGCATCGGCCCGGTGCAGGAAGCCATTGGCAAGTATGTGGCCGAGCTGATTGACGATGGCGCCACGCTGCAAATTGGCTACGGCGGCATCCCGGATGCGGTGGTGATGCAGCTCACCACCAAGCATGACCTGGGCATCCACACCGAGATGATTGGCGACGGCATCCTTACCCTGCTGGAGGCCGGTGCGGTGACCAACCGGCGCAAAAACTACTTGCCGGGCAAGATGGTGGCCACCTTTGCACTGGGCTCTAAAAAGCTTTACACGTTCATGGACCGTAACCCGGCGCTGGAAATTCACCCGGTGGATTACACCAACTCGCCCACGCTGGCGGGCCAAAACGACAACCTAGTCGCCATCAACGCCACGCTGCAAATTGATCTGCTGGGCCAGTGCGGGTCGGAGAGCCTGGGGCACGTGCTGCATTCGGGCACTGGTGGCCAGGCGGACTTTGTGCGCGCCGCCAACCTGTCCCGTGGCGGCAAGGCCTTCATCGTGCTGCCGTCTACCGCCAAACATGTCACCATTTCACGCATCGTGCCGGTGCTTTCGCCAGGCACCCATGTGAGTACCAGCAAAAACGACGTCAACTATGTGGTGACCGAGTACGGCGTGGCGCAGTTGCGTGGCAAGTCGGCCAAACAACGTGCGCTTGAACTGATCAGCATTGCCCACCCCAAGTTTCGCGCGGAGCTTGCCGAGCAGGCCCGCGTGATGAAGTTGATGTGAAACCCGGTTTCAGGCCAAAGCGTCAACCCGCCGGATGGCTGCAGGCCCGGGCGGGTTAAAAACTGGGTCAACCACCTTCAGACGACGTGTGCGCGGGCTTTTGGGGCTTGCTCTCGACATAGGTCCAAAAGTTGTCGCTCACCTGGTATTGTGGGTAAGCCGCCTTGTGTTGCTCGGCCAGATGGTAAAGGGCCATCATCACATCGGTTTGAAAGCCGCGCCGGGTGCCTTCACGCGTACCGTGCAGCAGGCCTTCCATGTACGGCACGAAGCTGGCAAGCCCCCAATACGCTTTGATTTTTTCGCCGATGTGGGGAAATGTCTGGTTCAAGACCTTGAATTGCGGGTTGTTGTCAAGCATGGTTGAAATTCTCCGGTAGAGGCTGCATCTGTCATTTCATTCAAAACTTTGAAAGCTGGTAAATGTATAGCTGCCAGCCCTTTTTTGTAAGAGGCTTGAGGTCAATTTTGTTGGTAAATCGCGCAGATCAATGCTAGCTCAGGGTGGGGTCAGCCTGGATCAGGCTGATCCTTGAACCGGCTTTGGTATGCAAGGCGCTGGAACTGCCAACAGCCTTGGCGAGTGCGTTGTCATGGGTGGCGCAGCGGCATCAAGGGGGAGGCCCAGCGGGCCGGAGGACAGCCGCGTAGCTACCCATGGCAGCGCGCCCGTTAGCAAACCATTAAACACCTGACATTTGGCCCCGAAGCTCGCAGCCGGTCAGCACTGGTATCTAAGATAATACAAAATAAATAGCTACCCGCGCTTATAACGTAAGGGCTAGAGGGCTAAAACGCTTGTAACTTACTGCGTGCCAAAAATCCGGTCGCCCGCATCACCAAGGCCCGGCAAGATATAGCCGTGGTCGTTAAGTTGGCGGTCGATGGCGGCGGTGAAAATCTGCACATCCGGGTGCGCCGCACGCAGCGCTTTCACGCCTTCGGGGCAGGTCAGCAGGCAGACAAACTTGATCGAACGGGGGCTCAAAGCCTTGATGCGGGTGATGGCGGCAATGGCCGAGTGGCCGGTGGCCAACATCGGGTCGACTACGATCACGTCGCGCTCGGGCATGTCCTTGGGCATCTTGAAGTAGTACTCCACCGCCTGCAGCGTGGCCGGGTCGCGGTACAGGCCAACGTGGCCTACGCGTGCGCCGGGTACCACGGCCAGAAAGCCGTCGAGCAGCCCGTTGCCCGCGCGCAGGATGGAGGCCAGTGCCAGCTTCTTGCCGTCAATCATCGTGGCAGTCATGGTTTCCAGCGGGGTCTCAATCTCCACCTCTTGGGTGGGCATGTCGCGCGTCACTTCGTAGGCCATCAGCATCGCCAGCTCATTGAGCAGCGTGCGAAAACTGGTGGTGCTGGCAGTTTTGCAGCGCATCAAGGTCAGCTTGTGCTGCACCAGCGGGTGGTCAATGACATGGACCATGGGATCATTTGTGTTCATGAGAATGCTTCAAAAATATGAGTAAGGTGTTCAGGCTGACTCAGCGCTTTCCACCAAAAATGCCACCCAAAACACCGCGAATGATCTGCCGACCCACCTCGCGTCCGATGGAACTGGCAGCGCTCTTGAAAAGTTGTTCCCCGGCCGAGGTGCGCCGGCCATTGCCACCGCCCAGCAGGCTGCCCAGGCCCGAGCCCAGGCTGCCGAGAAAGCCGCCCTCTTCAGCGGCAGGCTCTCCTGCCTTGCCAGGCGCTGTTTTGGTATCGGCATGCGCTTGCTCCGTGCGGGCGCTGGTGCGGCCCTTGATCTTTTCATAGGCTGATTCGCGGTCCAGCGTCTTTTCATACACACCGGCCACCATGGAGTCGGCCAACAAGACTTGGCGCTGCTCTGTGGTGATCGGGCCGATCTGGCTGGCGGGTGGGAAGACGTAGACGCGCTCGGTGGGGCAGGGGCGGCCTTTCTCATCGAGAAAGCTGACCAGCGCTTCGCCCACCGCCAGTTCGGTGATGGCCGCGCCAATGTCCAGCCCGGGGTTGGGGCGCATGGTGTCGGCGGCGGATTTGACCGCTTTCTGGTCACGCGGGGTGAAGGCGCGCAGGGCGTGTTGCACCCGGTTGCCCAGTTGCGCCAGTACGCTGTCGGGGATATCCAGCGGGTTCTGCGTCACGAAATACACGCCGACGCCCTTGCTGCGCACCAGCCGCACCACCAACTCAATGCGCTCGACCAGCACCTTGGGCGCGTCGTTGAACAGCAGGTGCGCCTCGTCAAAGAAAAACACCAGCTTGGGTTTGTCCAGGTCGCCCACCTCGGGCAGCATCTCAAACAGTTCGCTGAGCATCCACAGCAAAAAAGTGCTGTACAGGCGCGGCGAGTTCATCAGTTTGTCAGCGGCCAGGATGTTGATCATGCCGCGCCCCCCACCACTTGCGGTGGTTCCAAGTCTCGTGTCGGTTTGCATGAAGTCTGCAATGTTGAGCATGGGCTCGCCAAAGAACTTATCGCCGCCTTGCGCCTCAATCTGCATCAGCCCGCGCTGAATGGCACCAATGCTGGCGGCGCTGATGTTGCCGTATTCGGTGGTGTAACTCGACGCGTTGTCGCCCACGTCCTGGCACATGGCGCGCAGGTCTTTCATGTCCAGCAGCAGCAGGCCAGCATCGTCAGCAATCTTGAACACCAGTTGCAACACCCCTGCTTGGGTATCGTTAAGGTTCAGCATGCGCGACAGCAGCAGCGGGCCCAAATCACTCACCGTGGCGCGCACCGGGTGGCCTTGCTCGCCAAACACATCCCAAAGTGTGGTGGTGAATGCTGCGTATTCAGGAGCATCTAGCCCACGTTCGGCAAGGACTTTGGCCAGTTTTGGCGTAGAACTTCCGGGCTGTGAGATGCCGGTCAGGTCGCCCTTGATGTCGGCCATGAACACCGGCACACCGAGTTTGGCAAAACCTTCGGCCAGGGTTTGCAGGGTGATGGTTTTGCCAGTGCCGGTGGCGCCAGTGATCAGCCCGTGGCGGTTGGCCTTGTCAGGCTGCAGGAAACACTGGGTCTGCCCATGTTGGGCAATCAGGATCGGTTCGGGCATATCGGGCTCAAAAAGTACAATTGAGGCAATAGCGTAACGAATTTTTAAAGGATTTCCCGTGGCAGGACATAGTAAATGGGCCAATATTCAGCACCGAAAAGGCCGCCAGGACGAGAAGCGCGGCAAGATCTGGACACGCATCATCCGTGAAATCACCGTGGCGGCGCGTGCCGGTGGCGGTGATTTGTCGACCAACCCGCGCCTACGTCTGGCCATTGACCGCGCCAAGGCGGCCAACATGCCAGCCGACCGCATCAAATACAACATCGAAAAAGCCACCGGCACGCTCGATGGCATCAGCTACGAAGAAATCCGCTATGAAGGGTACGGCATTGGCGGCGCGGCCATCATCGTTGACACCATGACCGACAACAAGGTGCGCACCGTGGCTGAAGTGCGCCACGCGTTTTCCAAGTTTGGCGGCAACATGGGCACCGAGGGTTCCGTGGCGTTCCAGTTCAAACACTGTGGTCAGATTATTTTTGCTCCGGGCGTGAGTGAAGACAAGGTCATGGAAGTGGCGCTGGACGCCGGTGCCGACGACGTGATCACCGGCGAAGACGGCGCGATTGAAGTCATCACCTCAGCGGCTGATTTTGAAGCGGTCAAAGATGCGCTGATCGCCGCCGGCCTGACGCCCGATGATGCCGAGGTCACCATGCGCCCGGAAAACCCGATCGAAGTCAGTGGCGACGATGCAGCTCGTATGCAAAAGCTGCTCGATGCCCTGGAAGACCTGGACGATGTGCAAGCGGTGTTTCATAACGCCGAACTCGATACGGAGGTCGTATGAAAATCCTCGTCATTGGCGGCGGTGGCCGCGAACACGCGCTGGCCTGGAAGCTGGCCCAGTCCCCCAAAACCCACAAGATCTATGTCGCACCGGGCAACGGTGGTACCGCAACCGACCCGCTGTTTGAGAACGTCAACATCACTGATGTGAAGCAACTCCGGGAGTGGGCTGCAGCAAAAAAGATAGCGCTCACCGTGGTGGGCCCGGAAGTACCGCTGGCCGCTGGCGTGGTAGACGAGTTCCGCAAACACGGTCTGCGCATTTTTGGCCCCACCCAAGCAGCCGCCCAGCTGGAAAGCTCCAAGGCGTTTTCCAAGGCGTTCATGAAGCGCCACAACATTCCCACCGCCGAGTTTGAAACCTTTTCTGACCCGGCACTGGCGCATGCCTACATCGACCAAAAGGGCGCGCCCATCGTCGTCAAGGCCGATGGTCTGGCGGCAGGCAAAGGTGTGGTGGTGGCGCAGACTTTGGCGCAGGCGCATGAGGCGGTGGATTTCATGCTGGTCGACAACACGCTGGGTGTGAGCCACAACGCTGGCGGCGCGCGCGTCGTCATTGAAGAATTTCTGGCCGGCGAAGAAGCCAGCTTTATCGTCATGGTGGACGGCAAGAATGTGCTGCCGCTGGCTACCAGTCAGGACCACAAACGCCTGCTTAATGGTGACCAGGGTCCTAACACCGGTGGCATGGGCGCTTATTCACCCGCGCCCATCGTCACGCCAGATGTGCATGCGCGCGCCATGCGAGAGATCATCTTGCCGACGATTCGCGGCATGGAAAAAGACGGCATTCAGTTCACTGGCTTTCTGTACGCCGGGCTGATGATCGACGCGCAAGGCAAGCCCAAGACGCTTGAATTCAACTGCCGCATGGGCGACCCCGAGACCCAGCCGATCATGATGCGCCTGAAAACCGATCTGGTGGATGTGATGCTGGCCGCCACCGAACCCGGCCCACATGGCAAGCTCGACCAAATCGAACTGCATTGGGACCGCCGCACCGCGTTGGGTGTGGTGCTGGCCGCCCACGGCTACCCGCTGCAGCCACGCAAGGGCGATGTGATCACTGGCATCCCTAAGCCGCAGGAGGACGCGGTGGTGTTCCAGGCCGCAACCGTGCTGGTGCCTGGTGAAACTGGCGACGTGGCCGAGCTGCAAACCTCTGGCGGGCGCGTGTTGTGTGTGACCGTGCTGGCCGACAACGTGCGCCTGGCGCAGCAGCGCGCTTATGAAGTGGCCGCCGGCATACGCTTTGACGGCATGCAGTACCGCACTGACATTGGCTACCGCGCTATCAAAGCGGCTGCAATATGAGCGCAGAAGTAGCGAACCCCGCCAGCGCGACCGCAGAGGTGGGTGCTTATCTGCGCGGCCTGCAGGCGCGCATCACCGGTGCCATTACTGAACTCGACGGCACGGCTTTTCTAACGGACGCCTGGCAAAAGGCCCCTGGCGACAAGCTGCAGGGGCAGGGCATCACGCAGATTCTGGAGGGTGGCCCGCTGTTTGAGCGCGCTGGTTGCGGCTTTTCGCATGTGCGCGGGCCAAGCCTGCCGCCATCGGCCACGCAGCACCGCCCAGGGCTGGTCGGCGTGCCGTTTGAGGCGATGGGTGTGTCGCTGGTGTTTCACCCGCGAAATCCGTATGTGCCCACGGTGCACATGAATGTGCGCATGATTTCGGCCACCGCCAGCGATGGCTCGGTGGTGTGCTGGTTTGGCGGCGGCATGGACCTGACACCGTATTATGGTTTTGAAGAAGACGCAGTGCATTTCCACCAAAGCTGCAAGACCGCCTTGGCACCATTTGGCGACGACAAATACCCGCGCTTCAAACTTTGGTGTGACGAGTATTTTTGCAACAAGCACCGATCGGAGCAGCGTGGCGTGGGCGGCATTTTTTTTGACGACTTTCAGGAGCTGGGCTTTGAGCGCAGCCTGGCCATGATGCAGTCGGTAGCGGACAGTTTTCTGGGTGCTTACCTGCCCATCGTGCAACGGCGCAAAGACACGCCTTACGGTGAGCGTGAGCGCAACTTTCAGTTGTACCGGCGCGGCCGCTATGTGGAGTTCAACCTGGTGTGGGACCGCGGCACGCACTTTGGCTTGCAGTCGAGTGGCCGCACCGAGTCGATTTTGCTGTCGATGCCGCCGCTGGTGAGCTGGTCTTACAACAAGCTGCCTGAGCCGGGCTCGCCCGAGGCAGCGCTGACCAGCCAGTTTTTGGTGCGCCGGGACTGGGTTTGACCTTGGCCGGAGCAGCGGTGCAGCGCGTCGGCATCCTGGGCGGGGCGTTTGACCCGCCGCATCTGGCGCATCTGGCGCTGGCCCGGGTGGCTGTCGCGCAACTGCAGCTCGACCAGCTTCGCATCATCCCCACCGGCCAGGCCTGGCACAAACCCCGCACGCTCACGCCGGCGCAGCATCGCCTGGCGATGGCGCAACTGGCCTTTGCCGAAGTACCCCAGGCGATGGTGGATGCGCGTGAAACCTGCCGCAGCGGGCCCAGCTACACCATTGACACTTTGCGCGAACTGCGTGCTGAGGTGGCAGGCGCGCAACTGTTCCTGATCATTGGCGCAGACCAGGCACAAGCCCTGACCAGCTGGCACGGGTGCCAGGAGATTCTTCAATCAGCTACAATATGTGTAGCTGATCGCCCTCATTCAACGGGGGCTAGGACCGTATTTGATGCAGAAAGCGCTTTTCCCCAGCGTTTTTTTCACCTGCAAATGCCTGCGATGGCCCTCAGCGCAACCGACATTCGTTCTGCTGTTTCCACCCACCAAAATGTGACGGCACTGGTGGGCGAGAGCGTTGCGCGTTATATTGCCGCCCACCACCTTTACTCAATCCCTTGATGACTACCAAAACCACTGTACCGACCGCTGCTAAAAGCGCCACCAAACGCGCCGCCAAAACCACCACCAAGCCTGCTGTCAAATCCACGGCCCGGGCGGCCACTCAGGCAGCAACGCCAGCCGAGGCCGAAGAGCGCCAGCGCGCCGTCACCAAGCCAGCCATCCGGCCTGCCGCCAAAGCTGCCGTCAAAGCTGCCACTAACCCAGACGGTAAAAAAGACGTGCAAAAGCTGCAGCGTGCGATTGTGGACGGGCTCGAAGATGTCAAGGCGCAGGAAATTGTGGTGTTTGACACCGAGGAACTGTCGTCGCTGTTTGAGCGGGTGATCATTGCCTCGGGCACCTCCAACCGCCAGACCAAGGCGCTGGCCATGAGTGTGGTGGACGCGGTGCGCGAAGCGGGTTTCCCCAAGCCACGCGTCGAAGGTGAAGCCAATGGCGAGTGGATCATTGTCGATTGCGGCCAGGCCGTGGTGCATGTGATGCAGCCCACCTACCGCACTTATTACAACCTGGAAGAGCTGTGGGGCGAGAAGCCGGTGCGCCTGAAGCTGGGTGCGCCCAAGCCGGTAGTTGCCAAAGCTGCCAAGCTGCCCGCCGCGCCGACGCAGCCAACGCGTGCCGCCAAGCCTGAGACCAGCCTGCGCCGCTCCAGCGCCGCCAAGAAGGGCGTGGAGGACGCTTTCCCCTCCAAAGCCCAGTTGAAGAAGCAGGAAGAAGCCAAGGCATCTGCTGCAAAAAAAGCAGCAGCCAAGGCAGCACCAACAAAGGCTAGAGGTCCAAAAGATGCTGAGGTTGTGACCAAACCGCGCATCAAGACACTGGTGGTGAATGCGCCTGGCAAACCAGCGGCGAAGAAATCAGCTGCCAAACCTGCGGCCCGCGCGCCAGCCAAAAAGACCAGCATACGCGCTGCCAGTTAAGCCAAATTGTGCGTCTGCTGATTGTGGCCGTGGGCCAGCGCGTGCCGGACTGGGCGCAAACCGCTTGGGACGACTACGCCAAGCGTTTTCCGTTTGAGATCAAGGTTGAGCTGAAGGCCGTCAAGACCGAGCCGCGCGCCTGCAAATCGCTGGAAACCATTTACGCCGCCGAACGTGCCCGCATTGAGGCCGCCATTCCCAAAGGCTGCCGCATCGTGGCGCTGGATGAGCGCGGCACCACGCTCACCACCATGGCGCTGGCGGGCAAGCTGACAGACTGGCAGCTCTCGGGTGGCGATGTGGCGTTGGTGATTGGTGGCCCGGACGGGCTGGACCCGGCTTTCAGGCAGGCGGCGCATGAGCGTATTCGCTTGTCTGATTTGACGCTGCCGCATGCTTTTGTGCGGGTGCTGCTGGTGGAGCAGTTGTACCGCGCGTGGTCGGTCAACGCCAACCACCCCTACCACCGCGAATGATGCCAAGCCCAAATCATCCCTGTCGTCGTTGTACCGCCTTGCCGTACGCTTGTACTGTCTGCGGCTCGACGCCTAGACCCAAGCGATTCAGACATGAAACATCCATTCATCATGCCATTTGTCTATTTGGCCTCCCAAAGCCCCCGGCGCCGGCAGTTGCTGGAGCAACTCGGCATCGCGCATGAGCTGCTGCTGCCTGCCGCCGATGAAGACGCTGAAAGTCTGGAGGTCGTCTTGCCGCGCGAGGCACCCCTGGCGTATGTGCAACGCGTCACGCAGCTCAAGCTGGATGCCGCATTGCAGCGACTGGCCAAGCGCGGCCTACCCAAAGCACCCGTGCTGTGTTCAGACACCACCGTGGCGCTGGGTCGGGTGATTTTGGGCAAGCCTGCAGATCGCGCCGATGCCGCGCACATGCTGACGCAACTGTCTGGCAAAACCCATCGGGTACTGACGGCGGTGGCAGTTGGCACCCACGCGCAGCGCTTGCAGACCGTGTCGGCATCAAGGGTGACGTTTGCGCCGATGAGCCACGCGCAGATTCAGGCCTATGTGGCCACCGGCGAGCCCATGGGCAAAGCCGGTGCGTACGCGGTGCAGGGCAGGGCGGCAGCACACATCGCACAATTGAGTGGCAGTTACACCGGTATCATGGGCCTCCCGCTGTTTGAGACCGCACAGTTGTTGCGTCAACTGGGTTTTAATTGCTAGTTTTTATATAGCTGTCTGCGCTTTATCTATAAGGGCTAGAAGCACTTTTCTTCTATAACAATAATGCAAGAAGATATTTTGATCAACTGGTCGCCGCAAGAGACGCGGGTGGCCATCGTCGAAGGTGGGGCGCTGCAGGAGTTGCACGTCGAGCGCGCGCTGGAGCGTGGCCTGGTCAGCAACGTCTATCTGGGCAAAGTGGCGCGTGTGTTGCCGGGCATGCAATCCGCCTTCATCGACATTGGCTTGGAGCGCGCGGCTTTTTTGCATGTGGCCGATGTTTGGCACCCGCCCGCCGAGGGTGAGACGATTTCCAACGCGCGTGCGGCGGCCGCGCAGATACCGATCGAAAAACAGGTGTTTGAAGGCCAAAGCCTGATGGTGCAGGTCATCAAAGACCCGATTGGCACCAAGGGCGCGCGCTTGTCCACGCAAATCAGCATCGCCGGGCGCATGCTGGTATTTTTGCCGCAGGACGACCACATTGGCGTGTCGCAAAAAATTCCACCTGCCCAGCGCGAAGCCTTGCGCCAGCGCGTGCAGACGCTGGCGGGTGATCTGGGTGGCGGCTTCATTTTGCGCACCAACGCCGAAGACGCCATAGATCAGGAACTGGCTGACGACGTTGCCTACTTGCGCAAAGCCTGGAAGCGCATTCGCGAGGCCGCAACCAAGTTGCCGGCTGGATCCTTGTTGCATCAGGATCTGAGCCTGTTGCAGCGCGTGCTGCGAGACATGGTGGGCGAGCGCACCGCATCAATCCGGGTGGACTCACAGGAGCAGTTTGAGACGTTAAAGGCGTTTGGCCTGGAGTTCATGCCTGCAGCGGCACAAAAACTGCAGCACTACAAAGGCGAGCGGCCGATCTTTGACCTGCATTCCATCGACGACGACATCGCCAAGGCGCTGGGCCGACGGGTGGAATTGAAGTCGGGCGGCTACTTGATCGTTGACCAGACCGAAGCGCTGACCACGGTCGATGTCAACACCGGCGGTTTTGTCGGTGCGCGCAATTTTGACGATACCATTTTCAAGACCAATTTAGAGGCGGCCCAAGCCATCGCCCGCCAATTGCGGCTGCGTAATCTGGGCGGCATCATCGTGGTGGATTTCATCGACATGGAGCGCGAAGACCACCGCCTGGCGGTATTGACCGAGATGCGCAAACAACTGGCGCGCGACCGTGTCAAAACCATGTGCGGCGGCTTTTCGCAACTGGGGCTGGTCGAGATGACGCGCAAACGCACCCGCGAGTCGCTGGCGCACATGTTGTGTGAAGCCTGCCCGCTGTGCCAGGGCAAAGGTATGGTGAAAACCGCACGCAGCGTCGCCTACGATATTTTTCGCGAAATTTTGCGTGAGGCACGCCAGTTCAACCCAAAAGAATTCCGCGTGGTGGCCTCGCCCAAGGTGATCGAGCTGTTTCTGGACGAAGAAAGCCAGCACTTGGCCGGCCTCTCAGAGTTCATCGGCAAGCCGGTGTCGCTGCAAAGCGAGGGCGCGATGGGGCAGGAGCAGTACGATATTGTGTTGATGTGAGTCGCATTTTTTGTTCATCCCTGCGTTACCTAGCGCGGGTTCAAATTAACTGAATTTTTTCAATTGGGATCCTGTTGCGGTACCCGCAGCACAAGATTTGCATCCATCATGTTAGGGTCAGCCCCATGAAGCTCAGCAGTACGCAGCTTTATTTACGTCTTCTCGGTTACGTCAAACCTTATTGGCGCATCTTTGCGCTGTCCATCCTGGGCATGGCCATCACCGCAGCAACCGAACCGCTGTTGCCAGCCTTGCTCAAGCCGATGCTGGATGGTGCGTTCATCCAAAAAGACAATGCTGTCATCAAATTTGCACCGCTGATCATCTTGGCGATTTTCTTCGTGCGGGGCATCGCGTCCTTCATGGGAACGTATGCCATTGCATGGGTAGGAAACAAAATCGTGATGGATTTACGGGAAGAAATGTTTCACAAGCTGCTGACACTGCCCACACCCTTTTATGACGACCATGCCACCGGCAATCTGATCTCCAAACTGACCTTTGACGTGGCACAGGTGACCGCTGCTGCGACCAGTGTGGTTACAGTTGTTGTGCGCGATTCCATCATCATTGTTGGATTGTTGGGCTGGCTGTTTTACTTAGATTGGAAACTCACCCTGCTCAGTTTGGTGATGGTGCCTGTGATCGCTTTCATACTCAGAATAATCAACGCGCGCTTGCGCAACGCCAGCCGCGATTCACAGCAAGCGATGGGCGATATCACGCAGGTCATAGAGGAAAGCATCGCTGCACACAAAGTGGTCAAACTCTTTGGCGGACAACACTATGAGCGCACGCGTTTTAGCGACCAGGTGAACTGGGTGCGGCGCTACAACATGAAGCAGGCTATGGCAGCTTCGAGCAACGTGCCCATCGTGCAAATGATTGCTGCGGTTGCACTGGCTGCTATCGTTTACCTTGCCACGTTGCAATCAGACGGTGATGCAACCACCGTTGGCGGATTCCTGTCATTCATCGCCGCGATGCTCATGCTTACCGCCCCAATCAAGCGACTGACAGGCGTGAGTGAGCACTTACAGCGCGGCTTGGCGGCGTCAGAAAGCGTGTTTGATTTGCTCGATACCCCTGGTGAAGTCAATGCTGGGGAAAGGGACATTGGTCGCGCAAACGGTGGTATTGCGTTTGAGCATGTCAGCTTGTCCTATGAGCGCGACAACAGGCTGGCGCTGCGCGACATCTGCTTAAAGATTGCGGCAGGGCAAACTGTCGCACTGGTTGGCGCATCCGGTAGCGGCAAAAGCACTTTGGCCAATCTGGTCCCCCGCTTCTACTTGCCAGATGTCGGGCGCATCACCTTGGACGCCCAGAACATAGCCGAGTTGTCGCTGTCAAGCCTGCGCGCCAACATTGCGTTGGTGAGCCAAGAAGTTGTGTTGTTCAACACGACGGTCGCCGCCAACATCGCCTACGGCCAAATGCGTGAAGTGCCCGAGGCGGAGATCATCGCCGCAGCGCAAGCCGCACATGCAATGGAGTTCATCCTAGAGATGCCGCAGGGGTTGCAGACGTTAGTGGGTGAGCGCGGCGTGAAACTATCTGGCGGCCAACGCCAGCGCATTGCTATTGCACGCGCTATTCTTAAGAATGCGCCCATTCTCATTCTTGACGAAGCCACCTCCGCACTGGACAGTGAATCAGAACGTCACGTGCAAGCCGCACTGGAAACCCTGATGCAAGGGCGAACTTCATTGGTGATTGCACACCGACTGTCCACCATCGAAAAAGCCGACCGTATTGTTGTGCTGCAAAAGGGCGAGATTGTTGAAACCGGAACACACGCTGAATTGCTGGCTAAGAATGGGGTGTATGCGCAGTTGCATCATATCCAATTTGGCGGTGCCGGCAACCTGCAAGAAGCGCAGTAAATGACGCAGATTCACACGCCACGACCCGTCATCATCAAAAGAAGCATTCGATATGAAAATTAGCGCATTTACGTTTATTAGAAATGGAACTTTGTTAGGGTATCCATTCATAGAAAGTATCTGCTCAGCATTACCACTCTGTGACGAATTTGTTATTGCAGTGGGCGATAGTGAAGATGACACGCTGGAACGCATCCAAGCGATTAAGTCGGACAAAATTGTCATCATTCCAACTTTTTGGAATGAAAAAATGCAGGACCGAGGATTTGTCTACGCGCAACAGAAGATGATTGCGCAATATAACTGCACAGGCGACTGGGCTTTCTACCTCGAAGGGGATGAGGTTCTTCATGAAGATGATTTACCAAAAATCCGTGCGGCCATGGAAAATAATTTCAACAATCAAGATGTAGAAGCTTTAGCATTTGATTATTTTCACTTTTTTGGTAGCCCTGACTGGTTGGCAACGAGTCCAGCTTGGTACAGACAAGAATGCCGAATAATAAGAAACACCATTCGAAGCTTTGCGCCTGACGGACTCTTTTGGGTGGTTATGAATAAAAATAGCCGAGGTCGCTACCCTAAAGCAGCACTTGTTGGTGCCCCTATATATCACTATGGACACGTTAGAAGTATTGCCGCCATGCAGGCTAAAAATCAGCGGGTTGGAAAATACTGGGGTCATGATCACCCTCTCTTCAACGGTTATCAAATCGACCCAGAGGCTGTTTGTCGATTTTCGGGAAAACATCCGGCAATCGTTGTTGATTGGCTTGTTAATGAAGCAGAAAAAAATTTTGCACCAGATGCTAATTATCAAGCCAGCAAAAAGAGAGTTAAAACACCGTTGGGTCATGAAAATAGAAAGACTTTTTGGCTTGGAACTGAGTAAAAAACACTTCAAATGAAAATAAAATAACAAAAATAAATTATGCGAAATCTTTATCTGACTTACGCTGAGAAAACGCAGCTTTATCTGATCATATTTGCGTGTTTTAGCATTGCATTATCAACAGCCTTTATGAGTATCTCAATGGGTTTGTTTGTTATAGCATGGGTGCTCTCAGATTAATTTTAATGAAAAGTTTCAAAAAATAAAAAGCCATCCAGCAGCAGTTGTTTCGATTATCTTCTTCTGTTTGTATGGAGTTGGAATGCTTTATTCCAGCGCATCATGGGAGATGAGATTATCTTGGTGGTTAAAATACCACAAATTGCTTTATATCCCATTGATTATCAGCGTATTATATCAGGAGAAATATAGAAGTCTCGCACTCAAGGCATTTTTGGCCGGCATGATCATGGTATTGGTTATTTCATATTTAAAATGGCTAGGTGTCGTGCCGCATAAAGATATAGGACAAGGTTATTTTGTCTTCAAAGGAAGAATTGCTCATAATATTTTTATGGCATTCACTATGTATCTCACACTCCATTTTGCCGTAAAGTCGGCTGGTATGAAGCGCTGGATTTGGATTTCTGTAAGCTTGCTTGCTATTCTGAATATACTATTTTTGGTGAATGGACGATCCGGTCAGGTTATTATGGTTATCTTGTTGATCTGGTTCAGCTGGGAAACATGGGGCTGGAGATCGCTTCGATGGTTAACAGCCTTGGTCGTGGCTATTGTTGCCATCTATTCGTTGACCAACGCGATGCCTAACAGTCGCCTGATGGACATTAAGCAAGAAGTTTTGAGTCACAAGCCAAATCAAGCACCTACGTCGTCTGGCTTAAGACTGGAATTTTATTCAAATGCAATGTCTCTCATCAAAGAGAATCCGTTTATCGGTGGTGGTACCGGGAGTTTTGAGAACGATTATCGTCTGTTGGCAGAAACTCAAAAAACACTATCAACCTATGTTCCCAATCCCCACAATGAATTTTTGTTAACTGGACAAGAACTAGGCATTGTGGGGCTTGTATGTTTAATCGCTTTTTTTGTTGTTCCTTGGGTATTGACATATCGTCTTGATTCCGCTGAAGAAGATGTTGACTATTATGGATATGCTTTACGTGGTCTTATCCTAACGATTGTTGTTGGTTCTTTATTTAACTCGTTGCTCTTAGATTCTGGTGAAGGAAAATTCTACTGTGTATTGGCTGGTGTGTTTATGAGTGCCTACCGATCAAGTACGAACTCAAGCATTCGAAATTCACTCTAGTAGTTAAATCGATAGCTATGTTTATGATTAAATAGACGTATATTTCTAATTCTGTTGATTCTATTAATCAAGTAAGTGAAAGTATTCTAATAGATTTATACTGTACTGGAAATGCTATTTTCCTTCTTGTAAGTCCAAAAGTAATTACTGAGATAATATTATCTTGAAGTCGCATAAAGTTTTAGCCATACAATTTAAATATCTTGGTGATGCCGTCATTCTGACGCCTGCACTCAAGGCAATTGCAATGCAAATACCAAATGTTGAATTGCATGTATTGGTAGCTTCTGAAATAGCGCCACTTTTGGAAAACATACCATGGATCACCAAAGTGTGGGCGATGCCTCGTCAAAGAGGGAAGCTAAAATTGATGGTTACATTACCATTTATTTTAGCCTTGCGTCGGGAAGAGTTTGATCAATCCATTGACTTTGGTGGTAATGATCGCGGCGCACTATTGAGCTATTTAAGCGGTGCGCAAAAGCGTTTGGGTCCCATTGAACATGGTGATCCAAAATGGATGCAAAGAATTTGTTATACGGAAATAAAATCTCGGGAAAATCCAGTCGCGTC
>NZ_MSYM01000014.1 GCF_001938565.1 Rhodoferax antarcticus ANT.BR
CTAAGCTATTTGTATGCGGGGATACAGGCCCACTCCATTTTGCGGAGGGTATGGGTGTACCTGTTTTGGGAATATTTGGTGTAGGCAACTCTATCCGGCAAGTTGCTCCTATTTATTCTGAAGATAAGATCGTTCGATCGGATGTCTGCGCTTGTGACCTACTTTCCAGCAATGCCGATGTTTGTCTTTCTTCTGAGTCTTGTATGGCGAGCATTCAACCTGAAAGCGTTTTTTTTAGATTAAAGAGAAGCTTGAATTTTCCCAATTCAAATATGAAATCTATGACTCTTCCATAACATAATTATTCAATCCCTGAGTTGATTGCGATTTCTCATTTCAGAGACTAAATACAGGAGTTTATTATGTCAGAGACATGTTAGTAAATATTTACGGTTATTTAAAAAATTTTTTTGGTGTTTCTTTTAATTTATCGTTAGTCATCATCCAGAGACGGAGATATTTGTAATAAGTAGTTTGCGCATTATAGATAGCCAGAACCAATCCTATATGGCCATCTCGGAATCCTTGCCTCACAAAGTAAGTACGGACAAATGCCCAGATTCCCTTCGCAAGAGCTTTTGTTAGCGATGAAGATCCGCCTCTCGTAAACGAGTCAATGGCAGCGCCCTTGGAATACCGGTTCATCTTTTCCAGCAAGTCATCAAGCGTTCTGTAGCTGTAATGGACAATGGGTGACTTAAGGTGGCCAGCTTTTCCGTTTACTGTCATGTGCGCGTGAAGGAAGTGGTCAGTGAATCCAGCCAATGGTCGGCGTACCAAGCGCAAGGTGTAGTCTGGACGCCACCCTCCGTGTTCTATGAAGACGCCGCAAAGACTTGAATGTCGAGGTAAAAAATAGCCATCAAAGTCAGGTCGACAGATCGCAGCCTGTATTTCATCGTGCAGGTGCTCAGTGATCCGTTCGTCCGCGTCAAGAGAAAGAACCCAGTCGCTTGTGGCTAGGTTAATGCCTCTTTGTTGCTGCGGACCATATCCCGGCCAGTCGGTAGTGTGAACGTTAGCGCCCGCTTTTCTCGCCCGCGTCGCGGTGTCATCCGTGCTGCCCGAGTCAAGCACCAGGACTTCATCTGCGAAGCTGACCGAATTGATACATTCCCCAATTTGGGCCCCTTCATTCTTGGCGGCGATAATCACGGATAGAGTCACTTTTTTCATCGAGCCATTTTCCATGATATTCGGTCCTTTCAACCCGTCCAAGTTCTCCATTGCCGTGGTCACTTTTTTTTCTATGTTGGGTCTATCGCCTTGTGCGTTTGGCACCAAACGCGGATTTCTCCGCGACTTGCTAAGGCGCGGGTTCGTCATGGCATCTGGATTGACGTTGGCTCTTCTTTTGTTTTTGGGCTTCGAAAGCCACGCGTTAGCCCAATTCCGGGTCGAAGTCTCCGGCGTAGGCCTTACGCAAGTCCCCATCAGCATTGCACCCTTCAAAGGGCAAGCAACTTCCACCCAAAAGATCTCGTCCATCGTGCAGGCTGACCTGGAGCGCAGTGGGCAGTTTCGTGCTTTGAATGCAACGCACGGGCCTTTGGATGAGGTGTCGTTGCCGGACTTATCGGTTTTCCGGCAAGCGGGCTCAGATGCACTGGTCACCGGAAGCATCACTTCGCTGGCTGATGGACGGTTCGACGTGCGTTTTCGCTTGTGGGATGTTGTCAAAGGACAAGATTTGGGAGGTCAGAGCTTTGCTGTAGCGCCCTCAGATGCGCGATTGGCAGCCCACCGTGTGGCCGACTATGTCTATGAAAAGCTTACCGGCGACAAGGGCGCTTTTTCAACGCGGATCGCCTATGTAACCAAAGCGGGTCCAAGGTATCAGCTATGGGTAGCAGACTCTGATGGTGAAAACGCGCAATCAGCGCTGGCCAGTCCGGAGCCCATCATTTCCCCAGCCTGGTCGCCAGATGGGAATCAACTGGCCTATGTATCGTTTGAGTCACGCAAACCGGTGATCTATGTTCACAACATCAGTTCTGGCAAGCGTCGGTTGATCGCTAATTTCAAAGGTTCCAACAGCGCACCGGCTTGGTCTCCAGATGGGAAAACGCTGGCGGTCACTTTGAGCCGTGACGGTGGATCGCAATTGTTTTTGTTGAGTGCAGCGGGGGGTGAGCCGCGCCGCCTGATTCAGTCTGGCAGCATTGACACGGAGCCGGTGTTCTCCCCCGATGGTCGCCATATTTACTTTGTGAGTGACCGCGGTGGCTCACCACAAATTTACAAAGTGGCCATCACAGGGCAGGGTGTCGAGCGGGTGACTTTCACAGGTGCTTACAACATTTCACCAGCCATCAGCAGGGATGGCCGGTGGATGGCTTATATTTCCCGCATTGGTGGCGCTTTCAAATTACACCTGATGGACATTGAAAGCGGTAACGTTCGTGTGCTGTCGGACACGGCTGCGGATGAGAGTCCCAGTTTTGCGCCTAATAGCAAGCTGATTGTTTATGCCACCCAGTTTCAGGGCAAAGAGGCTTTGATGACCACGACATTGGATGGCAAGATCAAAGCGAGGCTCAATGGGCAAACCGGTGACATCCGCGAGCCATTTTGGGGCCCTTTTTTGAATGAATGATTTTTAGGAGTTTGTGATGAGAAGTTTGGTTTATTCCCTGGTCTTCAGTGCGTTTATGGTGGGTTGTGGTTCGACTGTTCCATTGACGGATGTTCCGGTATCCGATGCGACGGCTAACCCTGTGTCGGGCGCCTCAGGAACCGATGGCGTCTCTGGCATCAATAACGGTGGTTTGGCGTCGGGAGATTTGGGGCAGTCTGGATCGCAGGCTACTCTGCCCTTTGCGAAGCGCATTGTTTATTTTGACTACGACAGCTTTGTGATCAAGCCAGATTATCAGGATTTGGTCTCTGAAAACGCTCGGGTGGTCCTGGGGCAAGCCAATCGCAAGGTGGCGATTGAAGGGCACACGGACGATACGGGTGGCAGGGAATACAACTTGGCTTTAGGGCAAAAGCGCGCTGAGGCTGTCGCTGGGGCATTGGCGATATTGGGCGTACCCAGGAGCCAGCTGGAAGCCGTTAGTTTTGGCAAAGAAAAGCCTGCTGTCGTTGGCAATGATGAGTCTGCCTATTCGAAGAACCGCCGAGCTGAAATCCGTTATCAATGAAGCAGGTCACTGTTATGCCAATTCGTCGTTGGAAGTCTCTGTTTGTTTGTGGCGCTTGCTTGCTGACGGCCGGTTTGGGTCATGCGGCATTCTTTGAGGATGATGAAGCTCGCCGAGCGATTCGGGATTTGCGCCAGCGTGTTGAGAAGGTGAGGATAGACCAGAGCAGCAGCCAAGACGAACATGGGCGCGGTTTGCTTGAATTGCAGAGGCAAATGGAGTTGCTGCGTTCCGACATGGCCGCCATGCGCGGCGTCAACGAAAAAATGACGAAGGAGCTGGCTGACCTGCAACAGCGCCATAGAGATGACCTGCAGAGCCTATCGGAGCGACTCGTTAATTTTGAACCGTCGAAAGTGACTGTGGATGGCGTGGAATTTTCAGTCGGCCCTGCTGAAAAGCGTGACTATGAAGCGGCGCTGGCGGTTTTTAGAAAAGGCGACTTCCAGTTGGCCCAGACACTTTTCACTGGATTTTTATCGCGTTATCCAGCCACTGGTTACGCCCAGACTGCGCGGTTCTGGCTGGGTAATGCACAGTACGCCACGCGCGCCTACAAAGAGTCCATGGTCAGTTTTCGTACCCTGATCGCCAAAAACCCTGAGCATCTGCGTGCTCCTGAGGCTGTCTTGTCGGTGGCGAATTGCCAGTTGGAACTCAAAGACACTAAGGGTGCGCGCAATACATTGACAGACCTGATCAAAGCCTATCCCCAGTCTGAAGCGGCTATTGCCGCCAGGGAACGGCTTGCATCTCTCAAATAAGCGTCATTTACTTGGCGTGAAAATGACATGTTGGAAGATCGCCGATTCGCCGGCATAGATCGTCTGTTCGGTCTAACTGGCGCTCAAAGAATTAAGCGGGCGCATGTCGCTGTGGTTGGAATAGGTGGCGTTGGGTCATGGGCTGCAGAGTCGCTGGCGCGTAGTGGCGTAGGCAAGCTCACCTTGATTGACCTCGACCATGTTGCCGAATCCAACATCAATCGTCAAATCCAGGCCGTCGAAGCGAGCTTGGGACAAGCGAAAGTGTTGGCCATGCGGGATCGGATCCAGACTTTTGCGCCGCATTGCGGGGTCACTGCAATTGAAGAATTTGTGACACAAGCCAACTGGCCTGGCCTATTGCCAGAGGGTATTGATGCAGTGATAGATGCTTGCGACCAATGGCGCATCAAAACGCTCATGGCGAACTGGGCTATCAGGGGCGAAGCTATTTTTGTGACGTCTGGCGCTGCCGGGGGAAAGAAGCACGCGCAACTCTCCACTGTGGACGACTTGTCGAAAGTGACACATGACCCGCTCCTGGCAAAAGTGCGATACCAACTACGAAAGGAGTTTGCTGCACCGCGCGGTGGTAAAAAGTTGGGCCTGGCCTGTGTTTTTAGTTGCGAGCACGTAGCGCCGCCTGACGAATCTTGCAGCGCTGGCAGTGACGGCTCATTGAACTGCCACGGCTTTGGTTCCTTGGTGACAGTGACGGCAACTTTCGGCCAGTGCGCGGCTGGATACGTTTTGAATCAACTTGCAGCGAAAGCTGGGAATTTATCGGCAAGCCAGAAAAATTGGTTATAATTTAAGGCTTCGACTGGTTCGCCCAGCAAGACTAGGGATGTTAGCTCAGTTGGTAGAGCAGCGGACTTTTAATCCGTTTGTCGTGGGTTCGACCCCCGCACATCCCACCAGATAAACCTTATAAGCATTGAAAACCCCGCTATCGTAATGGTAGTGGGGTTTTTTCTTTGGTGCTCCATTGCCAGAGTATTGCCAGAATTTTTGTTATTGCCAGAATGATTGACAACTCACCCAATGCACATTGACTGCAATTCTTTCGTGACTGTCACAAATAGGGGTGGGCAGGGTGGCACAGCGCAACACCCTGCCCGGGGTTGCCAGCTCACGTCCCATGAAGAACGCACTGACTGCCGGTGTTTTCTTGAAAAGCAGCACTAACCGGCTAATCTGCCGCTGGGTGCGCCTTGCGGCCCCTCCCAGCTAGGGTTAAATAAAAAGAAACTGACCGTCCGGATAGACGTCTTGTGCGGCTACTGAGCGGGCGGCGATCCCGAAGGCTTGGGCCATTGCTTGCAGGCCGTCTATTCGGCCCGTAGCGCGACTCTTGTCCAGCTTGCGGCTACCGGCAGGGTCTTTCACCACGATGGCGTTAGCGGCGCACATTCTCAGCACGGGGTGATTGCCGTGGTTGACTCGCTCGTTAAGCAATTCGGCCTCCAGCGCGTCAAGTGCCGGTGCCATGTCTCGAAAGCCTTGACCCCACTCGATCAGTGGTAAATCACTGTCAATCTTGCCCAGCTCTTTTTTCATCAGGTCGATCCTCCAGCGGTCGTATGCAATGGCTTGGCTGCCGGTCATGTCCGTGCGACAGATGCCGCCAGCAAGGCGGTCGATGCCAAATCGCTGGACCGCAACAAACTCACGCAGGCCAGCTTCCGGCAAGAGTCCATCACCATCTCGCCACCCCAGTTCATCAAGATTCGCCAACTGTTCAGCGCCGTCGGCGTGCCTTGCCAGCCCAAGGATGAATTGGCGAAAGCCCCGCTCCTGATTGCCAAACTGCGGGAGTTGGCCAGCAAAGCGGGTGGGATGGCACCGGCACCCGAGTTGCCAAAGCTCACCGCCATTGAGGCCCTGGAGGCACAAAGCGGCAACGCCCAACTGCTGGAGCTGTTCAATCGCTATGACGAGCTCACCGCGATAGCCAAACAGTGGGTCAAGACGGCAGACGACATCAAAAAGCGCCACCCTGTCTGGTCAGAACTCATCAACTTGTTGGAGCATGCGAAAGAGCTCGGCCCTTACGCTGAACTCAAGGCTGACGCCGATGCCGTGCGCGACAACCGCACGTTGTTGGCTGACCCTGACCCGGTTCGCCCGCTGCTGGACCGAGCGTCTGACGTGTTGCGCTTGGCGCTTAACGCGAAGTTGCAAGGTTTTCAGAATACGTTCGCACATCAACAAGCCCAGCTTTCGGGCGATTCCGATTGGGCCAAGCTCAGCGCAGCGCAAAGCGGCCAGCTCACTGCTGCGCACCATCTTGAACCCGTCAAGGTGCCAGACCTTGCGACGCCTGCCCAGCTGCAAGACGCGCTGGACGACTGCAACCTGCAGCACTGGATATCCAAGACCCAGGCCCTGTCCAGCAAGTTCGAATCAGCCCGCCATGCCGCCGTGACGCTGCTGAAACCCAACGTGGTTCATGTGCCATTGCCCAAGCGCACCTTGAACAATGAAGCCGAGCTCAAAGTTTGGCTGAATGAGGTGGAGCAGTTGCTAGCGGAAAAGTTAAAGATTGGCCCTGTGGCGTTGTAACGGTTGGCAACCGTGGAAATTGTGCCAATAAATAGCCTGCTCATGCTAGTATTTGGCATGAATCTCAGCGCCGCCATTTTTACCGATAGCCAATCGCGCCTTTACAGCTGGCTCTTTGGCCAGCCCGAGCGGGCCTACCACCTCAATGAGTTACGCCGCCTCACCGGGCTGGGCAGTGCCTCTTTGCAGCGAGAGCTCAAGCGCCTAGCCACAGCGGGATTGGTCGATGCGCAAGCCGTAGGCAACCTGCGCCGTTTTCAAGCCAACCCACAATCGCCGGTCTATGCTGAACTGGTCGCCCTCACGCGCAAAACACTGGGCACCGTGCCGGTGCTGCGAGAAGCCTTGCAGCCATTGCAGCCCAATCTGCTGTCCGCTTGGGTCTATGGCTCGGTAGCCAAACAAACTGACACCGCCCGCAGTGACATTGATGTAATGCTGGTGGGGAACGACTTGTTGCTCGGCCAGGTCTTGGCCGCGCTGGAGCCAGCCGAGGCCCAATTGGGCCGAAAAATCAACCCCAACTGCTATTCACCCCAAGAGTTTGAACGTCGCCGCACTGAGCCAGACTCGTTCATCAACCGGGTGTTGTCACAGCCCACGCTGTCATTGATAGGGGATGTCCATGAGCCTGCCTGAATTGGACAACCTGGTGCGCATCGGCCAACGCAAAGCTGAGTCGCGCAACACCCAAGAAGTCACCCGCATGCTTGCCATGGCGCAGACCCGGCTGCGCGATGCGCGGTTGAAAAGTTTGTCTCTAGAAGGTCGCTTTACCAGTGCCTACAACGCCGCGCACGCCGCCGCTTTGGCGGCATTGCGCTGGCACGGCTACCGCAGCGAAAACCGCTTCACCGTTTTTCAGTGCCTGCCGCACACCCTGGGCTGGCCCGCCAACCGCTGGCGGGTGTTAGACAGCGCGCACCAGAAACGCAACCTGGCTGAGTACGAAGGCTGCCTTGACGTTGAAGAATCCACGGTGGCTGAACTGTGTGACTTGGTCCAAAGCCTGCTGACTGGCGTCCAAGCATTAATAGACAAATAAGGCTGTAGCCCCCGTCCATAAAGCGCAAACAGCTATCAAAAACATAACGATATTCTCATGCCCCCTGTCACACCCACCGCCCAGACACCCCTGACCAAACCCCTGCGCACCCAGCTTGAAAACACCGTCAAGTGCGCCCGCGATGTGGCCGAGAAGGGCTCTCACCAAGCCCCCTCAACCTGCAGCAAGGGCCGGTGGCCCTGTGAGGCAGGCGGCGGGCGCACCCCATGAAACTTTTGAAGCCTTGGCTCGCATTTGCCAGTCAGTTAGAGATGCTGCAAACACGCGGCCTGCAAGTTGAAGACCGCGCTGCTGCAATCGACTACCTGGAGCGCTTGGGTTACTACCGCTTAAGTGGCTATTGGTACCCCTTGCGCGCCGTAGACACAACGGCCTCCCGGGCGCAAGGCAAGGCGGTCAGGTTGGACGGTTTCGTCCCCGGCAGCCGTTTTGAAGATGTAGTGCGCCTGTATGTGTTCGATAAAAAACTGCGCTTGCTGGCCTTGGACGCACTGGAACGCATAGAAATGGCGGTGCGCGTAGATGTCGCGCACCTGCTGGGTCAGCGTGACCCCGGCGCCCACGAAAACCCGGCCTGCCTGCATGGCAACTTTGCCAAGAAGCTGATAACCAAAGGCCCCGACGCCGGAAAAACACAGCACCAGCTGTGGCTGACCAAATACAAATCACTGCTGAGCCGCGCGCGCAAAGAGCCCTTTGTGCTCCATCACCAGCAGCAATATGGGGCGCTGCCCATTTGGGCCGCCGTCGAAGTGTGGGACTTTGGCCTGCTCTCCAAACTTTTTGCAGGCATGCAGTACGCGGACCAAGAGCAGATTGCAGCCATCTACGGCGCTCCCACCGGCTTGGCCTTTGCGCAATGGCTGCGCAGCTTGAACTTCATTCGCAACGTGTCAGCCCACCACAGCCGCTTGTGGAACATCAACGTTGTCGAACGTGCCGCCGTGCCCGCGCACTGGCCTGTCGAGCTAGACAATGCCCGCCCGTTTTTTTACTTTTGCCTGATGCGGCAACTGCTCCGGGTGATTTGCCCCCGCTCCAGCTGGGGGCAGCGCGTGGCAGCTTTGTTGAAAGATGAATTCCCGCATGCGAACAACGCAGGGGTGTCGCTGAAAGACTTGGGTACTTTTGAGGGCTGGGCAGATGCCGTGCCCTGGAAAAATGAGCGCTGAAGTGGCCCCGCAAATGAGAACCGACGCGTACACAAAGTGCAGAGGCGCCGGGCTTATTGATGCCAATCATAAACCAGTTTGTTTCTGGACTGCTGTGCGCGCGCAAACCTGTAGCCTGCACGTTACCCAAGAAAACCATGGCTGCTCGCGCATTACCAGCAAGCGTTAGAGCCTAATTTGATTAAAAAATGTCCACCTCATACATGCCTACCGCTGACGCAGTCACCCTACCCAAACCCCTGCGCACCCAGCTTGAAAACACCGTCAAGTGCGCCCGCGATGTGGCCGAGTCGGCAGCGCGCGCCGCACTGGTGCAACTGGCCGTGCTTGACGCCAAAGCCCCCGACTATTTAAGCGAACCGCAGCGGGTTTTAAGAAGGAAACTACGCGCTCACGCCCGTTCAATAAGCGCAAGCAGCTACCAAATCAATAGCGTCGAGACGCGCCACCTGGTGTGGGAGGTGGCCTATGAGCACTGGCACCGCATGTTGTTCGCCCGCTTCTTGGCCGAAAACCACCTGCTGCTGTGGGAGCCCGGTGCGCCGGTCACGCTGGCTGAGTGCGACGAGCTGGTGCAAGACGCCACCACCAGCCTGGGTGCCAAAAGCGGCTGGGAGCTGGCGGGCAAGCTGGCGGCGCGCATGTTGCCGCAAGTCTTCAAGCCCCACAACCCGGTGTATGAACTGACTTTTGCCCCCGAACACCAGCGCGCGCTCGAAAAGCTGCTGGCTGGGCTACCGATTGACGTGTTCACCGCCAGCGACAGCCTGGGCTGGGTGTACCAGTTCTGGCAGGCCAAGCGCAAAGACGAGGTGAATGCCTCTGAGGTCAAGATTGGTGCCGACGAGTTGCCCGCCGTCACCCAGCTCTTCACCGAGCCCTATATGGTGGACTTTTTGCTGCACAACTCGCTGGGCGCGTGGTGGGCCACCCGCCACCCCAGCCAGCCGTGCCCGGTGCCGATGACCTACCTGCGCACCGTTCCCGCAACACCACCCGCTCGTCATTGCGAGGAGCGCAGCGACGCGGCAATCCATGACTCCAACGGGCTGCAAGCGCCCGCCGCTGGCAATTTTGAGGGCTGGCCGAACAGCCTGAAAGATTTCAAGCTGCTCGACCCCTGCTGCGGCTCAGGCCACTTCTTGGTTGCTGCCTTCTTGTTGCTGGTGCCGATGCGCATGGCCTCCGAAGGCTTGTCGGCCATGGACGCGGTCGATGCGGTTTTGCAAGACAACCTGCACGGGCTGGAGCTGGACGCGCGCTGCGTCGAAATTGCCGTGTTCGCGCTGGCCTTGGCGGCCTGGCGCTTCCCCGATGAAAACGGCAACCCGCTGGGCGTGCGCGCCGATATGCCCGCGCCGAATATTGCCTGTTGCGGCCTGAAGGTGGCGGCCAGCGCGGAAGAGTGGGAAGCGCTGGTGCCCGACTCGCTATTAAATTCAGAGCTACTCAGGCAGTAGATACGGGGGCTACACGGTGTTTTCTCTCAAGCCCCACTGCTGGGAAGTCTGCTGGACCCGGTGCGCAGCCTGGGTGGCGGTAGCTTGGGCCTGTTTAACTTTGATGCGCTGAAAGCGCTGCTGGAGCGTGCACTGGCCACCGAGGCCCCGGCCACGCAGTGGCGCACCGGCAGCGAAGTGGACGATGCCAGTTGGGACTTGGCCCTGACGGCTCGCGGCCTGCTCGATGCCGCGCAGTTGCTGCAGGGGCGTTACCACCTGGTCATTACCAACGTGCCTTACCTGTCGCGCGGCAAGCAGTTGGATGCGCTGAAAGACTACTGCGCAGCGCACTACCCCGACGCCAAGAACGACCTGGCTAACGTGTTTTTGGAGCGCTGCCTGGAATTGGCGCACGACCGAGGCCAAGGCGTGGTGCAAATCGTCATGCCGCAGAACTGGCTGTTTTTGACCAGCTACAAAAAACAACGGGAAAGCTTGCTTAAAAATGTGAGCTGGAACCTTTTGGCCCGCTTGGGTCCGGGCGCTTTTGAGACCATCAGCGGCGAGGTGGTGCAGGCCGTCTTGCTGACCCAGACCCGTGCCCCGGCGGGCGAAGGGTTTCAACTGCGCGGGGTGGATGCCAGTGCGCCGAAGTCGGCTGGGGGGAAGGCCGAGTTGCTGCGGGGTGGTGCGGAGGTGGTGAGCGTGAACCAGGCAGGGCAGTTGGGGAATCCGGATGCGCGGATTGCGTTGAAGGCGAGTGAAACCTCTCAGCCTCTCTTGATTGAATATGTCGATTCTTACGAGGGTATCGGTACTGGTGACTTGGCAAGGTTCCAGCTGCTTTGGTGGGAGAGCGTCTTGTCATCAATAATCGTTGTCCCCTTCAAAACCACAGCAGATGTAACCTCTGAATATTCCGGCTGCACTGGGGCACTTGTTTGGGAAAATGGCCAAGGTGATTTGCTGAATAAGGCGAAAGAGCAGGACAGTAGACCAACCCGTGGCTACAGAGCATGGGGCAAGCGTGGAGTTGCAGTCAACCGCATGCGAGACCTAAGTGCTTCACTATTTCTTGGCGAAAGATTTGATTGCAACATCGCAGCAATCATTCCGAAAGATGGGTGCAACCTGACTGCAATATGGTGTTTTGTTTCATCTGACGATTATCCAAAGATGGTTCGAAATGTCGACCAAGCGCTCAAGGTCACAAACCATACACTAGCTAAAGTCCCCTTCGACCTAGCCCACTGGCAACAAGTCGCCGCCGAGCGTTACCCCAACGGCCTGCCGCAACCCTATTCCGACGACCCAACCCAGTGGCTATTCCACGGCCACCCGCAGCCCGCCACCGACCCGCTGCAAGTCGCAGTCGCCCGCTTGGTCGGCTACCGCTGGCCAGCAGAGCAACAAACCACGCCCACGGCCCCCAATACCTCTGCAAATGATGAATTTCAAGCCAAATCGGCCTCTAGCCCTTTAGAAACGTGCGCTAGCAGCTATCAAATTGATAATATCGACCCGCCTGCACCAGCGCCTGAAAAGGCCGCTATGGCGCTGTCCGACGCAGGCTACGCCTGGATAGCCCGCTGCACTGCGCTTAGCGAACACACCGACGACGACGGCATCGTCTGCCTGCCCCCGGTGCGCGGCGAAAAGCCGGCATCGGAGCGTCTGCTGTCCTTGCTCATCGCAGCCTGGGAAACCACCGAGCCCGGTAGCTGGAAAACCGGCACGCTCGACAAGCTGCTGCTTGACGCAGGCTGCGCAGGCAAGAGCCTGGACGTGTGGCTGCGTGACCACTTTTTTGAACAACACGCCAAGCGCTTTCAACACCGCCCGTTCATTTGGCATGTGTGGGACGGATTGAAAGACGGATTTGCCGCGCTGGTCAATTACCACCGGCTCGACGCCAAAAACCTGGAGCGCCTTATCCACACCTACCTGGGCGATTGGATTCGCAACCAGGAAGCCGGTGTAGCCAACGGCACCGATGGCGCCCCGCTGCGCCTGTCCGCTGCGTTGGCCCTCAAGAAAAAGCTCGAAGCTATTCAACTTGGTGAGTCGGACGGCAAGGTTGGCTACGACATATTCGTGCGTTGGAAGCCGTTGGCCGAGCAGCCCATCGGCTGGACCCCCGACCTGAACGACGGCGTGCGCATGAACATCCGCCCCTTCATGACCGCCGAGGTACTGCGCCACAACAAGAAGCCCAAGCTCAACATAACCTGGGACAAAGACCGGGGAAAAGACGTCGAATCCGCCCCGTCGAAACCAAGAAACCAGAGTTTCGCGTGCAGCATTGGGACAGCGGGAACCCTATGTTCAATTCGCAATGAGTGAGATATCGAACCCTGAACCGAGAGACTTAGGAGGCAATACGGGTCCATTCCAAATGTTCCGGTCCCATCGATTTTACTTACCTCGGCTTTCTTAATCGTGACTGAAAAAGACTAAAATCAGGGCGGGCAGAACCTTCGAAAGGAGGCGACGCAAAGCCACCACCTAAGGATTTATCTACGGTAGCGGGGCTGCTGAAAGTGCAAACTTTTAACTAGCATTTTGCGTAGCCCGTTGCCTTTTTGGTCGCGGGTTTTTTTTCGCCTTTTTTTCCATTAGCCTGTTGTTGTGAATCAAATAACCAAAGAATTCTGAATGCCTTATCTCTCATTTCGATTATTCAAGCTTTCCTCAATTGCCGCGTCTTTAGTCCTGCTCGCGGGCTTATCGCAGGCTCATCCCTTGGACTTCCTGAGTCCCGAGCAGCGAGTCTTCATGATGAACAAGTTTTTGGATTCGCAGAATGAGTTGACAAATCAATCTGGCAAGGCCGGCGCCGTGAATGGCAGCGGGGCCGCACCTTTAACATCAGAGCAGCGAGTCAAACTGCTCAATTGGTTTATGACGGGACATACCGGCGAGGAAGTCGCCAATGTCAACAAACTGCAACCTCCGACGACTAGTGCTCCTGCAACTTCAATAGAGGCTCAATTGCTCAACTTGTTAATGAACGCCAACCCTGGTGAGCCAATTGCTTCGACTAACAAAACGGCTGTTACTAGCCCTGCTAAGACAGAAGTTGAAATGGCAACGGTATTTGACAAGTGGACTTCACTTTCGACGGGGGTAAAATTTGAACGTTTTCGGGATGGATTTTCAATCGACGGAAGTCGATATTTAGACCCTGAGGGGCGCATTGTTTCATTCGGCTTTGACGCCCAGACGGGTGACTTTACTTACGTCGTTCAAAGTGGCAACAATCAGTTTTTATTGAAGTCAGGTCGTGCTGGCGGTTTGAATGAGCCTATTGAAATCGGCAAAGTGGAATGGCGGGGCTCTTTGTGGTCGGTGGTGACTACAACGGGTAAAAAATTGTCTGGCCAGCGTCTTATTCCGCTGGCAAGAGGCTTTATTGTCGCGCGCGAAAACAGTGGTTACCGCTACGTACCTGGCAAAGGGATGCATTCATTTGTAGCCCCTGAGCAGTTTTCTATTGCCACCCATCAAAACGGAAATGTGTCTGGCACAGGGTATTTACTACTTGAGCGCACACCAGAGGAACAATTCTCTTCAAACAACAGTTTGGGGGCACTTTTAGGGAGTGTGAAAGCTTTGGGAAGCACTCTTGGTATTGGCAAGAAGGAAGACTATGCGCTGCTGAATCTCGATACTAAAAAGTTGGTTCCCGTTAATGTATCCATGGAAGACAATCGTGTGCAGGTGATGAGCATGTGCCGCGCGCGGAATTTCGTGATGGCTGAGTGTCAGCGAATGGACTCTTATGAGAGCCTATTCCAGCCCAATGGCATGCGCAACATGACCCATTATTTCTGGCGCATCAACTGGTTTGATGCGGGCGGCCGGCCTATTTTGGTGTCACAGGAAGGCGGTCTGACAAAGGTAGCTGCAACCGACTTAAATACGGCAAAAAAGGCAATACTGTTTGAACGAGTAATGGGTATTGCTGCCTTCGAAGCGGAACAGGGCACCGACGGAAAGATTGCAGTTTCTGCGCAAATGGGCTTCAGCAAAGAAGTCAAAAATGACATTGTTTCGTTCCTAGATTCTTCAATTACAGAACCATCGAAAACTGAAAAGTAAATAAGCTTAAGCAGCTCTCCGATGATTTTCAGTTCAGAATCTCTGAAGGGAAACTTCATATCCAGTTGGTATATAAATATATTGGCCGAATGAGTAGTACGTTTGGCGAAACTCGCTATCAATTCCAGTTAGGGTTGAGCAAACGCCGATAGGCGATAAATTGAGGCGATTTTTTGGTCGTGGCATATTTAGCTCATCAGAAAAACGAGCTCATTAACAAATAACTTTTATTATCAGTCAATAATTTTTGCCTTTAAAAAGAGTACTTTAACCAATCAACTTCATACTCGTGCGAATTGTTGGCGAGCATTCTCAAAATCATAGGAAATAACGTGCTCCCTTTTCTCGACCTCATTTATCTCGGCGCCATGATGTCGGCAAACATCATGCTGCAGCACCCTCAAGAATTCACCTTCCCTCCCCAGCGAGAAGCAATCACCGCCGTTAAGCTCCACCGGGAATGGTGGCGCGACGAAGGAAAGGGTAAATGCTATTTCACCGGGGTGATGGTGCCCTTTGTGCGCGACTGGCCTCAAACCGTAAAACACGGTGGGGGCAATGAGACGGTACTTCCCCCTGAGCCAGATAAAACCGCGGGCCACGCGTTCTTGTCGACCCAGAAGTTCTGCCAGGGCAAGCCTATGGAGAAAATCTTTCGTGCTGGCTTCATCTACCGCGTCAAGCCCGAGGGGCAAAGCGCAAAACAGTTTCCAGCCTATGACATGCTGGCCGAGAAGCCAGAAAATTACCCGAACTGGTTGGCTCAGGTCGTGAGCCGAGTGGAGCGGGTCGCTCTGACTGACCCAGCAGCTAAAGAATTCATGGACGTAAGCGTTGAGCAACTCGAAAAAGCATTTCCTAACCGAATCAAAACTCGTGAGGCGGCTGAGGCCGGGGCCGCCTCGAGACCTGCTTCGGATTCTTCACCGCCTGTGCTTGTTCCCCCGTTGACATTAGCCGAACCTCCTCAGGTCAAGGAAGTTGAATCTCACCATTAACGACGTTGATGGCCGCGAGGACGATTGGCATGGGGCTGCGCAAGTTTGGATAAGACTGGCACTGCCACTATAGCTGTGTTTGCATACAGTAATGCGCCGTGAGTTCCTGTTGGCCCCTGCGCCTTTGCTGGCCGACTGCCACGAGATTATGGATACCGCCATCGCCCTGATGGGCCGCTCTGCCAACGGCTGGATGGAATGCAAGACCGAACAGGGCCAGAGGTTGGACGACGCGAAGCGGCAAACCGTGTCCGCCCTTGGCTGACGATTTGCTACGTTTTTAGTAGCTGCCCGCGCACGTTCTGCTTGGGCTAGAGGCCGATTTGACTCATAAGCCGCCGTGGACCACGACAAACTCCAACGCTTTTGTCATACATAAAGAGGCCGCGTATGTTGTCTGTTCGTTTGCCTGATCCGCTAGAAAGCCTGCTCGCCGCGTATTGCGAATCAGCAGGCCTGAGCAAGTCGGCGGTGGTGCAAGCGGCACTGAAAAAACACCTCAAAAAATTAGCCCCAGGCCTTGCGGCTGCCAGCGGTACCAAACGCGCCACCCAAGATCCTTTTTTGGCTTTGCTCGGTAGCGGCAATCGCAAGTACAGCACCGACCAAATCATGCGCATGACGCGCGCAGACGACTGGAACCAGCCGTGATTTTGGTGGACTCCAACATCTGGATCGACCTGATCCAGGAAGACCCCGTTTGGCTGGACTGGTCGCTGGCGCAGGTGCCTTCATCCACCGCTTTGGCTCCAGCCTTAACGGCCATGTGCACTTCCATGTCTGTGTTGTCGATGGGGTGTTTGAGGAAGTGCCGGGCGACGTGATTTTCCACCCGGCCAGCGCTATCGATAAGACCACCGTGGCCCAGGTACAGGCCACCTTGCGCAGTCGCATCCTGCGCGCCTTCGTGGGCCGGGGCCTGCTGGAGAGTTTCGACGCCAAAGACATGCTGGGCTACCAGCACAGCGGGTTTTCGGTCGATGCCGGTGTGTGTATTGAGGCACACGACCGCGCCGCCCTGGAGCGGCTGCTGCGGTACTGCGCCCGCCCGCCGTTTGCCATGGATCGATTGCGTAAAGAGGGCGCATCCCTGGTCTACCGCTGCGCCAAGCAGCACAGTGAGCCAGGCAGTGACAAGCGTGGTGCCCGGGTGGACGAGCTGATCCTCACGCCGCTGGAGCTGATCGATCGCATTGCGGCGCTGGTGCCACCGCCGCGCACGCACCGCCATCGCTATTTTGGCGTGCTGGCACCGAACTCGCCGCTCAGGGCTGCGGTGACGGCCATGGCCCAACCGCCCACCAGGCAAACCGAGCCATCCAACATGAGCGAGGGTGCATCTGCAGTGGTGGCACTGGGCCATGCCATCCCAACCACCCCCGAACCCGCGCCACCCAAACGTTCACCGGCGCATTACCTGTGGGCGGTGTTGATCGCCCGCATCTACGAAGTGTTCCCGCTCTCGTGCCCGCTGTGCGGTGGTCAGATGCGCCTGATAGCCTTCATTACCGAGGGCGTGCAGATCAGACGGATTCTGGAGCACATCGGTGTCGACTCGGAGCCCCCACACATATTCCCGGCGCGCGGGCCGCCGCTGTGGGATGACGGTGGTGATGCGCAGATGGATGAGGCGGTGCAGGTTGAGCCCGACTGGGATCTGGCAGCACAACCGGCACCGGACTTTGAGGCTGATCAGCGCATCAGTTGGTGAGCGGGCTGGACTTGGGGTTTTGCCAAAACGGTGACTCAGCCTCGCTGTGGGGGCGGCCTGCGCGCGTGGCACGACTAAAGCGCAATTGTGCACAGCGGCCCCGCCAGTGGGCGGCTGCGAACACTCAAGCTAAACAGTCAAGGGGCTTTCGCAAGCCCAGAACCCGTGCAATACTTGCTCGTATGTGGTTGAATTTCCTATCCGTCAGGGCCAGCCAGTCGGGTTCGCCGTCGTTGTCTTTGCCACGCGCGCTGGCCATCTCAAACGAAGAAAACTGGCTCTCGGCAATCTGCCCCAGCGGAATATTGTCCTGCACCAGTTCGCGCAGCTGGTTCACATAGGCGCGGCGGTGCGCCTCGGATTCAGCCACATCAACAAACAATTGACCGCGCTGCAAGATGACCTGCTCCAAGTCAGCCTGGGTGCGCACCACATAGCCTTTGGGCGCCAATAACACCCCGCCCGCGTCGCGCAGCGAAAAAGGCAACGGAAAACCGATGCGGATAGCGTCCGTGCTGACAGTGACTAGATTCATAAAGTGGGCAAATTATGCCCACACGCGTGGGCCTCCGTGCGTCGGAGCTTACGGCATCGTTGCAGCGTCGAACTGAAGCCGCTCGCAGACGGGGTTGCCCTGTCAGTATTCAGTGGCTTTTACCTGCCGGATTGGGTTGGACGCCTGTAACTGGCGGGACGTCAGTGGACGCTGTGCTGGCGGTGGCGTTGAAGCGTCTTGGAGGGACATTCGCCAAAAAGCGCTTGGTAATGGCTCGCAAAATGACCGAAATGCCAGAAGCCGAACTCAGTGGC
The DNA here is from genome assembly GCF_001938565.1 of Rhodoferax antarcticus ANT.BR. Classification (GTDB taxonomy): domain Bacteria; phylum Pseudomonadota; class Gammaproteobacteria; order Burkholderiales; family Burkholderiaceae_C; genus Rhodoferax; species Rhodoferax antarcticus. Next base: position 17,776 of record NZ_MSYM01000014.1, read on the forward strand.
GGCTTCGGTGACCTGGGTGACGCTTTTCAGTCGGCGGCGCACGGCGTTGAGCCGCATGGTGGTGAGCCAGGTCAGGGGGCCCATGCCCCAGGTGGCCTGGAAGGCGTTTTGCAGTGTGCGGCGGCTCACGCCCATGGTTTTGCAAATTTCCCCAATGGAAGGGGCTTCGTTCAGGCGGTTTGACACCATTTCTGAGACTTTGTTGACGAGAGCCGTCTGGGCGGCGGTCGCTCTGGCGTTGCCGACCGATACGCCGGCGTCTTGCGGCGCCATGGCAGCAACCACGTGATCAATCAGTTGGGTGCGCGCCTGACGGCGCAGGGGCGCGCTGTGGGTCAGGCTGTGCACCAGACTGGAGCGGTCGTGCGGGAGTGACATGATTTGAAACAGTCCCGTCAGCAGGCTGCGCAGCTTGTCAATGGCGTCGGCATCGGGCTGCAGCAGGCCTGCGCTCGCCAAGTGCGGTTCGTTGCCAACTCCGTTGGCTGTTGCGCCCAGGTGGGCTTCATAAAGCGCCCGGTCTATTTCGATGCCAATCATCACGTGGCGCTGGGGCGAGCGAAATTCAAAGCCGTTGTCGCCCGAGAAAACGTGCAGCGACTGCTGGGTGGCGCGGCGTCCGCAGAATTGCGCGTCGCCTTCAACCAGCAGCGGCACGCCAATGGCAAAGACCTCGCGTCGAACCCACCCAGCCTGGTAAACCGACTGGTGCAGGTCTTCGATGAACAGGCCCATCCCGTCGAGCTGGAGGCGCCGAACACTGCCGTCAAAAGCCCCCCGCGAGAGCTGAAGGTAGCGTTGGTTCCAGCCTTGTAAGGCGGCAGCCTGTTCGTCGATGTCGCCAAAGTGCGCCGTGGTGCAGCCGCCCGACGACGGCGTTGTCAGGGACGAAGGGCGCACCGGAATGGGGGGCATGCAAGGGATCATGGTTTAAACAAGCAAAGCCTATGCCATCCAGTCTATGTCATTCAGACAGCCCGGCTGAAGACTGTTTAGCCAGGTTGATCTGTTTGTGTTCGATTGCCAAAACGGGATAGCGCGGGTTATTTAACGCTGGTGGAATGCGCCAATGCCTAGCCTACCGGGGCATTGGTCCATGGACTCCTCTGGAGTCCGTGTTCGGTCGACTGAAACGCGACGAGGAGCTCTACGTATGACACGTTCTACCGGGCGCAAGCCACCGCACAGGCGCTTTGCAATGGCCCTGAAGGCTGACTCAAGAGGACGCCATGTCCAGCGCTAAGCCGCTTCGACTGCCTGCGGTATTGCAGGGTTATGTTCGCTTGGTGGAGCGCCTGAACTACCGGGTGGGTCGCGTGGCGATGTACCTGCTGCTCGTGCTGATTGGCATCTTGCTTTACTCATCTTTCTCGAAGGTGTTCATGCAGCCCGCGCTGTGGACTATGGAAATGGCACAGTTCACGATGGTGGCCTATTTTTTCTTGGGGGGTCCCTATGCCATGCAGATGGGCAGCAACGTTCGTATGGATCTTTTTTATGCGAGTTGGACGCCCCGCACGCGCGCTTGGGTGGATGCGGTAACTGTTTTGTTTTTGATGTTCTATTTGGGCGTGGTGTTGTACGGCGGGATTGGCAGCCTGAGCTACGCCATCGAATACGGCGAAACCAACCCCACGGCTTGGCGGCCCTACACCTGGCCGATCAAGTCGCTGATGTGCATTGCGCTGGTGCTGATGATTCTGCAGGCATCTGCTGAGTTCTTGAAGGATATTTCTCGGATTCGAGAGGAGACAGAGTAATGTCCTACGAAATGATTGCGCTGATGATGTTTTCATCGCTCATGCTGCTGCTCTTTACTGGGCAGAGGGTGTTCGCAGCGATTGGGTTTGTTGCAGTTGTCGCGTCCATCATGCTATGGGGAGTAGGTGGGGTAGACATTGCGTTTACGTCCGCTATCAAGCTCATGAAGTGGTATCCGCTTTTGACCTTGCCCATGTTCATTTTCATGGGTTATATCTTGTCGGAAAGTCGCATTGCGGAAGACCTCTACAAGATGTTTCATGTCTGGTTCGGTGGGCTCAGTGGTGGGCTCGCCATCGGTACCATCGGCCTGATGGTGCTGATTTCGGCCATGAACGGCTTGTCGGTGGCCGGCATGGCGATTGGCGCCACCATTGCGCTGCCCGAATTGCTGCGACGGGGCTACGACAAGCGCATGGTCTCTGGCGTCATTCAAGCAGGGTCTTCGCTGGGCATATTGGTTCCGCCCTCGGTCGTGCTGGTGCTGTACGCGATGATCGCCCGCCAGCCGGTAGGTCAGCTTTGGCTGGCGGGGCTGATTCCGGGTTTGATGATGGCGTTGATGTTTGTCGTCTACATCGTGATCCGTTGCAAACTCAATCCAGCACTCGGGCCGGCGCTGAGCCCTGAGGAGCGTAACGTGCCGCGGCGCGAAAAGTGGTTACTGCTGGGCGCAGGCCTGCTGCCAGTGCTGATTTTCTTCACCATGATGTTGCCCTTCGTTAAAGGCTGGACCAGCTTGGTCGAGAGCTCAGCGATTGGTGCTCTGGCGGCTTTATTGGCGGCCTTTCTCAAGGGGCGATTGAGTTGGAAGGTGTTTGAAACCGCAGTCCGTCAGACGTTGGGAATTTCCTGCATGTTCATGTGGATCATCTTGGCCGCCCTGTGCTTTGGCGCGGTGTTTGATGGCCTGGGTGCCGGCAAAGCCATTGAGGCCCTGTTCATCGGGCAGCTGGAGTTGAGCCCTTGGCAGGTGCTGATTCTGATGCAGCTCTCCTACTTGGTGCTGGGTACGTTTTTGGACGATACCGCGATGCTGGTCATCGTGGCACCTCTGTATGTGCCGCTGGTGGGTGCGCTGGGCTTTGACTTGATTTGGTATGGCGTGCTCTACACCATCACGTGCCAGATTGCCTACATGACGCCTCCCTTTGGCTACAACTTGTTTCTGATGCGCGCGATGGCGCCACCAGAAATCACAATCCGCGATATTTACGCCTCGGTCTGGCCCTTTGTTGGGGTGATGGTGTTGGCGCTGATCATCATCATGACCTTTCCACAGATCGCCCTCTGGTTACCGAACTACGTGTATGGCGATTAAGGCCATGTGGTGCTGAACTTTTGACACCGTCCCGGGCTTGTTGCCCATAACCTTGTAGGAGAAACTGATGAACTCTAGGCGTGAATTTGTAAAGAAAGCCGGGATGGCCGGCGCCGTGGCGGCCGCCACGGTCGCCCCTGCTGTGCATGCGCAATCGCCCAAGATTCGCTGGCGTATGCAAACCTATGCCGGCGCGGCCTTGGGTCAGCATGTGATCAAGCCGGCGGTGGATGCGTTCAATCTGGCAGCCAATGGCCAGATGGTGATTGAGTTGTCGTACGCCGACCAGCTCGTGCCCACGGGGGAGCTGTTTCGCGCCATGCAACGCGGCACCATTGATTGCGTCCAGTCGGACGATGACAGCATGGCTTCGCCCACCGAGGTCACTGTGTTTGGCGGGTACTTTCCGTTTGCCAGCCGCTACAGCCTGGATGTACCCGTGCTCTTTCATCAATACGGGCTGGGTGAAATTTGGGCTACGGAATACGCCAAGCTGGGCGTGAAACACATTTCTGCAGGCTCCTGGGACCCTTGCAACTTTGCGACCAAAAAGCCCATCAACAGCCTGAAGGACCTGAAGGGCAAAAAGATTTTCACTTTTCCCACGGCAGGCCGTTTTCTGAAGCAGTTTGGTGTGGTGCCGGTAACACTGCCCTATGAAGATGTCGAGGTGGCCATGCAGACCGGTGAGCTTGATGGTGTGGCCTGGTCAGGCATTACCGAAGATTACACCGTGGGCTGGGCCAAAGTGACGGGGCACTTTCTCACCAACAACATCTCGGGCGCCTGGATTGGGTCATTCTTTGCCAACATGAACAGCTGGAACAAGGTGCCACCGCATTTGCAGCAATTGCTTCGCCTGGCATTCGACAGCTCCCATTACTACCGTCAGCACTGGTACTGGGGCGGTGAGGCCAAGCTGCGGGTGGAAGGCACGCAGATGAAGCTCACCACGATTCCTGATGCCGAATGGAAGACGGTTGAGGTGGCGGGGCGCAAGTTTTGGGATGAGATCGCCAAAGAAAGCCCGACCAAGGCCAAAGTTGTGGCCATTTTGAAACGCTACAACGCCGTCATGGAAAAAGCGGGGCAGCCTTACCGATATTGAGATAGCGCTGGGCCTTGGATTGCGCTTGGCGTGACAAGGCCCAGGTTTTTTGCAAATGAGTCACCGGCAGGACTGCCGCTGAGCGTGGGGGCTGGGTTGAGCCCTTTTCGCACCAAGATTAACGTCTCTAACTGTCAGAATTTTTTCCGATCACTTGAGCCGCGCTGAGCTGGGCGGCTTTATGAGACCACGGTTCATGAGCTACTCGCATACTGTCAATGCCCAGCGCTACACCTTTACTGATTTGCGCGACCTGATGGCCTGCGCCACACCGCTGCGTTCGGGCGACCAGCTGGCGGGCGTTTCGGCCAAGAGCGATGCCGAGCGCATTGCCGCCCAAATGGCACTCGCTGATATCCCGCTGCGCGTGTTTCTCAATGAGGCGGTGGTGCCCTACGAGACCGACGCGGTCACGCGTCTGATCATCGACACCCACGACGCCAGCGCATTCTCTTCAGTGTCCTACCTCACTGTGGGTGATTTTCGGAACTGGCTCCTGTCAGATGCCGCAAGCACTGAAGCGCTGACCGCGCTTGCGCCAGGCCTCACGCCAGAGATGGTGGCCGCGGTGTCGAAGATTTGCCGTTTGCAAGACCTGATTCTTATTGCTCGCAAATGTCGCGTGGTGACACGCTTTCGCAGCACGATTGGCTTGCCGGGCCGCTTGTCCACACGATTGCAGCCGAATCACCCGACCGACAACCTGTCGGGGATTGCGGCCAGCCTGCTGGATGGGTTGATGCATGGTTCGGGCGACGCCGTGATCGGCATCAATCCGGCGACCGACAATGTGCCGCAGGCGATGCGCTTGTTGCGGATGCTCGACGGCGTGATAGAGCACTACGGCATACCGACCCAAAGCTGCGTGCTAACCCATGTGACCAACACCCTGCAGGCGATAGAGCGCGGTGCGCCGGTTGACTTGGTTTTTCAATCAGTGGGGGGCACTGAAGGCACCAATCTCAGCTTTGGTGTGGACTTGGCGGTGCTGCAAGAGGCCCGCGAGGCAGCCTTGTCACTGAAGCGCGGTGCCGTGTTTAGCGATGGTGCGCGGGGTGACCATGTGATGTATTTCGAGACCGGGCAAGGCAGTGCGCTGTCGGCCAGGGCCAACGGGGGCTGCGACCAGCAAACGATCGAAGCGCGTGCCTATGGCGTGGCGCGGCACTTTAAGCCCTTGCTGGTCAATACCGTGGTGGGTTTCATCGGGCCCGAGTACCTGTTTAGTGGCAAACAAATCATTCGTGCCGGCCTGGAAGACCATTTTTGCGGCAAGTTGCTGGGCTTGCCGATGGGTTGCGATATTTGCTACACCAACCATGCGGAGGCGGATGGCGATGACATGGACGCCTTGATGATGATGCTGGGTGTCGCGGGCTGCAACTTCATCATGGGCATGCCGGGCTCAGACGACATCATGCTCAATTACCAAAGCACCTCGTTTCACGATGCGCTGGTGTTGCGCGAGGTGCTGGGTTTGCGTGCGGCACCCGAATTTGACGCATGGCTGCAGACAACTGGAATTTTCGAAGCCGGCGAAGGCTCGCGTCTGAGTGGCGCCGTCCCTGATGTCTTTGCACTCGTGCTCGGCCGGCTGGAGGCACCATGAGTGATGCACCTGTTCAACCCGGGTTGCAGAGCACACCGGCAGAGACGGTCTCCGCCGGGACAACGCCAGCCACCTGGGGCGTGTTGAGGCGCTTCACTGACGCGCGCATCGCATTGGGACGGGCGGGGCGCAGCCTTCCAACGGCCCCCCACTTGGCTTTTCAGCTTGCCCACGCGCAAGCGCGTGATGCGGTGCACCTGCCGTTTGACGCGCAGGGTGTGGCTTCCAGAATCCAGGCCCTTGGGCTGCAGACGCTCTCTTTGCACAGCGCCGCAGCCGACCGTGCCGTCTATTTGCAGCGGCCGGACCTGGGTCGGCATTTGGACGACGTATCGCGTGTCCAGCTCGAGGCACGCCGGGCAACGCCGGCACCAGAGTACGCCTATGACCTGGCGTTTGTGGTGGCCGACGGCCTGTCGGCGTTGGCCATTCACGAAAACGCCGCACCTTTGATAGCAGCCACGCTCGCGCGCCTGCAAGACGCTTCGCCGCTCTGGGCCGTTGCGCCCGTGGTGTTGGTTGAACAGGCGCGCGTGGCAGTGGGCGACGAGGTCGGCGCTGGTCTGGGCGCGCGTTGCGTGGTGGTGCTGATTGGCGAGCGGCCGGGCCTGAGCTCGCCTAACAGCATGGGCCTGTACCTGACCTGGCATCCGCAACCCGGGCTGACCGACGAGCGCCGAAATTGCATTTCCAATGTGCGCTCAGCCGGCCTGCCAGCCGACGCGGCCGCAGCCAAGCTGGTGCACCTGTTGCAGGCCGCCAGGACGCTTCAGCTCACGGGTGTGGGGTTGAAAGACACCCAGGATCAAGGTGCTCCAACGCTTGATGCCTCAGCAGAGCGAGGCCGCAACTTCTTGCTGGGCCAATGAGAGCACCGTTCCCCAAAGCCGGGCTGCGAAGCGCGTCTGGCCGACCTCAGGCCGTGTTGGCCATCACCACGCGGTTGCGGCCCAGGCGCTTGGCTTGGTACAGCGCTTCGTCGGCCAACCTGATCAGGTGGTCGCGGTCTTCACCGGCGCCGGGGTGGCCGGTGGCCACGCCCAAGCTCAGGGTGAGCACGGGGGCCACGGGCGACGCGGCATGCGGTATTTGCTCGGCTTGCATCGCACCCAGCACGGCGGCAGCCGTCTCTGAAGCCTGCTGCGCGGAGGCACCGGACAGCACCACCACAAATTCTTCACCGCCGTAGCGCGCCGCCAACTCGCCAGAGCGCCGAATGGTGACGCGCAACAACGCGCCCAGTTGGCGCAGGCAGGCATCGCCCTGCTGATGCCCGTAGTGGTCGTTGTAATTTTTGAAGTGGTCGACGTCCACCATGATGACCGCCAATGACGTGCCCTGGCGCACAGCACGTTGCCACTCCTCGGAAAAGTACTGGTCAAACCGACGGCGGTTGGCCAGTCCCGTCAGCTCATCGGTGGTACTCAGGGTCTCCAGTTGCCGGTTGGCCGCTTCAAGTTCAGCTGTGCGCAGGCGTACTTTTTCTTCCAGTAATGCTTTGGCCGTGGTGAGCTCGGCGCGCAAGTCATGCTGTTTTTGCAGCTCGGTTTGCATGTGACGCGAATAGCGCCAGCCCGCCCACAGCAGCAGCAGCACGGCCGCCAAGCGCAGTGCCAACGCGGCTTGACGAAGCCGGTTCTGTTGCTGCGCGGTGTTGGCCAGTTCAATGGTCAGCGCGCCCACCGCGGCCTCGCTGTTGATTTCATAAATTTTGAGCGCCATCACATAGTCGCCTGTCAGAAAGGCTTGACGGGCGTCAGCCCATTGGTCTTGGCGCATGAGCGCCAGCGCCTGGCTTTCTTGGGCGCGCAGCGCAAGCTGCTCTTCTCGCAAGGCATCTATTTCACTGGCCAGCATCATGTGCGCTGAGAGCGCTTGCACGCCCAGCATGGTGGCATCCAGTTCGGCCTGCACCGACGGGTAGCTGGCGGCGCGCAAGCTGTTTTCTTCAATCACGGCGGTGGTGATCAAGTGCGTCAGCGACTGGTTCAAGCGAACCATGCGCTCCAATCCCACTTGGATTTGCCGGTCTTTTTCGTGGGTTTGCTCGCTTTCAAGGTCCACATACAGCCCCACGCCGATGCTGATCAACAAAATCAGCACGGCCAGGTAAAGCCCGCCCAGAACACGCATGTCGGTGCCCGGTGCCGTCAGTCAATGACCTTGTCAGCCCGCGCCAGTAGCTCGGGTGGCATGCTGACACCCTGGGCCCGGGCGGCCCGGGTATTGATAACGAGGCTGAACTTCTCAACGGGGCCCCACGGCACGTCCCCCGGCTTGATGCCCTTGAGCACCAACGCCGCTTTGCGGCCCGCCGAATAACCCACCAAAAAATAGTCCAAGCCATAGGCCATCATGGCACCCCGCGCCACGCTGTCCGTGTCGCCGGCAAACAGCGCAATCTTGTGTTGGTTGCACACCTGCACCAGCGCTTCCAGATTGGCCACTGTGGTGTTGTCCGAGGTGATGGTGATGGCCTGTACCTTGCCCACCAGGCTGGCGGCTGCTTCGCCCACCTCACTGCTGCGCTTGATGGTCACCTCCAGCAGCGTCAGCCCCAAGCCCTTGGCGGTGTCGCGCATGATTTGGATGTGAGACAACGAGTTGCTCTCTTGGGGGTTGTAAATGGTGCCCCAGGTCTTGGCTTTCGGCACCGCCCGCGCGTAGGTTTCAAACTGCAGCCGCACCGGCCACGGGTCGCTCAGCCCGGTCACGTGCGTGCCCGTCTTTTGACCCGGGGCGCTGTTGGCCGGCACCAAGCCAGCGCGCACCGGGTCCGTGACCGACGAAAAAATCAGGGCGATCTGGCTGCCGGTGCGCATGACCGCCTGCGCGGTGGGGGTGGCAATGGCGTGAATCAAGTCGGGCTTTTCAGCCACCAGCTCCCGGGCAATGGTGTCAGCCGTGGCCATGTCGCCTTGTGCGTTGCGGCGCAGGTAGGTCACATTCACACCCTCCTTGAACCCGGCACTGGCCAGGCCGGCCTCAAACCCTTTTTCGTCGGCGTCCAAGGCCGCATGCGACACGATTTTGGTGACGCCAATGCGGTACATCCTTTGGGTTTGAGCCCATGACGTCGCCGGGGCCAGCACGGTGGCGATGGTCAGCGCCAAGAGCTGACGGCGTGGTGTCAGGTGCATGTGGGCCGGCGACGAGCGGTGGTGAGATGGCATGAAGGAGGTCCCCTGGCGCTTGAAGTTGGTATTTTTTGGATGATGCCACATGAAAAATTGACGCTCAATCCGGGTTGCGGCACGTCCGTGTTTCGGTGTCGCCGCGCGTCCAGCAGGGGCTGGCGGTGGTGGTGTCGGGCGTGGGAATGCCTTGCAGGTCAATGCGCGCCACCCGCGTGTCAAAGGCTTGCACCCCCGCCGCATCGAGTTGAAGGCGCAGCACCCAGCCCACCCGCTGCTTGTCGTTGTCGGTTTCCTTCATCACAAAGTTGCCGACGCTGTAGACAATGGGTTTGCCACGGTAATGCTCAATGTCTTGGGTCACATGCGGATGACCCCCGATGACCACATCGGCGCCGGCATCAACCATGGTGCGGGCGAGTTGGCGTTGACGGGCGTTGGCCAAAGGCTCGTTTTCCCAACCCCAGTGCATCACGGGAATCACCACATCGGCCTGGTGCACCGTGCGTGCCGCACGGATGTCCCGCACGACCTGCTCGTCTTCACTCCAAGCCGAACCGGGGGCGTTGCTGTCGGCTTCAAAGCTGCGTGGCATGAATTCGTGGAGCCATCATTGAACCCAGCGCCGGGCGCATGACACTGGGCCAGGATGTAATTTATGACAACGGCTGGAAAGTGGCCGACCTGCGGGCGCTTCGGCGCGACCGCATCGGCTTTATCTTTCAGGCACCCTACCTGATCCCGTTTCTGGATGTGACCGACAACGTGGCCTTGCTGCCCATGCTGGCGGGCGTGGCTAACCCGGCGGCCCGTGCGCGGGCGCTGGAGCTACTGACGGCACTGGACGTGCAGCACCGCGCCAAAGCCCAGCCGTCGCAGCTTTCGGGTGGCGAGCAGCAGCGGGTGTCGATTGCCCGGGCCCTGGCCAACCGCCCGCCAGTGATATTGGCCGATGAGCCGACTGCGCCGCTGGACAGCGAACGCGCTTTGGGCGTGATGCGCATCCTGAATCAGATGGCGCGCCAGTTTCAGGCCGCCATCATTGTGGTGACACACGATGAAAAGATCATTCCCACCTTCAAGCGGATTTACCACATCCGTGACGGACAGACGGTGGAAGAAGCCGGCGAAGGCCGTGCGCTGGATTAAGCGCTGACCCGCAAGATCAATCGAACGACGGCACCTCGGGCTTGGCCACTGGCTTGCCGGCCGCCGCCCAGGCATCAAAACCACCGACGATGGACTGCACATTGAGGTAACCCATGTCATGCAGGGCCACCGCAGCCAGCGCAGCGCGGCCACTGGTTTTGCAGTACAGCACCACTTTCAGGTCACGCGCTTGCAGGGCCGGGTATATTTGCAGGCCATCCAAATTGCAGCATGTATCGGGACGCTCGTCTACATCGGGTACGACTACTTGACCTTACCCTCGCTCTGGCTGGATTTACTCGGGTGGCGCCTGTTCGCGGTCTTCTGCGCAATCACCTCCCTCGTTCTTTTCCTGCGTAAGCGCCTATCTGCGCTGACTGCCTTCGCGATTTTCTACCTGGTTACCTCGTTCTACCTTGGTCGCTTCGCTTCGCTTCCCTTTTCGATGACCCCATTCAGTTGACCGCGTGGAACATGAACACTGGTGCTGCCATGTTTCTCATCCCGTTAGCGCTTATGACCTTCCCTACGCCGCCATTTCGCACCTGCGGCCATCGCAGCCGTCTGCTTCACCGACCCCGAGGTCGTGGTCGCAGGGCTTGCGCCTGCGGACGCGGCCAAGGCCGGGCTGGACTGCATCACAGCGCAGTTCCCGTTCGCGGCGAACGGCCGCGCGATGACGCTGGAGTCCACCGACGGCTTTGTGCGCGTCGTGGCACGGCGCGACAACCACCGCATCGTCGGCTGGCAGGCGGTGGGGGCGGGCGTGTCGGAGCTCTCCACCGCCTTCTCGCACTCGCTGGAGATGGGGGCTACGTTGGAAGACGTGGCGGGCACCATCCACGCCCATCCGACCTTGGGTGAGGCGGTGCAAGAGGCGGCGATGCGGGCGCTGGGGCATGCGCTGCATATTTGACGCAACCGGGGTTAGGAGTAAAACTGGCCTCTAGCCCCCATGCAATATGCGTTGCGTGCTATTAGTTTAGGAGTGAACGGTGGCTGTGCAGGGCTAAGCCAATACCCGGTTTGCTGGATATAAACTCAGTATCATCAGGCACCCAGCCCATGCTGGCACTGCCCCATGCCCGCCACTGCACGCCCAACGCACTCGCATTCAAACGCGCCCGGGCAAGCGGGTGCAAAGACAAAGCTCTACAACCCGCGCCACCCCGAGCGGACTCTGCTCTACCAAACCATCGCCGAACACTTCGAGACTTGGCATGAACTTGCCAGCGCAGGCCAGTTCGACGGGCAGGGCGACCATCGCACCCCCAAGCCCTACGTCCGCCAGGCCTTTCGCAAATACCTCGAATGCGGCATCTTTGCCCACGGCTTTGCCAGGGCGTGGTGTGATGACTGCGGGCACGACTACTTCGTCGCCTATTCCTGCAAAGGCCGAGGCGTCTGCCCCTCGTGCAACACGCGGCGCATGGTGGAGACAGCGGCACACTTAACGGATCACGTCTTCCCCCGCCTTCCGGTGCGCCAGTGGGTGCTCTCCGTCCCGAAGCGACTGCGCTACTTCATGCAGCGTGACGGGGCAGTGCTCAACATGGTGCTGCGCATCTTCCTACGCGTTATTGCGCAAAGCCTGCAGGCCCACTGCGCAGGTGTGGCCCAGGTGGACAGGGCTACCCTGCACATTGGCGCAGTCGCCTTCATCCACCGCTTTGGCTCCAGCCTTAACGGCCATGTGCACTTCCATGTCTGTGTTGTCGATGGGGTGTTTGAGGAAGTGCCGGGCGACGTGATTTTCCACCCGGCCAGCGCTATCGATAAGACCACCGTGGCCCAGGTACAGGCCACCTTGCGCAGTCGCATCCTGCGCGCCTTCGTGGGCCGGGGCCTGCTGGAGAGTTTCGACGCCAAAGACATGCTGGGCTACCAGCACAGCGGGTTTTCGGTCGATGCCGGTGTGTGTATTGAGGCACACGACCGCGCCGCCCTGGAGCGGCTGCTGCGGTACTGCGCCCGCCCGCCGTTTGCCATGGATCGATTGCGTAAAGAGGGCGCATCCCTGGTCTACCGCTGCGCCAAGCAGCACAGTGAGCCAGGCAGTGACAAGCGTGGTGCCCGGGTGGACGAGCTGATCCTCACGCCGCTGGAGCTGATCGATCGCATTGCGGCGCTGGTGCCACCGCCGCGCACGCACCGCCATCGCTATTTTGGCGTGCTGGCACCGAACTCGCCGCTCAGGGCTGCGGTGACGGCCATGGCCCAACCGCCCACCAGGCAAACCGAGCCATCCAACATGAGCGAGGGTGCATCTGCAGTGGTGGCACTGGGCCATGCCATCCCAACCACCCCCGAACCCGCGCCACCCAAACGTTCACCGGCGCATTACCTGTGGGCGGTGTTGATCGCCCGCATCTACGAAGTGTTCCCGCTCTCGTGCCCGCTGTGCGGTGGTCAGATGCGCCTGATAGCCTTCATTACCGAGGGCGTGCAGATCAGACGGATTCTGGAGCACATCGGTGTCGACTCGGAGCCCCCACACATATTCCCGGCGCGCGGGCCGCCGCTGTGGGATGACGGTGGTGATGCGCAGATGGATGAGGCGGTGCAGGTTGAGCCCGACTGGGATCTGGCAGCACAACCGGCA
>NZ_MSYM01000015.1 GCF_001938565.1 Rhodoferax antarcticus ANT.BR
AGCCGGAGTTCAAGGCGAAGGTTGGACTGGAAGCCTGCGCGGGGTCAAGACCATCAACGAGATCGGCCAAGAATTTGGCGTACATCCGGTGCAGGTAGGCCAATGGAAGAAGGAAATCCAGGAACAAGCCAAGACCTTGTTTGAAGGCCGTCGAGGCCCAGCGCCGGTGGCCGCGCACAAGGAGCCAGATCGTTTGTATGGGGAAATCGGGCGCCTGAAGATGGAGCTGGACTGGCTCAAAAAAAAGTCAGGGATCAGCCTGCCATGATGCGCCAAGACTGGATTGACAAGGGCGACGCAGTTGCCGTGAGCCGCCAATGTGTTCTGACTGGCGTATCACGCGCCACGCTGTACGCACAGCAAAAGCCCAAGGCGCTTGATGAGCATGACGAACTCATCAAACGCCTGCTCGACGAAGAATACACACGCCACCCGTTTTATGGCACCCGCAGGATGGTGGTGTACCTGGGCCGTTGCGGCCACACCGTCAACAGGAAACGCGCACAACGCCTGATGCGCAGCATGGGCTTGGCAGGCATGGCACCGGGCCCCAATACCAGCCGCGCGCACCCACAGCACAAGGTGTACCCGTACCTGCTGCGTGGCGTGGCCATTGAGCGGCCCAATCAGGTGTGGAGTACTGACATCACCTACATCCGGCTGGCTCGCGGGTTTGTCTACCTGGTGGCCATCATGGACTGGTATTCCAGACGCGTACTGAGCTGGCGTATCAGCAACAGCATGGACGCAATGTTCTGCGTGGACTGCCTGGAAGATGCTTTGCGTCTGCACGGCAAACCCGAGGTATTCAACAGCGACCAAGGCTCCCAGTTCACCAGCGAGGCCTTCACCGGTGTGCTCAAGCGTGAAGGTATCACCATCAGTATGGATGGCCGGGGTCGGGCGTTTGACAACATTTTTGTCGAACGGCTATGGCGCAACGTGAAGTACGAGGACGTCTACCTCAACGGCTACGCCACCATGGGTGAATTGCTCATTGGCCTGACGAAATACTTCAGCTTCTACAACGCAGAGCGAATGCACCAATCATTGGCAAACCAGACACCAAATGCGGTGTACGCCAGCGCCACGGGAGGTGGGGCGTTGATCGTGGACAAATTTCCGCGTGAGGGGGGAGAAACTCCCTGTTTCGCTGCGCTGCACAGAGAGTTTCTCCAATGAAATCGAGGGACAAAAATCAAGTCAAAAACCGGGGCAGCGCCGTCCAGCTGCGAGTGAAATCAAGGGCAGCTTAAACTGATTGAAAAATTGTCTTGACTTAGGGGTCCACTTTACCCGTTGAATGGCGCTTTGCGCTAGTGGCAACGCACCCAACATCACCGCTTTCCATTTTCGGGGCTCTGTAGTTTGGGTCAGTGGCCAATGCGGAGTACCGCAATGGCCAGGCACCACGAAGCTGTCGCGCAGCTTCGGCCAGCAGCGCGGCCATGTGTCGCCGCCAGTCGCTGCGCTTGGTGGCAGCGGCACATCACTGCTTTACCTTGTTCGATGCTCTGTAGTTTCAGCCAGTGGGCACGGCGGCGTACCGCCATGCCCAAGCAGCACGAGGCTGTCGCGTGGTGTGAGTGGCTTGTGTAGTGTTCGCCCGCTACGGCCACCCGCTTCGCTTTTACATAACGCGGCATTTTGCAAAGTGCAGGGCAGTCGTTCCGCTAAAGCTCCACTTGGTGCCCCATACCGCTTCGCGCCCTTTCGGGTTTGCAAAATAGGCGTTATGCAAAGTGGCCTTCGCTGGAGGCGGTCGCCCAGCCGTCGGCGCTTCCCGGTCGCTGGCGCGCCCTACGCGCCGCCGTCTGCGCGCCCTTGTGGGTGCCTCCTGCCCACCCTGTGGCCTCTCCGCTGCGCGGCTTTGATCCTGCGCTGGTCTGTCCGTCCGCCCCCAAGGGGCTTCCTCAGCCCAGCGCCTGGGGTCACGCCGCCTAACGGAGGCGGGTCGAAAACCTCAAATCTGTGGTGCAAATCCATGTACCTGCGGCGGTATAGCGCTGGTATGGAGCGCCCAAGAAAAAAGCCTGCTATCTTTTGAATAGCAGGCTTACCTTATTTCATATGGGGTGGCTGATGGGGCTCGAACCCACGACAACAGGAATCACAATCCTGGACTCTACCAACTGAGCTACAGCCACCGAAGCGTCAAATTATAACCGAATAGTGCTTCACAAGAAGGCTCCAGCCTAAGGCAAAAGAGCTACCGTAGCTAAGGGAGACGCCACCAAAAACGTCACCTTCAAGCGGTCTTTTAGCTCAGAATAATACGCCGCAGCTTCGGCAGAGGCCCACCACTGCGCATACTGTTCACGATCCTGCTCAGCAGACGGTTGACTGGCTTCATTGCGCGGCACAACCTTGTTGGCGCGCACAACCGCATACCCCTGAGCGCCCAGATCAACACCGAGCCAGCTTGGCATCGATTTGGCGTCAACCCTAAGTGCCGCAGTCACAACTTGGGCGGGAACGTTCATCGCCTGATCGCGCGCTACCACTTGGGCAGCAGGCAATACGGCCTTGTCGGGGTCCTTCTTCCACAGCGCCAGTTTGCCCATGCCATCCTTGTCGGCAAGTTCAGAAGCTCGCGCGGCAATAACGCGTTCACGCACCTGCGGCCGCACATCGGCTAAGGCCAGCGTCTTAGTGGGTTCGTATGCCAGCACGCGACCCGCTGCCAATTGGTTAACCGCAGTTTCCACCGCTTCCGTGTTACGTTTTTTCTCAATGTTGTCTTGGGCGAACAGGGCCGACAAAAACTTTTCACTGGAAAGCACGCCAGTCGCGCCCGGCGCTGGTTGGCGCAACACTGCCTCAGCAACTTTAATTTCCAACCCAAGCTTCTCAGCCACAGGTTTCAGGCTGTCAGACTGCTCGTACACCGTATTGGTAAACAGTTCCGCCACCTCCGCAAACTTGCGCTGGGCTTGCTGGTTTTTCAGATCGCCGTCGATGGAAGCGCGTAGCTCCTCAAAACTGCGTTGCTTGGGCTCTTTCACCTCAGTCAGCTTGATGATGTGGTAACCAAAGTCAGACTCAACCAGGTCACTGATGTCGCCCTTTTTCATGACAAAAACAGCATCTTCAAACGGCTTGACCATGGCGCCACGGCCAAAATAGTCCAGATCACCACCTTTTGCAGCAGAACCTGGATCTTGGGAGCTTTTCCTGGCCACTTCTGCGAAGCTGTCTGGCGCTGAACGAACCGCTTTGAGCAAGGCCTGTGCTTCTACCTTAGCTTTTTGCCGTTGCTCCGCAGGCGCATCTTTGGCAGCGGTGATCAGGATGTGACTGGCGCGCCGCTCTTCATTGCCGCTGAGTCGGGCCACGTTTTGATCGTAAAACGACTTCAGATCAGCATCAGAAATTTTGATGTCTTTCTTGACAGCATCTATGTCCAGCACCACATACTCCACCTTGACTTGTTCAGGCGCTTTGAAAAGTGAGAGGTTCGCCTGGTAAAAGGCTTCCATATCGGCATCCGAGAGGTTGACTGCCGATATGTAATCTTTGGCGAGAAAATTCACTACTTGAATCTCACGACGCTCAAAAAAAGCGTTCAGCGCCACATCCGCTGGCGCAGCAGCAACAAAACCCGTTTGAGACACGCCCGCTTCAACCTGTTGCTTGGAAATATCTTGACGCACCATGTTTTCAAAACCCTCAGGCGTCAACCCCTGGGTGGCAGCCAATTGACGATAGCGCTCCATGTCAAGCGTGCCGTCAAGCTTGCGTAGCGAGGCGATGGTTGGATCTTCTTGCAGAAAACGCGCCAGCCGCGAGTCGCTGGTGTGTAAATTGGCTTTATCGGCCGCAACTCGCATGACCGTGTCCCGCACCAGGCGCTCAAGCGTGGCGTAACGCGCCTCTGGTGAGTCCAATAGCTTGATATCCAGCTCAGGCCGGGACGCCCGCAAGCGGTCCATGTCATTCTTATGCGCAGCGTCCCATTGCGCCTGCGAGATTTCGACAGAAGCAACTTTGGCGACCACCGTAGAGGACTGTTTCGACTGCTGGTAGCCATCGACACCGAACAGAACAAACGCGGGGATGACCAGCAAAAACAGCAAAACCATCAAGATTTTGGTGTGATTGCGAAAGATATCGAACATGTGGAAACTCTCCTGCAAGCAAACAAAAAAGGCGAACCATAAGTTCGCCTTTGAATGGTTGGTGGGTGATGACGGGCTCGAACCGCCGACCTACGCCTTGTAAGGGCGCCGCTCTACCAACTGAGCTAATCACCCCACCGAAAACCTAAATTTAATTAATGGCATCTTTCAATGCCTTGCCTGGACGGAACTTGGGCACTTTGGCAGCCTTGATTTTAATAGACGCACCGGTTCGGGGATTGCGCCCGACTCGCGCTGCCCGTTTGCCAACCGCAAAGGTACCAAACCCAACCAAGGATACGGCGCCGCCGTTTTTCAAGGTCGCCTTGACTGCGGAGATAGTTGATTCGAGCGCCCGGGCGGCAACTGCCTTTGGAATGTCAGCATCCGATGCGACGTAATCAATGAGTTCTGTTTTATTCACAACCTGCCTCTTAGGAAAATTGGTGTTCAAGAATTTTTTGCTGCAAGCCTTGTACTGCGTCGTGCAACTGGCTTCTTGTTTCTCAGTCGCTGTCTGCTGACACCGCCTTACCGCTGGGAATTCTAAGCGGATTTAAATGGGGTAACGAAGCAGTGCGGCAAACTTTTCTGACAGACGCCTAGTGGTCAAAGCAAAAAGTGCCCGCTATACGCGATCCACGAACCAATTCTGTCCGTCAATCAAGCCAATTTGTGAACTCATTCACAGCTACCCTTGGCGTCTGAAACGCGTTTACAGGATTGGATGCGGATGCGTAACCAAGGGCCATACCGCAGACCAGCATTTCCTGCGCGCTGGCACCAATATGTGGCTTGACAATGCTTGCAAAACCATTCCACGCTGCTTGCGGACAAGTGTCAAGGCCACGAGCCTTGGCAGCCACCATCAGGCTTTGCAGGAACATACCGTAGTCCAGCAGCGAGCCCCGACCCATCACCCGGTTAAGGGTGAACATCAAACCCACTGGCGCGTCAAAAAAACGGTAGTTGCGCTGCTGCTGTAAGTGCATTTTTTCTTTGTCACCTTTGCCAATACCCAACAAACCATACAGCCCCCAACCATTTTCCCGACGTCGGTCAATATAGGGGCTGGCCCACTTTTCTGGGTAGTAGTCGTACTCTTCCTTGTACTGGTCAGCCAGCCCCGGATCGGCACGCAAACCATCATGCGCTGCGCATACCTTGGCCACCAGCTCACTGCGACTGTTGCCCTGCAACACATACACCTTCCACGGCTGGGTATTGGTGCCTGATGGGGCCCTGCTGGCCACTTCAAGCAAATGCTGCAGCACATTGCGCGGTACCTCTTGCGAGGTAAACGCCCGCACTGATTTGCGCGAGCTGATCGCTGACTCAACAACTGCGGCCGAATCAACCCAAAAATCAACAGTTTGGCTCATAAAACTTCTCAAAAACAACGTAACGAATGACAGCTGCAGACTTTACTCGGATTGGTCTTTCAGCAAATCACGCAAACGCTCGGGGGCCGGCACCAGCGGTGTGCAGCTGCGCGTCCAAGCACCTTGCTCTGGTGACGACGACGCCTTGCCTTGATGAGTCATCAACCTAGATTGTCCTTGAGGAATTATTGCCAGCCGGTGCGAGCTTGATTGATCGCCCGCATGGGAACCTTGAATACAGGCGGTCTCATTGCGCAAACTCGTCTTTTTTCGCGGCGGAAGTTCAGGTTAGGCGGTTTCGTCGCAACCTTGTCTGCCGTCTGGCCGAGGGCCGCTCAGCGCGGTCCAGGAATAGATCAGGTAGATGCTCCAGGCGAGCAACCAGGGGGTTGCTGCAGCGTACAGCAGCGGGGTATACGCCGTCATGATGGCCGGCAGACTGGCAGCGGCGCGGAGCAGGCCAGCGCCGAACAGTAGGGCGGCAGCGGCGGGTAGCCAGCGCCGATGGTCCAGCCCGTGGCCGCTGTGCACGCGCCCGGCGGCGCTCATCACAATCAGTACCAATAAGGCCATCGCGCCAACCAGCAGCAGGTGGTGGCCAGCGCTGCGCCAGTTGCTGCCGCTGAGCAGCCCGACGCCGATCACGGCGTAACCCAGCGCCATCGCCCAATACCCCAGATAGGGAATCAATACCCAACGTTGCCATAGCGCCCGGCCCACGTGCCAGTCATTGAGCAGGTTGAAAATGGCGGCAGCGGCGGCAAGCGCCAGCCAGCCGCTGACGGTATTTGCGGGCAGCAGGAATTCGCTGACGGAAAACGCCGCAATGGTGAACATGGCCAGATTGCGCCGCGGTGGCCGGGCCAGGTAGGGCGCGGTGATGCCGCCTTGGTGTTCGAGCACGTCGTTGACCAAACGCATCGAGATACGCGACAGCGCGATAACGATCAGCAGCATCATGAGACCGACAGCGAGCAGTAGCCAGGGCATGGCGTCGCCACCCCGCCATAGCGTCAGGTAAAAGCCGGCGTGGACGGCGGCCAACGCACACAAGGCATTGAAAAACGCCAGGTGGCGACGCCCCGGCTGGCGCCATAACGGCCCGGCGATGCAAGCGATGAGCAGGAGCAGGAAGGCGAGATCACAAAAGGCGGCGGGCAGCACGCCGAGCCATTCGGCGAGCAGATAGAAAAGGCGGCCTCCCAACCACAAGCCCAGCAACAGTTGCACGGTTTTCCGGTCGACCGCAGGTGTTCCAGTGAATTTGACAATCGCTGTCAGCAAGAAGCCGGCAACCGCGGCACTGGCAAAACCGAAGATCATTTCATGCGCATGCCAGACGATCGTGCCGCCGGGTAACGCGGGCAGTGGCAGCAGACCTGCCAGCGAACCCAGCCACCAGGCCATGGCGACGATTGCATGGGCTGAGGCGAGCAGGAAGAAAGGACGAAAAGCACACAACCACAAGTGAACGGTCGAGGGCCAGAAACGGGTGATTTTCATGCGGCTTTCAACGACGCTAGCCCAAAGGCCGCGCGAATATCCGGCCAGCGGATGAATTCGGCGGTCCGGGCGAAAACCCAGGCTTCATCGCGCATGTTGACCGGTGTGTCGATGCGGTGCGTAGCGACGATACGCCCGGGACTGCCGCTCATGACTAGGATAAGTTCCGCCAGTCGCACCGCCTCCATCAGGTCGTGGGTGATCATCAGCACGGCGCTGCCGTGAGCGGTGCGTTCGCCCTCGAGCAAGGCATAGAGTTCGCACTTTAGACCGATGTCAAGTGCTGAGAAGGCTTCGTCGAGCAGCAGCAAGTCGGGCCGGATGGCAAAGGCGCGGGCCAGGGCGGCGCGGCTCTGCATGCCGCCAGATAGCGCGCCCGGAAATTTTGTTAGATCGTCGGCAGTTAGCCCCATGCGCTCGGCCAGTTGGGCGGCTTGCGCGTTGCGCTCGGTGCGTGCAACGCCTTGTGCCTTGAGGCCTAGGGCGATGTTGTCCAGCGTGCGTTTCCACGGCAGCAGGCGTGGTTGTTGGAACATCATCGCGGGCCGTGCAAAGCTGCTCGCAATCTGGCCTTCCCACGGCAAGAGCAGGTTGGCGGCGAGATTTAAGAGCGTCGTTTTGCCGCAGCCGGAGGGACCGACCAGGGCCACCAGTTCACCTTCGTGGACGGTCATATCAATGTCTTCAAGCACGCGCTGGTAGCCGAAACGGTGATTCAGCCCGGAAATGGTTAGTTGTTTGATGATGCGAACTCCCGCCAGGATTCGACGCCGCGCTTGATGGGTTCGAGCAGCAAGTACTCGATGGCCAGTAGCGTGCCGACCAGCGCGACGATCCAGGCCATCGATGCCGCGGTGTCGAGATGGCTACGCGAGACAGCGAGTGCGGCACCGATACCATCTTCGGTGGCCAGCAGTTCAGCCATGACAACGATCTTCCATGACATGCCAAGCGCCGAGATCCACGCCGGAAAGAGGTAGGAAACGACGTGCGGTAAATAAACGTCGGTCAGCTTCATCCAGGTCGATAGCCCGAACACCCGGGCGACTTCTTTCAACTGGCCATCGAGCGTGCGTGTACCCTGCATGGCGCCGACGAAGATGATCGGGAAACAGGCGATGAAGACGGTGAATACGGGTGTTCCATCCCCGGCACCGAACCACAGCAGGGCGAGGATCAGCCAGGCGATCGGAGGCATGCCGACGAGGATGGTGATGATGGGCCTGGCCATCATCGAGGCTGTCATTGAGACACCAGCGGCTAACCCAAGCAGGCTGCCGATGCCGACCGAAAGACCGAACCCGGTCAGTGCCCGGCGCGCGGTGATGGCAATTTCGGGCCAGGCGGCGCCGCTTGCAAAGAGCCCGCGCAGCGCGGTCACCGCTTCAATCGGCGTAGGCAGGATCAAAGAGCCCAGGTTTTGGGCGGTCAACTCCCACAGGGCGAAAAAAATACCCAGACTGGCCAGCGAACCCCAGCCACTCCATAGGTAGTGGCCGGTTGCCGCCAGCCAGTTGCCGGTACGTTGGCGCAGGGTGAGTGTCATGGCCCGTAGAAAGCACCGTCCGGCAGCTTGCCGCCGATTAGTGCCGGATTGGCGCTGTGCAGGCGCTCGAAAAAGAACTGCAGTTCGGGCTGGGCGGCAGCCGTTGGGACATGGCGCAATTGGCTGACTGCGAGCGAATCAGCAACCGCTTCAGCGCTTAACAGATCAACGCGTTTGGCGACCATCTCGCCGCAGGCCAGCGCGTTCTTATGGCACCAGCTAAGCGATTTGTCGTAAGCAGCCATGATTTTTGTCTGCAATTCTTCGTCAAGCACAGCCTGTCCCACAGCGGCGATACCAGCCTGCGGGATGCGCGCCTCGCGCTGGTGCAAGCGGCCCCACTCCTGCTGCAGATCCACGCTGCGGTGCAGGTCGGGGGCGATCAGACTGATTGGGAACGATTTCGTCTTGCGCAGCGCCATCGACACCGCTGGCTCGGCAAGCAGCGCATGGTCAACCCGACGGGTCACCAGCAACTGCATGGCGTCAAGCGGCGAGGCCACGTAGCGCAGCTTGAAATCCTTCTTTGCATTTAGCCCCTGTTTCTCGGCGAGCAGCGCGAAAACAATGTCTGGCATGTCGGCGCGAAACGGCATGGCAATTTCCTTGCCGCGAAAATCGCTGAGCGTCTTTGCCTGTCCGTCCCGCGACACCATCCACAACACGCCCCAGGTTGACACGTTGAGCAGGCGCAGCTTGACGCTACGGTTGTAGAGATTGGCAGCAACGTTGGTAGGTAGCGCGACAAAATCGGCCTGACCGCTCAGGGCCATGACGCGCAATTGGTCCGGGTCTTTCCAGACCCGGAACTCAACTTTGTCGGCGATGTCTTTCAGCGCGCCGCTCTCGATCATGTGGATCAGCGGCGTTGATACCGAGGCTGGCGGACCGGCCAGCACCAGGCTGGGGCGCTTGCCCGCCGCCTGCGCGGGCAGGGCGGTCATGAGCGCCAAAAGGCATAGTACGGTAGCGAACCGGTAGCGCATCAGAAGGTCCCGCGCCAGGCCAGTTGTAGGTTGCGGCCCGGTGCCTTGATCTCGGTGCCAGAAATACCTTCGGTCAAATGCTCATGGTAAGTCTTGTCGGCGAGATTTTTGATGGCCAAGCGCAGGCTCTGGTTTTTGGAAAACTGCCAGGTAGCACCGACGTCGGCGGTCACGAAACCATCCGTGCGATTTTCTGTGCCACGGGAGAATTGTGTGGCGACGCGGTTTTGGTCGTCAACCAGACGCAGAGTGAAGTCGGCCTTAACGCCTGGCATGACGGTTCCTAGCCAGCCGAGCAAAATTTCATCGGCTGGCATCTGGAACAGCGGCTCGTTCAGGTCGTTGTTGTCGCCGCGAATGCGCGAGTAGCCAGCGTTCAGCCAATGACCAGCAGCCACTTGCCAGGCGACTTTGGCCTCTAAGCCTTTGAGGGTCACGCTGCCAAGATTGACGGTTTTCTTGCAACTGCCAGCATTGGCGGCGCCACAGGCCGCAGAGGCCATGGCACCGGTCAGAATCTGGCCGGTAATGTAATGGTTGATCTTGTTGTGAAAGGCTGAAATTTGGTAGTTGACCCCAGCATTCGCGCCCTTGAGCCCGATTTCGAACTGGTCAGCTTTTTCTGCCTCAACGTCGGGGCTGCCAGCGTAGAAATAGCCGTCGCGCTTCGGGCCGGATTCGTAACGTTCGCGCATGCCGGGTGCCCTGAACGCGCGGGCCATGCTGGCGTAGGGCCGCAGCAACGGCGTTACCTCGTAAATTGCGCCCAGGTTGCCCGACACCGCGCTTTCTTTCTTGTCTAGCCCTGTGGTGCGGGCGCCGTTGCCCATGCTGGCAGCCTCACCCTTCACGCTGTCGTAGCGTAGACCCGCCAGCAGGTTCAGCTTGCCAAATTGCATGTCGTCTTGCAAATAGGCGCCAAGCGCGCGGATTTGTGCATCTTGGAAGGGATTGTTTGGCGTAAACGTCGTGAACGCTGGCCCGCCAGCCATGTAGCGATCAGGATTACCGTCCATCTGCCATGCGTTGGCACCGAACGACAGCAGATGCTGCGGATGGATTAGCCAATCGGCCTTGGCATCCATGCCGTCGGTGCGGAAGGTCACTTGATTGATGACGATGTCACGGCCGAGCTTGTTGGCATAGCTATAAATCTGGCGCTCCATCTCTTGGCGATAGACGCGCAGGTCGACATTGAGCGGCGTTTCGCCGGCACCGTTGCGGTTGTAACCCAACTCGTAGAGACGGCGCTCCTGCTTTGGCGAATGAACCGTTGCGTTGCCGATCAGCGAACTCGGGTGCAGGCGCGTCGAGCCCGGATACCAGACATCCTCGTCCTTGTGCAGTTGTGCCGATACGCGTAATTGTTGTTGCGCATCGAGGCGCAAACGGTATTGACCAATGAAGGCGTCGGAATCGTAGCCGGTGCGTTCGATTTTGCCCTTGGGTGAATCGTAATCATCAATGCGGGCCAGCGAAGCACCAAGCATCAACGCGTGATCACCCTGGCTGGCATTCATCACCGCCGTGCCGCGCAAGCCTTGGCTCACGCTGTCGTAGCTGGCACCGGCCTTGAGGCCAATGTCGGGCGTGAATTGCGCCTGCGGCATCAAGACGTTGATCGCGCCACCGAGCGCGCCGGTGCCATAGAGCACCGAGGAACCGCCTTTGATGACCTCAACTCGCTCAGCCAGACCCAGCGTCATGAAGGAAGCCACAGCGCCAGCTGGCTGCGCTGAATTGAAGCGCATGCCATTGACCAGCAATACGGTGCTTTCTTTGCCGAGCCCGCGAATCACCGGGTTTTGGCCCTGGGCGCTGTCGTTCGAAATGGCGATGCCGGGTTCGCCAAGCAAGACCTCGCCGACATTGGCCGCGCCGCGTCGGGCAATTTCATTGGCGTCGAGGGTGATGGTCGATATCGGTGTTTCTAGATCGGCCGAGCTGTAGCCCTTGGCCGTGACATTGACGACCGAAAGGGTCGGCTCCTGCGCGCTGGCCGCTGAAAAGACGAACAGCAGCGCGACGCAGAGCGGGCTAAGGCGGGGTAAGTTCATGAATGACTCCAAGCATTAGGCTGGCTGGCGTCACGCTGGCTTGCCGGGTAATTAACTGAAGTGAAGTATAGTGACTGATAACCGTTCTCAATACGTTCAGTCAAAAAAATGTTTCAGTTGATTGGCAAACGCGGCAGAAAAAAACAGAAACACGCCTGCCCGGTGTCGGTGGCGTGCGCCGGTGGTTTGTGGCTATTGATGAGCGGCGCTTTCACGCCGTCGGCCTCGTGTCTTGCCTGTGTGTCTGCAAAAAGGCAGTGCGGCCAACCAGCGGCCAACTGCTGGATCAGTTAAAAGGCGTCGGGCGCGGGGTCTTGTCGGCTGAGGGCGGCAAGATCGGGATCGCAAAGCTGGGCTGGTCACCGGTCAGGGACTTCAGAAAGGCCACGATCTGGGCGTTCTGAGCCGGTGTGTACTTCTTGCCCAGTTGCAGGCGGCCCATGATGTCAACCGCTTCCGGCAAGGTGTCGACCGCGCCGTCGTGGAAGTAGGGGTAAGTCAATTCCACATTGCGCAGGGTTGGCACCTTGAAGCTGAAGCGGTCGGCATCTTTGCCGGTTATGGCAAAGCGGCCTTCACCAGCGGTTTTGGCCTTGTAGGGCTCAACCACCCCCATTTTCTGGAATGAAGTGCCACCCGCAGCGGGGCCGTTGTGGCAAGCCACGCAGCCGCTTTCTTTGAAGAGTTTCCAGCCAGCGACTTCGTCGGTGTTCAAAGCATCCGTTTTGCCCAGCAGGTATTGGTCAAAACGGCTGTTCGGTGTGACCAGGGTCTTTTCAAACTCGGCAATGGCGGTGGTCACCGCGTCAATGTCCACCTTTTCGGTGCCAAACACTTGCTTGAACTCACGCACATAAGCGGGTATGGACTGCAGCACGCCCACAGCCAATGTGTGGGTAAAACCCATTTCGCCAGGGTTTTCAATAGGGCCGCCAGCCTGCTCTTTCAGATCAGCGGCGCGGCCGTCCCAGAACTGCGCCACATTCAGGCTGGAGTTGAGCACGGTGGGCGAGTTGATCGGGCCTTGCTGCCACTTGTCACCAATCGAGGAGGTCAGGTTGTCGCTGCCGCCCATAGACAGGTTATGGCAAGAATTACAGGAAATAAACCCTGACTTGGACAGGCGCGGATCAAAATATAACTTCTTGCCCAACTCGACCATGCCGATGTTGATCTGTGCCGGGGGCTTGATCGGTTGAATCAGTTCTTGTGCTGCCGTGTAAAGGGGTGCAAGACTTAGGGCGCTTACTGCCGCTGCAAGAATGCGTAGTTTCATTTGTCTTTTCCTTGGAGTTTGGGAGTTGTGCCGGAGATTGGATCTAGACCCAACGAATCGAAAATATCAGACACGGCTGAACTTTAACCACGCTTTGTCTTTCGATCAATGACGTAAGTCAATGATTTAAAAAGAAATTTAACTATGATTGCCATAGTGTTTACCTATTCTTGTTACCCATGAAGCTGTCTGCTCTACGTTCCCAAGTGGCAATTGCCGACCCGTGGATTTTTTGCCATGCGGCCGAGCCGTACAGGGGTGCCCAACCCAGTCTGGTTGGCGCAAGGCGGTGCCCATGAACACAGCTCCGCTAACGCAAACCTCTTGGCTGGAGGCCGCTCGCCGCCATGCCCGGACCCACACGCTGGCGTTTGTCAGTCTGTCACTGGGCTTAACTGCTGTGCTGCTGCTGCTGGCGCAAAGCCTCTGGACGGTGTTGTCGGGCGAGCTGGGTGTTGGTGTGCGCTACGGGCTGCTGGGCGGATTCGCGGGTTTTGTCGCCACCGCTCTGGGTGCTTTGCCGGCGCTGGCGCTGCGTAGCATCGGGCAAAAGACCGAAGACAGCATGCTGGGTTTTGCCGCTGGCATGATGCTGGCTGCCACCGCGTTTTCCCTGCTTTTACCGGGGCTTGAAGCCGGTGCTGAGATTCTGGGCAGCCGTCCGCTGGGTGCCGGGGTGGTGGTGCTGGGCATGACGCTAGGTGTGCTGATGATGCTGGGCTTGGACGCGTTCACCCCGCATGAGCACGACAAAATTGGCCCCTGTGGTCCAGGCTACGAGCGTTTTGATCGGGTTTGGTTGTTTGTGTTTGCCATCACCTTGCACAACCTGCCTGAGGGCATGGCCATTGGCGTCGGGTTTTCGCAGGGTGACATGAGCGTGGGCCTGCCGCTGGCCACAGCGATTGCGCTACAGGATATTCCGGAAGGCCTGGCGGTGGCTTTGGCATTGCGGGCTGCCGGGTTTGCGCCGGGTCGCTCGGTGCTGGTGGCAGCTGCCAGCGGTTTGATGGAGCCCCTGGGGGCACTATTGGGCGTGGGTTTGTCCAGCGGTCTGGCACTGGCTTATCCTGTGGGGCTGGGGTTGGCGGCGGGCGCCATGTTGTTTGTGGTGTCGCATGAAGTGATTCCGCAGACGCACCGCAACGGTCACGAGACAGCGGCCACGATTGGGCTGATGTTTGGTTTTGCATTGATGATGGTGCTGGACACCACCCTGGGATGAGTTCGATAGGTTTGATTTATTAAAGGAGTTGGACAATGAGTAAGACAAAAGTAAGTTTGCCGAGCATGGACATTGGCATTAATGCCGAACAGCGCGAGGCCATTGCCAATGGCCTGTCAGCCCTGCTGGCCGACAGCTACACGCTGTATTTGATGACCCACAACTTTCACTGGAATGTGACCGGGCCGCAATTCAACAGTCTGCACTTGATGTTCATGGGCCAGTACACCGAGCAGTGGAATGCGCTGGACCTCATTGCCGAGCGCATCCGTGCGCTCGGTTTTCCGGCACCGGGCACTTACAAAGAGTATGTCAAGCTAGCCTCTATCGAGGAGGTGGAGGGCGTGCCCAAGGCCGACGACATGATTCGCCACCTGGTGGCCGCACAGGAAGCCACCGCCCGCACCGCGCGTCAATTGTTCCCTGTGGTGGATGCTGCCAATGACCAGCCTACAGCCGATCTGCTGACGCAGCGCCTAGATATTCATGAAAAAACTGCCTGGATGCTGCGCAGTACGCTGGAGGAGTAGGCGCCTCGGTGCAAACGCCTTGCGCGTAGCTGAACGCTCAGACAGTTGGCGCGCGAAGTGCGTTCAATGGCGGGGTGTAAATCGTGTTACGCTAACTGCGCGAGCAGCGCTCGGTGTGTCTCGCGGATGTGCCAGCGCGCTGCCTGCGACTAGGCTCGGTTTGGCGCTGTGCCAGCAATGAAGAGCAGTAGTTTTTGGTCAGTATCGGCCAGCGTTTCAGCCGTCAGTTGATTCTCGTTTTCGGTGCTCTGCCGGTAGCAGGCTGGGTCGGTCAGCGGGCCGTGTCTGATGCGCTTAGTAGAGCGCGTTTATGCTGCAAAATATATAGCTACAAAGCTTTATTGCATAAGCTCTAGAGGCACATTTCGTCTTTAATATGCTGGGCTCTGCCGAATCGGGCATTTGCCCGGCGCGGCGGTGAATTGCAAAAGCAGGGCGTGGCGCTTCAAAAGCGGCCTACTCCGGCACGTAAACGATGCCGCCGTCCTTCATGCGGTAAGCGGTGCCAGCTTTGGCGCCTTCACCTTGGCCGATCTCGCCGCTGGATTTGTAGCGCTCGATCTTCTCGCCTTTTTTGATGAGCATTTCCATGGTGGGTTTGCCAGCGTCGGTGATCACCGTCACATCGCGTTTGCTGAAGCTGTCGAGCATCGGGTTTTGCGCTACCGTGATCAACAGCGCAGCAATGATCACCAGAAAGATGTCAATGATGTTGACCACCGACAAAATCGGGTCGTCGTTCTCGGATTCGTGCAGCAGTTTCAGGCTCATGGCTTGGCCCTTTGCTGCAAGATGACCATTTCTTCGGCCAGCCAGCGGCGCCGCACATTAGAGACCCAATCAGTAGTGTCCCAACGTTGTCTTGTCGGAACGTTGTAAGCTCTTGATTTGGTTGTTAAATTTGGTGTTTGAGTCTGGTCTCGATTTGAACGTCATGGTGCGTCAGACTGTCGGTTTTTTGCGGATTCCCGCCCCAAACCGTCATGCACAAAGGCACGCTCGTATTTGCGCAACTCATGCTGTACCTTCCACTGAGCACGTTTCGTCGCTGTGTGGCCGATCACAACGGCGAACACAAGGTCAAGGACTTCTCGTGCCTGGACCAATTCTTCGCCATGGCATTTGCCCAGTTGACCTACCGCGAGTCCTTGCGCGACATCGAAGTCAACCTTCGCGCTCAGGCTCGGCGGCTGTACCACATGGGCTTTCGTTGTCAGACGATATCGCGCAATACGCTGGCCAATGCGAACGCGACACGCCCATGGCAAATCTACGCCGACTTTGCACAACACCTGATTGGTTTGGCACGTCCCTTGTATGCCACGGAGCCGTTCGGACTGGAACTCGACGCGGCGGTTTACGCGTTCGATGCCAGCACCATTGACCTGTGCCTGTCGGTGTTTGCATGGGCACCATTTCGGTCGACCAAGGCGGCCATCAAGCTGCACACGCTGCTGGATTTGAGGGGCAACATCCCCAGTTTCATTCACATCACCGACGGCAAGACGCACGAGGTCAATGTGATGGACGATCTGGTGCTGGAGCCGGGCGCGTTTTACCTGATGGATCGGGGCTACCTGGACTTCGCAAGGTTGTTCGTGATTCACGAGGCGCAAGCCTTCTTTGTCACCCGCGCCAAGAGCAACACCAAGTTCAAGCGACGTTACTCGCATCCGGTGGACCGCGTGGGTACTGCAGTGCTGTGCGATCAGACCGGCGTGCTGACAACCTATCAGTCGAGCAAGGATTACCCCGCGACCATGCGCCGGGTGGTGGTCAAGGACGACAGCGGAAAACGGCTGGTGTTTTTGACCAACAATTTCAGCTTGAAGCCCGAGCTGATTGCCGATCTTTACCGCCAACGCTGGCAGGTGGAGTTGTTCTTCAAATGGATCAAGCAGCACTTGCGCATCAAGGTGTTCTTTGGCACCAGCGAGAACGCCGTGAAGACGCAGATATGGATTGCCATATCGACATATCTGCTCATTGCCATCGCAAAGAAACGCTTGCATCTTGATGATCACAGCCTGTACGAAATTCTACAAATCCTGAGTCTGTCCATGTTTGAAAATATCCCAATAAATCAACTGCTTACGCCACCATCGAAAAATCCCGTGTCGGATTTCGAGTCAAATCAGCTCGCTCTCCTCTGAAGAACGTTGGGACACTACTGATTTGATATAAAAAACGAGCAGTAATTGCCTGCGACGCAGGCCAGCATCAGCGTCTTCCGAGGCGAGTAATGGTCCAAGATGGTTGTTTTTTCTTCGGGGGCCGACCAGGCTTCTTTATTGGTTACGGCTTGAAAATAGCTTATGACCATGTGCCCCACGCAATGATCGCCTGTGAAGTGCTCGCGCCTTCGCTAAGACACCGAGCCCAGCTTATCCCAGCACCACCATCCAGCATTCAAGCTGCCCTGGCAGTTTGCGCTACGAAATACGTGGCGTTGGCACTTGGAATTGATTTTGGCGAGCAACCTCGGGGTTGTTCGCCGACGCGTAACCGCGACTCCCAAGCCTAAGCGGCAAACGGCGCGGTATCCCCGGGTCGGCGCAGCATCTTGTTCACTTCATCCAGGTGAAGTTCTTCTTGTACGATCATCTCGCGGGCGTACTCCTCCAGCAGCACTGACTTACCACTGGTAATCTCCAGCAACTTGTAGTAAGCCGCCAAGGCGGTTTGTTCATGCTGCAAACTTTCACGCAGAATGTCGCCGGTATCATGCTGCTCGGTTTCCAGCAGCGCGCCAATTTTCAGCGACGGATGACCACCAAGCAAAGTCACCAGTTCACCAGCCTTATGGGCGTGGTCAAGGCTTTCGTTGGCATTGGCCTTGAGCCAAGCGACGATAGGCAAGCGGTTGAATCCGTAAACCATCAGCGAATAGT
Organism: Rhodoferax antarcticus ANT.BR; assembly: GCF_001938565.1. Lineage (GTDB taxonomy): Bacteria > Pseudomonadota > Gammaproteobacteria > Burkholderiales > Burkholderiaceae_C > Rhodoferax > Rhodoferax antarcticus. Next base: position 17,515 of record NZ_MSYM01000015.1, read on the forward strand.
GGGTGTAGCGCACCACACCCGCAAGCTCCAACTCCATGATGTTGTTCAACGCGTCGATGGCGGCTTTCTTGTGATTACTTTCCGTACTTTTCTCCTGTGAGTTGGGGTCAATGTGTTTGCAATTTTGTACGCGGAAATAACTACTTAGTCAGAATCAGCTTGCCCAGTTTGGTCAGTTGCAGCCGGTAGACCTTACCTTGGTGTTCAATCGCCACCGATTTTTGCCCCCGCAACAAAGCCGCGCTCGGAACCGCTGCGGCGGCCGATCCCGCACCTCTTTGCTCTGGCAAAGAAAGCGCAGCGGCGCTATGGCCTGGCGGTGGAGTTGGGCTTTGGAAAGATTCGCTGATCATGGTGCGGGCTCAGTCACAAAGCCAATTTTTCGCAGACCGGCGCGCTGAGCATGCGCCATCAGTTGCGCCACGCGTTCGTAGCGGGTCGCCTTATCACCACTGATGTGCAATTCAGGTTGCGGCTCGTGCGCCGCTTGCTGCGCTAGCAGTCCGGGCAGGGCTTTGTCGTCCACCGGCGACGCGTTCCAGTAATAAGCGCCGCTGGCATCCACGCTCAGGCACAACGTTTCGGGCTTGGCCACCTGCGGCACATTGCTGGCCGTTGGCAAGTCCACATTGACCGAGTGCTTCATAACCGGGATGGTGATGATGAAGATGATCAACAGCACCAGCATGACGTCCACCAGCGGAGTCATGTTGATCTCGCTCATCACCTCGTCCGAATCCGTTTGTGCGCCAAAAGCCATGGTCAGGCTCCTTTTTTCATCATCACCACGCTACTGTGGCCAGGCGAACTGACCTTTGCACCGGTGACAAAGAAGGCGTGCAAGTCATGAGAAAAGCTGCCCAGCTTGTTAAGTACCGCCTTGTTGCCGCGCACCAGCGCGTTGTACCCAAGCACCGCGGGGATGGCTACCGCCAGGCCAAGCGCGGTCATGATCAGTGCCTCACCCACCGGGCCGGCCACCTTGTCGATCGTGGATTGGCCCGACAAGCCAATGCTGAGCAGCGCGTGGTAAATGCCCCAGACGGTGCCAAAGAGCCCGATAAAAGGTGCGGTTGACCCCACGGACGCCAGAATCGCCAGCCCTGACTGCAGCCGCGCGGTGAACTCGTCCATGGCGTTACGCAGACAGCGTGTCACCCAGTCGCTCACATCGAGCACGTCATGCAGATGGACCTTGGTGTTGCGATGGTGTGCGGTGGCTTCGCGGCCCTCCAGCGCGATCTGGCGAAACGGGTCGAAGGCATCCGAGCCCAACTTCTCCAGCGCGCCGGCAAAGTCTTCGCTGTGCCAGAAGTCAGCGGCCTGCTTAGCCTGCTTTTTGTATTTGAGAAGATCAAGTGTTTTGAGTGCAATCACGATCCAAGTGACCAATGACATCAGCAGCAGCAGCACAGCCACACCCTTGGTTACCCAATCACCTTGCGTCCAGACGTTAGCAATCCCGAATTGTGATTCCATCAATCAAACTCCAAAAAAAAGACTACTCAAGCACCCAATTGATAGGCACGTTAAAAGACATAGCTGTGGGCAACCCGTTGCGTTTACCAGGGCTGTAGCGCCAGCGCATCACCGCAGTCAGGGAAGCCTGGTCCAGTCGGTGAAAGCCGCTGGACCTGACCAGTCTGGCGCTGATAGGGAAACCATCAGCACCAATCTGCACACTGTGAATCACCACACCTTGCTCACCTAGGCGCTTGCTGGCGGCCGGGTAAATCGGTTTGGGGTTTTGCAGGTAATCCGCGTCGCTGGAAGGCAGTTCGACGCTGGGCGCCGCGGGAGGCGCAGGTGCGACCGCTGCCACTGAAGCAGTGATTGCAGACCGAGGTGAAGAGGTTTCAAGAGGTACGGCTGCTATGACCCAAGATTGCGGCGCCTCAGTGTCCTTTTGCACGGCCACCGGTTGCGGCAAGGTAGGCGCACTCGGGGCCTTTGACCGGGCCACAGACGGCTTGACCACGGCTGGCGGCGCGGGCGGTGCAGGAGCAGGTGCAAGCCGCTCAATGAACTCGCCCAGCATCTGCACCGGTACCACCAGTTCAACCGCCCGCTTGAGCAGGCCGCTTTGCAGCGCCCACAGCAACATCGCATGAAACAACAGCACGTTGGCCACAACAACAAAGGTGCGCCGATCTTGGTGTGTCATCGACAACCAGAGCGGCCGTCGTTGTGGCATCGACCTCACTTACGGAAAACCCAAGCCGAAGCCACCGTCACCATCAAAGCGCTACCGACAAGTATGAAGAGTGTGTTCATGACATAACTCCTTATAAATTAAAGACAGCTTCATTATAAACGCGAATCGTTTGCATTCATGAAACCTTCTTCTTACAAATTTTCGAAGCTCGACGCCGTCAGGTTAGCGCCTGAAACCGCCTCTGGCTTAAACAGGCAGGCCATGGAAGCGTCTGCCAGCGTGGCACAACCACACAGGGCCATGGCAATCTCCAACTCGTCGCGCAACAGGCGTAGCACTTGCGCCACACCCAGCGCTCCAGCATTGGCCAGACCATAGATGTAGGGTCGACCAACCGTGACCGCGTTCGCCCCCAAGGCCATGGCCTTGAGCGTTTTGTCATACGCGTTGGTGGTTTTTTTGCGCCAGCGCACTCAGCGAGCCTGCCAGCAGCATGGCGCCAATCGGCAGCAATGGCCTGGATACTATAGACTTTATAGCTACTGGCCCTTTATCAATAAGGGCTAAGGGCACATTTAGCTTAAACTTTGTTTTCAGTGAACGTGACATAGCGTGACAAGACCTTACGGAGGGTTATTGGCTGGCTAGGTCACAACAGCAAGACGATGGCTGTGTGATTTGACTGGCTGAATGGCAGTGGTGCGCTTCAGGCACTGAGCTTGATGGCAACTCTTTTCGGAGTAAATAAATTCTACATGCGAATCGTTCCTATTAAAATTGGCGTTAATATATACCAACACAAACAATACCTACTCGCATTTACAATTTCGCTAACATTTCGTTGTCAACCCTCTTTGGAGTCTGCACATGTTCAAGTTTTCTTATGCCACTAAAGCGCCGGTCGCCTGCCTAGAGCCGATTGACGCGATCTGCCTTGGCAGACAACAACATCAGCACCAACATCAGCTTCAGCACGGCAACTCCGCAGGTTCCTTTCCCTTGAGCATGGCTGGCTCGGGCACGCAGGTTCGCATCGTGTCACTGAAAGGCGGCGCCGGCATGGACCGTCGCATGACTGAAATGGGCCTGAACATCGGTGCCCAAGTGCGGGTGCTGCAGCAGGAAGGCAGCGGGCTCGTTGTCATGCGTGGTGAAAGCCGCTTTGCTCTGGGCGGTGGCATGGCGCACCGAGTCATGGTGATGGCGGCGTGAGCGCCCTTTTTGAAACCGATACAGACATTAAGACAACTATGTGCACTTTGAGCGAACTGAAGGTGGGTGAGCGTGCCCGGGTGATGGGTTTTGGCGCGAGCGCAGGTGGCTACCGACGCAAGCTGTTGTCGCTCGGCATCCTGCCAGGCGTCGAGCTGAATGTGGTGCGTGTGGCGCCGATGGGCGACCCGGTCGAGGTGCGTTTGCGAGGCTTTTCGCTGACATTGCGCAAGGACGAAGCCTCTAACCTGCAGGTGGAGAAGCTCGCATGAGCGCTCGGCACACCATCGCCTTGGTGGGCAACCCAAACTGCGGCAAAACCACCCTGTTCAACGCGCTCACTGGCTCCAAGCAGCAGGTGGGTAACTGGCCCGGCGTCACTGTCGAGAAAAAAAGTGGCGAATACCGCCTGCAAGACACACGCTTTGAAGTGATCGATCTGCCCGGCACCTACTCACTGGATGTGGTGGAAGGCGAAGTGTCCCTTGACGAGCGAGTCGCGCGCGTCTACGTGCTTACGGGCGAGGCCGATGTGATCGTCAACATCCTTGACGCCTCCAACCTGGAACGCAACCTTTATCTCAGCATCCAGCTCATCGAAATGGGCGTGCCTTTGTTGTTGGCGCTCAACATGACCGACGTGGCCGCGGCCAAAGGCATGCAGGTCGACGCGCAGGCACTTTCTGAGCTACTGGGCTGCCCGGTGGTGCCGTTGGTCGCCTCGTCCGGCACAGGGCTGGCAAACCTCAAGGCCGCTATTGCCCATGCTGCAAACCACCCTAGCCGCGCCACGGTTCAGGTGACTTACACCGAGGCCCTGGGCAAAGCCATGGCCGAACTCACTGCAAAGATCAGCGCTCTGCCCGGCAAAAACATTGCGGCCTCGCACTGGCTGGCGGTGCGCCTGCTTGAAGGCGATGTCATGGCGCGTCAAGTGGCCGGCCCCGAGATCGCCGCGCTGGCGCAGCAACGCGCTGCGGCCATTGGCGACGATCTTGACATTTTGGTGGCCGACGGCCGATATGGTTTGGCCAATCGCATCGCCAACACTTGCGTTAAGTTCAGCGGGCGCACCACGCGCGACGTCACCGAGCGCATCGACCGCGTGGTGCTGCACCGCGCGCTGGGTATCCCGATTTTTCTGCTGATGATGTATTTGATGTTTCTCTTCACCATCAACATCGGTGGTGCTTTCATCGATTTCTTTGACCTAGGCGGCAAAGTGCTGTTCGTAGATGGCATTGCCCACGTGCTCGGCCAGTGGGGCGCGCCTGAGTGGCTGATCGTGTTGCTGGCGAATGGTTTGGGTGGCGGTGTTCAAACCGTTGCGACCTTCATACCGATCATCGGATTTTTGTTCCTGTTTCTGTCGGTGCTCGAAGACTCGGGCTACATGGCCCGTGCCGCGTTTGTGATGGACCGTTTCATGCGCTGGGTGGGCTTGCCAGGCAAGTCATTCGTCCCGATGATTGTCGGCTTTGGCTGCACGGTGCCGGCCATCATGGCCACACGCACCCTGGAAAACCGCCGCGACCGCTTAATGACCATCGCCATGGCGCCTTTCATGTCGTGTGGGGCACGGTTGCCGGTGTATGTGCTGTTTGCAGCCGCGTTCTTTCCGAGTCAGGCGCAAAACGTGGTGTTTGGTCTCTACCTGATCGGCATCGCCGCGGCCGTGCTGACAGGTCTGATTCTGAAGAATTCACTGCTCAAGGGCGAGGTTTCCCCCTTCATCATGGAACTGCCGCCCTACCACCTGCCCACCCTCAAAGGGATCTCGATACGCACCTGGGACCGCCTGAAAAGCTTCATCTTCAAGGCGGGCCGGGTGGTGGTGCCCATGGTGTTGGTGCTGAACTTTCTCAACGCCTTTGGCACCGATGGCAGCTTTGGCAACGAAGACACAGACAAGTCTGCGCTGGCCGCCGTCGGGCGCACAATCGCACCGGCCTTTTCGCCCTTCGGCTTGGATACCGATAACTGGCCCGCAGCCGTCGGCATTTTCACCGGGATACTCGCCAAAGAGGCGGTAGTGGGTACGCTGAACTCAAGCTATGCCGCACTGGCTGAGCAAGACGCCAGAGCCGCCGGTTCACGCGAGCAAGAAGAGGAGCCTTACGACCTGGTGGGCGGCCTGGCGGCTGCGCTGGCCACCATTCCTGCCAACCTCGCCGACGCGGCGGGCGACTGGGCTGATCCAATGCATCTGAATATTGGCGATGCGACTGACCTAGAGGCTATAGCCGAAGATCAAGAAGTCTCCACCGACGTATTTGGCGCGATGGCAGCTCGATTTGATGGCACAGCCGGTGCCTTTGCCTACCTGCTGTTTATCTTGTTGTATTTCCCTTGTGCCGCAGCGATTGCAGCGGTGTATCAGGAAAGTGGTACGCGCTGGACACTTTTTGTCGCCGCATGGACCACCGGCATGGCCTACGGCATGGCCACCTTGTATTACCAAGTGGCCATCTTTAGCCGCCAGCCCACCACCTCGGTGGCTTGGATCGCCGCCACCCTGTTGGCATTTGCTGCGGTCTTGCTGTGGATGCGTCGGCTCGGTTCGGTCCAGCCCACATTGGCGCGCCCGGTGGCGCAGCCTGCTGTTTGAACCTGTTAGGAGAGCTCACCATGATTTTGTCGCGTGTATCTGCTTACCTGAAACAACACCGGCAGGCCAGCCTACTGGATATGTCCATCGGTCTGGACACCGACGCTGAGGCCTTGCGCGGTATGCTGGACGTGCTGCAGCGCAAAGGCCGTGTGCACAAATTGCCCAGCGGTACGGCGTGCGGCGGTGGCTGCAACAAATGCAGTAGCGACACCATCGAGTTGTACGCCTGGGCAGGCCCCGCCTGAAACCGCCAGCCGGCTGCCCTGCAGCTGGTGACCCTTGCCACTCCTATAAGAAAATGGCCTCTAGCCCTTATCCCAAAAGGGCTAGTAGCTATTAATTCGAAGTAACGCTCAATCTCATTTATCCTGCACCCAACGGGCTCGTTGTGGCCAAAAAGTCTTGGCTGACCCGCACTCAGGGGCAAGCATCTGGCGGGCCTCCTTACCAATGGGAATCGGCGTGCCCTTAATAATGTGTTGCGCCAGCGTGACTTCAGCATCTTTTTTACCTTTGTACTTCTCGGCGATCGTGGTGTAAGCCGATCCGAGTACCTTCGCTTCGACCTTGTGGCACGCCAGACAGCCCTTGGCTTTGGCCAGCGCTTCGTCCGCCTGAGCTGCACCGCTCACCAGCACAGTCGTCCCGGCCAGCAGGTAAAACCCGATTGATTTCATTCAGTGCCTCCATGGATAAAAACGGTTTTGAGCAACAGCCACCGACCTTAACCAAAGTGCGAATGATTCGCATATAGAATACAAACTTCTTTAGCGAGCCAAGTCAAGCCATTACGCGCCAATTGCCCGTAAATGCCTTCAGCACAGCCAGCAAAAAATTATTTTTTGAAAGGGTGCTTTATGGCTGATTTGCCGATCTCTAGTGTTTTTTCTTTGCCCAAACTCTCGCTGTGTCTCGGGCTCGCTTGGGGAACAGCGGCGAGTTGGGCGCAAACCGGACCGCAGCCGGTTTCGGCAGTGCAACACGCGCAGGCCACGCACACACTGAAGGCAGTGGTGGTCAGCGGCAGTCGGGTGGAACAAGAGGCCGACGATGTGCCGGCGACCATCACCACCATCACGGCCCAAGACATCGCCAACCAAAACCCGACCGACCTGGAGGATTTGCTCAAAAACGAGGTCGGTGTCTCGGTGCGCGCCCAGCCCAACCGGGCATCTGGCGTGTTTTACAGCACCGGACGCGGGGGCAATGAGGGGGTCAACATCCGTGGTCTAGAGGGTGACCAGGTGCGACTGCAGGTGGACGGTGTGAATCTGCCGGCCACTTATGAAAGTGGTCCTTATGCCGCCGGACGCGGTGATACGCTGGAACCAGAGGGCTACAAACGCGTTGAGATCTTGCGCGGCGCATCGAGCACCCAGTTTGGTTCAGACGGCCTGGCGGGTGCGGTGAGTTTCCTGACCAAGGATCCGTCTGATTTACTAGCCCTGGGCAACCCGACCCAGTTCAATCTGAAAACCGCTTATGCGTCAGCAGACAGCTCTTTTCAATTGGCGCCCAGTTTTGCCTTCAAGGGCGACACGGTGCAGGGCATGTTCCTCACCAGTTTCCGACGGGGCCACGAAACCGACAACATGGGAACGAATGATGTGGCCAACCGGAGCCGCACCACCCCCAACCCTTCTGACGTCAAAGTGGGCTACCTGCTGTCCAAGTTGGTGATCACGCCCAGTGCCGGTCACCAAATAAAGCTGGCTTTGGAGTCAATAAGGCGGCAGAACGACACCAACATCTTGAGCTTCTTTGGCGACCCGTACACGGTAGCCACCCTCACCCAAGTGAATGCACGGGAAAAGATTTCTCGCGATCTGGCGAAGATCGACTACCAGTACATACCCACCGGCCCGACCTGGTTCGACATGCTGCGCACGAGCGGCTACGGCCAGCGCTCTACCAACCACCAATATGGTTTTGAGGCCCGTTCAACCAACCCCCTGGTACGCACCCGTGACACCGACTACTCAGAAGACACGGTGGGCGGAAGTCTTCAGTTTGAAAGTACTGCAGGGCAGGACATCACCCACAGATTTGTTTATGGACTGGATGCGGCGCAGGCGAAAGTGACTTTGCTCAAAGAGGGCTACAGCAGCAGTGGCGCCGCGTTTGTAAAGAACACCAGTTTTCCGGACACCGACTACACCACCTATGGTGCGTTCGTGCTGGATGAAATCAATTTTGGCGCGATCAGCCTGACCCCCGGTCTCCGCTACGACAGCTTCAAACTCTCGCCAAAAACCAGCGCTTTGTACCAAGTCAACAACCTGACGACACCCTCAGAACTGAGTGACTCAGCCTTGTCGCCCAAACTCGGCATGGTATGGCGGGTGGCACCCATGGCCCAACTGTTCACGCAATATGCCTAAAGTGGACCCCGAATTTGAGACAGTAATTTAAGCAGGATACTGTCCCAAGAAAAGGGGAAACCATGAGTGAAACGAAGAAGCGCAAAGTGCACCAGCCGGAGTTCAAGGCGAAGGTTGGACTGGAAGCCCTGCGCGGGGTCAAGACCATCAACGAGATCGGCCAAGAATTTGGCGTACATCCGGTGCAGGTAGGCCAATGGAAGAAGGAAATCCAGGAACAAGCCAAGACCTTGTTTGAAGGCCGTCGAGGCCCAGCGCCGGTGGCCGCGCACAAGGAGCCAGATCGTTTGTATGGGGAAATCGGGCGCCTGAAGATGGAGCTGGACTGGCTCAAAAAAAAGTCAGGGATCAGCCTGCCATGATGCGCCAAGACTGGATTGACAAGGGCGACGCAGTTGCCGTGAGCCGCCAATGTGTTCTGACTGGCGTATCACGCGCCACGCTGTACGCACAGCAAAAGCCCAAGGCGCTTGATGAGCATGACGAACTCATCAAACGCCTGCTCGACGAAGAATACACACGCCACCCGTTTTATGGCACCCGCAGGATGGTGGTGTACCTGGGCCGTTGCGGCCACACCGTCAACAGGAAACGCGCACAACGCCTGATGCGCAGCATGGGCTTGGCAGGCATGGCACCGGGCCCCAATACCAGCCGCGCGCACCCACAGCACAAGGTGTACCCGTACCTGCTGCGTGGCGTGGCCATTGAGCGGCCCAATCAGGTGTGGAGTACTGACATCACCTACATCCGGCTGGCTCGCGGGTTTGTCTACCTGGTGGCCATCATGGACTGGTATTCCAGACGCGTACTGAGCTGGCGTATCAGCAACAGCATGGACGCAATGTTCTGCGTGGACTGCCTGGAAGATGCTTTGCGTCTGCACGGCAAACCCGAGGTATTCAACAGCGACCAAGGCTCCCAGTTCACCAGCGAGGCCTTCACCGGTGTGCTCAAGCGTGAAGGTATCACCATCAGTATGGATGGCCGGGGTCGGGCGTTTGACAACATTTTTGTCGAACGGCTATGGCGCAACGTGAAGTACGAGGACGTCTACCTCAACGGCTACGCCACCATGGGTGAATTGCTCATTGGCCTGACGAAATACTTCAGCTTCTACAACGCAGAGCGAATGCACCAATCATTGGCAAACCAGACACCAAATGCGGTGTACGCCAGCGCCACGGGAGGTGGGGCGTTGATCGTGGACAAATTTCCGCGTGAGGGGGGAGAAACTCCCTGTTTCGCTGCGCTGCACAGAGAGTTTCTCCAATGAAATCGAGGGACAAAAATCAAGTCAAAAACCGGGGCAGCGCCGTCCAGCTGCGAGTGAAATCAAGGGCAGCTTAAACTGATTGAAAAATTGTCTTGACTTAGGGGTCCACTTTAGTCGAGGCGTGGCGAAACGACCCGGTGGGCATCCCTTTGATGGACGTGCCGTTTTATCTGTCTCAACCTGAATATGCAGGCGTGTTTGATGTGATGGTGGCCGCGGCCACCGACCAGGCCAGTGACCAGCTGCAAGCCATCCCCGAGCAAGCGGCGGCTGTGGTGGGTAAAGCCATTGCCTTGGCCCGCTTGGCACGCTTGACCAATGCGGACAAAAAAGTCGCTTTGATGTTTTGGAACTATCCCCCAGGCGAGAGAAACCTGGGGGCCTCCTTCATGAACCTGCCCACCAGTCTGGAAGCCACGCTGGCGGCCATGAAAGCGGCGGGTTACCGCACCGAGACCCCCAATGCCGCCACGCTGACGCGCCAGCTGCAGCGCCTGCTCAAACCTTTTTATCGCCCCGCCACGGTGACAGCGGAAATGAATGCGCTGGTACGCGACGGTCTGGCCGAGTTGATGCCCCTGGCCACCTACAAGACCTGGCTGGCCAACCTGCCTGAGGCGCGGCGCGAGGCCTGGATTACCGCTGTAGGCCCCCCGACAAGTCGGTGTTTTCGGTGCAACGTGATGGCCAGGATTTTTTTGCGGTTCCCCGCCTGAAGCTGGGCAATATCAGCATCCTGCCGCAACCCGCACGTGGCGAGCCGGTGGATGGCGGGATGCATGCCAAAAACAAGGCGCTTTACCACTCTGACAGCGCCCCACCGCCCCACTCGTACATGGCGGGCTACCTCTGGATGCGTGAGCAATTCAAGGCCGACGCGTTGATCCATTACGGCACACACGGCACCCAAGAGTGGCTGCCCGGTAAAGAGCGCGGCCTGTCGGTAGATGACTACCCCTTGCTGGCGATTGGCAATATGCCGGTGATTTACCCCTTCATCGTTGACAACATTGGCGAAGCGGTGCAGACCAAGCGGCGTGGGCGCGCAGTCAACATTAGCTACCAGACGCCACCGTTTGCCCCGGCCGGACTGCATGCGGTGTTGACCCAGTTGCACGACGATTTACACGCTTGGGTAGCCCAGGATGAAGGCGCTGTGAAAGAACAAATACGTGCCCAGTTGACGGCAGCGGTGGTTAAGGAGCACATCGATCTGGACATGGGCTGGACTACTGAGCGCATCGCGCGTGAATTTCCTGCTTTTGTCCACGCCCTGCACGACCACTTGCATGAACTCGCCCAGACCGCACAGCCCTTGGGCTTGCACACCTTTGGCAAGGGCTCAGATGAACATGGCCAACTGGCCACCGTGCTGATGATGCTCGGGGCGCCGTTCTGGGAGGCGACAGCGGTGCATATCGATGGCAATGACGAAGAGGCCGATGAAGCCATCGTGGCCAACTTCAGCAAAATTGCCGAGACCCAACCCTACCAATTGCTGCGCAAGCATCTGGTGGAGCGACTGCCAACGGACGCGCTCCCGCCCGAGCTCCAGGCGATGGTCGAACAAGGCAAACGCTGGTTTACCGACCTTCAGGCTGAAGGTGAAACCCGTGGTCTGCTGGCGGCGCTGGACGCTCGCTACATCCCCACCTCTTACGGCGGTGACCCGATCAAAAACCCCGACAGCTTGCCCACTGGACGCAACCTTTACGGGTTTGACCCGTCGCGCGTGCCCACCCAGGCGGCCTGGAAGGCTGGCCAGCAAGCGCTGGACCAATTGGTGGCTGCGCACCAGCAGAAAACAGGAGTGACACCATCCAAGTTCACCTTTTCACTCTGGTCGGTTGAAACCATGCACCACCAAGGCCTGCTGGAAGCGCAGGCGCTATGGGCGCTGGGTGTGGAGCCGACTTGGGATGCGGGCGGACGGGTGACAGATGTCAAGCTGGTGGCACGCCAGACACTCGGTCGCGCTCGTATCGACGTGGTGTTGTCGGCCACTGGCCTGTACCGTGACCACTTCCCCAACGCCATGAAACAGCTCGCCCGAGCCGCACAACTGGCGGCGCAGGCCAACGATGAGGCAGACAACGCGGTCGCCGCCAACACCCGCACGGTTGCAGGGCAATTAGCCGCACAGGGCTGGCGCACCGAAGCCGCCCAAAAGGCCGCCGAAACCCGGATTTTCTCCGGTGCATCAGGTAGCTACGGCTCTGGCCTGGACGATGCGGCGCTGGCCACAGATACCTGGAAAAGCAAGGCCGAAGGCGACCGCAAGCTGGCCGAGTTGTACTTGCGCAAAATGCAGTACGCCTACGGCCCCGATGAAGCCGACTGGGGCAAGAGCGCCGCCGAACTGGCCAGCACAGCTGGCGTGGGTGGCACCGCCGCCAGTGATGGCAGCCAAGCCATCAATCTATATGCCGCCCACCTCACAGGCACGCAGGGCGCTGTGCTGGCGCGCAGCTCTAACCTGTACGGCATGCTCACCACCGACGACCCGTTCCAATACCTGGGTGGCATTGCCGCAGCGGTGCGGGCCATCGACAGCAAGGCACCTGAGATGTTCATCTCCAACCTGCGCGGCTCCGGCGCTGGCAAGGCGGAAAATGCCGCCAGCTTTTTGGCCAAAGAACTGGCGACTCGCAACTTTCACCCCGGCCACATTCAGGCGCTGATGCGCGAGGGTTATGCCGGCACCACGCAGATGGTGGACAGCATCAACAACTTCACCGGCTGGACCACCGTGGCGCGTGAAATTGTGCGTGATGATCAGTGGCAGGAATTTGCCGACGTGTATGTGCGCGATAAACACAAGCTGGGCATCCCGCAATGGATGGAGCGCGAAAACCCGCATGCCTTGGCGCTGATGATGGAACGCATGCTGGAGATGGCGCGCCAAGGCTACTGGCAGGCGGACCGCGCCATGGTGGACGAGTTAAAGGCGAAATACAAGGATCTGGCGCAACGTTTTGACGCGCGCACTGACAACCGCAGCCTGCAGAAATTCGTCGGCTTGTCAGGTTACGGCTTGACCCGATCGCTCAGCCCGCAGGAGACGATATTGCGCAGCCCGGCACCAGGCGCCGCAGCGCGGCCCGTCGCCGCGCCACCAGCGGCACCAGCGACACCAGTGGCTCCTGCGCCAATGCCTGATCTGCTGCCAGCACCACTGCCAATCACCGGCATCAAACTAGAGCAGATGCTGCATGAGGCTAAAAATGTCTTGGAACCCTTGCTATTAATTGCACTCTCGCTATTATTTTTGACACCGGTGGCCGGTGCCTGGCAACAATGGAGAAAAACATGAGAAAAATCATTTGTCAAAAAATCAGTTTTCATGGCAGCCCACTGAGACCCATGCGCGGTCAAGGGAGGCATTCATGATGAAAAATTGGCTCCCCCTGTTGGTCCTGAGCTTGACACTCAATGCCTGTGCCGCAAACACGCCTCACCCCACCCAGGCTCATGCCCTGGAAGACCGCATCTGGGACGTTGACGCAGGCCAGTTCATAAGCGCACAGAAAGCGTTTCAACGCGCTGGTGCCAGCCGTTATGTGCTACTGGGTGAAAAACACGACAGCGCCATCCACCATGCGCACCAGTTGCGGCTACTGCAAGCGCTGGCAGACCAGGGGCGCGCACCTGCGCTGGCGCTAGAACAGATGGATGTCAAACATCAAGCCCCTTTGAGCGCTGCTCAAAGCACAGGTACCCAAGACGCAGAAACACTCGCCAGTGCTGGCCAACTCAACCGCGAGGGCTGGCGCTGGCCGATGTACAAGGCGCTCATCAGCCACGCAGCAAAGCATCAATGGCCCTTGCTGGCAGCCAACCTGTCACGTGCTGACGCGCGGGACATCGCTTTGGGCAAAGTGCTTCCAGACTTGCCCGCGCTGGATGCGACACAGAGGACCAACATGGAAAACGACGTGGTTCGCGGCCATTGTGGTTACCGGCCCGACACGCCAGTTTTGACCCGCATCGTGAATGCGCAACGCGCGCGTGATGTGCAAATGGCCAAGGTACTTGACTCGGTCAGCGGGCCAGTGGTTTTGGTGGCCGGTGCTGGCCATGTGCGCACCGACCGCGCCGTACCGCTCTACTTGGCCGAGCCGGTGCGGGCGCTGGCCATCGCCTTTGTCGAAGTGGCCAACGGCCAGATCAACCCCGAAGCGTACGACGGCGCCGGGTTTGACCTGCTGTGGTTTACCGCCGCGACGCCTCGCCCAGATGCCTGCGCCAAACCACTGACCGGCTTGGTGGCACCACCCGCTGCGCCCTCAAACCCCAACACATCCAAATGACGGAGAGCTCCATGATTGAAACTTTGATGTACCAGACTGGCCAACTGTTTTTGCTGCCTGTGCTGGGGCTGGTCGCCCTGCTGTTTTTCTACGCGCTGTACGCTGTAGGCGCTTTTGTCGTCTAGGCACAGCAGCGGCGCCGACCCCAGCAGGGTCGTGGTTTTCCGCTGCTACGCCACGCAGAAAAGTTCCCGCAGGCAAGCGAAGACGAGCTGGACTTGTTTGCCCACAAACTGCTGGAGCCCGAACGGCTGGCCAGCCGCATTGCTCCGATGCTGGGCCTGGTGGGCACCATGATCCCGATGGGGCCAGCCCTCAAATCCTTGTCCGATGGCAACCTGGCGCAGGTCTCGGGCAGCCTGACGGTAGCTTTTTCGGCGGTGATTCTTGCGCTAATTGCGGCCAGCATCACCTATTGGGTCTCAGTAGTGTCCCAACGTTCTTCAGAGGAGAGCGAGCTGATTTGACTCGAAATCCGACTCGGGATTTTTCGATGGTGGCGTAAGCAGTTGATTTATTGGGATATTTTCAAACATGGACAGCCCCCCGTGCCAGAATGACTTGCATCACCTCCATCTCACAATTTAGTGAGTAAAAAGGTCACCATGCGTAAACAACATTCTTCCAAGGCCACAGTGCAATTCATTCCTTTTACGGACGCCATCCCGGTCACAGAGGGGGCAGCGCAGGAAGCCCGAAGGGCGACCGAAGCAGCCCCCTCTGTGACAGCGCCTCATGCCAGCACTGAGGTCGTCCCGCGCGTCAAGCGACGCTTCAAGAGCAACGCCGAGAAGCGGCGTATCGTCGCCGAGGCTGACGCCTGCACGCTACCCGGCGAGGTCGGCTTGCTGATGCGCCGTGAGGGCATCTACTCGTCTAACCTTTGCAACTGGCGTCAGCAAATCCGAGCCGCCGATGCATTGGCCCTGGATGCAAAAAAGCGTGGCCCAAAGCCTAATCTTGAACTCGCCCAGGCGCGCCGCGTGGAGCAGCTCACGCATAGAAACACCCAGCTGCAAAGCCAACTGGATCAGGCTCTGCTCATCATCGATGTCCAAAAAAAAGTTTCTATGCTCATGGGCCTCACGCTGGCCACGTCAGCACAAGGCAGCATCTGATGCAAGGCGTCATCGAACTCATCCCCACCACGGGCGAAGCCATGGCCTGTCGGGTGCTGGGCACCACGCGAGGCGAGCTGCGTCGCCAACGGCTACGCACCCTGGCCGCAAGCATCATGGGGCCACCAGCGCCACGCCAGGCGCGCTCCTCACCCCTGGCCTTGAGCGAGGCCGAGCGGCAGTTGGTACTGGACACTTTAGGCAGCGAGCGCTTTGCCGACACCGCCCCTGCCAGCGTGCACGCCACTCTGCTTGATGAGGGCCGTTACCTGGGCTCCGTGCGCACAATGTACCGCTTGCTCAAGACCCACAGTGGCTGCGCCGAGCGACGCAATCAGCGCCGCCACACCGCCTATGCCAAGCCTGAATTGTTGGCCACCAGTCCCAATCAAGTTTGGTCTTGGGACATCACCAAACTCAAGGGGCCAGCCAAGTGGACCTACTTTCATCTCTACGTGATTTTGGACATCTTTAGCCGCTACGTGGTCGGCTGGCTTATCGCGCCGCGCGAGTGTTCCGAGCTTGCCACGCAGTTGATTGAGGACACCGCCCAGCGTCAAAATATCGCGCCGGGTACGCTCAGTCTGCACGCCGACCGAGGTGCCAGCATGCGCTCCAAACCGGTGGCCAGTTTGCTGGTCGATTTGGACATC
>NZ_MSYM01000016.1 GCF_001938565.1 Rhodoferax antarcticus ANT.BR
GGTAGCCCCGATCCATCAGGTAAAACGCGCCCGGCTCCAGCACCAGATCGTCCATCACATTGACCTCGTGCGTCTTGCCGTCGGTGATGTGAATGAAACTGGGGATGTTGCCCCTCAAATCCAGCAGCGTGTGCAGCTTGATGGCCGCCTTGGTCGACCGAAATGGTGCCCATGCAAACACCGACAGGCACAGGTCAATGGTGCTGGCATCGAACGCGTAAACCGCCGCGTCGAGTTCCAGTCCGAACGGCTCCGTGGCATACAAGGAACGTGCCAAACCAATCAGGTGTTGTGCAAAGTCGGCGTAGATTTGCCATGGGCGTGTCGCGTTCGCATTGGCCAGCGTATTGCGCGATATCGTCTGACAACGAAAGCCCATGTGGTACAGCCGCCGAGCCTGAGCGCGAAGGTTGACTTCGATGTCGCGCAAGGACTCGCGGTAGGTCAACTGCGCAAATGCCATGGCGAAGAATTGGTCCAGGCACGAGAAGTCCTTGACCTTGTGTTCGCCGTTGTGATCGGCCACACAGCGACGAAACGTGCTCAGTGGAAGGTACAGCATGAGTTGCGCAAATACGAGCGTGCCTTTGTGCATGACGGTTTGGGGCGGGAATCCGCAAAAAACCGACAGTCTGACGCACCATGACGTTCAAATCGAGACCAGACTCAAACACCAAATTTAACAACCAAATCAAGAGCTTACAACGTTCCGACAAGACAACGTTGGGACACTACTGATATCAAATAGATAGCTGTAGGCCCTCAACGCATGAGGGCTGGACGACAAAAAGACGTTTAACTGCGCCAACCGCTAGCCCTCGCCGGAGTCGGCTCACAAGGGTTTGTGAAAAACCCAAGCACTTGCGGTCAAAACCAGAAAGGCACTACCGCCCAAGATAAGTAATGTTGTCATGGCGCTGCTCCTTTGAGATTAAAAGTTCATTTTAAATGCGAATGGTTTTCACATAAAAACTGTGTGGTTACTTTGTGGTTTAAAGAGTCACGATCCAAAAAATAGCTTGGGTTACTCGCATGCGTTCAAGTGCTCAAGCGCTGCCCGCAGTTAGCACCAAGATTCGAGCTTGTCGCCTGCAAACAAAGGGGTTACAGCTATTGATTTGATAAAGACGTCAGGGCGCGCTTGAGGCCTGTCGTGCCGGACGTCTCAACGTAAACGCATTGCTTGCCGGTGCGTTTGCAGTAGTCCTTGACGCGCCAATAGGCGTTGTGGCTGATGCAGCCCGTCTGACAAATCACCAGATCTGCAGCAACCAAAGTGCTGTCCAGCTTGGTCAGGCTTTCTTCTTCTCCGCCATCGTGATGCAAAAAGCGGCCCCCGGTGCTTTCCACGATGTGTCGGTAATGCGGCACGCTGGCGGTGCGTCCGCCGACACACAGTACGGCGCGGTTTTCCAACCGTATGGCTTCTTTGGTGGCGCTGGCGACAGGCTGCCGGGCGGGGTTTTCTGCGGTGGCATGGCCGCGCAATGCCGCGGCTTGGGCGTCTATCACGCGGCCGCGCCGCTGGCACTCGTGTTCGGTGTTTTGCAGGCTGCGCTCTAGGGCGTTGATGCGTTGGGCTTGCAGTGCCACCTCGTTGGCCTGGTTGCGCTGGCAGACTGAATTTGTTGTTGCGCTCAGGGTCTGTACGGTCTCGCGCAGTTGCTTGACCGTGCTATCGCGGGCGGTCAACTCAGCTTTCAGCTGCGCGATCTGGCGCTGTTGTGCCTGCAGGCGCTCATGTCTGTCGCGGCTGACCTGCTGCGTTCGCGCCTGCGCCTGCGCAAGCGCCGCTGCCAGCTGGGTTTTGTCTTGTGCCAGCTGATGAAGCCGTTGGTTGTCGGTAGGTTGTGTTGTTCCCACCTGGTGCTGCAGCATATGAACTTCGGCCAGAATCTGGGCCTCCAGCTTTGGGGTGCAGCGTGGGTGTGTCAGCGTGGCCCACAGGGCACCTGCGAGGTCTGTGGTGGCGCATTGCGCCCACCAGTCACTGAGCGCTTCCACCTGTTTGAGCCGTGCCGCTTGACGCAGTTGCATGGCGTAGCGCTTTTCTAGCTCGCGCTGCATGCCGTCTGCCAGCACGGTGCGTTTGCGGCATTCACTCACCGCGCCGGAGTGCAGGCCGTAGTCTGTGTCAATGTTGCGGCCCTGAAAGGTTTTCTCCGCGACACGGCGCAAGATGGGCATCGGCAGACAGACGCCCACCACCGGACAGTGGGCGCGCTCAGGCAACTCCCACAACCTTCGGCGCCTGGAACCGGTGCTCAGGCAAGCCGCTGCTTGGGGCACCTGCGCTGCGGCAAGCTGGACATCTGCGTCGTGGGCTGGCAGCTGAGTCTGTTGACTGTGGCACATGGTTTTTTGCTCGCAAGAAGGGGGTGGGGTGGACGAAAAGAAGCTGTGCAATGGTAATCATTATCATTCATGGTATGATTTAAATCAATCCAATCAACCTGAAAAGGCCTATTTCCATGAAAGTTAGCAAATTGTTTGTGTCCTTGGTGCTTGCTGCCTCGGTATTGCCCGTCTGGGCCGAAGAGGTGGTGGTGTATTCCGCCCGCAATGAGCAACTCATCAAGCCCTTGTTTGACGTCTACACGCGCGACACGGGCGTGCAGATCAAGTTCATCACCGGCGGTGAAGGCCCGCTGATGGAGCGGCTGAAATCCGAAGGGCAAAACACCCCGGCTGATATTTTGCTGACGGTGGATGCCGGCAACCTCTGGCAGGCTTCCAACTTGGAGTTGTTGCGACCGATCAGTTCCAAAACACTGCAGGACAACGTGCCGGCGCACTTGCGCGACCCGGCTAACGAGTGGTTTGGCCTGTCGGTGCGGGCCCGCACCATCGTCTACAACACCAACACGGTGAAGCCTGCCGACCTGTCCACTTACGAAGACTTGGCCGACCCCAAATGGAAGGGGCGCCTGTGCCTGCGCACCTCCAAGAAGGTCTATAACCAAAGCTTGGTGGCGATGATGCTCACCGAGCACGGCGAGCCCAAAACCGAGGCCATCGTCAAAGGTTGGGTCAATAACTTGGCTACTGCGCCTTTTCCGGATGACACCAAAGCCATGGAAGCCGTGGCGAATCGGCAATGCGACGTGACCGTGGTCAACACCTATTACTTCGGTCGCCTGATGGAAAAGAGCCCGAATCTACCGCTGGCCATCTTCTGGCCCAACCAGAATCTGAGCAGCAAAGGCGCCGGTGTACACGTGAATATTTCCGGCGCAGGGGTCACGCGGCATGCCAAGAATCCGATGGGCGCACAAAAGCTGATCGAGTGGCTGTCGTCTGAGAAGGCGCAAAACCTCTACGCCGACAACAATATGGAGTACCCGGTCAACCCGCGCGTCAAACCCTCCGACGCAGTGGCGGCGTGGGGCAGCTTCAAGCCCAACCAGATCAACGTGAAAGAGGCCGGTAGCCTGCAAATCCAAGCGGTCAAGCTGATGGACCGGGCAGGCTACAAGTAAATCACCCGGTGACACGGTGTCTGACAGCGTCTTAGCCACTGCTGCCCGGCCTGGCTTTGGCCGGGTGCCTGCCAAATGGCTGCGCCTTGACAGTTGGCGGCTAGTGGCGGCGCTGGTGGCCGCCTTGACGCTGGTACCGGTGGCGGTCAGTTTTTCGTCTTTTGCCCAGGTGGATGGCGATACTTTGGCGCATCTGGCCGAGTTTGTCTTGCCAGAGTTGCTGCTCAATACGTTCTGGCTGGTGTTGGGTGTGGGTGTTGGCGTTGCTGTGCTTGGGGTGTCGCTGGCGTGGCTGGTGGCCATGTGTGAGTTTCCCGGGCGGCGCGTGCTGGACTGGGCATTGCTGCTCCCTTTGGCGCTGCCTGCTTACGTGACGGCTTTTGTGGCGATTGACCTGCTGGACTTCAGTGGGCCACTGCAAAGCTGGCTGCGCAATGGCTGGGGCATCACTGGCCTGCCGGAGATCCGATCACGCGGTGGTGTCATCGCGGTGATGTCGCTGGCGCTCTACCCGTATGTCTACCTGATCGCCAAAAACGCCTTTGCCACCCAGGGCGCCATGGCGCTGGAAGCCGCACAGTCGCTGGGCTTGTCGCGAACCCAGGGGTTT
This sequence comes from Rhodoferax antarcticus ANT.BR, assembly GCF_001938565.1. GTDB lineage: Bacteria > Pseudomonadota > Gammaproteobacteria > Burkholderiales > Burkholderiaceae_C > Rhodoferax > Rhodoferax antarcticus. Next base: position 4,090 of record NZ_MSYM01000016.1, read on the forward strand.
TTTAAGGTGGCACTGCCGATGGCGCGGCCCTGGATTGCGGCGGGCATGATGCTGGCACTGATGGAGACCCTGGCCGACTTTGGCACGGTGGCTGTTTTTAATTACGACACCTTTACCACCGCCATCTACAAAGCCTGGTACAGCCTGTTTTCCTTGCCGGCGGCAGCGCAACTGGCATCTGTGTTGATTGTGTTTGTGCTCATCGCGGTGGTCATCGAGCAGCGTTCCCGGGCGCAGATGCGCTTCAGCGCGGTGGGGCGCGGCGCAGGCTCAAGGCGTATTGCGCTGACTGGCGCGCGCGCCTGGCTGGCGCTGGGCTACGCCGCAGTGGTATTGCTGCTGGCCTTTGTGATCCCGGTGGCCCAACTGGTGCTCTGGACTTGGAGCACCGCAGCGCAGGATCTGGACGCACGTTATTGGTCATTTGCGCTTCATTCCCTTATGCTGTCTGCGCTAGGAGCTATGTTAGTAATAGCATTTGCCTTGCTGCTGGCGTATGCCGGGCGGCAACGTCCGGGCGCCGGCATGGTGTGGATTCAACGCCTGGCCACGCTAGGCTATGCCTTTCCCGGCGCAGTGCTGGCGGTGGGTTTGTTCATTCCGGTGGCGGCGCTGGACAACGCCTTGATCGACCTGGGCCGCAGCTGGTTTGGGTTTGCAGGCACCGAGATTTTCAGGGGCACGCTGCTAGTGATGTTGCTGGCCTATTTGGTGCGTTTTCTGGCGGTGGGTTTCGGGCCGATTGACAGTGGCTTGCAGCGTGTCACCCGCAATGTGGATGAAGCGGCGCGCAGCCTGGGCCTGGCCAACCGGCAATTGCTGGCCCGGGTGCATTGGCCGCTGTTGAAAGTCAGCTTGCAAACGGCCGCAGCGCTCACCTTTGTGGACATCATGAAAGAGATGCCCATCACCCTGATGACACGCCCTTTTGGCTGGGACACGTTGGCGGTACGGGTGTTTGAGATGACCTCGGAAGGTGAGTGGGAGCGCGCAGCCCTGCCATCACTGGCGATTGTGCTGGTGGGCATGGTGCCGGTCCTTTTATTGACCCGGCGTGGAGCGCATTGGCATGATTGAACTGGTGGTGCAACAAGTCTCGCAGGCGTATGGCACGCGCCAGATCATCAGCGATTTGAGTTTTAGCTTGGCAAAGGGCGAGATTGGTTGCCTGCTGGGGCCTTCGGGTTGCGGCAAAACCACCGCGCTGCGTTGCATTGCCGGGTTTGAGCCGATTCAAAGCGGTGACATCCGCGTGGCGGGCGAGGTGCTGAGTCGTCCGGGCCAGATGCTGTCGGCAGAAAAACGCCGCATCGGCATGGTGTTTCAGGATTACGCGCTGTTTTCGCATCTGAGCGTGGCGGGCAACGTCGGTTTTGGGTTGCATGGCGCTAGCAAAACCGCAGCGAAAGCGCGCGTGGATGAACTGCTAGCCCTGGTCGGGCTGGCCTCACACGCCGACAAGTACCCGCATCAACTCTCGGGCGGCCAACAGCAGCGGGTGGCGTTGGCGCGGGCGCTGGCACCGCGCCCCCGCTTGATCCTGATGGATGAGCCGTTCTCCAACCTGGACGTGGAACTGCGTGAACGCCTTTCCATCGAGGTGCGCGATATTCTCAAGCGCGAAAACACCACCGCGTTGATCGTCACCCACGACCAGAATGAGGCCTTTGCGCTGGCCGACTGGGTTGGGGTCATGCATCAGGGCCGCATCCAGCAATGGGACACCCCGTACAACTTGTACCACCTGCCATCCAACCGTTTTGTGGCGGACTTTGTGGGGCAGGGCGCTTTGCTAACCGGGGAGGTGCTCAACAGCCATCAGGTCAGAACCGAATTGGGCGTGCTTGATGGCTTTGTACCGCCCGAATGCAACCCCACAGGCTGCCGGGGGTGTGCCAACCAGTGCCAGGTGGATGTGCTGCTGCGCCCGGACGACATCGTTCACGACGATGACAGCCCCCTGCTGGCCGAGGTGGAAAACAAGGCCTTTCGCGGGGCGGCGTTTTTGTACTCGCTCAAACTGCCCAGTGGCCAGCGCGCCTTGTCACTGGTGCCGTCGCATCACAACCACGCGGTGGGCGAGAAGATTGGCGTGCGCCTGTCTGCTGACCATGTGGTGGCGTTTCGACGCGGTTGACCATGGGTTTTGGAGCCCCGGCTGCGCGTTGGGGAGGCTGGGATCGCAGGCCATAATCTTCTTATCCAAAATCAGTAGTGTCCCAACGTTCTTCAGAGGAGAGCGAGCTGATTTGACTCGAAATCCGACACGGGATTTTTCGATGGTGGCGTAAGCAGTTGATTTATTGGGATATTTTCAAACATGGACAGACTCAGGATTTGTAGAATTTCGTACAGGCTGTGATCATCAAGATGCAAGCGTTTCTTTGCGATGGCAATGAGCAGATATGTCGATATGGCAATCCATATCTGCGTCTTCACGGCGTTCTCGCTGGTGCCAAAGAACACCTTGATGCGCAAGTGCTGCTTGATCCATTTGAAGAACAACTCCACCTGCCAGCGTTGGCGGTAAAGATCGGCAATCAGCTCGGGCTTCAAGCTGAAATTGTTGGTCAAAAACACCAGCCGTTTTCCGCTGTCGTCCTTGACCACCACCCGGCGCATGGTCGCGGGGTAATCCTTGCTCGACTGATAGGTTGTCAGCACGCCGGTCTGATCGCACAGCACTGCAGTACCCACGCGGTCCACCGGATGCGAGTAACGTCGCTTGAACTTGGTGTTGCTCTTGGCGCGGGTGACAAAGAAGGCTTGCGCCTCGTGAATCACGAACAACCTTGCGAAGTCCAGGTAGCCCCGATCCATCAGGTAAAACGCGCCCGGCTCCAGCACCAGATCGTCCATCACATTGACCTCGTGCGTCTTGCCGTCGGTGATGTGAATGAAACTGGGGATGTTGCCCCTCAAATCCAGCAGCGTGTGCAGCTTGATGGCCGCCTTGGTCGACCGAAATGGTGCCCATGCAAACACCGACAGGCACAGGTCAATGGTGCTGGCATCGAACGCGTAAACCGCCGCGTCGAGTTCCAGTCCGAACGGCTCCGTGGCATACAAGGGACGTGCCAAACCAATCAGGTGTTGTGCAAAGTCGGCGTAGATTTGCCATGGGCGTGTCGCGTTCGCATTGGCCAGCGTATTGCGCGATATCGTCTGACAACGAAAGCCCATGTGGTACAGCCGCCGAGCCTGAGCGCGAAGGTTGACTTCGATGTCGCGCAAGGACTCGCGGTAGGTCAACTGCGCAAATGCCATGGCGAAGAATTGGTCCAGGCACGAGAAGTCCTTGACCTTGTGTTCGCCGTTGTGATCGGCCACACAGCGACGAAACGTGCTCAGTGGAAGGTACAGCATGAGTTGCGCAAATACGAGCGTGCCTTTGTGCATGACGGTTTGGGGCGGGAATCCGCAAAAAACCGACAGTCTGACGCACCATGACGTTCAAATCGAGACCAGACTCAAACACCAAATTTAACAACCAAATCAAGAGCTTACAACGTTCCGACAAGACAACGTTGGGACACTACTGATCCAAAATAGGAGACAACATGAAGGCCTTTCAAGAGTATTACCCCGAAAACCTGTCGCATTGCTACGGCTGCGGCGCCAACAACGTGCACGGACACCGCATCAAGACCTACTGGGACGGTGACGAAACCGTCACCCGCTTCACCCCCGAGCCTTACCACACCGCCATTCCGGGCTTCACCTACGGCGGTTTGCTGGCCTCACTGATTGACTGCCACGGCACCGGTACCGCATCGGCGGCCATGTACCGCCAGGAAGGCCGCGAGATGGACACCAAGCCGTCGTTCCGTTTTGTCACTGGCTCGCTGCATGTGGATTATTTGAAGCCAACCCCGATCAACGTCACGCTGGAGATTCGTGGCCGCATCAAAGAGATCAAGGGGCGCAAAGTGGTGGTGGAGGCCACCGTTTATGCCGACGGCGTGGCCACAGCCCGGGGTGAAGTGGTGGCGATCCAGATGCCTGAGAACTTTGGCACGGCAGCTTAGATCGCATCAAAAACTGACACAAGTCAATTTTGTACTGTCAAAATTGTCATAGGTTAAGTTTGCACCCGATTGAAAGTGCTGTAACGCCTTGTTTTCATTGAGTCATGTCAAGTTTTTTAAATTGGCACGAAACTTGATCTCTTAAGGGTACCAAGGCGGCTTTTCGGTACATCTCTGCGCAAAGTGGCAGTCCTTGGTCTTCAAATCGAGGACGATTAAGCCATGGACATGATTGGGCTCTACCCTACCTGGTTGGAAACGACCGTGGGCAGCGGTTGGATAGTGGGGCTGATCGCCACCATCCACGTGCTTTTCTCACACACGTCAGTGGGTGCTGCCATTTTTTTCGCCTTTCTGGCCAATTACGCACACCGCAACAAACGGCCTGACCTGCTGGAATTCATCCGGCGTTATGGCTTGTTTTTACTGGTTTTTAGTTATGTTTTGGGGTCGATCACTGGCCCCGGCATCTGGTACTCCACCACGGTGGCCAGCCCGCGTGGCATTTCTGCGCTGATTCATAGCTTTGTCTGGATGTGGGCCACCGAGTGGGTGTTTTTTGTGATCGAGGTGGTTGGCGTCTACATGCTGGTTTACCTGGCCAGCAAGGTTGACGGTAAAACCTATCTCAAGCTTTCCATCATCTTCGGTCTCACCAGTTACACCACCATGCTGGTGATTGTTGGCATTCTGAGCTTCATGATGTGGCCGGGCAAGCAGGACTGGTATGAGCAGGGCGGTGTGCTCAGCGCCTTTTACGGCCCCAACACGTTTGCCCAACTGGGTATGCGTACCGCCTTCATGTTCACCATGACGGCTGTGGTGGGTGGCATTGTGGCGGCGCGGTTTAAAGACCCGCAGTTCAAGAAAGACGTCGCCGGCAAGCTCGCTTGGCTGGGCATTGGCTCAACCGCGATGGGTGTGGCCATGTTCCAGTGGTACCTTAGCACTTTGCCTGAAACTGCCTTGCTGGTGCTGGAAAACCGCTTGCCAGACTGGTTCAGACCCGGTGTGATCAGCATCTTGGTGGGTGTGGGGGCCTATTTTGCGATGACGCTGTTGCGCCCCAAGACGCTGGTGGTGGGGGGTGCCTGGGCCATGACTGTGGCGGTGCTGGTGTTTGGCCTCTGGCCGGAAGAAGTCACCCGCGAATCCATTCGCAAGCCGTGGGTGGCAGGACAGTATTTGTACTCCAATCAGGTGATCGGCCGCGATGTACCCGGCATGGGCATCAAGTCTGAGATCCCTAACATTGAGGCGCATGGCTTCATGAAAACCATGGTTTTCATGCCTGACAAGCTGCGCACCATATCCGACAGCAACCGCCTGGAAGCGGGCAGGGTGTTGGCGCTGGCTACTTGCTCCAACTGCCACTCGCTTACCAACACGGGTATGAGGCCTTTGAAGAACTACTTCACCGCCAGCAGCACCACGCTTGAAATTGCCGAGTACTTGCAGGCAGCCCTGTCCAGCGGCAACACGCTGTACATGCCGCAAATTCCGCTCAAAGACGATGAGGCCATGGCCCTGGCCACCTACATCAGTTCTCTGAACGGTGTGCAGCCATTGCAAACCGCTTTGACCGCTCCGGCAGTTTTACCCACCACGGTGGCCAAGGAGTAAGACCATGAATACAGAAATGCTTTACGCCTTGCGCGACCCTGCTGGTGTCCCCTCGCACCCGATAGTTTTCCTAGTGCTGGGGGTGATCACCTTCGCACTGCACATGGCAGCGGTGCAGGTCATGCTGGGTGCCGGTGTGCTGACCTTGCGCGGTGCCTTCAGTGCCGAGCGCTATTGGCGCCGGCTGGCTGCAACCATGCTGACCACGGCCAAGATAGCTGTGTCGGTGGCGATCGTGGTTGGCGTGGCGCCGCTGCTGTTTGTGCAAGTGGTGTATGACCCCTTTTGGTACACGTCGAACGTGCTGTCGGCCTGGTGGGTGATTGGCTTCATCTTGCTGCTGATTGCAGGCTATATCTCAATGTATGTTTTTTACTGGAAAAACCATGACATTGAGGCGGATGGTGGCCGCGGCGGCATCTGGATGGTGGCCTCGCTGGCGTTGCTGCTGAGTGTGGGTTTCATCGTGCACAGCCTGACCAACCAAATGCTGTTTCCCGAGAGCTGGATGAGCTGGTATGCGCCAAATGGTGTGGTGCAGCCCGACGGGAAGTCTTTGCACTATTGGAATCTGCCCCGCTTTGGCTTCTTCATCGCGCTGTCAATACCGGTGGTGGGCGCCTGGATTTTTGCTTACCGGCGCTATCTGCAGGCCAGCGACCAGCCGGATGCCGCTTACCTGGCTTGGCTGGCCCCGCTGGCGCAAAAGCTGATGCTTATCGGTGGTGTGGTGTCGCTGGTGTTTGGTGCAGTTTGGATGGCGACTTTGCCTGAGAAGATGGCCTGGTTTGCCATCTCGCCCTGGAGCTTCATCGCGCTGCTGGCGCTATTGGCTACGGTGGCTACGCCGCTGTTGCTCAAAGGCAGGCTGGATCAGGGTTACTGGGGCTACGCCATCTTTGGCGTGGGTGCTGTGGCGCTGATTGTGGTGGGTGCCATGCGTGAGGTGTTGCGTTATGTGACGCTGGTCGGCGCGCATGGTTATGACGCGCTGGACTACCGCGTCAACATGGATTGGTTCAGCAATGTGATGTTTTTCAGTACCTTTCTGGTGCTGGGCGGTGTCACGCTGGGTTACCTCATCGCCGTGGCCTGGCAGGCTGGGCAAACCAAGGGTATTTACACCCCTAGCCCGACGCTCAACCGCCTGGGCAGCCTGTCGGTTGGCCTGCTGGTGGTGTGGACGGTGGTGTATTTCGCTGTTGGCTTCTTTGTGTGGGCCCGTTGATCATGAAAAAACCTTTCTCATCCTGGCTGGGCGCGGGTGTGCTGACCGCAGGCGCGCTGGCAGTGGCGCTGGTGCAAGCCTCTAATGCTTCTGAGCCAAAAGTGCCTTTAGCCCTTAGTATGCAAAGGCTAGCAGCTACAAAAACAATAACAGAGCCAGCAGCGTCTACCGTTGTGGCCGGTGAGGCGATGGCGCATAGCTGTGCGGGCTGTCACGGTACGTTGGGTCGCCTGGGCGACGAGTATTTCATGCCCTTGGCGGGCATGCCGCAGGGGCAATTTGTGCGCACTATGGTGGACTTTCGCGAAGGCAAGCGCCCTGGCACCCTGATGGGCCTTGTGGCCCATGCTTTCAGCGACGCTGAACTCAAGGCTATGGCCGTCTATTTTGCGGCGGTGAAACCGCTACCCGAAGGAGTCAAGCCATGAGCCCCCTGAACTTGTCACGTCGCCAATGGTTGGCTGCCAGTGCCGGGCTCCTGTCTGCTGCTGCCTGGCCGCTTTGGGCGCAAACGCCCGCAACGTCTGCCAAAGGCGCGCGCATTGTCATCATTGGTGGCGGCGTTGGCGGTGCCACAGCCGCTAAATATCTGAAGATATTTGACCCGAGTCTGCGGGTAACCGTGATCGAGAAAAACCGCACCTACATTCGCGCCTACGGATCCAGCGAGGTGCTGAACCAACACAGCAGCATGGACGAGCTCAACGTGAGTTACGACGCTTTGGCCAGCCGTTACGGCGTCAACTTCGTATTTGACACCGTCACCGGGTTCGATCCGCAAGCACGCACTGTCAGCACAGCGGGCAAGCAAATCCTGACCTATGACCGGCTGATCGTCTCGCCTGGCATCCAATTACTGTATGACGCCTATGCCGGCTACAGCGAGGCGGTGGCCAACACTGCTGTGCCCTCTGGCTGGATTCCTGGTGCGCAAACCGCGCTGTTGGCTAAACAGTTGCAAGGTATGCGCCAGGGTGGCACCTTTGTCATGGCCGCGCCGCCCAACCCCTACCGCTGCCCGCCCGGCCCTTATGAGCGCCCAGCGCTGATGACCGAGTGGTTCATGAAACACAACCCCACCGCCAAAGTCATCATCGTCGACCCGAAAGACAGCTTTGTTACCGACCAGACCATGATGCTGGGTTGGAACCGGCTTTACAACTTCAATCTGCCAGAAGACTACATCAAGGCCATGTCGCCAGAGGTCGAGATCAAGCAGCACGCCAAACCGGGCATGCTGAATTGGGTGCGCGGCAAGGACGGTGGCAGACCGCTGAGGGTTGATGGGAAAAACATGACCATCGAGATTGAGGCTGGCGTCATTCAGGCCGATGTGATCAACGTCATTCCACCGATGAAAGCCGGCCAGATCGCCTTGACGCTTGGCCTGGCCGATAAGAACGGCTGGTGCCCGGTAGATCGGCGCAATTTTGCGTCCACGCTGCAGCCCAACGTGCATGTGATTGGTGATGCCAGCATTGCAGATGCCATGCCCAAGAGCGCTTTCGCTGCCAACACCCAAGCCAAGGTGGCGGCCCGCGCCATCATCGAAGAGCTGGCGGGCCGCCCCGCGCCTGAGCCGTTCTGGGAGAACACCTGTTACGCCCTGGCTGGCAAAGACTACGGCTTGTTTGTTGCCGACGTTTTCAAGGTGGTCGAAGGCAAGATAGCCCGCATCAACAAGGCGCGCTATTTGCCGCTGGAAGCTAGCGCGGCACAAATCAAGTTAGCTGCGCGCTACCAACAAGCTTGGTTGCGCACCTTCACCGATGACTGTTTCGCATAAGGTCCACCATGAAGACATGCACATTTCACCGCGCAACCACGCTGGCCCTGATCTGCTTGGTCAGCGCGGTTAGCCTTCCCGCTTTTGCCAGCGCAGCGGCGCATGAAGCCCCCGTTGTTGTCAAGTGGACACCTGGCACTCTGCGCAATGCGTTGACAGCCTTGCCCACAGGCAACCCTGACGCTGGCAAGAAGGTGCACGATGAGCTGTTTTGCGCCTCTTGCCACGGCCCTGCTGGTGTGGCACCGACGCAAAACTGGCCGCATCTGGCAGGCCAAAAATCTGCCTACACCGCCAAAATGATGCTCGACTATCAAGACAAACGCCGTCTGGAAGGCAGGCGTGCCGAAATGATGCACGACATTGCCGTGATGTTGAGCCCGCAGCAAATTGCTGATGTCGCCGCTTTTTATGCGGTGCAAAGCCCGCCTACAGACGACGGTACGCCGCGGCCGCGAGGCATTGCCGCGCCGAAGGACGTGCCCGCCACCACCCTGGTACGCCGGGGCGACAAAACCCGATTGATTACCCCATGCGCTAGCTGCCATGGTGTGGTGGGGCAGGGCGGCAAGCTGGAAGCCTCGGCGCTCGCCGGGCAAAACCCGCTGTATTTTGTGCGCACCATGCTCGACTTTCAGGGCGGCACGCGGCATAACGACAGCATCAAGGGGATGAGTTTGTTTGCCAAAAAACTCAGCCGCAGCGAGATTGAAGCGCTGGCTATCTATTACGCTGATTTGCCGGTGACACGCACCAAGTGACTGATAAAAATTTGTCGCAATGCTGTCATAAAGCTTCGCGCTATCGCCGTCATAGAAACATGCGATTCCACAGACGTGCAAACGTCTCTAGAATCAACTCATCAACGAAATCAATCGATTGATTCAAATCAATAGTTTATTAACCACTGGAGTTCTTTTATGGAAAACACTGTCGGCTTCCCCCAACTCAACGCCCGCGCTCCCGAGTTCAACGCGGTCACCACCTCTGGCCAGCGCACCCTGGACGACTACCAAGGTAAGTGGCTGATTCTGTTCTCGCACCCGGCTGACTTCACGCCGGTGTGCACCACCGAGTTCATTGGCTTTGCCAAGCACTTTGACAAGTTCCAGTCGATGAATTGCGAACTGCTCGGTTTGTCGATTGACAGCCTGTTCTCTCACCTGGCCTGGATGCGCAATATTCAGGAAAAGTTTGGCGTGACCATTCCGTTCCCGATCATTGAAGACATCAAGATGGATGTGGCCCGCGCCTACGGCATGATCCACCCCGGAGCGGCCGACACACAAGCCGTGCGCGCCACCTTCTTCATCGACCCCAAGGGCGTACTGCGCGCCATGGTGTACTACCCAATGAGTAACGGCCGCAGCATTGAGGAATTTGTGCGCCTGCTGGAAGCCATGCAAACCAGCGATGCCAACAGTGTGGCCACCCCGGAAGGCTGGACGCCGGGTTGCAAAGTGATCGTGCCCCCGCCCAAAACGGCCGCCGCGGCTGAAGCACGCGCCGGTGAGGGCTATGACACCACCGACTGGTACTACTCCACCAAGTCGCTGTAATTTCTAAACTGTGCAGGGGCTGCTTTTTTAAAGTGGCCCCTGCTTTTTTTTGGCTTTTTTTTGAATCCGTGCAACTTGAGCCGTGAGAGATGACAGGGGGCATGGCGCGTTTTGTCATGCCTTCGGTGAAGGTGGTCATGCGTGCCAGGCAAATGCCCTTAGCCGAAGAAAACGGCGTGAGTTACTTCAAAATACCGACCAACTCGCTCTGAACCATCCGTGTTCAATGCCTCTATTGACCAACGACGAACCAATTCACCATGACCAAAATTTCTTCGCGCCAAATCACCCGCTGGCCCACTCTGCAACGCCAAGTTTCAGCCTGCGCTCTAGGCCTGATGCTGGCACTGGGTGTCACCCAACTCAGTCTGGCGCAAGCGCCAGCACCCGTTGTCGTTGGTCAGGCTTTGCCCGCGCTCAACCTGAAAGACCAGCACGACAAGCCCTGGCAGATCAAGCCCAGCACGCGGCTGGTGATGTTTGCGGCAGGCCGCAAAGCTTCCAACCTGATGCAGGCTGTATTGCAAGCCCTGCCTAAAGACCAGTTGACGCGCAAGAACGCGGTGTACCTGGCCGACATGAGCAAAATGCCTGGCTTCATCACCCGCACTTTTGCCTTGCCCACGCTGCGTGACATGCCCTACTTGATGGGTGTGTCATTGGACGAAACCACGCTGGCAGCGTGGCCGCGCCAGACTGATGCAGTCACGTTGATCGAGCTCGATCAAAAGGTGGTCAAGGGCATCCGTTATGTCACCACCGAGGCCGATCTGCGCGCTGCGCTGGAGCGCTAAACCCACGCTGTACCGAGGTTGTGCGCCGCCTCTGGAGCGTCCGCGTGGCCTGGCGTGACTTTAGTCACCGTTACTCTCGGGGGTATGTGAGATAGTCCAATTGGTCTTTTCAATTGGTCTATCTATCCTGGAGTTTGCATGAAGAAATCTGCTTTTTTGGCTACCGCCTTGTTCACTGCCGCCGTCTCAGCCCAAGCGGGTGATTTATTTGTCTCTATCAACAGTGGCAGCGTGATGACCCAAGGCGCAGGTCTGGTGATTGCCTCTACAGCTGTTGAACAAAAAGCCAATGTGCGCATTTTGCTGTGTGACGCTGGTGGCGACATTGCCTTGACTGGCAAAGAAATGCCCACCCTCAAGCCGAAAAATGTGACGCCTCAGCAATTGCTGCAAGGCCTCATCAAGAACGGCGCCAAGGTAGAAGTGTGTGCCTTGTACCTGCCCAACACCGGTCATAAATCCACTGACCTGCTCACCGGCGTGACAGCCGCCAGCCCGGCTGATATCGCCGCCTATCTGCTCAAGCCGGCAGTGCAAACCCTGGCGTTCTAATCTCCCAAGCTGCCCCACGAACCCGCCGGACTTTGAAATGGCGGGTTTTTTTGTCTGATCGTAAGGAAAAATATGATGAAACGCGTGTTGTTGGCAATGGCTCTGGGCTTGTCAGCCTTGGGTGCGCAGGCTGTGGAAATGGGTGCGAATGCCCAGGATGTTTACGCTGAAGTTCAAAAAGCAGATAGCAAGGTCCTGTTTGTGGATGTGCGTGATCCGTTAGAGATCATGTTTGTCGGCTTCACCGACGCGGTACACGTCAACATCCCGTTTCTGATGGTAGATAAAAACGCTTGGGAAGACAAACGCGGTGTCTTCAAGCTGAACCAAAACCCTGACTTTGTCGCACAAATCAAGTCGGCCTTGGAAAAGCGGGGCCTCGCCACGGATGCGGAAGTCATCACCATGTGCCGCTCAGGAAGCGAACGTGGCGAACCCAGTGCCGCTTTTCTACGCGCCAACGGTTTTCCCAACGCGCGATATGTGATCCATGGCTTTCAAGGCGCCGCGCTAAAAGACGGCCCGCAAGCAGGCTTTCGTTTGCAAAACGGTTGGCAGAACTCAGGCCTGCCTTGGAGCGCGAAGATGAACCCGGCCAAGATGTACCGCACCGACCTCAAGTAAGTCCTCAGAACAGCTCTTTTTCTGCCTCCAGATACGCCAGGCTGGTGTATTTGCCGATGTTTGAGTCGAATCCCAGCATGGTTTTAGCGCGGCTGGCCACGCGCGGGTCGGTCAGTACCATGACTCTGGCTTGAGCCTCGGTTTTGCCGTCCTTGACAGCTTGCACACACGGCTCCCAGATGCCTGCGAGGAATTTGCCGTAAGTTTCCATCAGGTCGTGGCTTGCCTTGCCGTGGCCTGGCAGCAACAGCTGGTCACCCGTGGCGGCTGCCAGTTCCTTGAAATAGTGGAAGGTTCCGGGGTACGAGCCGTCGTCAATGTTGGCAATGCGGTTGGCCATGACGATGTCGCCCATGGCGGTCACCTTGTCTTGCACCACCTGCACACACAGGTCAGACGGCGTGTGCGCTGTTCCATAGAAATGCATCTTCAGAGTGACGTCGCCAAACTGCAGCGTCTGGCCGTGCGTCACCAACTGGTTAGGCGGCACCACCTTGGTACCGGCCGAGGCCTGATTGGTCCAGCGCTCCATCAGGCTGCGCCAGGTGCTGCCCTCGTAGCCTTTGATCTGCTCGGTGGTTCCGGCCAGCGCATAAATGGGCAGAAGCTCGCCATAGGCTTGCGCAAACGCGTGGTTGCCCAGCCAATGGTCCCCGTGGTAGTGGCTGTTGAAAACTGCAACCACCGGTTGAGAGGTGACTTTTTTGATCATGCGAATCGCCATTTGGCCGATTTGCAGCGAGCTACCCGAGTCCAGCACCACCACGCCAGCGCTGGTGACGACAAAGCTCACGTTGGACATCATGCCCTTGTTCTCCGGGGTGGGAAAACCGTCTGCGGCATAGATCGTCCAGACGTGATCGGACAGTTGTTGCGGCGCAATGTCGGGCACCGGCCCGCCAATGATGAAGTCGCCCAACTGGACAGCGAACAATTGGGCCTCTGGCCAAAGTGCCAGTGCGCTCGCGCCCAGCGCCAGCCCGGAGCCAATGAGGGTGCGGCGGCTGACCAGGGTGGGCGGCGCTGCCGCGTCATGCGTTGGATGTGTCATAGCAGTGTCTCCTTATATTTAGCAAGACTGTAAACGATAGACCTCCGGAGTGCCTGCCCGCGTCGCGTCGCGTCGCCTAAAATTTTCATCCCGCCCCTGGCTGACCGAGCTCACTGCAACATGAATTTTTGGGATCAACGCTTTTCTGAGCCTGGCTTCAAATACGGCACCGAGCCAAATGCTTTTGTGCAACTACAGGCTGCCCACTTGACGCGGGGTAGCCGCGTGTTGTTGCCGGGGGACGGCGAGGGGCGAAACGGCGTATGGCTGGCGCAGCAGGGGCACCATGTCACCTCGGTCGATTCGTCGGCGGTGGGCCTGAAAAAAGCTAGCGAACTGGCGGCACAGCGCGGCGTGGCACTGACCACCGCATTGGAAGACCTGGCGCTCTGGGAGCCAGAGCCGGGCAGTTTTGATGCGGTGATGATCATCTTTACCCACCTGCCGGAGAGTTTTCGCCGCGACGCGCATCGCCGTTTGGGGCAAGGGCTCAAGCCGGGTGGGCGCTTAGTGGTCGAAGGGTTCCATCCGCAACAGCTGACCCATAGCAGCGGTGGCCCTAAAGATGTCACCATGCTTTACAGCGCCGAGCAGTTGAGCGACGACTTTGCCGCGTTGCTCGCGCCGGAGCACGTCTGGCACGGCGAGGTCTCACTGTCCGAAGGCCCGGGCCATCAAGGGCTTGCTGTCGTGACGCGCTGGACAGGCCGGAAGTTGTAAGGAAAAGGCGCCTATAACCCTTATATTTAAAGGGCTAGTAGCTACTAAAAAAATAGTAACTTTCGGCTGACGGGACAGTCGGCCGCTGTCAGCGTCAGATTCGTCCCATCACCAGCAAGATGATCAGAATCAACACGATCAGTCCTATGCCACCGCTGGGTCCGTAACCCCAGTTGCGGCTGTGCGGCCAGCTGGGTACGACGCCAATCAGGATCAGGATCAGTACGATAAGGAGGATGGTGCCAAGGCTCATGATGTTTCCTTTGGTTAGTGGGCAGTTACGGGGGGTGTTGGCAGGTGTTGTAGCAGGTCTGCCAGATCGTCAGCGTGCTCTTCTTCCATGGCCAAAATCGACTCCAGCAGGCACCGGGTGGTCGGGTCCTTGTCACCCAGAGAGGCAATGCCGTGTCGGTAGCTGTCGATGGCAATGCGCTCGGCAATCAGGTCTTCGCGGATCATGTCGGCTAGGTCGTTACCCGGCGCATAGTCGGCGTGGCTGCGGCTCAGCAGGGTGCTTGGTGAAAAATCAGGCTCGCCGCCCAGTTGCGCGATCCGCGTGGCAAGCAGGTCGGCATGGCCTAGCTCTTCATTGGCGTGCGCCAGAAACTCGGCAGCTACCGCTTGTGAATGGATACCGCGTGCCATGAAGTGGTGGCGGCGATAGCGCAGCACACACACCAGTTCAGTGGCCAACGAGTCGTTGAGCATTTTTAGCACGGCAGGCAGATCAGCTGAATAGCCAACCGTGATGGCACCTTTTTCGATGTGCTCACGGGCGTCCCGGCGTACGGCTTGAAGGTCGAAGGGTCTGATAGTTTGAGTCATGGTGTCCTTGGGTGTTTGGATGAACGTAGCCTCATGATGGCGCACGGTACGCGCGTCGTCTGTTCGTTGTCGCACCCTCAGACGCCGATACTGGCGCTCAATGCAGCGGTGGCGGCTGCTGCGTGCGCGCGCTTGCATGGCTCGGTAACTAAACGGTTGAGCGGTGCCGTAGGTCACCTCTTGGTTTGGTGAGATCACCCGTGCCGCAAGCACCGACACTCTGGTGAACGCTGTCAAGGTGTTCATGATGCGCCAGTAGCATCAACATAAATTTATAAAAAATAGGCCTCTAGCCCTTATAGACAAAGCGCTAATAGCTATATTTAATATAGCTAACGGAGGCTATCAGACTGGACGGCTTTGAGCTTTCGGTATAGCGAGCGCTCGCTGATGCCCAGTTGTGCAGCCAGTTCGGCCCGGCTCCCCGGGTGCGCGTTGACCATGTCTTGCAAGGCCGCGCGTTCCACCAATTTCAGTGCGCCGGGCGATGCCACCGGCGCCACCGTGTTGATACCTGGCAAGCCAACCTGCGGCGTGGCCATAGCACCGGGCAGGGGTGCTGGCCAGAACGGGCGTCGGCCTGAAAGCAGCGCCTCTTGCACATGCGACACCTCCAGCACATCACCATCACACAGCAGGGTAGAGCGCTCTAGCAAGTTGCGCAATTCGCGCACATTGCCCGGGTAGTTCTGGATGTTGAGCAGCTGTAGCGCGCTATCGCTGATCTTGAGCTTGCGCGGTCCGGCCACCCGCTGCAACAAGGCCAGGGTCAGCGGGGCAATGTCGTCGCGACGTTCGCGCAGGGCTGGCAGATGAATGGGGAAGGTGCTCAGCCGGTAATACAAATCCTCACGAAACTTGCCCTGGGCCACCATCTCGTCCAGATTCCGGTGCGTGGCGGACACCACCCGGATATCTGCATGGCGTTGTTCGGAGCTGCCCACGCGCCGGTAAGTGCCCGTCTCCAGCAGGCGCAACAACTTGACCTGCATGCTCAATGGAATGTCGCCCACTTCGTCGAGAAACAAGGTGCCACCGCTGGCAGCTTCGACTAGGCCACTGCGCGCGGCATTGGCGCCGGTAAAGGCACCGCGCTCATGGCCAAAAAGTTCAGACTCAAACAGGTTTTCCGGCAGACTGGAGCAGTCCACCGGCACCAGGGCGCGGGCGGCGCGCGGGCTGGCTTCGTGCACCGCCCGCGCGACCAGCTCTTTGCCAGTGCCGGACTCGCCCAGCAGCAGCACGGTGGCCATCGACGGCGCCACCCGCGCCACCATTGACAGCATGTGCTGAAAAGCGGTAGAGCGGCCAATCAGTCCTTGCCCCTTGGATTGATCCTCGGTGGCCCGCAGGGTTTCCATTTTTTCAATGAAGAAGACTTGCTCTCCTTCGGCGTTGAGCAATGGCGCGAGTTCGATGTTCACATATTCCTCACCTTTGGCCGTGTGGTGTAGGTGCAGCACGCGCTCGCGCTGGCCCGATTCGCGCGCCTTCATTAGCGGGCAGGATTCACCCGACTGGTCACACGGCACGCTGAAGTGGTGCGACACCTCAAAACAGGTGCGCCCCACCACGCCACGATCCGGGCTGAACTGGCGCAGATACGCGGCATTGGCCGCCAGGATGCGGTACTGGTTGTCAAACAGAATGTGAGGTTCTGGAAGCCCTTCCAGAAAAGACATGAGCTCGGGCAGCGGTTTCATCAGTTGGGGTGCTTTAAAGGGGTCGGTTTGGCGCAAAGTGTATGCCAAAGGCTTGTCAGTGTGCCAAATTTGACAGTTTCAACCTTACGGTTAATGCTGATGACTCTCAACAAGTTTCCATGCCGTTGAAAACAAACATCTTTTTACGAATTTCAGTGTGGCACGATTATTGATGCTCATGAAGGCATTACCGTTACGCCGCTGTTGTGACGGATGTGTTTTGAACTTTAGGAGGATGTCATGTCTATTACCCCCACTTTTGATGCTTTGGCCGCCAATGCCAGTGATCATGATGCCGAGCGCCGCAATATGCTGTTACTAACCGTTGCTGTGGGTGGCGTTGCCACGGCCGCTGTTGCGGTGCCGTTTGTGACCAGTTTTGCGCCCAGCCAGCGGGCGCTGGCCTCAGGCGCTGCGGTAGAGGCCGATATTTCCGACATTCTTCCCGGTAGCATGAAAATTGTGGAGTGGCGTGGTAAACCGGTTTGGCTTGTGCGTCATACGCCCGAAGTGCTGGCTGATTTACCGACTTTGGACAGCCAACTGGTTGACCCGCAGTCCAAGGTAACCAGTCAGCAGCCGACCTACGCGCAAAACCCGACGCGCTCTATCAAGCCCGAGTTTTTGGTCGCGATTGGTATTTGCACCCATCTGGGTTGCTCGCCAAGCGCGGTGCCCAAAGGCAGCGCCAACCCTGGCGTGGGCGATGGCTGGAAAGGTGGCTTTTTCTGCCCCTGCCACGGCTCAACTTTTGACTCTGCCGGACGGGTTTTCAAGAATAAGCCGGCGCCCACCAATCTGGAAATCCCACCCCACAAATACTTGTCCGACGGCCGTGTGCTGATTGGTGAAGACAGCACCGCCTGATCCAGCGCGACGCTTAAGGCACACTGCGCCAGGCCGGCAAGGCTGTAATGGGGGAAAGACATGCAAGCAGCAAGCAATTTGACGCCCTACGAGGCGATTGGTGGCGAAGCGGGTATCCAGCAACTGGTCCACCGCTTCTATGCCCTGATGGACGAACTCCCTGAGGCTTATACGGTTCGGAAAATGCATCCGGAAAGCTTGGCGGGAAGTGCTGAAAGCCTGTTTGAGTTTCTCTCCGGATGGCTTGGGGGTCCGCCGTTGTATGCCAACAAGAAAGGCCACCCGCGCCTGCGCATGCGTCATGCGCCTTATGCGGTGGACCAGGTGGTGCGCAACGAGTGGATGCAATGCATGACGCAGGCGATCGAAGAGCAGGTGTCCGACCCACCATTTCGCACCTGGCTGCTGGCCAGCTTTGCCCAGATGGCGAGCCACATGATCAACACCGAGTCGGCCCCGCCCTGCCATTTTGGTATGCCAGCGTCTGCCTAGACTGACAGTTTGACGCTGCCTGCCCTGCCTCGTGCGGCGGCGAAACTTGTAAGTCATTGATTTGATTGAAGTCAAATCCGGTGCGAGGGCTGGCATGTTTCTTGATCTATATCTAGAAGATCAGAGAAACCTGTCATGACAACGCGCCCTACCAACCCCCCTGTTAGTCGTTCCTGCCAAGATGCCTGAGATGTACTTTCGTATCCTGAACGACGAAAAAAGTGGAGAACTCACCTATCTGCTGGCAGACTTGTCCAGCCGCGAGGCGGTGTTGATTGACCCTCACGGCCGAGATTTGCCGGTGCTGACCGCCCTGTTGGATGAACGCGATCTGTGCTTGCGCTGGGTGCTGCGCACCCATCATCATGACGATATTCAACCCGCCGAGCCAGGATTGCTTGCGCGCTTGGCTGCGCCCCTTATTCAGGGTCAGTCCAGCGTCGGCTTGGCCGTCAGCGATGGTACTGTTCTGCCATTCGGCGCTGAACGCATCCATGTGGTCGTCACGCCGGGCCACACCGCTGCCTGTCTGAGTTTTGCCTGGCGTGACCGGTTTTTTTGTGGTGGTTTGCTGGCCGTCACAGCCTGTCCGCACCAGCCGCGCCCGCTGGCCCCAGAGGCCTTGTGGGACAGCGTGACACGGAAAGTTTTTACACTACCCGACGAAACGTTGTTGTTTGCTGGGCATGAACAACGCGCCCGTGCTGTCAGCACGGTGCTTGAGCAGCGGCGCTGGCATCCGTTTTTTGCCGGCCAGACCCGCGACGAGTTTCTCGCACACATGGCTGCGTTGTCTGAGCGCCGTGTGCTCGCCCCAATTTTGAGGAATGACGAATGAATGCCGAAGTAAAAGAAGTGAAAAAAGTGATCCCGATCATGCCCGTGGCGCCAGAGCCAGAGTTGGTATCTCTGTATGCGGCGCACGAAAAAATTTACCCGCGCAGTGTGAAAGGTGTTTTCAGCAATTGGCGCTGGATCATGGTATGGGTCACGCAGATCGTCTTTTACGGCTTGCCGTGGATTGAATGGGGCCAGCGCCAGGCGGTGCTGTTTGACTTGGGTGTGCGCCGTTTCTACATTTTTGGCTTGGTGCTTTACCCGCAGGATTTCATTTACCTGACGGGCATGTTGATCATTGCAGCCTTGTCACTGTTTCTTTTCACTGCCGTGGCCGGGCGGCTATGGTGTGGTTATGCCTGCCCGCAAACGGTCTACACCGAGATGTTCTTGTGGGTTGAACAACTCGTGGAAGGGGATCGTTCAGCGCGCATGCGCCGTGACGCGGGCCCCATGAGTGCCCAAAAAATCGGTCGCAAGACCGGTAAGCACCTGATCTGGCTATTGATAGGGTTATGGACTGGCTTTACCTTTGTTGGTTATTTCACGCCGATCCAGACCATGGTCAGCCAAGTATCGACCCTGAATTTTGGCCCCTGGGAAACCTTCTGGGTGCTGTTCTACGGCTTTGCGACTTACGGCAATGCTGGCTTCATGCGTGAGCAAGTCTGCAAACACATGTGCCCGTATGCCCGTTTCCAGAGTGTGATGTTCGACAATGACACGCTGATCGTGACCTACGACACCGAGCGTGGTGAGCCGCGTGGCGGGCGCTCCAAGAAGGCTGATCCGACCAAACTGAGTCTGGGTGCCTGCGTGGATTGCAACTTGTGTGTGCAGGTCTGCCCAACAGGCATCGATATTCGCAATGGTTTGCAGTATGAGTGCATTGGGTGCGGTGCCTGTGCTGACGTGTGCGACACGGTGATGGACAAGGTCGGCTACCCCCGTGGTCTGATCAAGTACTCGACCGAAAACGCTATGACCAACAAATGGACACAAAAGCAGACGCTGCGTCATGTGTTCCGCCCTCGTATTTTGGTCTACACCGGCATCCTGATGGTCATCGTCATTGCCATCATGGTCAGCCTGGCGACTCGCACGCCGTTCAAGGTGGACGTGGTGCGTGACCGGGGTGTGATGGCCCGTGTGGTGGACGCGGGCAAAACCGAAAACGTGTACCGCCTGCAAGTGATGAACGCCACCGAAACTGACCAGCGCTACCGCTTCTCGGTGTCTGGTTTGCCGGGACTGGTTCTGACTTCCGAGGACCTGGTGAGCGTCAAATCAACAGAGGCGCGTACTGTGCCCATGCGGATCCAGTTGCCTTTCGAAGGGGCACCTGCCGGGTCTCATCAAATCCAGATCATCATCGAGTCGCTCGACAGCCCAGGCAAACTCGTTGAAAAAACCACCTTCCTGGTGCCCAAGCAGTGAGCGTCTGTTAGCGCAGTGCGGGTTGATGCTTTGCCGGGGATAAACGGGTGATGCTGGCGCTTGGCGTGGCCGTGCTGGCAGTTTGGGCGTTGCTGCTGGGTGTCAACGCTTTGATTCTTTACGGTTTGCGTGCCCCCAGGCTTGCTTATGCAGGCCCGCTGCGCGGGGACTTTGGCGTGGCGCAAGAGGTTTGCTTGCCGACCCGCAACAACAAGATGTTGACGGGTTGGTTTGTCGCCACTTCGGGTGCTGCCATGTCGCCCGCGGTGGTGGTGATGCACGGTTGGGGCGCGAATGCCAGCCTGATGCAAGGTTGTCTGGCGCCGCTGCATGCGGCCGGGCTGGGCGTGTTGCTGCTCGATGCGCGGTGTCACGGTCGCAGTGACGCTGAGCCTTTCACCTCTTTGCCCCGTTTTGCCGAAGATATCGAGGCTGGCTTGGCCTGGCTGGCGACGCAGCCGTTGGTTGACGCGAGACGGCTTGCGGTGATCGGCCATTCTGTGGGCGCTGGCGCAGCGCTGCTGACCGCCACCCGCCACGGCGAGGTTCGGGCAGTGGTCAGTATCAGCGCCTTTGCGCATCCGCATGAAGTCATGCTGCGCTATCTGACCAGCTACCGGATTCCCTACCCATTGCTGGGTTGGTATGTGTTGCGGCATGTGCAGCGGGTGATTGGGGCCAGGTTTGATGCGATAGCGCCGCTGCGTAGCATCACTCACATCAGCAGCCCGGTGCTGCTGGTTCACGGGC
The DNA here is from genome assembly GCF_001938565.1 of Rhodoferax antarcticus ANT.BR. Taxonomy (GTDB): domain Bacteria; phylum Pseudomonadota; class Gammaproteobacteria; order Burkholderiales; family Burkholderiaceae_C; genus Rhodoferax; species Rhodoferax antarcticus. Next base: position 24,966 of record NZ_MSYM01000016.1, read on the forward strand.
GTGAGGATGAAATGGTGCCCTTGGACGATGCCCGGCGCTTGCTGGCGGCCGGGCGCCCGGGTTCGGTGCAACTCCTTGAGGTGGCCGGGCAGCATGACCTGAGTACTGCACTTGACCAGCATCTGCCTGAAATCACCGATTTTTTGCAGCAGGCGCTCCGGCCAGCCACTGCCGGTCATGAGAGCAGCGTTTCTGTTTAACATTGTCCGATCTATGTCCAAAACCTCGCTACTCCCATGGAAGGCCTGACATTTGTCGCTCTGCTGGGCGCGGTGATCGGGTTGGTGCTGGCTTTCACCGGAGCAGGGGGAGGCATTTTGTCAGTCCCTTTGCTGGTATTTGGGTTACATCTGTCGGTGCAACAGGCTGCCCCCATTGGCTTGTCGGCGGTGTTTGCAGCGTCCTTGCTGGGTGCTTTTTTGGGTTGGCGCGAGGGCATCGTTCGTTATCGTGCTGCCGCATTGATAGGCATTACCGGTATGTTGGCAGCGCCCTTGGGGTTTTATTTGGCGCAAAACATTCCCAGTCGGCCCTTGGCGGTGATTTTTTCCTGTGTGCTTCTTTACTCCGCTTGGCGCAGTCTCATCGCATCGGCCCAGGACGTCACCGTCAGGGCACAAGCGCCGTGTGTTGTGAGTACGGTGGATCAGCGGCTGACCTGGACACGCCCTTGCGCCCGTGTACTTTCCGGCACGGGCTTGGTGGCAGGACTGCTGAGCGGCCTGCTGGGCGTGGGCGGCGGTTTTGTGATTGTGCCAGCCCTGTCGCGCTACACCGATCTGCACATTCGCAGTGTGCAAGCCACTTCCCTTGCGGTGATGGCCTTGGTTTCCCTGAGCGGTGTGGCCTCGGCGGCCGCACACGGCTCTCTGGACTGGGGTGTCGTGCTGCCCTTTGCTGGCGGCGCCATTTTGGCCCTGTTGCTTGGCAGGCTAGTGGCCAGCCGCTTGCCAGCCGAGCGTCTGCAGCAAGCCTTTGCCTGGTTTTGTGTGGCGGTGGCCGTGCTCATGCTGGCGCGCGCCGGGGGACTGTTATCAGCCTGAGGGCGGCCCTTACAATGAATTCAGACCAAAGGTGACCCGATGAGAATTTTGATTTCAAACGATGATGGCTTTCAAGCGCCCGGGGTGGTGGCGCTGTACGAGGCGCTCAAAGACATTGCAGAAGTTGAAGTTGTGGCGCCAGAACATAACAACAGTGCCAAGTCCAACGCCCTCACGCTGAATTCACCGCTATATGTGCACCGTGCTGTCAATGGCTTTCGGTATGTCAACGGCACCCCGGCTGATTGCGTGCATATTGCCCTGACCGGCTTGCTGGACTACCGCCCGGATCTGGTGGTGTCGGGCATTAACAATGGCGCCAACATGGGTGACGACACGATCTATTCTGGCACTGTAGGTGCCGCCATGGAGGGGTTTCTGTTTGGCATTCCGTCGATCGCGTTTTCGCAGGTGCAACGTGATTGGCTCCACCTGGATTCAGCGGCCCGCGCGGCGCGTGCGTTGGTGCTGCAGATGGTTGAGCAAAATCTTTTGGGTAGCAGCGCCTGGCTACTCAATGTCAATATCCCGAATTTGCCTACCGAGGAGTTGGGTCGGGTCAAGCTTTGCCGCTTGGGTCGGCGGCATTCCGCCGAGCCAGTCATTACCCAGCAAAGTCCGCGCAATGAAACCATGTACTGGATAGGCGCTGCTGGCGCTGTCAAGGACGATGCTGAAGGCACCGACTTTCAGGCAACCGCGCAGGGCCATATCGCCATCACGCCGCTTAAGGTCGACCTCACCGATCACGATAACCTGGGTTACTGGGCGCAGACGGCGGCGCTCCTGTCATCCGGCATGGGCGGGGTTTGATGGTGCAAGGTTTTCAGCCCGGCACTAAGGCCAGGCCAGGGTTTCCGTCTCGATTGGGGTCAAGCCAGCCAGTGGCAGCACTGCCCGCTAACCGCCCACCTTTGCCTCTTCGCCTGCATGCGCCCGCAGGCGTCGGCATGGATTCTCATGCGGTGCGTCAAAGCATGGTGAATAAACTAGCCCAGCAGGGCATTGCTGACCCCCTGGTATTGGCGGCCATGGGAAATGTGGAACGCCATCGCTTTGTTGACTCGGCCTTGGTCAACCAGGCCTATGAAGACACCAGTTTGCCCATTGGTTTGGGCCAGACCATCTCCAAGCCAGGTGTGGTGTCGCGGATGTTGGAACTGCTGCGCAACGGCAGTACCTCGCGGCTGGGGCGGGTTCTGGAAATTGGCACAGGTTGTGGTTACCAGGCTGCTGTGTTGAGCCATTTGTGTACAGAGGTTTACTCCATTGAGCGCTTGCGCGGTCTACACGACAAGGCCCGGAACAATTTACGCCATTTGTGCTTGGCCAATGTGCATCTTCTGTTTGGTGACGGCATGGCTGGCTATGCCAAAGGAGCACCGTATGCGGGCATCATTGCCGCCGCTGGGGGCGAGACGCTGCCTGAATGCTGGCTAGATCAACTGGCGGTGGGTGGCCGCCTGGTGGCCCCTGTGGCTGTCGGCGCACGAAGCCCGGGGCACCAGGCGCTGGTGGTGGTTGAAAAAACGTCACAGGGGCTTCGCCGTACGGTGATGGAAGCGGTTCATTTCGTCCCTTTAAAATCGGGCATTGCATGACAGGGATTTTTATGACTCGTTTGTATCGACGTTTGGGCTATGGGCTTTGCATCACGGCGGTTACGTTGGTGATGGCGGGCTGCGCCTCCAGATCTTTTAACCGTGCGCCGGTGGAAGACCGCATGGCCCGCCCAGGCGTCACTGCACCTTCAGACCTCGTGCCCGTCAATCAGCCACCAGGCTTTGAAAACGCGGGCAAGCCCGGCTATTACACCGTGAAGCCCGGAGATAACCTGCTGCGGATCTCGCTTGAGAACGGGCAGTCCACCCAGGATCTGACGCGCTGGAACCAACTCGAAAACCCCAACCGCATTGAGGTGGGGCAGGTGCTCCGGGTCATTCCACCTGTTGGCAGCGAGGTGGTGATCAAGCCTATTGCCAAACCCCAGGTCGTTGCGACGCCAGCAGGTTCGGCTACGGCATCCGCGACGGATATACCTGCAGCGCCGACCAGCAGCCCGGCAGCAGTGGAAGACGGTATCAACTGGATCTGGCCCGCCAACGGGGCTGTTCTTGCAGGTTTCGACGATGTGAAAAACAAGGGTATCGATATTGGCGGTAAGGCGGGTGACACGGTGGTGGCTGCTGCTGATGGCAGGGTGGTGTATGTCGGCGCAGGACTGCGTGGCTACGGTAACCTGATCATTTTGAAACACAACAATGTTTTCTTAACTGCCTACGCGCACAACCAGACGCTGCTTGTCAAGGAAGACCAGTCGGTGCTGAAAGGGCAAAAAATCGCCGAGATGGGCAGCAGTGACGCCGATCGGGTCAAGTTGCACTTTGAGGTTCGCCGACAGGGCAAGCCGGTAGATCCTGCCAAGTATTTGCCTGCCCGCTGATGCCGCGTAGGGCCTGTCGGCAGGCAAGCCAGCACCCTGACTGTGTCAGGGCAGACGCATCGCGTCATTTTTGTTGATCCCCCCATCCATGACCGAAAAAATTGAATCCGTGGCTGTTGCAACTTATCCAAGCCATTGGCTACACGTTGAGTCTTTGGACCTGGAGGCTCAGGGCGTGGCCCACAAGGCAGACGGCAAAGTGGTGTTTATTGAAGGTGCACTGCCTTTTGAGTGGGTGAGCGCCAACATCAACCGTCACAAGAACAACTGGGAGCAGGGCACGCTCACCGAGATTCACCGGGAGTCTTCCCAGCGGGCGGTGCCGGGCTGCCCGCATTTTGGCCTGCACAAGGGTGCCTGTGGCGGCTGCAAGATGCAGCACTTGCACCCCAGCGCCCAGGTGGCGGTCAAGCAACGCGTCCTGGAAGACAACCTATGGCACCTGGGCAAAGTCAAGCCGGATCAGATTTTGCGCCCCATCGAAGGGGCCAGCTGGGGTTACCGTTACCGCGCTCGCTTGTCTGTGCGGCATGTGCGTAAAAAGGGCACGGTTTTGATTGGTTTTCATGAGCGCAAGAGCCGCTACGTGGCCGACATGAGCGTCTGCCCGGTGTTACCTGCTCAGGTCAGCGCGATGCTGATGCCGTTGCGCCAGTTGATTGCGTCCATGGATGCGGTAGAAACTTGCCCTCAGATTGAGTTGGCTTGTGGTGATGCGGTGATGGCGATGGTGCTACGGCATATGGAGCCTCTTAGCCGGGCAGATCTTGCACGGCTGCGCGCCTTTGCCGCTGACCACCCGCCGGTGCAGTGGTGGCTACAGGCCAAGGGTCCAGAGACCATCTGCTTGCTCGATGAGGGCGGGCCCGTGCTGTCATATGCGTTGCCCGAGTTTGGTATCAGCATGCCGTTCAAGCCGACCGACTTTACCCAAGTCAATCCAGAAATTAACCGGGTGCTGGTGTCACGCGCCCTGCGCTTGCTGGACGTGCAAAAAAATGAACGGGTGATTGACTGGTTTTGCGGCTTGGGTAACTTCACTTTGCCGATTGCCAGCCAGGCCGGTGAAGTTTTCGGTATTGAGGGCAGTGAGATTTTGGTGGCCAGAGCCCGTGAAAATTATGAGTCAAATCGTGCTCTAGCCTTTATTAATAAAGCGCTGTGCACTACAACTTTTGTAGCACGCAACCTGTTCGAGATGACACCTGAAATGCTGATCAGTGACGGCATGGCTGACAAGTGGCTGGTGGATCCACCGCGCGACGGTGCCTTTGCCATCGTTCAAGCACTGGCCGAATTGCATCAACAAAGGCTCGGCACATTCGAGCTAGCCGCTAGAGCGGGTGCCAAAAACTGGATGCCACCAAAACGCATTGTGTATGTGAGCTGCAACCCGTCCACCCTGGCGCGTGATGCCGATGTGTTGGTGCATCAGGCGGGCTATCGTTGCTCAGCTGCTGGTATGGTGAACATGTTCCCGCACACGGCGCACGTGGAGAGCATGGCGGTTTTTGATCTAGAAGTGTGATTCTTTCGCGAAAAATGCGAAGACTGCAATACGGTCTTAACCAAATTCAATGCGCAAAGCTCAACGGTCGGCTGACTTGGCGTTGGCCTTGGGTTGAGGTTCTTCGATGACTTCTTCAACAGGAGTCGCAGCGGGCTGCGCCATCTCGGTGCGCTGACCTTCGAGCTTGTTTTCCCGCATGTAGGCATCCATTTCAAGCCAGCCTGCATAGATGGCGGCTTTGTTGACACCCTTGTTCAGGGTGTAGCAATCTTCAATGTTGCGCAGACCATTGCGGCAGGCCGCGCCAATCGCTTTCGCATCGGCTTCTTTTTGCGCAATCCGGGGGTCTGGCCCCAGGCCCAGCATGTCACAAGCTGACAGCAGCATGGCGACGATGAGGATCAGCAAATGTCTGGACATAAATAAATTGTTAGAGGGGTAGGGTAAAGCCTGAATTATGCTTTTCATTCCAACACACGGCCTAAACGTCTAAGCATGAAAAAAGGCCCGAATGGGCCTTTTGTTCGGGTGCTTGTCTGCGGCGAATCAATCGCGCTCGCCACCCATGATGCCCAGCAAGGCCAACAAGCTCTGGAACACGTTGACGACATCAAGGTAAAGTGCCAGCGTAGCGCTGATGTAATTGGTTTCACCGCCATCCACAATCCGCTTCAGGTCATACAGCATGTAGGCGCTGAAAACACCGATCGCCATCACCGAGATCGCCATCATGCCAGCAGTCGAGCCGACAAACACGTTGATGATGCCGCCCACGATGATGGCCAGAGCACCGACAAAAAGCCACTTACCCATGCCGGACAAATCACGTTTGATGACGCTAGACAGGCTCGCCATGACAAAAAAAACGCCCGCTGTGCCGCCAAAAGCCGTCATGATCAGCTCTGGGCCGTTTTTAAAGCCGAGAACCATCGCAATCATGCGCGAAAGCATTACCCCCATAAAGAAGGTAAAAGCCAGCAATACAGGAACACCTGCAGCAGAGTTCTTGGTTTTTTCGATCGCGAAGATGAAGCCGAAGGCCCCGCCCAAAAACAGGATCAGACCTAAACCACCGCTTAAAGACTGGGTGATGCCAGTGGCTACGCCCAGCCAGGCCCCCAAAACAGTGGGTACTAGACTGAGTGCGAGCAGCCAATAAGTATTTCTTAAAACTTTGTTGCGCTGTTGTGCGCCGATGCCAGCGCCATAACCGCGGTTGATCGTCTCAAGGTAATCGGACATTGCAATACTCCTATGCTGTCGGTGAAACATTAGAACGATCTTAGTTTAAGGCACAGAGCCAATTTTCAAGCGCTGCCAAAGCGGCAAGTTCTTACTTTTCGTGAGGCCACTTGTGACATGAGTGCAGGCAAAGGCTGGTGCGCGCAGCGTTATGCTTACGCGTTAACTTTCAACAGAGCCGTCACTATGAAAACCAAATTTGTTCTTGAATTGTCAGATGTCAAAACCATAGCGGCTGCAGCCGAAAGCGAGGCCTTGCGCAACCAGTGGGCGGTGACGATTTCCATCGTCGATGACGGCGGGCACTTGTTGTGGTTGCAACGATTGGATGGCGCGCCCGCTGTGTCAGCGCACATTGCACCCGCCAAGGCGCACACCGCGGCCCTGGGGCGGCGCGAGAGCAAATTCTACGAAGACGTGGTGAATGGCGGGCGTGTCTCGTTTTTGAGCGCCCCTGCCATCGCGGGTTTGCTCGAAGGCGGTGTTCCCATTTTGAGGGACGGCGTGTGTCTGGGCGCGGTCGGGGTCAGCGGCGTGAAATCCAGCGAGGATGCACAAATCGCCAAGGCGGGTATTGCCGCTCTGACCGTCTGAACTTGGGAGCCGTCAGCGCCATTGCTTGAAACTGATCGGGGCGTCAAACCACATATCCTGCGCCTGGCCGTCCACGGTTCCCGGTGCGTAGCGCCAATTCATCACTGCGCGAAGCGCGGCTTGGTCAAGCCGGTCGAAGCCGCTTGACTGGGCGATGCGGGCGTCCAACGCCCGGCCATTTTTGCCAATCAGGACGCGGACCGTGACTTTGCCGTGTTCGCCCAGTCGTAGGCTTAACGCTGGATAGGTTGGCGGTGGGTTGCTAAGGTAGTCAGCAATGCTTGACGGCAATGTCAAGCCTTTTCGGGAAGTGCCTTGAGCCATCGCTGGCGCTTCGCCGGGAGTAGCCGGTAGGGCTTGGGGTTTTCCTGACCCGACCGCAGGCGCATCGTCCTGCGCAGGTGGTGCTGCAGGTGCTTGGGTGTCTTGTAGGGTGAAAGCGACGGTTGCTGAAGGTGCGGCCACCGTCCGCGACGTTTGAAGGTGGATTTGCTCGCCCTGAGCGGGCTCCGACCGCTGCTGTGGCTGATCCCTGGCGGCGTTTTTGGGCTGCGGTGCCAAAGTCGGTTGCGAAAGAATCTGCCGGGTTTGGACGGCCGCTAAAACCACCGGGTGCCGGGCTTCGGGTTGCCCAACCTGAAGCCATGCCAGCACTGCCAAGTGGACACCCAGGACACCCAAGCTGATGTAGGCAAGCCTCAAACGAATATTCTGGAAGATAGTGGCGTTATCAGGCCGTTTGGGCAGCCTGTACTGACGCAAAGCGCCGTTACTCAATAAGTCAATCGTTCCGGGCGCAGCTCTTGAAGAATGGTTGTCGCAATTTCTTCAATTGACTTGGTGGTGGTTGACAGCCACCGGATGCCGTAGCGGCGCATCATGCTTTCTGACTCTTTGACCTCCATGCGGCAGTTTGCCAGTGACGCATATTTTGAGTTGGGGCGGCGCTCATTGCGTATCTCACTAAGTCGTTCAGGCTGAATAGTTAATCCAAAGAGTTTTTTGCGTTGCAGCTTGAGGGCAGGAGGCAGGTCTTGACGTTCAAAATCCTCTGGGATGAGGGGGTAATTGGAGGCCTTCAGGCCATACTGCATCGCCAGATAAAGCGACGTCGGCGTTTTACCGCTACGGCTGACTCCAACCAGAATCACGTCGGAGGCCTCCAGATCCCGGTGTGACTGCCCATCATCATGTTCCAGCGTGAAGTTGATGGCTTCTATGCGCGACTGGTACTGAGCGCTTTTGCTGGTGTCACTGAACCGACCGATGCGGTGATTGGATTTGAGGTTCAGCTCTTTCTCCAGCGGGTTGACAAAGGTGCTGAACAGATCCATGAGCATGCCCTTGCAGCCTTGCGAGAGCACCTGAAAAACATCTTCATTGGCCAGAGTCGTGAAAACAATGGGCCGCTTGTTGTCGATCACGGCGGCATGGTTGATTTGCCGCACCGCTTGATGCGCCTTGTCAACACTGTCCACAAACGGCAGCCGCACTCGCTGCAGATTAGCCTCAAATTGATTCAGGATGGCGTTGCCAAAGGTCTCGGCAGTGATACCAGTACCATCAGAAATGAAAAATACGGTGCGGGTTGGCATGGTGAGCAGCAGCTAGGGTTGGTGTAGTTAGGGCGTATTCACTCGCAGACGGCGTCAGCATCAGGGAGTCTGGTCAGCCGGCAAGCCTACAATTATTATCTTCTAATCGATTTGCGGCGCCGCCCCGCTCCAGCAACACAACGATGCAGTGACCCGGGCAGTGCCTTGATGACCGCTGAACCTATCACTGCGGTCATGGGTAAGTTTTTCAACTTCTGGAGTTCTTTCATGACAGCCCTTTTTCCCCCGACTGATTTGGTCGTCCCGTTTGAAAAATTACGAATGACCGATGTCGACTTGGTCGGCGGCAAGAACGCCAGCCTGGGCGAGATGATCTCCAACTTGCCCACCGGTGTGAAGGTGCCTACTGGTTTTGCCACAACAGCCCATGCCTTTCGCCAGTTTCTGGCTTTTGGTAATTTGAGCCAGGAAATCAATGATCGCCTGTTTAGACTCGACACCGAAGATGTCAACGCGCTGGCTGTTACAGGCGCCGAGATCCGTGCGATGGTGGAAAAACAGCCTTTCCCGGCTGATTTCGAGCAGGAGATCCGCAGCGCTTTTGCCGTTTTGTGTGGCGCCAATACCGCAGCATCCTTTGCAGTGCGGTCGTCGGCAACCGCGGAAGACCTGCCCGATGCCTCTTTTGCTGGCCAGCAGGAAACCTTTCTGAACGTCACCGGTATTGAAGACGTTTTGCACAAGATTCGCGAAGTGTTCGCCTCGCTTTATAACGACCGGGCCATCAGCTATCGGGTGCACAAAGGTTTTGCGCACGAACACGTGGCGCTCAGCGCGGGTATTCAGCGCATGGTGCGCTCTGATTTGGGCGCAGCAGGGGTGATGTTCACCCTGGACACCGAGTCCGGCTTTGAAGACGTGGTGTTCATCACCTCCAGCTACGGGCTGGGCGAAACCGTCGTTCAGGGCGCTGTGAATCCGGATGAGTTTTATGTGCACAAGCCAATGCTCAGGGCGGGCAAGCAGGCGCTGATTCGGCGCAACCTGGGCTCCAAGCTGATCCAGATGCAATTTTCCACGCCAGAGGAAAAAGCTGCCAGCGGCAAGTTGGTCAAGACGACCGATGTGCCTATCGAGTTGCGTAACCGCTATTCCCTGACCGACGCCGATGTGCAAAAACTGGCTGCCTATGCGCTGGTGATTGAAGATCATTACAAATGCCCGATGGACATCGAATGGGGCAAGGACGGTCTGGACGGTGAGTTGTACATATTGCAAGCCCGGCCAGAGACGGTCAAAAGCCAGGCAGCAGGCAAGGTCGAGCACCGCTACAGACTCAAAGGCAAGGGGCCGGTCTTGGCCGAGGGGCGCGCCATTGGCCAGAAAATCGGAACCGGCCCGGTGAAGGTGGTTCACAAGCTCAGTGAAATGCACCGGGTGCAGCCCGGTGACGTGCTGGTGACCGACATGACCGACCCCAACTGGGAGCCGGTGATGAAGCGGGCTTCGGCCATTGTGACCAACCGAGGCGGACGCACCTGCCATGCCGCCATCATTGCGCGTGAATTGGGCATTCCGGCTGTGGTGGGTTGCGGCAATGCAGATCAGGTCCTCAAGGATGGCATGCTGGTCACAGTCAGCTGCGCCGAAGGCGACACCGGCTTCATCTACGACGGCTTGTTGGAAACCGAGGTCACTGAAGTGCAGCGTGGCACGATGCCGGAGATACCCGTCAAGGTCATGATGAACGTGGGTAACCCGCAGCTGGCCTTTGACTTCTGCCAGTTGCCCAACGAGGGGGTTGGTCTGGCGCGGCTGGAGTTCATCATCAACAACAACATTGGCGTGCACCCAAAAGCCATTTTGGACTACCCCAACATTGATGCCGATTTGAAAAAGGCGGTCGAGTCCGTGGCTCGCGGCCATGCGTCGCCCAGAGCTTTTTATGTGGATCGAGTGGCCGAAGGTGTGGCCACAATCGCGGCGGCGTTCTGGCCCAAGCCGGTGATCGTGCGCTTGTCGGACTTCAAGAGTAATGAATACCGCAAGCTGATTGGTGGCAGCCGCTACGAACCTGAAGAAGAAAATCCGATGTTGGGCTTCCGGGGCGCGGCGCGTTATGTCAGTGCTGACTTCGGCGAGGCGTTTGCGATGGAGTGCGAGGCGATCAAGCGCGTTCGCGAAGACATGGGCTTGGTCAATGTGCAGGTGATGGTGCCTTTTGTGCGCACTCTGGGCCAAGCCAAAAAGGTCACCGAGTTGCTGGCAGAGCACGGGCTCAAGCGTGGCGAGAACGGCCTCAAGCTGATCATGATGTGCGAAATTCCCAGCAACGCCATTCTGGCCAACGACTTCTTGGCTTACTTTGATGGCTTCTCGATCGGCTCCAACGATCTGACCCAACTCACCCTGGGTCTGGACCGCGATTCTGGTCTGGAATTGCTGGCTAAGGACTTTGATGAGCGTGATCCAGCGGTGACCGCGCTGATCAGTCAAGCTATCAGTGCTTGTCTTTCCCAAGGCAAGTACGTGGGCATCTGTGGACAGGGCCCCAGTGACCATCCTGACTTTGCGGTCTGGCTCATGCAACAAGGCATCTCTTCGATTTCGCTCAACCCGGATACGGTGGTTGCGACTTGGCAAAACTTGGCCAGTCAATAGCAAACACCTATGGAGCTTGACACCACTGGGTGCCATCATCGCAAGATGATGAACCCTGAGGTGTCGGATCCCGAGAGCCAACCTACCGCACGCTTCACACGTTTGCAGGGTTGGCTTTTGCTTGTTTGGTTTTTGGCGTCATTTGGCGTTGTTTTTTTTGCCGATGATCTCCGCTTGGTCTTGTTTGGGTGGCCTGTGTCCTACTGGTTTGCTGCACAAGGCAGTCTGCTGGTGTTTATTGTGGTGGTGGCGACGTATGCGTGGCTTGCCAACCGTGCTGATTTCGATACGACGCCGCTTGACGCCGGATTCGTCAAGTACACGCAGCGTATTCACCGGCGGTTTATAACCTACGTTGTCCTATTTGCCCTGTTTGTGGTGGCACTTGGGCTGGCAGAACGTTTTGGTCTGAAAAGAATATGGGTTGGTGCCATTTTTCTTTTCGCCACGGTATTTTTGTATGCGCTGATTGGTATTTACGACCGCACATCGAAGGCCTCAGAGTATTACGTGGCAGGTCGCCGCATTCCGGCGATGTACAACGGCATGGCCGTGGCTGCAGACTGGATGAGTGCGGCGTCGTTCATTAGTATGGCCGGTGGCCTGTATTTGCAGGGGTTTTCCGGGTCGGGCTCGCAGCCTGGCGGTCTGGTGTATGTGCTGGGTTGGACCGGTGGATTTTGTCTGGTGGCCCTGCTGGTGGCGCCCCACTTGCGCAAGATGAACCTGTACACAGTGCCAGATTTTTTTGGCCGTCGGTTTGGCGGACGCTGGCCGCGCATTATTGCCGCCTGGGCGGCCGTGTTGTGTTCGTTTACCTATGTGGTCGCGCAGATATATGGTGTGGGGCTGATCACTTCGCGCTTGACCGGGGTGCAGTTTGAGATCGGTATTCTGCTCGGGCTGGGTGGGGTGCTGGTCTGCTCATTTTTAGGCGGCATGCGCGCAGTCACCTGGACGCAAGTGACCCAGTATGTGGTGCTGATCCTGGCTTTTCTGATACCGGTTTCCTGGCTGGCTTACAAGCAGCTCGGCAATCCGATGGCACCAATGGTTTACGGGCAACAACTGCCAAAAATTGCCGCCCTGGAGCGGGAGTTGCTCCATTCGCCAGCGGAGTTGGCGGTGATAAAAGAGTATGCACGCCGCTCCGATGATTACGCCGAAAAATTGCGCAACCTGCCGCAGTCACTAGAGGCTGAAAGAGCTTGGCATCGCAACGAAGTCCAACGCCTCATCCAGTCGCATGCAGAAGAGCTCGACGTTGTCACAGCGCGGCGTGCGCTGGCGGCTTTGCCGCGCGACGAGGCGAGCGCACGCGCGCGCTGGACGCGAGCCATGAATGAAAACAAGAGCCACGCCAGGCCCCTGGCTGGGATGCCTGAACACACCCGCCCCTTTGCAGGCAACCCCAATGGAACGGAGCCAGAGAAAAAAACCTTTGAAACCTCGCGCAATAATTTCCTGGCGCTGATGTTTTGTTTGATGGTGGGTACCGCTGGCCTGCCGCATTTGCTGACCCGTTTCTACACCACTGCATCCGTCAAGGAAACCCGCAACTCAGCTACCTGGTCGCTGGTATTTATCGCCTTGCTGTATCTGGCCGCGCCGGCACTGGCCGTGCTGGTCAAGTTTGAGATCATGGGTCATCTGGTGGGACAGCGTTTTGATGATTTGCCGAACTGGATCTCACAATGGGCCCGGCTGCACCCCTCGCTGATTTCGGTAAGTGATATCAACGGCGACAAAATTCTGCAGTTTGCCGAGCTGCGACTGGGTGCCGACATCATCATGTTGGCAACACCTGAGATCGGTGGTTTGCCCTACGTGATCTCGGGTCTGGTGGCCGCAGGTGGTCTGGCTGCCGCCTTGTCCACTGCTGACGGTTTGTTGTTGACTATCGGCAATGCACTGGCTTACGACTTGTTTTATCGAGGCAGCACTGACCGTGCCGGGGCCGTGCGGCGCGTCATGCTGTCCAAATTTGCCTTGTTGCTGGTTGCCTTGGTGGCGGCTTATGTGGCGGCGCAAAAGCCTGCAGACATCCTGATTCTGGTGTCCGCTTCATTTTCAATGGCTGGGGCTGCGTTTGTGCCAGTGATGATTCTGGGTATCTACTGGACTGGGGCGACACGTCAGGGCGCGGTGGCGGGCATGTTGAGTGGCCTGGGCTTGACGCTGTACTACATGCTGATCAATGCGGCTAGTGTCAGAACCTTCTTTGGCTTGAGCGAGTCTGGCCTGTGGTTGGAAATTGAGCCTATTTCGGCCGGTGTTTTTGGGGTATCGGCAGGCGTCTTGGTCACGATTTTGGTGAGCTGGTTGACCCGGCTTCCCAGCCGATCCCGGGTAAGCTAGGAGCGCCTGCGCTCAAAAAGCTATAATCATCGGCTTACCTTGCCACACCCCAATAAGACGCTGGGGGTGGTTTTTCGCCTCAATAGAGGTACTTCCACAAGGAGTCTCAATGCGTCATTATGAAATCATCCTCATGATCCATCCGGATCAGAGCGAACAAGTTCCTGCCATGCTGGAACGCTACAAGGGCATGATCACCGCTGGTGGTGGCAAAGTGCACCGTGTTGAAGACTGGGGTCGTCGCCAGTTGGTCTATATGATCAACAAGCTGGCCAAGGCCCATTACCTGTGCGTCAACATCGAAGCTGATCAAGCGGTGATGGCTGAATTGGAACATGCGTTCAAGTTCAATGATGCCGTGCTGCGCCACCTCACCGTGTTGAAGAAAAAGGCTGACACCGGCCCGTCTTCCATGATGAAAACTGTCGAGCGTGAAGACGCCCGCAAGACTCAGCAAGCTGAATACCAGGCTTGAAGCCTCTGACATCCAGCCTGCAGTGCGTCTTGACAATCAACTGAATCTGACCGCGAGCCTTCTCGAAATTGAATCTTTGAGATATACGCCGTCTGGAATTCCTGCCATCAACTGCCGTCTTGAACACGAGTCCGAGACACAGGAAGCAGGTCAGTCAAGAACCGTCAAGGCGCTCATGAAATCGGTGGCTTTTGGTGCAGTGGCAGAGCAACTCGCCCGCCAAGATATCGGTAGCAACTGGAATTTCAAGGGTTTTGTGGCGACACCCCGTGGTGCAAAGCACGTTGTGTTTCACATTCAAGAATTTGCTCAACAGTAACGCATTTTTAAATTTTTAAGGAGTCCATCATGGCCGGACCAAAACGTTTCAATAACAAAGACAAGCGCCCGAAGCGCCCCGCTCAAAACCTGCTGTTCAAGCGCAAGCGCTTTTGCCGCTTCACCGTGACCGGCGTGGAAGAGATTGATTACAAAGACATCGACACCTTGCGCGATTTCATCGCCGAAAACGGCAAGATCATCCCTGCGCGCTTGACTGGCACCCGTGCGATTTTCCAGCGTCAGCTCAACACAGCCATCAAACGCGCCCGCTTTTTGGCCATGCTGCCGTACACCGACCAGCACAAGATCTAAGGACTTCCACCATGCAAATCATTCTTCTCGACAAGGTGGTTAACCTTGGTAATCTCGGCGAAATCGTCAAAGTCAAAGACGGTTACGCACGCAACTTTCTGATTCCAACCGGCCGCGCGCGCCGCGCCACAGAATCTGCCAAAAAGGAATTCGAAGTGCGCCGCGCGGATCTGGAAAAAGCCGCTGCTGCGAAGCTGGCTGAATCCCAGGCACAAGGCGAAAAGCTCGCTGGCACCACCTGCAAGCTGACCCAAAAAGCTGGTGTGGATGGCCGGTTGTTCGGTTCTGTTACCAATGCAGACATCGCTGAAGAGCTGACCAAGGCTGGCTTTGCCGTGTCCAAGGCGCAAATTCGCATGCCTAACGGCCACATCAAGCTGGTCGGTGACAGCACGGTAGGTGTTGCCCTGCACACTGACGTGGTGGTGGACATCACCGTGTCGGTTTACGGCGAAACCGCTTAAGTCTTAGACTTTTCCGAACAAGCCGCCGGGGTGCAAGCCTTGGCGGCTTTTGCATTGGTGCCCCTGAGTTTCCGACTTTGCACAGCTTGTGCACAGCTTGTACAGGGTTGGCCCCCAGCTTCTCACTCGACACCCGGGTCAGCACGCCTTAGCATGCAAGGCTCCAAGGAATCACTCATGTCTGCTGTACTTTCTGCTTTTCACGACGACCTGGTCCCTGACCGACAGGTGGCGCAGTTGCGCATCCCTCCGCACTCGATTGAGGCCGAATCCAGCGTTTTGGGTGGCCTGTTGCTCGACAATGCCGCGTGGGACCGGGTGAGCGATGTGCTTGGCGAGAATGACTTTTACCGCTACGAGCACCGCGCGGTGTTCTCCGCCATGAGTGTGTTGATCAACGCCTCCAAGCCGGCAGACGTGATCACCGTGTATGAGCAGTTGCAAAGCTCCGGCAAAGCCGAAGAGGTGGGTGGGCTGACCTATCTGAACGCCTTGGCGCAGTATGTGCCCAGCGCAGGCAACATCCGCCGCTATGCGGAAATCGTGCGCGACCGCTCGATCCTGCGCAAGCTGGTGTCAACCAGCGAGGAGATTTCGGCCAACGCCTTCAACCCCAAGGGGCGGCCGGTGGCGTCGATTCTGGATGAGGCCGAGCAGAAAATCTTCAACATCGGCGAGGAGGGTGCGCGTACCAAGCAGGGTTTTCAGACCATGGACACGCTGGTGGTTGACCTGCTCGACCGGGTGCAGGAGATGGCCGACAACCCGAATGATGTCACGGGCGTGCCGACCGGCTTTTATGACCTTGACCGCATGACCGCGGGGCTGCAAGGCGGTGATCTGGTGGTGCTGGCAGCACGGCCGTCGATGGGTAAAACGGCGCTGGCCATCAACATTGCCGAGCATGTGGCGCTCAACGAAGGCTTGCCGGTGGCAGTGTTTTCCATGGAAATGGGCGCGGCGCAGCTGGCGGTGCGTATCGTGGGCTCCATTGGGCGCATCGATCAGGGCCACTTGCGTACCGGTAAACTCACCGACGACGAATGGCCACGTCTGACAGAAGCCATTGAAAAGCTGCGCACTATCTCACTGCATATTGATGAAACCGCAGGCTTGACATCCAGCGAGCTGCGCGCCAATGCGCGACGTTTGTCGCGGCAATGCGGGCAGCTCGGCCTGATCGTGGTGGACTATTTGCAGCTGATGAGTGGCTCCAACGGCAGCGATGGCGAAAACCGCGCCACCGAACTTGGTGAAATTTCCCGGGGTTTGAAAATGCTGGCCAAGGAACTCAAATGCCCGGTGATTGCCCTGTCGCAGCTGAACCGTAGCGTAGAGCAGCGCCCCGACAAACGCCCGATGATGAGTGACTTGCGTGAATCCGGGGCTATCGAGCAGGATGCCGACATCATCATGTTCATCTACCGCGACGAGTACTACACCAAAGACGCCTGCAAGGAACCGGGCGTGGCCGAGGTGATCATTGCCAAGCAGCGTAATGGCCCCACTGGCGTGGTCAAGCTGACGTTCATCAACAAGATCACCAAGTTTGAATCCATGGCCTCTGGCACCAGTGGGGATTTCTGAGGCATTGTGGGACAGACCAAGGCTACAGGAGCGCAGCGAGTGAGCTTGCTCTGTCCCCAACCGATTGTCAGATGTTGGATAGTCCGCATTGTGGGACAGACCAAGGCTACAGGAGCGCAGCGAGTGAGCTTGCTCTGTCCCCAACCGATTGTCAGATGTTGATAAAAATGCCTCTAGCCCTTATAGAATAAGCGCTAGTAGCTATAAAAATTAAAGTACTTCGCTGGCGAAATCGGCCAGTCTTGAGCGTTCACCGCGAGCCAGCGTGATGTGGCCTCCGTGCGCCCAGCCCTTGAATTTGTCCACCGCATAGGTTAGGCCCGAGGAGCCTTCGGTCAGGTAGGGCGTGTCGATCTGCGCGATATTGCCCATGCAAACGATCTTGGTGCCGGGGCCAGCGCGCGTGATCAACGTTTTCATCTGTTTGGGTGTCAGGTTTTGTGCCTCATCAATGACCACGTATTTGTTCAGGAAGGTGCGCCCGCGCATGAAGTTCATGCTCTTGACCTTGATGCGGCTGCGGATCAACTCATTGGTGGCGGCGCGCCCCCATTCGCCGGCTGCAGTATCGGTTTTGCCCAGTACTTCCAGGTTGTCGTCCATCGCGCCCATCCACGGGCCCATTTTTTCTTCTTCGGTGCCCGGCAGAAAGCCGATGTCTTCACCCACGCTGACAGTGGCACGGGTGACGATGATTTCGGTGTAGCGACGCTCATCGAGCACTTGCGTCAGGCCGGAAGCCAGCGCCATCAGTGTTTTACCGGTGCCTGCGGTGCCGGTCAGTGTGACAAAGTCCACCTCCGGGTCCATCAGCAGGTTCATGGCGAAATTTTGTTCGCGGTTGCGGGTGGTGATGCCCCACACCGCATTTTTCAAGTGGGTGAAGTCGCGCAGGGTTTTGAACACGGCCACTTTGCCACGGATTTCGGTCACTTTGGCGTAAAGGCTAGGCTCGCCCGGCGCTTCAAAATAAACAAACTGGTTGACAAAAAGTTGCGGCACCACCGGGCCGCTGATACGGTAAAACGTGTGCGCACCCTGCTGCCAACTCTCGACGGATTTACCGTGGGTGGTCCAGAAATCAGCGGGCAGGGCATAGCTGCCAGAGTACAGCAGGTCACCATCGTCCAGGGTTTTGTCATTCTGGTAGTCGTCAGTTAACAGGCCCAGAGCGCGCGCCTTGACGCGCATATTGATGTCTTTGGAAACCAGCACGACTTCACGCGGGGCATGTTGCTGGCGCAGCGCTTCCACAACGCCCAAGATCTGGTTGTCGGCCTTGCCCTGGGGCAGGCTCAGCGGCAGGTCGTAGTGCAGTAGTTGGGTTTGAAAGAACAGGCGTCCGCGCGCTTCGGTGTGCCCGGTCGCGTCGAGCGGCAGGCCAGAGGTGATATCACCCCCCTGGTGTTCAGCCAGCGCGTCCAGAGAGCGGCTGGTCTGACGCCCGTTGCGGGCCACCTCGGTCATGCCTTTTTTATGGGCGTCGAGTTCTTCCAACACGATCATTGGCAAAAAGATGTCGTGTTCTTCAAATCGGAACAAGCAGGTGGGATCATGCAGCAGCACATTGGTATCGAGCACAAACAGGCGCTTGGGGCCTGTCGAGCGCCGGGCCTTGACGCGCCCAGGTACCTTGGCTGCGCTGGTTGGACGCACCGCTGCCGCTTCGACCGGTGCTTCTAGGGAGGTGACTGGCTTGACTGACCTTGGTGCCGTTGAGCGAACAGGCGCAGTGGGTAAAGCGACCTGAGTTGTCACAACAGGTGCGATAGCAGGTGGGGTAGCGATCTGAGGTGTTGCCGGAGCGGGGGCCAGCGCGTTGCTGGCCGACTTTGACCGCGGGCGTGGCTTGGCAGGAGTTTCATACGCCTGCTGGGACAGCAGGGCGGCGCGTTTGTTGGGGGCAGTTGGCAAGGGCATGAAAACTCTCGAAGTGAGGTGGCGGTGTTTTTACAAACGAAACAGCCGCCATGTCACCAGGGCGGCTGTTTGGGACGTAACGGTCAAATGAGTCAACAACATGCAAATGATTATGCATGAGCCCTTTGGTCAGGCTTCAAGGTCATCTTTGGCAGGCGGGGGGTCGGATAGCGGGTTTGGATCAAGCCGTCACGGCTGATTTTTTGAGCAAATTGACGGCTTCCAGCACGTCATCGACGTGGCCAGGGACCTTCAGCCCGCGCCACTCATCCTTCAGGCAACCATCAGCGCCAATCAAAAAGGTGCTGCGTTCGATACCCTTGACCTTTTTGCCGTACATGATCTTGTTTTTGACCACGCCAAACATATGGCACATTTTTTCTTCGGTATCGGCGATCAGCTCAAATGGGAGTTCCAATTTTTGCTTGAAATCGTCGTGCGACTTCATGTTGTCGCGTGACACGCCAAACACGGTGGCGCCGGCTTCGACGAAATCGTTGTAACGGTCGCGAAACTGCATGGCTTCGGTGGTACAACCCGGTGTGTTGTCTTTTGGATAAAAATACAGAACGACAACGTGGCCAAGGTGAGAGGTGTTGGTGACCCGGATTCCGCCAGTGGCGTTGGATTCAAATTCGGGAATAGGTTTGTTGACAACAATCGCCATGGTTCTTCGGTCTCGTGTGACAGGATGCGTCGGCCATTCAAGTCGTGAGCGCTATCCTTTTTTTTTAGCAGCGCTGCGCCCTCGACTACCAGGGTTGGATTTTAACTCATAAGCAATGCCACCACCACACTGCGGCCTTCTGAAGCCAAGATGTTGTAGGTGCGACAAGCTGCCGGAGTGTCCATGGTCTCCATACCGATTTGCTGACCAATCAACGCCTGGGTCAATGCCGGGTTGACAAAGCGCAGCCGCTCCCCGCTGCCGAAGATGACCAACTCGGTTTTGAGTTGGGCGAGTTGATCGAAATGTGCGCGGGTCAGGTCTTCAAAGCGCTGGCATTGCCAGTCCAGACGCTCGCCGCGTGAGCCGATGATGACGCTGTGGGTGATTTTTTGATCAGCTACCTGCACCCAGCCGGGGCCGTAGCCCTTGATCGATTGGACGCTGATCGAATCGGGGTGTATTTTCATGGAGTGCCTAGAGGGTTTTGAGCGGCCAGTGGCGATGTGGAGCCAAAAGGCCGCAAGCCGCATGGTTCAGGGCTTGGGACTTGTGGTCAAATTATAGGTTTCGCTGGCGCACAGCCGCTCCCGGAGGGACTTTGAAAACCATTCGCAAATCAGCCAAACTGGCCAATGTGCTTTACGACATCCGTGGTCCGATCATGGATGCGGCGCGCCAGATGGAAGATGAAGGCCAGAAGATCATCAAGCTCAACTTAGGCAACCTGGCGGTGTTTGGCTTTGATGCGCCAGAGGAGATTCAGCAGGACATGATTCGCAACCTGCCTAACTCGGCCGGTTACTCGGATAGCAAAGGCATTTTTGCGGCGCGCAAGGCGGTCATGCATGAAACCCAGCGTCAGGGCATTGTGGGCGTGACGCTGGACGACATTTACCTGGGCAACGGCGCCAGCGAACTCATCACCATGGCCACCAACGCGCTGCTGGACAACGGCGACGAGTTGCTGCTGCCCATGCCTGACTACCCGTTGTGGACGGCAGCCACTAGCCTGTCGGGTGGCACGCCAGTGCATTACCTGTGTGATGAGGCCAACGGCTGGATGCCTGATCTGGCTGACATTCGCGCCAAGATCACGTCTGCTACCCGCGGCATCGTCGTCATCAACCCCAACAATCCGACCGGCGTGATGTACTCCGACGAACTGCTGCGCGGGGTGATAACCATCGCGCGCGAGTTTGGCCTGGTAATTCTGGCCGACGAGGTGTATGACAAGGTGCTGTATGACGGTGTCAAGCACACCGCGCTGGCTTCTCTGTCCACCGACGTGTTGACGCTGACCTTCAACTCGCTGTCCAAGAGTTACCGTTCCTGCGGCTACCGCGCGGGTTGGCTGGTGGTGTCAGGCGACAAGCGGCCCGCCACCGATTACATCGAGGGCCTGAACATGCTCTCGAACATGAAGCTGTGCTCCAACGTGCCTGGCCAGTGGGCGATCCAGACCGCGCTCGGCGGCTACCAGAGCATCAACGACCTGGTGTGTGAAGGCGGGCGTCTGCGCCGCCAGCGTGATCTGGCGTACGAGCTGATCACCGCCATTCCGGGGGTGAGCTGTGTCAAGCCGCAGGCCGCGCTGTACATGTTTCCCAAACTCGACCCGACGCTGTACCCGATCTTGGATGACCGCCAGTTTTTTCTGGAACTGCTGCGCGAAACCCGGGTGATGCTGGTGCAGGGCACCGGCTTCAACTGGCCGCAGCCCGACCACTTCCGCATTGTGTTTTTGCCGCATGAGGATGATTTGCGTGAAGCCATTGGCCGCATCGCCAAGTTTCTGGAAGGCTACCGCAAGCGGCACAGCAACTGATTCACTCTGTTTTTGAGAGCTACTTGCGCTTATTTCATAAGGGCTAGAGGCCAATTTAACCTATAACTTTGACGATCTGTATGAAACCTATTCAAGTTGGCCTGCTGGGCATCGGTGTGGTGGGCTCGGGCACTTTCAATGTACTGCAGCGCAACCAGGAAGAAATCAAGCGTCGTGCCGGTCGCGGCATTGACATCACCATGGTGGCTGACCTCAATGTGGCGCGCGCCCAGGCGCTCGTTGGCCCTGGCGTGACCGTGGTCAGCGATGCCCGCGCGGTGATTGCCAACCCCGATATTGACATCGTCATCGAGCTGATCGGCGGCTACGGCATTGCCAAAACCCTGGTGCTTGAAGCTATTGCTGCTGGTAAACATGTGGTGACGGCCAACAAAGCGCTGCTGGCGGTGCACGGCACCGAGATTTTTGCAGCCGCGTCTGCCAAGGGCGTGATGGTGGCGTTTGAAGCGGCGGTGGCTGGTGGCATTCCGATCATCAAGGCGCTGCGCGAAGGACTCACCGCCAACCGCATTCAGTGGATTGCCGGCATCATCAATGGCACCACCAATTTCATTCTGTCCGAGATGCGCGACAAGGGTCTGGACTTTGCCGTGGTGCTGAAAGAAGCGCAACGCCTGGGCTACGCCGAAGCGGACCCAACCTTTGACATTGAAGGCGTGGACGCCGCGCACAAGGTCACGCTGATGAGCGCGATTGCCTTTGGCGTGCCGGTGCAGTTTGACAAGGCTTACATCGAAGGCATCACCAAGCTGGGCGCCGCCGACATCAAATACGCCGAGCAACTGGGCTACCGCATCAAGCTGCTAGGGATAACGAAGCGTCGCCAGGGCGACGCGACCAAACGCCAAACCGACGGTATCGAACTGCGCGTGCACCCTTGCCTGATTCCCGCCAAACGCCTGATTGCCAATGTGGAAGGTGCCATGAACGCCGTGGTGGTTCAAGGCGATGCCGTCGGCACCACGCTGTATTACGGCAAGGGCGCGGGCTCTGAGCCCACCGCCAGCGCGGTAATTGCCGACTTGGTCGACATCACCCGGCTGCACACCGCAGATGCTGCCCACCGCGTGCCACATCTGGCGTTCCAGCCCAATGCCATGAGTAAACTTCCAATGCTGCCGATGAGCGAAGTCGTCACCAGCTATTACTTGCGTCTGCGCGTGGCCGACGAGACCGGCGTGCTGGCCAAGGTCACCGGCATTCTGGCTGAGGCGGGCATCAGCATCGACGCGATGCTGCAGCGCGAAGCCGATGAAGTGGGCGGCGAGGGCAGCACCCAGACCGACCTGATTATCCTCACGCACGACTGCATGGAGGCCCGCATGAACGCCGCCATCGCGCTGATGCAGGCGCTACCCAGCGTGCTGGAGCCGATTACCCGGATTCGCAAGGAAGAGTTGGCTTGAGCCAGGCCCTTTTCGGGGCTGGCTTGTATTTCTATGGTCAGGTAACACAATAAAAGTATTACTTTTATCGGGAGATATCCATGGGGCATGCTGTCACTGTCAAGGGTCAAGTCACCATCCCGAAAGCCATGCGTGAGCACATGGGCGTGGTGAAAGGGCAAGAAATTGAATTTGTCGCGCAGCCCAATGGGCAGGAGCTGATGTTTGCGGTCAAGCCGGCGGTGCCTCAAGAAAATCCGTTTTTGAAATGGATTGGCACTGGCGTGTCAGGCATGAGGACTGAAGAAATTTTGAACGAGACCCGCGGCGAGGGCTGGAACCCATGATTTTGGTGGATTCCAGTGTGCTGATTGACTTGATTGAGCGCACGCCTGAGTGGTTTGGAATCACGTATTTGCATATCCCGGCGGCCGCTGCCCATGCGGCCAGTGCCGCGCACCGTGTACCTACCGTGCGGCGGGCGGGTCGCGGGCTGCGACATTGCCGGATTTTTTCATTGGCGCGCATGCCCAAGTCGCAGGTCACACCTTGATGACCCGCGATGCCAAGCGCATGCTGACCTACTTTCCTCACGTACCAGTGTTATCACCACGATGAACTACATCTCCACCCGCGGCGACCACAGCCCCAAGAAATTCTGTGACATCCTCCTCGAAGGCCTGGCGCCCGATGGTGGCCTGTACCTGCCGGAGCATTACCCGCAGGTTGATGCCGCCACGCTCGCCCGTTGGCGCGACGTTTACCACCAGCAGGGCTACGCCGAACTGGCCTTCGAGATTTTGTCGCTGTACATCGACGACATTGCGCCCGATCACCTGCGCACCCTGTGCGCCAAGACCTACACCGCCGAGGTGTTTGGTACCGGCGAAATTGTGCCGCTGCGCCACCTGGAAGATGGCCTGTGGATTGAGGCCTTGTCCAATGGCCCGACGCTGGCCTTCAAAGACATGGCGATGCAACTGCTGGGCAACTTGTTCGAGTATGAGCTCGCA
Organism: Rhodoferax antarcticus ANT.BR; assembly: GCF_001938565.1. Taxonomy (GTDB): domain Bacteria; phylum Pseudomonadota; class Gammaproteobacteria; order Burkholderiales; family Burkholderiaceae_C; genus Rhodoferax; species Rhodoferax antarcticus. Next base: position 48,366 of record NZ_MSYM01000016.1, read on the forward strand.
CGCCGTGGCGAAGAGCTCAACATTCTGGGTGCCACCAGTGGTGACACCGGCAGCGCCGCCGAATACGCCATGCGTGGCAAACAGGGCGTGCGCGTCTTCATGACCAGCCCGGCCGGGCGCATGAGCCCGTTCCAGCAGGCGCAAATGTTCAGCCTGATGGACGACAACATCTTCAACATTGCCGTTGATGGCGTGTTTGACGACTGCCAGGACATGGTCAAGGCTGTCAGCAACGACCTGGCGTTCAAACGCCGCTACAAGATTGGCACCGTCAATTCGATCAACTGGGCGCGGCTGCTGGCGCAGGTCGTTTACTACTTTGCCGGTTACTTTCAAGCCACAGAACTTGACGCCCCCACGCTCCTTGCTGCGCGTGGTTCGCTGCCCCCCGAGCGGGAAAAAACCGACCCAGGTCGGCCTGACAGCGGTTTATCCAATACTCAAAAGGTCAGCTTCGCCGTGCCCAGCGGCAACTTTGGCAACATCTGCGCCGGCCATGTGGCGCGCATGATGGGCTTACCCGTTGCCAAGCTGGTGGCCGCCACCAACGAAAACGATGTGCTCGACGAGTTTTTCAAAACCGGGGTGTACCGGGTGCGCGCCAGTGCCGACACGCACGAAACCTCCAGCCCGTCGATGGACATCTCAAAAGCCAGTAACTTCGAGCGCTTCATTTTTGACCTTCTGGGCCGCGATGGCGCACGGGTCAAGGCGCTGTTTGGCGACGCGCTGGCGCGTGATGGCCAGTTTGACCTGAGCCAGCACCCGGCCTTTAACGATTGCCGCATGCGCTATGGCTTTGTGAGCGGCACCAGCACCCACGCGAACCGCCTGGCCACCATCAAAGACACGTTCGAGCGCCACGCGATGATGATCGACCCGCACACCGCCGACGGCGTCAAGGTAGCCCGTGAGCACCTGCAAGCCGGTGTGCCGATGATCGTGCTTGAAACCGCGCTACCTATCAAGTTTGCGCAAACCATTGTCGAGGCCACTGGCATTGAACCTGACCGGCCGCCCAAGTTTGAAGGCATTGAGGCGCTGCCAAAGCGCGTCACGAAGATGACGGCTGACGTTGCAGCCATCAAAGAATTTATTACCAAGAATTGTGCATGAAATCATGCTCTAGCCCTTTATTTATATGCGGTAGTAGCTATTTAATCAAGAGCTATTGAGCATGCAAGTCATAGGAATTGCTGGCTATTCAGGTGCAGGGAAAACCACGTTGGTTGAGCGTCTGATCCCTTTGCTGCGCGCGATTGGACTGCGCGTGTCGGTGGTCAAGCACGCGCGCGATGGTTTTGATATGGACACGCCGGGCAAGGACACTTTTCGCCACCGCGAGGCGGGTGCGTTTGAGGTGGTGGTGGCGTCGCAACAGCGTCTAGCGTTGCTGCGCGAGTTTGAGCAGCCCTGCGAACTCACTGTGCACCAACTCATTGCCGAGCTCTATGACGGTGTCGACTGGGTGCTGGTGGAAGGTTTTCGCGACGCCGATTTGCCCAAAATTGAGATCTGGCGCGCAGCAAGCGGCAAAGGCGTTATGTACCCGGACGATCATTTTGTGGCTGCCATTGCCACCGATTCCCCGTCTAGCCTGCCGACGCTGACCGGTCTGCAGGTACTGGATCTGAACAACCCCCAGGCGGTGGCTGACTGGCTGCTGTCGCAAACCATACGCCTTGAATACAAGCCGGAGCTTTATCTGTGAACGCTATTCCTGGAGTACAAACCGGCCCTGTATCTGTTGACGCCATTCAGCCTGCGGCTGCTGCCCATCCCAAACCCGCCCCTGCCCACTCACCCCTGAAGCCATTGGACGACGCGCTGGCCGAGTTGCTGGCGCATGTTGTCAGCTTGCCAGACCATGAGCAGGTCTGCGTCTTGGATGCCGATGGCAGGGTGCTGGCGCAGGATGTGGTCTCAGCCCTGCAGGTGCCGCCGCAAGACAACAGCGCCGTGGACGGCTACGCTGTGCGCTGTGCCGACCTGGTCGCTGGCGTGGCTTTGCCGGTGTCGCAGCGCCTTGCGGCAGGCAGTAGCGGGCAGTCGCTGAAAGCCATGACGTTGGCACGCATCTTTACCGGCGCGTCCATTGCGCCAGATGCTGACGCGGTAGTGATGCAGGAAAACTGCACCGTGCAGGACGATGGTGCGGTGCGGGTCGACGCTCCAGTCCAACTGGGTCAAAACATCCGATTGAGCGGCGAAGATGTGACAAAAGGTGCGGTAATCCTTTCAAAAGGAGAGCGGCTAACGCCTGCCTCACTTGGGCTAGCGGCCAGTATTGGCATGCATGTCTTGAGCGTGGTGCGGCGCCCTCGGGTAGCCTTGTTCTCCACCGGTGACGAACTGGTGATGCCCGGCGACGTGGCCCCGCAGGACATGCCGCCCGGTGCCATCTACAACTCGAACCGGTTTTTTCTGCAAACCCTGCTCAAGCGGCTGGGTTGTGAGGTGACGGATCTGGGTATCGTGCCTGACAACTGCGCCGCCACCATCGCAGCCCTGCGAGCCGCTTCTCAAAACCACGACCTGATTTTGACCAGCGGCGGTGTGTCAGTGGGCGAAGAAGACCACATCAAATCCGCCGTGCAGGCGTTGGGTCATCTGGATTTGTGGCAGGTCGCCATGAAGCCGGGCAAGCCGTTTGCCTATGGTTGGGTGGGGCAGGGCAGCGCGCTAGCCGGGGGTGATACCTCAGAAGCTGGTGCGCACTTCATCGGCCTGCCGGGCAACCCGGTGTCGAGCTTTGTAACTTTTTTGCTGCTGGTACGGCCGTTTCTGCTGAAGTTGCAGGGTGGTCACACATTTGCTCATCAATCCATAGCTGCTCAGGCAAACTTTACAAGGACTAGAGCAGATAAACGTCGTGAATTCTTGCGTGTTCGCCGCAATGCCACAGGCGCTTTGGAGCTGTTTCCCAACCAGGGTTCTGGCGTGCTGACCTCGGTGGTTTGGGGCGATGGTCTGGTGGATAACCCGGCAGGGCAGACCATCAAGTCGGGTGACGTGGTGCGTTTCATCCCGTTTGCCGAGGTGTTGTCATGAAGGTCACGGTGAAATACTTTGCGTCGATTCGTGAGGCGATTGGTGTGCCCTGCGAGGCTCTGGAAACCCAGGCCACGACGCTTTCGGTGTTGCGTGATGAGTTGATTGCGTTGAGCGCTGACCACGCCGATGGTCTGGCGCGCGGCAAGTTGGTGCGTTTGGCGCTTAATCAGGTGATGGTTAACGAGTCTGTTGCCTTGACTGACGGTGCTGAGGTGGCTTTTTTCCCGCCTGTGACCGGGGGGTGATGTCGTATGACCTTTCTGGCTGCAGATCGATGGCTGACTGATGATGAGATGTGCGAGGCTGTGAGGTTTGAGTCTGTGAAGTCTGAGGCTTTTGGGTTTGAAGCTTTAAGGTGGTTGGTGGCCAGCGTTCAAAACCAAGACCCCGTGGCCGCCACACACCAGCGCACATCCCACCAGCCCGCACTCCAACATTGCGCCCTACACGTGTCCGCAGCCCATAAGTTCCCGCCCACAGTGCAGCAACGCACGGGTCCATACCCCACAAGGCCGCACATCCAGGTTGTGCAGGCGAACCATGGAATGTGACCGCCCAGTCACGGTGACTAGCACAATGCCACGCGTCAGCATTCAAACCCACGATTTCGATCTCGCCACCGAAATCGCAACCCTGCGTGCGCAGGATGGACGAGTCGGTGCGGTGTGCAGTTTTGTCGGCACCGTCCGGGACCGCGCTCTGGCTGAGTCTGGCCTGGCCGACGCGGGCAGCATTCGCAGTATGGAGCTGGAGCACTACCCCGGTATGACCGAAAAAGCCATCGAGGCCATGATTGACGCCGCTCACCAGCGCTTTGACATTTTGGGCGCACGCGTCATTCACCGTGTCGGCCTGTTGCAGCCGCTGGACCAGATCGTCATGGTGGCGGTGACCTCGGCGCACCGGGGCGCGAGTTTCCAAGCCTGCGAGTTCTTGATGGACTACCTCAAAACCCAAGCGCCTTTTTGGAAAAAAGAGCAAACTTCTGAGGGCGCACGCTGGGTGGATGCCCGTGTGAGTGACGACACCGCGCTAGCCAAGTGGGGCATCACCGCCCGCAACGGCTAATGCAGTACGGGGGCGCAAGCACCGCCTTGAAAGCCCGCTCGCTGGCACAAACTAAAAGGTAACTTGGAGGTTTTCTCATGCGTATCGAAAAATTCACAACCAAATTTCAGGAAGCCTTGGCCGACGCACAGTCGCTCGCGCTGGCCAATGAGCACGCCTACATCGAGCCCGCCCACCTGCTGGTGGCCATGATCAAGCAGACTGATGGCCCCAAAGCGCTATTGCAGCGCGCTGGGGTGAATGTGCCGGGCTTGCTTGCGGCGGCGGAGGCAGCGGTTAAGCGGCTGCCGCAGGTCACCGGGCAAGATCAGGTGCAGGGTGGCCCAGAACTAGGCAAGATTTTGCAGGCCACCGAAAAAGAGGCCATCAAACGCAACGACCAGTTTGTCGCCAGCGAACTCTTTTTGTTGGCGCTGACCGACGCCAAAGGTAGCCTGGGCGACGAGGCGCGCGCTAACGGCCTGACCCGCAAGAGCTTGGAGGCCGCCATTGAAGCGGTGCGTGGCGGGCAAAACGTCGACAGTGCCGATGCCGAAGACCAGCGTGAATCGCTGAAAAAATACTGCATTGACCTGACCGAGCGCGCTCGCATGGGCAAGCTTGACCCGGTGATTGGCCGTGACGATGAAATCCGCCGCGCCATCCAGGTGCTGCAGCGGCGCACCAAGAACAACCCGGTGCTGATTGGCGAGCCAGGCGTGGGCAAAACCGCCATCGTCGAGGGGCTGGCGCAGCGCATCGTGGCCGGTGAAGTGCCCGAGTCGCTCAAGGGCAAGCGGGTCCTGAGTCTGGACATGGCTGCTCTGGTGGCGGGTGCCAAGTTTCGCGGCGAGTTTGAAGAGCGGCTGAAAAGCGTGCTCAAAGACTTGGCCAAAGACGAAGGCCAAACCATTGTTTTCATTGATGAATTGCACACCGTGGTGGGCGCTGGCAAAGGCGAGGGCGCCATGGACGCGGGCAACATGCTCAAGCCCGCCTTGGCGCGTGGCGAGTTGCACTGTGTCGGCGCCACTACGCTGGATGAATACCGCAAGTACATTGAAAAAGACGCGGCGCTGGACCGGCGTTTTCAAAGAATTCTGGTGGGTGAACCCACGGTGGAGGCCACGATTGCCATCCTGCGCGGCCTCAAAGAGCGCTACGAGGTGCACCACGGTGTGCAGATTACCGACCCCGCCATCGTCGCCGCTGCCGAGTTGAGTCAGCGCTACATCACCGACCGATTTTTGCCTGACAAGGCGATTGACCTGATTGACGAGGCCGCCTCCAAAGTCAAGATTGAACTCGATTCCAAGCCCGAGGTGATGGACAGAAAAGACCGCCGCCTGATTCAACTGCAAATTGAGCGCGAAGCGGTGAAGCGTGAAAAAGACGAAGCTTCGCAAAAGCGTCTGGAGCTGATCAACCAGGAGATCACCGCGCTGCAAAAAGAAATTGCCGACCTTGATGAGCTCTGGAAAGCTGAAAAAGCCCAGGCCCAGGGCTCAAAAACCATCATGGAAGAGGTGGAAAAAGTTCGCCTGCAGATCAAGACTCTGACGGACAAGGGTGACTACAACAAGGCCGGTGAGTTGCAGTACGGCAAGTTGCCGGATCTGGAGAAAAAGCTCAAGGCCGCCCAAGACAAAGAAGCCGGCAAGGCCCAGTCGGCCAAGGAGGGCGGTGGCACCCAACTGCTGCGCACCATGGTCGGGGCCGAGGAAATTGCTGAGGTAGTCAGCCGCGCCACTGGCATTCCGGTGTCCAAAATGATGCAGGGCGAGCGCGACAAGTTGCTGCAGATGGAGACCAAGCTGCACCAGCGTGTGGTCGGGCAAGACGAAGCCATTGCTGCGGTGGCGAATGCCATCCGTCGCTCACGCTCAGGCCTGAGTGACCCAAACCGACCTACTGGCTCGTTTGTGTTCCTGGGCCCAACGGGCGTGGGAAAAACCGAGCTGTGCAAGGCGCTGGCAGGCTTTTTGTTTGATTCCGAAGACCATCTGATTCGAGTCGACATGAGCGAGTTCATGGAAAAGCACAGCGTGGCACGCTTGATTGGTGCGCCTCCTGGCTATGTGGGCTATGAAGAAGGCGGCCACCTTACCGAGGCGGTGCGGCGCAGCCCCTACAGTGTGTTGTTGCTCGACGAAGTGGAAAAAGCCCACCCGGACGTGTTCAACGTGCTGTTGCAGGTGTTGGATGATGGTCGGCTGACGGATGGCCAAGGTCGCACTGTGGACTTCAAAAACACGGTGATCGTGATGACTAGCAACATCGGCTCGCAAATGATTCAGGCCATGGTTGGGCAGGATTACGAGGACGTGAAGGACGCAGTCACCGCCGAGCTTAAAAATTACTTCCGCCCCGAGTTTTTGAACCGCATTGACGAGACGGTGGTGTTCCACAGCCTGGATGCCAGCCACATTGCTGACATTGCCAAGATCCAACTGGGGGTGCTGAAAGCGCGTTTGGCGCACATGGAACTCGGCCTTGAAATCAGCGATGCGGCGGTGGCCGAACTCGCCAAGGTGGGCTTCGACCCGATCTTTGGCGCCCGACCGCTCAAACGCGCCATTCAGCAACGCATCGAAAACCCGCTGTCCAAGCTGTTACTTGAAGGCAAGTTCTTGCCCAAGGACACCATTCACGTTGGTGTGGACACGATTCGCGCACCGGGGCAATTCAGCTTTGCGAAGGGTGCCGACGCTTGATGTCTGCGTCGGCAGATTAAGCTCGACCTACGATAACAAAATGGCCTCTAGCCCTTATTAAATAAGGGTTAGTAGCTATTTTTTTTGCTTATTTGGGGTTGCGCCACGGTGATGCTACTCACCCGTGTCCAGCGCTCGCCAACGCGCAGGCGGTTGCAGTCCTCTTCGCACCAGGCAATCAGCACGCCGGGCCTCAAACCTTACAGTGAGCTGGTTTGCCGCGCTTGGCGCTTGCCCTTGGCTATCACCACCGTCAGCAGGTGGTCGTTGATGATGCTGATGTTGCCCCGGTATTTCTTCTTTAGCATGTCGGTGTCGGCATGGTTGGCGATGTCGTTGAGGCCACGGGTGCGCCAATATTCGCAGGCACTGCACACCGCGTATTCGGGTTACTCCAGCAGTTCCGGGTTGTTCACGAACAGGTCATGGCGGCCCTTTTTGGGGCCCAGCTGCATATAGTTGGCGCGCCCGGTGGTCTGAAAGATGCCCCGACCTTTAAAGCGTACGCCATCACCGGGCTGGGTGTTGCCCAGATTGACGCGGCCCTCATAGCCGCGACCCGAGGCGTATTCACGCAGCGTCGCAAAGTGATCCGTCTCGTGGCAGGCCTGCGCCAGGAAGTGAGCAAACTCCTGCGGCGTGTCGATCTCGTACTGCGGACACAACTGGTTGATCTAGTTGGCCAAGTCCGTCATCAGGGGTCTGGTGCGTCCGGCAATGCTGGCTAGGTGACGGGCGGTGAGGGTGAATGACATGCGAACTCCTTTGTGCCTTGTGGCGACGGTGGGCTACACGGGGTCTGGGCATGGCGGGCGACCTGCGCTTCGGTGTTGCGCCACGTCCTGTTGGTTGGGATTGTCCCTAGAATGAAGGTTCGTCTACCCATTGCCTGGCACCCCAGGTTTAAGCGCCATGAGCATGGAAGAAATTAGCTTCACCGATTTGATGGCCTCGTCCATCCACGACATGAAAAACTCGGTGAACGTTCAGGTAAATGCACTTGAAAACATCGCGAGCAGCGCCAAGGCGCGGGGCGACCTGGAAGCCTTCAACAGTCTGGTGCTGGTGATTGCCCAAGCGCACCGCGTCAACGCCAACCTGATCCAGTTGCTCAGCCTTTACAAGTTTGGCAAATCCACTTACCCGCTGGACATTCGCGAACAATCTGTGGCTGAGCTGATTGCCGAAGCGCTACTGCAGCAGCGCGCGGTGCTGGACTTCAAGGGCATCGACGTTACCGTAGACTGTGCCCCCGGCTGCTATTGGTACTTTGACCATGACCTGATGACCGGCGTGCTGCTCAATGCGCTCAACAACGCCTGCCACTACACCCAGGACAAGATCCACATTGCCGCGCAGGTGCAAGACAACACGCTGGTGCTGCGGGTGGAGGACAACGGTCCCGGCTACCCGGCGCACATGCTGCAGGGCGACGCCGTTCAGGCGAGCAAAGGCGTCAACTTTGCCAGTGGCAGCACCGGATTGGGGTTTTATTTTTCGGCCCAAGTTGCGCAGCTTCATCAGAACAACGGGCGCGTTGGCACGCTCGCTGTTGCCAACGGCGGCGCCTATGGTGGTGGCTGTTTTGTGGTCAGCCTGCCTTGAAGCGGGGCATTGAATGAAGCCGATGCCGCTCACCCTCCAGCAAGCCAACACCCTGATCGTTGACGACTTTCAAAGCATGCGCACCATGCTGCGCGACTTTGTGAAGTCGATGGGGATGACCCGTGTCGACACCGCCTGCCACGGCAAGGACGCCATCAGCCATCTGGCCGAGAGCCGCTATGACATCGTCCTGTGTGACTACAACCTCGGCCCCGGCGCCAATGGCCAGCAAGTGCTGGAGGAAGCGCGTGCGCGCAACCTGATCGGCGTGTCCACCATCTGGGTCATTGTTACCGCCGAAAAAACCTCTGACATGGTGATGGGCGCAGCCGAGATCAAGCCCGACGACTACCTGCTTAAACCCATCAACCAGGCGCTGCTGCAAAGTCGCCTGGAAAAGCTCATCGTCCGCAAGCAGTCGCTTGGGCTTGTGGAGACGGCCATTCGCGCTAAAGACTTTAGTGCTGCGTTGGCGCAATGCAACCTGCTGCTCAGAATGCAATCGGCTAACCCGCACGAGGTGCTGCGCATCAAGAGCGACCTGCTGCAGACCCTGGGCGATTTTGAGGCCGCCCGCGCGGTGTACGAGTCGGTGCTGGAGAAGCGCAGCGTGGCCTGGGCCAGAACCGGGCTGGGCCAAGTGCTGTTTTACACCGGTGACCACGCCGGGGCGATCACGCAGTTTGAGCAGGTGCTGGCGGAAAACCAGATGTACATCGAGGCCGCCGACTGGCTGGCCAAAACCCATGAAGCAATGGGTGACACGGTACGCGCGCAGCAGGTGCTGCAAGACACGATCAAGCTCTCGCCCAATTCACCGCTTCGGCAAAAAAAACTGGGTGACACTGCCCTAAAAAACGGCGCGCTGGACGTGGCGCAGGCTGCGTTTGAGAAAACCATCAAGATCAGCGAGTTTTCTACCCATAAAAATCCGGCGGTGTACGCGCGCTTGGCTGACCTGCTGGTGGACAAGGGCGAGGCGCAAGAAGCCTTGAATGTCATCAATCGCAGCAAAGCCGATTTCCGCTACAACTCCCCTGCGGCGCTACAAGCCGCTGCCTCTGAGGCGCGCATCTACCAGAAGCTGGGTCAGCCTGACAAAGCCCAGGCTGCGTTGGTCAGTGCTGAGCAGCTCGCCGCCCAGCTGGGCGATAAGCTCAGTCCGGACCTGATGGTGGAGCTGGCCCGCGCGCAACTGAAACTCGGCCACAAGGACAAGGCCTGCCAGCTCCTTGGTCAGGTGGTCAAAAACGACCATGAAAACACGCAGCTCTCCAGTGAAATTGCGTCGATTTTTGACGCGGAGAACTTGGCGGGGGTGGGTCAGACCCTGATCCAGGCTTCTCGCGAGGAAGTTGTCTACATCAACAACCGGGGTGTGATGTTGGCCAAAGAGGGCGAGTTTGAGCAGGGTGCCCTGCTGCTGCGTGAGGCGGTCAAAAAGCTGCCGACCAGCGAGGTGATGCTGGTCAACCTGTGTGGCCTGTTGATTGCGCAGATGAGCAAGTCGGGCTACAGCGACGCGCTGGCCGATGAGGCGCGTGCGCTGTTGGACCGTGTCCACGCCCTCAACCCCGGCAACAAGAAGTTTTACAGCTACTCGTTGGTTCTGGTGCGCTTGCAGCGGGCCTGAGGACCTTGGCCTGTACGGTCAGCGCCGGTCTTTGAGCGTCGCTAACATTCCCGCATGACTTCTGCCACGCACACCCTTCAGCCCCCGGTTGCGCTGCAGCAAGACGCTGCCATCATCGGCCTGGTGGGCCTGGCGCATGCAGCTTCGCACTTTGGCCACCTGTTGCTGGTGCCACTGTTTCCGGTGTTCATGGGTGAGTTTGGCCTGAGCTACTCACAGCTGGGGCTACTGATGAGCGCGTTTTTTGTCGTCTCCGGCATCGGGCAGATCTCGTCTGGGTTTGTGGTGGACAAGATTGGCGCACGGCCGATGCTGTTTGGCGCACTTGGCCTGTTTGTGCTGGCTTGCCTGCTGGCCTCGCAGGTCACGGGTTACAGCGGTCTGTTGGCGGTGGCGGCTGTTGCGGGCCTGGCCAATGCCACCTTTCATCCGGTGGACTTCACCATTTTGAACCAGCGCGTGTCGCCCCCGCGCCTGGGACACGCCTTCAGCGCGCATGGGCTCACCGGCAACCTGGGCTGGGCGGCGGCACCGGTGTTTTTTGTCACACTGACCAGTCTGTATAGCTGGCGTACGGCTTACCTGGTGGCTGCGGTGCTGTACCTAGCTGTCATCGCGCTGCTGCTGGTCAACCGTGACAAGCTCAGCACCCAGGCGGTTGCGCATCACCCCGATACGCCTGCCGAGCACAGCATGGCCTTCATGAAGCTGCCGGTGGTGTGGTGGTGTTTTGCCTTCTTTTTACTCTCAACCATGACGCTGGCGGTGGTGCAGAGCTTTTCGGTGTCGATTCTGAAGGCCATGCACGGCATCAGCTTTAAGGCCGCCACCTTCACCCTCACCGCCTACATGCTGTGCGGCGCGTTGGGCATGTTGGTTGGCGGTTTTGTGGCAGCGCATTCACGCCACAGCGATAAGGTGGTGGCGCTGTCAATGGCGGCGGCTGCCGCGCTGCTGGCACTGTGTGGCACCGGCTGGTTTGGTGCGACTTTGACCATGGTGGTGCTGGCCAGCACCGGTTTTGCGGTGGGTATTGGCGGGCCCTCGCGCGACATGATGATCAAAAAAGCCACGCCTGCGGGGGCCACTGGTCGGGTGTATGGGCTGGTGTACTCCGGTCTGGACGCAGGCTTTGCGATCTCGCCTTTGGTGTTTGGCGCCTTCATGGACCGCGGCTGGTACGGCGCCACGTTGATGGGTGCCGCCGCTGTGCTGCTGCTCAGCGTGGTGGCGGCACTTGGGGTGGGGCAGCGCACCGTGGCGCGGGCCTGAATCCGGCAACGCATTTGCCAAGGCCAAGGGGCCGACTTTCGTCGCACAATGGACGGCTGTGTTGACTCTTTGGGTGCCTCATGATCTCTCATCCTCCCCAACTTGCCGGCCATCTGCTGGTGCAGAGCCTGATCGCGCAAGGCGTGACCCACGCTTTTGGCGTGCCTGGCGAGAGCTTTCTGGCGGTGCTGGACGGCTTTTACCAGTACCGTGATCAGATCAAGTTTGTTGTTAACCGCCAGGAGGGTGGGGCCGCTTTCATGGCGGAAGCTGTGGGTAAGCTCACGCGCCGCCCGGGCGTGTGTTTTGTGACGCGTGGGCCCGGTGCCACCAATGCGTCGATTGGGGTGCACACCGCGTTTCAAGACAGCACGCCCTTGGTGCTGTTTGTCGGCGATGTGGCCAGCAATGCGCGTGACCGCGAGGCGTTTCAGGAGCTCAATTACCTGAGCTTTTTTGGCCCCAGCACCCAAGGCATGGCCAAACGCGTGGAGCGTATTGATGACCCAACGCGCATCCCTGAGTACATCGCGCGCGCCTTTGCCACGGCCATGAACGGCCGTCCCGGTCCGGTGGTGCTGGTGCTGCCGCAAGACATGCTGATGCAGACGGTCACGCCGCATGCCATGGCCGGCACCACGCTGCAGGCTTTGCCGAAGGTTTTGGCGGTTGAGGGGCAAATTGGTCTGCAGCCCTTGTCTCAATTGCGTGAGAAGCTCCTGAAAGCGAAGCAACCGATGGTGATTGCGGGCGGTAGCGGCTGGTCACCCCAGGCCGCCCATGACCTGCAGCGCTTTGCTGAAAACTGGTGCCTGCCGGTGGGCAACGCCTTTCGCTTTCAGGACACGTTTGACAACCACCACCCGCTGTATGCCGGTGATGTCGGTATCGGCCTGAACCCCAAATTGGCGCAGCGCATCAAGGACAGTGACCTGATCCTGGCTATTGGTTGCCGCCTGGGCGAGATCACCAGCGGCGGCTACACGCTCATCGAGTCGCCCCGGCCGCGCCAGACGCTGCTGCACATTCACGCCAGCGCCGAGGAACTCAACCGCGTGTTCCAGGCAGACTTGGCGATTCAGGCCAGCGTGGCGAGCGCCGCAGCTTCTCTGAAAGAGCTATCCGCCCCGGCGAGCTTTAAGTGGGCGCGCTGGTCGGCCGCCTGCCATGCCGATTATTTGGTCAATCTGCAGCCCAGCGCCATCAAGGACTTGCCCGCTGACACCGCACAGGGCGTGGTCAACATGCCCGCCATCATCGCCACGCTGCAGCAGCATCTGCCGCCAGATGCGGTGCTGACCAACGGCGCGGGCAACTTTGCCAGCTGGCTGCACCGCTTTTACCGCTACCACGGTCTGGTCAAAGGCTTTAAAACCCAGTTGGCGCCGACCAACGGCGCCATGGGCTACGGCGTGCCGGCTGGTATTGCGGCTGCCCTGACTACCGGGCGCTTGGTGTTCACCCTCACCGGCGACGGCGACTTTTTGATGAACGGCCAGGAGCTGGCCACCGCCGCGCAACACGGCGCCAAGACCATCATCCTGTTGCTGAACAACGGCATGTTTGGCACCATCCGCATGCACCAAGAGCGTGAGTTCCCGCAACGTGTGTCGGGCACGCCGCTGCGAAACCCGGATTTTTCTGCGCTGGCGCAGGCTTACGGCTACGCCGGTGTGCGCATCAGCCGCACTGAGCAGTTCGAGCCTGAGCTGGTGGCCGCGCTGGCGCGAGAGCAGGGCACTTTGATCGAACTGATGCTGGAACCCGAGGCCATCACCACCCGGGGCAGTCTGAACGCCATCACCGAAGAGGCCATGGCACGCACGCTGGATCGGCGTTGAACACTATGATATATATAGCTATCAGCGCTTATATTTGAAGGGCTAGAGCCTGTTTTTATCATAAAAAAGCCAGCTTGAAGCTGGCTTTTTGACAAGCCGACATCTATCGGCTTGAGGCGGCTTCTGGGCCTTATTTGGTCATGTCCACGCCGTAAAACTCGTGCGTACCAAACGGGCTGATCTTGAAGTCGATCACTTCCTTGCGCACTGGTTTGATGGCCACCGCGTGGGCGATGGTGAACCAGGGCGCTTGCTCCTTGAAAATCACCTGGGCTTTTTCATACAGCGTGGCGCGCTCAGCTTGGTTGGAGGTGACCTTGGCTTTCTGGATCAGGTCTTCAAACGGCTGGTAGCAGAACTTGGCCACGTTGGAGCCGTTGGACTTGGCCGAAGTGCAGCCCAGCAAGGTGTTAAGGAAGTTGTCCGGATCCCCGTTGTCACCGGTCCAGCCCAACATGCCCATTTGGTGCTCGCCGGCTTGCATGCGCTTGCGGTACTCGCCCCACTCAAAGCTCTTGATCTCGGCCTTGATGCCGACTTTGGCCAGGTCAGCCTGCATCAGCTCGGCAATGCGTTTGGCGTTCGGGTTGTAGGGGCGCTGCACTGGCATGGCCCACAAGTCAGTAGTGAAGCCATTGGCCAAGCCTGCGGCTGCCAGCAGCTTTTTGGCTTCAGCGGGGTTGAAGGCATCGTCCTTGACGGACTTGTTGTACGACCACAGGGTTGGCGGGATTGGGTTGGTGGCTGGCACGCCGGTGCCCAGGTACACCGCGTCCACAATGGCTTTTTTGTCGATGGCCATGTTGACGGCTTTGCGAACGCGCACGTCGTCAAACGGTTTTTTGGTGGTGTTGTAGGCCAGGTAACCGATGTTCAGGCCGGGTTGTTCCAGCACCTTAACGTCGGGGTCCTTGCGGATGGCAGCCAAGTCTGCCGGGTTCGGGTAGGGCATCACGTGGCATTCGCCCTTTTGCAACTTGGCCCAGCGCACCGACGCGTCAGGCGTGATGGCAAAGATCAAATTGTCAATCTTCGCCTTGCCAGCCCAGTACTGCGGGAAGGCTTTGTAGCGGATCAGCGCGTCTTTCTGGTACTGCACCAGCATGAAGGGGCCGGTGCCCAAAGGCTCCTGGTCGATTTTTTCTGGTGTGCCCGCTTTCAGCATGGCAATGGCGTATTCCTTGGACTGCACGCCGTTGTGTGGCATGGCCATGTTGGCCAGGAACGGGGCTTCTGGCGCATTCAGCACAATCTTCACCGTGTATTCATCGACCTTTTCCACTGACTTCAGCAGTTTGGGCATGCCCATGTCGTCAAAGTAGGAGTGGTTGGAACTGGTGACCTTGAAATACGGGTCTTCCTTATTCCACTGACGGTCGATCGAGAAGATGAAGTCATCTGCGTTGAAGTCACGCGATGGCTTGAAGTTTTTGTTCGCATGAAATTTAACCCCCTTGCGCAGGGAGAAGGTATAGACCGTGCCATCAGGCGAGATCGTCCATTTTTCTGCCAGGGCCGGAATCACCTTGGTGCCGCCGCGCTCAAAAGCGACTGGCGTGTTGTAGATCTGAACCCCTGCATCAAAAGAGGTGCCGGTGGTGTTGATGCCGGGATAAAAGTTCTCCGGGCTACCTTCCGAGCAATACACCAGCGTTTTGGCCGACACCGGCGACAGCGCCAGCAAAGCGGGTAGCGCCAGCACGCACAAAGCGGTGCGCTTCAACGGAAATTTGGAAATCATCATCTTTTGGACTCCTGACAGGTTAATGCTGCGCTGCAGCGGGTTGGGACAATTGTTCAGCCAGATGGCAGGCCACTTGCCTGCCCGCCAACGCTCTCAAAACAGGCCGCTGTTCCTGGCACAGCGGCACCACATGCGGGCAGCGTGTGGAAAACACGCAGCCGCTGGGCGGGTTCAAGGGGGAAGGCAGTTCGCCTTTCAACACGATACGCTGTTTGGAAACTCCAGTGCCGACCATACCCGGTGTGGAGGCCAAAAGTGCCTGGGTGTAGGGATGCAGCGGCTGGGCAAAAAGCGTGGCTTTGTCGCCTTGCTCCATGGCGTGGCCCAAATACATCACCAGCAAATCGTCGGCAATATGCCGCACCACGCCCAAGTCATGCGAGATGAACAGGTAAGCCAGACCCAGTTCGCGCTGCAAGTCAGCCAGCAGGTTCAGCACCTGCGCCTGAATCGACACGTCCAGCGCTGAAACTGGCTCGTCGGCCACGATCAGCGCGGGCTTGAGCATGAGTGCGCGCGCAATGGCAATACGCTGGCGCTGCCCGCCCGAGAACATATGTGGGTAGCGGTCATAGTGCTCCGGGCGAAGGCCCACCAGCGCCAGCATGGCGCGCGCCTGCTCGGCACGCTGCTTGGCATCCAGCGGGGTGTTGATCTCCAGCGGGGCTTCCAGGATGGCGCCGATCTTCTTGCGCGGGTTGAGCGAGCCATAGGGGTTCTGGAACACCAGTTGCACCGTGCGCCGCAGCGCCTGGCGCTCTGCTGCGCTGGCCGTGGTGACCTCAACCGAGCCGAGTTTGAGCTGCCCGGCGGTGGGCATTTCGATCAGCGACACCATGCGCGCGAGAGTGGATTTGCCGCAGCCGGATTCGCCCACCACCGCCAGCGTTTTGCCAGCTTGTACGGTGAACGAGATGCCGCTGACGGCTTGCAAATTATCAGCGGCGCGAAAGGCACCGTGGCTGATCTTATAGACCTGCTTCAGGTCACGGGCTACCACCACCGTCTCGGCAGAGGCGTTTGGCGTAGCTTTTTCGGAGGCAGCTTGTTTCATG
Source organism: Rhodoferax antarcticus ANT.BR (assembly GCF_001938565.1). Classification (GTDB taxonomy): domain Bacteria; phylum Pseudomonadota; class Gammaproteobacteria; order Burkholderiales; family Burkholderiaceae_C; genus Rhodoferax; species Rhodoferax antarcticus. The sequence goes on from NZ_MSYM01000016.1 coordinate 64,331, forward strand.
CGGCAACCCCTTGCAGCACAGGCGCGGTGGCCAGCGGGGTGTGGCAGCGCACCATGCCGCTTTGCCAGTCGCGCAGGGCAGGGCGCTCATTCTGGCAGCGCTGGTTGGCATAGCCACAGCGCGGTGAAAACAGGCAGCCGCTGGGCCGGTCATACAGGCCAGGCACCATGCCGGGGATGGTGGCCAGACGCGTGGCGCCGTCACTGCGCTCGGGCATGGCGGCCAGCAGGGCGTCGGTATAGGGGTGCTGCGGGGCTTCAAACATGTGCTGCGCGCTGCGCCCTTCCATGATTTGCCCGGCGTACATCACCGCCACGCGCTGCGCCATCTCGGACACCACGCCCATGTTGTGGGTGATCAGCACCAAGGCCATCTGGCGGTCTTTCTGGAGCGTTCGCAGCAGGTCAAGAATCTGCGCCTGAATGGTCACGTCCAGCGCGGTGGTTGGCTCGTCTGCTATCAAAAGTTTAGGGTTGCAGGCAATCGCCATGGCAATCATCACGCGCTGGCTCATGCCGCCCGAGAGCTGGTGCGGGTAGATACCCAGGCGACTTTCTGGCGCGGGAATGCCCACCTGCTCGAGCAACTCAATGGAGCGCTTATGTGCCGCTTTTTTGTCCATGCCCATGTGCAGGCGCAGTGTTTCGGCCATCTGAAAACCCACGGTAAAACATGGGTTCAGGCTGGTGGTGGGGTCCTGAAAGATCATCGCCATGTCTTTGCCTGTGACGTTGCGGCGCTCGCGCTCGGACATCTTTAGCAGGTCGTGGCCGTCAAATAAGAGCCGGTCGGCGGTGATCTGGCCGGGGTAGGCGACCAGGCCCATGAGCGCCATCATCGTCACGCTTTTGCCCGAGCCGGATTCACCCACAATGCCGAGCACATCGCCCGCGTCTAGCGACAGGCTCACGCCATCCACCGCGTGCATCACAGCGGTTTTGGACGGAAACCGCACCGACAGATTTTCAATTTCCAGAAGTGCCATCAAAAACTCATTTCAGCGTTTGAGTTTGGGGTCAAACGCGTCGCGCAAGCCATCACCCAGCAGGTTAAAGGCCAGCACGGTGATCAAAATTGCCAAGCCGGGGAAGGTTACCACCCACCAGGCGCGCAGCACAAACTCGCGTGCATCGGCCAGCATGGTGCCCCACTCGGGCGAGGGCGGCTGCGCACCCAGGCCCAGAAAGCCCAGCGCTGCAGCGTCCAGAATAGCCGCTGAAATGCCCAGTGAGGCCTGCACAATCAGCGGTGCGGCGCAGTTGGGCAGCACCTCGCTGAACATCAACCGCAAGTGGCCAGCGCCGTTCATGCGTGCGGCGGTGACATAGTCGCGTGACATCTCGGTGATGACGGCTGCGCGCGTGATGCGCACGTAATGCGGCAACACCACCACTGCCACCGCCAGCATGGCGTTCATCAGCCCGGGCCCCAGAATGGCCACAATCACAATCGCCAGCAGCAGGCTGGGCAGGGTCAGGATGATGTCCATCAGGCGCATCACCGCCACTTCAAAAATGCCCCGGAAGTAACCCGCCGTAAGCCCCAGCACGGTGCCCAAAATGACTGACAGGGTCACCACTGCCAGGCCAATGGCCAGTGACAGCCGGGCCCCAAAGATCAGCCGCGACAGGATGTCTCGGCCAATGGCGTCGGTGCCGAGCAGGTGCGCCGATGAGCCGCCTTCCTGCCAGGCTGGCGGCACCAAAAACACGCTGGAGTCGGTGGCGTCAGGGGCGTAAGGTGCAATCCACGGGGCAAAAGCCGCCGTAAAGAGCACCACCAGCACAATCACCAAGCCACCCACGGCCCCTTTGTTGGTTGAAAAATAGTCCCAGAACTCACGCATTGGGTGCTGCGTGGTGTGCACAGAGGGCTGAGTAAGCGTTGTCATGTGAAGAGGTCTGTGTCAGTGCCGAATGCGCGGGTTGATGATGCCGTAGGTCACGTCCACCAGCAGGTTGACCAGCATCACCATACTGCCCAGCAGCAAGATGCCGCCCTGCAGCACCGGGTAGTCACGTCGGCCAATGGCTTCGATCATCCACTTGCCCACGCCCGGCCACGAAAAAATGGTCTCGGTCAGGATCGCGCCGGTAAACAGCACGCCCACCTGCAAACCAATCACGGTGATCACCGGAATCAGCGCGTTGCGAAGCGCATGCAGGCCCACCACCCGGAGATTGGACAGACCCTTGGCGCGTGCGGTGCGGATGTAGTCCTCGCCCAGCACTTCGAGCATGGCTGAGCGGGTCATGCGGGCAATCACCGCCAGCGGGTTGGTGCCTAGCACAATCATCGGCAAAATCAGGTGCATAGCGGCAGACTTGAAGGCGTCCATGTCGCCCGCTAGCCAAGTGTCGATCAGCAAAAAGCCAGTTACCGGCTCAATGAAATACTGTACCGAGATGCGCCCGGACACCGGTGTCAGGTCTAACTGCACCGAAAAAAACAGGATCAGCAGCAGGCCCCACCAGAAAATCGGCATTGAATACCCGGTGAGCGAGACGCCCATCACCCCGTGGTCGAGGATGGTGTTGCGTTTGACGGCAGCCAAAATACCCGCCGGAATACCGATGATCAGCGCAAACAGCATGGCGCTCAAAGCCAACTCCACGGTGGCAGGAAACAGCGCCAGAAACTCGTCCAACACCGGCGTGTGGGTGATCAGGGATGTACCCAGATCACCTTGCAGCACCCGGCCGATATAGATGCCGTACTGCACCATCACCGGGCGGTCCAGCCCGTAGGCCTTGAGCAACTCGGCGTGGCGCGCGGCATCAATACCGCGTTCGCCGGCCAGGGTTTCAATCGGGTCGCCGGGCACCATCCGGATCAGAAAAAACGCGACCAGCGTCATGCCGATGAAGGTAGGAATGATCAGGCTAAAGCGGGTAAGCAAAAAACGCAGCATCGACGACGTGTAATTTTTGGTGAGTTCAACATAATGCCACAACGAAAAAGCCGACTTGCGTCGGCTTCTCAAAAGCCCATGGGCCTGACTTACTTCAGGTGCTTGCCAATCAGGCCGGCCATCTCAAACATGCTGACCTGCGCTTTGCCAAACACTTCCTTCAGCTTGGCATCGGCATTGACCAGACGCTTGTTGACTGCATCTTGCAGGTTGTGCTTCTTGATGTAAACCCACAGCAGTTTGACTACTTCAGTGCGGGGGATCGGCTTGCCGCCGACGATGGCTGCCAGCGCGGTGCTGGGGGTCAGCGCCTTCATAAAGGCGGCGTTGGCGGTGCGCTTGGTGGCGACTTTCTTGGCAGGCGCTTTTTTTGCAGCGGCTTTGGGAGCGGTTTTAGCAGCGGGTGCGGCCTTGGTTGCAACTTTCTTGGCGGGTGCGGCGGCTTTCTTAGCAGGGGCGGCAGCGGCTTTTACGGTTTTTACCGCAGCGGCCTTCACTGGTGCGGCTTTGGCCGGAGCCTTTTTCGCAGCGGCTACGGGCTTGGCAGCCGCCTTGGTGGCGGGTGCGGCTTTGGTGGCCGGAGCAGCTTTCTTTGCTGGCGCTTTTTTTGCAGTTGCCATGGTGTTTGTCCTATCAGTAGTTAATCAATGACCAGCAAAAACAGCGCCTCTGCTGGGTGTGCAGGATGCTACTGGAGAAAAACCCCTTTTTCCTAGGGAAAAACGATAAATTCGCCCGCTTATCGGCGTTTTTTGCAGGGACGGCGTTGCGACAGGGCCTCGCCGAGCCTAATTTTTGCCGTCGCTGGCAAGACAAAGGCATGCGCTCACTACAATTTTTTTATTTACAGAGGAATCCCACCATGACTGCTTGCCTGGCAACCTGTGACTTGTGCGACGCCCATAAAAACGCTTCTCCCGAGCTGTTTCGAGTGTTGCCCCCGGTGTTTCGTGACTTTGGCGCGCGCCGCACCTTTGCCGGGCCGGTGGTCACCGTCAAGTGTTTTGAAGACAACTCGCTGGTGAAGGCGGCTGTGGACAGCTGCGGTTTCTTCGACACGCCAGAGGGCCGCGTCGGCAAAGTGCTGGTGGTGGATGGCGCGGGTTCGCTGCGTCGGGCGCTGCTGGGTGGCAACCTGGGCGCAGCGGCGGCGCGCAACGGTTGGGCCGGTGTGGTGATAGACGGCTGCGTGCGAGATGTGGCCGAATTGGCCCCGCTGGACGTGGGCATTCGCGCTTTAGCCGCCATGCCCCTGCCCACCGAAAAGCAAAACCAGGGCCTGAAAGACTTGGCGGTGCAGATTCAAGGCGTCTGGGTGAATCCGGGAGACTGGCTGTATGCGGATGAAGATGGCATGGTGGTGAGTGCCCAGCCCCTTAGCTGAACCCGCTCGCCTTGGGCTATATCTACGCGCTCCCGCCGCTGCGCGAGCGGCTCAGCTGCCTGGGCCGCCAGAGCGCGATGGCAAGGTGGCCAGCACCACACCTGCCAGACACAGTGCAAACGCCAGCACCTGAAACCCGCTCAGGCTTTCCCCCAGCACCAATACACCCACTGCAGCAGCAGAAATCGGCAGCATCACCGTGAACACACCGGCTTGCGCAGCGGGCACGGTTTTCAGCCCGGTCATCCACAGCCACACCGTCCAGACGCTGGCCGCCAGCGCGTAAAACACCAGCAGCAGCCACATCGGCGTGGGCACGCTGGCAAAGTCAAACGACCAGGCCGCGTAAAGCCCCAGCGGCGTCATCAGCGCAAAGCCCCACAGGTTGATCAGCGCAGTGATGCGTTTGGGTGACACGCTGCCGGTGAGCTTCTTGCCGATCACCGCGTAGGCCGCTTCGCACACCACCGCGCCAAAGATCAGCAGATTGCCCAGCCACGAGGTTTTAGAAGACAAATCAGCCTCTGACCCTTGTCCTATATGCGCTAACAGCTCTGATTTTGAGAGCGAAAATAAACCAATGCCGAGCGCCGCCAGAGCAATTGCCAGCGCCACCCGGCGGGTGATACGTTCACGCAGAAACACCCAGCTCAGCAGCGCCACCATCGCCGGGATGCCCGCCAAAATCACCCCGGCCGACACGGCGGTGGTCATGCTCACGCCAAACAACATGCAAATGGTGAACAGAAAGTTGCCGAGAAACGACTCCAAAAAGATCAGCAATCGCGTGTTGCGGCCCATCACAGGCTCGCTGGCGGGCTTGATCAGCCAGTGCGGCATGGCCAAAGCGCCAATACCAAACCGCAGCCAGGCCAGCAAAAACACCGGCAGCGCGGTCACCAGCGGTTTGCTCAAGGCCACATAGCTGCCCACCAGTACCATGCTGAGTGCCAGAAACACATAGGCCAGCCAGCGGGGCGGGGCGGCAACAGCTTTAAAAGTCATGCGGGAAAAGTGACGTCAAGGCAAAGTCTTGGATGATGCCTGAAGTGGCGGTGGCGGCGTTGGCGCTGGAAGTGCCATCAAGGGCGTTGAGGGCCGAGGTCAAGCTGTCAAAAGCCCAGAAACCGGCTTCTGCCCAAATCCCGTCCCCGATGGCGAGCGTTGGAAAAATCGGATGGGCTTTGAAAAGCTGGGGCGTTGGATGGCGCGTTTGCAGCGGATTTGTTTCGCAAGGGTGGATTCAGGCTATTGCAAGCGAGCGCGCTGCTATGGGTGACTACGGCTGTCTCCTGGCCCTGTGGGCCTCCTCCTTGCAACAGCCTTAGCCGCCGGATCCTTGCGACAGCCTCAGTTGCAAGATAGCCGCCAGTGATGTGCTGCTGCAGTGGATTGCCGCCCACCATCGAAATTGGCACCACCGAAAGCATCGAAAATTGCCGACACTACCGTACCAATTGACCGCGCAGGCACATCGCTACGTGAGCAGTTGCGCTTTATTTGCGTTATGAGGATTGTTTGATGACCACCACTCGTTTTGCCTATGCCGCCAGCACCAACCGCTTTTTGGCCGCGCCCGAATTGCTTGAGCAGCCGTTTGCCGTGGTCGGCGTGCCGTTTGACGGCGCGGTCACCAATCGCCCTGGCGCACGCTTTGGCCCCCAAGACATTCGCCGTGCCAGCCTGATGCTGTGCGACGGAATTCATCCGCACTTCAATGTGAGCCCGCTGGGTGTGCTGGGTGATGGCTACGACATGGCGCTGCCCAATGCCTCGCCGCTGCCCGTGGTGCGAGAGGCGATTCAAACCCAGGCTGCAGCCCTCATGGCCCGGCACCACTGTGTGTTTTTAGGCGGCGACCATTCGGTGACCCTGCCATTACTGCGTGCGGCCAAGGCGCAGTTTGGCGAGCTCGCGCTGATCCACTTTGACGCGCACTGTGACACCTGGAGCGACCATTTTGGCGAACCTTCAGGTCACGGCACCTGGACTTATGAGGCGCTGACTGAGGGCTTGGTCAGCCCGCAGCACACGGTGCAGATTGGCTTGCGCTCCAGTGGTGAACGGGCGGCGCGCGAGTATGTGCAAGACCAGGGCGGGCTGATTTTTACCGCCCGCCAGTTGCGTGGGCTTGACGGTGGCGCGCTGGTGCCGGTAGTGGCGCAGATTGCGCAGCGCATTGGCCACCGGCCGTGTTACCTGACGCTGGACATTGACTGCCTGGACCCGGCGTTTGCGCCCGGCACCGGCACCCCCGAGCCCGGCGGCTTGACCAGTTCGCAGGTGCTAACGCTGCTCGAAGACCTGAGCCCGCTCAACCTGATCGGCATGGACTGCGTTGAAGTGGCCCCGGCCTACGACCACGCCGAGCTAACCAGCAGCGCCGCCGCCGCATTCGTCTGGACTTACCTGTGCGGCCAGGTGGCCAAGCGGTAAAGACCTACTGTCATGGCAACGAAGCTGCCCCAAATCATGAAAACCCCCGTCATTACGAGGCGCGTAGCGACGTGGCAATCCATGCGTTTCTCATTTGTGGATTGCTTCACTGGCGTTCGCAATGCCGGCTGTATTTCACGTTAAGGAAACGCTCATGCTGCTGAATTCAGACACCCAACTCAACCGCGACAGCTATTACGAAGCCAGCGCCCTGCGCCCGGCGCAAATGGCGCCGCTGCAAGAACACCTGTCGGTGGATGTGGTGGTGGTGGGGGCCGGTTTTGCCGGGCTGTCCAGCGCCATTGAGCTGGCGCGTGCGGGCTATTCGGTGGCGGTGCTGGAGGCCGATCGGGTCTGCAGCGGCGCCTCTGGGCGCAACGGCGGCCAAGCCATTGTGGGCTACGCCAGCGGGCAAGAGGTGTTTGAGCACCAGTTGGGCGCTAACGCGGCGCGCCAGGCTTGGGACCTTTCGCTGCAGGCGTTGGACCTGATCGACGAGCGGGTGCGCGACTTTGCTATCGACTGTGACTGGGTCAAAGGCTACCTGCATGTGGCCGACTCGCCAAAAAAGTCCCGGGCGCTGCAGGAAGAAGCGGCGGCCATGCACCAGGCCTACGGCTTTGCCACCGAGGTGGCCAGCGGTGCCGAGGTGCGCCGCTTTATTGACAGCCCACGCTACACCGCCTGCGCTTTTGAGAAATTTTCCGGACACCTGCACCCGCTCAAATACGGTCTGGGCCTGGGCCGCGCCGCGCAAAGCCTGGGCGTGAGAATCTTTGAGCGCAGCGCCGTGGTGCGGCTTGATCGCGGCCCCAGCCTGGTGGCGCACACTGCGCAGGGCCGGGTGACGGCGCGTTTTGGCGTGCTGGCCGGTAACTACGCTCTGCCAGATTTTGGTCCCAAGGTGGCGCCAGAGCTGAGCCACCGCGTGATGCCGGTGGGCACCTACATCATTGCCACCGCGCCGCTGGAGCCATCCTTGTGCCACCAGCTCATTCCCAGCAACGCTGCGGTGTGTGACAACAATTTCGTTCTGGACTACTTTCGCTTCAGTGCCGATCACCGCATGCTGTTTGGCGGGCGTGTGAGCTACTCGACCCGCACGCCGCCCAACCTGAAAACCACCATGGCCCAGCGCCTGGGGCAGATTTTTCCGCAGCTAAAAGCGCTTCCCATCGACTATGTCTGGGGCGGCTTTGTGGACATCAGCATGAACCGCGCGCCAGACTTTGGTCGCCTGGGCGACAACCTGTATTACCTGCAGGGTTTCAGCGGCCACGGTGTGGCGCTCACCGGCTTGGCCGGGCGGCTAGTGGCGCAAGCGCTGGGTGGGCAGGCAGAAAAGTTTGATGTGTTTGCGCGCCTCAAACACCTGCCGTTTCCGGGTGGGGCGCTGCTGCGCACGCCGAGCCTGGTGCTGGGCATGCTGGCCTACCGGCTCAAGGACGCGCTTTGAGTTTTTAAGCCTTTTTGGCCTCTAGCCCTTACCAATAAAGCGCTAACAGCTATCAAAAAAAATAGTGACTGATGTGTTTGACGGGCCACACTTGTATCGACTTCACCCCGGCCCCCACCCAGCTGACCCAGTCGCCCTGAACGTTGAATGGGTTCAACGTAGCCATCCACTGGTTGCGCGACATGATGCTGGTGCGGCGGTTCAAAAGACTGCGTTACAGTGGACCGCGGTCGCAACCGTGACATTTCGCAGGCGGCTCCTGTAACAAGTGGCGCCTTTGGATTGAAACAATTGCCTCCGATTTCGAAATAATCCACCTCTTACAAGGTGCCATGAAGCAGTGTTGACCCGAGGTGACGCTGTTTGCGGAGACTCTCATGACAAACAAAAAATCAATGACTTTCAACGATTTGGAGCAATGGCTCAACGAGCGCCGGGTGACCGAGGTCGAATGCCTGGTGCCCGATTTGACCGGTGTGGCGCGCGGCAAAATTCTGCCGCGCGCCAAATTCAACGAAGACCGGGGCATGCGGCTACCGCAATCGGTGGTGGCGATGGGCGTGACCGGCGAGTTTCCCGAAAGCGGGCCGTATTACGACGTGATTGACCCCACCGACAAAGACATGCAGCTGCGCCCGGACCCCAGCACCGTGCGCATCGTGCCTTGGGCCAGCGACCCCACCGCGCAGGTGATTCACGACTGTTTTGACAACCAGGGCAACCTGGTACCGTTTGCGCCACGCAGCGTACTGCGCCGGGTGTGCGAGCTGTATGCCGCTGAAGGCCTGCAGCCGATCGTGGCACCCGAGCTGGAGTTTTACCTGACCGCCCGCAACACCGACCCCAACACACTGCTGCGCCCGCCGATTGGCCGCAGTGGCCGCGCCGAGACCTCGCGCCAGGCTTACAGCATTGACGCGGTCAACGAATTTGACCCGCTGTTCGAGGAGATCTACGACTACTCCGACAAGATGGAGCTCAACGTGGACACGCTGATCCACGAAATTGGCGCCGGGCAGATGGAGATCAACTTCTTTCACGCCGAGCCGCTGGGGCTGGCCGATGAGGTGTTTTTGTTCAAACGCACGGTGCGCGAATCGGCGCTGCGCCACGACATGTATGCCACCTTCATGGCCAAGCCGATTGCCGGTGAACCCGGTAGCGCCATGCATGTGCATCAGAGCATTTTGAACAAAATCACCGGCAAAAACATTTTCAGCAACGAGGACGGCACACCGTCAGAGGCGTTCATGCATTACATCGGCGGGCTGCAGCGCTACATCCCGGCGGCCATGGTGCTGGTGGCGCCGTATGTGAACAGCTATCGCCGCCTGAGCCGCAACACCGCAGCACCCATCAACATCGAGTGGGGTTACGACAACCGTACCGTTGGCATCCGCTCGCCCATTTCGGCACCCGCCGCGCGCCGGGTTGAAAACCGGGTGATTGGTGCCGATGCCAACCCGTATGTGGCGCTGGCCATGACGCTGGCCTGTGGCTACCTGGGCCTGAAAAACAAGATCAAACCCAAGCCTGAGATGAAGGGTGATGCGTATCTCGCACCGCACTCGTTGCCGCGCAGCCTGGGCGAAGCGCTTGACTGGTTGCGCCGCGAGTCTGACCTGCACGAGGTGCTGGGCAAAGAGTTCATCACCGTGTATGCCGAGGTCAAGGACCTTGAGTTTGAAGAATTCATGAAAGTGATCTCGCCCTGGGAACGTGAACACCTGCTACTGCATGTATAGCTGCTTGCGCTTATTCTATAAGGGCTAGAGGCCTATTTCTTATATAAAAGGATGTAATCCATGAACACGATGACCCCACCCAGCCAGCTCAGCACCCAAGAGATTCAGGCGCTGGACAGCGCGCACTTCATCCACCCGTTCACCGACCACGGCGACCTGGCCACGCGTGGTGCACGCGTCATCACCCGCAGCGAAGGCGTGTATGTGTGGGACTCCGAGGGCGTGAAACTCTTTGACGCGATGAGCGGCCTGTGGTGCGTCAACGTCGGCTATGGCCGCAAGGAACTGGCCGAGGCCGCCTACCAGCAGATGATGACACTGCCGTTTTACAACAGCTTTTTCCAGACCACCAACGTGCCCGCCGTGAAATTGGCCACGAAGTTGGCAGCCTTGGCGCCTAAGGTGGGTGACCGCAGTTTCCAGCATGTGTTCTTCTCCAGCAGCGGCAGTGAGAGCAATGACTCCAACGTGCGCATGGTGCGCCGCTACTGGGATTTGCTCGGCCAGCCCGACCGCAAGGTGATCATCGGCCGCCTGAACGCCTACCACGGCAGCACCATGGCCGGCGCTTCGCTGGGCGGCATGAGCGCCATGCATGCGCAGGGTGATTTGCCGATTCCGAACATCACTCACATTGGTCAGCCGTACTATTTTGACGACGGCTTAGCAGGTGAGTCGGCAGATGAATTCGGCCTGCGCACAGCGGGCTGGCTAGAAGAAAAAATTCTGGAACTGGGTGCCGACAAAGTGGCGGCGTTTATCGCCGAGCCGATTCAGGGCGCTGGCGGCGTGATCATTCCCCCAGCGAGCTACTGGCCCGAGATTCAACGCATTGTGGACAAATACGGCATTTTGCTGATCAGCGATGAGGTGATCTGCGCCTTTGGCCGCCTGGGCCACTGGTTTGCCTATGAGAAGTTTGGCTACAAGCCTGATCTGGTAACTTTTGCCAAGGCGGTGACCAGCGGCTACATCCCCTTGGGCGGCGTGATGGTGGGCAACCGCGTGGCCAAGGTACTGATCGAGAAGGGCGGCGAGTTCAACCACGGCTACACCTACAGCGGTCACCCGGTGGCCTGCGCGGTGGCACTGGCCAATATTGAGATCATGGAGACCGAGCAACTGCCGCAACGTGTGCGCGGCGAGATGGGTGACTACTTTGGCAAGCGTTACGCCGAACTCAATGACCACCCTTTGGTGGGCGTGGCCGAGAGCTGCGGTTTTGTCGCTGGGCTGGTGCTGGTGAAAAACAAACACACCAAAGAGCGTTTTGTTGAAGATGACGCGGTGGGCATGATCTGCCGCGGCCATTGTTTCAGCAACGGGTTGATCATGCGCGCCGTGGGCGACCGCATGATCATCGCACCGCCTCTGACACTGACGCACGCTGAGATTGACGAGTTGATGCGCCTGATCCGGCTTTGCCTGGACCTGACGCAGCAGGAATTGCACCAAAAAGGGTTGATTTAAGGGTTTATCCGGTAAAAATTCGTTTGGTCTGATTTTTGCTAGCTATAAACTTGACGATTCCTGACTTTCTTTTCCTTCCACCGGAGTTCTTTGAATGATGAAAAAGTACCTTATTTCTTTCGCTTTGTCTGCGATGGTGTTGGCGGCTTGTGGCAAAAAAGAGGAGCCGCCAGCGCCAGTGGCTGCACCAGTAGCTGTAGCCAGCGAACCGGCACCCGCACCGGTAGAGCCGCCAGAAGAAAAATTACTTAACGTCTACAACTGGCCGGATTACATTCCCGAGGGCATGGTGGCCGAGTTCGAGAAGGAGACCGGCATCAAGGTCAACTACGATACCTTCGAGACCAATGAAGCCCTGCACGCCAAACTGGTGGCCGGCAACAGCGGCTATGACATCGTGGTGCCAGGCTCGGTGTTTGCCAAGCCGCAGATCGAAGGCGGTATGTTCCAGCCGCTGGCCAAGGACAAGATCGCGAATCTGGCCAACCTGGACCCGGCCATCATGGCCACTCTGGCCAAAAATACCGACCCTGACAACAAGTATCTGGTGCCATGGGGCTGGGGCTTTACCACGGTAGGTATCAACAAGGCCAAGGTAGCCAAGGCATTGGGCAAGACGCCCATGCCCGACAACGCCTGGGACCTGGTGTTCAAGCCCGAGTACACCAGCAAGCTCAAATCTTGCGGCATTGCCTATCTGGACTCGCCCACCGAGATCATTCCGGTAGCGCTGCACTACATTGGCAAAGATGCGTATTCCAACGACCCGGCTGACTACAAGCTGGCCGCCGACATGCTGGCCAAGGTGCGCAAGGATGTTCGCCTCTTCAGCTCCACCATGATTGACGACATTGCTGGTGGCAAGGCCTGCGTGGTCATTGGTTGGTCGGGTGACATCAACATTGCGGCAACCCGCGCGAAAGAGAACCAGTCCAAAGATGAGATCGTGTCACTGTTGCCCAACACCGGCGCGTTGATCTTCTTCGACGCCATGGCGGTGACCAAGGATGCCGCACATCCGAAAAATGCCATGGCCTTCATCGACTTTTACCTGCGCCCTGAAAATGCTGCCCGCATGGCTAATGAGATGACCTACCCAACCGCCAACAAGGCAGCCATGGACAAGATCAACCCGGAGATTGCCGGCAACAAGACGATTTTTGTCGAGCCTGATTACATGGCCAAGATGATTGCGCCCAGCAGCTTCACCAACGAAGCCCGCGAAGCCATGGCGAACGCCTACAACGGCTTCAAAAAAGGCAAGTAAGCACGTCTCTCCTGCAAAGCTGACAGGGCTGTTTGTACGCGAGGTATGAGCAGCCCTTTTTCTATGGCAGAGGCACCTTGAACTCTGAAAGTAAAGGTTTAAACATGGCGAATGCCGAATCCAAAGACAATTACCTGGTCACAGAGAAACTGGTCAAACGGTTTGACGAGGCTGTGGCGGTGGATGAGGTCAACCTGTCCATCAAAAAGGGTGAAATTTTTGCCTTGCTGGGCAGCTCCGGTTGTGGCAAGTCCACCTTGCTGCGCATGTTGGCCGGGTTTGAGAAGCCTACCTCCGGACGGATTCTGTTGGCCGGGCAAGATGTGGCTGCTCTGGCACCTTACGACCGGCCTTTCAACATGATGTTTCAGTCGTATGCGCTGTTTCCACACCTGGACATCTGGGAAAACATTGCTTTTGGCCTCAAGCGTGAGGGCCTTCCCAAGGACGATATCAAACAACGTGTGGGCGAGATGCTGGACCTGGTCCAGCTGGGCACCTATGCCAAGCGCAAGCCGCACCAGCTGTCTGGCGGGCAGCAGCAGCGGGTGGCACTGGCGCGCAGTCTGGCTAAAAAACCCAAGGTTTTGTTGCTGGATGAGCCGCTGGGCGCGCTGGACAAAAAGCTGCGCGAGCAAACCCAGTTTGAGCTGGTCAACATCATTGAGAAAGTGGGTGTGACTTGCGTCATGGTGACCCACGACCAGGAAGAGGCCATGACCATGGCCGGGCGCATAGCGGTCATGAGCAAGGGCCGGGTGTTGCAGGTGGGCTCACCGCAGGAAATTTATGAGTACCCCAGTACCCGTTTTGTGGCTGATTTCATCGGTAGCGTGAACATGCTGGACGGCAAACTCAGTGTGGACGAGACAGACCACTGCGCGGTGCAGACCGCCATCGGTGAAATTCACGTCGGCCACAGCATCAGTGGCACCGTGGGCATGCCGGTGGCGGTGGCTGTGCGCCCGGAAAAAGTCAGCATCGGCAAGCAGGCACCGGCGGGCTTGAGTCGCAACCTGTTCACCGGCAAGGTCAAGGAAATTGCCTATTTTGGCTCCTACAACACCTACATTGTGGTCACGCCGCAAGGCACCCGCATGAAGATCACCGAGCCCAACGGCTCCCACCTGGACTTGCTGGACATCACCTGGGAAGACAACGTGTATTTCTGGTGGGACGACACCGACGCCCTGGTGTTGCGCAACTGATCACCGCAGGAGCTCGCACCATGGCCTTCAACCTTCCCATGCCCGGCAGGCGCTTCGTCATCGGGGTGCCTTACGTCTGGCTGTTTGTCTTCTTTTTGCTACCCTTTTTGATTCTGCTGTACATCAGCTTTGTCGACATGGGCAACGACATTTCGCCTTTCAAGCCGATCTGGGACCATGAAACTGGCCTGCTCAAGCTCAAGTACGAAAACTATTGGACGATCTTTGTTGCCCAGGAAGAAGGCAGCCGTTTGTTTCAGACGATCTACATCGAGGCCTACCTGCGCTCGATTTGGTACGCGCTGGCCACTGCGGTGTTGTGCCTGTTGATCGGTTACCCGTTCTCCTACTTCATTGCCCGAAGCAAGCCCAGCGTGCGGCCCGCCTTGCTGATGATGGTGATGCTGCCGTTCTGGACCTCGTTTTTGCTGCGCGTCTATGCCTGGAAAGGCATTTTGGCTGACCAGGGCGTGATCAACCAGATGCTGATGGCCGTGGGGCTGATCAGCGAACCCATCCAGATGCTCTACACCGACGTGTCACTGCTGGTGGGCATGACTTATGTGTACCTGCCCTTCATGGTGCTGCCCTTGTACGCCAACCTGGTGAAGATGGATTTCCGCCTGCTCGAAGCCGCTTATGACCTGGGCAGCACACCGCTCAAGGCCTTCTGGCTGGTCACCGTGCCCTTGTCCAAGGCGGGCATCATTGCCGGCTTCATGCTGGTGTTTATCCCCTGTGTGGGCGAGTTTGTGATTCCCTCGTTGCTGGGCGGGCCGGAAAACATCATGATTGGCCGCGTAGTGTGGGATGAAATGTTCACCAGCAACAACTGGCCACGCGCCTCGGCGCTGGCAGTGGTGATGATTGGGCTGATCGTGATCCCGCTGGCGATTTACTACCACTACACCGGCGATGCTGCCGAGCCACGCCATTAAGGGGCCGCCATGAGCAACTTTCTGATCCGCTATTTTGGTCGTGCCTGGCTGGCAGTTACCTTCTTGTTTTTGTACCTGCCGCTGCTGTTCATGATCGTGTTTTCGTTCAACAGCACCCGCCAGGACGCGGTGTTTACCGGTTTTTCTTGGCGTTGGTATGAGGCTTTGACGCGTGACACCAAGATCGTCGAGGGCTTCTGGCTGTCTTTGCAAGTGGCCACCGCTTCTGGCCTGGCCTCGGCGGTACTGGCCACCTTTGCAGCGTTTGTGTTGGTGCGCTACCGGCGCTTTCCGGGGCGAACCCTGTTTTCCGGCATGGTGAATGCGCCGCTGGTGATGCCCGAGGTGGTGATTGGCCTGTCATTACTGCTGCTGATGGTAGGTATCCAGAACGCCTTTGGCTGGCCCCAGCGCGGCATGCTGACGATTGTGCTGGGGCACACGCTGCTTGGCATGGCCTATGGCATGGTGGTGATCCAGTCGCGTTTGCTGGAGATGGACCGCTCCCTTGAAGAAGCCGCCATGGACCTGGGCGCCAGGCCGTTTCAGGTGTTTTTTTTGGTGACCATGCCGAATATTTTCCAGGCGATTCTGGCGGCTTTTCTGCTGGCGTTTACCCTGTCGTTTGACGATGTGGTCATTTCTGAATTCTTGTCAGGCCCAGGCGTCAACACCCTGCCGCAAGTGATTTTTGGCTACGCGCGCCGGGGTATCAACCCCACGATTTACGCCGCGGCCACTTTGCTGATTGTGTCGGTGACCGTGGTGGTGATCGCCTACAGCGTGTGGGTGGCGCGCCAGACGCGCAAGCGTGAGCGCGACATTGCTGCCGCCACGCGGGCTGAGGTGGTGGCACTGCAGGCCCAGTAGTTTTAAGCTTTTCTGGCCTCTAGCCGTTGTCTTGTCTGCGCTGGATGCTCTACTTTTGAAAGGTTTTCCATGTCAACAGTTTTTTATGATGGCCGCGCCCTGATCAATGGCCAACGCGTGAACGCAGTCAATGAACAAACGTTTGACTGCCTGTCACCCGTCGATGGTCGCCTGCTGACAACGGTGTCCCGTTGCGCCCAAGCGGATGTCGATGCGGCGGTGGCTGCGGCACGCAGCGCCTTTGAAGACAAGCGCTGGTGCGGCATGGCACCGGCGGCGCGCAAGCGGGTCATGATCCAGTTTGCCGACCAGCTGCTGGCCCACGCAGACGAACTGGCGCTAATGGAAACGCTCGACATGGGCAAACCCATCAAGTATTCGCGTGCGGTCGATGTCAAGAGCGCAGCCAACTGCATCCGCTGGTATGGCGAGGCGGTGGACAAAATTTACGACCAGATCGCCCCAACGGCCAGTACCGCGCTGGCACTCATCACCCGTGAACCGATGGGGGTGGTGGGCGTCATCGTGCCGTGGAACTACCCGATGATCATGGCCGCCTGGAAGATTGCCCCGGCGCTGGCGGCGGGCAACTCGGTGGTGCTCAAACCCAGTGAAAAGTCACCTTTGACCGCGCTGCGCCTGGCCGAATTGGCGCTCGAAGCTGGTATCCCGCCCGGCGTGTTCAACGTGGTGCCGGGTTTTGGGCCAGAGGCCGGGTCACCTCTGGCGCTGCACATGGACGTGGACTGCATCGCGTTTACCGGCTCCACCCGCGTGGGCAAACAAATCCATGTGATGGCTGGGCAAAGCAACCTGAAACGCGCCTGGACCGAGCTCGGTGGCAAGTCGCCCAACATTGTCTTTGCCGACTGCCCGGACCTCGACATTGCGGTAGAAGCGGCCGTGGGCAGCATCTTTTTTAACCAGGGTGAGAGCTGCAACGCGCCGTCGCGCCTGTTTGTGGAGGCCAGCATTCAAGAGCAGTTTCTGGAAAAAGCCGTGGCGCTGGCGCCCAAATTCATGCCCGCCAACCCGCTGGACCCAGCCACCATCATGGGCGCCATCGTCGATAAAACCCAGATGGACAGCGTGCTGCGGTATGTGGAAAGTGGCAAGTCGGAAGGGGCCAGTTTGTTGCACGGTGGCGCGCAGGCCCTGACCGAAAGCGGTGGTTACTACGTTCAGCCAACCATCTTTGCCGGGGTCAAGCCGGAGATGACGATTTGCCGGGAAGAGATCTTTGGCCCGGTGCTCTCGGTGCTGTCGTTTACTGACGCCGCTGAGGTGGTGCGCCAGGCCAATGCCAGCGTGTACGGGCTGCAGGCGGCGGTGTGGACGCGTGACATCAACAAGGCGCACGGCGTGGCGCGTGCGCTCAAGGCCGGTACCGTGCACATCAACCAGTACGACGAGGACGACATCACCGTGCCTTTTGGCGGCTTCAAGCAAAGCGGGGTAGGGCGCGACAAATCGCTGCACGCGTTTGATAAATACACCGAGACCAAGACCACCTGGATCCGCATCGACAGCCCGGTGTAGTTGGTCGCTTGCCAAGGTACTGCTATTGTAAGCATAGCTTTAAGCGCTTTATCCATAAGGGCTAGAAGGTTAAAAGACCACTAACCTCCAGGAGATCATCGTTGCTGATCTGCAGGAGTAGAGCTTGCATTCCATCCTGAACCACACAGGCTGCCTGGCTTGACGGCATCAAGCGAGCGCTACCTGCCGCTGCTGCCTGCCAGCCGATTTCGGCGCTGCAGTGCAAGCGCTGGCGCGTGGCACGCTGCCGCAGCACACCCTTGGCGAGGTCTTTTGCCAGCAGTTCGTCGCACTTAATTCGCACCAGTGGCAGGCCTCTGCCCAAAGTGTCAGTGCCTAGCGACTGCAATGTGCTACGGATACTTTCTGATTTTCACATGGCGGGATTATCGATTTTGTATGATGGGATTTGACTGGTGCATAACCCTCCAAATTTTTCTTAAAGTGAAAAACAGTATTTCGCATCACAAAATACAAAAATAAGTCCTTGATTTTATTACAATAAAAATATGTCTTCTATAAGACATAAGATCTAAATAAACTCTTATAGAAGACTAGAATTCATCCTGACACACCGCTTTGCCAAATCAGCCAGGTGGTCGCCGTTTTAACCAACTCAGGAGTGTTTTATGACCCAATCCACCGCGCCTTTGAGCCGCCAAGAGCAAATCGCTGCCCTCGAAAAAGACTGGGCCACCAACCCACGCTGGAAGGGTGTCAAGCGCGGCTACAGCGCTGCTGATGTCGTTCGTTTGCGCGGCAGCGTCAACATCGAGCACACCCTGGCCAAGCGCGGCGCCGAGAAACTGTGGGACAAAGTCAACGGTGGTGCCAAAAAGGGCTACGTCAACGCTTTCGGCGCGATCTCGGCAGGTCAAGCCATGCAGCAAGCCAAGGCTGGCCTGGAAGCCGTGTACCTGTCGGGCTGGCAAGTCGCCGCTGACGGCAATACGTCTGAGACCATGTACCCCGACCAGTCGCTGTATGCCTACGACTCCGTACCGACCATGGTGCGCCGTATCAACAACACCTTCAAGCGTGCCGACGAAATCCAGTGGGGCCGTGGTATTGAGCCTGGTTCCAAAGAGTTCATCGACTTCTTCTTGCCTATCGTGGCTGATGCAGAAGCCGGTTTCGGTGGCGTGTTGAATGCGTTCGAGCTGATGAAGAACATGATCGCCTCTGGCGCTGCCGGCGTGCACTTTGAAGACCAGTTGGCTGCCGTGAAGAAGTGTGGCCACATGGGCGGCAAAGTGCTGGTGCCTACCCGTGAAGCCATTGAGAAGCTGATCTCTGCCCGTTTCGCGGCAGACACCATGGGCGTGTCCACCCTCATTTTGGCCCGTACCGATGCTGAAGCCGCTAACCTGATCACCAGCGACTACGACGAAAACGACAAGCCATTCATCACCGGCGAGCGTACCCAAGAAGGCTTCTACCGCGTCAAGAACGGTCTGGAGCAGTCCATCAGCCGTGGCGTCGCTTACGCTCCCTACGCTGACTTGGTGTGGTGCGAAACTGGCGTGCCCGACATCGGTTTTGCTCGCGAATTCGCACAGGCCGTGTTGGCTGCTTGCCCCGGCAAGCTGCTGTCGTACAACTGCTCGCCATCGTTTAACTGGAAGAAAAACCTCAGCGACTCACAGATCGCCTCCTTCCAGGAAGACCTGTCCGCACTGGGTTACAAGTACCAGTTCATCACCTTGGCCGGTATCCACATCAACTGGTTCAACACTTTCCAGTTTGCCCACGCTTACGCCCAAGGCGAAGGCATGAAGCACTACACGGAAATGGTGCAAGAGCCAGAATTTGCTGCCCGCGAAAAGGGTTACACCTTCGTGTCGCACCAGCAAGAAGTGGGCGTAGGCTACTTCGACGACGTGACCACCGTGATCCAAGGCGGCACTTCCAGCGTGAAGGCCTTGACCGGTTCTACAGAGGAAGAGCAGTTCCACTAAGCACAGTTCACCCAAGTAGAGCCCGAGGAGGGGCGAGGCTGGCAGTCCGTAAAGGTTGCCAGCCTTTTTTCTGTGCAGTGACCCGAGTGGACGTGCCAGGGCTGTTAAGACACTGCGCTTAAAATCGGGCCTACAACTTTTGAATAAGAGCGAGAAAGGCATCTGGTTATGACACCGCGAACGTCTCGGCAGCTATTTATGTAATAAGGCCGCAGCCCGCGTGTCTTATGCGCAGTGTGCTATATTATTTATAGTGAAATTCGGACCATCCCGCTTTTTTTGCTCATTCCCTTACTCCTCTCAGATCATCATGGTTCAAATTACGCTTCCCGACGGCTCGCAACGTGACTACCCGGGCCCCGTCACCGTGGCCGAAGTAGCTGCTTCTATCGGCGCCGGACTTGCCAAAGCGGCGCTGGTCGGCAAGGTTGGTGGCAAAGTGGTCGACACCAGCTTTGTCATTGATAGCGATGCCGCTCTGTCGATCGTCACCGCCAAAGACGCCGACGGCCTGGAGGTGATTCGCCACTCCACCGCGCACTTGCTGGCCTACGCCGTCAAAGACCTGTTCCCACAAGCCCAGGTAACCATCGGCCCGGTGATCGAAAACGGTTTTTTCTACGATTTTGCCTTTGAGCGACCGTTCACCCTGGACGATTTGGCCATCATCGAGAAGCGCATGACCGAGCTGGCCAACAAGGACGAACCCGTGACCCGCCGGGTGCTGCCGCGCGACGAAGCGGTGGCCTATTTCAAAGGTCTGGGCGAGCACTACAAGGCTGAAATCATCGCCAGCATTCCGGCCAACGAAGACGTTAGCCTGTACCGTGAAGGTGCTTTTGAAGACCTGTGCCGTGGCCCACACGTGCCCAGCACCGGCAAGCTCAAACACTTCAAACTGATGAAAGTGGCTGGCGCTTACTGGCGTGGTGACCATAAAAACGAGATGCTGCAGCGCATCTACGGCACCGCCTGGGCGACCAAGGAAGAACTGGCGCAGCACCTGAAGATGCTCGAAGAAGCCGAGAAGCGCGACCACCGCAAACTCGGCCGCGAGCTGAACCTTTTTCACATTGATGAGCATTCGCCGGGTACCGTTTTCTGGCACCCCAAGGGTTGGCAGATATGGCAAGCCGTGGAACAGTACATGCGCCAGGTCTATCGCGACAACGGTTACGAAGAGGTCAAAGGCCCGCAGATTCTGGACAAAGGCTTGTGGGAGAAAACCGGCCATTGGGACAAATACCGCGACAACATGTTCACCACCGAGTCGGAAAAGCGCGAGTACGCGCTCAAGCCGATGAACTGCCCCGGCCACATCCTGATTTTCAAGCAGGGCATCAAAAGCTACCGTGACTTGCCGTTGCGCTACGGCGAATTCGGTCAGTGCCACCGTAACGAGCCCACTGGCGGGCTGCACGGCATCATGCGGGTACGCGCCTTCACGCAGGACGACGGCCACATTTTCTGCACCGAAGATATGATTCTGGACGAGTGTGTGGCCTACACCACGCTGCTGCAAAAGGTTTATGAGGATTTTGGCTTTACCAAAATCATCTATAAGGTTGCCACTCGGCCTGAGGCGCGGATCGGTTCTGACGCGTCCTGGGACAAGGCAGAGCACGCGCTCTTCGAGAGCCTTCGCCGCTCAGGTTGCGAGTTTGAAGTTTCCCCGGGTGAGGGCGCGTTTTACGGCCCCAAAATCGAATACACCTTGAAAGACGCCATTGGCCGCCAGTGGCAATGTGGCACGATTCAGGTCGATTTCTTCATGACCGAGCGTTTGGATGCTGAATACGTGGGCGAGGACGGTGCGCGTCACCGTCCGGTGATGCTGCACCGCGCCATCGTCGGCAGCCTGGAACGATTCATCGGGATTTTGATCGAAGAAACCGCTGGCGCCTTGCCTGCTTGGCTGGCGCCGGTGCAAGTCATGGTGCTTAACATCACCGATGCGCAGGCTGAATACGCCCAAAGCGTTGTCAAAACGCTGCTAAATCAAGGGTTTAGGGTGCAGTCAGACCTTCGTAACGAAAAAATCACGTATAAAATACGCGAGCATTCAATGCAAAAAGTGCCGTATCTGGTCGTTATTGGCGACAAAGAGATGGCGTCTGGTGCCGTTGCAGTGCGCGCCCGAGGTGGTCAAGACCTTGGAGTGATGTCTCTGGAGGATTTCTCGCAGAAATTGTCAGCCGATGTTGCTCGCAAATCGAACACTTAAGTTGCAGGTTAAAAGCCTAGTTGCAGGCGTGTGCCGTGCGGTTATCGCTACTGTTGCAGTAGCAGTTATTGTGAAGGATTAAACTATCGCTACCGAATTTCGTGATCGCCGTCACCGCGAAGAACGCAAACACCGATTGAATCGGGAAATCATGGTGCCAGAGGTTCGCCTTTCTGGTGTGGACAACGAGCCGCTTGGTGTCGTCAGCCTCATGGAGGCGTTGCGCATGGCCGGCGAACTAGACGTTGATTTGGTGGAGATTGCGGCTACGGCCATACCGCCGGTTTGCCGTCTGATGGATTACGGTAAGTTCAAGTACCAGGAGCAGAAAAAAGCTGCTGAGGCCAAGGCTAAGCAGACGGTGATCGAGATCAAAGAGATCAAGTTCCGCCCAGGTACCGATGACGGTGACTACAACATCAAGATGCGCAATATCAAGCGTTTTTTGGCCGAAGGTGACAAGTGCAAGATCACTTTGCGTTTCCGGGGTCGCGAAATCACCCACCAAGAGTTGGGTATGGCGTTGTTGAACCGCATTCGTGACGAGTTGGGCGATCTGATTCTGGTAGAACAGTTTCCCAAGCTTGAAGGTCGCCAGATGATCATGATGATTGCGCCGGGTCGCAAGAAGCAGGTTGCCAAACCGGTTGCAACTGAAAGCACTGCCACAGCGGCTTGATAGCAACCGGGGTCCGTTGTAGGACACCAAACAGAATTTAAAACGGGTGCGGTGGTCATGAAAGTGACTGCCGGATTTTGTTTTGAAGGTAGTGAGCGAAAGCGCATTGCCAAAATACGAGAGGGTTAAAAGCCGTCTCTATAAAAGTGGCTCGGGGCCAACAAGGCTGCACAGAGTGTGCAGACGCCTCACGAGCACAATGTCAAAAGGAGCATGAAAATGCCCAAAATGAAGACCAAAAGCGCGGCGAAGAAACGCTTCCGCGTCCGTCCAGGTGGTACCGTCAAGCGCGGTCAAGCCTTCAAACGTCACATTCTGACCAAGAAGACCACCAAAAATAAACGCCATCTGCGTGGTTCAACCGCTGTTCATGAGGCCGATATGGGTCGCATGGCACAGATGTTGCCCGGCCGTGGTCTTTAATTAACGACGAACAAGGAGTAATTCAATGCCTCGCGTCAAACGTGGTGTAACGGCTCACGCCCGCCACAAAAAAGTTCTGGCCCTTGCAAAAGGCTTCCGTGGTCGCCGCGGTAATGTTTTCCGGGTCGCCAAAGAAGCGGTCATGAAAGCAGGGCAATATGCCTACCGTGATCGTCGTACCAAAAAACGTGTCTTCCGTCAGTTGTGGATTGCCCGTATCAATGCCGCTGCTCGTCAGTGTGGCATGACTTACAGCCAGTTCGCCAACGGTCTGAAGAAGGCTTCTATCGAGATCGACCGCAAGGTGCTGAGCGATATCGCTGTGCACGACATGGCAGCATTTGCCGGTATCGTGGCCCAAGTGAAGGCCAAACTGGCAGCATGAGAGTTGACTGATTGCTATTTAAAAGATAGCTAATAGTCTAATAGTGATAAGGGCTAGAGCTTGAAAAGGCACTAGCCCTTTTTCCTTGATCGTGTGTCGGCCTGCAACTTCCTGCCTCAACCCAGATTTTTTATGAATGACTTGACTACTGTTGTTGACAGCGCTGCTGCGGCGTTTGCCGTGGCGCACACGCCTGCCGACCTTGAGAACGCCAAGGCGCTGTACCTGGGTAAATCCGGGCGCATCACTGAGCTGATGAAGGGCATGGTCGCACTGCCTGTGGACGAGAAAAAGACACGTGGCGCCGCCATCAACTTGGCCAAGCAGGCCATTGAAGCGGCATTGAACGCGCGCCGCCAAGCCATGGCCGATGCTGATTTGCAAGCCCAGCTACAAGCCGAAGCGCTGGATGTGACGCTGCCCGGTCGCCAGCGGGGTACCGGTGGTTTGCATCCGGTATCTCTCACGCTGGAGCGCATTGAGGCTATTTTTGGTTCGATGGGGTTTGATGTGGCGCAGGGCCCTGAGATCGAATCCGACTGGTTCAACTTCACCGCGCTCAACACGCCCGAAGACCACCCCGCGCGCTCCATGCACGACACGTTTTATGTGGAAGGTGGCAGTGAGACCGCGCCAAATTTGCTGCGCACACACACCAGCCCGATGCAGATTCGCTATGCCGTACAGCATGTCAAAAAGCACCGCCAAGCCGTTGAAGGTTCTGCCTCGCAAGGTGGCCTGTTTTCAGGTGCCATGCCGGAGATTCGCGTTATCGCGCCGGGCCGTACCTACCGGGTGGACAGTGATGCCACACACTCGCCGATGTTTCACCAGTGTGAAGGTTTGTGGGTAGGTGAGGCCATTAGTTTCAAGGATCTGAAATACGTTTTCACCGACTTTTGCCGCACTTTTTTCGAGAACAACGATCTGGTGCTGCGTTTTCGCCCGAGCTTTTTCCCGTTCACCGAGCCCAGTGCCGAGATCGACATCCAGTTTCCCAGCGGGCCGCTGGCCGGGCGCTGGCTGGAAGTGGCGGGTAGCGGCCAGGTGCACCCCAATGTGATCCGCAATATGGGTCTGGACCCCGAGCGTTATATCGGCTTTGCCTTTGGCATGGGGCCAGACCGCTTGACCATGCTGCGTTATGGCGTGAACGATTTGCGCCTGTTTTTTGATGGCGACATCCGTTTTTTGTCGCAGTTCCGCTGAAGACTATTTATGCAATTTCCTGAATCCTGGCTGCGCGAGTTCTGTAACCCGCCCCTGAGCACCACCCAACTTGCTGACACCCTGACCATGGCTGGCCTGGAGGTGGAAGAACTCCAACCCGTGGCACCAACGTTTCACGGCATTGTGGTTGGTGAAATCAAGAGTGCCGAACAGCACCCGAATGCTGACCGCCTGCGCGTGTGTCAGGTCGATGTCGGTCAGCCGGAACTATTGACCATCGTCTGCGGTGCGCCCAATGCCCGCGTGGGCATCAAGGTGCCGTGCGCTATGGTCGGGGCCGAACTGCCGCCAGGCGAGGATGGCAAGCCGTTTTTGATCAAAATTGGCAAGCTGCGCGGTGTGGAGAGTTTTGGCATGTTGTGCTCGGCACGCGAGATGAAGTTGTCCGAAGACCACGGTGGCCTGTTGGAACTGGTCAATGATGCGCCGGTGGGGCAAAACATGCGCCAGCACCTGAATCTGGATGACACCTTATTCACCCTCAAGCTCACCCCGAACTTGGCACATTGCCTGAGCGTGTATGGCGTGGCGCGTGAGTTGTCGGCACTGACCGGCGTGCCCCTGAAAACCCCCGTCTTTCCGGTTGCGCCCGTCACCGCCAGCGATGTGTTGCCGGTCAAAGTCAGCGCGCCGGACTTGTGCGGCCGCTTTTCAGGCCGCGTCATCCGGGGCCTCAACACCCAGGCCAAGACACCCGCCTGGATGGTGGACCGGTTGGCGCGCTGTGGTCAGCGAAGTGTGACCGCGCTGGTGGATATTTCCAACTATGTGATGTTTGAGCTGGGTCGTCCGTCGCATATTTTTGACCTGGACAAAATCCATGGCGGCCTGGACGTGCGCTGGGGCCAGCCGGGTGAACAGCTCAAGTTGCTCAACGGCAACACCGTCACGGTGGATAGCCAGGTGGGTGTGATTGCCGATGCGGTTCAGGTTGAGTCACTCGCCGGCATCATGGGAGGTGACGCCACTGCGGTCTCTGACGCCACGCAAAACGTTTATGTCGAAGCCGCTTTTTGGTGGCCCAAGGCCATTGCTGGGCGCTCACGCCGGTTCAACTTCTCGACCGATGCCGGGCACCGGTTTGAGCGTGGTGTGGACCCCGAACTGACGGTGGAGCACATTGAGCGCATCACCCAGTTGATCGTTGATATTTGCGGCACACCGCAAACCCAGTGCGGCCCTATGGATGACCAGCAGGTGGCCATGCCCGCGAAGCAGAGCGTCACATTGCGCATCGCGCGTGCCAGCAAGGTGCTGGGTATGCCTTTGACGCAGGCACAGTGTGCCAAGGCGCTCATGGGTCTGGGTTTGCCGGTGGTGGAGGGCGACGGCGTGCTGACGGTCACGGCGCCGTCGTACCGCTTTGACATCCAGATCGAAGAAGACCTGGTCGAAGAAGTGGCGCGCGTGGTCGGTTACGACAACCTGCCAGCCACCCCGCCGCAAGCGCCGATTACCGCCAAGGTCCGCCCGGAGGCGCGCCGTGGTGAATTTGCCGTGCGCCGTGCGGTGGCGGCACTCGGTTACCAAGAAACCATCAACTTCAGCTTTGTGGATGAGCGCTGGGAGCATGAGCTGGCGGGCAACCCAAATCCGATCAAGTTGCTGAACCCCATTGCAAGCCAAATGAGCGTTATGCGCTCGTCCCTATTGGGTTCCCTGCTACAAGTTTTGAAGTTCAACCAAGACCGCAAGGCACAGCGTGTGCGCGTGTTCGAGATCGGTCGCGTGTTTTTGCGTGATGCCTCAGTGACCAATTCCGACACCACGGTGCAGGGATTCAGCCAGCCCATGCGTGTTGCCGGATTGGCCATGGGCGCTTGTGACGCACCCGGATGGGGCGAGAAAGAACGCGCTGTCGACTTTTACGACGTCAGGGGTGACCTGCAGGCTTTGCTAGCCCCTGTGCAAGCGACTTTTGTGGCAGCCCAGCACCCGGCTATGCACCCCGGGCGCTGTGCCAAGGTGGTCGTTCACGGTGTTGAGATCGGTTTTGTGGGTGAATTGCATCCCAAATGGCGCCAATCCTATGACCTGAACCAGGTCCCGATCCTGTTTGAGGTAGATCTGGACGCCGTGCTGGCCCGCGAGGTACCGCGCTTCAAGGCAGTACCCAAATTTCAGGCTGTCGAGCGCGACATTGCCGTGCTGGTGGACGAGCGTGTCACACACGACGCGCTGATGGCCGCCATCTGGCAGGCATCGGTGGATGGCGTATTGCGTGACGCCTTGCTGTTTGACATTTATCGTCCCAAGTCTTCTGCACTGGCTGCGGGTCAGGCTGCGGAAAAGAGCATGGCGGTGCGCCTGACGCTCAACGCGCGGGAGGAGGCCGCCCTGACGGAAGCGCAGATCGAAGCTGCCGTGGCTGCCGTAGTTGCCACCCTGGCCGAGCAATTGGGTGCCCGTCAGCGCGTCTGACTAGGTGCAAAATAGCGCCTTACCAAAAAGAGCCCCTATGGACATCATTGTTGAATCTCTTGAAGCTCCCGCTTTGACCAAAGCCCAGTTGGCCGATCTGCTCTTTGAGCAAATCGGTCTGAACAAGCGCGAGTCCAAGGACATGATCGATGCCTTTTTTGATCTGGTGGCGCAGAGTCTGGTCGACGGCAACGATGTCAAAATCACCGGTTTTGGCAATTTTCAGATACGCACCAAGGCAGCACGGCCTGGGCGTAACCCGCGCACCGGGGAGGCGATTCCGATTGCGGCGCGACGCGTGGTCACTTTTCACGCCAGCCACAAGCTCAAGGAACAGATCCAGGAGCAAGGGCTCACAACATCACGTTTTTTGCCCTGAGCCAACAGTCTCACAAATTGATACAGCGCCTGCTTTACAGTCACCATTGAGTTAGAGTAACCTGCAAGCTTTTGCAGCTATTTCATTGATTTCAATGGAGAATTCCCTCCCAATCATCCCCGCCAAACGCTACTTCACCATTGGTGAAGTAGGTGATTTATGTGGTGTCAAACCGCATGTGCTTCGCTATTGGGAGCAGGAATTCACGCAGTTGCGCCCGATGAAGCGCCGCGGGAACCGCCGCTACTACCAGCACCATGAGGTGCTGATGATTCGCCGGATTCGCGATCTACTTTATGACCAGGGTTTCACGATTAGTGGCGCGCGTAACAAAATGCAGGAGTTGCTGCAGGCTGAGCGCGACAAGTCGCACAACGGTGAGGTGTTGCTCGAGGGCGTCGAGGTGATCGAGGTCAGCAACTCGCGATTTGGTGATTTCATGGATTCAACGTCGTTTCTGGATGCGCCGACGGGTATAGACCCCTGGCAGAAAATTCGTCAGGAGTTGGGCGTCATTCGTGAGCTGCTGGCTGAGGACTTCTGAGAAGCGAGCTTGCCAGACGTTATAATTCGAAGCTTCGGTGTGTGGCGCAGCCTGGTAGCGCACTTGCATGGGGTGCAAGGGGTCGAAGGTTCGAATCCTTTCACACCGACCATATGAATCAAGGACTTAGCTTCGAAAGGGGCTAGGTCCTTTCTTCTTGGTGGCTCCGAATGCCACTCTGGTTGCCGTTCGGTTGCCGTTTCTAAAATAGTCACTCTTTCAGTCGAAAATGGACCGTGGCGTGCGCGGAGCGTACGCTTTGTTGCGTTTCCCCGACGGGGCATTGCGCTGGGCTGAGGGAGCCCCTCGGGGGCGGACGGGCAGTCCCAGCGCAGGGCCAATGCCGCGCAGCGGCGAGGCCACAGGGCGGGCGGGGCACACACAAGATGACTGGCCGCAGGCCACTGACCAGAGCACTACGCGCAGCGCCTGACCAATGCCACGGCGCATGTACACCACAAGGGCGCATAGACGGCGGCGCGTAGGGCACGCCAGTGACCGGGGAGCGCCGACGGCTGTGCGACCGTCTCCAGTGGAAGAATTTGGCATAACGCCTGTTGCCTTCACCCGCAGGGCGCGAAGCGGTGACCGGCACCAAGCGGAGCCTGCGCAGTGACTGGCGGCCACTGTAGGCAATGGGGCGTTATGTCATTTTCTGGAACGGGCGCGTGCTGCTATGCCGAGCGAAGCGATGGCCCTTCCAGGCGATGCGCAAGCGAGCCGAGACAATCCATATCTGCGCCCCAGCGCACTGGCTGATACTTGCAAAGCACTGGCAATGTACCTCCCCAGCACTTGCACGGGGCGCAGCAGCGCCGCGTGCACTGGCCGACACTACAACGCTGGCAAACCGTAAGCGGTGATGCCGGGCGTGCAGGCCCGTAGCAGGGAGCGCGTAGCGCGGAAGGCCCGAAGGCAGGGCCGGAACGTACGGCATGACCGCGCTGCAGGCCGAAGCTACGCGACAGCTTCGTGGCTGCTGGCCATTGCGGTACTCCGCATTGGCCACTGGCTGAAACTACAGAGCATAGAGTGAAGTAAGCGGTGATGTGCCGCTGCCACCAAGCGCAGCGACTGGCGGCGGTGCATGACCGCGCTGCAGGCCAACGCCAAGCGATAGCCTGGTGGAGCCTGGCAAGGGCTGTACCCAGCCGTTGCCACTGCCTGAACTACAGACTCACGCGATAGAGAGTGGTGATGTTGGGTGCGTTGCCACCAGCGCAAAGCGCCATTCAGCAGGCAACGCGCCCGGCATGACCGCGATGGCGGAGGTCATCGCTACGCTGGCACGCTGAAGGATCGTGGCTGTTTGCCGCCATCGCGGCAACTGATTGAACACCTGCGCAGCACTATTGATATATACCAAATAGGCCTGTAGACCCCGTGGAATGTGCGCAAGCAGCTATCAAAAGAATAGCGAATAGATCAAAGTGAACGCTTGGCGTGTCTGAATTCCCATGGCGCAACCGGGTCGGCATCGTGCCACAGCCCCCGTTTACAGGACTTGGCTGTGGCCGCACATACGCCGCCACTGCGCAATGGGGTTAGGCTGCAGCCAGCCCAAATTGGGGTGCCAATGCAGCCACTTAATCCATGGTCAAGTAGCGGCCTTCTTCCCGCTTAATTTTCTTTAACATCGCAAAATTCTTTCGGCAGGCTTCAACACTGCTATCTATCGGTTTTTCCATCGCAGCCTCGAAGTGCATACGGCTTACATCTTTTTGTGAGTACTTCTTCCCAGCCTCCTTCCACACCTCGTCTCCAATGATCCTTAAATCCTCCCTATCTCTGTCATAAACAATAGCCCCGGTTTTTGAAAACAACTCTTTGCAGTAAACAACCACAGCCACAACCTGCATGTCATCATCAATGCTTGCTTTTGCTGTCACTCCGAATAGTATGGTTGCAAGTGCAACTCCCAAAGTGCCGATTTTCATTTACTCCCTTTCATTTGTTTGCCGCGTATTCGGACATATCTGCGTGACGAAATCAAGGTTAGATTGGAGTTACCTGCATCCGTAGTTGCCACCTATGCCTCCCAAACGCATCGCGGATTACTTCTCGAAGTGATTTAAGGCTACATCTACAGTACCGCGCTAATTACTGGCTTTGATTTCTTGGCTAACATCCCGCTGGCCGCATCATTGCTGCCGGGGCAGGCTAAATTCGATTTCGCACTCACCTGATTAATTCTAATCGGCAACGCCATCAATGAACAAGCGGCTTGTGCCGCTCAACTATCGTAACCATGTGGCACGTCCACTTCCCAGGACAGGCCAGTGGATGGGTGAGGTGCACTCCACCGCTTCGCCTCTTGCGCAGGCATGCGGCATGCGCACCTGCATGCTGGTCGTTCGCAGCCGCAGCGTCACACGATTATTCGACTATTGGCACGCAACGGTACAGACACGTGTTGCTAGGGACCCCTATCCTGGCACAAGCAACACGATCAGAGACACGTGGTCTGTTTGACACGTACCCCATACAGAGTCTGGCCCCCCGTATGGACTGCCTGTTTTCTAAAAATTTTTAAAAAAAATCAAAAAAAATCATTGAGGCGGCTATCCACTCACGCTTGCATAGCCCATCACATCCCCCACCGTCCGCGCCACTACATACTTGGCGGCAGGCTCCTGCGCCGTCAGCGCAGCAAAGTGTGCTTCACCGCAGGCGATCTTGCCCGCTTCTGTGGGGCGAAGTGCGTCGGCAATCACCGAGCCTTT
This sequence comes from Rhodoferax antarcticus ANT.BR, assembly GCF_001938565.1. Classification (GTDB taxonomy): domain Bacteria; phylum Pseudomonadota; class Gammaproteobacteria; order Burkholderiales; family Burkholderiaceae_C; genus Rhodoferax; species Rhodoferax antarcticus. Next base: position 94,521 of record NZ_MSYM01000016.1, read on the forward strand.
GGTTTCAACCACGAAGTACAGGCGCTCGCCGTCTTCGTGTTGAATCAATACCGCCCAGTCGGGGTTGTAAGTACCCAGGGGTGTTGGAACCTTGAACCAGCCCGGAAGCTTGGCATAGAGCTTCACCGCTTCGTTCTTCTCCAACTGGTCTGCAAATTCCCATTCAACGGCGGAATCCACTACGACGTGCTCGAACACTGACTTCTGCGCGTTCATCCGGGCGCTGGCCTCCGTGAGGTAGCCCATGAGCACGTTCTTCGGGTCTTCGAACAACTCCTGTGCCCAGTACTCCTCAGCCCCCAGCTTCTGGTACTTGATGCCTTTAACCAGTGCCAGGCGCTTGCAGTGGTTGATTGCCTGGCTAACCACCTCAATGAATTCCTGTGGGTTGCGTTTGAAATCGTCCAGGCGACCCGTGCTGGTCAAAATGTTGGTGAGGGTGCGGCGGGTTAGTTGGGTGCGGTCTTGCAGGTCGGTCAACAAGTCGGGTAGCTCTACATTGGATTCATCCAACACCACCGGCGTTGCTACGGACGTTTCTTTCGCCGTGACGCCCCCTTTGCCAATGGCAATGTCGGCCTTGCGCCACTGCAGACGGGCACGTGCAACTTGGGGCATCTTTTGCACAGCGGTGATGCAATCGGCCACTAGCTTGTCATTGTCAAACGCCACCCTGTAGGTGGTGCGCTGTTTGACGCGGTCCCACAGCGCTTTGAACTCTGGGCTAACCAGCACCGACTTGCGGACGGCAACCAACTTACGGTCGTCGGCATTCTTAATTTCCAGTCGACCTGATGCCTTGCGCAGTAACTCTGCGATCTGCGCCCGCTGCGCCTCGAATGCTGCGGGCAGCAAGAGCTTGTTGTCTTTAAGGGCTGTTTTCAGGGCGTCTTGAACTTTGCAGTGGGCGTCAACGTAACCCGTAGCCTTCAGGTGCTCCCACAGTGCCGTGGACTGGTCCACACCCAGGGGCACGGCGCGGCCATCCGCGCCAATAACCGCAATGGCGGCAAACTGGTGTGGCTCTACCACGCCAAATCGAATGCCGGTTTCTTCTTCGATCTCCTTCTGTAGTTTGGCCGCAAATTCCTTGTAGTCCTCCGTGGCAATCACCGTCAGGGTGTTGACCTCAAAGCCGCGCAAGCGCTCGCCTTGTTGGTTGACGCACAGGCGCAGTCCCCGGCCAATGGTCTGACGGCGTTCGCGCTCAGACTGGATATTGCGCAGGGTGCAAATCTGGAACACGTTGGGGTTGTCCCAGCCCTCTTTCAGCGCGGAGTGCGAGAAGATGAACTTCAACGGGGTCTCAAAACCCAGCAGCTTTTCCTTCTCTTTCATGATCAGGTTGTAGGCCCGCTCGGCGTTGTCGCGGTTGCCTGCGTTGTTCTCGGCGGTGTCGGTCCAGCCGCCTTTTTTGTCGATGGAGAAATAGCCGTTGTGCACATCTTCGGCGGCATGGCTCAGGTCAACCTCGGCAAACAAACTGGTATAGGCCGGTAGCTTGGCGGCCCGCTTGTACTCTTCTTCAAAAATGCGGGCGTAGTCACCTTTTTGCGGGTTGCCATCGGCATCGTATTGGCGGTAGCGACTGACTTCGTCAATAAAGAACAGGCTGAGCACCTTCACGCCCATTGGGCGCAAACGGATTTCTTTGTCCAGGTGTTCTTTGATGGTTCGACGGATCATCTCCCGCTGCACGGCCAGCGCGTCAACGTCGCCATGGGCTTGGCCGGGCTGCAAGAATACCTCGCCGCCTGGAAAGCGCAGTTCCACATAGGTGGAATCCTTGGCGGCACTGATGTCGCCAATGCGGAAGTCAGCGTAAATGGCCCGTTTGGTGGTCTGCTCCAGGTTGTCACCATCGCACACTTCCACGATTTTGCGCTGCACACCGGTAGCCCCTTGCACGTCTAGTTCCACCTTCGCGCCCACCACACTCTTGCCACGGGTTACCGGCGCAATAAAGCGTACGAATGCCTTGTTGTGCGCGGACTCCACCGTGGCGGATGCGACTTCGATCTGTTTGACTAGCTTGCGCTCATAAGCGTCCAGCGCATTCAAGCGGAACACCATATGGTGCTTGTCGGTGTGGGTGGCCGAGTAACGCAGGGTGCAAAGCGGATTCATGGCGTCCAGTGCCTGTTTGCCACTGCCTTGCAGGCCGCCGTCCACGCTCTGGGGTTCGTCCACGATAACGATGGGGCGGGTGGCCTTGATCAGATCAATAGGCTTCTCGCCGCCAGTCTTTTCGCTGTCCTTGTAGAGGTTGTTCACGTCTTTCTTGTTGATGGCACCCACGGTGACCACCATGATTTGGATGCTGGCACTCGTGGCAAAGTTGCGCACCTGGCCCAGCTTTCCCGAGTCGTACAGAAAGAAGTCAAACGGCACACCGGCGTACATGCTCTTGAAGTGCTCTTCGGTCATCTGTAGCGTCTTGTAGACACCTTCCTTGATGGCCACCGACGGCACCACGATCACAAATTTGCTGAAACCATAGCGCTTGTTAAGCTCAAAAATCGAACGCAGGTAAACATAGGTCTTGCCCGTGCCAGTTTCCATTTCCACCGTGAAGTTTTCAGACCCCAAGGCGCTGGCCGGTGCCAGGCCATGGCGCAACTGCACGTCGGCCAGGTTCTTGAGGATTTGCTCGTCCAGCAGGCTCAGGCGGTTGCCCACGCCCAGGTCAGACTCCGCCACGCCCAGCGTTAGTTGTGCTGCTTCGCCGCGCATGGTGACGGTAAATTCGGTGCGGCAAGTCTCTTGTCCGCGAAACAGGTCACACACTGCGTCGATTGCCTGCAGCTGATAGTCCAGGTTGGGTTCAAAGTGCAGTTTCATGATTCTCTCCGTTGTCACCCGCCGAAATTGCAATGAACAGCCTTAGCTTGAGACTTTCATCGTCTGCCTCATCTGCCAAGTTGGCAGCGATCAGGTCGGCCAGCAACTCCTTGTCAATGTTGCCTGCGGCGACGTGGTAACTGATGTTTTCCATGTCGTGCAGGAAGCTGCCTGTGCAGTACATGTAGCCATTGAATAGAAGCATGGCTGCACACAGAGTGATGGCAATGCGCTTGTTGCCATCCTGAAAACAATGGAACTTGCAAGCACTGAAGAACAGGTGCGTTAGCTTGTCTTCAAGCGTAGGGTAGTAGTCGTCATTCTGGATATGTGCCAGTACCCCCTCCAGAATACCCAGGTCCAGGTGACCCAGTGCACCGCCACCGCTGACCTCTACAGTCTTTCTATGGACCTCAATTGCTTGGTCCAGCGTCAAATAAGTGAGCGCCATTAGCCGCGATCTTTCAGGCGCTTCATCACGTCTTTGGCTTCCTCCAGACGCTCGGACAGTTCCTTGCTTCTTTCGCCAATGAATCGCTCGTAATCTTCGCGCTGCACAGGTGCCACGTACTCCTTTAGTTGAAGATGCAAAGCATCCCTAAACGCCAGATCGCGGCTGGCCATCTTCATGCGGGCTTTTTCTACCAAGGGCCGCCAGTGTGCCTGCTGTTCAAATGCCGCGAAGACTTTGTCAACCTCTGATGGCCTGAGTTTGCGTCCTTTGCTGGTGACGGCCTGGTTGAGTACATCTGCAAACCCGCACTCGTAGGCCGCCACCAAGTCCAGTACTTCTGCATAGAACGTGGCACGAACCTTGTCCTTCTTCTCCAAGCGCAAGAGCTTGCGGTATTCCTTGGATTTCTCCTTGAAGATACTGACGTAAATCTTGTCGGTGTACACCGCGTATTTGAATGGCCCCATGTCCACACCGTCGCGCAGTGCGTCGGTAAACTGCTTGCGGTAGCTTTCTTCGGAGAACGCTGCCTGCAAAAAGTCTTCGTCGCGCTGGTTGATGTATTTGGTAGCGCCACCGGTGCGCTTGTTGATAGTGTCGATGACGACGTCCAGAATCACTTGGCGCAACATCTTGGCGCGTTCGCTCTCGGAGACGAGCATGGCAAGGTTTAAAAAGGCGCGGAAGTCGAAAACACCCAGTTGAGGAGTCTTGCTGATGTTCCCGAAATCTGTTTCGGGAACATCCAAATCTTGTATGGCGGCTTTCAACGTCTTCAGCCGCTCGCCTTTCAGCACCTCATAGCCGTTGCGAGTGATTTCAGCGGTGTGCTGCTCAAGGTAGTTTTCCACTGTGCGAATCGTGACTTCAAAGAACGCGGCAATTTGTTCCTTGAGTACCACTGTCTTGCCCTCAAACGGAATGCCCTGTATGCCGGTTACCCGCTCAATCTCTACCAGAGCATAGGGATTGTTCAGCACGTTCTGCCGGTCAACGGCGGATGTGGTGAGGTCTTTTTTGCTGGAAGTGCTCATTACAAACTCCGCACCTGCTTGATGCCATGCTGCTCCAAAATGGCTGCCAGGTTGCTTTTGGCGACGTCGTTCTCAAACGCACTGTCGCGGAACACCGCCGTGCTGTCGCCCTCCGGGGCCTGCTCCTTATGCCAGGCGGCCATGCCCAGCGCCAAGGCTTCGGCATCCGCTACGCCAATGTGCGCATCCAGGCAGGCCAGCAGCACGCCGCCGCCAATGCTGTGCACAGACTTGCCGGCGATCTGGCGGGCCTCAATCGGCACACACAAGTCCAGGCCCAGTTTGAGCAACAGCTCGTACAGCACGTCCTGATCCGTGCGGCCCTCCATCAGGTGCTGCATGTTGTCCACCAGGTCTTGCGCCAGATCGCCGGTGGGCTGCCAAGCGCGGATGTTGGAGCTGTCGAGCTTGAAGACGCGAAAACCCAGGTCGAGCGGCTTGGCCGGTGCTGCGGGTGCTTCTTCTAAGGCTAATTGGCCTGTAGCCCTCGTATTACGTGCGGAAGCAGCTCTTATTTTGATAGCGGCGCGGCGCAGGCGTTCTTTGGTCAGTTCGGCGATGTTGCGGGGTTTTCCGAGTTGATCGCAGTAATTGGCAGCAACTTTCTGCTCTTTATCGGTGGGGTTCAACGGCTCTGGTAGCTGTACAACTACATACTGACGACGTCCGGAATCAGCTGAGTTTTGATTCATAGCTGCATGGGCAGTAGTCCCAGAGCCTGCAAAGAAATCCATGACGATACATTTGTCATCATCACTCCTAGTAGCCATTTCAACCAGCTTGCAAATGACGTCTTCATCTTTCGGAAAATCAAATACATCACCCTCCATGAGGCGGCCTAAGCGCTCGGATGCCGACCTTGCAGGCTGATAGAACACACTTTGAGGTGTCATGCTGTCAGTTTCATGGAGGTAAAGTCTTATCATGACGCTAGTCTCCGTTACAAAAGTGACCCTTTCCTCTGCTACCAGCCTGTCAAATTCGGCTTGGTCAAACCCCCAACCGCGATTTGGTCGAAGGCGTATTACGCTTCCAGTCCTTCGATTAATTAAATCAAAGCGCCGTCCACCTGGAGCAGTAGGGTTCTCTTCTTTGTATGCACCTCTGGCATCGATAAACTTATATCGGCGGTGAGCAAAAGACGGCGTGGCTTTCATTGCTCTAAACCACCCGGCCAAATCATCGGAAGCACCCTGAAAATTTGTTATATGAACTTTTCTTAGGCGTTTCACCTCGTGCAAAATTGGTTCCACACCTTCTTTCTTTAGGCCCCAGTCTGAGGGCACCTGCTCGCGATTTTTGGCATAAGCAAGAACATATTCATGACACACGCCAACTTGTCTGGCGTCGTTCTTGTTGGCGCCTTCCCAGACCATCTCGGCGATCAAATTCTCTGGGCCAAAAATCTCATCGCACATGGAGCGTAAGTGAGCAATTTCTTGGTCATCTATGCTCAAAAAAATAACCCCGTCTTCCCGTAGCAGATTCCTCGCCAGCTTCAACCTCGGATACATCATGTTCAACCAGTCGGTATGAAACCGCCCGCTGGACTCGGTGTTGCTGCTGATCTTCGCGCCGCCTTCCACCTGGCCGGTCAACTCCAGATAATTCTTGATGTTGTCCTGAAAGTTGTCCGGGTAAACAAAGTCCTTGCCGGTGTTGTACGGCGGGTCGATGTAAATCAACTTGACCTTGCCTGAATAGCTTTTTTGCAGCAGCTTGAGCACTTCGAGGTTGTCGCCCTCGATCATCAGGTTCTGTGTCGTATCCCAGTCCACGCTTTCATCCGGGCAGGGGCGCAGGGTGCCGGTGCTGGGGGTTAGCGCCAGCTGGCGGGCGCGGCGCTTACCGTGCCAGTTCAGGCCATATTTTTCGTCTGCATCGGTGGCAGTGGCATCGCCTACCAGGGCTTTGAGCACATCCACGTTAATGGCGGCACCGCCGCTGCCCTCGGTCAGCAACTCGGGGAACAGGGCCTTGAGCTTGGCAATGTTGTCAGCGCGGATGTCGGCAGACTGGGCCAGGGGGGCGTTGGATTCGATTTTTTCAATGGGCATGGGTGTTCTCAAGGACGTGCCTGATGGGTTTGGCATGAATTGTCATGCAAGCGGTCGGGACAGAGACGCGAGCAATTGGTCGAGGGTGGCCTTGGCCGTGCGGATTTGCAGATTCTGAGCGACTTGGCGGGGCAGTTGCTTTTCTTTGCTGGCCTGGGTACGAAGTTGGGCGATGTGGGCTTTCAAGTCGTGGCATTGATGCAGCGCGGTTCGGCGGATTGCGGCGGCCTCGCGGTTTGGGCTGGTGGTGAACTGACCCGTCAGCGCGGCGGCTTGCAGTGCGGTGGTGGTGTCGATCCAGCCTTGATACAGGTCCAGCATGTGGGTGCGCGGTTGGCGCTGCAGTGCCAGTGCTTGGGTGAACGCTGTGCCAATGGCATCTTCGCCCACGGCGGCCTGTACAACGCTGCCATCCAGCACGGTGCGGTCTACTTCGCGTTGCGCCCAGCGGATATGGGCCAGGGACACGGTGATGCATGGGGCTTGCGTTGTGCTGCCTGCGCTGGGGGCGGCCATGACCAGCAGCACAGGGTAGGGGATGGCACGGTGCACCAGTTCCGCTAAACGGGGCGTGGCGGCGCTGCGCAGCGTGGCGCTCAGCACGGCCAACTCCAGGTATTCGCGGGTGTCATCACGGTAGGCGGGCACACCAATGGCTTCGGGCTTGAGGGCGGCTATCCAAAAAAGGTCTTCAATGCTGTCTTGAATCAGGCGTTTGTCGGCGGCGGTGGGTGAGCCGCTGTCGAGCAATAGCTTCTTGGCCACACGCTGGTTCACCATGGCCTGCTGGGGCAGGGCCAGAGCGGCTATCAACGCTTCAGGGGTCATGACTACAACTGCGGGGTCAAACAGGCAGGATGGCCAGCCAGGCAACGACTTCAAAGTCGGCAGAGCCTGCAAACTCGCCTGGGCGGGCGTGGGTGCCGCCGGGGGTAAACAAACTGGCCACGGCGCGTTCGGTGCTTTTACCGGCGATGGAGGCGATGGCTTGGGCCAGCAGCCGCTGGGCCTGGCGCATGTCTTCGCCGCCTTTGGTGGCCTTGTCATGGCGGGCACCGGCGGAAGCATCGGGCAGGTCGCGGCCTGCACACAGGCGTTTCAGGCGGTCGAGCACGCGCTTGGCCTGGGTGTAGGGCAGCAACACGGCGGCATCGTCGCCCACATGGACCATGTAGTGCGGCGCAAGGGGGTAGCCAGGGTCTATGCCCTTTTGAGCGCCCGGCCCCACAGCACGCAGGCAGAACACGATGCCGGGCGGAATATCGGCATCCAGCGTGGTGGTGACTGCGCTCAATCCCAGCGGAAACCCCTGCGGGCTATTCAGGGCATCGGGGTGTTGCTTTTGGTATTCGGCCAGGTCAATACGGAAATCGGTGAGGGTCAGGTCGGTGATGGCAACGCCGGAGGACAGGTCTTCCATGTCAATGACGGACTCTTGCATCTTGAGGAGCTGCTTGCGCCGGTACTCCAGGTCGTTCATGGGGTTGCCGGACTGTTGCTCGATCAGGTTTTCTTCACCGGTGGCGGAAACGTCAAGCAAGACCATGCGGCCACTGACGCGCTGCTCCAGGTTGATGTATTCCTCTAGCTCCATGTTGGGCCAAAAGTTGACGAGTTGGATTTGGTTGTTGGGTGAGCCAATGCGATCAATACGGCCAAAACGCTGAATGATGCGCACCGGGTTCCAGTGGATGTCAAAGTTGATCAGCCAGTCGCAGTCTTGCAGGTTCTGCCCCTCAGAAATGCAGTCGGTGGCGATCAACAGGTCGAGGTTGCCCTCGACGGCCATCTCAGCGGGGCGCTCTTTGGCGCGGGGCGCAAAGGCAGACAGGACAGTGCCCAGGTTCTTGCGCAGGCCGGGTAGGGTGGTTTTGATGCCCGCAGAGCCGGTGACCAGGGCCGATTCCAGACCCAAGTCGGCTTTGGCCCAATCGGCCAGGTTCTCATACAGGTAGGCGGCGGTGTCGGAAAACGCGGTGAAGACGATGACTTTGCGGTTGCCGGCGTTGGTGGGGTTGCGGCACTTGTTGGCGATCAACTCGCGCAAGGCGCTGAGCTTGGCATCACGGGCGGCGCTGACTTGTTGGGCGACCGAATGCAGGGTAGCCAGGCGGTTGCGGTCTTCGGTCAGGTCTTGTTTCCAGCGGATCAGGTCCACATCGCTGAGCAATACCTTAACTTTCTTGCCCACCAACAGGGATTCAAACGCCGGGTCGTCGATCTCGATGTCGGCAATGTCGAATTCTTCAATCTCGGTGGCGTGGGCGTCGATACGTGCCAGGGTGGCTTCGACGTCGCGCAGTTGCCGCCCGACGGTGAGGGCAAAAGAGGCCACGGAGCTTTCCATGCGCTTCAATACGTTGACCCGCATCAGATGTATCAGGCTTTCTTCCCGGTCAGATTGCCTGAATGAGCTTTGGCCGCCTCGAATCTCGGTGCTGTATTTGGCATCGTAGGCGGCTTGCTTGTGGGGCAGCACATAGCGAAGTGGCGCGTAGCTGGCCAGGTTGAGGCGGCGGATTTCGGTGTTGATCTCGCGGATGGAACTGAATTCACCCGCCAAGTCCACGTCGGGCTTGATGTTGATAGGTGGCAGACGGTCGGGGAAGCGACCGGTCTCTGTTGTACCGTAGTATTTTTCGATATGGCGGCGCGAGCGGGCGATGGTCAAGTGGTCCAGCAGGGCGAAGTAGTCAAAGCCCAGCATGTCAATGAGCTGGCCGGGCTTCTTGTCTGCTTCTGGCAGGTCTAGCCAGCGGTTGAACGCGGTTTGCGCACGGCGCGTGGTGACTTCAATACTGGCAATGCCATGGGCAGACAGGGCTGTGTCGTCCCCTTCGGTGACAAAGGCGATCTGGTTGCGCAGGTCGGCCAGGCGGTTGTTGACCGGGGTGGCCGACAGCATCAGCACGCGGGTTTTGACGCCCTCGCGGATGATGCGGCGCATCAGATGGTCGTAACGGGTCTCGATGCCCTTGCGCGGTGACTTCTTGTTGCGGAAGTTGTGCGACTCGTCGATGACCACCAGGTCGTAATTGCCCCAGTTAACGTGGGTCAGATCAATGTCGCCGGACTGGCCGCCGTCACGTGAGAGGTCGGTGTGGTTGAGTACGTCGTAATTGAGGCGATCCGGTGCCAGGATGTTGCGTCGGTCGTTGGACTTGTACAGCGTCCAGTTGTCGCGCAGGCGTTTGGGCACCAGTACCAACACACGGTCGTTGCGCAGCTCGTGGTACTTGATGATGGCCAGGGCTTCAAAGGTTTTGCCCAGGCCCACACTGTCGGCAATGATGCAGCCGCCAAAACGCTCCAATTTGTCGATGGCACCGACGACACCGTCGCGCTGAAACTTGTAGAGCTTCTTCCACACCACGGTGTTGCGGATGCCGGTGGCGGCGTTGACGATGCGGTCTTCGTCCATGCCGTCGCCGTTTTGGCGAAAGACGTGGTGCAGGATGGCGGCGTAGACGTGTTTGGGGGATTGGTGGGCGGCTAAGGCCGCTAATTCAGCTAGCAGGGCTGGCTTGGCGTCTGGCTGCGCTTGCAAACCCGCCCATTGCTGCTCAAACCATTGGCTGAGCATGTGTGCATCGGCAGGGGTTTCGGATGCCTGAATCAGGCTCAGGGGGTTGCCGGGAGTCAGGCCCAGTCCATCTGTAGTGAAACTGAATGAACCCAGCAAAGCCTGCTGTGGCGTGCCAGTGGCGTCGCGCACGACCATGGCGGCTTGGGGAATGGGGCCACGGCTTTGGCGGACCTCGGCGCGAGAGGTAATCCATTCACCAAAACGGTGAGCCAACCAGCGGGTTTGGAGGCGGTTGCGGGCGGCGCGGTCGGCAGCATTGCCCAGCAGGGGCGGTATGGCATCAGGGTCAATTTGATTGCCGGACAAGAGTGGCGGCGCTATCAGGCGGGCTTTGGTGACCTGGTCGGTCTCGGCCATCAAAGCGGCATAGGCAAACAGTGAATAGCTTGCTGCGAGGACGTCTATTTGGTGGCCGGGCTGCAGCGCCGGACGCAAGAGATCAATGACCCGTTCCTGGCCTGCGTTGCTGACAAACTTCATGCGGTGCCGCTCCCCTAGAGACGATTGTTCTGTGTTTTGCTTGGACTATATACCGGGGGTGGAAGGCATCACTAAAAACACCAGCATCGAGCATCTTAATCGGCTAATATTTGCTAATGAATATGCACAAAAACCAGCTTACAGCCCGTCAAAAGCTCTTTTGTGAGCATATGGTTGGGGCCGGGCGCGGCTCGGGGGCGCGAGCGGCGCGGCTCGCCGGATTTTCCGCTGCGTCGTCGCATGTAACAGCGTGCAGGCTTTTGAAGCAAGAAAAGATTGCACGCAGAGTGCGGGAATTGCAGACGGTTGCTGCAGTGGAGGTTGGTTACACACGGGAGCGAGTGGTTAACGAGCTGGTTGGTGCGTTTAATATGGCCAAGCTGATGGAGAACCCGGCTGCGATGATTGCTTCGATGCGCCAGATAGCGCTAATTTTTGGCTATTTCAACCAGGAGCCACCGAAGGTGGTTGTCGATTTGAGGGGCGAGGTGGAGATGGACCGGCTGCAGCGGCTGTCGGATTCAGAACTGATCGCCCTGATTGCAGTGGGTAACGAGGCGTGATGGGAGGTGGTTAGGCGATACACCTTACTCACCTTGCCTCCTTGAACATGGCTTTTGGGAGACGGATTTCCTTTTTTCTAAAACAAGGTAGTGGAGGTGTTGTAGGTGTCAGGACCCGCGCCCACTCTCACTATGGCCATTTTTTAGGTCAAAGCGAAGGTAAGCATAGGTGGGGCCAAACACTACTCTCCATCAAATCCACGGGTCATTTTTAAGCCCCAGCTGTTTGATCAGCGACTGACGGCAAGCGGTCTGATTGGGAAGCTGGTAGCAGTCGTTCGGTTTGGCACCTGCTACCGATGCATGAACCACCTTTTTTACTCCACCAGGAACGACTTTCGACAAAAACATACCCAGTTTTGTCTCTGAGCTTTTGCTGTTATACGTACCGTTGGCCAGCGCAAACGCTTCACTTATGACGCCCCTGATGGGGAACTCCCAGCACGTATGTGTCTTGCCCAGGTAATCCATCCACCACTGCATTGCTGGGTCCAGGGAGCGCAACAGCTGTTCGTCAAGGGCATCCGTCCACGGGAAACTGCGTACGTCGAAAGCAGAGAGGTCCCGATTCAACAGGTCGTGCATCATGGCGGCAAGGCCGCCTTGGTGCAGCATCTGATGGTCGATGGCTGCGAAGTACGGTTTGTCCTGAATGTGCTTGTCACTGACCTGCAGCACAAAGTAGCGGCGCTCCCTGTTGCCCGCAGGGACCACCCATTCATTGTTGGATGCCATCATGATGTGCAACCGATTCGCGGCGGTAATGAGGTTGGCGCCCTTGCCCTCGATCTGGATTGTTGGCTCAGTAACCAAGCCTTTGAGGACGTTTTCACCCTGTTTGTCGCCCGCCCAAAGCGCTTCATCCACAAAGAGAAAAACGCAACTGCGCAAGTGGGCGTTGAAATTGCCGACCAGGTGCTTGGATTGGTTGATTTGCAGACTGTGCTCGCCGAAAAGCAGACCAAAGAAATAGGCCAATTTTCCTTTGCCGGTACCCCTTTCACCTTTCATAACAACGGCCACTTCACCCAATTTATCGGGGTATTGGACGGCGAAGGCTAACCAGTTCAGCAAGTATTCTCCGCAAGAAATATCACCCGCGCAAATCACGTCAAGGATGTGGTGGTGCAGCAGCGACCAGCTACCCGGTATCGGCGCCACAGAAAAGCCTCTCCATAGGTTGTAACAACCATCGGGCGTAGGCATCCCCGGCATGAAAACGACCTTGTGAAAAGAGCGCCGCGCAGGGTGATCAAACCAGAGGGAGCCGATGGGGATCATCTTGAAGCTCTCACCCTGTGGGACAGCCAGTTTTTGATTGCAGTAGAAGTTGCAGAACGGCTCAACCCCCATGCGATTGAGCATGCTGCGATTCAGTTCCGGGTCGAAGTCTTCTTTGAACACCCAGCACTTGCCGCCCTCAAAGGCCACGAAATGCGTGTCGTCGAGCGCTTGAACTTTGTCTGGCATCTCGCGCTGCGGGTCAATCCATCCATTTTCTTTCGCCACGTAGAAAACGGTGCCCAATGTCACAGAAGCGCCAACCGCCTGGTCTTTGAAGCTATGCCAGGTTGCCTCGGCATCATGCTCGTCGAACTTGGTTGACTTCTTCGACCAAGTTAGCCAGAGTTTGTAACCTGTCTCAGTCCCAAGCGACTGACGCAGCGCCAGACCGATCCGGACCCATATGTCTCGGTCATCGGAGGGGATGGCCGCCAAGGCACTCTCTACGCGCCCCAGTTGATGGACTGATAGGCTTTTGATGGGTGCTTGGGGGACGACGACAAGTGCGGTGCTTTGGGTGGGCATTTTGGGGGCAACATCGGGAATGGAGTCAGGATTGAGCAGTTCACCGTCGCCAGTGAAGAACTCAAATAGCGCCCCCGCATCCGGCGGACACGCCGGGGTGTACCAGAGCTGTGCGGTGGTTCTGCAGCGCTTGTCGAGTTGATCGCCAAAGGCCTGCTGAAAGTAGGCATAGACCTTTTCATGCTCAGCTGCCGTCACGGGCCTGCTGTACGGGATCACGAAGCGCCACATGGGAACAGCTGAGCTATGACTGTAGGAGCTGTAGGCCAGGAATTGAAAGCCTTTGAGCTTGGCTTGCAGGAGCGCCTTGCCAGTCTTTCCAGTGTCAATATCGCCTGTGAACGCACTCATGAAAGAAACATCAATGGCATCGCGGGTGCCTGACTTTGAAAATGCAGCCATGATGAAATAGGCACCATTCTTTTCACCGTCGCGGATGCGTTTTTGGGCCGAGAGTTTCTTGTCCAACTTAAGATATTCCGCAAGCGTCAACGTGCCGCGCTTGAGGTCGGGCACGCTGAACCGCTGGACCAAGTCCGCCCAGGTCAGTACTTTCTGGGTGGGGTTCCGATCCGTATTGCGGTAGCCAAAGTTCATGGTCAGACTCAGGAGCGCTTTGGCGGTTTGGGTCTTGCGCGACTTGGGTTTGGTGTTGGCGGCCATGGTGTTATGCCTCAACTTTCGAGGACAGCGCAATTCGGCTTTGAATCCAGCCGTCGATGCTGGATTCGAGCCAACCGACTGCGCGGGGGCCGAGGGAAATGGATTTTGGGAATTCACCATCGGCCATCTTCTGGTAGATGCCCGAGCGCGAAATGCCGGTGCGGGCTTGCACCTGGGTGCGCCTCAGAATGACTTGTGGGCTGTGGACTGCTGTGGCCATGTTTCGCTCCTGTTGAAGCGCCTTGGACGGGTGTCTAAGGCATAGCGTTAATGTGCAGAAAATGGCCCCTTTGAACTTACCTTGAATCCAGCCAAAAATTGCGCCGGATAGCCTAGAAGTTCACTTTGCAGACGGCAGGTTGGGGTCTTTGAGCAAAGTCAGACCAGCCGCGATCAGAGGCCCAGGGTCGTAGTTGACTACTCCTGCGGCCTTGAGCGTGGCACGCAGTACGCGGGCATAGGCAGCTCCACCACGTGCGGTGGACATATTCGCCGTCAGTTGCTTATCGCTGGTGGATGTGGGCTTCACCTTGAGAGTGTCACGAAACACCGCGGCCACCTGATAGGCCAGAACATTGCGGGCGGCATCGGCGATCTTGCGTGGGCGGGCGGATAGTTCGACCAATGCCTTTTCGACCACTTGTCGTACTTGCTCGATATCCGACCGCATCTTGCCAAGTGGCGCGTTGGTCGCCTGGCCGATAGCCGTCCGTGCATCTAAGGGCAAGACAGACAGTTGCTCTAGTGCCTTGGCCAAATGCTTCTGTAGAGCCGCCACGCTGGCGCGGGCTTCAGCCAAGTTGGGTTTGCTGCGTCGCCCCTTAGGGTCGACTAGCGGCTGGGAGGCCATGTAGTCGTCTGCGGCATTCATTAATTCGGCAGTCGCAGTCTGCACTACGTCAGGGTCAACTTTGGGGATGCTGGTGAGCACTGTTTTCAACGCATCTACCGACGCGAGTCGTTTGGCCAATCGGGTTGTGGCTTGCTTGCGGGTGGCCATACTTACGCCACTTTCTGGGTGGCCAGCGCTACCAACTCCATCAACCGTTGGCCCAGCGCATCAAACGCCTTCAACTGCTCCCCCTCGCGCCGGTCGCGGATGTAAATGCGGGTCACGCGGCTCTGGATCATGTGATTCAGGCATTCGTCGATCACGTCGCTGCTGATACCTAGGCTGGCCATGGTGGTCGCGGCGGTGCGGCGAAGGTCGTGCGCAGTCCATTTGCCGCCAGGCAGGCTCAGCGATTCGGTGGCGGCGGTGCGGTTGCTCAGGCGTTTCTCGGGCGGGCGCTGGCGGTCAGAGAGTTGCTTGCCGAATGTCTTGATGTCCAGTGCGTTGCTGCCTTTGGTGTTCGGGAAAACCCAATGGCAGGGCAGGCCATCAGGAAACAGCACACGCATGGTCGCCAGGTTTTGGATCTGCTTGACCGCAAAGTCACTTAGGTGGACGGTGTGCGGTCGCTGGTTCTTGGTGTCGGGCAGGTGCCAGGTACGTTTCTCAAGGTCAATGTGCTGCCATTGCGCGTTCATCAGTTCGCCGACGCGGCAGCCGGTGGCCAGGGTCAGCCAGACGGCGCAAACGCTGCGCAGGCCCATATTGGCCTTGGGTAGCTGCCGAGCCAGCGCCACCACCTCGTCGGCGGTTAACACACGTTCGCGTTCCGTTTCCGCGCCACCGGCTTGGCGCTTGGTGATGGTGTCCAGCGGGTTGCGGTCCACGATCTCACGCGCCAGCGCGAAGTGGAACATTTGCTTCAAGTCGGTAAGCAGCACATTGCAGGTGCGCAGTTTGCCTTCGGCTTTCACGGCATCCAGAATGGCGAGTAAGTCGGCTTTGCGCACATCGACGGCGGCTACTTCACCCAAAACCGGGAATATGCGCCGTTCAAACTGGTCGCGGCTGTACTGGCCACCGTCTTTGCGTCCGCTGCGTTTGCCGTTGGCCAGCACATTGGGGGTCAGCTCGGTGGCAGCCCAGCGGTCGAACAGCTGCTTGATGGTCAAGCGGCGCTGCTGCTCCAGCTCGGATTGCTTGGCGGTCAGCTCAGCCTGCTTGCGGGCGGCCTCGTCGTTTTGGACACGGTCGGCCTCGGTTTGTGCGAAGTGGCTGCGCAGGTCTTTGATGCCCGACTGGTACAACTTGGACCAATGGTCTGCCTTAGCCCGCGCATCGGATAGTTTGAATCCGGCGCGGCCTTTTGGGTCGTAGATGCCGACGGGGAGGGTGTCGCGGCTGCCATCGCTAGTGGTGTGTCGGAAGTAGAAGGCGCGTTCACCGCGTGGGGTGATGCGCCCCAGGAAGCGGCCCGCGCCACGTGGGCCATCCTCGGTAATCCAGATGTCGGCAGCAGTTGCTGCGGCCTGCATTTGCTTGTCGGTAATGACACTCATCAGCTACCCCTTGTACGATATGAAAACCCGATTTCTGGTTGCCGTTCGGTTGCCGTTTCTCGGTGGCTTTCATTGTATCGCGCTGGACGCTGTTGGAAGTGGTGTTTTTATAAGTGGTTGATTTATAACGATTTGTTGAAATTGGAAGCAATCTTAAGATCGCAAAAAGCATTAATACGATTGAATGGGGTGCAAGGGGTCGAAGGTTCGAATCCTTTCACACCGACCATATGAATCAAGGACTTAGCTTCGAAAGGGGCTAGGTCCTTTCTTCTTTCTGGCGCGGCTTTGTCAAATTGCCCCCACCATTGCCCCCACTACTACAAAAGCTGGTGGTTATCTATCTAAATTGCCTGCACTCAAATCGGTCATCGACTCGCTGTAATTTGAACGCCCTGGGTTGTCGTTGGAGTGCTGTGGCGGAATCTAACGTGCGAAAATCGATCCCCCGTTCGGAGAAATCATGGTCACAAATAAAAGTTTGACGGTTAAGGGCGTTGAGGTAAATCTCACATCAAAGGACGATGAGGACTACATCAACCTTACCGACATGACCAAAAGTTTCAATGGCGCTGACCAACTTATCAAAAATTGATTGCAAAACAAGAACACCGTCGATTTTTTGGGTGTTTGGGAGCAATTGAACAATCCTGGTTTTAATCTGGTGGAATTCCACCTAATTAAAAATGAAGCCGGTTTGAACCGGTTTGTGATGTCAGCCAAGCAGTGGACAGAGCGGACCAAGGGAATCGGCCTGCTTGCGCGTGCTGGGCGCGATGGGGGCACCTTCGCTCATAAAGACATTGCCTTTGAATTCGGATCCTGGCTGAGCCCTGAGTTCAAGCTGTACCTGATCAAGGAAGTCCAGCGCTTCAAAGAGCAAGAGGCGCTTTCCGGCGGAATTGAATAGAGCATCCGCCGCTCGCTGGCAAAAGTTCAGTACAGGGTTCATACAGACGCAGTCAAGGAACATTTGATCCCGGCATAACTTACCGGGGCACAAGTGGGATTTGTGTATGCCAGCGAGGCGGACATTTTGAACAAAGCGCTGTTTGGGTTGACCGCTAAGGAGTGGCGCAGAGCCAACCCTGATGCTGAGGGCAATATTCGTGACAACGCATCTAGGGAACAACTGGTTGTGATGTCTAGCCTGGAAAGCCAGAACGCATTGTTAATCCAGTAAAAAATGAACCAGAGCGATAGGCTTGTGATGTTGAACACGCTGGCCAGAAGTCAGCTCACATCTTTGTTGTCGAATCCAAGTATCAAGAGTTTGGAAAACAAGCCACTGCTTATTTAGCTAAAAATGAAAGGTAACCCGGCGTTTACGCCGGGTTACATGCATTTTATGCCTCTAGCCCTTATAGAGCATGCGCAAGCAGCTATCAAGTAGATAGCGTAACAATCACCAAAACCAAGCCCAACAGCACCACCAACAACCCGCCGGCGTCAGGCGGCGTGTCTTCGCGCTTTGAATTGCTGGTTCCACCAGTAGCCGTTCACATTTATTTGACTTGAACGCGTCCACACTGTCCAATAAAGACCGACGGCGCTCCAGCATCCCTATAATTTCTGGCTTCGTGCTTCACTTTTAACATTCCAGTCTTAGCGATCAACCCATTCATGACCAACCCTGCCGGGAAAACTGCGTTCAGCCTGCATATTGAAACCGGAACCGAAAACGGTGACGCTGTTCCAGCCGTAGTGCTCGCGCAGATTCTTACCAGCGCACAGCGCAGTTTCGAATTGATTGGGGTTCACGTCGAGGGGCGCACAGTTCAACAGCGCGCACGCATTTCCGCTGCAACTCGTAGCCGCTTTCAATTGGTGTGTCGTCTGCCCGTGCCTGGCTGCTATGCGGTTCCCATTGAATTGGGTGGCAAAGACCTACTGGCAGAACACATCACAGCTGCCATGGACGTGTTCAAAAAGATCATCGGCGGCATCACCAAACGGGATTCCGAGGCCATCAATAAGGCCATGCCTGATGTGAGCTTGCGCCATCGGCTGTTGGAGGCAATTCGCGGAATGACACCTCGCGCTGATGCCAAATGGTCGTTGAAATTGTGGGATGCTGGAAATACTGAATTCGGTGAACTCAACACCGAAAGTGAGGCAACCATCAGGGCAGCTATTGTTCCTGCTGATGAACAGGCTGAATCCCAGGTTGTGACCGGCTACCTCACCAATATCAACTTTACCAACCGTGTCGTCACCATCATTTACCCGCCTACCAAGCGCGAGATGGAATGTGTCTACGACGAAACCATTGAAGATCTGCTGATTGAAAACCGGCGCGACTTGATCCAGGTCACCGGTTTGATCGTTCTGGATGATGCAGGCGCGCCAAGAAAGATCACCAACGTCAACGACATCAGAGAACTCGACTTGTCCCCGTTATTGATCGACACGGTCAAGGTGGGCAAATTGGTACTCAAGGCCAAAGAGAGCATCACCTTGGAGCCCGTCACCGACGAAACGAAGCAACTCATTTGCGTCGCACACACTGAATTGGGTATCGACGCATTTGCCCGCACACGCGATGCGTTGGTCAGCGAATTGAGCGAACAAATCGGGATGCTCTGGCAAGAATATGCCCTTGCTGACAATGATTCGCTTGACGGCATGGCCATCAAAATGAAACAAGCCTTACTGGCCGCGTTCAGCGAGGTTGCCCATGGTGCGTAAGCCCGGTGACGTGGAAAGGAGCCTGACGAAAAAGGGCTTTCAACGCAAAGAAGGCGACCACAGCTATTTCTATTACTTCACCAAGGCTGGCAAGAAAACCAGCGTGTTCACCAAGACCAGCCATGGATGCAAAGAACTTGATGACAGCCTGCTCGGCATGATGGCTGGGCAATGCAAGTTGAGCCGTCTGAACTTTGACCTATTGATTGAATGCCCGTTGGACCGTGACACCTATGAACGCAAGCTCGTAGAAGGTGGCGCTATTGAGGCGCAAACACCGTCAAAGTAATTGAATGCAATGGCCCGTTGCCAAAGGCTCAGGGTGCATGTGAAAACCTACCTGTTTACAAGCCTTTTAAGCCTCTAGCCCTTATAGAACATGCGCAAGAAGCTATAAATAACATAGCAATTCTGAGCAATGAAAACGCCTGGTGAACCTGAAGCCTCAAGCCGTGCCAGGCATCCGCATCAGGCGTTGACGATGTCAAACACCAAATCAAGCCCGGCATCGCTATCCACTTTCAGCACCTTCTTGCGCGTCGCTGCATCAATCAAATCCAGCCGCCTGATGTCTTTGCCCACTATCCGGATCATCTCAATGCGCCCGAAGGCCATCGCGTGTTTGGCGGCAAACTGCGCCAGACCCTTAGCCTTGGCGTAGTTGTCCGACAGCGCCGGTGAGTGCGGCTCAAGAATGTCCACGATGTGGTTATCACCATCCTTGCGCACCACCAAAAAGTCAGGGTACATCGGCCGCGCTTCGCCACCCAGTTCATACGGCAACGCAAGCGCCCACGGCTTGCGTGGCACATTGCGCAGCCAGCCAACAAAATCCGACCGCGCCATTTCTTCCTCAATAACCGGCTGTTCCCAGGTATTTAGCACAGCCACAAAATGCCCATTGGCATCCAGATACAAGTGTTTGTCGTAGCGCTTGAAAGCCGGGTCTTTCGCGTCCACTGCGGCCATGATTTCAGCCGGTGGCAAAAATGAAAGCGGTTCGAGGTCTTTCGCCACTTCCAGCGCCATCCACGTTTTCTCGTCTTGCAGCATCAGGAACAGTTCAAGCCTTGATCGGCTGGGCATTTCATCTGCCTCGTCTTGGTCGTAGTGCATCTGCCAGTAGTCCAGATGCAGACCTTCGCCCAAGCGCTGCCCGGCTCGGTTGAACAGGTCGTCAATGCTCTTTTCGTCCAATGGCACGGTGAGGGTCTGCTCCTGAATTTCCTTGCATGTGCCTTGCTCAACAATCACCACGTTCAGCGTGATCTGGCCGGAGCCCTATAACTTCGCATCAAAGTTCGGATCGTCTTTTTTTAGTCGGGCAAGTTCTGCATCCAGCGTGTCAATCACCAGTTTTTTGGAGCCGTCCCACGCGGCCATGTCCACCTCGTGCATGGTGGTCAGCAGGCGCGACAGCGCCATCAAGCGGCGTGTGTTGGACACCTTGCGCACGCGCGGTGCTGGTCAAAGGCGGCCATTTGCCGGGCGATGAGGTGGTGGACTTGCTGCTGGCAACCGACGCCGAGCCCCTGTGGATGCAAGCCCCGCGCATCCAAAGCGCCAACACCCACGGCACCGGTTGCACCTTGTCAAGTGCCATTGCCGCGCACCTGGCGCTGGGGCTGACGCTGGCCGAGGCGGTACAGCAGGCGCGCTCTTTTGTGCGATCAGCCTTGCTGGCCGGGGCATCCGTGAAAACCGGACAGGGAAGTGGGCCGTTGAATCACGGGTTTGCGCCGGTGGTGATGCGGGTTAAGCCGTGTCTTGAGCGCATGTCGTTGCTTGGCGCGATGTGATAAATGCTTGGCGTAATCAGCCGATGACGTGTGTTTCGCAACCCTGTATATATCGGCGGTCACCGTGCGGGAATTGAAAATTGGTGGGTTGCTGGCTGGGCGCCGCAATCCACCAAATGCAGAAGTTTTACTGCTGAATGTTAGTTTTTAACGTAATTCGGTGAACGTGGTCCGAATAACATTCCATTCGGGATACCCGCTGAAAGCAAACGAGTAGTAGTGATACCTGCGGTTACGTGACTCTGATCAAACACAGTCCCAATCACTTGATTCACTAATGCTGAGATTAGCATTCCAGCCAAACCACCCTGTTGATTTTTTCCCTCTTCACTTGAAGCGGATGCATTACCATTCCACAATTGCTTACCGGTTTTTAAATCTATCAACTTCGCATCAGCAGTTACCACTGATGCGCTGCTCAGAACAGCGTATACTTGCCCATATTTCGAGACGGTGATATAAAGTGCGGAATCTGCACCAAAGATAAGTCGTAACTTTTCTGGTGAGGTCGCATGCATATCAGACGGCTGCGAAATTCCATTTTCTTTGAAGGCTTCGTCCACTAACGTTACTGGCATGACATAGAAGCCTGCTTCTGAGAGCGGTCTGGTTGCGTATGATAAGACGCTATAAGATGCTTGCACTTCTGGTGAATTATTTACCGGCGGCAGTACCAAAATTGAATGAGGATTACTTTCCTTGAAGGCAGAGTAGTCAAAAGGCGCTTTCGTCGACGCGCATCCGGTCGCTGTAAGGACGATGATAACTGTGGCAGTAATTTTTAAGCGTTGTAGCCAGCTCATTTCACTTCCTTTTTCTTAAAGTTCCGCAACAAAAAATCGACGAAGGTCTCGGACTCTGGAAACTGATTCTTTTCAGCTACCATTTGTTGCGCAAACAGATCTAGGTCGCCCTGTTGACCATAAAGTAATCCCAAATGCGCGTTGTATCCAGGAGGAGGTTTTCCACCGCTAGCACGAATTTTTTTTAAATCTTCTTCCATACGTTGAGTTTGTTCGGTGGCGCTCACTTTATCACCTCGAAAATATGCGTCCACGTTGGTTTGGTAACCTTCCCACTGATATATGGTTGATGGCTTGGTTGCACAGCCACTCTGCAGACCAATTGCCAACAAAAAAGTTACAATGCTGAGTTTGTTTCTAAACATATATATTTTTTTATGTCAAAGAGATGGTTTCCATGCGCCACTGTCTATGCCGGTGACCAAACTATTGACTGCTTCGCGAATCGCGAGATCTAAAACTTTTCCATTGAGAGTCGAGTCATAGCCAGCAGTTCCTCCAAAACCGATGACTTCACGCTCGGAGAGACTATATTCGCCAGCACCTTGAGTTGAATAAACTACTTCAGAAGTTAACGTATTTACAATATTGAGATTTACTTTGGCGTAAGCAATTTGGGTTTTTCCACGTCCGAGGATTCCAAATAGCTGTTTGTCGCCAACATCCTTACGTCCAAATTCTGAAACATCACCCGTGATTACAAAGTCTGCGCCTTTGAGTGTTTGTGCCTTTTTCTGTAGTCCTGCTTCTTCTTTAATTTCGGTCATCACTGTGCGGTCTAACACGCTAAAGCGGCGACTTTGCTGCAAATGAGTGACTAAAACAGTTGCAGCTTGACTTCCTAAGCGGTCAACGCTGTCAGAAAATACACCCCGCATAAACGAAGATCGATTGTCAAACTTACCAACTGAAATTGGGACGCGTGCACCGGTATAAGTTTGACCCGCGGATTCAACTTTTTGAATTGCCAGAGACCGTGATTCTTCTTGGTGAGCACACCCGTAAAACGATAGGCAGACTACCGCGCTGCACGCCAGAAAAACATATCTTTTCATTAAATTTCACTCCTTAAAATAACTACTTGGCGAAACGATTCCATGAAAAATTTTCACCAAGTCCGTTGTGCGATGGCTTTGCATATATTTACATAACCTGCTTGCATCTAAAACAGGTTCGCCAGCGTTTTGTCAAACACATTTTTCCGTGTTTGATATTCGACTTCGAATGTAACCGGGCTCAACTGCATAACTGATTTTTTCCACTTTTGGTAACGTGCTAGATGAGCAATGTCTGATGCAGGTCAATAGCCGCTCGGCGCCATAGCGTGTTACGTGGGGAAGCAGTCACATGCCTTAGCCATGACCTGTGCTGCAAAAGCGTCAAGAAACTCAGCTGTTGCAAGCTGCGGTTGCGCGGCAGCCACCAGCGCCCGCACCACGCCAACTGAGCCAACCCCACGCGCCAGCACCTCAGGCATGCGCGCCAAATCAATGCCTCCAATGGCAACGGTCGAGTAGTTGCGCAGCAACTGCGCATACACCTTCAGCCGTGCAAGACCCTGTGGCGGGGTGACCATACGTTTGAGTGTGGTGGCGAACACCGCGCCCATGGCGATGTAACTGGGGCTCAAATGGTCGGCGCGCAGCATCTCTGCATAGCCGTGGCTGCTTAGGCCCAAGCGCAGCCCGGCCGCGCGGATGGCATCTAAGTCTGCGCTGTCAAGGTCTTCCTGGCCCAAATGCACGCCGTAGGCACCCGCGTCGATGGCGGTTTGCCAATGGTCGTTGATGAACAGCAGCGCATCGGTGCCGCGCACGGCCTCTACCGCAGCACGCACTTCCTGGACGATGGCGTGCGCATCGTCTGACTTGAAGCGCAGTTGCACCGTGGGCACACCGGCACGCGCCATGCGCCCCACCCAGGCAGCATCCGGCAGCACGGTATACAAACCAAGCTGGTGGGGGCAGATGGCAAACGCATCGGTGCGCGGCAAGGGGCGCAGACCAAAGTCTTGCGGCTCGGTGGGCCAGGTTTGGGCATCAAAGTAGCCCGTACGCAGAGACTGCGCTTGCCAGGCTTGGGCGATGCAGTCAGCATCCGCATCGATGAAATCCAGCGCCATGCAGGCCATTTTGGCGGCCTGATAGATATCGTCGGCTGTCTCAGTTTCAATAGCTACAGGCGCTTTATCTATAAGGGCTAGAGGCCTAAAAAGCTCATAATCTTGATGGCTTTCAAGCGCCAGCGCGGTGTGGGCGCTGACGATGGCTTGTGCCCGGCTTGCCAGGTCTGTCACGATGTTCATGGTGGGTGGTGTGCTGAAGTGGTGTGGTGAGTATGCGAAGGTTGAGGTTTGGTGATCGTTTAGTACCACTGGCGCAGCGGCCTTGTCAGGCCTGGTGCCAAAACGGCGTGCCCAGCACCGGCGTGCTGGGTTCTGCGGCGTCTTTCTCAATCATGGTGCCGGCTAGAAACGCATCGCGCCCGGCCTGGGTGGCGGCGGCAAAAGCGCCGGCCATGCGGACCGGGTCATTCGCCAGCGCCACGGCGGTGTTGAGCAGCACGCCGTCAAAACCCCATTCCATCACCTGTGCGGCGTGTGAGGGCAGGCCCAGGCCCGCGTCCACAATCATTGGCACACTCAGGCGCGCGCGCAGGGTTTTCAAGGCGTAGGGGTTGATCGGGCCTTTGCCGGTGCCAATCGGCGCGGCCCAGGGCATGAGCGCCTGGCAGCCCACGTCGATCAGGCGCTGGCACAGCACCAGGTCGTCGGTGCAATAGGGCAGCACTTTGAAGCCGTCCTGGATGAGCTGGCGGGCGGCCTCGACCATGTTCAGAGTGTCGGGCTGCAGCGTGTAGTCGTCGCCGATGAGCTCCAACTTGAGCCAATCGGTGGCAAACACCTCACGCGCCATATGCGCGGTGGTGATGAGCTCGGCCACGCTGTGGCAGCCAGCAGTGTTTGGCAGGACCGGCACCGCCAGGTCGGCCAGCAGTTGCCAAAAACGGTTGGAGTTTTCACCACTGGCCAGGTTTTGCCGGCGCAATGAGGCGGTCAGCATGGCGGGATGGGCGCGCTGCACAGCAGCTTGAAGAATGCTCGGAGAAGGATAGCGTGATGTGCCCAGCAGGAAGCGACTGGCGAACCGTTCGCCGTATAAAACCAGCGGGTCGAGTGGCACGGTTTCTAACGGGATGTGATGCGTGTTCATGGTCTTGACTGTGTGTGAAATTCAGTTGTTTTTGGCATGGCGACATGGACAGCGGGTGGTAACAATCCTTGAATTTCGAACGCATGGACTGCCCCGCTACGCTCGCAGTGACGGGGTGTTTGCTCAAGGTCCGCAACCAAAGCTGTCTTGGGCTAGCCGCCCACCACCGGCGCAATCAGTTCGATCTGGTCACCCTCAGCCAGCGGGGTCTGGTCATACTGGGTTTTAGGCACGAATTGCAAGTTCAGCGCCGCTACAAACGGCGGTGCCACTAGGCTGGCAGCCACGGCCTGGGCCAGTGTGGCACCTTCGGGCAGCTCGCAGGGGGTTCGGTTGATCAGCACTTTCATGGCGCGGCCTCCAGCGCCAGATCCAGCTGCTGAGCCAGCGGTGAGGTGCCCGCGTTGACCAGTTCCAGCACCACGTCGTGCATCGCGGGCGAGATCAGGTAGCCGTGTCGGTACAGCCCGTTGACCTGCAGCGTGCGCTCGCCCAACCAGCGTACAGCGGGCTGGTTGTTGGGCAGGGCGGGGCGGCACTGCGCTACCAGCTCAATGATGCGTGCCTCGCCAAAACCGCTGTCCACGGTGTAGGCAGCGCTCAGCAGCTCTAGGCAGGAGCGCAAGCTCATCGGTGAGGTGTCGTCGGACTCGATCTCGGTGGCGCCCACCAAAAAATAACCGTCCAGCTTGGGCGCGATATAAATCGGGTAGCGCGGGTGGATCAGCCGGGTGGGGCGCGACAAGGTCACGTTGGGCGCGTGCAGGGTAACGATTTCGCCACGCACGCCGCGCAGTTCGGGCAACTGGGGCTGTGCGCCCAGGCCACGGCAGTCCAGCACCCAGTCGGGCTGGCCCGCCTGGCCGGGGGTGAAGTCTGCCGGGCTGTGCGGGCTGTTCCAGTGCAGCGCCACACCCAGGCGCTGCATCTGCGCCAGCAGCGCGTCCATCAGCTGGTGGTTGTCTAACTGGCCTTCGCCGGGCAGAAGCAGGCCTTGGGTGAAACGCGTGCCCATGCCGGGCTCCAGTGCCTCCAGCCCGGTAGCGTCCAGTGTCTGCGGCACGGGCAGCTCAGGCAGGCGCTCGCCAGTGGCGGCCAGCAGTTGGCTGAAGCGCTGGGCGTCCGGTGCGTCTTGGCGGTGCCACACCACCAGCGTGCCTTCGCGCTGGAAAAAGACCGGTGTATCTAGCTCGCCGATCAGCTCTGGCCAGCGCGCCAAACTGTGCTGGCCCATGCGCACCACCAAATCTTCGGCAATGGCGGACTCTGCCAGCGGTGCCAGCATGGCAGCGGCGGCAAAAGCGGCTGCGCCCCGGGAGTCGGCGTCGCGCTCCTCATAAACGCTCGGTGTGTGACCCGCACGCGCCAGCGAGCATGCCAGCAGTCGGCCCATCAAGCCAGCACCCAAAATAACGATGTTCATACTCTCACCTCCTGTAAAGTTGTTGTTGCTGGCCGTGTGAGCCACGCCAGCGTAAAAGTCAGCGCCAAGGTCGGCAGGGCAGAGCCCCACTGCGGCGCAAAATTGCCAAGCAAGTGATAGCACGCAATGCCTACCAGCCAAAGGCCAGCGGCTGTCCAATCCACCTTTCGGTTAGAGCTAGACAGGTCGGGTGAGCCCATGGCGAGGCGTCCCAGAATCACACCGAAAAGCGGTACAAACACCGAGCTGAGCACCAGCAAAAACGGCTCCAGGCTGTGCATGGGCAGCACCATCGCCAGCGCGGTGCAGACCACCGCCACGCCAATGCCCCACTGGCGCACGCTCCAGCGCGGTTTCAGGCTGTGGCCAGACACAGAGCAGGAATACACGTCGCCATAGGCGTTGTCGATTTCGTCAATCAGAATCAGGCTCAGTGCCATTAGGCCGCCCTGCGCCATCAGCAGCGCGGTAACCAGATCGGTGTCGGGCTGGGCCACGCTCACCACCAGTACACCTAGTGCATAACACCAGATATTGGCCAGCGCATAGCCGAGCCAGGTGCCGCTCATCGCGCTGCGGCCGCTTTTGCCGTGGCGCGCGTAGTCTGCCACCAAGGGCAACCAAGACACCGGCATGGCAATCACCAAGTCCATGGCGGAAAGCATGCCCATGCTGCCATCGCCGGGGCGCGCCCAGAAGGCGCCTAAGCCCTGCGTCTGCAACTGGCTGCCGAACTGCCAGGTCAGCCAGATCAGCGAGGCCACCACCAGCGGCAGCCCAACACGGCTGATGAGTTTGCGCACCACTTTAGTCATTGATCCGGCCAGCAGCGCAACCAGCACCGCGCCCCACAGCAGCGTGGTGGCCGCGACGCCCCCGAGGCCGCCCAACGCCAACCCGAAAGATTGTTTGCCAATGCCTGCGGTCGCGTCGCGCATGATGACCAGCTCAAACGTGGTCCAGCCGATGAGTTGTGCCATGTTCAGCAGTACCGGCAGGCGGCCAAACTTGCTGCCAAAGGTGGCGTGCATCAGCCCGGCGCTGGACAAGCCGGTTTCGCAGCCGAGCCGCGCCGTCCAGGCCAGCAGGCCCGAGCCGACGACCGAGCCCAGCAAGATGGCAATGACCGCTTCGCGGCTGCCCACAGCGGGCACCAGATACGCGCCAATCTGCATCACCAGCAGGCCCACGCCCAGGCTGAACCACAGCGCGGCATGGTCGTTCCATTGAAAGACGCGTTCGCTGGCGACAATCGGTGTAAGGGCGGAATTCGACGCAGACGAAGAACTTGAAGTCGACGCGAGCGTCGAGCCAGGGCCAGGGCCACTGTGTGTCGATGCCATCCGTTTGCTCCATGCAAAAGTTTGGCAGGTCAGCGTAAATCCAGACGGGTTGACGTTGCTAGAGAAGGCGGCAACACCCGCAGTCAGACTGGCTTCCCTGCGCGAGGATTACCTCAATCAGGTTCAAAGGGACTTTCTCAGTCGGCCTGCAGCTTGCACTGCGGGCCAACACCCCTAGCGTGTGCGCCACCAAAAAAGGCAGCGCGGGTGAATTTTAGACGCGGATTCGGGCTGCCAAGGACAGCCTACGGTTTATATGAAAAATAGGCATCTAGCCCTTGACTGACAAGCGCTACCAGCTATCAATTTAATAAAAGTTACACAGTTTGACCCGTGGCCAAAGGGTGGCTGCAAAGCTTTAAGGTTGCGGCAAAACCCCCAGCCGCTGCTGCAACACCGCGCTGCTGGTGGTGTATTGCAGCACGTTGGAGGCCTCTGGATGGATCAGCGCAGCGGCGGCAAAAGCAGCCAGCGTGGCTTCGTGAAAGCCGCTGACGATGAGTTTTTTCTTCCCCGGATAGGCAATGACATCGCCCACCGCAAAGATACCGGGCGCGCTAGTGGCAAAGCTGGCGGTGTCCACCACCAGTTGCTTACGTTCCATCGCCAGGCCCCAATCAGCGATTGGCCCCAGCTTGGGGCTGATGCCCTGGCAGACCAGCAAACCACCCAGCGCTAGAGTCAGCGATTGGTCGTCCGGGGTGCTGATGGCTACGCCCGTCAGGCGTTCACCGCTGGTCTGGATGCTGCTGACTTGACCGGCCACGAAACTAATGCGGCCGGCCGAGCGCAGCGCGGCAAATTTGGCCAACTCCTCGGGTGGCGCCTGCAGCACGTCGCGCCGGTGCAAGACGGTCACACTCAGCGCTTGTGCCGCCCCGGCTTGCGCCAGCGCAATGGCGCTGTGCACCGCGGCGTCTTCACCGCCCACGATCAGCACGTGCTTGCCCGCAAAAACATCGTCTGGTTTGAGCCGGTAAAACAACTGGCTGCCCTGAAAAGCGGCCAGGCCTTCTACTTTGAGTTCTTTGGGCACAAAAGCGCCCACGCCAGCTGCAATGACCACCGTGCGGGCCAGAAACTGTTGCTGGGTGTGCGGGTGGATGCGGGTAGTGGCCAACCAGCGGCCATCAGGCTGGCGCGCCAGCGCTTCAACCTGCTGGCTGAAATGAAACCCCGCAGAAAAGGGGGCAATCTGCAGCAGCAGATTGCGCGTGAGCTCACGCCCAGTGCACAGCGGCACACCGGGGATGTCATAAATGGGTTTGTCCGGGTAAAGCGCGGCGCATTGGCCACCCGGCTCATCGAGCACATCAACCACCTGGGCTGCAATGCCTTGCAGACCCAGCTCAAAGACGGCAAACAGCCCCACCGGACCGGCACCGATGACCAGTGCGTCGGTTTCAATCACGGCGGTTTGTCAGTGTGCGGCGTTTAGCGTTGCAGTTCCGACAGCTTGTCGGTGCGGTCTTTCCACTCTTCTGCCTCGGGCAACGGTGCTTTGCGCTTGGTGATGGTTTTCCAACTCGGGAGCAGCGCCAGTTCGGCGTTGATTTTGGTCATGTGGCGCTGGTTTTTCGGCACATCTTCTTCGGCGTAAATGGCATTCACCGGGCATTCGGGGATACAGACAGCGCAGTCAATGCACTCTTCGGGGTCGATGGTCAAGAAGTTCGGACCCTCTCGGAAGCAGTCCACGGGGCAAACGTCAACGCAATCGGTGTACTTGCACTTGATACAGGGTTCGGTGACGACATGGGTCATGTTGAGCGATCTTCGGTTAGATTTGGAAAAGCAGCGATTTTAAGGCGTTGCGACAAACAGGCCGCGAGCATAGAAGATCACCCGCCGCATGGCGTTGACATGCGTCAATTCAGCGCGCCGCGCCATGCCGTGCCACGGGGCGGTCAACAGCGGAATTGTTGGCAACCATGATGGGGCACAATTTGTGCGGCGCAAAAAGCCTTATTCGGCACCTTTTTTTATTCCCTGAACCGCAAGGACCCAACATGAGCAAGCAGACCAAGTTTTTACTCAACGAAGACCAGATGCCCAAGGCCTGGTACAACCTTCAGGCCGACTTTCCCAAGCCGCTGCCCGTGGTTTTGCACCCTGGCACCATGCAGCCGGTAGGGCCGGATGACTTGGCACCGCTGTTTCCCATGTCGTTGATCATGCAAGAGGTGACCACCGAGCGTGAGGTGGAGATTCCCGAGCCGGTGCGCGATATCTATCGGCTGTGGCGTCCGGCACCGCTGTACCGCGCACATGGCCTGGAAAGAGCTCTGGGCACTTGCGCCAAGATCTATTACAAGTACGAGGGTGTCAGCCCCGCCGGTAGCCACAAGCCCAACACGGCGGTGCCGCAAGCGTTTTTCAATAAGGAGGCGGGCGTCAAGCGGCTGGTGACCGAAACCGGGGCCGGGCAGTGGGGCACCTCGCTAGCGTTCGCGGGCGGGCACTACGGGCTGGAGGTGGAGGTATTTCAGGTGCGGGTGTCTTACGAGCAGAAGCCCTATCGCCGCGCCATGATGGAAACCTACGGCGCGCGTTGCGTGGCATCTCCGTCGATGCAAACCGAGTACGGCCGCTCGGTGCTGGCCAAACGTCCAGACCACCCCGGCAGCCTGGGGATTGCCATCTCTGAGGCCGTGGAACTGGCGGTGCAGCGCGACGACACCAAATATGCCTTGGGTTCGGTGCTGAACCATGTGCTGCTGCACCAAACCATCATCGGCCTGGAATCCATGCAGCAGATGGAAATGGCCGACACCTGGCCGGACGTGGTGGTGGGCTGCACTGGCGGCGGCTCCAACTTTGCTGGCATTGCTTTCCCGTTTATTGGCCACGGCCTGCGCGGTGGCCCCAAGCCCCGCATTGTGGCGGTTGAACCGGCGGCCTGCCCGTCGATGACGCGCGGCAAATACGCCTACGATTTTGGCGACACCGCCAAGATGACACCGCTGACCAAAATGCACACGCTGGGCAGCCAGTTCACGCCGCCGGGTTTCCACGCGGGCGGGCTGCGCTACCACGGCATGGCACCGATGGTGTCGCACTGCAAAGAACTGGGCTTGCTAGAGGCGGTGTCCTTCAACCAGGTGGAATGCTTCGCAGCCGGGGTGATGTTTGCGCGAGCCGAAGGCATTGTGCCGGCCCCAGAAGCCAACCACGCCATCAAAGGGGCGATTGAAGAGGCGCTGCGTTGCAAGCGTGAAGGCAAGTCTGAGACGATTTTGTTCAACCTGTGCGGTCACGGTCACTTGGACATGGTGTCTTACCAAAAGTATTTTGCCGGCGAGTTGACCGACGAAACCTATGACGAGAGCGAGCTTGCCATGGCGCTGGCGGGCTTGCCCAGCGTGCCTGAGCCGGTTTAAGCGACCCAGCGGCCGGGCTTTGCGGCTGCAAGGCTGTTAGCGCACAAACAGTTCCAGCAGCCGATCCAGCCCGCCGGACTCGATCGACACCATGGCGCGTTCGCGCACCGCCGGTTTGGCGTGGTAGGCCACTGACAGGCCGACCACATCCATCATCGGCAGGTCATTGGCACCGTCGCCCACAGCGATGGCTTGGCTTGGTGCAATGCCCAGTTGCGTGCAGGTTTGCAGCAGCATGCTGCGTTTTTCGTCACCGTCGCAAATGTCGCCCCAGGGCTGGTCCACCGTGCGCCCAGTGAGGGCGCCAGCGACCACCTCCAGCACATTGGCGCGGGTGTAGTCCAGGCCCAGGCGATCCCGCAAGCGTTCAGTGAAGTAGGTAAAGCCGCCAGAGACCAGCAGCACCTTCATGCCGGCCAGTTTGCAGGCGGCTACCAACTCTTGCGCGCCGGGGTTCAGGCGCAGGCGCTCGGTGTAAATCTGCTCAATCTGCGCCAGCGTTGCACCCTTGAGCAAGGCCACCCGCTGGCGCAGGCTCTCTTTGTAATCGGTGATCTCGCCTTGCATGGCGGCTTCGGTGATGGCCGACACCTCGGCCTTGCGGCCAACCGCGTCGGCAAGTTCATCCACGCACTCAATGTTGATCAGCGTGGAATCCATGTCAAAGGCGATCAGCTTGAAGTCCCTTTGGCGCAGTGGTAGGGTGACGCCTGCAATCATCAGGCCGGGGGCGAATTCGGTATGTTCCATCACGGTGATTTAGTATAGTTTTGATAGCTACTCGCGCTTTATTTAAAAGGGCTAGAGGCATATTTATCGTATAAACTGAAACGTGTAGGGTTTGGTTATTTTCCTGCAAGCACCACACGCTGCATTTGCATTGGTCCATTCGCATCAAAGCCATGTTCCACAAACTCGATAGCGCTTGTGCCCACCCGCACCACGCTACTGGCGCGGGTGCCGTAGCCCGGCAGGCTGACAAAGGCGCTGGACAAGGCGCGTTCCAGCGGCAGGCCAATGCCCGTGTCGGGCAATGCCGTGTCGGCGGCAACGTTGCGGTTTTGCAGCAAAGCCAGTAGGCCGGCGTCATCCGGGCGGCCTTGCCGAATAAGCTGTTGCAGGCAATTGGCCAGCTCGATCTGTTTCGGCCACGGAGCATGAAAATCAGCGTTGGACACCGCGCCCACGCCCTCGGGTAGGTTCAAGATGCGTGCATGGCGGCTTTCCAGTCCCATCAAGCGGTTGCCGTCGAACACCAGCAGGTTGAACGGGTTGTCATCTTTGGCGCGATGGCGAAGCCCGTTCAGATAGTCCTCGGCAGTGCCGCTGGTGCGTAAAAAATGGCTGACTACTTCGCCGCGCGACGCCGCGTCGTCACGTTGGTTATGTGGATCACGGTAGTTGGTCAACGCGGCCAGGTGACCTGATTGGCTGACACCCAGCCAGGTGCCGCCGGCCTGCTGATCGCGTCCGGCCAGGATGTCTTCATCAGACCACCAATGCAGCGGCATAGTGGGGCGGGCATAGTATTCGTCGCGATTTGCCACCAGCAGCAGCGCTTGGGCTGTCGGTCTGCCAGTGCCATGCAATCAGACACATGGCTACAAAAACCGGTCCAGAATCTTGCGGCTTTCGCGACTCAGGTTGCTCGCGTCGCGGATCAAAAACTGGATGCCGTGTGAATCTGTCACCAGCAAAATGGTCGGGCCAACCCGGCGGATGTCTTCGTCGCCGCGCAACACAAAGCTGGTGTCGCCCCGGTCGGTTGTGACGCGCCAGGTGCAGGGCGTGGAAAAACTGGTGACGCTGATGATGCTCAAAATGGTCGGCATGAACTCGCGGCTCTGCAACTCTTGACGAATCAGGCTTTGCGCAGGTTCGGGCACTTCAGATAGCTGGTCTATCCAGGCCACTTCATGGCCGTCGGTGTGCACCAGAGAGATGTCGTCTTCGGGCGCCTGGATCGGAAAGGCGCGCACCGGCACCACGCCTTCGACCACTTCGCCGCTGGGTGTGGTGAGGACAAGGCGGCCAAACGGGTTGCGCATCAGTTGGAATGGGGTGGCGATCAGGGTGCTGCTGGCGTTCATTCGTCGTCCCTTCGCTTCTGTTTTTCGTCGTCCAAATCGACGTCCATATTTCGAGCCTGGGCTTGGTAGAGGTTGTAGTAAGCGCCTTGGGCTGCCATCAGCACGTCGTGCGTGCCGACCTCCACAATTTTGCCGCGATCCATCACCACCAGCCGGTCAGCGCGGTGCAGGGTGGAAAGCCGGTGGGCAATCGCAATGGTGGTGCGGCCCTTCACCAGGTTTTCCAACGCGTTCTGGATTTCCTTCTCGGTCTCTGAATCGACGGAAGAAGTGGCTTCGTCCAGAATCAGGATGCGCGGGTCGATCAGCAGCGCCCGCGCAATCGAAATACGCTGGCGTTCGCCGCCCGACAAGCCCTGGCCGCGCTCGCCCACCATCGAGTCATAACCCTGCGCCAGGCGCAGGATGAATTCATGGGCGTGCGCGGCGCGCGCTGCCGCAATGATCTCAGTGTGGGTGGCGTGGGGTTTGCCATAGGCGATGTTCTCGGCAATGGTGCCAAAAAACAAAAATGGCTCCTGCAGCACCAGCCCGATATGGCGGCGGTAGTCCGCTACCGCAAAGGAGCGCACATCCACACCATCGACCTTGATGGAGCCTTCTGACACGTCGTAAAAGCGGCAGATCAGGTTTACCAGCGTGCTCTTGCCCGAGCCGCTGTGGCCCACCAGGCCAATCATCTCGCCAGGCTGGATGGTCAGGTTGATGCCCTTATTGACCTCGCGGTTGCCGTAGCGAAAGCTCACATCGGTGAGCTCAATGCGGCCTTCCACCCGCTCCAGCTTGATCGGCTGAGTGGGCTCCGGCACGCTGGAGACATGGTCCAAAATGTCAAATATGCGCTTGGCGGCCGAGGCAGATTTTTCAGTCACCGAGACAATGCGGCTCATTGAGTCCAGACGCCCGTAAAAGCGGCTGATGTAAGAAACGAAGGCCATCAGCACGCCCACGGTGATCTCGGATTTGGATACCAGCCAGATGCCAAAGCCCCACACCACCAACAGGCCCAACTCGGTCACCAGCGAAATGCTGGGGGCAAACACGGCCCAGATCTTGTTGATCTTGTCATTGACCGCCAGGTTTTGCTTGTTCGCCTCGCGAAAACGCGCTGATTCGCGGTCTTCCTGGGCAAACGCTTTGACCACCCGCACGCCGGGAATGGTGTCGGCCAGCACGCTGGTCACGGCGGACCAGACCCGGTCAATCTTCTCGAAACCGGTTTGCAGGCGCAAGCGCACCGAGCGGATCATCCAAACAATAAACGGCAGTGGCACCAGCGTCACCAGCGCCAGCTGCGGGTTGATGGAGAACAAAATCACCGCGGTCATGACCAGCATCAGAACGTCGGAGGCAAAGTCCAGCAGGTGCAGCGACAAAAACACGCAGATGCGGTCACTTTCGCTGCCGATGCGTGACATCAGGTCACCGGTGCGCTTGCCACCAAAGTATTCCAGCGACATGCGCAGCAAGTGGTCGTAAGTGGCGGTGCGCAGGTCAGCACCAATGCGCTCGGACACCAGTGCCAGGATATAGGTTTTGGCCCAGGACAGTCCCCATGCCAGTAAGGCAGCGCCAAACAGCCCGCCCAGGTAGCCCGCCACCAGCATCGGCTCAATATGCTGGCCGTTTTGAAACGGGATCAGCACCTCGTCCATCAGCGGCATGGCCAGATACGGTGGCACCAGGCTGGCGGCAGTGCCCAGCAGGGTCAGCACCAACCCCGCCAGCAATTGCCCTTTGTAGGGTTTGGCAAAGCGCCAGAGCCTGAGCAGCGTCCAAGTGGAGGGTGGCGTGTGGATGACCTTGGTGCAAATGGGGCACTCGTCTTGATCGGGCGCCAGCGGTGCCTTGCAACTCGGGCAACGGTGGCCTTCGGGCAACATCGGTGGTGCGCCGGTCTCATGGCTGATTTGGTAAATCTGGAACTGGTCCACCAGCCGGGTGGCGTGCAGGTTGTGCGTCAGCGTGAAACGCCAGACGGCCAGGCGCGCCTGGGCATCCATCAGCTCCAGATGCCCGACACCGGCGTGGTCGCGCAGGCTTAGGGCCAGCCCGCTGCGGTAAGACCAGCTATGCCAGCGGCCGTCTGGCGAACGGCTCAGCAGGCGCTGGCTGGTCAACACGATCAGGCCCTGCACAAAGTGCAATTGATCGTCCAGATCAGCTACCAGACTGGCTAATATGCTCTCATTTTTATACAGTTGCGCAGCCAGGTCGGCACGCAGCGGCGCCGCAATGTCGTGCAGCGCAATGTCGGTATCAAGTTGGATTTGGGTCATGGGGACCAGTGTTGGGGCGGCGCAGTGGCTGGCATTGGTTAAAAATATTTATGATTTTCCTGCCCTTACAGGGGTACTTAGTAACCAAAAGAACTGAAAATCCGGCACCGGTACGTAACGGGCGACCTATTAAAACTCATGACGATAAAGACCATTGAATTGCTGCGTGTAGCTCACTTGCGCGGTCCCAATATCTGGACTTACCGTCCGGTGATCGAGGCTTGGCTGGACATTGGTGACCTAGAAGACTATCCCTCCAACACCTTGCCCGGATTTTATGAGCGTTTGACTGCGATGTTGCCCGGCCTAGCGGTACATCGCTGTGGCGTGGGTATGCCCGGTGGCTTTCTTGAGCGCCTGCGCGAAGGAACCTGGGCGGGACATATTCTTGAGCATGTGGTGCTGGAGTTGCAGAACATGGCGGGCATGCGCACCGGTTTTGGCAAGACCCGCCAGACGTCGGTGCGCGGTGTTTACAAAATGGCGTTTCGCACCCGGCAAGAAGAAGTCGGCCGCGCTGCCTTGATTGAGGGCCTTGATCTGCTGCACGCGGCCATTCATGACACGGGTTTCGATGTCACCGCAGCGCAAGCGCGGCTGCGTGAACTGGTTGACCGGTACTGTCTGGGCCCCAGCACCGCCCATATTGTTGAAGCTGCCACGGAACGCGGTATTGCGCACATTCGCCTGACGGACGGCAACCTGGTGCAGCTTGGCCATGGCGCGCGGCAACGCCGCATCTGGACTGCCGAGACCGATCACACCTCGGCCATCGCTGAAGAAATCGCTGGCGACAAAGACCTGACCAAGTCGCTATTGCGCTGTGCCGGTGTGCCAGTACCAGAGGGGCAGGTCGTGCAGACGGCAGATCAAGCCTGGGAAGCTGCGCAAGAAATTGGTTTGCCGGTGGTGGTGAAACCCTACAACGGCAACCATGGGCGCGGTGTGTCTCTCGACCTGGGCACCCGTAAAGACATCGATGCGGCGTTCGCCCTGGCCAAACGCAAGGGTGGCGACGACGTCATCGTTGAGCAATACATTCCCGGCAATGAGCACCGTCTGCTGGTGGTGGGCACGCAAGTCGTTGCTGCAGCGCGTGGTGACATCGCCTGGGTGACGGGAGATGGGCATTCCGACATCATTGCGCTGGTCGACAGCCAGATCAACGCTGACCCGCGCCGCGGTGTGACCGAAGACGCTCCGCTGAACGCGCTTAGCCCACAAGAAGGCGCCGAGATCATTCTCGAGTTGGAGCGCCAAGGCCTCACCGCCTATACAGTGCCTGCGGCGGGCCGAACGGTCCTGATCCAGCGCAATGGCAACGTGGCCTTTGATGTCACCGACCAGATCCACCCCAGCGTGGCGGCGATGGCGGCACTGGCTGCACGTGTGGTCGGTCTGGACATTGCCGGTGTGGACATGGTGCTGGAAGATGCCGCCCGCCCCATGGACCAACAGCGCGGTGCGGTGGTGGAAGTCAATGCTAGCCCGGGTTTGTTGGCCCACCTCAAGCCGGCCAGCGGGAGCGCCCGACCGATCGGGCGGGCCATCATGGCGCACATGTTTGAGCCGGGCGACACCGGGCGCATCAAGCTGGTGGGGATCACCGGCCAAAAAGACACCGCCTTGCTGGCTCGCCTGGTGAGCTGGATGCTCTGCATCCAGTCGCAAAAGGTGGGCCTCGCCTGCCGCGACGGGTTTTATTTGGGCGCGCGCCGGGTCAATGCCCAGGATTGTTCAGGCTGGGATGCTGGCCAAAATCTGCTGATGAACCGCTCGCTGGAGGTGGCTGTGTTTGAGCACACACCGCAAGGCATTTTGAACGACGGCCTGGCATATGACAAATGCACCGTGGGGGTGGTGACCGATCTGGGCGACTACGACGCGCTGTCAGACTTTTATATTGATCACCCCGACAAGCTCTACAGCGTGATGCGTACCCAGGTGGATGTGATCCTGCCGCACGGCACGGCAGTGTTGAACGCCGCTGACCCGCAGGTGGCTGAGATGGCACCGTTGTGCGACGGCCAAGTCATCTTTTATGCCCTGAGCCCCGACATTGAGGTTTTGGCCGCGCATCAGACCGCCGGTGGACAGGTGGTGTTTTTGCAGGACGGCCATCTGCTGCTTGCCCAGGGGCAGGCGACAGTCGCGCGTCTGCCACTGAACAGCTTACCGGCCTGGCCGGACGACAAGTTGCAGGTGTTGCTGGCCGCTGCCGCCACCACCTGGGCATTGGGTATGCCGCCCGAACTGATTGGCGCGGGTCTGTGTACTTTTCAAATCCCTTTACAAAACGCTGTGGTGTCATGAAGCTATCCCGTATCAGAGCCCTTCGCGGGCCCAACCTCTGGACTCAGCGCACCGCCATTGAGGTGGTCGTAAGTTGCACTTCGTCTGAGGGCAGCATGCTTGACGTGCCTGGCTTTGAGACCCGTTTGCGCGAGCGTTTTCCGGCCATCAGCGCCCTGCGCCCGGTGGGGCAGGACGTGCCGGTGCCGCTGGCACATGTGCTCGGTTTGGCCACGCTGGACTTGCAGGCCCAGTCTGGCTGCCCGGTCACCTATCGGCGCACTACGCCCACGCTGGAGGGAGGTGTTTTTCAAGTGGTTGTGGAGTACACCCAGGAGGCAGTGGGCCGCCGGGCGCTGGAACTGGCCCAGGCCTTGTGCCAGACGGCGCTGGATGACAGCCCGTTTGATCTGCAACTGGCTTTGGCACAGTTGCGCGATCTAGACGAGGACGTGCGCCTGGGGCCAAGTACCGGCGCGATTGTGGATGCCGCGTTGGCGCGGGGCATTCCCTGCAGGCGCATGACCAAAGGCAGCATGGTGGCGCTGGGCTGGGGCAGCCGCCAGCGACGAATTCAGGCCGCAGAGATCGACGTCACCGGCGCCATTGCCGAGGCTATCGCGCAAGACAAGCAGTTGACCAAGAAGTTGCTGGCAGCCGCAGGCGTGCCGGTTCCCCAGGGCCGAGAGGTCTACAACGCCGAAGACGCTTGGGTGGGCGCACAAGAGATTGGCCTGCCGGTGGTGATCAAACCGAAAGATGGCAATCAGGGCAAAGGTGTGACGGTGAATATCAGCACCCGTGAACAACTTGTGGCCGGCTACCAGACTGCCACCCAATTCAGCAGCCAGGTGCTGGTGGAGCGTTTTTTGCCGGGTCATGACTACCGTTTGCTGGTGGTGGGTGACAAACTGGTGGCAGCCTCACGGCGAGAGGCGCCGCATGTGGTGGGCGACGGCGTGGGCAATGTGCGTGCGCTGGTGGACAGCGTCAACAGCGACCCACGGCGTGGCTCCGGGCATGCCACGTCTTTGACAAAAATCCGTTTTGACGACATTGCCCTGGCTTGCCTGGCTGATCAGGGGTTGGCGGCCGATTCCGTACCCGTGCTGGGTCAGCGGGTCACGCTGCGCCGAAATGCCAACCTGTCCACTGGCGGCACCGCCACCGACGTGACTGACGACGTCCACGTCGAGGTAGCCGCACGCGCGGTGGAAGCCGCCAAAATGGTGGGCCTGGACATCTGCGGTGTCGATATGGTGACCGACAGCATTCACCACAGTCTGGAAGAGCGTGGCGGCGGGGTGGTGGAGGTGAATGCCGCGCCTGGCTTGCGCATGCATATTTCGCCGTCCTTTGGTAAGGGGCGGGCGGTGGGTGAGGCCATCATTCAAGAGATGTTTGGCAGCCACGACGATGGCCGCATCCCGCTGGTGGCGGTGACTGGCACCAATGGCAAAACCACCACCGTGCGTCTAATCGCCCATCTGTTGGGCAAAAGCGGCTTGCGTGTGGGCATGACCAACACCGACGGCGTCTACATCGCCGGGCAACGCATTGAAACCGGCGACTGCAGTGGCCCGAAAAGCGCACGCAACGTGCTGCAGCACCCGGATGTGGATGCGGCCGTGCTGGAAACCGCACGTGGTGGCCTGCTACGAGAAGGCCTGGCTTTTGACCGCTGTGACGTGGCGGTGGTCACCAATGTTGGCAGTGGCGACCATCTGGGCCTGAACTACATCACCACCGTGCAAGACCTGGCGGTGCTCAAGCGGGTGATTGTGCAAAACATCGCCAGCGACGGCATGGCCGTGCTGAACGCTGCTGATCCAGCCGTAGTGGCCATGGCCAAACATTGTGTCGGCGCGGTGACTTATTTTGCGCTGGACCGCAACCACCCGGTAATGGCCACGCACCTGGCCCTTGGGCAGCGCGCGGTGTATGTGCAAAACGGTGAACTGATTGCCGAGCAGGGCATCCAGCAGTGGCGTCTGCCACTGTCCGAGGTGCCGATCACCCTGGGTGGCAGCATTGGTTTTCAGGTTGAAAACGTGTTGGCGGCAGTGGCCGCCGTGTGGGCATTGGGTCTGGATTGGGAGGTGGCGCGCCGCGCGCTTGCCAGTTTTCTGAGCGACAGCGACAACGCCACGGGTCGCTTCAACCTGTTTCAGTTTCGCGGTGCCACGGTGATTGCCGATTACGGCCACAACCCGGACGCGATGACGGCGCTGGTCCAGGCGGTGCAAAACATGCCGGGCAAACGGCGCTCGGTGGTCATCAGCGGTGCTGGCGACCGGCGCGACGACGTCATTCGCCAGCAGACGCAGATTCTGGGTCAGGCGTTTGATGAGGTGGTGCTGTACCAGGACCAGTGCCAGCGCGGTCGTGCGGACGGCGAGGTGATTGCCTTGTTGCGCGAAGGCTTGGCCCAGGCCTTGCGCGTGCGGGTGATCCAAGAAATTACCGGTGAATTCGTCGCCATCGACACCGCCATGGACAAACTGGGCGAGGGCGATTTGTGCCTAATTTTGGTGGATCAAGTGGAAGAAGCGCTGGCATATATTCGCGGCAAGGTTGCCGGCTGAGGTGTTACGCCAGCGGTGACCGCGTCGTGTAGCACACAGGTTTCCAATTTTTCCAACGGGTCAGGTATGGCACGCAGAGGGAACATCGCTGCTCTTTAGTTTGTAGCTATTGGCCCTTGGCATATAAGGGCTGGAGGCCTATTTTTCATTCAACTAGGAGCCAGTTTTCTACCTTGAGCCCAGGCACGCGGCTGAACTCTGCATCACCACTGACCAAGGTTGCGCCAAGATCAAGTGCGTGGGCGGCGATCAGCGTGTCGTTGAAGCCGATGGGGGTGCTGGACTTTTCAAGTTGGCTGCGGATGTTGGCATAGTGGGTCACCGCTGTTTGCGTTAAAGCATGAACGGGGATGAACCGCAAGATCTGGTCGATTTTGTGGTTCAAGTCGGGTGACGAAACACGCCGAGCGCCAAACATGAGCTCGCATTCCACAATCACGCTGGTGGCCAATGCGCCAGGTTGCTGATCAAACAGGTTTCGGAGTCGTTGGCTCAGCGGGTCGTGGGGTCGTTTGATGACGCTGGAAATAATGTTGGTATCTAGCAACCAGAGAGGCGTGGGATGCGTCATGATCAAAGCACGATGTCGTCAAGGGGTAGCCAACCTTCATCCACATCTGGAAAGTCTTCGTCCATGGGTTCCCAGGAATCCAGAAGTTCGCGCAGGGACTGCTTGGGCACGGCTACGGGTGAGATCACCAGCGTGTCGCCAACCCGCCTTATTTCAGCCTCTTGGTGGGGCAGTTCCATTTCTCTGGGAATACGTAAGGCTTGGTTGGCACCATTGCGAAACAAGCGAACCCGGCGTGGTTGTGCATCATTTGGCGCGGCCGGTGTCACTACCGATAAAGGCGCAGCGTAATAGGCGGCACCTGGTTCAGAGACTTTAGGCATCATGCACTCTTATTGGGCAAGGGTTGCAGTCACACCTATGCCAAGGCCTATGTCATGCAACCGTCGTCGCTACCTTTGCCAATTCAGCCACCGGATGCCCCAAACTCTTTAACACATCGCGCACCATCTGCGCCCGGTCTTTGGCGTCTGGCAAAGCCCGCTCAATGCGCAGCTTTTCGTTACCTGCCAGCTTGATATGTTTGTTTTTCTGGATCAGGGCGATGATTTTCATCGCATCAATCGGCGGGTTTTTCTTGAAGGTGATGGTGATCATGCCGGGTGCGGCATCGACTTTGGTGACGCCGTACGGTTGGCTCAAGACACGCAAGCGGTGCACGTCGATCAAGGTTTGTGCCTGCGCGGGGAGTTTGCCAAAACGGTCAATGATCTCTTCCAGCAGGGCGTCGATCTGGTTGGCGGTCTTGGCGGTGGCCAGCTTTTTGTAAAACGATAGGCGCAGGTGCACGTCGCCGCAGAAGTCGTCGGGTAACAGCGCCGGCGCGTGCAGGTTGATGTCGGTGGCCACGTTCATCGGGTTCAACAAATCGGGCTCGATGCCGGCTTTGAGGCAGCGCACCGCCTCTGAAAGCATCTCGTTGTAAAGCTGAAAGCCCACTTCCAGCATGTTGCCGCTCTGGTTTTCGCCCAGCACTTCACCGGCACCACGAATCTCCAGATCGTGCATCGCCAAATAGAAACCACTGCCGAGTTCTTCCATGGCCTGAATGGCATCCAGCCGCAGGGTGGCTTGCTTGGTCAGGCCTTCTAGATCGGGCACCATCAAATAGGCGTAGGCCTGGTGGTGGCTGCGGCCCACACGGCCGCGCAACTGGTGCAACTGCGCCAAGCCAAATTTGTCGGCACGGCTCATGACGATGGTGTTGGCGGTGGGCACGTCAATGCCGGTCTCGATGATGGTGGAGCACACCAGCACATTGCTGCGCTGCGCCACAAAGTCGCGCATCACGGATTCCAACTGGCGCTCGGGCATCTGACCGTGCGCCACGGCAATGCGCGCTTCAGGCAGCAGCTCTTCAAGTTTGGCGCGGCGGTTCTCAATCGTTTCGACCTCGTTGTGCAAAAAGTACACCTGTCCGCCGCGCTTCAATTCACGCAACACCGCCTCACGGATCACGCCATTGCCCTCGGTGC
The DNA here is from genome assembly GCF_001938565.1 of Rhodoferax antarcticus ANT.BR. Classification (GTDB taxonomy): domain Bacteria; phylum Pseudomonadota; class Gammaproteobacteria; order Burkholderiales; family Burkholderiaceae_C; genus Rhodoferax; species Rhodoferax antarcticus. The sequence goes on from NZ_MSYM01000016.1 coordinate 136,339, forward strand.
GCACAAAAGTCTTGATCGCTAGGCGGCGCTGCGGCGCGGTGGCAATCACGCTCAGGTCACGCAGCCCCTCCAGCGCCATGCCCAGCGTACGCGGAATCGGCGTGGCGGTGAGCGTGAGCACATCCACTTCAGCGCGAAAGGCTTTCATCTGCTCTTTGTGACGCACGCCGAAGCGGTGCTCCTCGTCGATGATGAGCAGGCCCAAGTCTTTGAACTTGGTGGATTCGCTCAGCAGCTTGTGGGTCCCGACCACGATGTCAACGGTGCCATCTGCCACGCCTTTAAGCGCGGCGGTGATTTCTTTGCCGGAGCGGAATCGGCTCATCTCGGCCACTTTCACCGGCCATTTGGCAAAACGGTCCACCAGTGTCTGGTAATGCTGTTCGGCCAAGAGCGTGGTGGGCGCCAGAAACGCCACCTGCTTGCCGCCGGTAATGGCGACGAAGGCGGCGCGCAGGGCCACCTCGGTTTTGCCAAAACCCACGTCGCCGCAGATCAGCCGGTCCATCGGGCGTGGGCTGATCATGTCCTGCACCACCGCGTGAATGGCGGCTTTCTGGTCAGCGGTTTCCTCAAAACCAAAGTCGTTGGCAAAGGTCTCGTAGTCGCTCGGGCTGTAACGGAAGGCATGGCCCTCACGCGCAGCGCGGCGGGCGTAGATGTTGAGCAACTCGGCGGCGCTGTCGCGCACTTGTTCCGCGGCTTTGCGCTTAGCCTTGTCCCACTGGCCGCTACCGAGCTTGTGCAGCGGCGCCTCGTCGGGGCTCACGCCCGAGTAACGGCTGATCAACTGCAGTTGGCTCACTGGCACATATAGCACCGCCTTGTCTGCATATTCCAGATGAAGAAACTCTTGTATCTCTGCGTCGCCATTGGGTAATTTGTTACCCAGGTCAAGATTGATCAAGCCCTGATAGCGACCAATGCCATGTGCGTTGTGCACCACCGGGTCACCGACCTTGAGCTCGCTCAGGTCCTTGATCAGCGCTTCGACGTCGCTGACTTGCTCCTGCTTTTTGCGCTTGCGGGTGGCGTGGCTGGCGGCAAACAGCTCGGTTTCGGTGACAAAGTCGATGCTGGACTCGGGCCAGCTGAACCCTGTGGCCAGGCTGCTGGTGGCGATGCCAATCTTTTCGTCACTGGCCAGAAACTCGGCCAGCGAGTCGAACGTGGGTGGGTCAAACTGGCTGCTGCGCAAAAAGTCCAGCAAACTGGCGCGCCGACCATCGCTCTCGGCCAGCACCAGAATGCGCTGCTGGGTGTTGCGGATGTGGCTTTTCAGCCGGGCCAGTGGGTCTTCTGCGCCGCGCACAACGGTCATAGGCGCCAGCGCGCCGAATTCTGCGTAGGCCGACACGCCCACACTCCCGCCGTCTTCCGGGGGGAGAGGGGGCAATACCCTGGCGTGTTTGCGTTCCTCCGACGAGGTATTTGCATCTGGCTTTGTCGGCTCTTTCCCTACGAGAACGCCCGCATCTACAACGCCCGCATCTGGCCTCGTCCCCTCTCCCCCCGGGAGAGGGCTAGGGTGAGGGCCGGTCTGCGCCTGCGTTGGCCGCAACGCCAACTGCGCATGCTGATTGACCCGGGTGTAAAACTGCTCCGCGCTCAAAAACAGCGCATCCGGCGGCAGCACCGGGCGTTCCGGGTCACCTTGCACCAGCCGGTAACGCTCGCGGGTGTCTTGCCAGAAGTGCGCAAAGGCCGGTTCCAGGTCGCCATGCAGCACCACCGTGGCGCCATCACCCAGGTAATCAAACACGGTGGCTGTTTCCTCAAAAAACAGCGGCAGGTAGTACTCAATGCCGGCGGTGGCCACGCCGTGCCCCATGTCTTTGTAGATGCGGCTGCGGGTTGGGTCACCTTCCAGCAGCTCGCGCCAGCGGCTACGAAAGCGCGCCCGGGCATCGTCGTCCATCGGGAACTCGCGCCCCGGTAGCAGCCGCACTTCGGGCACCGGGAACAGGCTGCGCTGGCTGTCGGGGTCAAAGGTGCGGATGCTGTCAATCTCGTCGTCAAACAGGTCCACCCGGTACGGCATGGGGGAGCCCATTGGAAACAAGTCAATCAGGCCGCCACGCACCGCGTATTCACCCGGGCTGACCACCTGCGTGACATGGCTGTAGCCCGCCAGGGTGAGCTGTGCCTTGAGTTTGGATTCGTTGAGCTTTTGCTTGACCTTGAAATGAAAAGTGGTGCCTGCCAGAAAGCTCGGCGGGGCCAAGCGGTAGAGCGCGGTGGTGGCGGGCACCAGCACCACGTCGGCACCGGTGTCCTTGTCATGCTGGCTGATGCGCCACAGCGTGGCCAGTCGCTCGCTGATCAGATCCTGATGCGGCGAAAAGGTGTCAAAAGGCAGGGTTTCCCAGTCCGGAAACAGCACGCAGCGCAGTTCCGGCGCAAAAAAAGTCATCTCGTCAATCAGACGCTGGGCGTCAGGCGCGTCGGCTGTGATGATGGCGGTGACCTTGCCACTTTTTTTGTCACGCAGCGCGAGCTGGGCCAGCAGCAACGCGTCTGCCGAGCCCACCGGGCGGAGCAGTGTGTAACGTTTTCCGGGGGTGAGCTTAGGCAAATCCATAGGGGTTGGGGCAGGGTGAAAAAAAATGGGACGCAGCAAAAAGGCCAAAACCCTGCTCGGCTTGCGGCAGGGTGTGTTGGTACGATTCTAGAATGCAGCCCACACCATGACCGAACCGACCGATATCACCCCTCAACCCAGCGCCACGCCGCGTTGCTGGGCGCTCATACCCTGCGCTGGCACAGGCTCACGCGCGGGCGCAGCAGGCCCCAAGCAATACCAGCGGCTGCTTGGGCAACCCTTGGTGATGCACACCCTGGCGGCCTTTGCCGAGGTGCCACGCATCGACCAAACGCTGGTGGTGGTCTCGCCAGATGATCAATTCTTTCAAGCGCCAGAGTTTGAGAAAACATCTTTTTTAATAGCTACTTGTGGAGGTTCTACAAGGGCTGCAAGCGTTTTTAATGGTCTAAATGCGTTACTGGCTGAAGGTGCTGTCACACATGACTGGGTGCTGGTGCATGACGCGGCGCGCTGCCTGATAACGCCGCAGCAAATCAATCAGCTGTTGGATGCTTGCCTGATCGACGACGTAGGTGGTCTGCTAGCCCTGGCGCTGCCCGACACGTTGAAAGCGGCTGCAGCGGGCCGGGTGGCCGCCACTTTGCCGCGTGCTGATAAGTGGCTGGCGCAAACGCCGCAGATGTTTCGCATTGGCAGCCTGCTTGAAGCGCTGGAGCTCGCGGGTGACGCGGTTACTGACGAGTCCAGCGCGATCGAAGCCATGGGTCTGGCCCCCAAACTGGTGCCCGGCAGTGCGCAAAACTTCAAGGTCACCTATCCGGAAGATTTTGCACTGGCGCAGGCGGTGCTGCTGTCGCGCGGCGGGTCAATCTCCGGCTCAGCCAACTGATCCGGGCAAGTGATACACAAGGAACAAGACATGACGATCAGAATTGGCGAAGGCTGGGACGTTCACGCATTGGTGGCTGGGCGCAAGCTGATCCTGGGCGGGATCGAGATTGCTTTTGACAAAGGTCTGCTGGGCCATTCAGATGCCGATGCACTGCTGCACGCGATCACCGATGCACTGCTGGGCGCGGCGGCACTGGGCGACATTGGCACGCATTTTCCGGACACCGACGAACGGTTCAAAGGCGCGGATTCAAGCCTGCTGCTGGCCGAGGCGGCCAGGTGCGTACGAGAAAAAGGGTATGACATCGGCAACATCGACAGCACCATCATCGCCCAGGCGCCCAAGCTGATGCCGTTCATACCGGCCATGCGAACCCATATTGCGCAGACGCTGGGGTTGCTGGCCGACCAAGTCAACGTCAAAGCCAAGACCGCCGAGAAGATGGGCCCAGTCGGCTTGGGCCAGGCCATGCAAGCGCGGGCGGTGGTGCTGCTGGTTAAAAAAAGCAATGGCAGCGGCGCTTGATGGTTTAGCGGGTTGTTAGCTGAAAGAAGCTGACTGACCCGTGCGCCAATGCGCTACGCGGTATGGGGATACTTTTTTGCAACAATAATTTTCAGCAAGCCCCGGGGCAGGCGTGCTGATCGTCGGCGCAGGGGTGGCACAAGTTGGCACACCGTTTGAATTGAAGTGATCGGAAAAAAATGAATATCAAGCGCTGGATTGATGCTGTTGAAAAACTTTTCCTGGTCGTGATTGCCGGGTTCACTGTGATCGGTATGGGCCAGGAGATCATGCTGCTGGTCGAAAACCGGCGGGTGGCGCTGCAAGACTTGCTGCTGATGTTCATTTACGCCGAGGTTCTAGCCATGCTTGGCGCGTTTTATGCTCGCCAGCGCAACCTGCTGATCTTGCCCCTGTTCATTGCAATGACAGCGCTAAGCCGCCTGATCATTCTGCAAGGCAAGGACTCTGACCCGATTGTTCTGCTGTACGAATCCGCTGCAATTTTGCTGATAGCCGTGGCCTGCTGGGTCATTAGCCGGATGCGTGCCGAGGATTGATCTTTAAGGCAAATTGGCCTCTAACCCTTTAAATATAAGCGTCGGAAGCTCTGATTGGCATAGCGTGTGCAGCGGAATGTCGTGCTCGCGAGCCAGTGCCTCCAGCGCTTGACGTGTGTGCCCGGCTACGAAGTTGGCCACCGTCTGGTGGGTGTCAGCTTCCAGCATCATGTCCAGCCCACGCCACGCCAGACCCATGACGCTGCAAAGTGACTGGGCAAAGTGCGGCTCCAGTGCGGCCAAGGCAACGCGGCCGTCCAGACACGGATAGACCCGGTAACCGGCGTGGCCGCCGCCCAGCAGCGTGCCGGGCAGGGTGGCGCCCCAGTTGCGCGGCAGGGCCAGATGTGCGGCGGCATCTGCCAAAGCCACTTCCAGAAAACTGCCCTGGCCTGTCTGAGCCTTGAGCAACATGGCTTGCAACACCGCCTCACTGGCCATCAGCGCGCCACCCATGTCGGCATACAGCGTGGCGGGCAGGTCCAGCCCGGTGACCAGGTCGTTTTCGGCCACGTAGGTCAGGTCATGGCCGGGCAAGTCCGCCAGCACACCCGTTGACCCGAAGATGGCGACCATAGACAGCTTGGGGTAAAGAGGGTGCAGGGTGGCCCAGTCCAGGCCGAGTTTGCGCAAAGCACCCGGGCGAAAAGAGCTAAGCAGCACATCGGCCTGCGCCAGCTCAGTATGCAGTTCGGCCTGACCCGCCTCGGTTTTGAGGTTGATCGCTCGCACGTCGATGCCTTCATGCAGCAGCCGATAAGCACAGGGGCTGTAAAGGCTCATCGGGTCGCCGGTGATGCCGGATTCCACACTGGTGCCGCCAGAGGCCGGCGGTGCAGGGGGCTCCAGTTTGACGCAGTTGGCCCCCATGTGGTGCAGGCGCTGCAGGGCTGCAGGCCCCGGCAGGTTCAGGCTCAAGCTGAGGATTCGCACGCCTTTCAGGGGTAGTGGCTTGGGCTGGGGAGTTGCAGTTTGGGTCATGGCGGGGTGGAGTGAATCGGCCATTTTCACTCACTGGGTTTGTGCTGCCGGACGCGTGTGTGTCAGCGTGATGTCAACCCACAAAAGTGGGCGGCAAGTGGGCGTTTGAGAAGCATATATTGCCATGATGGGTATAGAAGCCGAGCCGGATGCGTTGAGGGGGGCGGGTAGAATTGGCGGGTTGCGGGGTTATCCCACCCTGCTTTTTTTTTGGGCCTCTTCCCCGCTTGCCTGTCAGTTTGATCCGCCGCCGAAGACGCCCGCTGCCTCAAGGATGTTCATGAAACGTGTTGACGACTTTCGTCTGAAGTTTGGCCAAAAAGAATACGTGCCGATCGTGGTTGGTGGGATGGGGGTTGATATCTCAACGGCTGAGCTGGCGCTAGAAACCGCGCGTCTGGGTGGCATTGGTCACATCTCCGATGCCATGGTCAACGACGTGTCTGACCGCCGCTTTGACACCAGTTTTGTCAGAGACAAAACCCGGCTGTACCGGCACAACATCTTCAACGCCGACAAGTCAGATGTGAAATTTGACCTGGACATTCTGGCCGAAGCCACCCGCCGCCACGTGGGCGCGACCATGGAGGCCAAAAAGGGTGATGGCCTGATTTTTGTCAACTGCATGGAAAAGCTGACCATGAACGGCCCGCGCGAAACGCTGCAGGTGCGCATGAATTCGGCGCTGGACGCCGGTATTGACGGCATCACCCTGAGTGCCGGCTTGCACTTGGGATCGTTTGGCTTGATTGCCGACCACCCGCGTTTTCGCGATGCCAAGCTGGGCATCATCGTCAGTAGCGTGCGCGCACTGCAACTCTTTTTGCGTAAAAACGCGCGCCTGCAGCGCAAGCCAGACTTTGTGGTAGTGGAGGGCCCGCTGGCTGGCGGCCACCTGGGTTTCGGGCTGGACTGGGCGCAGTTTGACCTGGCGACCATCCTTGCCGAAGTCATCAAATTCGTGAAAGACGAGCAGCTGAACATTCCGGTGATTGCTGCGGGCGGCATCTTTACCGGCAGCGACGCGGTGTCGTTTTTGGAGTCTGGCTCGGCCGGCGTACAGGTGGCGACACGCTTTACCGTGGCCACCGAGTGCGGCTTGCCTGCTGACGTTAAGCAAGACTATTACCGTGCCAACGAGGATGACATTGAGGTCAACACCATCTCGCCCACCGGTTACCCGATGCGTATGCTCAAAAGCTCACCGGCCATTGGTGACGGTATCCGGCCCAACTGCGAGTCCTATGGTTATTTGCTGGACGGCAACGGCAACTGCGCCTACATCACCTCATACAACCGCGAGCTGGCCCTGCACCCGGACGGCAAAAACATCAAGGTCATGGACAAAACCTGCCTGTGCACGCAGATGCGCAACTTCAAGCTGTGGACCTGCGGGCACTATACCTACCGCCTGAAAGACACCACCCGCAAAAACGCAGATGGCAGCTACCAGCTGCTCAGCGCCGAGCACATCTTCAATGACTACCTGCACAGCGTTGAACACCAGATTGCCTTGCCCGCGTAACATCAAAAAGCCGCATCAAAAAAGCCCTGAATCCAACGATCCAGGGCTTTTTTTTGCGACTGGCCGGGTTCAGAACTGAATGCCAGCCGGGTTGTTTGGGGTAACCCGCGTGCGTGGTGCGGCTGCCGCCGGTGCCACCTGGGGCGTTGCACTTGACTCGGGCGCCGCAGCTGGTGTGGTTGGGGTTTTCAGGGTGACCAGCGGACTGGGCTCAGCGTAACGGTAGCTGGCGGGCAGCTCGCTTTCTTCCGGGTAGCCCGCTGCGTTCAGGTACTGCGTCCACTCCTGCGATGAATAGCCCTTGATCTGCTGGCTGCCGATGGTCAGCAGCGGTAGCGAGCTGGTATCGGCCAGACGCTTGAGCGATTCGGCGTCGTCGTTGCTGGTGATGGTTTTCTCGGAATACGGAATGCCACGGCTGCGCAGCAGAGTGCGACCCTGATCGCAAGGCGCGCATTCTTTGCTGGTGAAAAGCGTCACCGGGTAACGGCTGACCACCTGGCGTAGGGCGTAGGGCAGGGCTGCGTTGGCGGCGCCAGTACCCGCGTCCGTGCCGTCGGCGCTCAGCGGTGTGACCCGGGCGGCGCTGGCAGGTGGTTTGTCAGAGAAGGTGATGCGCCCGTCAGGCCCGACGCTGCGGTACAGCGTCTGCGCCTGGACAGACGTGTGGGCGAGCGTAGCCAAAACGCAAAAACATAGCACATTACGCAAGCTATATAAGGGCTGGAGTGCATTTTTACCATGTAAACCGTGGTGCCGCTGATGCTTTGACATAAGACCTCCTCAACTTGGTTGAACCATCCCTTGATGCCGCAAAAGCGCGTCCAGCTTCGGCTCACGCCCACGAAACGCCTTGAAAGACTCAATGGCCGGGCGGCTGCCGCCAACTTCCAGAATCTCCTGGCGATAACGCCTGCCGGTTTCCAGGCTCGGCAAGCCATCGGTGCCAGCGGTTTCTTCAAAGGCCGCATAGGCATCGCTGCTCAGCACTTCGGCCCACTTGTAACTGTAATAGCCTGCCGCGTAGCCGCCAGCAAAAATATGGCTGAAGGTGTGCGCGGTGCGACTCCAGCTCGGTGGCTGCAGCACCGCCACCTCATTGCGCACCTGTTGCAGCAGCGGCATGATGTCGTGCTGCGGGTTATTCGCGCTGTGCAGCAACATGTCAAACAGTGAAAACTCGATCTGGCGCAGCGTTTGCATGCCGCCCTGGAAATTTTTGCCAGCCAGCATCTTGTCAAACAGCGCGCGCGGCAGGGGCAAGTCGGTGTCGACATGCGAGGTCATGTTTTTCAGCACATCCCATTCCCAACAAAAGTTTTCCATGAACTGGCTAGGCAACTCCACCGCATCCCACTCCACACCGCTGATGCCGGACACGTCGCGCTCGTTCACCTGCGTCAGCAAGTGCTGCAGGCCATGGCCAAACTCGTGGAACAGGGTGGTGACATCGTCATGCGTCAGCAGGGCAGGCCGCCCAGCTACGCCGCTGGCAAAGTTGCACACCAAGTGCGCCACCGGGGTTTGCAGGGTGTGGGTGTCGGGGCGCAGCCAGCGGGCGCGCACGTCATCCATCCAGGCGCCACCGCGTTTGCCGTTGCGCGCTGTGGGGTCGAGGTAAAACTGGCCAACCAGGGTGGCGGGTGTGTCACTAGCGCTGGTACTGGCGCGCTCGATGCGGTAAAAGCGCACGTCTTCGTGCCACACCGGGGCGTGGTCTTCACGGATCTGCACTTCAAACAGGGCTTCAACAATCTTGAACAACCCGGCCAACACCTTGGGCAGCGGAAAGTACTGTTTCACCTCCTGCTCGTTGAAGGCGTAGCGGGCTTCCTTGAGCTTTTCGCTCACATACGGCCAGTCCCACGCCTGCGGGTCGGTCAGGGCCAGCTGCTCGGCGGCAAAGCTGCGCAGGTCGGCCAGGTCCTTCTCGGCAAACGGCCGGGCGCGTGACGCAAGGTCGCGCAGAAAAGTGATCACCTGCTCGGGCGATTCCGCCATCTTGGGCATCACCGACAACGCTGCAAAACTGGCATGGCCGAGCAGCTGGGCTTCTTCCAGGCGCAGGGCCAGCAGCTCGTTGATCAGGGCCGAGTTGTCAAACTTCTGGCTCGACGCATCGGCCTGGTTGGAACAACGCGTGACATAGGCGCGGTACAGCTTTTCGCGCAGAGCACTGCTTTTGGCAAACTGCATGATGGGCAGGTAGCAGGGCATCTTTAGCGTCAGCTTGTAGCCTTCCTTGCCGTCCGACTGGGCTGCCGCTTGCGCGGTCTGCTGGATGTCGTGCGGCACGCCATCCAACTCGTCAAGCGTGGCGTAGTAGGCAAAGGCATCGGTGGCGTCCAGCGCGTTTTCGCTGAATTTTTGGCTGGCAGCAGCCTGTAGTTCCTGGATGGCGGCAAACCGTTCGCGGGCTACACCTTGCAGGTCGGCGCCACCCAGCACAAAGTTGCGCAAGGCGTTTTTGTGCGCCTGGCGCTGCTCGGGTGAAAGCGTTTCCGGGTCAATCGCCTTGTATTTGGCAAACAAGCGCTCATCAGCACCCAGGCGGGTGTAAAACTCGGTGATTTTGGGCAGCGCAGCGTTGAACGCAGCGCGCAGTTCTGGTGTGTCCATCACGCTGTTGAGGTGGCTCACGCTGCCCCAGGCGCGCGACAGCTGCTCGGTGGCCACATCCAGCACGCTGGCCATGGCTTCCCAGCGGGCTTCAAAGGCGGGGGCGGTGACGGTTTCCAGCGCCTGGTTGGCCTGGTTCAGCAGCTGCTCCAAGGCGGGTGCCACATGCTCCGGGTGGATCTGATCAAAAAGGGGGGTGTCGTCGAAAGAGAGCAGGGGATTGTTCATGGGTGTTAGCTGGCGGCGCGTTCTGCCGATTCAAGGGTGTTGACGAGCAACATGGTAATGGTCATGGGGCCAACCCCACCCGGCACCGGGGTGATGTAGCCAGCCACCTGGCGCACGCCTTCAAAGTCGACATCGCCACAGAGCTTGCCCTCATCGTTGCGGTTCATGCCCACGTCCAGCACCACTGCGCCAGGTTTGACCATGTCCGCGGTGAGCACGTTGCGCTTGCCCACGGCGGCCACAATCACGTCGGCCTGCAGGGTGATGGCTTTCAGGTTGGCAGTGGCGCTGTGGCAGATGGTGACCGTGGCGCTTTTTTGCAGCAGCATTAGCGCCATGGGTTTGCCGACGATGTTGGAGCGGCCAATCACCACCGCGTGTTTGCCGCGCAGGTCGTAGTGGACGGATTCGAGCATCTTCATGCAGCCATACGGTGTGCAAGGCCAGAAACCGGGCATGCCAGTCATCAGAGCCCCAGCGCTGGCCACATGAAAACCGTCCACATCTTTGGCGGGAGAAATGGCTTCAATCACCTTGGTGGCGTCGATGTGTTTGGGCACGGGCAGCTGCACCAGAATGCCGTGAATGGCTGGGTCGGCGTTGAGCCTGGCAATGTGCGCCAGAAGGTCGGCCTCAGACAAATCGGCGTCGTATTTCTCCAGCACCGAGTGAAAGCCACAGTCTTCGCAACCCTTGACCTTATTGCGCACATACACCTGGCTGGCCGGGTTTTCGCCCACCAGAATCACCGCCAGGCCGGGCGTGATGCCACGGGCTTTGAGGGCACGGGCGCGCTCGGTCACGTGCAGGCGCAGTTGTTTGGACAAAGCCACGCCATCAATGATCTGGGCGCTGGGTAGGGAGGTAGTCATCTGAAGTCCATCAATAAAAAAGCCCGCTAATCCAGTTGGGGCGGGCGTCGCTAGCTATCTTAAAAATAGCGTCTGAGAGAAAGGCTGGTGATCAGGCTTTGACGGCATTGGGTCCGAGGGCCACTTTCAGCAGGTCAGCCACGGTGTTGGCATTGAGCTTTTCCATGATGTTGGCGCGGTGCGCCTCCACCGTTTTGATGCTGATGCCTAAGTCGTCGGCAATCTGCTTGTTCAGGCGACCCGCCACAATGCGCTCCAGCACCTGCGACTCGCGCAGGGTCAGGCGCGCCATCAGGGCATTACGTGCGGCCGAGCTTTGGTGTTCGGAAAATGACTCCTTGGCCTGCGCCAACATGTGCTCCACCAACGGCACCAGTTGTTCTTCTTGAAACGGTTTCTGGATGAAATCCATGGCACCTTTTTTCATCGTGTCCACCGCCATCGGCACATCACCATGGCCGGTGATGAAAGCCAATGGTAGCGGCGAGTGCGCTTCGAGCAGGCGGCTTTGCAGTTCCAGCCCGGTCATGCCTGGCATACGGATGTCGATGATCAAGCAGGCTACTTCGCGCGCGTCGTAGCGGTTCAGAAAGGATTCTGCCGAGTCAAAGCATCGCACCCGGTAGTCTTTGCCTTCGAGCATCCACTGCAGCGAATCACGCACCGCTTCGTCGTCGTCAACGACATAGACAGTGCCTTTTTTGGGGATGAGACTCATGGGGGTACCTGAAAGACGGGTTGTTTTGGGCGCTGGGCAGGCGGTGCTGAAAGTGGGTCTGGGTTGGGTATCCAGAAGGTGAAGCAGCAGCCGATAGAAGTACTGCCATTGTAGATGTTCTCAGCTTTCATTCTGCCCAGATGCGACTCCACAATTGAGCGGCACAGGCTTAGGCCAATGCCCATGCCGTCGGTTTTGGTGGAGTAAAAAGCCTCATAGACCTTATCCATGACCTCCGGTGCAATGCCGTCGCCGGAGTCCGTGACCCTGAATTCGATCACCGGCTTGTCCTCGACCAGCGCCGGTGCCACCCGCAGCTTGATCAGCCGCAGAGCGGTTGGTTTTTGGGCAATATCTATCGACTCTGCAGCGTTTTTTAGCAGGTTGAGCAGCACCTGTTCGATCAGGATAGGGTCCACCATGACATTGGGCAGATTTGGGGCCACGTATTGGGTCAGCTTGACGTTGCGCCGACGCAGCTCGATCTCTGCCAGCTCCAGCGCCTCGGCCACCATGGTGGCCACGCTGGCGATGGTGCGATTGGGCTCACTGCGCTTCACAAACGAGCGGATGCGTTGGATGATCTGGCCGGCACGGTGCGCCTGGCGACCGGTTTTCTCCAGCGCACCAAGCAATTCGTCTTGTGTGATGTTGTCGCCCTTGATGCGCGACACCATGCCGTTGCAGTAATTGTTGATGGCAGTGAGCGGCTGGTTGAGCTCATGGGCCACGCTGGAGGCCATCTCACCCATGGTGATGAGGCGGCTTGACGCCTGCGCGCGCTGGGCCTGAACCTCGGCCTGCTCTTCGGCTAGGCGGCGCACGGTAATGTCGGTGGCAATCACCATCTGCGCCAGGCGGCCATCCACCCAGCCCATGTAGCGGGTGCGCACCTCCAGCCAGCGTCCCAGGCTACCAAGGTAGATTTCGGCGCTCTCCGCTTCCTTTTCCGAAAGATGGTCGGTCGGCAAACCGGCAAACACATCCACTGTGTCCTGCGTCTCATCACTGTGCGCCAGCGCAGGCACGCCGGCTTCTGCTACCAGCTGCAAGTGGCCTTGGGCCTCGGCGCCAAACCACAGGCGGTACAACTTGTTGGCAAACAGCAGCTCATTACTCCCCAAGGGCGCTACAGAAATGGAAGCGTCCAGCGCTTCCAGCACGGCAGTAAAGCGCTCATGAGAGGCGGCAAGCTGCTCGCGCACACGGGTGGGCTCGGTGATGTCGGTCATCGAGGTCATCCAGCCGGTTTGCTGACCAAACGCGTCAATCAGCGGTGAGACGTAAAGCCGTGCCTCAAGAAGCTCACCGCTTTTGCGCTGCACCCGAAACTGCAGGCCACTGGGCGCGATCTGCCCCGACAGCTCTTCCTTCAGGCGGCCCCGCAGCATGTCGTGGTCTTCCTTGGGCCAGTAAGGAAAGGGTGCCGTCTGGCCCACCAACTCACCTTCGGCCCAACCGGTCATCTGGCAAAACGCGTTATTGACGTAGGTGATCTGGCCCTGCATGTCCAGCGCGCGCATGCCGGTGAGCATGGAATTTTCCATGGCGCGACGAAAGGCGGTTTCCTGCACCAGCGCGTCTTGCGCCTGGATACGCCTGCGGGTGTGGCGCCAGTTGGCCACCAAAAGCCAGGCGGTGGCCGCGCTCAAAATCATCACCAGCCAGAACAGGCCGCTGCCAATCACCCCGACCGAGGTGCGGTAAGCCTGCCCCCGAAGCGACAAACCATTGCCTACCGGGGATAACGGCACCTGGTAGGCGTTCACCGGGTTGGCCCACGGCAGGATCCTGCGCTTGAGGGTTTTTTCGAGCAGGCTGGTGCCCGCTAGCAGCTGGCTCTGACCGTCCAGAAAAGAGATGGCGTATTTGGAGGTGACCTCGTCGGGCACGCCGTAGCGAAACATCGCATCTACCGAGTAGGTCACCAACAGGTCGCCCTTGAAGTGGGTTTTGTCAATCAAGGGCAAGTGCAGTTGCACCAGACTGGGGCCGCGCGGGTCTTTGAGCGGGCTGGAGTAGATGGGCAGCAGCACGTCGCGCACCAGCTGAAAATTGTTACTGGTTTCTTCGGCTTCGCGGCGGATCAGCGCATCTTTGCTGGAGGCCCCGATCAGCGCACCGTTGGGGTCATAGTTGGCCCGGGTCTGGTACTTGTCGTCGATCCAGCGCAGGCTTTGGACTTCCGCAAACAGGTTGGCAAAAGCCTCGGCACGCACCAGAAAGTCGTCTGTCGAGAGCTCACGCGCAGCCAGCTCGCGGGCAAAGCGCATGAGCTGTTCCTGCTGCTCCAGCAGGCGCAGGCGCAGGCGCTGCTGGGTGTACTCCACATCGCGCTGGATGGCCTCGCGCTCGCGGGCGATTTCTTCAAACCGCAGGTAAGCAAAGGCCGACAGAATCACCAACAAAAACAGCATCACGGCAGCCAAAGGTGTCAGCATCGCAAAGCGGTCTTGCCGCTGGCCTGTTTGCGCTTTCCACCAGAACCGCAGGCGGGCAACAGGGGCGAGCCTCGGGCGGTTTTTAGCGTCCAGATAAGGGGGCAAAGGCATGGCCGCAAGTGTAGGGGGTTTGGCAAAACATGCAGATAACACAATTCCATATTGTGAATATAGAAAACGCAATTTGAAATTGCAAAAAAAACTCTCCTAGAATCCGCTCGCGACAAAAAATGGCCAAAACCACTAACATTCCTAAGGCCACCTAACAGGAGACACGTATGCCAGCAGCACCCGACACCCCTACCGCCGTCGACGCGGACAGCCAGGAAACGCGTGAATGGATGGACGCCCTGAGCGCCGTCATTGAAACGCAAGGCCCCGAGCGCGCGCACTTCCTATTAGAGCAATTGCTGGAGCACGCCCGGCAAAATAGCCTGGACATGCCTTTTTCGGCCAACACTGGCTATGTCAACACCCTGGAGCCAGATCAGGAAGAACGCTGCCCTGGCAACATCGAGATTGAAGAGCGCCTGCGCTCCTACATGCGCTGGAATGCTATGGCGATGGTGGTCAAAGCGAATCGCCATCACCCTGAAGATGGTGGGGATTTGGGCGGGCATATTGGCTCGTTTGCCTCGCTGGCGCACCTGTTTGGCGCCGGGTTTAACCACTTTTGGCACGCTGAGAGTGAAAACCATGGCGGCGACTGCATCTATATACAAGGCCACGTGTCGCCTGGCGTGTATGCCCGCGCTTTTCTTGAAGGTCGCCTGACCGAAGAGCAGTTGCTGCACTTCCGCCAGGAAACCGGTGGCAAAGGCTTGTCGAGTTACCCGCATCCCAAGCTGATGCCCAACTTCTGGCAGTTTCCCACGGTGAGCATGGGCTTAGGGCCACTGATGGCGATCTACCAGGCGCGGTTTCTCAAATACCTGCACGCGCGCGGCATTGCCAATACTGAAAACCGCAAGGTCTGGGTCTTCTGCGGCGACGGCGAAATGGACGAGATCGAAAGCATGGGCGCCATCGGTTTAGCGTCGCGTGAAAAGCTCGACAACCTGATATTCGTTATCAACTGCAACCTGCAGCGCCTAGACGGCCCGGTGCGTGGCAACGGCAAGATCATTCAGGAACTTGAAGGGGAATTCCGCGGCGCGGGCTGGCACGTGATCAAGGTCATCTGGGGTAGTAATTGGGATGCGCTGCTGGCACGCGACAAGGATGGCGCCTTGCGCAAGGTGATGATGGACACGCTCGACGGTGACTACCAAGCTTTCAAGGCCAACGATGGCGCGTTTGTGCGCAAGAACTTCTTTGGCCGGGACCCGCGCACCGCCGCCATGGTGGAGAAGATGAGCGACGATGAAATCTGGAACCTGCGCCGCGGTGGTCACGACCCGAAAAAAGTGTATGCCGCTTACCATGCGGCAGTGAACCACAAGGGCCAACCCACCGTGTTGCTGATCAAGACGGTGAAAGGTTTTGGTATGGGCAAAAGTGGCGAGGGCAAAAACAACGTGCACCAGACCAAGAAGCTGACTGACGACGACATCAGAATCTTCCGTGATCGTTTCAACATCCCGATTCCTGACAGCCAACTGGCCGAGCTGCCGTTTTACAAACCCGCCGATGACACGCCGGAGATGCAGTACCTGCACGCCCGCCGTCAAGCGCTCGGTGGTTACCTGCCGCACCGCCGCACGCACGCCGATGAGTCGTTCACCGTACCGTCCATCGAGACCTTCAAGGCGGTAATGGAACCCACCGCCGAGGGTCGTGAAATTTCAACCACACAAGCCTTTGTGCGCTTCCTCACCCAGTTGTTGCGTGACCAGGCACTGGGGCCGCGTGTGGTGCCGATCGTGGTGGACGAAGCCCGCACCTTTGGTATGGAGGGGCTGTTCCGCCAGATCGGCATTTACAACCCGGCTGGCCAGCAATACATCCCGGTCGATAAAGACCAGGTGATGTATTACAAGGAAGACGTTAAAGGACAGGTCCTGCAGGAAGGTATTTGCGAGGCTGGCGGCATGGCCAGTTGGATGGCAGCGGCCACCAGCTACAGCACCAGCAACCGCATCATGGTGCCGTTTTACGTGTACTACTCGATGTTTGGCTTTCAGCGCGTGGGCGACCTGGCCTGGGCCGCTGGCGACATGCAGGCGCGCGGCTTCCTGCTCGGTGGCACCAGTGGGCGCACCACGCTCAACGGTGAAGGCTTGCAGCACGAAGACGGCCACAGCCACATCTTGGCGAGCACCATTCCCAACTGCATTTCATACGATCCGACCTTTGCGCACGAAGTGGGCATCATCTTGCACCACGGCTTAAAGCGCATGGTGGAGAAGCAGGACAACGTCTACTACTACCTGACCCTGCTCAACGCAAACTACGCCATGCCGGGCCTGACGCCGGGCACCGAAGACCAGATCATCAAGGGTATGTACTTGTGTAAGCCCGGCGCGCAAGGTGTTGACACCCCGCGTGTGCAACTGCTGGGCTCGGGCAGCATCCTGCGTGAGAGTTTTGAGGCGCAAAAGCTGCTGGCGAACGAATGGGGTGTGACGGCGGATGTGTGGAGTTGCCCCAGCTTCAACGAGCTGGCGCGCGATGGCATGGCTGCCGAACGCCTGAACCTGCTGCACCCCACCGATGCCCCAGTGGTGCCGTTTGTGACACAGCAACTTAGCGTCCACAGCGGCCCGGTGGTCGCCTCCACCGACTACATGAAGGCTTTTGCCGAGCAGATTCGCGCCTACATCCCAGCTGGCCGGAGTTACAAGGTGCTGGGCACCGACGGTTTTGGCCGCAGCGATTTCCGCAGCAAGCTGCGCGAACACTTCGAGATCAGCCGCTACTACATCGTTGTAGCGGCGCTCAAGGCGCTCAGTGAAGACGGCACCCTGCCAGTGGCCAAAGTGGCACAGGCCATTGCCAAGTACGGCATCGATGTTGACAAGGTCAACCCCCTGTACGCCTAGTAAAAGCTTTGTGGGTCAGACCACTTTGCGAATCAAATGTGCTCTGACCCCAACTGATTAAAGAGAACAACATGGCAATGATTGAAATTAAAGTGCCCGACATCGGCGACTTCGACGAGGTGACGGTGATCGAGCTGCTGGTCAAGCCGGGCGACACGGTGCGCGTCGACCAGTCCCTGCTGACTGTCGAGTCTGACAAAGCCTCAATGGAAATACCCTCCAGCCACGCCGGTGTAGTCGATGAGTTGAAAGTCGCGTTGGGCGACAAAGTGAAGCAGGGGTCGCTGGTGCTGATGCTGGAGGCTGCGGCTGAAGGTGAGGTCGTTGCGCCGTCTACGGCTCCCGAGGCGGCAAACCCTCAAGTTGATGCAATAAATCAGGCTCAAGCCCTCGTGGAATATGCCCCTGAAGCTTCTGATTCAGTAGCGCCAGCGGCGGATCCCGTTGAGGTCCGCGTGCCCGACATTGGCGACTTCAAAGACGTGACGGTGATAGAGGTCATGGTCAAGGTCGGCGACAGCATCAAACTGGAGCAAAGCCTGATCACCGTGGAGTCTGACAAAGCCTCGATGGAAATCCCCTCGGATGCGGCCGGTGTGGTGCAGGACCTCAAGGTCAAGCTCGGTGATGTGGTCAATGTCGGCGACCTGCTGCTGGTCTTGCAAGGTGTGGCACAAGCGGTTGCGCCAGCGCCGGCCACGGCATCAGCCGATGCAGTAGCGGCTGCGGACGCGGTGGCAGCGCCCCACATTGCGGCTGCGGCAAACACTGCCTCAGATAGTGCTACGTCAAATCACGCTCCAGCCCTTTCAAACGTTGCGCGAGCAGCTATAAGTAATGCAGCAGATCAGACAGTCACCTCGGTATCAGCCCAGACTGCTGCGCCAGTAGCAGCAGCGGAACCCGCCGCCGCGTTAACTGTTCCCGCTCATAACCCGACCACCGCACCGCTGGGCCTGCCGCACGCGTCGCCGTCGGTGCGCAAGTTCGCCCGCGAACTGGGCGTGCCGCTGAGTGAGGTCAAAGGCACTGGGCTGAAAGGCCGCATCATCGATGCTGACGTGCAAGCCTTCACCCGTTCGGTGATGAGCGCCACCGTGCAAACCAGCGCCATCGCGACCAGCGAGGCGGCCAAGGTGGCGCAGGCGGGGGGCGGTGCCAAGTCACAAGTGGGTGCCAGCGACGGCGCTGGCCTGGGCCTGATCGCGTGGCCGGTGGTGGATTTTGCCAAGTTCGGACCCGTAAAGCGCAAGGAGATGAGCCGCATCAAGAAAATCACCGGAGCCAACTTGCTGCGCAACGCCGTCATGATTCCAGCGGTCACCAACCACGACGATGCCGACATCACCGATCTGGAAGCCTTTCGCGTTGCGACCAACCTGGTAACCGAGAAGGCGGGCAAAAATGGGGACCAGGCGAGCGTTAAGGTCACCATGCTGGCGTTTCTGGTCAAGGCCTGCGTAGCCGCGCTGAAGAAATTCCCCGACTTCAACAGCAGCCTGGACGCTGAAAGTGACAATTCGGCGCTGATCTACAAGCAGTACTTCCACATCGGTTTCGCTGCCGACACGCCCAACGGCCTGATGGTGCCGGTGATCAAAGACGCCGACAAAAAAGGCATCTTCCAGATCAGCGCCGAGATGAGCGAACTGGCCAAAAAGGCGCGGGACGGCAAGCTCAGCCCGGCTGAGATGTCTGGCGCCTGCTTCACCATCAGCAGCCTGGGCGGCATTGGCGGGCGCTATTTCACACCCATCATCAACGCGCCCGAAGTGGCGATTTTGGGCGTCTGCCGCTCCACCATTGAGCCAGTGTGGGACGGCAAGACTTTCCAGCCGCGCCTGATGCTGCCCTTGAGCTTGACCTGGGACCACCGCGTGATTGACGGCGCCGCTGGCGCACGCTTCAACGTCTATCTGGGCCATATCCTGGGTGATTTCCGAAGGGTGTTGCTCTAACCTCCACACCAGAGTCCCCACCGTGATCGATGCACGCCCATGACAGCGATTAGCAGCGTGTGTTGCGTATCTGACGCAGCGTGGACTTGGGGTTTTGCCAAATCAAGGAGGAGGCTTAGGCACAGCCTAAGCCAGGGGACATTCGCGGAGTCAGGCACGCAACGCGCGCTGCGGGTTAAAACCAAAGCACAGCCCTGACCCACAGTTACTCTAAGTCACAGAAAGAACACACATGGCACTGATCGACATTTACGTCCCCGATATCGGCGATTTTGCTGAAGTCACCGTGATCGAACTGCTGGTCAAGCCCGGCGACAGCATTGCCGCTGACCAGAGCCTGATCACCGTCGAAAGCGACAAAGCCTCGATGGAAATCCCCAGCAGCCACGCCGGGGTGGTGCAAGAACTCAAGGTCAAGTTCGGCGACACGGTGTCCAAGGGCTCGCTGCTGCTGACGCTGGACGCAGCCGGGCAGGGCGCTGCGGCGGCTGCGGCGGCTGCGCCTATGCCAGCAGACAGTTTGATGCCAAATCAGCTTCTAGCCCTTACAGATCAAGCGCTATCAGCTACTAAAATAGAAGCAAAGGTCATGCCTGCGGCGGTGCCAGTGGTGGCACCCGCAGCTGCCAGCTTTGACGCCACAGCAGATATGGACTGTGATTTGCTGGTGCTCGGCGCTGGCCCGGGCGGCTACTCGGCGGCGTTTCGCGCAGCAGACCTGGGTCTGAAAGTTGTCATCGTCGAGCGCTACGCCACCTTGGGCGGCGTCTGCCTGAACGTGGGTTGCATCCCCTCCAAAGCGCTCTTGCACGTGGCCGCCGTCATGGACGAGGTGAGCCACATGGCCGACTTGGGCGTGGACTATGGTGCGCCGGTGGTCAATATCGACAAGTTGCGCGGGCACAAAGAAAAAGTCATCGGCAAACTCACCGGCGGGCTGGCGGCCATGGCCAAGATGCGCAAAGTCATCGTCGTGCGTGGTTACGGCGCGTTTGTCGGCCCGAACCATGTCGAGGTAGAAGAAACCACCGGCACCGCCCAAGAAAAAACCGGCAACAAGAAAGTCGTCGCCTTCAAAAACGCCATCATTGCCGCGGGCAGCCAGGCGGTGCGCTTACCCTTTATGCCCGAAGACCCACGCGTGGTTGATTCGACAGGTGCATTGGCCCTGAAAGAAGTCCCAAAGCGCATGCTCATTCTGGGCGGCGGCATCATCGGTCTGGAAATGGGCACGGTTTACAGCACGCTCGGCGCAAGGCTGGACGTGGTCGAAATGCTCGACGGCTTGATGCAAGGCGCCGACCGTGACCTGGTCAATATTTGGCAAAAGATGAATGCCAAACGCTTTGACAACATCATGTTGAAGACAAAAACCGTGGGCGCCGAGGCAACGCCGGAAGGCATCAAGGTCACGTTTGCAGCAGCAGAGGAGGGCGGCACCTGCCCCGAACCGCAAACCTACGATCTGGTACTACAAGCGGTAGGCCGCTCGCCCAACGGCAAAAAGATCGCTGCCGACAAAGCCGGTGTGGCCGTCACAGACCGCGGTTTCATCAACGTCGACATCCAGATGCGCACCACTGTGCCGCACATCTTTGCCATCGGCGACATCGTCGGCCAGCCCATGCTGGCGCACAAAGCGGTGCACGAGGCGCATGTGGCAGCCGAGGTGATTGCCGGTGAACTGCAAGGCAACAAGGAATTGGCCGCTGCCGCCTTCAACGCAAGGGTGATTCCCAGCGTCGCCTACACCGACCCCGAAGTGGCCTGGGTGGGCCTCACCGAAGACCAGGCCAAGGCCCAAGGCATCAAGGTCAAAAAAGGGCTGTTCCCATGGGCAGCGTCTGGTCGCGCCATCGCCAATGGCCGCGACGAAGGTGTGACCAAGTTACTGTTTGACGACAGCCCGCACGCGGGCTCGGACGGCCATGCTGGCCGGGGCCACGGCAAGATCCTCGGCGGCGCCATGGTCGGTACGCATGCGGGTGACATGATTGGCGAGGTGGCGCTGGCCATTGAGATGGGCGCGGATGCGCTGGACATCGGCAAGACCATTCACCCGCATCCGACGCTTGGGGAATCCATCGGCATGGCGGCGGAGGTGGCGCATGGCAGTTGTACCGATGTGCCGCCGGTGCGCAAGTAAGACCGGGCAAGACGATTAAGTTGCTATATATAAAATAGCGGTTAGCGTAATATTTTCTAGGGTTGCCTGGCCTTTTCACTCTCAAGTATCGGGCCTGAAAGGCGGTGCATGCCGCCCTTGGCCACAGCGCTGCGTGCTTTGTGCAGCCCAATTTTCGGCGCGATACTTGGCCTCATCATCGTGCCCTTTGGCGCCGGCCAGCGGGCAGTGCAGGCGCCGGTGATGATCCCGGCGGCCACCGCGCTGAACGTCGATCTGGCCCGCATCTCGATGGCCGTGGCCTGGGGCGATGCCTGGACGAACATGATCCAGCCGTTCTGGGCACTGCCGGCGCTGGCCATTGCCGGCCTGCGCGCCAAAGACATCATGGGCTTTTGCCTGATCGTGCTGATCGTTTCGGGGGTCGTCATCGGGCTGGGGCTGACCTTTCTGCCTTGACACCTGCGTTCAAACGTTGCCGCGACGTGTCGACGGGGCAGCGTGGGGCAGTGCGAAGACCAGGCCACAGCCCAAGACATCAAGGTACGCAGGGGCCTTAACCCGCATCCCACGCTGTGCGAACGTATCAGCGTAGCGCCGACGTTGGCGTATGGCAGTTGCACCGGCGAAGCAGTGATATCGAAAATATTGTGAGAATGCTGCAAATTCAGTAGCTATCTGCGCTTATTCCACCTGGGTTACGAGGCTTTTTCTCTATCAACGCAGTCGTCAAGCTTGGTGATCATCCTCGTCAGACCTGTGTGCGAATAGCGCGCTGATTTGCTATTTGGCTGCCTAGGCAGCACCCAACTGCACAATGCAAGTGAATAGCTGCCTTTTCCGATTTCTAAAACGATCAGAAGTGAACAATGAAAACGAACGTAGATATACCTGAGGCGATGCGCGCCCGAGTCGAGTACGAGCGCAAATTCAGTTTGCGGGAAATGTACCGTTCGTTCGTTTTCCTTCCTGGCGCCGCGAGGAGGATGGTGGATAACAAAAACCAAGCCTCCGTCGACAAGCATCTTTTGAAACGATTGCAATTGGCAGTGACCGAAGTCAACGGTTGTGCTGCTGGGATCGACGCGGCGCGACGCAGGTCCCGATGGGAAATAGTCAGTAGGCACTGCCTTGCGTGCGCGGTTACGGTTGATTCCGGCGTCCCCGCGTGACCCCCTCAACACCACCATCCTCGGCATCGACGCCACGTCGGGCCCACAAACGCCTCCATATGGGCGTGCTGCTGCTGCTTCAGGGCATCATGGCGGTCGAGTTGCTGGCGCTGCTCTGGCAGTCGTCGTGGATGAGCGCGGTCTGGTTGCTTGTCATCATGGCCGTCACCGGTGCGCCGACCTTGCTGGGCGATCGACTACCCATTCGCATCCCTGCCGAATTCGAGCTGCTGACGATTCTGTTCGTCTTCGCAGCGCTTTTCCTGGGTGAGTTTCACAGCTACTACCTGCGTTACTGGTGGTGGGACATTGCGCTGCACAGCGTGTCAGGCCTGCTGCTGGGCATCGTCGGATTCTTGCTGGTTTATGTGCTGAATGAAAGCAGGCGCATTGACCTTCACATGCGCGCCGGATTCGTTGCGCTTTTTGCGTTTGCATTCGCGGTCACAGTCGGCACCGCTTGGGAGATCTTCGAGTTCAGCGTCGATCAGCTGTTGGGCACGCAGATGCAAAAGCCCATGCTCGGCGACCCCTGCGGGCTAACCGACACGATGTGGGACTTGATCGTTGATGCTCTGGGCGCCGCCGTCATCAGTGGTTTTGGGTGGTGGCGCATGGTGCGCAATAGCCCCTCGTTCATCGAGGCCTGGATCGACCGATTCGTTGAGCGCAACCCCCGGTTTTTCAAAGACTGAAGCGCGCACAGTGGTTGCTGGCGCGCGATAACTTTCACTAGACCCGTCCGAGCATTCCTTAATTACCTCAAGCCGCTCGGGGTTCGACGACTCCGGGCATTGCCTGCACTTCGGCGGCACCCGAGTCAGCGATCGCCAGCTTGCCGCGGATGGTCAGATCACTGATGAAGTGGAACTGGTCGCGCATGTCGAAGGGGTAGGCCTTGAGCTTGTAATGCGTGCCCAGCGGCGTATCGGCCAGCATCACGACCACCGGCTTGTCGTATTCGAGGTAGGCGCTGCTCAGTGCGACGTCGCGTAGCGCCACGCGCACGCGGCCCGCATCGTGGTTGGGCCGCAGGTAGAACGACGCGACGCACATTAGCGTGCGCGTGCCGTCGTTGGAGTTGGCGATGTTGTTTTGCCAGATCTTTTCGTGCGGCACGTGGACGATGTCGTCGGCGGGCGTGCAGATCTCGATCGCCCGCATACCAACCGTGCGCACCTCGCCGTAATCGTCACCGATGCGGACCCAGTCGCCTGGGCGGTAGGGGCGCTCGAAGATCGCGACGAAGCCGGCGATGAGGCTGCTGACATAGTCCTTGAACGCGAAGCCAATCGCCACACCGAGGGCGCCGGCGATCACGAGGAAGTTTTGCAACGTGATGTTGAAGACGATCGGAATCACCCAGGTTGTCGCGATGACCAGCAGCACCAGCCGGATGGTGGGCACCGCGCCAAGCAGATACAGCCGCAACTGGCTCGGACCCCGCTCGGCCAAGTAAGGCAGCAGCCTGCGCGCCAGCAGGATGACGAGCCAAGTCACCAGCAGGATTAACCCGATCTTCGTGAAGCTGATGTCTTGCAGGTCGTTGATCAGCTTGGCGGCTTTTTGCTGGCCTAGTTCTGCTGCTGCCATCTCAGATTGCTCCGCTTGGGAAACCCGCGGCCTTCAGCGCCTTGCGGATGGGCGGATAAGCCGTTGGGCTGACATGGTGCCAGCCGCTACCTTGTTCGCGTTGCAAATGGCCTGTGGTGACCAGCGCCGCGAGCATGTCGGGTTCGCCAGTTGTGGGCAGCACCGCGTCGATCTCATCTGACGTTAGTCCACCGTGGATCAGCAGCGCTTGCAGCACCAGCAGCGACCGGTCCTCGTTCGACGGCGGCAGCTCGACATCATCAATGCCGACGACC
The DNA here is from genome assembly GCF_001938565.1 of Rhodoferax antarcticus ANT.BR. Taxonomy (GTDB): domain Bacteria; phylum Pseudomonadota; class Gammaproteobacteria; order Burkholderiales; family Burkholderiaceae_C; genus Rhodoferax; species Rhodoferax antarcticus. The sequence continues at coordinate 160,328 of NZ_MSYM01000016.1, forward strand.
CAGACCGTGCGCGCGTCGCCAGCAGTTGCCCCTGCGGCGCGATCCGACAGCGGCTCCTCGCCGACGCTAACCTTCAGGCTGGCACGCCATAGGTGCCACGCAACCCACGGTATGCCGCCGCTACGCGCGGCGAGCTGGCGCAGGTGGGCGTTGCGCGGCTCGCCGTCGTCGTCGCAAGCGAGCACGTCTTCACCGTTTTCCGTCAGCCTGAACGTCGCAGTGACACCGCCGCTGTCGCGTGCCAGCGTGGCGAACCAGTCGCGCAGCCGCCGCGCATCGAAGGGCTCGAAAGTCTGCGGACGCGGCAAGGCGAGGTCGGCGCTCGCACCCTTGACGATGAAGCGCCAGGCCCAGCTGTCGCAACCGACGAGACAGCGGCGCTCTGTGCGCGCCAGTTCCGATAGCAGCGAGCGCACCGTGTGCAGACCGTTGCGCTCACGCAGGAACCACTGCTCCAGCCGTGGGATCACCAGCAATCCGTCACCGGTCAGGTCGGGTAGCTTGCCTGTGCCTGCCAGACTGGTCAGGTCGATGCGGCTCGGCTCTGGCAGCAACGCGTGACCATGCGTTTGTGCCCAGATCGCGAGTGTTCCGGTGGTGTCGCACGGCGGGATGACGATGGTGCGAAGCCGGGGAAGTGCATCAGCGTCACGCGACCACTCGCCGAACTGTTCTTCGAACGCCTGCAGCAGTGGGCCGCTATCTGGCGGGTTGGCGAGGTCATCAATCATCGCCAGCGACGCCTGGTCGAGGCCCGAATGCTGCAGAAGCGGGTCTTCGGGGCCGGACATTCGTCGCTTTAGCCGGGCCCAAATTGCGCGGAAGGCCTGCTCGGTCGGCATCGTCGGCGCGGTGTAGTCACTGAGCGCTATCAGTTGGGGCAGGTTCACGGCATCCATGGCATCGTCGATTTCGGGGTTCCGTTCAAAGGGAATTCAGACACCATACTACTGCCTTTTGCACCCGGACCTCACCCGGCACCGACGCAATGCGCACGGCGCAGGCGGCCTGCGCCAGCATCACCCAGATGCTGGGCCGCATGCACTGCCAATACGGCCTGCGGTGTGCCTTGGATGAACCATTCTTGCCGCCGCGTTTGGACCGATGCATCATCCGTCGACCGGCGTTACTACGAGTTATGCGCGCTGTCGGAACTGAAGAACGCGCTGCGCTCGGGCGACGTATGGGTGCAAGGCTCGCGCCAGTTCAAAGACTTCGACGAATACCTGGTGCCGGTCGAGAAGTTTGTCACTCTGAAGCTGGCCAGCGAATTGCCGCTGGCCGTGGCCACTGACTGCGATCAGTACCTGCGTGAACGTCTGGAATTGCTGGAGGAGCAGCTCACCACAGTCAATCGCATGGCGCCGGCCAATGATCTGCCGGACGCCATCATCACCACAGCGTCGGGCCTGAAAATTACATCGTTGGACGCGGCGGTGCCCGATGCTGCGCAAGCCCTGATCGACCAGACGGCCATGATCCTGCCACACCTCAAGATGACCGAGCTGCTGATGGAGGTCGATGAGTGGACGGGCTTCACCCGCCACTTCACGCACCTGAAGACTGGCGACACCGCCAAGGACAAAACCTTGCTGATGACGATCATCCTGGCCGATGCGATCAACCTTGACTTGACCAAAATGGCCAAGTCCTGCCCGGGCACAACGTATGCCAAGCTGTCCTGGTTGCAAGCTTGGTATGTCCGCGACGAAACCTATTCGACGGCGCTGGCCGAGCTGGTGAATGCGCAGTTTCGGCAACCTTTCGCCGGAAACTGGGGTGACGGCACCACGTCATCGTCGGATGGCCAGAACTTCAGAACCGGCAGCAAGGCAGAGAGGGGGCGTCTCGGAAAACGGAATTTAAAGCACGCTAAGGGCTGGCGTGCGTCTCTCGCAAACGATGGTCTGCGAGAAGTCTTTCTGAGAAGGCGGTTCGGTCTAGCCCCAGCGTGGCCAGGGTATTCTCGAAAACCGTTCTCGGTTTAGGCTACCGGGAACGGCGAGTTTCGAGAAAGCTGGACGGTTGCCAATGGCAAGAACAGGGTATGCGGCGAATCGGGCAGAGCGATGAAGCTGTGATGCCGGTAGAAAGCCGCTGCGGCTTCGTCCTTGGCATCCACCATCAGCGTGTAGGCGGCAATTTCGGAGCGGGCGGCACGGTCAAGTGCATCGGCCAACAGCGCGCCGCCTAGACCTTGCCTATTGAATTCTTGATCGACGGCCAAGCGGCCCATGCGAACCGCTGGCACAGTCGGATAGCGTGGCAGCTTCTTGCCAGTGCTGGCCGGAAGCCCGGCCAGCAGCAGGCTGGCCGATGCCAAGGTGTAGTAGCCCGCAATGCGATTGCCGTCCGCCAAGGCTACAAAGCAAGCCGCCACGCGGCGGCGAATGTCCTGACTGACCTGCTCCCGCAGGTAGCGGTTCAGTGGCTCCGAACCGCTGTCGAACGCGGCCCGGTCATGCGTGGTGTCGAGCCGCGCGAGCCGCAACGGCGCACTGTTCATTCAGCGCGCAAGAGCTTGCTGCGACGAGCGAAAGCACGTTGTAAAGCCGGTGACGGTTGCGGCGGCGACAGTAGCGCCTGTGCAAAGCACTTCTGGTCGGCCAGAGACAGGCGGATGACTTCGGCCTGCTCGATGGCATGTTGCGCGGCGTCCCGGACGGCGGCCACAACGAAATCGGTCATGGTGCGCCCCTGAAGTTCAGCGGCGCGCTTGAGCATCGAGTGCAGATCAGTGCTGATCCGGGCTTCAAGGCGGGCGGTAGAGATGGCTATGGGCATGGTGGTGTCCTCCTGATGTAATCATACGGCAAATTGCCGTACATTTCAATACCCGCATGGTGCAGGACGTGTGTAAGCGCTCCATCAACCCCAGTAGCTCAAGGAATCGTTCTGGCCGCCAAATCTGCTCTGCGCACATTCCAAGGCAGCAACGCCTCCACTGCTTCAACCGTATTGGCCGCTGGCAAGTCGCGCAGCACCCGGCGCAGCCAAGCATAGGGCTCCAGTCCATTGGCTTTGGCCGTCTGCACCAGTGAATAGATCACCGCACTGGCACATGCGCCCAGCATGCCAGGCGAATGATGTCACCGCCACGCTCCAGCGCGTTGTAGCCGTCATAGCCATCGGTCATCAAATAACCCTTGTAGCCTTCAAGCAGGCGAATCGGCACCGCCGCACTGCGACTGCGGTCGTAGTCATAAAGCGCCACCGGCTTGTCTGGCGGACCCCCGGTTTGCACCCACATGTAACTGTTGGACGTGGGGGCCTTGTCCTTTTCTTTAAGCACCTGAACCACCGTCTCATCCATGTGCAGCAAGCTGCAGTCCAACAAGATGTCACGCGTCAGGTTGTGCAGCGGCTGCAGTAAGCCTGCGCAGCCAATGACCCAGCGCGCCAGGGTTTGGCGCGGCACCACCACATCGTGGCGACTTAAAACATGCTCGAAGCGCGCCAGTGGCAAACCATCAACGAACTCGGGCGGCCAACAGCATGGCCAAAAAGTCGGCGCTGGCGTTGCTCTTGGGCAGTGGCTGGGGCGGTAGTGCTGCCGTGACAGGCGCATGCACACTGGCCGGGCAGCCGTAGCGCTTGCGGATGTTGCGGATCACACGCACTTGCATCGGCACGATGTCGATTTGCTCGCTGACCTCTTGGCCTTGTCTCCACCATCTCGGTGCCACAAGGGCAGATGCGATCAGCTTGCGGGACATCATGAATCACATCCACACGGGGCAACTCTGCGGGCAATGGGCGACGTTTGCCGCGAGCCACGGGTCGGGCTGGTTGAGTAGCAACGCCATCTTCAGGGCTTATTGACGTTGCTGGCGGGATGATGGCCTGGTCTTGGGCCCCAGGATTGAGTTGCGCCAGAACTTCAGCCTCATCGAACAAGCGGCTCTGGGCGCTGAGTTGCTCGGAGCTGGCACCAAACAGGCGGTGCCTGGCCAAGGTGGCTTGCTCAAGCATGCGGATGATGTATTCATGAGCTTGCAGGCGCATGGCCGCCAGGCTGGTTTGATAGGTCTCTTGTGCGGCTTTCTCACAGGCCGCCTGAGTGGCTGACAGCAGGGCTTCAAGCTGGTCTGAAGTGGTCGGTAAACCCGACACTTTTTGCGGCTTCGGGAAGACAATTTCCAGTGGCAAAAAGGTGGCTTCAAGAGAGCTAAAAGACATGCTGTATTTTAGCCGTTTCCCCTATGAAACACGCGCAAAATTGAGTGTTTTATGAGGTGTATTTTTCGACAAATCAAAGCCTTCCAAGAGCCAGCCAAACTCATGCAAACTGCAGCTCGCAGTGGGCGCTTTTGCATCCACCGGCCAGGCGAATTGATCGGCCTCCAGACGCTTTTGCCACAAACAAAATCCGTTGCGGTGCCAGTACAGGGCTTTGAGCTGGGTGTGGCGTCTGTTGGTGAAGACGTACAGCGCGCTGGCAAAGGGGGATAAGCCCAGTTCCTGCTCAACGAGTGCGCTTAAGCCGTTGATGGCTTTTCTGAAGTCAATGGGTTCACGGCACAGGTAGACCTGATCGATGTTGCAGCCCGGGTGCATCAGTGCGCTGCCTGTGCGTAGTGGCTCAGGGCTGCCAGCCAGTGGGGGTCTGGGCGCGTTGGTAACTCCAGTCGTATGCCACCGGCCAGTAGCAGGGTGCAGTTGGGCGGTATCAGGTTGTCGACTGCAGCGACGCGCGTTGGGCTCGCTGTCGCTGTCGCTGTCGCTGGTGTTGGTGTTGGTGTTGGTGTTGGTGTTGGTGTTGGCATAACCGGCGCCATAGTCGGTGTCGCGCACCGGTGCTTCTGCGGCGCAACAGCTGTTTGAGCACTGCACCGGGGTTGGGCGCTTTGGATGCGTAGGGCGATGAATTTGCCTTGCGCCGGTTCGGGCTCAGTGGGTTCGAGGGCTTCGGGTTTGGCGGGTGAGGGGGTCAGGGCAATTGCGTCAATTGCAGTGGCTTTGGTCTGGCGCAGCTTTTGTTGCCAGCGGTACAGGGTTGAAGCTGCGAGGCCATGCGTTTTGGCATATGCGGCCATGGTGACTCCTTCGCGCCAGGCCGTTGCAACGTGTTGCGCAAATGAGGTTGATCGTGCTTGCATGTCCGTTTTTCCATCTGAGTTGAGATGGCGCAAGCTTCGG